>CAJTPN010000014.1 GCA_910578185.1 uncultured Acetatifactor sp.
GATAAAAGAATATGTCTCCCGAAGTCCGGTTCCAGCGGGGCTTATTAAAGTACCTCTATTTGCAGAACTGCCATTCTATATTTAAAAAAAAGTGGCAGATTGGTACTTTGGGAGATTATATTCATTTTGGAATTACAGTTTGCGGAAACTCAAGGTAACAAAATGATCATAATAGAAAATTTATTATCGTATTTTGTTTCATTTTATGTTTCAGGGCACGCTGCAACGATTTGCAATCCATTACAAGTTCACAGGGAGATTGGGAGAATAAATTATTTCTTCAGCTATATAATCCATGGGAGCGGCGGTATGATTTGCAGTGAGTAAGTCAAGGGCGGCGGTTGATCATTTTGTATTTTTTTAGTATAATAGATTTATTTACAAAAGGAAAATCCGATTTGGAATCATTCTCGGAAAAGGAAAATGGTTGCGGCGGATAAGGGTGTGATCATATGCCCGGGGAATGGCTTGATAGAAGGAAGGATGAGCTGTTTATGGCAGACATATTGGGAAGTCTCAATGAGAAGCAAAGGGAAGCGGTTCTGGAAACGGAAGGGTATGTGAGAGTCATTGCAGGGGCAGGCAGCGGTAAGACAAAGCTGCTGGTCAGCCGCTATGCTTATTTGGTACAGGATTATGGAATTGATTCCGCCAATATTTTATGTGTTACTTTTACGAACAAAGCGGCGGGTGAGATGAAAAAGAGAATACGCGCGTTGATAGGGGACGAAAATGCCGCCCATCTCATATGTACTTATCATGGCTTTTGCAATCGCCTTCTGCGGGAAAATCCGGAGAAGTTGTTTTTGAATAAACAGTTTCAGATTATAGATTCCTATCAGCAAAAGGCGATTTTAGGCGAAATCTACCAGAAATATGAGTTGAAGCTGGACCATGCCAGTTTTGAGTCGATCTTGAGGAAAATCGGAGTCGTAAAAAGGGATATGAGCTATGTCACAAGGCTATGTAATCCAATGCCCTGTCAGATTCTGGGAAAGATCAGGAATCAGGACGATCAGATTATGGAGGAGTTACTGCAAAGGCAGAAGGCTACCTATTCTCTGGATTTTCATGACCTGATTGCGTTTGCCATATATCTGCTGGAGACAGATGCCCACGTTCGGGAAAAGTGGCAGAACCGATTGAATTATATTATGGTGGATGAATTTCAGGACAGCTCATCGGTGGAGATGCGCCTGGTGGAAATATTGTCGGGATACTACAGGAATCTGATGATCGTGGGAGATCCGGATCAGAATATCTATGAGTGGAGGGGATCTGATGTAAGTCTTCTGGTGGATTTTGACAAGACCCATGTACCCACCAAGACGATCATATTAAATCAGAATTACAGATCAACGCCTCAGATTCTGCAGTGCGCCAACACATTGATTGAGAAGAACAAGCTGCGTCTCAAGAAGGATTTGTTTACCCATAATCCCACAGGAGAAAAAGTGATACATTATCACTCAAAAGACGACTTTGAGGAGATGGATCAGGTTATCAAAAATATAAAACGCTTGCAGGCAAAAGAGGGATATAGGTATTCGGATTTTGCCATTTTGTATCGCTCCGGGTTTTTATCGCGCATTGCGGAGAAAAAGCTTGTGGAGAAAAACATACCTTATGAGATCTTTGGCGGCGTCCGTTTTTATGAGAGGATGGAGATTCAGGATCTTCTGGCGTATTTGAAATTGATTGCCTATGACGATGATACGTCTTTCCGAAGGATTGTAAATAAGCCCAGGAGAAGATTTGGCCGTGCAAAGATGAACCGTCTGGAGGTGCTTCGGGAGCTTGGCCAGGGGGACGGCATGTATCAGACTAAACTGCCCGGTTTTTTCGCAGAAGAGAATCTGGCCGGCACAGGAGGGACACTTTTTGCCACGCTTTCAAGTAATCTGGGGGACAGGGAATTTGTAAACAGCGATGTGGGGGAGTTTGTACGTTTTGTGGAGGCCATGCGCAGCAGTTACAAGACCAAGAGAATACCGGATATTGTGAATGAGGTGACGAAAGTCTCAGGATATGAAAGTTATATTCGGGAGCTGGGCGACGAAGAAAGATTGGAAAATCTGGCAGAATTCAAACGGATTGCCAATGAGTTTGAGAGGGAATTTGGCGAGAATCTAAGTTTGGAGGCATTTTTACAGCAAGTTGCATTGCAGTCAGGTGAGGACGAAGACGAATCAAAGGACACGGTGAAACTGATGACAATTCACTCATCCAAGGGATTGGAGTTTCCGGTGGTGTTTGTCCTGGGGTTTACGGAGGGGATATTTCCCTCAGCTAAGACCTTGGGGGACAGGAAGAAACTCGGGTTGGAGGAGGAACGGAGGCTGTGTTATGTGGCCATCACCAGGGCGGAAGCATATTTGTTTTTGATGGAGTCGGAGGGTACTTCCCAGAACGGAATGAAGAAGCTGCTTTCCCGGTTTCTGGATGAGATCGGGGAGCAAAATTATGTCAGGATTGGGCGTATCTCGGAGGAGCTTTGGCGGGAAAGCCGGGGATATACGGCAAAGCTGAATCATGAGATGCAGTCCGAGACTGTTGTGGACAGAAAAGTGGGAGATATCGTAGAGCATCATGCTTTCGGAAAGGGCACCATCGAATACATTGACAAAAAGCGCGGAAGTTATCGCATTAAATTTGAGAAGCTGGGGCAAGTGAGAAATATTTCCGAAAACTATTTCAAGAAAGAACATGGGGAGGCCCTGGCGTCGGATGCAGCGGATGCTGTCAATGGGGCGGGGGAAAAGGAATCCGAACAAACCAGTGAAAAGCCTTGTGGGGAGGAACAGACCCTGCGGAGGAGGAAGGAGTCCTTTCCACAAAAGGAGGGTGCAGGGAAGGAGCGCCGGGAAGATGGGGATATTCAAGGGGAATTGGGGGAGAAAGAGTATATTCAGGAGGCGTTTTGGGAGGGCCTTCAGGAAGCAGAGGGCCTTCAGGAAGCAGAGAGCCTTCAGGAAGCAGAGAGCCTTCAGAAAGCAGGGGGCCTTCAGGAAGCAGAGAGCCTTCAGGAAGCAGAGAGCCTTCAGGAAGTAGGAGGCCGTCAGGAAGCAGAGAGCCTTCAGGAAGCAGGAGGCCTTCAGGAAGCAGAGGGCCTTCAGGAAGCAGAGGACATTCAGGAAGGACTTTTAAGAGAAGAGGAATTTTGGCAGGAGCGCCGGAAAGATGGGGATGTTCGGGAAGGTATTCGGAAGGAAGCGTATGTTCAGGAGGCGCTTCAGGAAGAAGCAGATGCTTTAGAATATGATGAGAATAGGCAAGGACAGGAAACTGGAAAAAGGACCCAGGAAGAAAAGCTGCGGCTTCAGGCATTGAAGGCAGACAGTCCTAATTTGTGGAAACAAGAAAGTGTGCCGCACTCGGGATGGACCTGTGTGGGGGTGGAGGATCTGGGGGCGCCGGTGGGAATATGCCAGATGTGCGGGTATCAGATTATTCGTTACGCACACTTCATGGAACACCCCAGGTATCATGGGTTATCCGTGGGATGTGTCTGTGCGGGGAAAATGGAGGGGGATGTTGCACAGGCAAAGCGACGGGAGACGGAATTCAAGAACAAACAGGCAAGGCGCGTGAACTTTTTTAAGCGCAAGTGGAAGAAGTCTCATAAGGGTAACGAATATTTGAATATTGACGGACATGTGGTGGTGCTTTATCATTCTGCAAAGGGGGGATCCTGGAAGTATGCCATTGATAACCAGTTTAGCAGAACAGTCTATGAGACTAGGGAGAGAACTCTGGCAGGTGTTTTTGATGAATTGGAGAGACATAGAAACGGTAAAGGGTAATAAAGTGTGCTTTTTGAACAAAATATCTGGACATTTGCAAGAATATTTGTTAGAATTAGACAAAGGCGTAGGTGACATTTGAGTAGGGGAATGAATAACAGCTTGGAAAGCATGGAGGAAAGAAGTATGGAGAAAGCGAACAAGAGTAATACTGGTACCTTGGGGGCAAAAAGTCAGGAACTCCGACTGCAGGCCATTGAGAAAAGGTCTGTCACCGCATTGATTATGGGAGGGATTTTTCTCGTCATATCAATTGCGATGAACTTTTTCGTACTGTTTGTGGAGGAGGATCGTCTGGAGACAACACAGCTGTTGAATCAGTACCGCCTGGGTTCCAAAGCCCTTACTTATGCCGTGCAGGCATATGCGGTCACAGGGGAAGAAACGTATTATAATAATTATATGAAGGAACTCAATGAGGATAAGAACAGGGACATTGCCTGGGCAGGCTTAAAGAAAAATGATATCACAACGGAAGAATGGCAGGAAATGGAGGACATTGCCAGGATTTCCGACGGGCTGGTTCCGTTGGAAGAAGAGGCAATGAGAGCAGTCGCTTCAGGAAATCAGGAAGAGGCGGTTGCGTATGTGTTTGGCCAGCAGTATGAAGCGGATATTGCCGTGATCAATTCACAGACGGACAAGGCAATCAGTCAGATTCAGAGAAGGCTTGACACAAAAAAGGATGTACTGGTAGGGTTACAGATGGTGGTTGAGGTGCTGTTTTTGTTTTCGTTCTTTTATGTGATTCGCCAGATTGTTGTATCCATCAAATTTTCCAGAAAAGAGCTGCTGGTTCCGATTACGAAGGTGTCCGACCAGATGGTAGCCATGTCGGAGGGAAATCTGCACAAACCCTTTGATATGGTGGAGGATGACAGTGAAGTGGGCAGAATGGTAGGCGCTATCGGGTTTATGAAGGAAAATCTGGTCAAGATTATCAGTGAGATCACCAAGACATTGGAGCAGATGGGAGACGGAAACTATGATATTGCTCTGAATCAGAATTATGTGGGCGAGTTTTCCGCCATCAGGGATTCCTTCTATAAAATTAGCGAGGAGATTCGCCATACGCTGCGGAATCTGAGAGATATGTCGGAACAGATCAAGGGGGGATCGCAGCAGCTGGCAGATGCGGCCACGAACCTGGCCGAGTCCAGTACCGTGCAGGCAACGACGGTATCGGATCTCACATCGCTTACGGAAAATCTGTATACAGACATGGACAAGAATTCCAACGAGGCCAAGGGCTGCGTGGAGATTGCATCCCAGGCGGGTAAGATGCTGATGGCCGGCAATGAGAAAATGCAGGAATTAAAGGACGCCATTGGTGAGATAAGGAAGTGTTCGGAAGAAATCGGCGCCATCATTGGCGCTATACAGGATATCGCCACGCAGACAAATCTGCTGTCCTTAAATGCGGCAATCGAGGCGGCACGCGCCGGAGATGCAGGAAAGGGTTTTGCGGTGGTGGCCGAGCAGGTTAAAAATCTGGCTGAAGAATCCGCCAGGTCAGCCAAGGAAACCACCAGACTGATTGAGACCACCGTGGCAGCAGTGGAAAAAGGGAATGAGATTGCCGATGAAACCGCCCAAAATATGGATGAGGTGATGGCGGGAGCCAGACTGGCAACGGAGAAGATGACTCAGATATCCGATTTGCTGGATCAAAACGTCCATTATATGCAGAAGATCGACGCGGATCTGGGCAATATTTCCGGAGCGGTGGACGACAATGCGGCGACCTCGGAGGAAACTGCGGCCATCAGCCAGGAACAAACCAACCAGGTGGAAATGATGGTTAACCTGATGGACAAATTTGTGATTTGAGCGTAATAAAGGCAGTTACATAACCTGACATATCAGTTACGGTTTGACGAATAATGTCGAACCGTAATTTTTTGTGTTAAGAATTGTTGGAAAAGCTTGACAGAAAAACTGCACAAATGTAGAATGAAAATGTACCAGCAGGGCGTAATCCTGCATAAAAAAATACATTATAAAAGAGGGAGACAAGAAATGGTAAACAAAAGTGTTCTATCGGTTTTGGTAAGTTTGGGCATGTTGATGACCTCACTGCCATTTGGAGGAGGCGTCGGCGGATCGTCTGCGGGTGGAGTGCCCGCCGTGGAGGCGGGAGGCTCGTCCCTTGTGGAATTGGACGAGAGTGTGCCACAGAGCGGAGTGACGATTCAGTATGATTTTGAAAATGATGCTTCCGCAATCTGGGGCATGACAGGAACGCTTGTAAGTGAAGGCAAGCTATCCGTGGATGAAGGTGAAAACGGAAATCATTATCTTCATATCCATGGAGAGAGGTGCTCCAAGAGAGCAGCAGTAAAGACGTTTGAAGTGAAGGAGATGAGCAGTGCAAAGATCTCCTATGATTTTTACCCCGGTGCACTGACATCGGACAGCCAGGGAGGAAGACCGGGCGTTCGTCTATATGACGGCGATACGGAAGTGGTATCGGTGTATGTGGGCGAGATGCGCGCGGACGCAAACAAGAACCGGGACAATGATTATTATTGGTATTCCGTATATGGATCCGAGATCACCAAGTCCGGGAAAAAGATAGACATAGGGGCGTGGACAAAGGTTGAGATCAATGTGGACTTTGAGCAGTACACAGCTGAGATTATCGTAGGCGGCGAGAGTATAGCAACGGTAAATATAAATGAGGCAGTGACAAAAATTGATCAGCTTCGTCTGGACATGGCAGGTACGGTGGATGCGGGAAGAACCTATGTGCCTGATCTCGGACTGGACAACTTCTATCTGGAGTATATCCCGGCAGCAGAGAAGACGGAGGGATTGACGGAGGACTTTGAAGGGGATGCTTCCGCAATCTGGGGCATGACAGGAACGCTTGTAAGTGAGGGTAAGCTATCCGTGGATGAAGGTGAAAACGGAAATCATTATCTTCATATCCATGGAGAGAGGTGCTCCAAGAGAACAGCGGTAAAGACGTTTGAAGTGAAGGAGATGAGCAGTGCAAAGATCTCCTATGATTTTTACCCCGGTGCGCTGA
Source organism: uncultured Acetatifactor sp. (assembly GCA_910578185.1). Classification (GTDB taxonomy): domain Bacteria; phylum Bacillota; class Clostridia; order Lachnospirales; family Lachnospiraceae; genus Acetatifactor. The sequence goes on from CAJTPN010000014.1 coordinate 6,835, forward strand.
CATCGGACAGCCAGGGAGGAAGACCGGGCGTTCGTCTATATGACGGCGATACGGAAGTGGTATCGGTGTATGTGGGCGAGATGCGCGCGGACGCAAACAAGAACCGGGACAATGATTATTATTGGTATTCCGTATATGGATCCGAGATCACCAAGTCCGGGAAAAAGATAGACATAGGGGCGTGGACAAAGGTTGAGATCAATGTGGACTTTGAGCAGTACACAGCTGAGATTATCGTAGGCGGCGAGAGTATAGCAACGGTAAACATAAATGAGGCAGTGACAAAAATTGATCAGCTTCGTCTGGACATGGCAGGTACGGTGGATGCGGGAAGAACCTATGTGCCTGATCTTGGATTGGACAACTTCAGCATGGAATGGGTGGTTTCTTCATCCGTTTCCGATAATTTGAATGTAAAATCAGTTGGAGAATTAAGTGCCGTTACCGTCACAAAAGATCAATATGTGAACGGTTATCAGCATCCTCAGACAGTCAATGCGACCTTATCAAACGGTGAGACAATGGAACTTACTGTCAATCAGGACAGTTGGACCAGTAATGCCAATATTGATGTGAATGAGATGGGGATCTATACATGGACGGCAGATCTGGTTTTGCCTGAAAATGTGAAAAATCCGCTTGGTTTGAAGGTAAGTTATGTTATGGATTACCGTTCGGATTTTCTGGATTCGGACATGAATTCCATTGCGGCGTTGGCTCCTGTAAATTTGACAAAACAGGAGTGGGAGAATGGTTATCAGCATCCGGCAGAAGTGACGGCGACACTGGTGGACGGTTCTACGATTACAGTGACTATCAATCAGGAAACCTGGAGCAGTGAGCCTGCATTTGATGTTACCAAAAAAGCCGCTTATATTTGGACGGCAGAATTAGTTGCAGTGGACGGCAATCGCAATCATAGGAATCTGAAAGCAACCTATCAGATGAATTATGCAGGTGAATATGTCTCCGATCATGACTATGAAAATGATTTTACTTTTGAGATCTGGAAATCGGAGCCTTGGGGCAAGGGTATGGACAGTAATTCCGGATCAGGCGGTTTTGAACTGACACAGAAAATCGAGGACTCAGGCAATGCCTATATGTTTGCTTCCGTGAACGGCGGCGGTGACAGAGGTTCTCGTCTGGATCTGACTACCCAGATCATCAAGGGATCTGAGATCACTTTTGACTGGATGCCCGTAACCTGCGACAGTACCGCAAACGGGCAGGTAATGTTTGTCTCGCCAAACGAGTGGCATCCGTATTTCGTATTAAGGTTTGACAAGGACTATAACATCAGTGCCTACACTGAAAATCCTCTGGGAGCATGTTCCACAACCCAGAAGCCTTTTGAGGGCTCTATCGGGGCTGCCAATCCTATTGTGACCGGTTTGGGCGGGCAGAATAAATGGTTTACCGTGAGTCTGCGCTTTGATTATCTGAAACATCAGGCAGACTTTACCATCACGGAAAAGGACAACCCTTCCAACAGCTTTACCAAGACGGGGATTCCCATTGAGGCCGAGGCCAACGGCATCCGTTCCATGGTGGTGCATATGAACAAGATAAGCGGAAAGCCCACCGTGGCCATGGGACTTGACAATATTATCGTGGACTATGTAACTTTTGGACCCACGGAAGTAGTTTCCGTGAAAAAGATTGCCAATGTAAAGGTGGCGAAATCGCAGTTTGAGAGCTTTGAATTTCCTGTAGAGGCAACGGTTGGTCTTGGCGACGGCACTTCCATTCAGGTTCCTGTAGGGCAGTGGACCGCAACGCCTGACTTTGATCTTGCCACAAGTCAGGAGGGAGATTATGTGTGGACAGCGCCTTTGGTACTGGATGGTTTGACCAATGTATATGGATTAAGTCCCAGCTTTACCATGACGTATACCTTGTTGCCATTCCCTACTTACCTTTACAATCCGAATACACTGGAATTGTCTTTCGGAGAAGCATTGCCGACGGATTTCCCTACGGAAGTTTATGCTCTGATGAGCAATGGCGGCATTGACAAGGTGAAAGTAGGACAATGGAATCCTGTTCGCGCGTTTAATGCAGAGGAAGAGGGAATTTATGTATACGGCGCCAATGTGGCAGCGGAGGACGGCGTGTACAATATTATCAGGGATCAGATTACACCCAACGAAAATCCGGCGGATCCCAGCGCTCAGAGGGCGGATTATGTATATGATGTGTACTATCGTGTAAGTTATTTTAAGAGTAATGACAGCTATAACGCATATCAGCGTTCCATGGAATATCTTGACAGGGGCGTGTATGCGATTGAATCCGATAACGGTGTGTTTGTGTCATGGAGGCTTCTTGTAACGGAGTATGGAGAGGACATTTCCTTCGATGTGTATCGCAACGGACAGAAGGTAAATACGGAAGCCATTACGGACAGAACTAACTTTATGGATGCCTCCGGTAAGGCAGGGGATGTGTATACCGTTGCAAAGATCCAGGGCGGTATGATGTATGAGAGCGAAGAGGTAAAGGCAACCGCAGAGAATTATAAGAGCATTCCGGTTCAGAAGCCTGCGCCTCAGCCGACAAAGGACGGCGCTTTAGCAGGATATACCTTAAATGATGCCGGAGCGGCGGATGTGGACGGAGACGGTGAGTACGAGATTATTGTGAAGTGGTATCCGGATAATGCTTTTGACTCCGGTGCTGCCGTTGCACCTTCTTCACCTACCATATTTGATGTTTATAAGATGGACGGTACGCCTCTCTGGAGATTGAATCTTGGATTGGAGTTGCCTTCCGGTGCTCACTTCAACCAGTTTATGTTCTATGATCTAAATGAGGACGGCAAAGCTGAATTGTTTATCAAGACTTCCGACGGCTCTGTTACCTACAGGCCCAATGCGAACGGTCTGTTTGACATGAATGATGAGAGCACCATTGTTTCCTATATCGGAGACAGAAATGTAGTACCCGGAACGAACGTAAACGGTAACGGTCATGTGAATTCCCGTTCCAATGAGTATGTTACGGTATTTAACGGTTTGACCGGTGAAGAGATTGACACGATTCCTTATGTTAACACCACCGGGGAATTTACGGATTGGGGTACCACAAGCAGCGGAGGCAACGATGGCGGAAACCGTTCTGCTCGTTACAATATTGCCCTTGCCTATCTGCCAAAGGCGGAAGGAAGCACGGAGACCATTCCTGCGGTGCTTTTGAACAGGGGTTATTATGCAAAGACCACCATCGCCGCATATACGCTGCGCGACGGCAAGCTGCAGCTGGAGTGGAATTTCTATACGGAATCGGGAACAGAGACTGCTTCAAAGGGAAATCATAACGTATCCACCGGAGATATCGACAAGGACGGATTTGATGAGATCGTGATTGGTGCGATGGCAGTGGATCATGACGGAACAGTTTTATGGGTAAAGAACGGCAAGGACGGACAGGACTTTGCAGGACACGCGGATGCAATCCACCTTGCGGCAATGAACCCGGACAACAACGATCTGTATGTGTTTGTGCCTGCGGAGGAGCAGAATGCAACAGTGAATCATTCCCTGACCAACGCGGCTACGGGTGCGCGGCTCAATGGCTCATACTTTACCAGGAAGGACGTAGGGCGCGCCATGGCGGCAAATATTACGCCGCGTCCCGGCTATGAATATTGGTCTGCGGCTACAAACAGTGGTATTTATGGATTTGACGGTAGTGTGATCTCTACAACAAAGCCTGTATCTATGAACTGGGCATTGTATTGGGACGGCGATCTGCTCAGCGAGCTTGGTGACGGAATCGCTACGGATGACGATTGGGCGATTACCAAGTATGATTGGGTAAATAACCAAATGGACACGATCGCAGTTTTGGAAGGAACTAAGACCAATAACTCTACAAAGAAAACGCCCAGTCTTACCGCCGACTTGTTTGGGGACTGGCGTGAAGAAGTTGTGATGAGAAATGAAGACGATACAGAGCTTCGCATTTATATGACTACCGAAGAGACGGAATATATGATTTATACGCTGATGCATGATCCAGTTTACCGTAATACCGTGGCAAATCAGAATACGGCATATAACCAGCCGCCTCACATTGGCTTCTATCTGGGAGCGGATAACGAGGATACTGTATTGTCAATGGGACTGCCTACGGCAAATGTGCGATATACGGTAGATTTACAGGAAGAGGGCAAGCCGCTTTCCACACCGTAATCGGAGTGTGTATGGACGATCAGCATTGATACTGACATAATTCTTTTGATGATCCCCGCCGGTCTGTAATCCGGTGGGGATCGTTTTTTGCCTTCAGTGCAGCGTCCGTAATGAGGGCTGCGTTGTCAAGGAGCCATGTGGGGGAGACTTCATTTTGTTGTCATATATCTGGCAACGTGTCTTTGGCTGGAGGAGGTATGTTACCTGAAATGGAGGGATGTGATGGCCGTTTTGTGGCATGGAAGCCTGAAGAGGCGTGGCATGATTGACAGACCAGGCAAAAACTGTTACGATAAATCCGTTTGGAAAAGGAGTATAAGGCGTGGTGTTCCTTAGATAAAATACTGCATAACAATAGAAAGGGAAACGGGAATGAACAGAGATATGACAAAAGGACCGGCAATGAAATCCATGCTGTATTTTGCCGTCCCTATGATAATGGGAAATCTGCTGCAGCAGTGCTATAATATAGCCGATACACTGATCGTGGGAAAGGTTCTGGGGCCAAATGCGCTGGCTGCGGTAGGGTCTTCCTTTACCCTTATGACGTTTCTAACTTCGATCATATTGGGATTATGTATGGGCAGCGGGGCCTTTTTCTCGATTCGGTTCGGAGAGCGGGATGAGAAGGGATTGAAGGAGGGGATTTGCGCCTCGTTTGTTTTGATCCTGTTTTTGAGTATTTTGTTGAATATCGTATCGTTTCTTGTTTTGGACTACATAGAAGAATTTATGAAGGTGCCGGAAACAGTGTGGGGAGATATGCGTAGCTATCTTCAGGTTATTTTTTGCGGGATATTGGCTACGTTTCTTTATAATTACTTTGCATCCCTGCTTCGGGCGGTTGGAAATTCCGTGGTTCCTTTGGTGTTTCTGGCTTTTTCCGCCATCTTGAATATAGGGCTGGATTTATGGTTTGTGATGGGTTTGCACTGGGGAGCGGCAGGTGCGGCGGGGGCTACCGTGATTGCGCAATATGTGTCGGGGGTGGGAATCGCAGTTTATTCCCGAATATGCGTTCCAAGCCTGAAAATCAGCTCAGGTGAGCGCCGGATTCGCTGGAAGTGTATGCGGGAGATTGCCGGGTTTTCCGTGCTGACCTGTGTGCAGCAATCGGTTATGAACTTGGGAATTCTGCTGGTACAGGGGGTGGTTAACAGCTTTGGCACCGTGGTTATGGCGGCGTTTGCGGCGGCGGTGAAAATTGATGCGTTTGCTTATATGCCGGTACAGGATTTCGGCAATGCCTTTTCCACGTTTATCGCCCAGAATTATGGAGCGAAAAAAGAAGAACGGATACGTTCCGGGTTCAGGGGAGCAGTTTTTTTATCCATATTGTTCTGCCTGATCGTATCGGCGTCCGTCTGGATTTTTGCCCGTCCGCTGATGCTTTTGTTTGTGAATGCCGAGGAGACCGAGATCATAGCGGAAGGGGTCAGATACTTGCGGATTGAGGGGACGTTCTATTGCGGGATAGGCTGCCTGTTCTTGCTCTACGGACTATACCGGGCGCTGGGAAAGCCCGGTATGTCTGTGGTGCTGACCGTATTTTCCCTGGGAACAAGGGTGGTGTTGGCAAATGTTCTTTCCGCGGTACCTGTGATAGGAGTGGCCGGAATCTGGTGGGCGGTGCCGATTGGGTGGCTGTTGGCGGATATTGCGGGTTTTGGTTATTACTTTATGCAGAGAAGGAGGCTGCTTTGTTTCGGCGAAAAGGGTTGTTAGCGTTGCCTTCAAATACAGAAGGCAGATCATAGTGTCAGCAGCCGTTAGGGCAGGTCGCGGAGCGGTTACGGGGTCGGTCATTTCATGGGAGATAAAAATTCAAAATGTTGACATGTCTGCGGTCTCTTGTTACAATAGGAATAAGGTGGATTATCATAATATGGGAGGAAGCAGGTATGTATCATTGCCATGTTCAATTCTATTTGACAGGAAAAAAAAGCAGGGCGTTTGAGATCATAAAGGAGATTGCGCCGTTAGAATATTTTACACATACGTTTACGGAGAGCGTCAGCCCTGAGGAAGCAATGACGGCATCGGCAGATGTTGTAATCGTCAACATGGAAGGCCTGGAGGTAAAAGAGACGCTGGAGGCTTTGGTTCGGGATAAGGCAGGAGACACGGAGCTGATTCTTCTGGTGGATCGGAGTCAGGTGGATCTGCTGGCGGACTATATGCAGGAAGTGAAAGACATATGGGTGATGCCAATGTCTGATCATGAGACGAAATTCAGGTTCTCAAGATGGCAGCAGGATTGCAGGACGCAGAAGGATCACTGGCAGACCAGTCAATATCTGGAGTCCGCAATCAACAGTATTCCCAACCTTGTATGGTATAAGGATAAGGACGGAGTCCATGAGAAGGTGAACGACAGTTTCTGTAAGACGGTCAACAAGACGAAGGCACAGGTGCAGGGAAGCAGACATGCCTATATTTGGGATGTGGAGCAGGATGATCCTGCCTGCATAGAATCCGAGAGGGAGGTTATGACCACAGGAAAAACCTGTGTCTCGGAGGAGACCGTCATGAGCGGAGAGGGAATCAAGTTACTCACCACATATAAGTCTCCGCTGTATGATTGGGACGGCAGCGTGATGGGAACTGTGGGAGTGGCTATTGACGTGACTCAGGAGAGGGCTTATGAGCAGGAGATTATCAGTAAGAATCATACCCTGGAGACCATTTTTACAGCGTTGGACTGCGGCGTTATGTGCCATACGGCGGACGGTTCCCGAATTGTCAGTGTAAACAAGGCGGCCCTCAGAATTTTGGGATACGACTCTATGGAAGAATTATTGGCGGAAGGCTTTGATATGGTTGCGGCGTCTATTTTGGAGGAGGATAGGGAACGGCTGCGGGAGAGTATTCGCGGATTGAAAAATGAGGGCGACAGTATCAGTTTGGAATACCGGGTGCGGCATAAAGACGGCGAGATTCTGCATGTGATGGGGAATGTGAAGGCCCTGATGGAGAACGGAGAACTGATCTATCAGCGTTTCCTTTTGGACTGCACCGCGCAGAAGCTGGAAGAGGACAGGAACAGAAGAGAACAGCAGGAATTAATACAGGCCCTGGGCATTGACTACAATCTTGTCTGCTTTTTTGACCTTCAGACAGGCCATGGAAGAGGGCTGAGAAATGCCGACGGAAAAGGTCAGATGCTGGATATTGCTTTCAGCGGCGAAATTTCGCTGAAAGAATGCATGGAGCTCTATATACATAAATATGTCCATGAGGATGACAGGGAGATGGTGCGTCAGGCCACTTCTCTGGAAAAGCTGCAGGAAGAACTGGCTGAAAAAAGACTATATTATGTAAATTTCCGTATTTGTGTCAACGATAGAGTGTTGTATTTCCAGATGAAGGCCGTGAAGGCCGGAACGGGAGAGGGAAACGTTGGCGTGGTGCTTGGATTCCGCAGTGTGGATGAGGAGACCCGGGACGAAATGGAGAAGAAAAGTCTGTTGGAGGATGCGCTTTTACAGGCCAACAGGGCAAGCAAAGCCAAGAGTCTGTTCCTTTCCAATATGTCCCATGATATCCGGACGCCCATGAACGCCATAGTAGGCTTCACGGCCCTGGCTGTTTCTCATATCGACAATAAGGAGCAGGTGAAGGAGTATCTGGGAAAGATTATGACATCAGGCAATCATTTGCTGAGTCTGATCAACGATGTGCTGGATATGAGCCGGATTGAAAGCGGAAAGATGCAGCTGGATGAAAAGCCTTGCAGTCTGCCGGATATTCTGCACGGCCTGAAAAATATTCTGCAGGCGGATATCAATGCAAAACAGTTGGAACTCTACATTGATGCCGTTGATGTGCTGGATGAGGATATTATCTGTGATAAGCTGCGGCTGAATCAGGTTCTTTTGAATTTGTTGAGCAACGCCGTGAAATATACGGCGGCTGGGGGGATTATCAGTCTGCGGATCATTGAGAAACCAAGGGCTACAGTGGACTGTGCAACTTATGAGTTCCATATCAAAGACACGGGCATCGGTATGAGTGATGAATTTGTGGCTCATATTTTTGAACCCTTTGAGCGGGAGCGGACCAGTACCATCAGCGGAATTCAGGGAACCGGCCTGGGGATGGCGATCACAAAAAATATCGTGGATATGATGAACGGCACCATAGAGGTAAAGAGCCAGCAGGATGTGGGTACGGAAGTATTGGTATCCTTTACGTTCAGATTGCATTCTGTCCGCAGGGAACCTCAGGAAATACCGGAACTGAATAATTGCAGGGCGCTGGTGGTGGATGACGACTACAATACCTGTGACAGTGTGTCTTATATGCTGCAGCAAATGGGAATGCGGGCAGAGTGGACATTGTCGGGAAAGGAAGCGGTGCTGCGTACCCATCAGGCAATTACCCGGGGGGATGAGTACGGCGTTTATATCATTGACTGGCTTCTGCCGGATATGAACGGCGTGGAGGTTGCTAGGAGGATCAGGAAGGAAACAGGTGGAAATGCCCCCATCATTGTGCTGTCGGCTTATGACTGGTCCGATATTGAGGGAGAGGCCAGAGAGGCCGGCGTTACCGCATTTTGCAGTAAACCCTTGTTTATGTCGGAGCTGAGAAGCTGTCTGCGTTCCATTGTGAGTACGGAGGAAGAAACCGAGCGCGAGAGGGATCATGTGGTGGTGAATGCGCATTCGGGGCGGATTTTGCTGGCGGAGGATGTGGAGCTGAATCAGGAAATTGCCGTAGCCATATTGGAAGATGCAGGATTCACTGCGGAGGTTGCGGGAAACGGTAAGATTGCGGTGGAGATGTTGGAAAAGTCACAGCCAGGGTATTACCAGGTGGTGCTGATGGATGTACAGATGCCGGTAATGAACGGCTATGAGGCCACTAGGGCAATCCGTGGCCTGAGGAATCAAAAGCTGGCTTCCATACCCATTATCGCCATGACGGCAAATGCATTTGAAGAAGATAAACAGGAGGCCTTGCGGAGCGGTATGAACGGTCATATATCAAAACCCATAGATATTGATAATTTATTGGGAGCGCTGAACAAGGCATTGGGTTATTAGGCCGTTCACGAAAGGGAAGGAAAAACGGCAGGCTTAAAGGCCGGTGGATTGGAAATGGGGGAATCCATATGACGCATAAGGAAAAGGCAAATCAGCTTTTACATCAACAATATCATTGTTCACAGGCACTTTTTGGGGCATTTGCGGAGGATTTTGGGCTGGATTTAAAGACTGCGTTCAAGATCAGCACATGCTTTGGCGGAGGAATGCGTCAGGGCGGGATCTGTGGTTGTATCACGGCATCCTTGCTGGTATTGGGGATGGCATTGGGCTTCTATGATTCCCAGGACAGACAGCTTGAGGTACACGGCAATCAGAAGACAGACGAGTTTTTACAGCGTTTTACGGAAAGTATGGGCGGAAAGGTTAACTGCCGGGAGATTCTTGGGCAGGATATTTCCAAACCGGAAGGAATGGCGGCGATCCGTCAAAACGGACTCATTTTGCAAAGATGCCCCAAGGCAATGACTACAAGCATTGAGATTCTGGAGGATTTGCTCAAGGACCACTTAAAGTATGTGGCGGAGACCAATATGGGACTGGAGGATCTTCCCCAGAACACCGAGCTGCAAAATCTCCTGAAAAATATTGGAAAACTGCGGCAGTTTAGAAGGCGTGTGAACCAGCTTTTGTTTTCATCCGCTAAAGAGATAGCCTTTATTCAGTTTGATATCAGAAAATTTAAGATTGTCAATGATTTGTACGGTGAAAAATTCGGAGATGAAATATTGGCTTTTGTCGCTGACGAGCTGGAGAAAATTTGTGGTGAGAGACAGTTCTTCATCAATCTGCGCAGTGATGTTTTCATGGTGGTGACGGAGTATGAGCGGGAGGAGGAACTGACGGCTTTTATCCGCAGGCTGGACGCCAGGATCAGTTTATTTAAAAACGTAAAGCTTCAGATGTCTTATGGAGTGTATACAGTGGAAGAAAAGGAAATGGAGCTGCGCCAGATGGAGGATCGGGCGGCTATGGCAAGAAAGGCTGCCAAGAAAAACGTATTGTCAAATGTTTTGTTCTATAAGGAGCAGTTCAAAGAATCCCTGTACAACAGGAAATTTATTGAAGAAAACATGCAGGCAGCCATCACAGAGCGGCAGTTTGTTATGTATCTGCAGCCCAAGTACAGCATTGCCAGAAATAAGATGATCGGAGCGGAGGCGTTGATTCGGTGGTGTCATCCGGAACGCGGCATGATATATCCCAATCAGTTTATTCCGGTCATTGAAGAAAACGGTTTTATCAAAAAGGTGGATTATTATGTTTGGGAGGAAGCCTGTAAGTTTATCAGAAAATGTGAAAAGGCAGGTATTTTGGATTGTCCGGTTTCCGTAAATGTGTCCAGGGTTCATCTGAGGGATGACGAGTGTATTCGGGTGTTGGATGATCTGATAGGAAAATATGGGATTCCCAGGGAATTGCTGGAACTGGAGATTACGGAGACGGCGGACGATCAGCAGGTTTGCCTGAAGGCTTTGCAGCTTAAGGAAGAAGGATATACCTTGTTGATGGACGATTTCGGCAGCGGCTATTCTTCCCTGAACATTCTTTTGGAGACGCCCTTCGATGTGATTAAGCTGGATAAGAAGTTTATTGAAAATATGATGGTGTCAGGCAAGGGAAGGCTGATTTTGGAACAGGTGGTTTCCATGGCGGATAAGTTGGAGCTTGGGCTTTTGGCGGAAGGCGTGGAGACAGAGGAACAGATTAAGCTGTTGCAGAGCATTGGATGCGATCAGGTGCAAGGTTATTTTTATGCCAAGCCCATGCCTGAGGAGGCATTTTTTGAGTTATTGACAGAACAGAATTCCAGACTGGAAAAAACAGTTCATGGCGCTGAAGCGTAGAGGCGGTACCGGAAAAGAAAGATTAAAACAGGGAACAGAATATGTTCCCTGTTTTTTAAGGTTGTGCGCTATCCGAATCGTTTTGCGTGTTCTCAGCCAGGGAGGCCCGCACCGTAATCCCGTTGACTTCCACACTGCCGTCCAATTCAATGATGAGACATTCTCTGCCGTCGATTCTGCGGGTTTCGATCAGGTCAGTGCGTTCAGGGTTTACTTTGATGACAATATCAGGGGTTTTGACTTCAAAGGAGCGGGTGTTCATTACATTGTTCATGAGCAGGGAAGTTTTTTCACCGGCGGTCTCGTCATATCGTTTATCAAAATCCGAAAGACGCTCATTTGTCACGCCGCTGTCAGCCAGAATGGTTTTTACTTCGTTTTTGTTCAGCGCCAGCGGTTCCGGCGCTTCCTTGTGTTCTTCCGCCAATTCATTTAGCTTATCGTGAATATTTTTTACAACCTCGATGCCGCAGTCTTCTCCCAGCGTGTCTTCTATGATGGCCTGGAAGGTTTCTTTCTGACCGCCTGCGGAGAGGGGAAGGGGACAACCAAGCAGGGGTTCCACGAAACTTTCCCGCAATTCCTCAGGATTTTTGGAATAATAGAGGGTGCTGTGAAGATCGGTGCTCCTGTCCTGAAAGGCGGGAAACAGAAAGCCTGTTTCGGGGAGCGTAACCACCCAGTCCCGCACCCGGTTTTGAAAGGCGTTTTCTTCCGGATTATAACTGAGACCTGGTTTGGACAGCTCCACGGGACAGATACAGCATAATATGTATTCATAAACTTCATCCGAGGCATCTTCCATATCTATACCGTCGGAAGTCTTTCCGGGAACATCGTATACGTCGTGAATCAACAGGATCAGATAATTCCCCACATATTCATAGTTTTCTATTACTTTGTCGTAGAATTCTTCCAAAAGGGCGTCATCTTTTAATTTGCTGTCTCGCAGACGCAGCAGGAATTCCTGAGAACCTCCGGTTTCTTCACTGGCAAGGGGAAATTCCAGGGTCAGCAGGTTTTTGCCCATGGTGCCGGAAAGGGTTTTGCGCAGAATCTCAAAGTACTTAAACATCTCTTCTTCGGGAAGGGCCAGGAATGCCTGCTTAAACATAGTTTTTTTATTTTTTTCCCCGTCCACATAGCAGCCGCAGATGCGGGTAATGGAGCAGTTCCTGGGGGTGAGAAGCTTTTTTAGTTCGGATATTTCTTGTTTTGTCATAGGTTTACCTCTTTTTTGATTGTGCACTTTATTAAGAGACGATGGGTTGCTTTGCATTTAAGCAGAGAATCGTAAACGCCTCTTTGCCGTAACTTACAAATTGTGGCAAGCCTTAGTATATACCAAATTTTCCGAATGGGCAAGTACACAAATAGATATTGTGATGTGGAAATTCTTATGTTATGATGTAATAAACAGCAGGGCATTGCGGGCCGGGGAGGCATATTTTTGAAAGGTTACGGATGCCTGACTGACAAAAACGGACGAAAGGCGGAAGTGGAGAATGGGTGCGGATGAGAATAAATCCAAGGGAAGAGCGAACGTTGGACAAAAGGGAAAAGGTTTGATTTCCGAGTTTAAGAAGTTTGTTATGCGGGGCAATGTGCTGGACATGGCGGTTGGTGTGATTGTGGGCGGTGCGTTTACCTCCATTGTTACTTCCCTGAACAAAGATATTTTAACTCCTTTGCTGGCGATATTTGGCGGGACGGATTTTAGTTATCTTACTGTGACTTTGGGAAGCGGTGAAAATGCACCAGTTCTGTATTACGGCAACTTTGTTACGGCGGTTATAAATTTCCTGATTACGGCGCTGGTTATTTTTTGCCTCATAAAGATGATGAATTCCATTGGAAACAGGATGAAGAAAAAAGAGGAAGAAGCTCCTTTGAAACCTGCCACGAAAAAGTGTCCATATTGTATGAGCGAGATAGCGGCAGAGGCGGTGAGATGTCCGCATTGTACGTCTCATTTGGGTCAGGACGAGGAGAAGACGCAACAATAAGCGAGGAGTGAATTACCCAGTGATAAAATGGAAGCGGAGTATTCTGAGAGGAAAATGGTTTCTGCAGACGGCGGGCCTTATGTTTGTTATGGCGCTTTCCGGCTGCGCTACGTCGGGGCAAAAGACACAGGAAGCCATGAAGATGATACAGGGGCTGGACTACCAGGGCGCGTTGACTGTATTGGAAAGTGCAAAGGAGAGCGGCGAGAATGCCAGGCTGATTAACCGGGCAAAAGGAATCGCCCATATGGGATTGACCGATTATGGGCAGGCGATTACCTGCTTTGAAGCGGCGCTTGCAGGCAGTAACGGAATGGTGGAAAACTTTGATTTTGATTTAAATTATTATCTGGCGGCGGCCTATACCAAAAATAACATGTATGATCGTGCGGAGGAAGTTTATAATGCGATTCTGGGCCTGCGGCCCTTGGAGGAGGAGGCCTTCTTTCTGCGGGGAAATGTGCGCCTTGCGCTTGGAGACAGCCAAGGGGCAAAGGCGGATTTTGACCAGGTGATTGCATTGAATCCAAAAAATTACGACAGGCTCATTCAAATATATGAGGTGCTGGACTATTATGACAAAGGCGAAGATGGAAAGGCTTATCTGGTTGCAGCCCTGGCTATTGGGGATAAGCAGATGGACAAGTACGTCAGCGGGCGGATTTATTATTATCTTGGAGACTACCAAAACGCTTATATGGATTTGGAGGAGGCGAAGGAGAAGGGGGGAGCAGAGAGTTATCTATATCTGGGCAGAGCGTATGAAGCTACGGGAGACTATAACTATGCCGCCAATGTCTACAATTCTTATCTGAGCAAATATGAAGGAAACGCGCAGATGTATAATCAGCTGGGCTTGTGTGAGATTGCCAGAGGGGAATATCAGAAGGCGCTGGAAGCGTTTCAGGCCGGAAAAAAACTGGAGAATACCACCATGATGCAGACGCTTTCCTTTAATGAAATAGTGGCCTACGAGCATATGGGAGAATTTCAGCAGGCGCTTTCATTGATGGAAAGTTACCTGAAAAATTATCCGGATGACGCTCAGGCAAAGCGTGAGTATGAATTCCTTTCCACAAGACAGGGGCAGTGAGTCACATCGTTTCCCGCTTGTGGAAGGAGCGGAGGAGATTAAAACGGAAGCCATTCCAACAGTCCCAAATGTTCCAGCAGAATCTTGCTTCCCATTAAGATCAAGATGACACCACCTGTAAGTTCGGCTTTTGATTTATATTTGATGCCGAACACATTTCCGATCTTTACGCCGACTGCGGAGAGCATGAAGGTGATGACGCCGATAAAGGAGACGGCAGGAAGGATGCTGACCTGAAGAAAGGCGTAGGTGACGCCCACTGCCAATGCGTCGATGCTGGTGGCAACGGCCAACAGTAACATGGTTTTAACGTCCAGAGAATCATCTGCTTTCTCTTCCCCCTTGGAGAGCGCTTCTTTCACCATATTGGCCCCAATCAGTGCCAGCAGTACGAATGCGATCCAGTGGTCGATGGCTTCCACATACTGCTTGAACTGACTTCCCAACAGATATCCGATAAACGGCATGAAGGCCTGGAAGGATCCGAACCAAAGACCAACGATAAAGGCTTTTTTCAACGATATTTTTTTCATGGCAAGCCCCTTGCAGATGGATACAGCAAAGGCGTCCATGGACAAACCGACGGCGGTTACAAATAAAGTAAACAGATTCATGGGAAAACCTCCTCTAGGATTGTGGTTTGCGGTAATCGTAAGAAATCAAAAACTCATGGACGCTCCGCGCTTTGTATCAACAAGTGCAGATCGTCCATGAGTCTCATTGTCACAAATAAATTGTTTCGGTAATACCAGATGTAAACATCATTATGTTGATATTACCACAGCCGAAGCTGCCAACTACTCCCTCACTGGAAATGTATTTTATATCTTATCCTATCGGGAATGGTTTGTCAATAAGAAAAAGGCAATATTTGGCAGTTTTTGCGTTTTTCAAGACCTTAGTGTTGATTGATCAGCGTGAAAGTTATAAAAGAGCATATATTAGCCTGCTTGACATTTCGGCAGTTTAATGTAAAATAAAATGAAGTGTTTTATGATTGTCCTGCAGATTTTTGGCTGAGGGGGTGATGTGATCTTTTCTTTCCAAGGGATCACAAATAGAAGAAAACAGAATGTCTAAAGGGGTTGGACAACGCAGTTCATTATTAGCAGTTTCATAAGTTAGAATTTAAAACAGATTCGATGCGTAAAGCGTGGAGAACGGAACGAGTGCCCTGATGCGGGTACGGGAACAGGAGGCTTGAAATGAGAAATGTGAGCAGGAAAATTAAAAACTGCACGGCAGCCATTGCTTTGGCGGGGCTTGCCATGCCGCTTGTGGCCTATGCGGCTCCGCCCGGCGGAAACGGTTGGGAAGAAGTGGACGGCGCATGGTATTGGTATGAAGACGGCGTGAAGCAGGGCTTGGAGGAGCCGGGTAAGGAGATTTATGATCCTGGAAGTCAGGCCTGGTATTGGCTGGATTCCATATATGACGGCAAGAAGGCTGTGAGCAAGGAAGTGTATATGCCAAAAAGTGATGCGGGTCCCTGGGCGGAACATGAGGATGGCACCGGCAAGTGGGTGCGCTATGATGAGTATGGTCATATGATCAAGGGCTGGTACACCAATGAAGCGGGAAATACATATTTCTATGATCCTATTTATGGGGCCATGGTTAAGGGCGCATTGGAAATAGACCAGGTTCCCTGTTATTTTGACGATGTTACCGGAGTAGGCGCAGATTGTGTCTGGATTACTGTAAATGGGGACGAGTACTGGTATGAGGGCGGCCGCCGTCAGGGGCTGGAAGGAGTGGGAAAGGAGATATACGATCCCGGAAGTCAGGCCTGGTATTGGCTGGATTCCATATATGACGGCAAGAAGGCCGTGAGCAAGGAAGTGTACATGCCGGAAGGCAGTGCGGGTCCCTGGGCGGAACATGAGGACGGCACCGGCAAGTGGGTGCGTTATGACGAGAAGGGCCACATGGTAAAAGGATGGTATCGGGACGGACAGGGAAACGCCTGGTATTATGATCTGATTTATGGTACCATGGCAAAAGGAAGCGTAACGATTGAGGGTAAGACGTATCAGTTTGATTCGCTTACCGGTAGATTGGAGAAAGAGCCGGTGCCGACTCCCACGCCAACGCCTACGCCGACTCCCACACCGGAGCCCACCCCTACGCCTGAACCGGATCTCTCAAATGATGCCGTTCGCAGTTATGAGATCAGCATTGAGGGGGATGTAAGTACAAACTTTTCACTGTATTGGACCTTTACGGCCGAGACCCCGGAAGTGGTGGCGTTCTTTGATTGTCAGGATCGCCTGAATGTGGCGTATGTGGAGGAAAGCTCCGATAAAAACATGTTGAAAATCCAGCGTTATAACAGTGAAATGGCAATGGTGGATCAGTTGTCCCTGGAATGCCGTTATCCTTTGTTTGGCAATATTACCAGCGACGACGAGGGAAATTATTACGTGGTCTGGGGGCAGAACAGTACCGATGAAAGTGGAGAGTGCATCGTTATAAGCGTGGCGAAATATGCTTATGATGGTTCTTTCCTGGCGGAGTGTAATTTGACCGGGGCTGAGAGTACGGATTACACATCCGACGGACTTCGGTTTGCCACCAAGCTTCCCTTTGACGCAGGAAACTGTGATTTGGCGGTGAACGGAGGCGTTTTGGCGGTAAATTATGCCAGGGAAATGTACAGTGGGCATCAATCCAATTATGTGTTCTATGTTGACTGTGGTACCATGGAAAGGCTTTCCGGAAAAGCGCCTTATTGCAGCCATTCCTTTGACCAACGTATTATTGGGGTGTCAGACGGAGGATTCCTTGCGCTGAATCATGGGGATGCTTTTACAAGGACTTTCGTGATATCCAAGATCAACACAGACAGGCGTGTGATGGGAGAAGCATATAATTTCCATTTCAGAGAAGGCGCAAACAGGGATCACGGTTACAATGAAACCTATGCCCAGCTTGGAGGTGTGGCAGAGACAGGTAACGCATATGTGTTCTGCGGAAGCTCTGAGAGGACATTGTCGTTGGATACCGCGCCTACGAAACCATGGAGGAATACTTCTTCCAGTTCAAATTATTGTGGATACAGCGAGTCCAGGGATTTGTTCTTACAGATATTGAAAAAAGATTTCTATAGATATGACGGAGCGGAGATGTATCTGACAGCGGGAGAATCCAGGTCTCCTGTGGGTTCCAGACCGGAAAATGCGCTGACAAATCTTTATCTGGAGGGAACCGAGACGGATTATGGTGTGATATGGCTTACGGATTATGCGGATGAATATTATGTGGCAAATCCGAAAATAGTGGCCATTTCAGATAACAGCTTTGTGATCATGTGGGAGAAACGTATTTACAGTACGCCCAATGAGGGAGTGGAGACCTATTACCAGATCTTCTCGGAGGATGGGACGGCTCTTTGCGGTCCGCGCCAAATAAAGGGTTGCAGACTGGCGGGTAATGTGGATCCGGAGTACCATAACGGTAAGATTTATTGGGTGACAAAGGATGAAAATGGTTCCTTTATTCATGTGCTGGACCCGAAGGCAGAGTAAGCAGACAGATCAAGGGATTTTAGTACGCCTGCAGCGAGAATTTTATTATTATAAATAAAAATAGGAGGCTGGTCAAATTGGCCAGCCTCCTATCTGATTTTTTAATGGTTGTCAGCGCTTATGCTACTACTGTAACGTTGGTAGCGCGGATCTTGCTGCTGTTTTGAGGGTCACACTCCGTATCGAAAGTGACTTTCTGGCCTTCTTCCAAAGACTTGAAACCGTCAGCATTTATTGCGGAGAAATGTACGAAAACCTCTTCGCCGTTGGAATCATTGGTGATGAAACCATAGCCCTTTTGTGCGTTAAACCATTTGACTGTACCGTTGTTCATATGGCACCTCCTTAAAAAAGTGTGTTAAAATAATAGTGTTGTTGATTCTAAAAGGTAAGGCAAAAAATCGCATATTTTTGTAAAGCATTATCAAGACAATGACTTACAAAAATATGCGAGTTCAATGACTTTCATTTAGAATACATCTAGAGTATAGCACTGCCATATGGAAAATGTCAACATTTTTTTATGACATTTTTTGTGTTATGCATATTATTTGTGCAAATGGGAAAGCTTGGCATGAAATCATATTATAATGAATTGTGTTTGGAGGTGGCTTCTTATGGTTTTGGGTGTGATGTGGGCGGTGACGGCGGCAGTGTTGGGCTTTATGTTGGGCAGAGTTTCCATGTATGGACGGGAATTGGTGGAAGTGGAGGACGGGGGATTTGAAGGGGTAGCCGTTCCGATGGGAGGTAAAAGTACTGTGCGGCGGGGACATCGGGTGGAGGAAAAGATGGAAGAATGGTCCGTGTGCAGCCCTGTTTCCGGGGAGGTGACGGGACAAAGAGAGGGGGAACGGCCAACAGTGGTGATTCGGCCAGACGGAGATAAGCTGTATGCGCCTGCAGGAGGCAAAATTACCCGTCTGTTTCCCATGGGCAATGCCTTTTTATTTTCAACGGAATTTGGAGCGGAATTATATATCCAGGCCGGAGAGGTAAGCGACGAACTGTTGGTGCGGTATTACCGGCCTCGGATTATTCAGAATGAAGTGGTGGGGAAAGGAAAACTTCTTTTAGAATTTGACAGACAGGGGCTGGAAGCGGAAGGAGCGTCTTCGGATGTGTTTGTCTGTGTGGAGAACTGCGCTTATGGCGGCGATGTCAGGATGACGGCGGGAGAGCAGGTGAGAGTGGGAGAAGAAATTCTGCAGGTGCGGGAGCCTGTATCCCATCCTTGACATAACCATGTGTATTATATAGTATGAAATGGACAATAGGACTATTTTGATAAAGCAGGCTTCGATCAATGGGACGTATCGAAGCTTACGGATCATTGGAGGGATCGACATGAGATATATGACATTTAATTCATCCTGCTCTTATGCGGGAGTGGCCAATATGCTGGAATATCACGGAATTCTGGTCACTGACCGGCAGATTGCACTGGATATGGATTTGCCATTTTTATTTTCAGACGAAGGTGGTGTTTACGCTGCAGGCCCCATGCTGCAGAGCGCCAAATGGTTTGAACTGTATCTGAAGCCGTTAGGTTTTTACATGACAGAGAGGGTACTTTTGCCGGAAGAGGTAGGTCCATACCTGGAAAGCATACCCTGTGGGATGTTGGGGATACTTGTGGGTTCTCACAGACATGCGGTGGTATCTATGGGGAAGGAATGGGGAAAATATAGATTTCTCAATAACAGGCACGAGAATTCAAAGGAACCGGATTACTGGCTTTTGGACGGGGAAGAACTGCTGTCGCGGTTGAAGGGAACAGTTACCGTGGCGACATTAGAAAAGGGAAGGCCTCAGGCAGTGGATAAGATGCCATTTTTTTTGGAATCTGTGGAGGTTCTGAGGCGTATGAAAGGGGAGATACATATTTTCTGTGACGGTTTGCAGGAGCCGCAGGCGATAAAAGAAGCCATGGATAAACTTTTTCGCGCCATTCTCCTGGATGGAGTTACCATGTTGGAATTGTTGGGAGAGAAAGAAATCTGCAAAGATTTAAAAATGGTACAAGGGGAACTGCTCACAGCAGTCAGGGAAGGCGGGACCATGGTGTTAAAGGACAGAATTGACCTGGAGGTTCTGGAAGATGCCATAGGGCGATATATGGATTTGATTCCCACAAAGCAGTAAGTAGCAATCCATGCCTTTGGTCGGCGCAAAATTGTGCTGAACATTCAAATACAGCCGGTGAAATTTTTTGGGGCGTGTCTGAAAGTAGTTTTTCCACAGATGTGCGTTACACTTTGTGATAGGTAAGCGCTGATTTGGGAGGCGTAGTGTGGCTTTGCTTCCCAAATCTAAGGGAAGCAGACCAGGAAGTGTGGCGTGCAGATCAAGGGAAAGCGTTTTCAGACGCGCCCTGATTTTACGGTAAAATATTATCTTGACAAATACCCCATGGGGGTATATTCTTTCATTATACCAACACAAATACCTTATGGGGGTATTTGCAGATAAGTCAATTTCACCTTTTTGTTTCGCTGTACAGCGATTGGAATCTAAAACAGCTTCGTGCCGAAAGGGTAATGCATGGGTGCTGCAGTACACAATCTGCCAAAGCACATGAGGAAAAAAGTTTCCACATGCGGGAATCAGAAAAGGAGACAAAATATGGAAGAAAATAAAATGGAAGTTACGTGTGGAACAGAGCATGCAAAAGAGGGATTGTGTTGTCATCAAAAGGCAACACCCCGAGAGGAAAAGGGTATAAAGCTGCTGAAGAATCGTTTGAGCCGGATGACCGGGCAGTTAAACGGAATCGCAAAGATGTTGGATGAGAACCGATATTGTGGGGATATCCTGATTCAGGTGGCGGCGGTGGAAAGTGCGCTTCAGGCTTTTGGTTATCTTGTATTGCAGGAGCATATGGCCACCTGTGTGGTGGAGGAAATACAGAAAGGGAATCTTGGGGTGGTGGAAGAAACAGTGGAGTTAGTAAAAAAATTAAAATAATAGAAATAAAAGGAAAAGTTTATAATTATGGAAAAACAGTTTGAAAAAGAAAGGCTGGGGTGCAGGGAATGAAAGAGCGTTATCATATTTCGGGGATGACTTGTTCCGCCTGTTCTTCACATGTGGAAAAGGCGGTTAATAAGCTAAAAGGGGTGGAGAAGGCTTCCGTGAATCTGTTGACGGAGACTATGGAGGTCATGTATGAAGAGGAGGTAATCGAAGGGGATAGTATTGTGGCGGCGGTGGAGAAAGCGGGCTATGGTGCCGCATTGATTATCGGAGGCGTCGGAAAGCAGGGGGCTGCAGGCGGAACAAGCCGTATATCGGAGAAAGCAAAGAGATCCGCTATGGCTTCGGAAAAGGGTGCCAAGATTACCTCAACAGGGCAGATTTCAGGGGCAGAATCGGCGGGGACGGATATGACTTCCGGACAGGGGGAATGTGAGGGCAAATGTTTAGGCGGGATAGATACAAAAGAGCGTAGAGACGATAGGAAGACAAACGGGAGTTCTGCAGGGCGGGACGGCTTGCAGAAGAGGGCGGAAAAAGAGGCGGGGGCAATGAAGCGGAGGCTTTGGATTTCCGTTGTGTTTCTGTTGCCCTTGATGTATGTGGCAATGTATCATATGTATAATGAATGGTTCGGAATTCCCATACCCGGCTTTGTGCACAAATATCTTCACGGAAACGAGAATGCCCTAACGTTTGCCTTGACACAGCTGTTGTTACTATTGCCCATCTGTTATGAAAATCGAAAGTTTTTCTCAGTGGGATTTAAGACGCTTGGGCATTTCAGTCCCAATATGGACAGTCTGATTGCATTAGGTGCTTCCGCGTCCATCGCTTATGGTATTTTCGCCATGTACCGTATCAGTTATGGGCTGGGGCATGGGGATATGGCGCTGGTAGAGCAATATTCCCATGACTTGTATTTTGAATCAGCGGGTATGATACTGACGTTGATTACAGTGGGAAAGTACTTGGAGAGCCGTTCTAAGGGGAAGACCAGTCAGGCGATTACAAAACTTATGGATCTGTCTCCCAAGTCCGCAATTTTGCTGACGGAAGACGGGCGGGAGGTGGAAGTTCCCACGGAGGAGCTGCGGACAGGAGATATTTTCCTGGTAAAACCGGGAAGCCTTGTGCCGGTGGATGCCACGGTGGTGGAGGGCAGCTCCAGCGTCGATGAGGCGGCGATTACGGGAGAGAGCGTGCCGGTGGAAAAGCATGAGGGGGATAAGGTGGTGTCTGCCACCGTGAACAAGGCAGGATTTTTGAAATGCAGGGCCGACAGGGTGGGAGAAGATACCACCTTGTCCCAGATTATCCGTCTGGTGGAGGAGGCCAGCGCCAGCAAGGCGCCTATTGCGCAGCTTGCAGATAAGGTAGCGGGAGTATTTGTACCTGTGGTCATTGGGATAGCGGCGGTGACGTTGTGTGTATGGATGTTTGCAGGTGCCGGTTTGGAATTTGCCCTGTCTACGGCCATTGCGGTATTGGTGATATCCTGTCCCTGTGCCCTGGGACTTGCCACACCGGTGGCAATTATGGTGGGTACCGGCGTTGGCGCCGGACATGGTATCCTGATCAAGTCGGGAGAAGCGCTGCAGCAGGCCCGGGAGGTTGACACGGTGGTGATGGATAAGACAGGAACCATCACCGCGGGCAGGCTGAAGGTGATGGAGGTAAGTGTCTATGCCCGGAATATGTCGGCGGATACCATGCTTCAGATTGCCGGGGCACTGGAGAAAAAGAGCGAACATCCACTTGCGGAAGCAGTGGTGGGATATGCGGATGACTGTAAGCTCCATATCCCTGAAATCAGAGATTTCAAAGCTGTCTTCGGCAGAGGTGTGGAAGGCGTGCTTAAAGAGGAAATTGGGCCTAATTTTATGGTGTCGGGTGTCAGGACTTCTTCCGGAGAGGCCAATATTTGCGGAGAAGACGGGAGCTTTGCCACAGGCGATGGCCCCGGTTCGGTAGCCCTGCTGGAAAAGGGCGATGAGAAAGAGAGGGGTTACGGGAAAGGAGTAGCCGCACCGGATGGGGAGAAGGCGTTTCAGCGCAAGGACCTGGGAGCAAGGGCAGGCATGCGGTATTTTGTGGGGAATCTCCCCTACATGGAGGAAAACGGCATTTTCATTGACGAAATGGTGCTGGGTGGTATGGAGAAGTTTGCCGACGAGGGCATGACGCCTTTGCTGGTGGCGGAGGAAGGGCGTTTCCTGGGGGTTATCGGCGTGGCGGATGAAGTGAAGGCCACTTCCCTGGAGGCTATTCGAAAGTTTAAGGAAATGGGCATCCATGTGGTGATGCTTACGGGAGATAACAGGCGGACTGCGGAGGCGGTCAGACAGCAACTTGAAATTGAGGAAGTGGTGGCGGAAGTGCTGCCCCAGGATAAAGAGAAAAAGATTAGCCAACTGCAAAGCGCCGGGCATAAGGTGGCAATGATCGGGGACGGGATCAACGATGCGCCGGCGTTGGCGGCGGCCGATGTGGGGATGGCAATCGGTGCTGGCACGGATGTGGCAATGGAGAGTGCCGATATTATTCTGATGAAAAGCGATTTGCGTGACGCAGTGACGGCGGTTCGGTTAAGTCGCGCCGTGATTCGAAATATTAAGGAAAATTTATTTTGGGCGTTCTTTTATAATGCAATAGGTATTCCATTAGCAGCAGGTTTGTGGTATCCTATGTTTGAAGTAAAATTAAATCCCATGTTTGGCGCGGCCGCTATGAGTTTGAGCAGCATCTTTGTGGTGGGCAACGCGCTCAGGCTCCGTGGTTTTCGGAGCGGTTTCCGGCAGCGGGCCGGCCATATGGAGGCGGAAAGTACGGAAGCAGTTGGACTTGCAGGTGAAAGGCAGCCTTCGGAAGTGCCTGGAGAAGCGGAAGCCGTAATCGGGAAGGCGTCTTCGGAAGTGCCGGGAGAAGCGGAAGACACAGAAGAGGAGACACCTTCGGAAATTATGGGAGCGGTTGGATTGATGAGGGCGGAAGAAACTTCGGAAAAGATAGAAAAAGAAAGGAAAGAGATTAGTATGGAAAAATTAATGACAGTTAACGGGATGATGTGCGGACACTGCACAGGCAGAGTACAGAAGGCTTTGGAAGCCCTGGAAGGGGTTAAGGCGGTCACAATGGATCTGGAGGCAAAGACGGCTTTGGTGGGGATGGAGACGGAAGTGACGGATGAGGCATTGACCGCTGCTGTTGCGGAAGCGGGCTATGAGGTGGAAAAGATTGTATTGAAGTAAGAGAGCCGTACCGGTCCGGCTTTGGCTGTCATGTGTGCGCAGCACATGGCGGCAATGGCAGACCGGAATTTTTCGTGCGCAGGGCGCACAGATGGGAGCACGTATGAAAAATAAATTGTTTTATGGGTTGTTTGTGGTATATGTGGTGATGGTAGTGTTTATCCTGTATATCAACGGTGTGTTTACGGGGAATGTGGCGTCTTTGAGCAATCTGTTGATCAACGGTGCCTTTTTGGCCTTAATAGGGTGTCTGTTCCTGATATCTGCAGCCAGTTTCCTTCAGCTGAATCATCTCACAGATGATTTACAGCGAGTGGGGGCCGCACTGCAGGCCGAATATAAAGAAGGGGGAAATAAGAATCTCTGGGCTGCCCTGCAGGATCGGAAGGATGTGTTTGAAGATGAGAACCTTCGTGTTGCGTTCGGAAAGTACCGGATGCGGGTGCGAGGAAGCAGGGTAGGAAAAAGATATGCGAATGTCTGTGATATTGAGGAATATTTAAATGAAGATTTGCTGGACAGGGTTGGAAGCAGCTATTTTAACTCCGGCATCTCCGGTACTATGACAGGATTGGGAATTCTGGGAACTTTTATCGGGCTTTCCCTTGGACTGGGCTCTTTCAGCGGGGATGATATTTATACCATTTCCGATAATGTGGGGCCGCTTTTGTCAGGTATGAAGGTGGCGTTCCACACTTCCGTATACGGCATTATATTTTCCTTGCTGTTTAATTATGTTTACCGCAGTATTATGGCGGATGCTTATGGGAAGCTGAATCTGTTTCTGGATATTTTCAAGCAGTGCGCCATGCCGCCGGTGGGATCCGGGGATGAAAATACCGCTACCATGTTGGTGTATCAGGCGAATACTGCCAATTATATGAAACAGCTTTTGGAGTTGGCCAAGGGGGAGGCCAAGGATCAGGTCAGAGCATTGGAACATATGGCGGATCAATTTGTGGAACAGCTTCAGGCGGTGATGGGAGCGGAATTGAAAGGCGTGGGAAACGCGCTTCAGGACGCTGCGCAGGCCCAGGAGACCAGCACGGAGAGCAGCAAACAGGTTTTGGATGCTGCCAGAGCATTGGTGGAATCCGGCCGCAGTATGCAGGAGGCCATGGATCAGATGCTGAAACGGCAGGAGAGATTTGCAAAGGAGTTGGAGGAGCAAAAGGAATTGATTGCTTCTTCCTGTGAGGAGATCAGCCGGGATGTGAGCAGTCAGCTGTATACTTTTGAGCAGATGAGAGATCTGGTATAGAATAAGGTGACGAAACCATAACGTCGATGGGAGCTAATTATGAAGATAAAACAAAAAAACAGGGAGGCATTTGGGGAGCATAGCTACTGGCAGTCGTATTCTGATATGATGGCGGCACTTTTGCTGATCTTTGTGTTGATCATAGCCATTACGCTTGCAATTTATAAGCAGAAGACCACGGACCTGGATCAGGCGAGAACGGATTTGGCGCAGTCTCAGGATCATCTTAGCCTGACGCAGAAGGAACTGGACGATGCCCTGAAAGATCTGGAGGAGTACAAGGCTGCGATTGAGAAATCCAATCAGGAACTGTCAAATTCCCTGGCGGAACTGCAACAGGCATATGCCAATGCGGCATTGACACAGGATGAGCTGAACAAGGCATATCTGGAGATCGAGGAGGGCAAGAAGGAGCTGAGCATTGCCCAGGGAGAGTTGAACAGTGCCCAGGAAGAACTGAGTTCCACCCAGCGGGAGTTGGAAAATATTGTTGGGATCAGAACTGATATTATCGGTGCACTTCAGACCACATTTAACAATTCCAGTATGAGCGTGGATGCACAGACTGGATCTATAACTTTTTCCTCAGATGTGCTTTTTAAGTATAACAGCGCAACGCTTTCCACAGACAGTCAGAAAACGCTGAAGGAGATTATCCCCATGTATCTGGATGTACTGCTGCAAGATCGGTTTCGCGAATACATAGCTGAAATCATTATCGAAGGGCATACGGATACGGACGGGGGCTATGAGGGGAATATGGAATTGTCCTATGACAGGGCGCATTCTGTGGCAAAGTTTTGCCTGAACTCTAAAAATGGGCTCAGCAAGGAAAAAATAGAGCAGCTGACAGGCTTGCTTACGGTAAACGGGCGTTCCTGCAGTCAGCCGGTTTATCAAACCGATGCGTTGGGCAGGCCGACGGACAAAGTGGATATGGCTGCGTCCCGCCGTGTGGAAATCAAGTTCCGCTTAAAGGAAGACGAGATGATTGAAAAGATAGCGGAGATTTTGAGGCAGAATCAGAACCAATAATTTGATAAAATATTTATAATTTATTTATTGATTTTTGTGTGTGATATGTTATATTGAATATAGAACAAAGAGAAATTACTTTTGATACGACATGGACAGAACCGGGATTGGTTTGGGAACGGGAAAAGATAAAGGTTTGTGAGGCAAGAAACAAACTGTCGCAGACCGTAACTGAGATAATCCGGCAAAGTAAAACAGTTCCGAAACGGAACGAAACCAGGAGGTATATAACATGAACATACAAAAATTTACACAAAAATCCATGCAGGCGGTAGAAGGCTGCGAAAAGCTGGCCTATGAGTATGGGAACCAGGAGATCGAACAGGAACATCTGCTCTACAGTCTGCTTACCGTAGAAGACAGCCTGATTCTGAAGCTGATTGAGAAGATGGAAATCCAGAAGGAGCATTTTGTAAAACGGGCGGAACAGGCTGTGGCCAGGCGCACCAAGGTGCAGGGCGGTAAGGTTTACGTGGGCGCGGACTTAAACAAGGTTTTGATCAGTGCGGAAGATGAGGCCAAGCAGCTGGGAGATGAGTATGTTTCCGTAGAACATTTGTTTTTGGCCATGCTTAAGAATCCAAATCGGGAACTGGGGCTGATCTGGAAGGAGTACGGGATTACCAGGGAGCGTTTCCTGCAGGCCCTTTCCACGGTTCGAGGCAATCAGAGGGTGGTAAGCGACAATCCGGAGGCAACTTATGACACACTGGAAAAGTATGGGCAGGAACTGGTGGAGAAGGCCAGAAATCAGAAACTGGATCCGGTGATTGGCAGGGACAGCGAAATCAGAAACATTATCCGTATTCTTTCCCGAAAGACCAAAAATAATCCTGTGTTGATCGGGGAGCCCGGCGTGGGCAAGACGGCGGTGGTGGAAGGATTGGCACAGCGTATTGTCAGGGGAGACGTCCCACAGGGCTTGAAAGACAAAAAGATTTTTGCACTGGATATGGGCGCTTTGGTGGCAGGCGCCAAGTACCGTGGGGAATTTGAGGAACGTCTGAAGGCCGTTTTGGAGGATGTAAAGAACAGCGACGGGCAGATCATACTGTTTATTGACGAACTGCATACCATTGTGGGCGCAGGTAAGACCGACGGAGCGCTGGATGCGGGCAATATGCTGAAACCCATGCTGGCACGGGGGGAATTGCATTGTATCGGCGCCACTACTTTGGATGAATACAGGAAGTATATTGAAAAGGACCCTGCGCTGGAGCGGCGCTTTCAGCCTGTTATGGTGGAAGAACCCACCGTGGAGGATACTATTTCCATTCTGCGGGGACTGAAAGAGCGATATGAGGTTTACCATGGGGTTAAGATCATGGATAACGCGCTTGTCAGTGCGGCAGTTCTGTCCAATCGCTATATATCGGACAGGTTTCTGCCGGATAAGGCAATCGACCTGGTGGATGAGGCGTGCGCGCTGATCAAGACTGAGCTGGACAGTATGCCTACGGAACTGGATGAGATGCAGCGCAAGATCATGCAGATGGAGATAGAAGAAGCGGCTCTGAAAAAGGAGGATGACCGACTTAGCCGGGACAGACTGGCAGATCTGCAAAAGGAACTGGCGGAACACAAAGAGCAGTTTGCCTCTGGAAAGGCACAGTGGGATAACGAAAAAGCTTCCGTGGATAAGCTTTCAAAGCTTCGGGAGGAGATTGATACAGTTAACAGTGAGATACAGATCGCTCAGATGGAGGGGAATCTGGAGAAGGCCGCAGAGTTGAGTTACGGCAGGCTGCCCGCTCTGAAAAAGCAGTTGGAGCAGGAAGAGCAGGCAGGAGCGGCTGGACTTTCCCTGGTGCGGGAGAAGGTATCGGATGAAGAAATTGCCAGAATTATATCCAGATGGACGGGAATTCCGGTGACGAAGCTGACGGAGAGTGAGCGCAACAAGACACTGCACCTGGACGAGGAGCTTCACAGGAGAGTAATCGGTCAGGATGAGGGAGTCACAAAGGTAACGGAAGCAATTATTCGTTCCAAGGCAGGGATCAAGGATCCTACTAAACCTATTGGCTCATTCCTGTTCCTGGGGCCTACCGGTGTGGGCAAGACGGAGTTGGCAAAATCTCTGGCAGCGGCGCTGTTTGACGATGAAAACAATATGGTGCGCATTGATATGAGCGAGTACATGGAAAAGTATTCTGTTTCCAGACTGATTGGAGCACCTCCCGGTTATGTAGGGTACGAGGAAGGCGGTCAGCTCACGGAGGCGGTGCGCCGGAAACCTTACAGTGTGGTGTTGTTCGATGAGATCGAAAAGGCGCATCCCGATGTATTTAATGTGCTGCTGCAGGTACTGGATGACGGAAGGATCACGGATTCCCAGGGCAGGACGGTGGACTTTAAAAATACCATATTGATCATGACGTCGAATATCGGTGCAGCTTATCTGTTGGAGGGAATCGGTACCGATGGTCTGATTGAACCTGCCGCAGAGGCACAGGTGATGAATGAACTGCGCGGGCATTTCCGCCCCGAATTTCTGAACAGGCTGGATGAGACGATTCTGTTTAAGCCCCTGACAAAGGAAAATATAGGGGGCATTGTGGATTTGATCATCGGTGATCTGAACAGTCGGCTTTCGGACAGAGATTTGAATCTGGAGCTGAGCGACGAGGCAAAACAGTTTATTGTGGACAATGCCTATGATCCTGTCTATGGCGCCCGGCCGTTAAAGAGGTATATCCAAAAGTATGTGGAGACCCTGACGGCGAAATTAATTTTGGCAGATGGGGTGCGGACGGGGGATACCGTAAGGATCACGGTGGTGGACGGAGCGCTGGCTGCTGTGGTAAAAGACAATTTGCAATAAGCTTTTAAGATTCCTGCAGGGGGTTTGTAAATTTTACCTTCTGCAGGATTTTTTGACGCAGGTTATTTTTTAATATTTCTTAAGAAGTTCCGAAAGAAATTTAAAAGGCTTGAAAACTCATTGAAAACAGGCTTAAATAAGACATTTTAACCGTATAGCATGGTCTACTTTTTAAGTTTTATTCATTACATCTTAAGAAATATAAAAAAATTGCTTCATAAATTCCTAAACAGTTCTCTTTATAATAAAATGGATAAATACAGATCAGACGTCATCTGAAAACAGATAAGGAGAATACAATGAATACGAAACAGAAAATGAAAATTGCATTATGCGTCGTTGAGGTGATTGTGATTGTGGCGATGCTGACGGTTCTATACCTGGTGATGAGCAGCACCAGCGAGGGGCCTAAGGTACACCCGCTGAATCCCGCAGAGCTTGAGATACATGAGGAAGTAAAACAGCAAAAAGATGAAGGCGGCGCAATGCAGGGGTATATGAATATCGCGCTTTTCGGCGTGGATGCGGAGACGGACAGTCAGCTTTATCAGGGCAGCCGCAGCGACAGCATTATGATCGCCAGTATCAATCTTGACACGGGAGATATAAAATTAGTCAGCGTATTCCGGGATACATATTTAAATCTCGGCACGGACAAATATTGGAAATGTAATGCGGCATATAACGACGGCGGAGCGCAGCAGGCCGTAAAAATGCTCAATATGAATCTGGATATGGACATTACGGATTTTGTGACTGTCGGTTACAAGGGACTGAGAAATGTGATTGACGGAGTGGGAGGCGTATGGATTGATGTGGACAGCGAAGAGTTGAAGCATATCAATAATTATCAGATTGGCGTCTCCAATGTATTGAAATGTGAGTATACACCGGTGACGGAACCCGGATATCAGTTGTTGGACGGTTTGCAGGCAGCTGCTTATTGCCGTATTCGTCAGGTGGGAAATTTTGATTACCAGCGTACCGCCCGCCAGAGGGAAGTGATTAAAGCGATTGAGGAACAGGCGAAAACATTGGATCTTGCCACATTGACCAAGGTGTTTAATGACAGTATCGGTGATATTTATACCAGTCTTGACGCAAAGGATATTTTAAATCTGATTGGAAATATTGCAAATTACAGAATTGTGGACGAAGGCGGCTTCCCCAGAGAGGATATGCGTACCTCCAGAAATATGGGAGCAAAGGGAGATTGTGTAATCCCTCTTGACCTGGAGTCCAATGTGGTTTGGCTGCATCAGTTCCTGTTTGACGATGAGGATTATACGGTGACCGACAGTGTAAAGGAATACGGAGAGAAAATAAAAGAGGAAGCTGCGCCGTATCTTGCGCCGTAAAGTTTATTCCTGTTGGCAATGGTGGAAAATGATAAGGGAGGATCTTTGGATCCTCCTTTTTTACGATCTTTTTTTGAGGAGGGTATTCTTGTGAAAAGAATTTTGTTTTTGGCTTGTGTATGTCTTAATTGTCTGGTAAGATAAGAACAGAATAGGTAATGAAAATACCTTTTTGTGATAGTACACAGAGGAGATAAACAATCAGAAATAAGGACAGGTAGGTTAAAAGAAATGTTGCCAAAAGATCCGGAGATACTTTTTGGTTTTATCAATATGAAACTGCGGGATTTTTATCATAGTCTTGAGGAACTCTGCGAGGATTTGAACGTGGAGAGACAGGATATTATGGACAGGCTTGGGGAAGCCGGATATCATTACAACAAGGAGAAAAACCGGTTTGAGTGACAGAGTGGTAAACAGAAAGGGACTTCGCTGTCGTATTTGCACCGGCTGCGGTTTATGTCCAGGGATTGTACCCGTAGGCGCCGGGAACGGAGAAGATGGGATCGGAGGACTTTATATACTCGACAGGGATGCGCTTCTGGGTGAAAAACGCCCCTTTCCTGAGGGCGGGGGGCGGCTGGCTGTGGTGGATCTGGGAACCACTACCATCGCCATGTTGTTATATGACAGGGATGGAAGCGTGACGGACAGGTATGTGGCTGTCAATCCGCAGACGCGGTATGGGGCCGATGTGCTTTCCAGGATCAGAGCGGCTCAAAATGTGGAGTGTGCCAAAGAGATGCGGCGCCAGGTGGATGATGTCCTTGCGCATGGTTTTAGACGTTTTCAGAAGCATCTTGCAGAGGGGGAACGACTGCAGGCCGTATTGGCTGCAAATACGGTTATGACCTATCTGCTGATGGGGTGGGATGCGAACGAACTGGGATGTGCGCCTTTTAATGCTTCCAACCTGGGGCCTGGGGAGTTTTTTCTGGAAGATACGCAAGTTTTTGTAATGCCCGGTATGTCGGCTTTTGTGGGGGGAGATATCGTGGCGGGGGTTTACGCCTGTGGTATGTCGGAACAGGAGGAACTTACATTGCTTGTGGATCTTGGGACAAACGGAGAGCTGGTGCTGGGAAACGCCAGGAAGAGAATTGCATGCGCCACTGCGGCGGGTCCTGCTTTTGAGGGCGGAGTAAACAAAGGGATCTGGGGGGCGGATATGGTCAGCTTTTTGGCGTCGCTGCGCCGGGAAGGAATTTTGGACGAAACGGGATTATTGGAGCCGGATTTCTTTGAGAAGGGGGTACGGGTCGGCAATGTGCTTGTGACCCAGGAGGCTGTCCGCAGTATACAGCTTGCAAAAGGCGCCCTTGCGGCCGGAATCAGGATTCTTCTCAAACGATATGACATTAGTGCGGAACAGGTGGACCGGGTGGTGCTGGCTGGGGGGTTCGGTTATTATTTAAATCCGGAGGATGCGGCAGAAATCGGGCTTTTGCCACAGGCTATGACAAAGAAAGCCATTACAGGCGGAAATACGGCTCTGTCAGGCGCGCTGCTGGCGGGAAGGGCGTTGTTGGCCGGGGAGAAGGGAGAAATGACTCAAAAACTGCAGGGAATCACAGAGGGAACGGAGGTTATAAATCTGGCGCTGGAGCCGGATTTTCAGGAACATTATTTAGATTCTATGGAATTAAATAAAAATTAATAATATTGTCATTTTCTATTGGTAAAAAAAGAAAAATGGTGTATAATTTGTATAGGTTGCAGTATTAGAAAATGCGATGGCGGAGGGAGATTAATTATGGGTAACAAAGCGAAGGGACATTTGATCTTCAGTATACGAAATAAGATTATCCTGTGTTTTTTTGTTCCGATTGTATTTATGGTTGTGATCGGTGTATCCGCATATCAGAAGTCGGCTGAAGGACTTAACGATAAGTTTGCGGCATCGACGATTCAGACGATTAAAATGGCATCTGAATATGTGGACATGGCATGTTCTTTTATTGAGACCGAGGGGGTTAAGTATGCGTTTGACGGGGATCTTGCCAGGTATTATATCGGCCTGCTGCAGGACAGCAGCATGGACAGGGCTACGCTGGTCAACAGTACAAGGTCTTCCATGAATACTACGCAGACATCGAACAAGTTTGTCAGTAATATACATATTATAACCAAACCGGGAATCAATATGATTTCAACCTATGGCAATTCGGCTTCTCTGGACGGTATATTGCAGAATCATCTTTCGGAGGTGCTTTCCGGAGACGGGAAGCTTGCGGATTGGATTGATTCCCACACTGCCTTGGACGAAGCGCTGACGATGGGGCAGAATAATTATATTATTGCATATCAGCTTCTGTCCCAGACCAGGAGCGCATGCGTTATCGTGGACATCAAGCCGGAGACCATTATGGAATTTATTGATGGGCTTGACTTGGGAGATGGCAGCATTATTGGATTTGTCACAATAAACGGTCGGGAAATTATCAGCGAAAAGCTTGGAGAAGGCAAGGAGAGCATTCTTCAGGAGGGAAGTACGGTTTTCTTTGGTCAGCCCTTTTTCCCCAGTGAGGAGACAGAGGCGCTGGACGGCGTAGAGAAGGTGGATTTCCAGGGCGAGGAATATCAGTTTGTGTACAGCAAGAGTTCCAAAACCGGCGCCATTATCTGTGCGCTGGTTCCAATGGAATTGATTACGGCACAGGCGGAAGAGATTAAGTTAATGACTGTAGGCCTGGTGGTTCTTGCCAGCATTATTGTGGTTGTGGTGGGACTTCTGATTGTGTTCAGTATCCAGAATAACATGAAGAGAATATCCAGGAAATTCGGCGAGGTAGCCAAAGGTGATCTGACCGTGCAGGTGTCCGCAAAGGGAAGGGACGAATTCAGAGGACTGGCGGCTTCGGCCAACAATATGATCGTAAATACCAAGAGTCTGGTACATAAGGTTACGGGCGCAACGGGGCAGTTGGAACAGTCTTCCCGGGAAGTAGAGGAAGTATCCGGTATTATCAGCAATTATTCGGAGGATATCACTCAGGCTATCGACGAGATTAACGAGGGCATGAGCAGACAGTCCGAACATGCCCAGGAATGTGTGACAAAGACAGACATTCTCTCAAGCGAAATCCAGGAAGTCAGCCGGGTGGTGGAAGAAGTTGAAAAGCTGGTGGACGAAACGGAAGAAATGATTAATCACGGCATGGAAATCGTACATTTGTTGGGAGACAGGGCAAGGGAAACCACATCCATTACCAGAAAGGTGGGCGATAGCATAGACTCTCTGCGTGAGGAGTCGGCTATCATAGATACCTTTGTAGGTACGATTACCGAGATTTCCGAGCAGACCAATCTGTTGTCGCTGAATGCTTCCATTGAGGCGGCAAGAGCAGGCGACGCAGGGAGAGGGTTTGCCGTTGTGGCGGAGGAAATCCGCAAGCTTGCTGACGATTCCGCCAAGGCTGCAGGGGAAATTCGGACCAATGTGGAACATATTACCGCGCAGACTTTAAACAGTGTGGAGAGCGCGAAAAATGCGCAGAATATGGTTGCCGCTCAGACAGAGGCAGTGGAACAGGTGGTAAATGTATTCCTGAGAATGCAGAAGCAGATGGGAATGCTGATCGAAGGATTGAAGGCTATTGTAGACAGTACGGAAAAAGCGGATCACGAGCGGAAGTTTACAGTGGATGCAGTGAAGAATATATCCGATATTATTGAGGAGACCGCCAACAGCGCGGAGGTGGTAAGGGATGTGGCCAATAAGCTGTTGGAAAGCGTTCAGAATTTGAACGAGACGGCGGACTCTCTGGGAGAAAACATGGAAGAACTGAAAACGGAAATCTCTGTGTTTAAGATTTAAGTTCTATATACATGAAGCTGTAATAATGGCGCCGGACAGTGGCTTTCCACCGCCCGGCGCCGTTTATGAAATTTTAACGTCTTTGTTATGACGGAAAAATCAAAGCGTTGAAAAGAAAAATGTGTTGAGAAGATTGGACGGGTGAAGATATGAAACAGCTGGTTTTGCGATATTTGAAACCATATTATGGGCGGATGGGAGTGGGCTTCCTGATTAAATTTCTGGGTACAATTATGGATCTGTGTATTCCGTATATTTTGGCGTACATTATAGATACCGTCATTCCGGCTAAAAACCGCACCGCAGTCATGACTTGGGGGCTTTTGATGATAGGCTGTTCTCTTTTGGCAGTGACTTTTAATATTGTTGCCAATCGAATGGCGTCAAAAGTTGCCGGTGATGCAACGGAAGAAATACGGCATGATTTGTTTTATCGAATTTTGCATCTTTCCAATGGGCAGACAGATTCCTTTACAAAGCCCTCCCTGATTTCCAGGATGACATCGGATACCTATAACGTGCATCAGATGCTTGGACGGATACAGAGGCTGGGGGTGCGAGCGCCCATCCTGTTGATTGGAGGAGTTTTTGTTACCTTTACGCTGGATCCTTACATGGCGTGTGTGCTCTTGGCAACTTTGCCATTGTTGGGATTTATCACAATATCGGTTTCGAAGCGCAGTATTCCAATGTATGGCGAACTACAGGAAGCCAATGACCGCTTTGTGCGGATGGTGCGGGAAGATATTGCGGGAATCCGTGTGATTAAGGCATTATCAAAGACGGATTTCGAGACGGATAAGTTCCAGACGATCAACAAAGAAGTGGTGGAGCGGGAACGGAAGAACGGTATGGTTATGGCGGTAATCAATCCCTCCATGAATATATTGCTGAATTTGGGGCTGGTGGGCGTCATTATTGTAGGGGCATACCGGGTGAACGCGGGAACTTCCGAGGTGGGTAAGATTTTGGCATTCACAACATATTTTACAATCATACTAAATGCGATGCTGTCTATTTCCAAGATGTTTACCGTGTTGTCCAAAGCCATTGCGTCTGGCGACCGAATCTGGCAGGTTCTGGAATGCGGGGAAGATATGCAGGTGATTGAAGAAGATTGCGCAGACATGGGGGCAGATATGGAGGAAATCTGCTTTGACCATGTGACCTTCTCTTATCTCAAAGGCGGAGAGCCGGTAATTAAAGATCTGGACTTTCATATTAAGAAGGGGGAAACACTTGGCATAATCGGGGAGATCGGTTCCGGGAAATCCACCATTGTCAATCTGCTGATGCGTATGTATGATGTG
The DNA here is from genome assembly GCA_910578185.1 of uncultured Acetatifactor sp. Classification (GTDB taxonomy): domain Bacteria; phylum Bacillota; class Clostridia; order Lachnospirales; family Lachnospiraceae; genus Acetatifactor. Next base: position 42,384 of record CAJTPN010000014.1, read on the forward strand.
GATCAGGGATGTGTCCGCATAGCAGGAAGAGATGTGCGAAGCTATCAGCCGGATGCATTGAAGGCAAAATTTGGTGTAGTATTTCAAAACGACACTATATTTGAGGATTCCATAGCTGGAAATGTAACCTTGGGCAGAGAGATGAGCGAAGAGCAGATTCAGGAGGCTCTGTTATATGCCAGGGCCAGCGAGTTTGTGGAGAATAGAGCGGGCAAGGAAGCGGAGGCGCTGAATATAAAGGGGGCGAACTTGAGCGGTGGCCAAAAACAGCGGGTTTTGATCGCCCGCGCCATGGCTTCAAGGCCGGAAATATTGATTCTGGACGATTCTTCCAGTGCCCTGGATTATCGTACAGACGCACAGCTGCGAAAGGGAATCAAAGAACATTTTCCCGACACCACGTTGGTGATTATCGCACAGAGAGTTAGCTCTATACGTAATGCGGATCATATCCTGGTGTTGGAGGACGGTATTCCCATAGGCTACGGCACCCATGAGGAGCTGATGGAAAGCTGCAGCGTATACAGCGAGATCAGCAAGACCCAGACCGGGCAGTAATAAGATATTGTCTGGGAGTGGAGAGACGGAACTAATAAAAACAGTCTCGGAGCGAGACGCCTGGAAGGAGAGCTCAGCCGCGAAAGCGGGTGAGAGATCCTTCCCAGTAAGGGGCGAGGAGTGGAGAGACGGAACTAATAATAGAAAGAAGAGCGCCATGGAACAGGAAAAGAAGAGATATTCTAAGAAAACAATTTTAAGATTGGGCAAGTACATGTTAAAGTATAAGTGGATGCTGGTATTTGCGGCGATTTGTACCTTGGGCAGTAATCTTTTTTCTCTGATTGGGCCCAAGCTGACCGGACTATGCATAGGCGCCGTGGAGCCGGGAAAGGGAGCGGTGGATTTTGGCGAAGTATTTTACTATGCGGCATGGATGGCGGGATTTTATGTGATATCTGCAGTTATGTCCTATGGGCTTCAGGTGCTGATGCTGACAATCAGCCGTAAGGTGGTATATCGCATGCGTCAGGATGTATTTGAAAAGCTGATGACGTTGCCGGTGGGATATTTTGACATACATCAGACGGGTGATATTATCAGCCGTATTTCCTATGATATAGACACCGTAAATGCGTCTCTTTCCAATGATCTGGTACAGCTTTTGACAACGGTGATCACTGTGGTGGGAGCGCTTGTGATGATGATTACCATCTCTCCCAAGCTGGTTCTGGTATTTGCTTTTACGGTACCGCTGTCCGTTGTTATCACTAAATATATCACGGGCAAGACCCGTCCGCTTTTTCGTATGCGCTCTGCCAAGCTAGGGGAGATGAACGGCTTTGTGGAGGAAATGATTACAGGACAGAAGACGCTGAAGGCATATGGCAGAGAAGAATATACGCAGGAGCGTTTTAACGGTAAAAACAAAGATGCGGTGGACGCTTATTACCGTGCTGAGTATTATGGGAGCATTGTGGGGCCCTGTGTAAACTTTATCAATAATTTGTCTTTATCTTTAATCAGTGTATTCGGAGCGCTTCTGTATTTGTCCGGGGCTATGCTGATCAGGGATATATCTTCTTTTGTGCTGTATTCTCGTAAGTTTTCGGGACCGATTAACGAGGCGGCTAATATTTTCAGCGAGTTGCAGTCGGCTTTGGCAGCGGCGGAGAGAGTCTTTAGGCTGATTGACGAGGAACCGGAACCAGCGGATGCGGATGGCGCAAGAGAACTTACGGAAGTCAGAGGGGACGTGAAAATAAAGCATGTGAGCTTTGGATATGTTCCGGGGAAAACAATTATTCATGATTTGAGCTTTGAGGCAAAGCCGGGAAGGCTGATTGCCATTGTGGGACCTACCGGTGCGGGTAAGACAACGTTAATCAATTTGCTGATGCGGTTCTATGATCCGGACAGCGGAGAGATCACAGTGGACGAACAGAGTACGGAACTTCTGACCAGAAGAAGTCTTCGCAGAGCATATGCCATGGTTTTACAGGATACGTGGCTCTTTTATGGCAGTATTTATGAAAATCTGGCATACGGCAAGGAAGGCGCCACCAGGGAGGAGGTGGAAGCGGCGGCTAAGGCGGCCAGGATACATTCCTTTATCAAAAGGCTTCCCCAAGGATATGATACCATATTGACGGACGAAGGTACCAATATTTCAAAGGGGCAGAAGCAGCTGCTGACCATTGCACGGGCTATGCTTCTAAATGCAAAAATGCTGATTTTGGACGAGGCCACGTCCAACGTGGATACTCGTACCGAGCGGCAGATACAGAAGGCAATGCTGAAGCTGATGGAGGGAAAAACCTGTTTTGTGATTGCGCACAGATTATCCACCATTGAACATGCGGATCTGATACTTGTGGTCAACAATGGAGAAGTGGTAGAACAGGGTACGCATAAAAAGTTGATGGAGAAGCAGGGAGTGTACCGGAAATTGTATAACGCGCAGTTTGAATAACAATAATATCTATTGAGTTTTTTCACATTATTTGGTATTATTTTATTATGACGGATTGGATGCCATATTGGTGTGAGCAGCGGATCGGTTCTGACAGGCAAAACCTGGAATCAAAAGTTGAGGAAAGAAAATGAATATCTTGATTGTTAATTGCAGTCCTGTAAAAAATGGTGCAACAGCTGAAATTGTAAAACTGGTAAGCCAATTTGTAAATGCAGGTAATCATGTTAAAATGTTATGCATAGATGATTATGAAATTAAGTACTGCAGAGGGTGCCGAAAATGTCATACAACAGCGGAATGTTTTCAGGAAGATGATGTGAAAACAATCATGGCGCAATATGAATGGGCAGACAAAATTGTTTCTGTGTCTCCTTCCTATTGGGCAGATATTCCCGGTCAATTTAAAGTATTTATAGATAGATGTACGCCCTGGTGTAATACACATGAGCCGCATGCAGCTGTTTCAAGCGGAAAGAAAGGATATACGATTGTTTTAAGAACTGGTTCCAGTATGCCGGAATGTGAAAGGATAATAGCCAGTATAGAGCATTTTTATGGACATCTGGAGATAGAAGCGAGCGGTAATCTGGGATTATGTTCCATAGAACACAAAGAAGACGTTGCAGGAAGGGTTGATGAAATAAAGAGTTTTTGTGAATCACTTTTGTAAAAAGGGAGAGGAATTTTCGCACAATAAGAGATAGGTGTTGAGAGAGGAATCAATGCTATATTAAATAATAAAATGGAGGAATTATCATGGCAAAGAAACGCAATATTATCGTAGGGCAGTCGGGCGGACCCACTGCCGTCATCAATTCCAGTCTGGCAGGTGTCTATAAGACGGCCAAGGAGAGAGGATTTTGCAAGGTGTATGGAATGTTGCACGGCATTCAGGGATTCATGGACGAGCAGTATATAGATTTGTCCACACAGATTCATTCCGATCTGGATATTGAATTGCTCAAGAGAACACCTTCCGCTTTCCTGGGTTCCTGTCGGTTCAAGCTTCCGGAGATTCATGAAGATGCGGAAATCTATGAAAAGATATTTCAAATTCTGGATAAGCTTGAAATAGAGGCATTTATCTATATTGGCGGAAATGATTCCATGGATACCATCAAAAAACTTTCCGATTATGCCATTGTAAAAGGGCATGATCAGAAGTTTTTAGGCGTGCCTAAGACCATTGACAACGATTTGGCGCTTACAGATCATACGCCTGGCTTCGGAAGCGCAGCAAAATATATTGCCACATCCACAAAGGAAATTATCAGGGATGCTCTGGGGCTGACTTACAATGATAAGGAAGCCATCACTGTCCTGGAAGTGATGGGAAGAAATGCAGGATGGCTTACAGGTGCCGCAGCTCTTGCCAGAACCGAGGATTGTGAAGGACCGGATGCAATTTATCTGCCTGAGGTGGTATTTGATATTGATAAGTTCCTGAAAACCACAAAAGATCTGTTAAAGAAGAAGGAATCCGTTGTGATTGCCGTATCCGAGGGAATCAAGCTTGCCGATGGCAGATATGTCTGTGAACTTTCCGGCGGAGCTGATTATGTGGACGCATTTGGACATAAGCAGTTACAGGGAACGGCAGCTTACCTGGCGGGATTTTTAGGCGCTGAGACCGGTTGTAAGACGCGAAGTATTGAATTTTCTACCCTGCAGAGAAGTGCCTCCCATATGGCATCCCGCGTTGACGTGGATGAGGCGTTCATGGTGGGAGGTGCTGCGGTGAAAGCGGCGGATGAAGGAGACAGCGGCAAAATGGTGGTTATTGATCGTGTATCGGATGATCCTTATCAGAGTGCTGCCGGAATTTATGATGTTCACAGAATTGCAAATCACGAAAAGACAGTGCCCCGTTCCTGGCTGAATGAGGAAGGTAATTATGTGACGGAGGAATTTATCAATTATATTGAACCGCTGATCCATGGTAACTATGAACCGTTTATGGTCAACGGTTTACCCAGGCATTTGGTTTTGAAGAAATAGAGATGGGCTGAAATGGAGCGGCAGGCATTTTTTGCCTGCCGCTGAACATTCTTACTAAGTGGATTTTTTTACTCAAATCGATCTTGCTTGAAGGGGTGGTAAGGGGAATCCTTGGGGTATTTGATGCATATATTGCATAGAAGAAAGCAGCAAGGTAAGATCGAATATGAGAAAGATAATAAAGGTATTTTTACTTTTTGATTTGATGATGGGAGCGTTGTTCCTCGGGGCGTATGGATTGAAGGGCGAAGCACTGGTTACGGACAGCGGGCTGGTACGGATGGCGGAAGCGGAGGAACAACAGGACGAAATACGGAAGATTGCAATTACCTTTGATGACGGGCCGCATCCTTCTTATACGGAACAACTGTTGGACGGGCTGAAGGAGAGAGGGATCCACGCTACTTTTTTTGTCACAGGGGAACACGCTCAGCTGCATCCGGAAATCATTAAGCGGATGCAGGAAGAAGGACATTTAATTGGCAATCATACATACAGTCACATTCAGCTGACAAAAAATAATCGAAACTCCTTCAAAGAGGAGCTTGTTAAGACCAATGAAATTCTGAAAGAGATTACCGGACAGGAAGTGCAATATGTGCGTCCTCCTTACGGTTCCTGGGATAAATCCTTTGAGAAAGAACTGAATATGTTTCCGGTGCTATGGACTGTGGATCCTCTGGACTGGTGCTCTAAAAATGTAAGCTGTATTGCTGATAAAATTGTCAGCAAAACCGGAGAAAATGACATTATTTTGATGCATGATTATTATGAAACTTCTGTGACGGCAGCACTGCAGGCCATTGACGAACTGCTGGAGAAGGGCTACACATTTGTGACAGTGGATGAGATTTTGTTTGATTGAAGTATTGAGAGTACTTTAAGTATAAAATGGGGAAAATAAAGCCAATAAAACAAAGTGGCTGGAGGCTATACAGTGAAGGAAAAAACATATGAATATGAGTCTGTTATTTACAGTGCGGGTGACACGGGAGGCGCATATGTGGCATTTCCCTATGATATCAGGAAAGAATTTGGCCGGGGCCGGGTAAAGGTTCATGTCACATTTGATGGTGAAGCATATGATGGCAGTATTGTAAATATGGGGGTGAAAAATGCTGACGGCAGTGTGTGCTATATAATCGGTATCCGAAAGGAAATCCGTTTGAAAATAGGAAAACAACCTGGGGACAGGGTGTCAGTGACGGTCAGAGAAAGAGAATGAGGGAGGTGCTTTTTGAATGGATGAGCATCGTTTGGAGGCATTTGAGAAGATGCTTGCAGCAGTGCAGGAAGAGTATGCCAATATAATAACCAGGATGGAAAAATTAAAAGCGGAGGGAAAGGTAAAAACCGTAACTTATCAACAGCTGATGGCGCGTAAGATGATGTACCAGAATATGCTCTCCATGTATCAAATATACGGCTTGACAGAATAGCGTAGAAAGCAAAACAAGATCAATACGAAGGGTGAGGAGGAAAAGGACATGGGGAAATTAGATTCTTTAAGTGTCTTTTTGAGTCTGGTACTACGACACAAGCCGGAAGAGGCCAATATAACCGTGGATGAGCATGGATGGGCAAATGTGGATGAATTGTTGGAAGGCATCAATGGGACCGGAAGAGAAATTGACAGAAATGTGTTGGAGGAGATCGTAAGGACGGATAATAAGCAGAGATACTCTTTCAATGCGGACAAGACTATGATCCGTGCCAATCAGGGACATAGCATACCGGTGGAATTAGAGTGGGAGGAACAGAAACCGCCGGAAGTTCTCTATCACGGTACGGCGGAAAAATTTCTGGAAAGCATTGACAGAGAAGGGTTAAAGCCCATGAGCAGACTTTATGTTCATTTGTCAAAAGATGTGGAAACCGCCGCGAAAGTTGGTGGGCGCCATGGCAAGGCTGTGGTATTGCGGATACATAGCGGTGATATGTATAGAGCTGGTGAAACTTTTTATCAGTCTGAAAATGGCGTATGGCTTACCAGGAGGGTGGACGTGAAATATATTGAAAGATTTAACGCTGCGTCCTGTGAGCACAAGTGATTTAAGGCATAGCCTTACAGTAGCTGGTATTCCAAAGGAAGGTAGCAGGTACTAAGCATGCCGCAAGAAATCAAACGATTGGGGAGCGGCAGGGTTTGCAGCTTCACACTGTGAAGATGGAACTGGAAAGATTATATATTCTGCGAATGTTGAGATTTTTGAAAATTGGATCGAGGGTAGAGTGGAAATAATCAGCGGCGTTCCTGTTGTGAGTGTAGACGGGCTTATGCGGATGAAAAAGAAACCGGGCAGAGAAAGAGATCTGGCGGACATTGCCTTATTATAAATATTATTTGAGAAACAAGAAATTTTTTGTTGACAAATGTGATAATACTTGATATAATATTTTTCGGTGATAGCGAGAGGCATTCACTTGATGCTGCTGTGGCTCAGTCGGTAGAGCGTCGCATTGGTAGTGCGGAGGTCACGGGTCCGATTCCCGTCAGCAGCTTGATATAAAGTAGCGAAAACTGTGGCAATTCATGGTTTTCGCTTTTTTGTGTACCTAAAATCATGTTGACAGGTGTAGACAGTCTATTGTAAGATTTTTGCAATCAGGTCATTGGTATGGCTTTTTGCTGGCAGCTTAGGCAGCATTAATATATGCCCGAGTTTGTCGAAAATTTCATTATATTAGTAGGGCTGGACAAACTGGTAAAGGGCAATAATAGTGTTTGCTTAAAATTTATGTTGGAAAGCTAATTAGGTATTCTGAGTTTAAACTAGTGCTTCGTCCGACGGAAATTGGACTTCTGGGTTGCCTGGCGCTTAACAGTGCCAGGCAAAATTTTGACGACGATGCGGATCCAGCGACTAGAAATTTCAACGTTTTATGGTATATGCAGCTAAAAAGCCATTATGCAATAGTGCAGTGTATTGTAATTTTATAATGCGGAATGCACTGATTTAAATTTAGTGGACATTTTAAAAATGTTCCACGCCATCCACAGAATTACGGCGGAAAGAGTTAGAAAAGAGATGATTTCCGCAAGCCGCCAGAACCACGGTTCCGCAAAGCAGACATGGATGCTGCCATGATAGTTTTCGGGAAGAGATATGCGAACCATATTGTTCGTACCGGCGTATATGGGCAACGTTTGACCTGTATTTATATCCTTACAGCAATAGTACTTATAATACAGTAAAGGAAATTCTATATATCCGCCATCCGATCCGGCGGAAACGGTACAGGTGATTTGTGTTCCCTGTTTTTGATAATCAGTCAGTTCGACGATGCCATCCGTCAGGATCAGATTTTCCTGGATCGCCTCAGGATCAGTGCCAGCCGGCAGGTAGTCGTAAGAGTACATGGTCATTGTATTTAATTCGTAGGTATTGTATATGCGGTAGGGTTCTCCGGTAAAGGAAAAGTCATAAAAATACCACCCGCAGCTTGTCACAAGAAGGATCAGACTTCCCAACAGGATGGGCTCAAAGTGTCGTTCCAGATACTTTTGGGCCGTCTGGAAAGCGTAACATAGTACAAAAGTTAGTACAGCGGTGGCGGGCGCAAGCATTCTCCATGGAAATTGCAGGGGATCGATAATGGTTTTCGTGAAATCACCCAGTGAGATCAATGCATCCCATGGAAAATAGCATGTACTCATATATAAGAGCAAACATCCCAGCAACATGCACACCAATGCCGGTTTATAATTTCTGTGGCCTGTAGTCCCGGGAAAATGGAGCATTAAAAGATAGAGAAACAGTGCCATACCAATCATAAAGAGAATTCCGATTCCAAAGGTTGGCTCCGTGGAAATACCGGCGGTTGTAGCCCAAGCACCTCCCTTGCTCCTTCCGAACAAGGCGAACAGCTGTATCGGAAAAAGTCCGTTTCCCTGAAAGGAGCCGGTCACTCCCCCCGTCCATTCCGGAGAATTTATCATGACATCTTCCTGAAAAAAATCCAGGAAAGGTACAATAAAGCCAAGGTTTAATAAAATTGTCAAACCTGTGGCACAGATCAGAGATAAGAATATCTGACGATGGAAAACCCGCCGGATGAGCAGTATACACGCCAGGAGAGCGGTAAAAACCACCATCAGGCAGCTTAAAATATGGGATTGTATCAATCCTGTCATTCCAAGTGCCGTAATGATTATGGGTTTCCATTGCAGTTTCCGGTTTTGCGCCTCCAGAATTGAGTAAAAACCATATAATATGAGAGGAAGAAACATCATAGCGGTGTATTCCCCTACGGAAGCTCTTGTATACATGTCCATCAGTCGATATGGTGAGAGCGTGTAGGCCAGGCAGCCCAGAAGCCCCAGGCTTTGGTTGGAAAACATTTTGCGGAAGCAAGTATAACTGATTAAAACGGTACCAAGGTTGATAAAGGCGACATAATATTTGTAGGCGGCTTGGATGGAAAAGCCTGCCAGCCGCAGGAAGGCAGGAAAATAGAGAAAGGCGTCTCCGTAGAATATCCCAGCCGCGTAGCCATAATCCTTAGCCCATAGGGGATGAAGCTTCACGGGAAAGATGCCTTGTGACAACCCTTGGCTGATTGCGTCTATCCGAAGTAAATGAAAGGGTAGATCGTGTCCTGCAATGATAAAATCTGCATAAAGAGGATAGCAGGCAGTTAAAAATATGCCGGCCAGAAAAAACATGATTTTTCTGACGGAAGTGTCAGAAACTAAGAAAAAATATCCGGCCCCAATCAACAGGCACAACAAAAAAGAATGGAAAATAGTTTTCTTATATCTGCCTCCGGTTTCATAGATGCCCATATTTGTTATGCTCAGGTATCCATTGCCGGAAAAATGGGCTTGAATACATACATCGTCCGCGTTGCGGCCAAGATCCAATATGACCGTTGCGCTGTGGGAAACAGGGTCCAGTTCGGCGGAAGGGGCGGTGTATTCTATGGCGCCTAAACCGCAGGATACGGATACCCAGCTTCCGGGGCGGTCAGCGTTGTAGTTGATTTGAATCTGGTAAGTCCCCTTTTTCAGACTGAGCGAGGGCGTAGACAAAAAGATTCCGCCTTGTCCCATAATCTCGTCCGTGGTCACATCCTCCGATACGATCACATGTTCCGAAAGAACATATTCGTCAAGTGCAAAGGTTTTGCCATAGGCGCTGCCGCGGTGTATTAACCAGGAGAATACGGCAATTAATAAAATAAAAACCTGTACTCCAATGACGAAATATTTCGCGTATTTTCTGCAGAATTGTATGAAATTCATATGAGCCCCCTGATTTTACAGATATTCGTTATGGGATTTTCTCATCAGAAATTTAACAGGGTATCCCTTTTCGTCACATATGGAACGGATAATGTTTTCGGCCGTTTCCTTTGAACTGTCGTTTACACATATGACGCAGGTATGCTTTTTGCGACGAAAAATAGAAGGTTTAAGCCATCTGATGTAATAGGAAATACGTTCGGCCAAGAGTGCCTTTTCGATGAGATGTTTACAATCCGGATTGGATACCTCGCATAGTTCAATTTCGTTGTTTACTTTTACTGAAGTATATAAGGGCTGTTCCATGGTTTCCTCCTGTATGGTACGGATAGATGTATATCCGGCCTTTGTATTGAATAATATAACGTATCAGCACTGTTTTCAGGACCTGAAAAAAGATTACAGGGTTCACGAAACGGTTCCTGTAAGGAAGCTTTTCGGAAATAGGATTTTCACTGCCGATCATAGAAGCGGCTTTAGCGCTGTATTTGAATACAATATTCGCAGAACCGTTCCAATGATATAATTATAACACAAAAGACCCTGTCTATGCAAGACATACAATGTCAAGTTCGTGGGTGATGGAATCATTTGTGATACTGTTTACTCCGTTCATAATAACAGGTGCCCGGCACTTGGGTTTATCACGCAGGGTGTCAGCAAAAACGCGTGAAAACGCCGTAAGGCTGCGAGGGGTGTAAAAAGAATTGCTTGTTTAATCGTGATCCTTTACTTATGTCCGGTAGACAATGAAGAGGATTTGCGGTATACTGAAATTACAGAAAAGAAGATGGAAAGGAGCCGGAAAATGGATTTTTTAGAAAAAGTTGGGGATACCATTTCTGCTAAGGGGAGGGAGGCCGTTGACAAAGCAAAGGTGTTGGCGGAGATTGCAAGCCTGAAAGGTCAGATTGCGACCTGTGAAGAAGTGATTAAAAAAAATTACCTGGAGATTGGTAAGGAATATTTTGAAGAATACAGCGATGTTCCAGACGCGCCTTTTGAAAAACAGTGTACGGCAATACGAAATGCCAAAAACGGGGTGCGGGAAATGCAGGCAAGGATCGATGAGCTGAAGGGGTAATAAAAGAAGGAGATATACAGGGAGAATAAGCAAGGATCCACGGATGGCCGTCATGGTACCGTGGATCCTTTTTTATAGACTATTCTTCATCCTCATCATCGTCATCCTCATCGTCGTCATTCCAGTTTGGATTTCGCTGATTGATTTCCCAGCGCTGTGCGGCTTCCACAGCTTCATAATCAGGGTTTGCAAAGAAGGAGGCGTCATGCTGACAATGATCACGGGTGGCGGGACCGGAGACATTCGTTGTACCGTCAGGATTTGTAGTGATCATTGTGGAACCCTGTATCAGGGATGCATCTTCTATGAGCGGTACGGTTGCGGTGCCATATTCTCTGAAAGGACAGTCCGCAGTGGCAGGGAGGTGATCATAAGCGCATATATAACCTTCAAAGTGGATGTTGCAGTTTGCAAGCGGGACGGTGCCGTCGGCAAACATTTCTTTCTTTGTGGTGCAGATTCCCGGAATGGGTAACAGACCGGAGACGCTGCATACATCGGCCTGCACGATTCCCTGGGGAACCGCAAACTGTTCGTTTGGCAGGTTCTCATGAACTCGCTTCATGATTGCACGCCACAAATCCTTTGCAACATTGGATTCCTTTCCGGGATTTTCCGTGCGAAGGGGGATATTGTTGTCATAGCCGGCCCAGACGCTGCAGGTATAATAGGGAGTGAATCCTGCAAACCATACGTCACGGTAGTCGGAAGAGGTGCCGGTTTTGCCTGCGATTGCCATGCTGTGATTAAAATTGCAGCTTGTTCCGGTACCGGTGGCCACCACGTCCACCATAGCGTCAGTCAACAGATAGGCGGTGGTTTCTTTGATAACCTGCTTTGACTTGGGTTTGGTATTATCCAATATCACATTTCCGTCTGTATCCGTTACTTTGGTGTAGAGTTTTGGCTCCACGTAATTTCCGTTATTGGCGATGGCGGCATAGGCCGCATTCAGTTCATAGGGAGTGACACCATAAGTCAGTCCGCCCAAAGCCAGAGTCTGATTGACATCCGAGTAAAATTTTCCGTTGATGGTAACTCCGTCCGTCAATGTGGTAAAACCAAAGTTCAGCAGATAGTTATAACCAACCTGTGGGTTAACGGTGGTAATGGTTTTTACCGCAATGATATTCAGGGATTCCCGTATGGCTTCCCGAATAGGGTTGATTCCGCGGTAATATCCACGATACCAGTTGTGTACGGGGGTACCTGTGTTATAATTAAACGGTGCGTCCAGATATGGAGTGGCCAGTGTCTGTCCCATACTGTCCAGTGCCGGTGCGAAAGCGGCGAGTACTTTAAAGGTGGAGCCGGGGGAGCGCTTGGCCGAGGTGGATCTGTTCAGGGTACGGCGTCCTTCCTTGGCTCCACGTCCGCCTACTATGGCCACCACGTATCCGGTGGATTGATCTTCAATGGCCACAGCAGCCTGGGGCTGGGGAGCCATGGAGATGGATTCCAGGTAATTATCTTTTGAATCTTCCACATTCAATTCGGCCAACATGGCGGTACGGTAGGTCTTAATGGCATCATTGGCGGCGTCCTGTGAGGTGAAGATCAGGTTAAAGGTCCTGTCCTGGTTAGTCCGAAACCAGGTCATCATGTTCTCTTTGCTGAAATTGTGCCGTTGCTTGTCAGGGGTGTAGATGGTAAGCGCATAGTTTAAATACCATTTTACATTTTCCGGGTAATTTGCGGCATTTGCAAATTCTTCGTCGGCAATGGACTGAATGGCAGGATCCATGGTGGACTCAATGCGCAGTCCTCCAGAAAGCATCAGATATTCGGCGGTTGTTTCATTATAACCGGCAATTTCCACCAGGTCCTTGCGCACCTGTTCATATACGGCATCCGAAAAATAGGAACCTGCCGTAGCGTTGGTGTTTGTGCGGTAATCCGTATCATAAAGGCCGATGCGCTCATATACCGCTTCCGTGTCGTCCATTGCTTCCTGAAATTCCTGTTGGGAGATGAAACCTAATTCCAGCATGTTTTCCAGGCATGTTTTGCGGCGCCTTGCGTTCAGCTCAGGATGACTGATGGGATTGTATCCGGATGGATTCTGGGTAATTGAGGCAATGACGGCGCATTCGGATAGAGTCAGCTCACTGCAGGATTTCCCAAAATATCTCTGGGAAGCGGATTCTACGCCTAGTGTGTTCTGGCCCAGGTTAATCACGTTCATATACCGCAGCAAAATTTCTTCTTTGGAAAAATACTTGGAGATTTCCAAGGCCAGGTATTGTTCCTGAAGCTTTCTCTTGACTCGTTTGATGGTATTGTCGCCTTCCTCCATCCAGGTGGTGAAGACGGTGTTTTTTAAAAGCTGCTGGGTGATGGTGCTGGCACCTTCCTGCCTTTTGCCAAGCGATTTCAGGAAGCGCCAGCCCGATCGGGCGATTCCCTGGAAGTCAATGCCGTTGTGCTTGTAAAAGCGTTCATCCTCAATGGCCACGAAGGCTTGTCCCAAATGCTTTGGGATCAGATCCATGTCATTGATCTGGATACGGTTGGAATTAGTGCTTACATACTGGTCGATCTCATTTCCCTCGCAGTCATATACGATGGTAGCTTCGCCGGTGGCCACAATGGCGTCAAGGCTGGTTTTTGGAGTGGTGGCAAGGATACTTTTAAAGATACCGATCCCCGCCGACACGCTGCATATGACGACGCCGACTATTGCGGCAAGTGTCAGCTTTACCAGAGAAATGCCCAATTTCCTTCCCCATTTGGTTGTCTTTGAATTAAGCGCTCTTTGCTGCGCGCGGATTCCCTGTTTGCCGTAATTCATTTTATTCACCTTTCTTTCCTGATAGATGGCAGGACATAAAGTCATAACCATATTATAACAAAAATAATTATGTAAATAAAGTTTTTCTTTTTTATCTTAATAATTGTTTCACATTTTGGACAAATTATGCTATCTTTATGTAGAAAGAATCCGAGGGCGGTAAGTCTGCCTTGTTTGAATTCTTTCGCCGCAATGGTTTGAAAATGAAATGTCTGTATGGCGGCAAGCTGATTTTTTGTAAGCGGGGTAAATAATATCTTTACGCAGGAAGAGCCGGAGAGGGAAAATGTGAGATGGATGAGAGAGCCAAGAATTCTTTTCGTGTGCTGTTAAAAGGCGGAATGGGAGAATATACAGAGAAAAGGTCCCGCTTTATCGCTACCTTGCAAAGCTGTGAGAGCGAGGAGGAAGCGGCATGTTTTATAGAAGAGGTGAAGAAAAGGTATTGGGATGCAAAACATAATTGTTATGCGTATGTGATCGGAGGTAAGGGAGAACTGACACGCTCAAGCGACGATGGGGAACCTGGAGGTACGGCAGGACGCCCCATGCTTGAGGTGCTGCTTGGGGAAGAAATTCGCAATGTGGTTGTGGTGGTGACCAGATATTTCGGTGGTGTGCTTCTTGGAACGGGAGGATTGGTCAGGGCTTACACACAGGCTGTCAAGGAAGGGCTGAAGAACTGCACCACAGGAAGAATGTGCTATGGCTATGAAGTGAAGGTGGAGACGGATTATAACGGCATCGGCAAAATCTTGTATTTGTTGGGGAATGCAGGGATCGAGCCTATTTCTTCGGATTATGGAGAGAAGGTTGTATTGCGTCTGGCGGTTCCCGCAAAACAAATGGAATCATTACAAAAGTCCGTGGCGGATGCCACAAACGGCAGAGCGGTATTTGAGAAATCAGGCGAGATTTATTATGTTGACAGAGAATAGACGCAAGTCTATTCAGGAACCATATATCACAGGGATCGCAGTTTAAATGCCCCATGATGAGAATGTATGCTTACGGCATTTTGACAAGGAGGTGGTTTTATGAACAGTCAGAAGAAAAACAGTGACAGTTCCGTGCCGGAACGAAGTTTTGGTATGGCCACAAAACCATTTAAAGGAGGAATGCCATGGAAAGATTATTTGATTCAGAGGCGCTTGCCGGACTTCTTGCGGCCAGGCAGTATGGGGAGATACGACTTAATCTGATTGACTTAAACGAGGCGGATATTGCGGCGCTTATAGAGGAGCTGAACGAGGAGGATATGCGGATGGTGTACCGCATTCTTCCCAAGGATCTGGCTGCGGACGTGTTCTCTTACCTGGAAGTGGAGAGCCAGCAGGCCATCATCAATTCTTTGTCCGATCAGGAGGCTGCCGGTATCATTGACAGTCTATGGACGGATGATGCGGTGGATTTTCTGGAGGAAATGCCCGCCAATGTGGTGGAAAAGTTATTGGCAAATACCAGTCCCGAAACTCGTCGGGCGGTCAACCAGCTGCTGCGATACCCAGAGGATTCCGCAGGCAGCATAATGACCGTGGAGTATGTTGCACTGAAGGAGAATTTTACGGTGGATCAGGCCATTCAACATATCCGCTCCGTAGGGCTTGACAGTGAAACCGTCAATATTTGCTATGTTTTGGATGCACAGAGGAAGCTTGTGGGGACGGTAGCGCTGCGCTATCTGCTGTTAAGCGGTGCAGATGAAGTGATCGGCGATATCATGCACGGAAATGTGATATCCATCAATACGCTGATGGATCAGGAGCAGGCGGCGGCACAGTTTAAGAAATATGATTTTACGGCCATGCCTGTGGTGGATAACGAAGAGCGCCTGGTAGGTATCATCACCGTGGATGATATTGTGGATATCATGGAGGAAGAAGCCACGGAGGATATGGAGAAAATGGCGGCGATTCTGCCTGGCGATAAGCCCTATATGAGGGCTACCGTTGGGGAAACCTACAGGAAGAGAATTCCCTGGCTGCTGCTTTTGATGGTATCGGCCACATTCACCGGCGCTATTATCGCATCCTTTGAGGAGGCGCTGAGCGTACACGCGGCATTGATTGCCTTTATACCAATGTTGATGGACACAGGCGGCAATGCGGGAGGACAGGCCAGCGTTACGGTGATTCGTGGATTGTCCATAGGAGAGATCAGGTATAGGGATGTGCCAAGGATTGTGTGGAAGGAAGTCAGGGTGGCAGCACTGTGCGGATTGACTTTGGCGGCGGCCAATTTTGGCAAGCTGCTGCTTTTTGACAGGGTGGGAGTGAGCGTGGCGCTCACGGTGTGCCTGACGTTGACGGCTGCGGTTTTGGTGGCCATGCTGGTGGGATGTCTGCTGCCCATGGGTGCCAAAAAGCTGGGGTTTGACCCTGCGGTGATGGCCAGCCCGTTTATCACTACCATAGTGGACGCCTTGTCGTTGTTGTTATATTTCAGATTTGCGGTCATAATATTGGGAATATAATTTCTTTGGAAAAACTGTTTTCAATCGGGTTAAAATTTGGTACAATAGACCAAAAGAAAGGACAATCGGGTATCGCCCGGAATGGAGGTAAATGCTGTATGAGGTATTTTTTTGAATCAATGATTGAAAAAAAAGAAAAGGGTTATATGATTCAGATTCCCTTTAATGTGTGGGAGGTCTGTAAGCAGAGGGATGTGATTCAGGGTGATCTGGTGCTTGACAACAGGGTGATAGAGTGTGAGCTGCTGCCTAAGGAGAAGGGAAATTATGAAATCCACATTGATGAAGCGGATGTGGCCAACGTGGAATTGGGGGTGACACATAAGATTTTGCTCCATGTTACGGGCTCCTTGATTCGCATGGATCAGAACAGTCCTTATAGTTTTGACGAACCCATTCGCAAAATCGACAGCATGAACGTGATCATTCAGCCGGAAGACGGTCTGTGCGGACAGGCGTGTGTAGCAATGCTTGCGGGTGTCACCATTGCGGAGGTAATCAGTGTGATGGACTGCCGTGAGTGGCAGGCTACCATGGGCAGAATGATTTCTGCTTTAAACTATTATGGCATCGATCATACCGACATTATCAATTATACGGAGGGACGGGATGCGGTATTGCCCAAATGTTGTATCATGATGGAAAAAATGGGGCGTTTCTGTCATTATCTGGTACACTTTGACGGGAAATACTATGATTCCAACCTGGGTGTGCTGGAGGAGTACGATATGTCCAAGCTGCTTGGATATCTGGAGATCAAATGTTGAGACCTGTTGCAAAACGGGATTGTGGAAAGTGATGGGGATACGGATGCACGAAAGAGGGTGAGAGGCTGATAGGCCTCTCACCCTCTTTCGTATGTAATGGCAAATAGGATTGGAACCTTCGTATTATGTGAGAATCACAAAATTTAAGCCAGCAGGTTTAAGATCATATTGATGCTTTGATTGGCCTGCGTCAATATGGAGGTTCCGGCCTGCTGCATAATATTGAGCATGGACTGCCGCACCAACTCGGTATTTATATCCGTATCCCGAATGAGGGATTCCGCGCTTTGCAGATTTTCTTCTTTGTTTTTATTGTTGTTGATGGCGTATTCCAGACGGTTTTGTATACTTCCGAAGGTACTGCGCAGGGAAGAAATTTTTTCCTGAGCATTGCTTAGACGATCCAGTGCCTTTGTGGCATATTTGATCCCGGAGATACACAAAGACCCCATACCCAGCAAAGTAGTGCTGAATTCGCTTCTTGGCAGTTCTATGTAATCAGGATTCTCATCGCTTAACTGAATGCGCAGCTCCGGATCTTCCAAATCTCCGTCCTCGTCAAAGAACACCTCATCTCTGGCGCTTCCCGATACCCAACTGATGGTATGTTGATCCACAAGCTTGTGGGATATTTTTACCCTGCCGGTATCCGGATCCAGACTTGCCACCACGGGGGCGTCAATTTCCTCTAACTTATTGTTAAATTCGTCAATCAGTTCATCACCATTATATTTCCCCGGTTCCAGGTCGATGGAATATATTTTACCGTCCACGTTGAAGGTCATTTCCGTTTCATCAGGCTTTACCGTCACGCCTTTGCTCACATCTCTTGTCCCTATAATGTATGCGGGAATCATTTTGCCCTGGGTCTGATAAAAAATTTCAAAAGCCGCATTTCCGCTCACACCCTCAATGATAAATTCTCCTTCTTCTGGCGCCGGAACCTTTCCGGAAAGACTGAAGTTTAAAGCGCGCTCGTCATTTCCGCCGGCTACTCCGCTGCTGATGCCGCCTACGCCCACTTGAATCAGCCCGGCAGGCAGGCCCATTTCCAACATTTTTTCATCAAACTTTTTCTGTAAATGATTTTTCAGGGCATCGCTGTTATATCTGCCTGGATCCAGCGTTATCTGTATTTTATGTGTGTTTCCGCCAAAGGTCATCTCAAAAATCAATTCGTCGCTGATTCCTTTTCTAATGTCCACCGGATTGGTTTTGACATCCTGTCGTCCTACCACATAAGCCCGAACCACGTCCTGATAGCCGTCCTGCTCACCAACGTTCTGTGCGTCGTTATGCTTGGTTCTGGCATTCATCACATACTGGTAAAAACCGCCGTCAAGGTTGGAGAATTGGTATTGATTGCCATAATTGGGGGCTGCCAGTTCCACTCCGTTGGCGTTCACTGTGACCTGAATCTTGCCTGGGCCCGTCTGAGCGTCAATCTTTCCCTGCAGCTCATTTTTTAATTGCTCATAGGTATATGTTTTTTCATCCAAGGTAACGGAAATGGAATGGTTTTTTCCAGGCTCTGTAAAAGTGAACTGCAGGGACTTGTTGAACTGGTCAATTGTCACAGGGCCGTTTAGGTTTGCGCCGTCAACTTTACTGTAGTTTCTGGAATGGTAACCAGCGTGGGAAGTCGGGGATACGGTTGTCACCGTCGGTTTTGCCAGTCCGCCGCCGGTGTTGGAAGAAATGGATACTTTTTTGTCGGGCATGGGATTACCATTGGTATCCACTGCCGTAAGCTTCAGGTTATCGTTGACCCATTCGGCCTTGACGCCCGGAATGATCACGGTGGAGGAGCCGTAAATGGCTTCCATGCTGCTGTTTGTGCCGGAATCATATGACATCTTAAGGCTTGCGCCAGAACTAGTGGTGGTTGTGGTGGTAAAGCGAAGTCTGGAACCATCGAAATCCGCTACCACCCCTACGGCACTCAGTTTGCCGTTGAGCATGGCAAGAAAAGCGCTGCGGTCATAAGTACCCGTATCCAGCTGAACCGTATGCAGCGTACCGTTTACGGTAATTTTAAAATTTTGTTTACCGGGCGCGATGGTAATCGACTCTTTGGTATCAAGAGGCACCACCAGCTGCGCGGCTTCCAGGGGACCAAACAGGGCGTCCATGGCATTGCCCGCCGCCTTTGTATCGTAGGAGATTGATACATTGCTTCCGCCGGCCTGGGAGGTGAGGGATAGTTTTCCGCTTGTATAGGACGCGCGAATTCCGGTGGATGTCTTGCCAAGCTGTGTATTAATCTGGTTTATGATGGAAGAGGGGGAATAGTTCCCGTTTTGCAGCGTCAGTTCCACGGACTGCGTTTTGCCGTTTTCCGTGTACTGAAAGGAAAATTTATTATGTTTGTCGTCAATTTTAATGGAACTTATAAGGTTCTGTGTACTGGTACATACGGCGGCAGAGTCCCGGGTGTTTAAATAGCTTAAAAAGCTGCTGTCCACCGTACTGCAGTGGATGGAAGTGTGGTCTCCGGCCTCGCCCAGGGGAAGTCGGGAGGTCAGGGTGATTTTCTGACCGCTTAACGAGACAATTGCACCGCCCATTCCGGTTCCGAATGCCGCGTCTATCTTCTTTTGCAATTCTGCAACCAGCTGCGCTGGCGTGTATGTCCCGTGGGTTAGCTTTATTTCTTTCCTGGCGCCTCCCGTTCCGTTTTCCAGGATATTCAAGCTCAGGTTCAGCGAATCGTTACCGCTTCCGATCACCATGGTAGACTTTAATGAGGGACCTAATTCCAGAACGGCCGGCGTATGGTGATAATCCCCCGCTACCCCCTCGGAGCCTTTTGTTTCTCCTCGTGCGATAATATTTTGACCCCATTGGGTTACCGTTGAGCTGCCTTTCCCCGAAACCGTAAAGTGGCGGCCGGAATTGGTATCAGATACATTGTTAAAGGTATTTACAACGGTGGTGCTGGACGCCTTGATGGTATTGTTGATGGCATTCTTAATCTCTTCCTGAGTAGGGTTGGAGCTTGGGAAGGTTACATGATGGGTTTTCCCGTCCACGATGATATCCATGCCGTTGGAATTGACATCGTTTATCGTACCGTTCAGTATGATGGAGCCGTTTCCTGTGATGGTAGCGGTGGTGGTAGTGGTTCCTACGAATAATGTATTATAACCGGTGTTCCCGGAAACGGCAGACGCAGTGACGCCCATAAGATCACTCCCTGTAACTTCTTCCAGTTGGATCTTGATACCGTTTGAACAGGCGGTTACTATCCCGCTGCAGGCGGAACCGGCTATTTTATTGTTGATTTCCGCAATCAGATCGTCCAGGGTATTGTATGTTGTCGCCGCCAGCTTGATCTCCACTGTGGAAGCGGAGGAAGTACCGGTCTGGCGGTAATTGATTTTAAAGGAGTTGTTTGTGGAATTCAGTGTAATTGGTGCGGTCAGCTGCTTGCTGCCGGTGAAGTAAGCGGCGCTGTCTGCCTTAGACTCGTTTTGCACGGAGGCTTTCGTTCCATACTGATTAAACTTTCTGTCCACAAAGAGGGTATTGTAAGCGCTGCAGTTTTTATCTATGTTGATATGGCTGTCCAACCCTTTGATGTTTGATTTGATCTCCAGTCCCTGAAAGTAGGTATAACGGGCCGAAGAAGGAATATAAGATGAAGTGGAAGGGGGCATCCCCGTATCAATTTGCTGGCTGGTAATCACAGATGCCGTCAGATCCAGCTGTTCCTGTTGAAAAAAGGAATTTATCATGGAAGAAATCTGCGACATGGTATAGCTGCCCGGGGCAAACGTCATGCTGACGGGGGAAGAGCAGTCGTTTGGCTGCAGTGTAAGTGTATCGTTTTGACCGGCTACAATGTTTATTCTGTTGTGTTCCGGATCATAGGAGTTGGTACTCAGCACATAACCGCCCTTAAAGATTGCCTCGTGTTTTTCGATACTGCCGTGATGTACATTGTCATAAAATACGGAAGTGTACAGCCCTCCGTCAATTTTGAACATATTGCCTTTAAAACCGGTGACCATGGCGGCAGAGCTGCCAAGCTTGATACCTGTGCCATAAGCGGTTGCCTCCACGGAGGTGCCCGCCAGCTGGTCGTTTAGCATCTTGATCAGCTCCGCCCGCGTATGATAGCCGGGTTTGAGGGTGACGGTTTTTTCCAGCGTGGGTGAACCGTCAAAATATTCTATGGAAAATGTCATGGAATCGTTTTTGTCCTGTTCGATTCTTAAAGTGGAATTCTCCGTGGGAAATATGGTGGTACCGATAAGCGAACCAATGGTGCCGCCTTTCCCCATTTCGTACAGGAGATAGGACAGACTGCCGGAAACGGCATCAAGAGCGGCGCCGCCCTCCAGAGAAGCGTCAATATATCCGTTCTGGTTATGCTGCAGGTAAAGCCTTATACTTTCGCCCATGGAACCGGACAATTCGCTGTCGATTTCGTCAAGCAACTCCATCGTGGTATATTCTCCCGGTTTTACGTAAACCGTCATGGTTGAGACACTGCTTTGTTCCGTTTCGCGATATAAAAAGGTAAGTTCATTCTCACCTGCCCTGATTACATGCTTGTCGGCGATATCCCACTTTACATTGCCTACGCATTCATGCCAATACTGTTTGTGCTCAGAGAAAACATTCTTCTCATTGAATTTTGTCGTAGTGCTGATGCGGTTCAGCTCCACTTTCAGCTGCTCAAATTCGGCTTCCAAGGCAGCCCGGTCGCTGACCGAATTTGTCCCGTTGAGGGACTTAACGGTTAACTCTGTCATTCTGTGAACCATGTCCTGCGCTTCTTCCAGCGCTCCGTCCGCAACCTGTACCCATGAAACGCCGTCCTGGGCATTTTGGGTTCCCTGGTTCAATCCCCGGATCTTTTTGCGCAGCTTCTCGGATATGGCCAGTCCCGCAGCGTCGTCTGCGGCGCGGTTAATCTTATAGCCGGAAGAAAGTTTTTCGGCGCTTTTGGCTTTTGCAGCCATGTTAAGCCCAAGCATCCTTGCGGAGTTCTTGGCTGTTAAATTATTAACAGATGAAAACTTAAACATTTCAGATGAATCCCCTTTCACTGATATATTTATTAACATTATAATATGTGTTTATTTGATAAGTCAATATGTCATTTGTTTGGATTTCAAAGAAAAGTTAATGGAACGTGATAAATAAATGTTCCAGGATTATCATAAAGGAGTGTATCTGTCCCCTTGAGAGAATTGTAGAAATTTGTCCTCAAATCTTGGCAAGGAAATCATTGCAGGCACAGGGCAAACAAAACGGGTAAAGAGGAGATTTTCACATAGATGCTTGCATAAGGTTCTATATTGGATTATAATAGGGAATAAATTTATTTGTGACATGATATTGAGAATACAGCAGGTTTTGCACAAACAGGAAAGGACGGGTATGTGTATGGAATATGTGGAAAGAAAAAGATGGGTTTTCCTGGGACTCCCTTTTACTTTTACCAAGTATATGGTAAAAGAAGATATGATTACCATGGATGAGGGACTTTTTAAAACAGTGGAGAATGACTGCTATATGTATAAAGTACAGGATGTGGAACACAGCCAGACCTTGGGGGAGAAGATGTTTGGGCTTGGCACAGTGACCTGTTTTACCGGGGATACCACCCATCCGAAATTAGTTCTCCAGCATATTAAGCATTCCAGGGAGATCAAGGATTTTATTTTGAAACAGTCCGAAGAGATCAGATTGAAACGCCGAACCGTGAACATGCTGGATATCGGGTCCGGAGGAACAGGCGATCTGGAGGATGGCGACGAATAGGAAATATGCTCCCGTAAGCGAGGTATAGGGGTATTTGTATGGAATTGGATATGACAAAGGGGACGCCGTCCAGGCTGATTGCACGGTTTATCATCCCCATTATAATCGGCAATATTTTTCAACAGCTCTACAATATGGCGGATACCATTATTGTAGGGCGTTTTATCGGTGTGGAGGCATTGGCGGCCGTGGGGGCCACGGGTTCGTTGGTATTTCTGATATTGGGATTTACCCAGGGGCTGACCACCGGATTTACCGTTATGACTGCCCAGCGGTTCGGGGCGGGAGATCGTGAGGGTATGAAAAAAGTATCGGCAGCGCGGTGATCCTGTCTGTGATTGTGACGATTTTTATGACGTTGATCAGTCTGGCAGGCGTTGACAACTTGCTTGGATGGATGAATACGCCGGAGGATATTTTTCAGATGTCCAGGAAATATATCATGGTGATCTGTGCGGGGATCTGCTGCAATGTGCTTTATAATTTACAGGCCAGCATGCTGCGTGCCATAGGCAATAGCGTGGTACCCCTGGTGTTGCTTTTCATATCTTCCGTGGTGAACATTGTGCTGGACTATGTATTGATCGTATATGGAAATATGGGAGTGGAAGGAGCGGCTGTGGCCACGGTGATTTCCCAGGGGCTCTCCGGCATGCTTTGTCTGATTTATATTGTCAAGGCAGTTCCCATGCTGCATGTAAACCGGAGTCATTTCAGGCTGGAATGGCAGTGTGTGAAGAACCAGCTTTCCGTTGGGATCCCCATGGCCTTACAGTTTTCCATCACGGCGGTAGGTACCATACTGGTACAGTCTGCACTGAACCTTTTAGGCTTCATTGCGGTGGCTTCCTATTCGGTATCCTGTAAGGTGGAACAGCTGGTGACACAGCCTTTTGCGGCGATGGGTGTCACCATGGCAACTTATTGTGCCCAGAACAGAGGGATCAATGATCTGGATCGTATTGGAAAAGGAGTGAAGGCATCTAATATCATGTCCGCCGTTTATGCAGTGGTGATATACGGAGTGAGTTATGTGCTTTTGCCCTTTATCATACCTTTGTTTGCCAGCGAGGATATTGAGATCATTACCCAATATGCGAAAATATATATCGGCGTGTGCGGTGCATTTTTTATTCCTTTGGGAATGATTTTCATCTTCCGAAATGCGCTTCAGGGCTGTGGGTATGGCTTTATGCCCATGATGGGCGGTGTGGTGGAGCTGGCCAGCCGCAGTGTCCTTGCCTTTGTGGCGGCAAAGATGCTTAGCTATACCGGCGTATGCTTTGCAAATGTAAGCGCATGGCTTACCGCGGGTGTTTTTCTGTGGATTGCATATCATGTGCTGATGAAACGAATGATTAAAAACGAGATTAAGACGGTGGGGGAGTCCGGAACTTAAAGCTGCCTTTGGGCATCACCTTCCAGAAAGTGCTCAAACAGCAGACCTGCTCCAAACCAGAAGGGAGCAAAATCAAGGCGGATGACCCGATTCACGTTCCAGTGACTTCGGCCATAGTCCCAGGGACAGAGACGGTGCCTTGTCAACAGTTTGCCGGTGAGGTATTCTCCGGAAAAAATCAGGCACATATAGGTGAATCCCCGCAGCCAGACCGGTTTGCCCCGCAGCAGACGGCTGATAGGGGAGAAGACGGCCGCGCATCCGTAAATGGGAAACATCCAAAGGGAAGTGTTTCCCATCAGGGTCATGTCTCTGCGGCGCAGAGCGTCCATGGCGGTGAATATGATCTCCATGCACCAGCCAATGAGGCCGCATTTGAGAAAGTTTTTGACAAAGCGGATCATGTTTCGTTTCATAGGATACTCCTTTTATTATGATAAATTCCCATGGGCCGGACCTGTTTCCTATGTTGTCATTTTGGCCGGGCAAGGATATTGTGATAGTATATCCTCAAATAAGAGGATTTATCAAAGAATTGGTGTGGTTTTTGGCATAGATTCTGCGTTGGGCAGAGAGTGGGAGACAGGAGGCAGGTAGAGACGGATGAAAGAAACGGAAGTGGCAGAGTATTTGGATGAAATCGGCAGGATGGGAATTGTGCCGGGACTGGACAGTATCAGGGAGTTGTGCCGCAGGCTGGGAGATCCGCAAAAGGAGCTGAAATTTGTACATATTGCGGGGACTAACGGAAAGGGATCAGCGGTTGCCTATATTGCATCCGCATTGAAATGCGGCGGGTATCGGGTGGGGAAATATATTTCCCCTGTTATTTTTGAATATAGAGAGCGGATTCAGGTAAACGACAGAATGATTTCCAAAAGAGCGCTCTGTCAACACATGGAACGGATCAGGGAGGTCTGTGACAAAATGGTGGCGGAGGGGCTGCCTCAGCCTACGCCATTTGAGGTGGAAACGGCTCTTGGCTTCCTGTATTTTCAAGAAAAATGCTGCGATATCGTGGTGATGGAAACCGGAATGGGAGGTTTGCTGGACGCCACAAATGTGGTGGAGAATACATGTGTGGCCGTATTGGCGTCCATCAGCATGGATCATATGAAGTTTTTGGGAGATACCCTGGGACAGATTGCCGCACAGAAGGCCGGTATTATGAAAAAGGGCTGTCATGTGGTGACGGTAAAGCAGAAGCGGGAGGTGTCGGAAGTCATTGAAAAAAAGGCCGCCAAACTTGGCTGTCCGCTTACTGTGGCAGATGTCGGCAAAGCTGAGCATGTTCGCTACGGACTGGAAAGACAGTGCTTTGACTATGGCGGGTGGAAAAAAGTGGAAATTTCCCTTGCAGGTCAGTACCAGATAGACAATGGGGTGCTGGCTTTGGAGGTAATGAGGGCATTGGGAGAGAAGGGATATAATGTGGCGGAATCAAAACTGCGGGAGGGCTTTTTGAACGCCAGATGGCCGGGAAGGTTTTCCGTGGTTGGAAAAAAGCCGTATTTTATTGTGGACGGCGCTCATAATGAAGATGCTGCCGGAAGACTGGCACAATCGGTGGAATTTTATTTTACAAATCGCAGAATTATCTATATAATGGGGGTATTGAGGGATAAGGAATACGAGAAAATTATCAGGCTGACACAGGGCCTGGCGGATCAAATCATTACGGTGGCTGCGCCGGATAATCCCAGAGCGCTTCCGGCATATCAGCTGGCCCGGGAAATTGCCGGGGTGCATGAAAAGGTGACGGCGGCGGACAGCCTTGAGGAGGCGGTGGAAATGAGTTATCTGTTGGCAGATAAGGAGGATGTCATCGTGGCGTTTGGATCGCTGTCATTTTTGGGACGGCTTATTAAGATAGTGGAGGAGCGCACATCACATAAAGTGTGAAAGGGATAAAGTTTACGGAATATCTCCGTTTGAGGCGTTGCTGCAGAAGGTATTCTATTTGGGGCTGATGCGTACCTGATGTTGAGAGATTTGCGGAACCGTAGAAAGGAAGTAAAATAAAATGGTAGATCAAGATAAAATCAAAGAGGCGGTGAAATTGCTTTTGGAGGGTATCGGCGAGGAGCCTTTCAGAGAAGGGCTTCTTGGCACCCCCGACAGAGTTGCCAGGATGTATACGGAGCTTATGGCAGGGATGGATGCGGATGTGTCCGAACCGCTGTCCAAGGTGTTTGCGGTGGAGCATAATGAACTTGTTTTGGAGAAAGATATTTTCTTTTATTCCATGTGTGAACATCATATGCTGCCTTTTTACGGAAAAGCCCATATTGCATATCTTCCGGATGGAAAAGTTTTGGGTTTGAGTAAACTGGCCAGAACTGTGGAAGTATATGCCAGGAGGCTGCAGATACAGGAACAGATGACAGGACAGATCGCGGATGCGATTATGGAATATCTGGCGCCCCAGGGAGTGATGGCTGTGTTGGAGGCGGAGCATATGTGTATGACCATGCGGGGAGTGAAAAAGCCCGGGAGCAGGACGGTAAGTGTGGCAATGAGAGGTGTTTTTGAGGGAAATGCACAGCTTCAGGACCAGGTATACCGGATGCTTAAACTAGGGCAGGGTTAATGCTGCCGGCATAAGACATCGCTGACTGACGACAGCAAAGAATTAAAACTTTTAGCAGACGGCGACATGGGTGTGCAGTCACTTTGATGATGGAAATGCCAGAACACCAGACATGGAGAGGAGATTTGATGGGCATGGAGCGGATTGACAGGATCATTGGTCATCCTTTGTTTGATAAACATATGACATTAAATCGTGAGGCGGAAAAGGACAGGCGCTTTTGCAGACACGATATGGCACATTTCCTGGATGTGGCCAGGATTGCCAGGATCATGAATCTGGAAGAAGGGCTGGGCATAGAGGATGAGTTGATTTATGCGGCGGCTCTTTTGCATGATATTGGCAGACATTTGCAATATTTCGAGGGAATTTCCCATGAACAGGCCAGCGCGGGAATTGCGCCTGCAGTGTTAAAGGATTGCGGATTTACGGAAGAGGAAACGATATCTGTAACGGATGCGATTGCCGCTCATCGGGATGGCGCTGTAGCGGGAGAACGAAGTCTGCGTGGGATTTTGTACCGTGCGGATAAGGCAAGCCGCCCCTGCTTTTGTTGTGACGTCAGGGAAGACTGCAGCTGGAAGCAGGAGAGGAAGAACATGAGGATTTGTTATTGATTTGGAGGACAGGAAGGCTTCTATGGATTGTCGCCATGAATATCAGCCTGCGTTAGGCGGAACGTACAGCTTGCCTTGTAAGGGGAATCGGCGTATTATGTTTGAATATCACAAGGGAGGTAAGAAGACATGCAGATTGGGAAGAGAGAATTTCAGACAGAAGGTCATACCTACGTGATGGGCATTTTGAACGTGACGCCCGATTCCTTTTCGGATGGGGGAAAGTGGAATGACAGGGACAGGGCGCTTTGGCATGTGGAGGAGATGCTGGCGGAAGGGGCGGATATCATAGACATAGGCGGAGAGTCCACCAGGCCGGGATATACGCTGCTGCCGGAGGAGGAAGAGATTGCCAGAGTGATCCCGGTGATAGAGGCGCTGAAGTCGGCCTTTGACGTCCCCGTTTCTCTGGACACTTATAAAGCCGGGGTGGCCAGGGAGGGAATCCGGGCAGGAGTCGATCTGATCAATGATATATGGGGACTTAAATATGAAGGGAATATGGCGGAAGTGATTGCGGCAAGCGGATTGCCCTGCTGTCTTATGCATAATCGCCCTTCCCCGGAGGGTGGAAAAATTGCGGAATACGTTTCTTTTATGAGGGATGTGAGAGGGGATTTGGAGGACAGTATACGTCTGGCCAGGGAAGCAGGTATTGCCGATGCCAGAGTGATTTTGGATCCTGGCGTTGGGTTTGCCAAGAACTACGAGCAGAATCTTGAGGTGATTTGTCGGTTGGATGAGTTGAAGGGCCTGGGATTTCCTCTGCTTTTGGCATGCAGCCGTAAGTCTGTGATCGGTTTAACACTTGATCTGCCTGCGGACGAGAGGTTGGAGGGAACTTTGGCGACGACGGTCATTGCTGTTATGAAGGGCTGTATGTTTGTGAGGGTCCATGATGTGAAAGAAAATGTCAGAGCGGTGAAGATGGCGGAAGCGATCTTAAAGGGAGGGAAAAAGTAAATGTATTCGGAATGGGCAAAGGATGAAATTCATATTGACGGCCTGGAGATTTTTGCGCATCATGGCGTTTATCCGGAGGAGACAAGGGATGGGCAGAATTTTTATGTCAACGGGGTACTTTATTTGGACACTCATGGGGCAGGCGGTACTGATGCACTTGCACATACGGTGGACTATGGGGAAGTCTGTCATTTTGTGGACGGGTGGATGAAGGAGAATACATGCCTGCTTTTGGAGGCGGTGGCGGAAAAGCTGTCTGCGGCGATATTGCTTCGCTATACCAGTATTTCCGCACTGGATTTGGAAATTGTGAAACCAAATGCGCCAATTGGTCTGCCGTTTCAGGGAGTGTCGGTAAAGGTTCACAGAGGATGGCACAGGGTATATCTGGGAATCGGCTCCAATATGGGGAACCGGGAAACCTATATGGAGAATGGGTTGAAAGCGCTGGAATCCCATCCTATGATTGTCATGGGAAGGGCATCTGAGTGGATTGTCACAAAGGCTTATGGAGGGGTGGAACAGGAGGACTTCTTAAACGGGGTGCTTGAGATCGAGACACTGCTTGGGCCGGAAGCATTGTTGGAAGTGCTGCACGAGATAGAGGCCGCCGCAGGCCGGGAGCGGACTGTGCATTGGGGACCCAGGACGCTTGACCTGGATATTTTATTTTATGATAAATTGTGCTATGAAAGCGAGGATCTTATCATTCCTCATCCGGATTTGGAAAATCGGGAATTTGTTCTGAAACCTTTGTGTACCATTGCGCCGTTTCTGCGTCATCCGGCCACGGGAAAAACCATGCAGGCGCTGCTGGGGGATTTGGGGTGAGACTGGAAAACCCCTGACCAAGGCTTTTGCAGCCCTTCCCGAGAGCATACAATTTACTTTGGAGGTCTTAGGTATTTTGCCATGAAACCGGCGCAAAGGCCGGTAAAGAGCCCGGTAAGGATTCCGCCCAGTGTCAAAAAGGGCAGATAGGACAGGACGCCGGGGGTAGCGGTAAAGATATATGCCACGGTTAACTGCCCCATATTGTGAGCAAGACCTGACATGGCGCCTGTGAGGAAGGTCATTTTTTTACACAGAAGTCTCATGGTGACTGCCATCACAAACAGGCTTAGGAATCCGCCTGCAAGACTGTAGATCAGGGACAATGCCTGACCAAATAGCAGGGAGGAGAGCAGAATTCTGGAAAGCAGTACAAGTATGGCGTCTTTCCATGTATTGTTTAGGAGTAAATAGAGAGTGACAATATTGGCAAGTCCAAGCTTCATGCCAGGAATGGGTACCAGGGGCGGAACAGCGCTCTCAATGGCGTATATGGCCAGGGATATGGTAGTGAATAGGGCGAGAAGGGTCAGCTTGTGTGTGGACATGGGCACTCCTTTCCTTTTGACGTCAGTAGGTGATCATGTCAGGCGATTCCGCCTGGGAGGCGTTTCGGAGCCGGATGACCAGCCGGTTTGGCAGGCATGTGATGGGCAGTGTGGAATCGCTGATGAAGCCCTGGCTGACACAGAGCTTGTCGGGACAGTCTGCGGAACGTATTCCGATTTGGCCGGGGCGGATTTCTATTTCGTTGGTGCGGCCGTTTTCGTCCCGGATGTAAAAAATGCGGCTTTCCGTTATTTCGTATAAGGGAATACGTTCAATCAGTCGCCCTTTTTGATAAATTTCAGCAATGTATTTGTCGGAAGCACTTTTTGGCAGCAGAAGGAACAGCAGACTGCCCATGGACAGCAGCAGGAGAAAGCAGGATATGAATATGGCTGTGGTTTTAGCCGGTTTGTTAATAGGATTCAAGCGACGCTTCCTTTCCGGTATCCGCAGGATGGAATGCAGATCCGCGTGATGTTTACAGTATAACAAAACATAGTAATAGCGTCAAGCTGACATGGGGAGGGCATATGAAAAGATTATTGTATACAATATGGATTTGCTGTATCATGGTATTGTGCTGTGGATGTGACAACGGGCAAATACAGGCTCCCCGGAGATATATGGATACGGCCATGGGAACCGTGATATCACAGAGCATATACTGTCCCGGGGAGGAAGGGGCGAGGAACTTTACCAACCGGTCAATGGCGCTTCTGAGGGAATTGGAGCAGGAAATGCTCTCACGAAGGCTGGAGACATCAGAGTTATTTCGGATCAATGCATCTGCTGGGAGCCAGGAAGGCTGTCAGATATCTTTGGAACTTTTCAGGCTTTTGCAGGAGTGTACGGAACTCTCCCAGGCATCGGAAGGTGCATTTGAAATCACGCTGGGCGAGCTGGTGGAGCTTTGGAACATTGATCAATGGGCTGTGGGAGAGCCGGAACAGGAGAAACCAGCCTTTTCTCAGGAAGAGATCCTTCGGGTGCGTGATCTGTGCGGGTATTACAGGATGAAGCTCGAGAGTAAGGAGGAATACCGGATTTTCTTGCCCGAGGGTATGAGTCTGGATCTGGGTGCGGTGGGAAAGGGTTATGCCCTTGACCGAATGAGGACGATATTGGAAGAGGAAGAGGAGATTACCGGGGCGATATTGTCGGTGGGCGGCAATGTGCTGACCTATGGGCGGAAACCGGATGGAAGCAGCTGGAAAGTGGGGATTGTGAATCCCTTTGAAATCTCTTCAAATATCGGGGTGTTATCCCTGGAAGGGCAATGGTGTGTTTCCACATCAGGAGATTATGAACGATATGTGGAAGTGGAGGGAGTGCGCTATCATCATATTTTGGATCCGGCCACGGGGTATCCTGCCCGCAGCGGCGTGCGAAGCGTCACAATCCTGTCTGAGAACGGAATGCAGGGCGACGCGTTGTCCACGGCCTGTTTTATCCTGGGGCCGGAGAAGGGGATGGCGCTGGCGGCAACTTACGGGGTTCAGGCATTATTTATACTGGAGGACGGACAACTTGTACTCTCGGAAGGGATGGAGCGGTATTGGTCAGAGAGTGAGCAATGAGAAATGTCAAGCATTACACATTTGTTTCTGCAAAGTGCATAGAAAAGTTTTATTTGCGCGCCGGGCCAATTTGTTATACAATGTCCCCAGGGGCAATATTGTGGATCTCCCAGGCAATGTGCCGCATGGCCAAGATATCATGTGGTTCTGCGCATATCCTGTTTTTTCAGCGGAGGAAGACTTGACCCAAATCATTTGGAGGTAGGATAGATGAAAGAAAACACATACATGCATGTGGATGCCGACACATTGAAAAGCATAGATGAAAAAATGCCCCCTGAGGAAGAACTGCAGGATTTGGCGGATTTTTTCAAGGTGTTTGGAGACGGAACCCGCCTGAAAATTCTGTTTGTCCTGTTGAGCGGCGAAATGTGTGTGTATGATATCGCCATGGTGCTTGGTATGTCCCAGTCGGCAATTTCGCATCAGCTCCGTGTTCTGAAACAGATGGATCTGGTGAAAAACCGTCGGGAAGGGAAAACCATTTTTTATTCCCTTGCGGACTCCCATATCGTCACCATACTCAGTCAGGGCCTGGATCATATTGAGGAATGAGAGCCATTTGCAAGGGATATTGGCTATTTTGTTATTTTTGTTCCTTTGAGGCGGCTTCCATTGCCGCGTAAAAGATTTCACAGCTGTTGCTTCCCAAGGGGGAATGGTAAAGGGTCTTGTCGTCACCGAAAGCCTGGAAATAGACGTAGCGGGAAGTCATATTGATATGTGTGTAGTTCCCGCCGGCGATGGCATGGGCATTGGTACCATCCGTGTACATGCAGATCAGCTGAGGGGAGGTGGCGTCGTTTTTCTGATAGTAAATGTAACCGCTTCCCACATTAAAACAGTCCACTCTGTCCTCCGTCAGCACATCTACGGTGCCCAGAGAGAGAGAGTAGCGGCATAGTCTGTAATTGTTTGACACATCCATGTAATAAACATAGTCTCCGTCCACAACAGGATTCCATACTTTTTCTTCCCATAACACACGATCCACATCCGTTGAGGTATTTAACTGATGCAGAAAGAGATCTTTACTCCCGCTATAGTATAAATATCCCCCTGAAGCACAGGCAGGATTGATGACATAATCCGCAAGCTCCACCTTTTCCGACGCGTCAATCTTTAACTTGTAAAAGGAATTTGAAGTGCCGTTGCTGGTCATCATATACAGATAATTGCCCACGAGTTGAGCGGTGGACAGTAATTCTCTGGACAAGGCGGCGTTGCGCCTGCCGTCCAGTTCACAGCGGTTAAAGGATTTTGTCCCTGTGAGCACGCCGAATTCGGAATTCGTGGAGAGGGTTCCGCTTTCATAATAATAGAGATACTTTCCACCTGCCAGAAGATTGCGTACCTTCAGTGTATTGATTCTGCTGATGTTGCTTTCGTCGGGAGACATCCTGAAAAGCCCCCCGTTTGTATTGGAATTGGAAAAGTATACAGTGCCATCGTATTCGCAGAATAATCCTTCGTTATACAGATTGCCTGCCGTATTACCTACGGTGCCTTCGGGATTTAAGGCAATGCGTTGGGCCATAAGGGACCAGACCAGTACCAGTAAAAGGAGAACGGCGGTTATGACGGCGATTATAATCTTAAGTGGTTTATTCATTATTTTGGAATCCTTTCAATAATATTTTCCTTTTTATTTTACACCTGTTTTTTCTTGCTATCAAGATTGTTTTGGTATAAGATAGAAAAAAGAGGCGATTTTTTTCAGGCATACCGCCATAAAGAGATTTTGTGCTGTCTATGCGCAGGGTATCCCAAGCTGTCAGAATGACAGCTTGGGATTGTATACGTATTTTTATATCTGAGAAGTCCCACAGGGTAGAAACAGGAAGAGGAGTTGACGGGAGAGATGGATTTAGCAAATCTAAGAGAGCAAATTGACGGGATAGACGCCCGTATTGTGGAATTGTATGAGCAGCGGATGGAGGTCTGCAGGCAGGTTGCGGAATATAAGCTTGACACGGGGAAGAAGGTTCTGGACAGACAAAGGGAAGCGCAGAAGTTGGAAAAGGTGGAAGCTTTGGCCCATGGAGACTTCAACAGACAGGGCGTAAAGGAGCTGTTTGAGCAGATTATGTCCATGAGCAGAAAGCTGCAGTACAGGCTTTTGACGGAACGGGGAAGCGGCGGTAAGCTGCCCTTTATTCAAGTGGACAAGCTGGATACGAAGCGTGCCAGAGTGGTGTTTCAGGGAGCGGAGGGCGCCTATTCTCAGGCGGCCATGATGCGGTATTTTGGAGCGGACATAGACAGCTTTCATGTGGATACCTTTCGGGAGGCGATGGGAGCCATTGATGAGGGCAGTGCAGATTTTGCAGTGCTTCCGATTGAGAATTCCACAGCGGGAATTGTCAATGAAATCTATGATCTGCTGCAGGAATATGAGAATTATATAGTGGGTGAACAAATTATCGGGATAAGGCATTGTCTGTTAGGGGTTCCGGGAGCCGTGCTAAAGGATATCAAAACGGTTTATTCCCATCCTCAGTCTCTGATGCAGAGTGCCAAATATCTGGAGAACCATGATTGGCAGCAGATCAGTATGCAGAACAATGCCTTTGCCGCCAAGAAAGTTGCTCATGAGGCAGACCGATCCCAGGCTGCCATCGCAGGAGAACATGCGGCGCAGATTTACGGTTTGCAGATATTGCAGGAGGGTATCAATGATTCCGGAACTAATTCCACACGGTTTATTATAGTGACCAATCAGAAGATATTCAGAAAGGATGCGGGGAAGGTCAGTATTTGTTTTGAGATACCCCATGAGAGTGGATCTCTGTATCGAATTCTTTCGCATTTTATCTATAATCATTTGAATATGACAAAGATAGAGAGCCGGCCCATTGAGGACAGGAATTGGGAATATCGATTTTTTGTGGACTTTGAGGGGAATCTGGCGGACAGCGCCGTAAAGAACGCTTTGCGTGGACTGAGAGATGAGGCGCGGAATATGAAAATCTTGGGGAATTACTGATATGAGAGAAAAAGAGTTGATTGTATATCGTACATTACAGGACGGAGAACTGCTTTTTGATATGGCTTGGCTGATGGCGCATTATGAGGAGGCGGATTCGGGAAGCGAGACTGTGGCTGGGAGACTCTGTGACATGGCCTCCATGCGGGAGCTTTTCTACGACTGTATCCACAGACTGATAGAATTGGCGGGAAGTTATGGGTTTCATGGAAATCTTTGGCATTGCTATCTTGCCAACCTCCTTGTGAACAATGAGAACAGCTACAGCTGCGGATGTGAGATTCGCGGGGAGATAGAGGGCAGCATTAATGACGCGGTTTTACATGATATTGTGATATTTAAGGAATTTTATGATTATGATTTCGGACCTATGTGTGGGAAACTTCATGTGGCAGAATTTGCCTTGGCGGAGCATTATGCCGGGGGCGATGGAGGCGGGAGCCACGGGCGGAGTAAGGTGTACAATACCAGGATATGTGCCAGGATTTGTGAACTGGCGGAAAAATTCTGCCTGGATCATACCCCGGAGGAGATGAAAGCCACATTGACGCAGTTTTACAAAGAATATGGCGTTGGGCGGTTTGGTCTTCACAAGGCATTTCGCGTTGTGCGCAAATCCCCCGACCCATACGGTGAATCCGATATTTATAAGCCATATGATATCTCTGAGGGAGGGGAAGTGTATATCGAGCCAATTCGCAATATAGCCCATGTAAGTCTGGATGACCTGGTGGGATATGAATTGGCCAAAAGGAAGCTGACGGAAAATACGGAGGCTTTTGTGGCGGGCAGAAAGGCCAACAACTGTCTCCTTTTTGGCGATGCAGGTACCGGGAAATCCTCCTGCATCAAAGCGATTGCAAACGAATATTATGATAGGGGCTTACGTATGATAGAGATCTATAAACACCAGTTCAGGGATCTCAATCACGTGATCGGCCAGATTAAGAATCGTAATTATCGCTTTATTATCTATATGGATGATTTGAGCTTTGAGGAGTTTGAGACGGAATATAAGTATCTGAAGGCGGTCATCGAGGGCGGCTTGGAAAAGAAACCGGAAAATGTACTGATTTATGCAACCTCCAACAGACGGCATCTTATTCGGGAAAATTATCGTGACAAGGAAGAAATAAGGCAGGATATGCATACCGGGGATACGGTACAGGAGAAATTATCCCTTGTGTATCGCTTTGGAGTTACGATTTACTTTGGTGCGCCGGACAAGAAGCAGTTTCAGGAGATCGTGAAGTCTTTGGCGGCAAAAAACGGTTTGGATATGCCGCAGGAGGAACTGCTGCTGGAGGCAAATCGATGGGAGCTTTCGCACGGAGGACTTTCCGGGCGGACCGCTCAGCAATTTATTGATTATCTGTCAGGACGGGGGGATAACGGCGGATGAGTATCAGAACGTTTGCGGCAATAGATGTGGGAAGCTATGAACTGACCATGAAAATATTTGAATTTTCCGGTAAAAACAATATGCGGGAGATCGACTGTGTGGGCAAACGCATTGACTTGGGTTCCGATACCTTTGTGAAGGGAAAGATCGGAAACGAGAAGATGGACGAGTTATGCCGTACGCTGAAAGAATTTGCGGGGATCATGAACGCCTATAAGGTGGAAAACTATAAAGCCTACGGAACCAGTGCCATTCGGGAGACGGAAAACACAGCCATCGTGCAGGATCAAATTGCCCAGCGCACCGGAATTAAGGTGGAGATTCTCAGCAACTCGGAGCAGCGGTTTCTGGATTATAAATCCGTGGCTTCCCGAGGAGAGAGCTTTCGGAAAATCATTGAAGAGAAAACGGCCATCCTGGATATCGGAGGCGGCAGTATCCAGCTGTCACTGTTTGACAATGATACCTTGGTTTCCACCCAGAATCTGCGATTGGGCGTGCTGCGCGTACAGGATTATCTGAACCATCTTGCCTCCGGAAGCTTCCGCACGGAGAGCCTGATTGGTGAGATGGCAATGGCGCAGCTTGGCATATATAAGAAGCTTTACCTGAAAGATCGGGAGATCAGAAATCTGATCGTCATAGACGAATATATTTCCCCATGGGCGGTGCGGATGGGGAGAGAAGAGGGCAAGGAGGTTCTGGAGAGATCGGATTTTGATATGTTTATGGAAACACTGCGTTCAAAGAGCCCCGCTCAGGTTGCACGTTATATAGATATTCCCGAAGAGAGAGTGCCGCTGGTGTTTATCAGCGCGGTGCTAACAGGGACGATTGCGCAGCTGATGGGAGTGGAGCAGATCTGGGCGCCGGGAGTTACCCTCTGTGACGGCATTGCTTATGAATACGCCGAAAAGATCAGGATGTTTCGGGGAGAACATGATTTTGAACAGGATATTGTGGCCTGCGCTTTGAATATCAGTAAGCGTTATATGGGGAGCAAGAAGCGCTCGGAAACCCTGGAGAATATTACGGTAACTGTTTTTGACAGCATGAAAAAGGTACATGGTCTGGGAAAGCGGGAGCGCCTCTATCTGCGGTTGGCTGCGATTCTCTACGACTGCGGGAAGTATGTCAGCCTGACCAATATAGGCGAAACTTCATATCAGATCATTATGGCTACGGAGATTATCGGGCTGTCGCATCAGGAAAGGGAGATTGTGGCAAACGTGGTGCGCTTTAACCACAGTAAGTTTATCTATGACTGGCAGAAATCTGGGGAGGCTGGGCCGGATCGGGCATCGGCGCTGGTGGTGGCAAAGCTGACGGCAATCCTGCGGCTGGCAAGCGGTTTGGACAGGAGTCACAAACAGAAATTAAAAGGATTGAAAGCCGTTTTGCAGGACAGTCGGCTGCTGATCACGGTGGACGCTCAGGAGGATATCACTCTGGAAAAAGAATTCTTTCAAAGACGGGGAGAATTTTTTCAGGAGGTATTCAGCATAGAACCAGTGCTAAAGCAAAGAAAGAATTTTTAGATTGTCCGGACAGGGATAGACCGAATCGGGCAATATGCGTAAGGGGAGCAGCTATGGGAGAAATAAATTTTTTTAGTCCTAAATATTATACCAACAGGGAATTGAGCTGGATACTTTTTAATCACAGAGTGTTGAATGAGGCCAGGGACAAGTCGATCCCCCTGTTTGAAAGGCTGAAATTTCTGAGTATTACGGCGTCTAATTTGGACGAATTTTTTATGATACGGGTGGCTTCCCTGTGGGATATGGTAAACGCAAAATATCAGAAGCCGGACATTGCGGGGCTGACGCCTGCGGAACAGCTCCGTCAGTTGAACAGGGTCATTCATGAGCTGGTGGAGCTGCAATATTCTACTTATAACCGTTCTATTGTACCCCAGCTGCGGCTGAACGGACTGCAGATCATCGGCAGGCATGAGGAGCTGACAGCGGAAGAGGCCGATTTTGCAGATCGGTATTTTGAAGAAAATGTATATCCTGTATTAACGCCTATGGCGGTGGATTCTTCCAGACCTTTTCCTTTGATAAGGAACAAGACACTGAATATAGCCGCTTTGATCCACAAAAAGAACAGTAAAGAAGAGATGGAATTTGCCACCGTGCAGGTTCCCGGCGTGCTCAACCGTATTGTGCGTCTGCCCTCCACCGAAAGGGAACATAAGGTGATACTGTTAGAGGAGATCATTGAACGGAATATGCACAAGCTGTTTTTGAGCAATGAGATCGTCTGCACATATCCGTATCGCATCATGCGGAATGCGGATCTGACCATAGCGGAGGACGAGGCGGCGGATCTGCTTAAGGAAATCGAAAAGCAGGTCAAGAAGCGTCAGCGGGGAGAGGCCATCCGTCTTGAAGTGGAGGCGGGATGTGATAAACGTCTTTTGAAGATTCTTGAGGCGGAACTCCATATAGGGGAGGAAAATATCTATGCCATAGACGGCCCGCTGGATTTAACCGTATTGATGAAGCTGTACGGAATGGAGGAATTTCCGCATTTAAAGGCGCCGGGCTTTACGCCGCAGCCGGTACCGCAGCTGCCGTCGGGCTGCGGCATTTTTGACCAGATCAAGAAGAGAGATATTCTGCTCCATCATCCATATCAGACATTTGAACCTGTAGTGGATTTTATACGGCAGGCAGCGGAAGATCAGGAGGTATTGGCAATTAAACAGACCCTGTACCGTGTCAGTGGAAATTCTCCCATCATTAAAGCCCTGGCAAAGGCAGCGGATAACGGCAAGCAGGTCACGGTACTGGTGGAACTAAAGGCACGGTTTGACGAGGAAAACAACATTGTCTGGGCAAAAATGCTTGAGAAGGCAGGCTGTCATGTCATATATGGACTGGTGGGGCTGAAGACCCACAGCAAGATTACGTTGGTGGTACGAAGGGAGGAAGACGGAATTCGCAGGTACGTACACTTGGGAACGGGAAACTATAACGATGCTACTGCAAAACTCTATACCGATATAGGGCTTCTTACCTGTTCCGAGGCGATAGGAGAGGATGCGACGGCAGTGTTTAATATGTTGTCTGGATATTCAGAACCAAGGGTATGGAATAAACTTGCGCTTGCGCCGTTGTGGCTCAAGGACCGTTTCCTGTATCTGATCAATCGGGAAAAAGAATACGCCAAATCCGGGAGAGAAGCCCGAATTATCGCAAAGATGAATTCCCTCTGTGACAGGGATATCATTGGAGCGCTTTATGAGGCAAGCGCTGCGGGTGTACAGATAGACTTGATTGTGCGGGGGATTTGCTGTCTGAAAACGGGAATCAAGGGCGTTAGTGAGAATATCAAGGTGCGTTCCATTGTGGGGAATTTTCTGGAACACAGCAGGATCTTTTATTTTGAAAATGATACCCAATACGAGATTTATTGCAGCAGTGCGGACTGGATGCCACGGAATCTGGAGCGTCGGGTGGAAATTCTGTTTCCGGTGGACTGTCCGGAATTGAAAGAGAAATTGCTGCATATTTTGCAGAGCCAGCTGCGGGATAATGTGAAAGCCTCCATATTGCAGGACGACGGTACTTATGAAAAGACGGATAAAAGAGGGAAGCATATTTTCCATTCACAGGAGGCGTTTTGTAAGGAAGCCATTGCGGAGGCAAGGGAGGCGTCCGGAGAAGAGAACGGGGAGACTAGAGTATTTATCCCGGAAGTACATCATGGGGATGGGGAGTAGTGTGGAGAAGGGGGTCAGTCGCCGCTCAAGGCGACGGGAGGGATAATTTAAATGGATGGAGT
Source organism: uncultured Acetatifactor sp. (assembly GCA_910578185.1). Lineage (GTDB taxonomy): Bacteria > Bacillota > Clostridia > Lachnospirales > Lachnospiraceae > Acetatifactor. The sequence goes on from CAJTPN010000014.1 coordinate 81,696, forward strand.
AAAGATCATACTTGCTTCCGGGTCACCGCGCAGACGTGAGCTGCTTGCACAAATTGGCCTTAATTTTGAAGTCAGGGTCAGCAATGTGGAGGAAAAAGTGACGGCGACTGATCCTGGGGCTGTGGTGGAGGCACTGTCGGCACAAAAGGCGGAAGCTGTGTTTGCGGAAATCGTAAGCCAGAGAGCGGAAGGCATGTCTATGGAACCGGCATATAGGACAGAAGACGCAAAAGTGTCAGGTTCAGAGGGGCTTCTGGTGATTGGAGCGGATACGGTGGTTGCAGTGGACGGGCGCATTCTGGGAAAACCTTCCCAAAAGGAGGAGGCGCGGGAAATGCTGGAAATGCTTTCCGGCAGAAGTCATGAGGTTTATACCGGAATTACGCTGATTTACGGCGCCCAAACGGAAGCGATACCCGGCCATGGATCGGGCAATACAGGACGGAAAACATTTCATGAAACCACAAGTGTAAGCTTCTATCCCATGTGGAAACAGGAAATAGATTCCTATATAGCCTCAGGAGACTGTATGGATAAGGCGGGAGCATATGGGATTCAGGGAATTTTTGCCAGATATGTCAGAAAGATTGAAGGGGATTACAACAATGTGGTGGGGCTGCCGGTGGGGAGGCTATATCAGGAGATGAAGGAATGGATCCAAATATGAGCTGCTTGGAAACGGCAGTATGGAGGTTGGTATGAAGGAAGTTAAGAAGGCAGTAATATTTGATTTGGACGGAACCCTTTCCGATTCCATTCAAAGCATAAAATATTGTGCGGATCAGGCGGTGGCGCGTTTTGGGTGCGGACCCTTTTCTGTGGAACAGTATCATTATTTTGTGGGCGACGGTGCGGCAAATCTGGTGAAACGAGCCTTGGCGGCAGGGGGAGATACCAGTCCGGAACATTTTGAGGAAGCTTTTGCCATTTACAGGGATATTTTCCGTGAGAATTGTATGTATGAGGTTAGGCCTTATGACGGGATTTGCGAACTGCTGGCAAGTTTGAAGGGACAGGGAATCAAAATTGCCGTGCTATCCAATAAACCTCATGAGGAGACGATAAATGTGGTTGAGTCCTTGTTTGGAAAGGGATATTTTGATGTGATACAGGGACAGAAAGAAAACGTGGCCATCAAGCCCAGCCCGGAAGGGGCATTTCGGATATTGGAGCGGCTTGGCCTGAAACCGTCGGAACTATTGTATCTGGGAGATACCGCCACAGATATGAAGACAGGCAAAAATACCGGGGCGTTTACGGTGGGAGCGCTGTGGGGATTCCGTGATCAAAAGGAACTGGAAGAGGGCGGCGCGGATGCCATAATTGCACATCCCCTGGAATTGCTTGATTTTGTATAGTGAAAACAGCCGTTTCCACTGCCTGTGGCAGGTTTTATGTGCAAACTTAATACTTTTTGCGGGGAATGGTCGAATCGTTGCGCAAATTGTATAAAAGAGGAATAAATATATTGACATGGATAAATAATCGTATTATGATGTGGGCAAGTGATAACAGATGAGATCGCTAAAAATCTTCTGGCAGCAAAGGAGGGTGGGTAAGATGCATCAATTTGACGATGACGTGTTGGAGTGCTTTCTGGAAAACCAGTTGCAGCTCTTTCCGGAAAAAGTAGCGGAGACGCTTGCGGAAGCGGAAGGCTTTCTGGAGGAATGCATGGCGGTGGTAGTGGATTCCGTACAGGAAGTCATTGAATATTTCCAGGAAGAAGGCATCGACATGGAAGGCGCCATGGATGACGAGATTCTGGACGCAGATGAAGTATTCGATATCGGTGATGGCAGATACCTGATAGTGGAAGGTTGAACGAGATGTCAATATAAGGTTAAAAAGCAGGCAGGAATTTAAAATTCCTGCCTGCTTTTTAACGCTTCCAAAATTGAATAGGGGATAAACAGTTTACCGTAACCGCTTCCAAGGTCCAGTCCAGGTTTGTTGGCACCGTGGAAATCGCTGCCGCCGCTGACAAGCAGATCATATTTGGCGGCAAGTGCGCGAATTTTGCGTTCCTCCGCCGGGGTGTAGGTACTGTAGATAGCTTCTATGCCCATAAGACCTGCGGACTTTAAAGTTGCCGTCAGAATATCCAGCCGCTGATCGCTCATGTGATAAAGCGTGGGATGTGCCAGAACGGGAATGCCGTTGGCTTCCAGTATCAGTTGTACGGCCTGCGTGGGAGTCACCTTTTCCCGAGGAACATAGCAGGGGCCATTGTCATCTATATAACGTTCAAAGGCTTCTTTCATATTTTTGATATAGCCATGGGCCAGCATGTATTTGGCATAATGTGCTCTGGTGATCACGGCATGGGGATTTTCCGAAAGCAGCTCGTCGTAAGTGATCTGAATGCCGTGAGCCTGTAAAAGCCCGCACATTTTCCGGTTCCTGATGTCTCTGGAATCAACAAATTCCTGCAGCTTTCCACAAAAGGCAGTGTTTTTCGGATCGATGTATAACCCAAGAATATGAATGTCCTGGCCCTGATATTCTGTGGAAAGCTCTATACCCGGAATCACTTCCGGAACGGATTCCGGTGAGACCGTATTTTTGCCGGAACGGTTATCATCATCAGAAAAAGCGGAAGGGCCATGGGCGCTTTGGGAAAAAGGCTGCGTTGCTTGCACAAAGCCTGACTTCAGTCCTTCGGCATATGCGGCTGCTTCTTCCAGACCGTCAATTGTATCGTGATCGGTGAGCGCAAAGGCCGCCAGCCCCTTTTCCATTGCATAGTCAACCAACTGGGCAGGAGAGAAAGTGCCGTCGGAACGGTTGGAATGTACATGCAGATCAATTGTTTTCGCCATAGTCTTCTTCATCATCCTTGTGGGTGGTAACGGCGGTACGCTTTCTTGCCATTTCGTCGCTTGCCAGATATTCGTCGTAGGTGGTGATTTTGTCGATCAAATGACCGTCCGGCAGCAGCTCCATAATGCGGTTTGCCGTGGTCTGCACAAATTGATGGTCATGGCAGGAGAACAGCGCTACTCCGGGGAATTTGATCAATCCATTGTTCAGCGCGGTGATGGACTCCATATCCAGATGATTGGTAGGTTCGTCCAGCACAAGGCAGTTGGCGCCGCTGATCATCATCTTTGACAACAGGCAGCGTACCTTTTCTCCGCCGGAGAGTACGCGTACCTTTTTGACTCCATCCTCCCCTGCAAAAAGCATTCGGCCAAGGAAGCCCCGTACATAGGTTACGTCCTTTACGGGAGAATAGCCCGTCAACCAATCTACGATGGAAAGATCATTGTCAAATTCTGCCGTATTGTCCTTGGGAAAATAAGCCTGGGACGTGGTGACACCCCATTTTATTGTCCCTTCGTCCGGTTCCAGTTCTCCCATCAGAATCTGGAAAAGGGTGGTCTTGGCAAGTTCCTGACTTCCAACAAAAGCCACTTTATCGTCATGCCCCAACACAAAGGTAATATCATCCAAAATCTTTTCTCCGTTGACGGTTTTGGATAAATGTTCCACCGTAAGCACTTCGTTGCCGATTTCTCTGTCAGGGCGGAAGTCAATATAAGGATATTTTCTGCTGGAAGGTTTGATCTCATCCAGTTCGATTTTTTCCAGAGCGCGTTTCCGGGAGGTAGCCTGTTTGGACTTGGAGGCGTTTGCCGAGAAACGGGAGATAAACTCCTGCAGTTCTTTGATTTTTTCTTCTTTTTTCTTGTTGGCCTCCTTCATCTGCCGGATGAGAAGCTGACTGGATTCGTACCAGAAATCGTAGTTTCCGGCGTAAAGCTGAATTTTGCCATAGTCGATATCCGCGATATGGGTACAGACCTTATTTAAAAAGTACCGGTCATGAGAGACCACGATTACGGTGTTTTCAAAGTCAATCAGGAAGTCTTCCAGCCAGGCGATTGCATCCAGATCCAGATGGTTCGTGGGTTCGTCCAGCAGCAGGATATCCGGATTGCCAAACAAGGCCTTCGCCAGCAGGACTTTTACCTTAATGCTGCCATCCAGATCCTTCATGGAGGAGTAATGGACGTCTGTTGGGATGCCAAGCCCGTTTAACAGCATGGCCGCGTTGGACTCCGCCTCCCAGCCGTCCATTTCCGCAAATTCCGCCTCCAGCTCACTGGCGCGGATACCGTCTTCATCAGTAAAGTCTTCTTTTGCATAGATGGCATCTTTTTCCTTCATAATCTGATATAGCCGCTCATTTCCCATGATTACCGTATCTACTACGATATAATTATCATATTTGAAATGATCCTGTTCCAGAACGGAGAGTCTCTGCCCAGGGGTAACGGTGACATCGCCCTTGGTAGTTTCCAGTCTTCCATCCAGGATTTTCAGAAAAGTGGATTTACCGGCACCGTTTGCACCGATCAGTCCATAGCAGTTGCCTTCCGTGAATTTGATGTTTACATCCTCGAATAATGCTTTTTTGCCGATTCGTAAGGTTACGTTGTTTGCACTTATCATTTTTAACCTCTTCTAAATGTTTTTTCCACTGTTACAAAAAATGGTACACAGCCACTTCCACTATTATACATAAATTTCCTGATATTTCAAGGGAAAAGTATTTATTCCGGTTTCGGATCAGGACACTAAACATATTTGTACCCGGATTTGGCCATGGAACAATAAGGTTATTTACTTCCACATTGTCCGTATTGCGGTGAAATTAAAAAGTGGGGATAAGCCCTGGGGACGGCGTGGCAAACGGTCACATAAAGTTGATATGTCAGAGAAAACGGTTATTTACAGTTTAAGTTGAATATGCAACTTTTTTGAAATTATATCTTGACGTATGGATATTCCTCTGGTAAATTGTAACAATAAGAGCAAGTACTAGAGAATTTGAAAGGAAGATAAGTAGAAGATGAAGAAATGGGTGTATTTATTTACGGAAGGCAATGCAAATATGCGTGAGCTTCTGGGTGGCAAGGGCGCAAACCTGGCTGAGATGACCAATCTGGGTCTGCCGGTTCCGCAGGGATTTACCATCACTACGGAAGCATGTACGCAGTATTACGAGGATGGAAGGCAGATCAACAGTGAAATCCAGGCACAGATCAATGAGTATATCGGCAAGATGGAGGAGATCACCAATAAGAAATTCGGCGATACCAAGAATCCGCTGCTGGTTTCCGTCCGTTCCGGCGCAAGGGCTTCCATGCCCGGCATGATGGATACCATCCTGAATCTTGGGCTGAATGAAACGGTTGTCAATACCATTGCCGCACAGACCGGCAATGAGAGATGGGCTTGGGACTGCTATAGAAGATTTATACAAATGTATTCCGATGTGGTCATGGAGGTTGGAAAGAAATATTTTGAAGAGTTAATTGACAAAATGAAGTCTGAGAGAGGTGTTAAGCAGGATGTGGAGCTGACCGCCGCAGACCTGAAGGAACTCGCAAATCAGTTTAAGGCAGAATATAAGGCAAAAATCGGTGAGGATTTCCCGGATGATCCCAAGGAACAGCTGATGGGAGCTATCAAGGCTGTATTCCGTTCTTGGGATAATCCCCGTGCAAATGTATATCGCCGTGACAATGATATCCCCTATTCCTGGGGAACGGCTGTCAATGTGCAGATGATGGCGTTTGGCAACTGGTCCGATGAGTCCGGCACCGGAGTTGCGTTTACCAGAGATCCGGCAACGGGCGAGAAAAAGCTGATGGGTGAGTTTTTGATGAATGCCCAGGGGGAAGATGTGGTTGCAGGTGTACGCACTCCTCAGAAGATTGAAGAGATGGCAAAGGTAATGCCGGAAGTGTTCGAGCAGTTTAATAAAGTTTGTGCTACCTTGGAGAATCATTACAGAGATATGCAGGATATGGAGTTTACCATTGAGAACAGAAAGCTTTATATGCTGCAGACCAGGAACGGAAAGAGAACCGCTCAGGCGGCATTGAAGATCGCATGTGACCTGGTGGACGAAGGTATGAGGACGGAGAAAGAGGCGGTTGCCATGATCGATCCCCGCAACTTAGATACCCTGCTGCATCCCCAGTTTGACAGCAAGGCTTTAAAGGCTGCCACGCCCCTTGGAAAAGGTCTCGGCGCATCTCCCGGTGCAGCGTGCGGTAAGATTGTATTTACGGCAGAAGATGCTGAAAATTGGGTGGCAAAGGGTGAAAAGGTCGTTTTGGTACGTCTGGAGACTTCTCCCGAAGATATCACAGGTATGAAAGTATCTCAGGGTATTCTCACAGTTCGGGGCGGTATGACATCTCATGCGGCAGTGGTGGCCCGGGGGATGGGAACCTGCTGCGTTTCCGGCTGCGGCGACATCGCCATGGACGAGGCAAACAAGAAATTTACTCTGGCAGGCAGAGAATTTAAAGAGGGAGATTTCATCTCCATCGACGGTTCTACCGGCAATATTTATGGAGAGCAGATTCCTACCGTGGATGCTACCATAGCAGGTGAGTTCGGCAGGATTATGGCATGGGCGGACAAGTACAGGACATTGAAGGTTCGCACCAATGCAGACACCCCTGCGGATGCAAAGAAAGCAAGGGAACTTGGAGCGGAAGGCATCGGCCTTTGCCGTACCGAGCATATGTTCTTTGACGAGAACAGGATCGCTGCGTTCCGTGAGATGATCTGTTCCGATACGGTGGAGGAGAGAGAAGCCGCATTGGATAAGATTCTTCCTTTCCAGCAGGATGACTTTGAGAAACTGTACGAAGCATTGGAGGGATGCCCTGTTACCATTCGTTTCCTGGATCCGCCTCTGCATGAGTTTGTTCCTACAGAGGAGGCTGACATTGAGAAGTTGGCAAAGGCCCAGGGTAAATCTGTGGAGACAATCAAAAATATTATCACGGGATTACATGAATTCAACCCCATGATGGGCCACAGAGGATGCCGTCTTGCGGTGACCTATCCCGAGATTGCCAAGATGCAGACGAAAGCTGTTATCCGTGCAGCAATCAATGTAAAGAAGGCGCATCCGGATTGGAACGTGAAACCCGAAATTATGATTCCTCTGATCTGTGAGGTCAAGGAGTTAAAGTTTGTGAAAGGTAAAGTGGTGGAAACGGCTGATGCAGAAATTGCCGCATCAGGCATTGAGCTGGAATACGAAGTGGGTACCATGATCGAGATTCCAAGAGCAGCACTTGCAGCTGACGAGATTGCCAAGGAAGCAGATTTCTTCTGCTTTGGTACCAATGACCTGACCCAGATGACGTTCGGTTTCTCCAGAGACGATGCAGGTAAATTCCTGAATGCCTACTATGATGCCAAGATTTTTGAAAATGATCCCTTCGCAAAGCTGGATCAGATTGGTGTCGGCAGGCTGATGGAAACTGCCATCAAACTTGGAAAGCCCGTGAACTCCAAGCTTCACATTGGTATCTGCGGCGAGCATGGCGGAGATCCCGCATCCGTGGAATTCTGTCATAAGATCGGTCTGGACTACGTGTCCTGCTCACCGTTTAGAGTGCCGATTGCGAGATTGGCGGCAGCACAGGCGGCGATTGCCAATTGATGCCATATGCGCGTAGGTGTCACAGGGCACTGTAATTTATTCTGGAAAGGGCAAAGAGCATTAGCCCTGTCCCATAGAAAAAAACGACCTACCGCTGGCTCTTCGGAGCTGGCGTGGGTCGTTTTTTTGTC
>CAJTPN010000015.1 GCA_910578185.1 uncultured Acetatifactor sp.
GGAGTGAACAGTGACAATGAGTTAAGTACGAGTTTATAAACATATCTGGACAATTTGTATAAAAGTGAGTATAATGATACAAGGTGGAAAGAAGACAGAGGACGGGTGGGGCAGATGAAGCAGCAAAAAAATGGGGACAGGATTGTTTTCCAGTCTCTTGCAATGATTATGCAGTTTGGGCTGAATATGCTGGTACCCATCTGTATGTTGTCCGCTGTGGGAATCTGGCTGGACGGCAGGCTGGGAACATCCTGTTTTACCATAATATTATTTGTGGTGGGAGCCCTGGCGGGAGGGCAGAATATTTATCGCATGGCAAGGCGGATCTGTGACGATTCCGAGATGGACGGCAGATCAGAAAAGAAACCGGACAGGGATGGGGCGAAAGAAAACGGCAGCGAAAAGGGTGGTTTCTATGAAGATAATGGGGATGCTCAAAAAGGTGAATAGGACGTTGCTGGAAATGCAGATGGGAATGCTTTTTATCGGGCTGGCAGCTCAGGCGGTGGGAGCTTTTTTTGTGGAAAAGCAAGGGTATTTTGCCGCAAGTCTGTGGTTTGGCATCGCTTTTGCGTTTGCCGCTGTGATCCATATGTACAGGACGCTGGACAGAGCGCTGTGGTATGGAGCCGACGCGTCCAAGCTGGTGACAAGAGGATATGTATTCCGCTATGTGATTTTTGCGGTGGTTCTGGTCTTGATTGCAGTGACACAAGCACTGGATCCTATTGTTTTTTTTATCGGATATATGAGTTTAAAAGTAACGGCATATCTTCAGCCGATTACTCATAAATTGTGCAATAAGCTGTTTCATGAGACGGATCCTGAGCCGGAACCCATGCCGGAAGAGGACGTTTCCCGGGAGGGAGAGTAGTATGTCCCATGGAGCACAGGGCATGGCGTGCCGGTGTTCTGGGAGATACTTCTGACAGCTGCCAAAATACAAAAAGGAGGAGGTGATAGTGTGGAACATGGCATTTTGCTATCCGGTGGTGCGGATGTTGACTTCATGATACATGGCGTGGTGCAATATTCCTTTTTCGGTCATCCGGTGTGGATAACCACCACTCATATCTGTGTGTTTATCGTGATGATGATCCTTGTGATTTTTGCCATTGCTGCAAGAAGATGCATGGCCAGAGCGTCGGAAGTACCGGGAAGTTTTCAGAATGTGCTGGAGCTGATGGTGGAGACATTGGATAAAATGGTGAGCGGTTCCATGGGGCAGGCCGCGTCCAGATATTCTAATTATATCGGGACGATTTTTATTTTTATCCTGTTGAGCAATATTTCAGGATTGCTGGGCTTGCGTCCGCCCACAGCGGATTACGGCGTCACATTGCCCATGGCGCTTATGACGTTTTCTCTGATTCATTATAATAAGTGGAAATATCAGAAGCCGCTGACGATCTGGAAGGATTTATGTTCGCCGCTGCCGCCGTGGTTGCCGATATGGCTTCCTATTAATGTGGTCAGTGCGGTTGCGGTACCGATATCCTTATCCCTGCGTCTGTTTGCAAATGTGTTGTCCGGCACTGCGATGATGGCATTGTTGTACGGTCTGCTGGGATGGATCGCTACGGCCTGGCCTGCGGCGCTGCATGTGTATTTTGATTTGTTTTCGGGAGCAATTCAGACCTACGTGTTCTGTATGTTGACCATGACGTATATTTCAAATGAGATTGGCGATGGCACAAGACGTTAGGATGCGACGGAAAGTTTCCCACAGGGTATGAATTTTTTGAATGTGGGGGTGCGCCTGCCCAAAAAGTTGGCAGGAGTTTATGTGGAGTTCCATTAATTAATTTTTATTTATATTCAGGAGGAAAAAAGAATGGATTTCAATGAAAACTTTATCTTAGGTTGTTCTGCAATTGGTGCTGGTCTGGCAGTTATCGCCGGTATTGGACCTGGTGTGGGGCAGGGTATTGCTGCAGGTCATGCTGCCGCTGCGGTAGGACGCAATCCCGGCGCACAGTCCAAAGTTATGTCAACCATGCTCCTTGGACAGGCAGTGGCCGAGACCACGGGTCTGTACGGTTTGTTGATTGCGATCCTGTTATTGTTCGTGAAACCTCTCCTGCCTTAAGCCAGTGAAGAGCTTATAGGAGGCAGAAAGGAGGCAAGGTAGAATGATACTTTTAATAGGGGGCGAGTCCATGTCAAGATTGTTTGATCTGGACTGGCAGCTGATGGCGGATGCTGTTTTGATGATTATCGCTATCTTTTTTCTGTTCCTTTTTATGAGTTATTTTCTGTTCAATCCTGTGAGGACGATGCTCAACGACCGCAAGGAGAAGATCCAGGGTGAGCTGGAGACGGCAAAGCAGGATATGGAGGAAGCCAGACATCTGAAAGAGGAATATGAGACAAAGCTGAAGGAGATCGATAAGGAAGCAGAGAGCATCTTGAGCGAAGCCCGCAAGAAAGCACTGCACAATGAAAATCAAATCATTGCCCAGGCGAAGGAAGAAGCTGCACGCATTGTGGATAGGGCTCGTGTGGAAGCGGAGCTTGAGAGACAGAAGCTGTCCGATGACGTAAAGAGAGAAATTATTTCCGTTGCATCCCTTATGGCCGGCAAGGTGGCAGCGGTATCTATTGATACCACCACACAAAATCAGTTGATTGACGAAACCTTAAAGGAAATGGGTGATAAGACATGGCTAAATTAGTATCTAAGACATACGGGGAAGCCTTGTATGAAGCAGCCATGGAGTCAGGTGAGGGCAAGGCTTTGGAGCTGATGGAAGAAATCCGCTGTGTCAGCGAATTACTTGCGGAAAATCCTAAATTTGACGAACTGATGAAACATCCGGGGATTCCCAAGCAGGATAAACTGCATGTTGTGGAGAATGTCTTTCAGGGAAAGGTCAGCGATGAGCTGGCGGGACTTTTGGACGTAGTGGTATCCAAGGAACGCTATGGAGAGCTGACTGCCATTTTTGCGTATTTTATTGACAGAGTCAAAGAACAGCAAAAGATTGGCGTGGCATATGTGAAGACCGCAGTGGAGCTGAGTCAGGATCAGAAAAAGGCGCTGGAGGCAAAGCTATTGCAGACCAGCGGTTACAGGAAGATAGAACTCCATTATGAGGTGGATTCCGCCATCATCGGCGGTATGATCATTCGTATCAACGACAGGGTGGTGGATAGCAGTATCCGCACAAAGCTGGACGGTATGACGAAACAATTATTACAAATTCAGCTGGGTTAAACGGCTGGAAGAAAGGTGCGACAGATCCATGAATTTAAGACCAGAAGAAATAAGTTCGGTTATCAAGGATCAGATTAAGAGATATGCCTCTACGCTGGACGTATCCGATGTGGGTACCGTCATACAGGTAGCAGACGGCATTGCTCGTGTACATGGTCTGGAGAATGCCATGCAGGGTGAGCTTTTGGAGTTCCCCGGCGAAGTGTACGGCATGGTGCTGAATCTGGAAGAGGATAACGTGGGCGTGGTATTGCTGGGAAGCGCCAGGAATATCAACGAAGGCGATACCGTCAAGACCACGGGACGTGTGGTGGAAGTCCCGGTGGGAGACGCATTGCTTGGGCGTGTTGTCAATTCCCTCGGTCAGCCTATTGACGGCAAGGGACCGATACAGACTACAAAATTCCGTAAAATCGAACGAGTTGCAAGCGGTGTTATCACAAGAAAGAGCGTAGATACGCCCCTTCAGACGGGTATTAAGGCCATCGACGCCATGATTCCCATCGGCAGGGGGCAGCGTGAGTTGATTATCGGTGACCGTCAGACAGGTAAGACGGCAATCGCAATTGATACGATTATTAATCAGAAGGGCCAGAACGTAAAATGTATTTATGTTGCAATAGGCCAGAAAGCATCCACCATCGCCAATATTGTAAAGACATTGGAAGAGTATGGCGCAATGGCATACACCACCGTAGTTGTATCTACGGCAAGTGATCTGGCGCCTTTGCAGTACATTGCTCCTTATTCGGGCTGTGCCATCGGTGAGGAGTGGATGGAAAATGGCGAGGACGTGCTGGTAGTGTATGATGACCTGAGTAAGCATGCTACGGCATACCGTACACTCTCTTTGTTGCTTCGTCGTCCGCCCGGCCGTGAGGCATATCCCGGAGATGTGTTTTATCTGCATTCCAGGTTGTTGGAGCGGGCGGTGAGAATGAATGAGGAGTATGGCGGCGGTTCCCTGACGGCGCTTCCGATTATCGAGACACAGGCAGGCGATGTATCCGCTTATATCCCTACCAATGTGATTTCCATTACCGACGGACAGATTTATCTGGAGACGGAGATGTTCAATTCCGGCTTCCGGCCTGCTATCAATGCGGGGCTTTCTGTATCCCGTGTGGGAGGAGCTGCGCAGATCAAGGCAATGAAGAAGATCGCGGCACCCATTCGTACGGAGCTGGCACAATATCGAGAGCTGGCAAGCTTTGCGCAGTTTGGTTCCGAGCTGGATGACGACACCAAGGAGAAGCTGGCACAGGGCGAGCGTATCAAAGAGGTGCTCAAACAGCCCCAGTACGAACCCATGCCGGTGCAGTATCAGGTAATTATCATTTATGCCGTGACCCGCAAGTATCTGCTGGATGTACCTGTGGACAAAATTACCAGGTTTGAGAAGGAATTCTTTGAATTCCTGGATACCAAATATCCGGAAGTGCCCGGTAATATTGCGACGGAAAAGGTAATATCCGATGCCACGGATCAGACACTGCAGAAGGCAATCGCAGAGTTTAAGAAGCAGTTTAAGTAGAAAGAGAGTACGAAACGGTACGAGAGGGATAGAATATGGCATCAATGCGTGATATAAAGCGCCGCAAGAGCAGTATTCAGGGAACCCAGCAGATAACGAAAGCCATGAAGCTGGTATCCACCGTAAAGCTGCAGCGTGCCCGGGCAAGCGCGGAGCGTTCCAAGGACTATTTTACCTGTATGTACGACACGGTGAACAGTATTCTCAAACGGGTAGGAAATGTGGAGCACAAATATCTGGCTTCCGATACCGAGGCGGATGCAGGGACTGCCAGGGATATTTCAAAGAAAGCGGTCATTGTCATTACCTCTAACAGAGGGCTTGCCGGCGGTTATAATTCCAATGTGGTGAAATTGGTGACCAGGCATCCTGATTGGAAGAAAGAGGATCTGCAGATTTATTGTCTGGGCAATAAAGGACGGGATGCCCTTGCACGCAACGGATATGAGGTGAAGTGGTGCAACGGCGATATTGTGGAGAGTCCGGTGTATGCAGATGCGATGGCACTGTCTGCAAAACTTCTGGAATCGTTTGCAGAAGGTGAGATCGGAGAAATCTATTTGGCGTATACCGCATTTAAGAACACGGTAAGCCATGTACCCACGCTGCTTCGTCTGCTTCCGGTAGGGACGGGCGGGGACAAAGAGGACGTGTCAGAGTCCGCTTCCGAAGGGAAAGAGGCCACTGCGGTTATGAATTTTGAACCGGAGGATACGGAAGCGTTGGATATGTTGATTCCCAAGTATGTCACCAGCTTGATTTACGGCGCACTGCGGGAAGCCATTGCCAGCGAGAACGGTGCCCGTATGCAGGCCATGGACAGTGCCACCAGCAATGCGGAAGAGATTATCAGCGATCTGACATTGAAGTATAACAGGGCGCGTCAGGGCTCCATTACGCAGGAACTGACGGAGATTATAGCAGGCGCGGAAGCTCTTGGGTAAAGTGTGTAAATTTTACACCCGCGCCGCCGCAGGCGGCATGACGGGAAGTGAGGAGCGTTTAGATTTATAAAGTGTTTTACGAGTTAGAAATATGTCCGCGCAAGCGGACGGGAAAGAGGTAGAAATGGCAGGAGAAAACAGAGGTAAGGTTACTCAGATCATCGGTGCTGTGCTGGATATCCGGTTTGACGAGGGTAAACTGCCTGAGATCAACGAAGCAATTCGCATTCCTACCAGTGACGGCGGTGAACTGACCGCAGAGGTTTCTCAGCACTTGGGGGACGATACGGTCAGGTGTATAGCCATGGGAAGTACCGACGGTCTGGTGAGAGGCATGGATGCGGTTGCCACTGGGGCGCCCATTTCCGTTCCGGTAGGCGAGAAGACTTTGGGACGGATTTTCAATGTGCTGGGGCAGCCTATCGACAATAAGCCGGCTCCTGAGGATGTTTCTTATGAGCCTATTCATAGAGCGGCTCCGAAGTTTGAAGAGCAGGCTACGGAGAAGGAGCTTCTGGAAACCGGTATCAAGGTGGTGGATCTGCTCTGTCCTTATCAAAAGGGTGGCAAAATCGGTCTGTTCGGCGGTGCCGGCGTAGGAAAGACAGTGCTGATTCAGGAGTTGATTCGTAATATCGCCACGGAGCATGGAGGATATTCCGTGTTTACCGGCGTTGGAGAGCGTACCCGTGAGGGTAATGACCTTTATCATGAGATGACGGAATCAGGCGTTATCGACAAGACCACAATGGTGTTCGGACAGATGAACGAGCCGCCTGGGGCCAGGATGCGCGTGGGTCTGACCGGCCTGACGATGGCGGAATATTTCCGCGACAAAGGCGGTAAGGATGTGCTGTTGTTTATAGACAATATTTTCCGCTTTACACAGGCGGGCAGCGAGGTTTCCGCATTGCTTGGACGTATGCCTTCCGCAGTGGGATATCAGCCCACCTTGCAGACGGAGATGGGCGCGTTGCAGGAGCGTATCACTTCCACCAAAAATGGTTCCATCACTTCCGTACAGGCTGTTTATGTGCCGGCAGATGACTTGACGGACCCTGCGCCTGCGACCACGTTTGCACATCTGGATGCCACTACGGTATTGTCGCGTTCCATCGTGGAATTGGGTATTTATCCTGCGGTGGATCCTCTGGAGTCCACCTCCCGTATTCTGGATCCCAGGATCGTGGGAGAAGAACATTACCGTACAGCCAGAGGCGTACAGGAAATACTGCAGCGCTATAAGGAACTGCAGGATATCATTGCCATCCTTGGTATGGATGAATTGTCCGAGGAGGATAAGCTGGTGGTGTCCCGTGCCCGCAAGGTGCAGAGATTCCTGTCGCAGCCGTTCTTTGTGGCGGGACAGTTTACCGGTCTGGAAGGCAAGTATGTACCTATTAACGAGACGATCCGTGGTTTCAGAGAGATTCTGGAGGGTAAGCACGACGATATTCCCGAAAGCTATTTCCTGAACGCAGGCAGTATTGATGATGTCCTGGCCAAGATGTAGCCAGCAGTACGGATGGAGAGAGAGGTATAAACATGGCAGATAATAACGGTTTCCTTCTGCGTATCATTACGCCCGACAGAGTGTTCTATGAAGGTCAGGTGGATATGGTGGAGTTTAATACCACGGAAGGTGAGGTTGGCATACTGCCGGGACATATTCCGATGACGGTGATCATCAAACCTGGTATTTTGAACATCAGTGAGGCGGAAGGGGAGAGAATAGCGGCTCTTCATGCCGGATTTGCGGAGATTCTGCCGGAGGGTGTGACCATTCTGGCGGAGATCGTTGAGTGGCCCAGCGAAATTGATGAAAATCGTGCGGTGGCCGCCAAGGAGCGTGCCGAGGAGCGCTTGCACAACAAGACACAGGAGACGGATGTGGCCAGGGCGGAGACGGCTCTGCTCAGGGCCATGGCACGGATTCAGGTATTGAAATAATCGGTGGGGCTTGACAAAAGAGTAACATTTAGATGAAAAGTAGCATATGCTGTTAAAAACCTTGAAAGGGATTGTATATGGAATTTCATTCTAAGCTGTTACAGCCGCTGCCGGAAAACAAAGTAAGGGGCTGGAATGGGCCCCTTCCTTTTTATATGGCTTACCCCGATTATTACGGGGCGAATCGGGAGGCAAACTTGCTGCAGGATCTGGAATATCTGCAGCAGATGTATCCCAATGACGTGAAGCGCTATCAGAAAAGGATAGCGGAAATGTTGGATAAAGCGGATTATGAGGGCAGCATGATCTACGATGAATATCCGGACAAATACAGTCTTCAGGCGCTTGCAGGATCCATTTGCAAGGTACTGGAAAAGGAGGAGGGGACTTCTCCCGGAGAGGAAATGGTGATCATTTTGCTGTTTAACGAAGTATATAAACGCCGTCATGGCGGTCACAGAGGGAAAATATATATTATTTGATGATAGATAAGGATGCTATGGATGAACTGAAAGAAAGTTTTCAACAAATGCTGGATCAGGATTTGATACAGATCGTACTCAGCAACAGCCGCAATGAGGCACAGGGCATAAAAGTGAAAATTCGGCCGGTTATGATCAAGGGGGGCTTGCGTTTTCAGGAGACTATATACCGGGGAACAAAGGTATTTCATTCCAATCACGAAAAGGAAGAAATGCAGGAGCGGCTGTGTGATTATATGCAAAACCTTTTTCGACAGGCGCAAATGATTGGTGCGTCTGAGATTGTTACGGCATTGGTGAGTAAGAAAGGCGCCGTATCGGTGAAGCACCGGCGTACAAACAGAGACAGGGAACAGGCGCAGAAGCCCAAAGACCTGTCCCATGACCGCTCCAAACGGTATATCCTGCAGGAAGGGCAGCCGGTGGACTTCCTGATCGGCCTGGGAGTTCAGACGCCGGACGGGCATATTGTGAGGGCAAAGTATGATAAATTTCGCCAGATAAACCGATATTTGGAATTTATAGAGGATATTTTGGATAAGCTTCCTGATAACAGAACCATAAGAATTGTGGATTTTGGCTGTGGGAAGTCTTATTTAACATTTGCCATGTATTATTACTTATGCAGACTTTCTCACAGAGATATTAAAGTAACGGGATTGGATTTGAAGGCAGATGTGATTGAACATTGTAACAGGCTGGCAGAGAAACTTGGTTATGACAGGCTTGGCTTTTGTCAGGGAGATATCGGAAGTTTTCAGGAAACGGAACCGGTGGACATGGTGGTTACGCTCCATGCCTGTGACAAAGCTACGGACTATGCGCTGGAGAAGGCAGTTAAGTGGGGGGCCGCCGTCATTATGGCGGTGCCCTGCTGTCAGCATGAACTGAATGGTCAGATATCCTGTGAGGAGCTGAAACCGGTATTGAGATACGGTGTGATCAAAGAACGGATGGCGGCGTTGATCACCGATGCACTTCGGGCCGATTTGCTGGAATGTAACGGATATGACGTACAGATCCTGGAGTTTATTGACATGGAGCATACCCCGAAAAATCTGATGATTCGGGCGGTGAGATCTTCCAGGATGCGTCCCAAAAACGATGTACAGGCTGCGGCATTGGATCGCACCATGGAGTTTTTGCATGTAAATCCTGTTTTGAAGGAGTTGCTATGAAAAAAAGTGTGCTCAAAATGTTGGTTTTTTTTGTCACTTTTCTGCTGGCACTGGTGATCGTGAGCAGAATTATGAATAAAGGACATGACAATCTGACCATGGAGATGGCGCCTGCAACGCTGCCGTTAGTAACCATGGTTATGGATGGGGTGGAATATAACAGACTTTACGGATATACTTTGGATTCCGACGTGTCTTTTCAGAGGGATACCGTGACCGTACTGGGGGAGGCCAGAGATACGGGATTTGTGGTGGATACTTTTGGGCAGGAAGTGGTCGGGATATCCATGGAGGTGCGGACCATAGACGGTTCTCGCTTGATTGAGAATAACCAGATCAAAGATATTAAAATTGATAATGACAGAATATGGGGAAATATTGTGCTGAAGGACCTGATAGAGCGTGACAGGGAGTATTCCCTTGCCATTTTACTGGAAATGGAGGGGGGTGGACGAGCTGTCTATTATACAAGGGTTCTGTGGGCGACAGGTTTTCACGCGGCGGAGAAGCTGAATTTTTGCGTGGATTTTCATGATAAGTTATATGATAAGGAGGCTGCAAGGGAACTTACAAAATATCTGGAGACCGACCCCAAGCTGGAAGATAACAGCTCTTTTCACAAGGTAAATATTCATAGCAGTTTCCGGCAGATTACCTGGGGTGACCTGGGGGTCAGGGAAGTGAGCAAAGCGGTGCCGCGCTTTATGGAGATTGCGGAGCAGACGGCGACCTTGAGATCCAATTATGTCGTATCTACAAAGGAAGGGGAATACACTGCTTATTATATGGTGGAAGAGTACTACCGCCTGCGCTATACCACGGATAGAATGTATCTGTTGGATTTTGAGAGAACCATGACACAGATACCGGACGCCGGAAAAATGTGCGGTAATGACAAATTGCTCTTGGGTATCACAGATACGGAGATACCCATGGTGGAGAGCGAAGACGGAAATGTGGTTGTGTTTGAGGTGGCGGGAAGGCTTTTTAGCTATGATGTGGAATCCAATAAGCTGGCAGTGATCTTTAGCTTTTATGATGCGGAGAATGCAGACCCTCGGACAATGAACCCCCAGCATAGTATTAGAATACTGGATGTACATGAGGGCGGCGACGTTGAGTTTGTGGTTTATGGCTATATGAACCGGGGCAGACATGAGGGAGAGGTGGGAATCAGGATTTATACTTATCACAGTGCCCAGAATACCATAGAGGAACTGGTCTATATTCCCTACGACAAGACCTATTCGGTGCTTGCTGCCGAGATGGATCGGCTGATATACCTGAACCGTGAACAGAAGCTTTATCTGGTGTTGAATCATGTGATGTATGGCGTGGATCTGGGGGAAAAGACCTATTCCCGTCTGATTACATTGGATCAGGATGAAAAGCTCTTGGTTTCTGACAATTATAAGATAGCGGTTTGGGCGGACGGCGAAGATATTTATCACAGTACTTCCCTTCATATTCGCAATCTGGGTAATGATTCGGAGAAAATCGTATCCGTTGCGGCAGGGGAAAGCCATTCGGCCTTTGGGGTTCATGGAGGAGGATATTATATATGGAGTGGCTTATACCAGTGATGTGAGGGAAGAAAGTTCCGGAAGAACCTTTTTCCCCATGTATAAGATATGTATTCGTAATGCTGCAGGCGAATTGTTAAAGGAATACAAGCACTCCGATATCTATGTGACGGATTGTATAATAGCGGACAATCAAATTACACTGGAGAGAATTGCACGGACTGAGTCGGGCGGATATAGAGAGCTGGAGCAGGATCACATTATGAACAATACGGAGACAGATTTGGGAAAAAATGTGATTGTAGCCGTAAATATTGATAAGTATGAGCGATATGTGGAGATTCAGACCAGAAAAAATATTGACAGCAAGACAGTTAAGATATTAACGCCCAAGGAAGTAGTTTATGAGGGCGGGAGAAGACTTGTTCTTGCGGATGACGGAAAGATCGCCAGATATTATGTCTATGGCTCCAAAGGTGTGGAGGGGATTTTTGTCTCGCCTGGAAGCGCCGTGGCTCTGGCAGACGCATCTGCGGGTGTGGTGGTAAGCGGAGACGGGGAGTGTGTTTGGCTGAGAGGGAATCGGGCTCCAAGAAATCAGATCATGGCCATTAGAGAAGAGGCGGCGACCTCGGAAAGGGGGGCTTTGGCGGTGTGTATTGACGCCATGCTTTCCTATGAAGGGATCAGCAGGAATTCCCAGGAGGATTTGGATCAGGGGAAGAAGGCGGTCAAAATATTGGAAGAGCATTTGCCGGGAGCCGTTGTGATGGATTTGACGGGCTGCAGCCTGGATATGGTGCTTTACTATGTGAACAAGGATATTCCGGTGCTGACCATTCTGGAGGATGGCACTGGTGTGTTGATCGTAGGATTTAACGAGACGGGGATAGGCATATTGAATCCACAGTTGGGTACGATTTACAGGGTGAGTATGAATGAGGCAAGGGAATGGTTTGGAGAAAACGGAAATCAATTTATTACCTATCGCAGAGAAGGCCGATAAAATGGAGGGCGCAACCAAAAGTTGCGGCACATTTTCTATAGTTTCAAACTAAAATTGCTGGTGCAACCGATAAAAGTGTGGTTTGATAGACTTAAACAAGAAAAGGAGCGGACGAATGAATATTGAGATTGCAAATAGACTGGTGGATCTTAGAAAGAGGAACAATCTCTCTCAGGAAGCGCTTGCGGAGAAGCTGGGGATCAGCAGACAGGCAGTGAGCAAATGGGAGAGGGCGGAAGCGTCTCCCGATACGGATAATTTGATCCTGCTGGCCAGGATATACGGAGTGTCCTTGGATGAATTGTTAAACACCGGGGATGCGATCCCAATGCCAGGTGTGGCGGACACGGAGGAACCTATCGTCATTGTGGAAGAACATAAAAATATAGATTATCGTTTCCTTAGAAGATTTCCGTTGACGCTTGTGATAGTGCTTATATATGTATGCATGGGAGCAATCTGGGGAGGCTGGCATCCGGGCTGGATGCTCTTTTTCCTGCCAATTCTGTGGGAGACGGCAATCAAGGCAATAGAAAAAAAGGATGCAAAATATTTTGCATATCCTGTGCTGATGGCGTTTGTATATCTGTGCTTAGGGTTTTTCTGGTCACTCTGGCATCCCGGCTGGATTATCTTTTTCACCATACCTCTTTACTATACGTTGACAGGTTATTTTAAGAGAATGTTCAGAGGACAGGGGCTGGAAATGGACGGCATCGTATGGCAGACAGAGGAGAAAAAAGGAAGAAAATGTTAGACTTTACCCCCGCATCAAAGCTGTGTAATGCTCTGATGCGGGGGCATTTACTTTCTTTATATTTCCGGCTGGAGGAAAAGCGCCTTGGCGTATTTCTGCAAAGTAAATAGCAGCAGCATACCAAGCACGCCGCAGGAGAGAATCTCACCGGCGGTTACCGTCACAAAGGAAAGCCACAGCGGTTCGATACCGTAAGCAAACAGCAGGACGGGGGGAACGATGAGAGCGTTGGCCACAATAGGAGGAATCGGCGCAAGCCATTTGTATTTGCGCAGTTTCCAGGTAAGTACGGCTCCGAGCAAGGTTGCGGCGGAGCCAAAGATAATGTCGGGCAGTGCCGCACCGATGAAAATGTTGGATAAAAGGCATCCCACAAATAGCCCAGGTATGGCAGCAGGCGTGAAAAAAGGTAAGATGGTAAGTGCTTCCGAGAAACGGAGTTGGACGGCATAGCTTGCCAGCCCCAGGGCGTTGGCCAGAAAGGTCAGCACAACATAAAGAGCGGCGATGACCGCCGCGTGAGCGAGGTACAGAGTTTTTTTGTTCATTTTTTGTTCTCCTTTAGTTTTGTTTTTGCGCGGATAACGGGGCGAACGTTCGTCATGTCTGGATAAACGAAAGTTCAGCAAGTACCGCGACAGCTTTCGGCTTTTTGCGAAGCTGACGTCAGGAAGGTCTCGAACTGACGGATTATCTCAGGGTATGCTCTGTGTTTGCAGCATCCCCAAAAATTTATTATACCACGGGTGAATGAAAAGTCAAGCGCGGGCGCATTTTTTGTTGCAAGATGCCTTAGGTTTGTTGTTATATCTGGACGAAATATGAAAAATATGGTAAAATAACTATGTTTAAAGTAGGGGACAGTAAAAGTGTCATCCTATTTATCATAAAATGTACTAGGAGGCAAAAAACGTGAAAACGGAAAAAATACCTATGTTGGTGGGGATAGTCATTATTATCCTGTTGGCATTTCTGATCATTTGGAAGGCGGATATTTTCGGCGTGTCGGAAAGTCGGCTGGAGCAGGACGCAAGGGAAAAACAAAAGATTGACAGTACTTGGGATGTTGCCCAAGCCGTCAATGAGGACATTGGAGCCATGCTGTTTTACGATGAGGATAAGAAAGAATGCAATTATTCAATTTATCTGAGCAGATCTGGAGTCTCCTATGGTTACTTCTATGCCCAGGGAGGCCAGGACGATAGTATGGCAAATGGGGTAAAAGGGATTGCGTTTGAAGAAAAAGGAATCGTACTGTTATCACTGAATGGGGATAAAGTGTGTAAGGTAGTGATAGAAGAACAGTCTGACCAAAAAGTGATTCAGGTAGATCCCGAGAAGCCCTTTGTGTTGGTGGTGCCTGTGGATTGCAATGAGATCACCATGTATGACGCCCAGGATCAGATTGTAACACTCTATGATACTGATAAGGAACAGTAGTTTTAGCATGTGTTGCCGGTAAAATTTAAGATACCCCGGAAGGTGATGCCCATTTACAACCGGGCATTACCTCCGGGGTGTTTCTTTTTGTCGGAAAAATTACTTTTTTAGGCGGAAATGAAGTTATGCAATTCGCTGTATCAGGATGGAAGCGTGATTGACGGCTTGGTTATCAACTCCCGTCCCAGCCAGGTTATCTGTGGTGGAAGACTTGCTGCGCAGAACTATCGTTGATCCGGCGGCAATGGAGGTGATAAACATGCCTGTTAATTCTACGCGCTCTGTATCGGCTGCGTTATTGGAGTAAGTTCCAAAAAACGATAATGGATTTTCCAGGCCGTTGATGGCTACGGCATAAGCAATATTCAGTAACCCGGATGAGGGACGAATCAACAGGGAGTAGTCAATTCGGTAAATACCCTCTGTGTTAACTATGATTTCTGCCGTATTGGGCGTAAATGAAAAGTCTCCGGATTGAAATGCAAGCAGAAAGTTAACGGCGCCTTCCGGAGAGATATTCTGGAAGCCTCCCTGCATGACGGCATTAAAATACGCCGGTTTTATTCCGGGGCCTTCAGGTCCTATGTCGCCCTTAGGTCCTTGAGGCCCTACCGGCCCAATGTCGCCCTTAGGTCCTTGAGGGCCTTCGGGCCCAACATTGCCCCTGGGCCCTTGAGGTCCTACCGGCCCAACATCGCCTTTAGGCCCTTGAGGTCCTATGTCGCCCTTAGGCCCTTGAGGCCCTTCGGGCCCAACATTGCCCCTGGGTCCTTGAGGTCCTATCGGCCCAATGTCGCCCTTAGGTCCTTGAGGTCCTTCGGACCCTATGTCGCCCTTAGGTCCTTGAGGCCCTTCGGGCCCAACATCGCCCCTGGGTCCTTGAGGTCCTTCGGGCCCTATGTCGCCCCTGGGTCCTTGAGGTCCTTCGGGCCCTATGTCGCCCTTAGGCCCTTCTGGCCCAACATCGCCCCTGGGCCCTTGAGGTCCTTCGGGCCCTATGTCGCCCTTAGGCCCTTCTGGCCCAACATCGCCCCTGGGTCCTTGAGGCCCTTCGGGTCCCATCTCCCCCTTGGGGCCGGCAGGTCCTCGACAACAAGGATGAAAACATGGTTTGTTTTGATTATTCCACATTTTGTTTCTCTCTTCCATGGATGATATTCTTCTTTTTTATCTTATGCGTAGAAGAACTGTGGGTGAGAGATGAGGGCATTTCTTTTTTTCATATAGTTTTTATATAAACATCTGACAACGCCGATAGCACCCTCGCTAAACTGCACGCAACCAGATCATTACCAAATAAGAATGAAGACTAACCCCTTTACAGCGGCTGTGCGAAGTTCAAGTAAAAGTTTGCATATTACAGCTTTATTTTAGCAGCAAATGACCGCGAAAAACGGCATAACCTGAAAGCCATGCCGTTTTTAAAGATAGTTTTCATATTTTCTTATGAGCGTCGGAGTTACAGTTCGCCTTTTCTATATTTTGCTACGATGCTCTGTATACGTTCATTAGGATTTAAGAGATCGCTGATAGAAGAATCGTGGTTCAGGGTATCAATAATATAGGCAATGTACTTACTCATATCACAGTTGATATACCAATCCCGCTGCAGCAATTCAGGGGTCTGATAAATCAGATTGGTGGTGAGTACTTTATCAATGATACCAGATGCAAAGGCCTTGTCAAACTTCTCCAGGCCGCTGGTAAAAAGGCCAAAGGTTGAGAATACGAAAATCCTGGAGGCCTTGCGGTCCTTCAAAGCAGCGGCAACTTCCAGCACGCTTTCACCTGAGGAAATCATATCATCAATGATGATCATATCTTTTCCCTCTACACTGGTTCCCAGAAATTCATGGGCAACGATGGGGTTTCGTCCGTTTACCACTCGCGTATAATCACGCCTTTTATAAAACATGCCCATATCCAGACCCAATACGTTTGCAATATAGATTGCGCGGTTCATACCGCCCTCGTCGGGGCTGATGACCATCATATGCTCCGAGTCCAGCTTTAGACCGTTCACATTCCGCAGCAGTCCCTTGATAAACTGGTATGCGGGCTGAACGGTTTCGAAACCGT
The DNA here is from genome assembly GCA_910578185.1 of uncultured Acetatifactor sp. Taxonomy (GTDB): domain Bacteria; phylum Bacillota; class Clostridia; order Lachnospirales; family Lachnospiraceae; genus Acetatifactor. The sequence goes on from CAJTPN010000015.1 coordinate 16,111, forward strand.
GGAGAGGAATTGCGTTTTGGACGCGTGGATCGTGAGCGTCAAAGGTAATGATATTGTCCACACCCATCTGTACCAGCTCCTGCAGTGCAAGGGCACAGTCCAAGGATTCCCTGGCAGTTCTCTTGTGCTGACGGCTTTCATAGAGATAAGGCATGATCACGGTAATGCGGCGCGCCTTTCCGCCTACGGCGGCGATAAGACGTTTCAAATCCTGATAGTGGTCGTCAGGAGACATATGGTTTTCATGACCGCACAGAGAATAAGTCAGTGAATAATTACATACGTCCACCAGAAGGTAAAGGTCGGTGCCCCGGACGGATTGTAGGATCATTCCCTTTGCTTCTCCTGAACCGAAACGGGGGACGGCGGATTTCAACAGATAGCTGTCTCTCTGATATCCGGCGAAGGCAAGCGATTCTTTGTGTTCGCTTTCTCTTTCTGCCCGCCATTTTACGAGATACTGGTCGATCTTTTCACCCAGCGTCTTACAGCTCTCCAGAGCGATTATTCCCAATGAACCTACGGGAATCGTTTCCAAGTTCCTTTTTTCTTCGCGGTTGCCCATGAAAATTTCCTCTTTCTTATTTATTTCCAGACATTTGCGGTATGGATAGGATTGCGCTTTTCCGCTAATGTCCTGGGGGTCAAATGAATTGTTTGCTGCGGTCAATCAGTGGCGGTTTGAGCCATTTGAATAAGGATCTATGGTAGTATTGGCCATACGCCTCTTTAAAATACGGATATCGGGTCCTGTGAGCTTACACAGAGTAAAGCTGCTGGTAATTCGGGAAAAGATTCTGTCCGAATATCGGTCTCGAAGCTCTTCCAGGCTGATATTGGTGGAAATCAAGGTAGCCTTTTGGCGCAAGTGCCGCTGGTTCAGGCAGGAAAAAAGCTGGGAAGTCACAAAGTTATTGGTGATCTCCGTTCCCAGGTCGTCAATGATCAACAGGTCGCAGTCATAAAGATCATCATACAGCCCATAGAGGGATTCTTTGACCTTCGCGTCAAAAGAATACATTGCCAACAGTTCAAACATACCGGAAGCGCTGAAATAGATCACGGAATTTCCTGTTTCCAACAGCTCTTTTGCGATACATCCGGATAAAAAGCTTTTTCCCGTACCTACTGTACCATAAAAGAAGAGATTGTGATAGTCTTCTTTGAAATTTTGCACAAACTTTTTGGACAATCTGACGGCGGCTTCAAAATGGCGCAAATCCTGATCGCGATAATATTCGTAAGAGAGTGTGGAAAAATTCTCTCTTGTAATCATATCCTGTATATGGGACTGGGCATAGAGAATGGATATTTCCTGTTGGCGGAAGCAGTGGCATTTTTCCCGGACGGCGGTTTTGCCGGGGAGATAGCCGGTATCTTTGCAGTCGGGGCAGTTGTACACCGGTTCCAGGTAATCGGAAGGGAAGCCATGTTCTTCCAGCAGTCTTTTCTGTGCCGCCGCAATTTCCGCCAGCTGTTGATGGAGATTGGCGCGGGCGTTGCCGTCGCCTTCCAGCATACGCCGCATACCGGAGACGGAGAGCGTACTGACGGAGTCTGCCAGTTGGCGGAATTCCGGAATCATGCCATAGACATGATCTCTCTTCTGTTCCGTAAGTACCCGATTGGCATCCCGGGTGCGTTCATAGCCCTTTATGATAGCTTCATACTGATTATTGCTGAGTGCCACAACGGATCTCCTTTTCTTGGTGCTTGTTAACGGTTCGGACAACGTGGCCGCCAAGTCAACAATGGTGGCGGGGATGGTTAGACAGAGGTTAATTGCTCAACAGCTCCTGTTCCAGGACATCGAAGTCATAGTGGTTTTGGGTAAACTGGTTAAAACGGTTGGCCGGTTGTCTCTGGATGGTACCCGAAGCGGTGTTTTTCCTGCGCTGTTGATAGGAACGGTCTATTTTAAAGATATCCGATTTGTGCTGTACATTCTGTAGTTTCCAGTTGCTCAGGATACTTTCCGCGTATTCAAAGCGATGCCTGTCCGTTGCCAGGACGGTTCGGTCGCAGGCTTCCAGAATGATATCTATGGAAAAGGCGTAATCCTTGGTCCAACGGGTCATATATTCCAGCTCTTTTGCTGTGGGAGAGCCGTTCTTCCCAAGACCGTTCATGATGGCATATATATTTTTATCATAGCGGGCGGAGGCCTTCTGCGCATCCTTGGGAGTGGTGATACCCTGCTCCGCCCAGCTGATTGCTACTTTTTCTATGTATTTGAAATCTTTTTTACCCTTGTCAACGCAGTATTGAATCAGGTGATCAATCAGGTCGTCGGAAAAATGAAGCACATCCGTAAAATACAGAATGGTTTTGATCTCCGAAGGTGTCAGGGGCTTTCCGATGTAGGACTCGGCGATAAAGAGAAGCTGCGCCGTGTCCTGTCTGTTTTTAAATTCCCTGAGCTGATCTGCGGAATAAGAGGGTTTCTCATAAATTGTGGGCTCCAAAGTGACGCTTTGGGCTGAAATTTTGTCAGGGAACATGGATGGCAGCGGCGCGGAAGGAGCAGGCTCCGCCGTTGGCATGGGCACAAAGGAAGATACAGGATGATCTGGGGATTTTGCATCGCCGCAGGCGGACAGATCCCGGATATGGATGCCTGTAAGATTTTTGGCATTGTCGTAATCCAGATCCAGAAGCTGCCGCTTTTCCCAGTAGGTCAGGGAACGGAGTACATCTTTTTCCGTATGGTTGAACTTGTCCGCAATATCGGACACGCTGGTGGCCTGCCGTGCGTCCATCATGCGCAGCAGATAAATGTACACCTTTATCTGAGCGTCATTTGCGTCTTTCATATATTCGTCGATAAAAAGGTTGGATATAACGGTGGAATCCTGACGGTTATCTCTGTAGATTGTTAAACGCGACATGGGCTGCACTTCCTCCGGGCCGAATAAATTTTTTTGTCCGTGCAATACCGCAGGCGGGCTGCGATATTGCCGAAACATAAGAAATTTGAATACAGTCATGAGTATAGCACAAGGTTTTGGAAAAGAAAATAGTCAATTTCCCGAAACGAGAACCATGGAAAAAGAAAAGAAAAAATGTGAAAAATGTGGAAAATGTGGATAAAATTTCAGGTATTCATGTGTTATGGGAGTTTTCGCCCAAAAGTTATCCACCATAAAAAAGGAAATATACACAGCTCACTGAGAACATTATAAGGTTTCTGGCTGTGGATATGTGGATAATCAAAGTCCAAGCAGGTTTTCTCCTATTTTTACCACATCTCCGGCGCCCATAGTTATCAACAAGTCGCCGTTTATGCAATTTTCCAAAAGGAAATTTTCTATTTCATCAAAGGTGGGAAAATAATCACAGCTGTGTCCCAAAGCCAGGATTTCGTCCCGAAGAAGCTCCGAGCTGACGCCAAGCGTATCCGTTTCTCTGGCGGCAAAAATGTCCGCCAGCACCACCCGGTCGGCAAGAGTCAGGGCTTTTGCAAAGTCGTGCAAAAAAGCCTTTGTTCTGGAGTAGGTATGGGGCTGAAAAACGCACCAGAGCGTCTTGTGCGGATATCTGGATGCGGCTTCCAGTGCGGCGGAAATTTCTGTGGGGTGGTGGGAATAATCGTCTATAATTGTGACGCCGCCTATTTGGCCCTTGTATTCAAATCTTCGGTCCGCCCCGGTGAAATCATGGAGCGCTTCCGCCGTAACAGCCTCGCCGATGCCAAGCAGTCGGGCCAGCGCCATGGCTGCCAGGGCGTTGGATATGTTGTGGAGGCCGGGTACCTGCAGAGAGATACGCAGAAGCTTATTCCGGCCAAGGCAGGGGGTAAAGGAAGGATATCCTGCCTCGTTGTAGGTGATGTCGGAAGGATAATAATCTGAGCTGTCATTGCTTCCGAAAGTGATCACACGGCAGGCCAGTCCCTCCGTTATCTCCGAAAGGTTTTGGATGTCGCCGTTGATAATCAGGCATCCGTCCGCAGGCAGCAGCTTTGCGTATTCACGGAAAGAATGCCGGATATCTGCCAGGTCTCTGAAGAAGTCCAGGTGGTCTTCTTCTATATTTAATATGAGACCTATGTTAGGAGAAAAACTCAGGAAGCTGTTGGTGTACTCACATGCCTCCGTGACAAAATAACCGGATTTACCAATGCGAAGATTACCATCTATGGACTTTAATCTGCCGCCGATCATCAAAGTGGGATCTGTGCCGGCTCGAAGCAGGATTTCGCTGACCATAGAGGTGGTGGTGGTCTTGCCGTGGGTGCCGCTGATTCCGATGGGCGTCCGGTAGTTTCTCATAATCTGGCCCATCAATTCTCCCCTGGCAAGGCAGGGGATTTTCATTTCCCGGGCGGCTTTCAATTCCGGGTTGTCGGGATGTACGGCGCTGGTAAAAACCACACAGGCCATATCTTTTGTAATATTTTCGGTCCGTTGTCCATAAAATACGGTAATCCCTTTTGATTCCAGAGAGCTGGTCCGGGCGCTGGAGCAGCGGTCCGAGCCGGATACCTGAAAACCGGCGTCCCACAAAAGCTCTGCCAGACCGCACATGCTGACGCCGCCGATACCGATGAAATATATGGAACATGGATTGTTAAAGTCAATTTTATACATGAGATCACACTTCCTTATTGTTTATATTCCTTATTATAAGCAACAGTGTAATAAAATACAATCAAAAAATGGGTAAATGTGAAAAGTGACTGTTGGTCATGGATTGGTTCTTTTTAAATATTGATAAAAGTATACAAAAAAAAGAGAGATTTGATGTTAATTTTGTATAAAATAAATAAATTGTAAGCAAATATTTTTAGATTTTGATGTAAAATTATTCCTTTTTCTTAAAACGTGTGTTATAATGAACATACCAGGAAACTGGAAGAAGGCTAGACAGAGGTGATGACATGATTAAAAAGGAAATGATTGCCATGTTGTTGGCAGGTGGACAGGGCAGCCGTCTGGGTGTGCTTACATCCAAGGTAGCAAAGCCTGCCGTAGCGTTTGGAGGGAAATATCGCATTATTGATTTCCCACTTTCTAACTGTATTAATTCTGGGGTGGACACAGTGGGTGTCCTGACCCAATATCAGCCTCTGCGGCTGAATGCGCACATAGGGATCGGTATTCCATGGGATTTGGACCGCAATATCGGCGGCGTTACCGTGCTGCCTCCTTACGAGAAGAGCTCTAACAGTGAGTGGTATACCGGTACGGCCAATGCTATTTATCAGAACCTGGAGTACATGGAAAGTTATCATCCCGAATATGTGCTGATCCTGTCAGGGGATCATATTTACAAGATGGATTATGAAGTGATGTTGGATTTCCATAAGGCCAACGGAGCCGAGGTCACGATTGCCGTCATGCCCGTACCGATGGAAGAGGCGAGCCGATTCGGTATCATGATAGCGGACGAAAAGAAGAGGATTACGGAATTTGAGGAGAAGCCGGAGCATCCCAGAAGCAATCTTGCCAGTATGGGAATCTATATTTTCAACTGGAAGACGCTGAAAGAGGCGCTGATTGCCATGGCGGAACAGCCGGCGCTGGACTTCGGCAAGCATGTGATTCCCTATTGTCATGAAAAAGGCGCGCCGCTGTATGCATATGAATTTACCGGCTATTGGAAGGATGTGGGTACCTTAAGCTCTTATTGGGAGGCAAATATGGAGCTGATTGATATTGTGCCGGAGTTCAACCTTTATGAGGAATATTGGAAGATATATACCAAGAGCGAAATCCAGCCGCCCCAGTACTTTGACAAGGACAGTGTGGTGGAGCGCAGCATTATCGGCGAGGGTACGGACGTCTACGGTAAGGTTTATAATTCCGTCATCGGCTGCGGCGTCACCATAGGAAAAGGAACGGTGATCAGGGACTCGATTATTATGAATCAGGCCCAGATCGGGGACAACTGTGAGCTGAACAAGGCCATTGTGGCGGAGGAAGTACGGATTGGGGCTCAGGTGCGACTTGGCGTCGGAGAGGAAGCGGACAACGAGACCGCACCCTATATTTACAACCACGGACTTGTAACCATTGGAGAGAGAAGCGTGATCCCGGGCGGCGTTACGGTTGGAAAAAATACTGTTATCTTTGGCGTGACCACAGCCGCAGATTATCAGAATCTAAATCTGGAAAGCGGCAAAACTTTGATTAAGGCAGGTGAACAGTAGTGAGAGCGATTGGAATAGTTTTGGCAGGCGGAAATAACCGCAGGATGCGTGAACTGTCGCAGAAAAGGGCCATTTGTGCCATGCCCATTGCAGGCAGTTACCGCAGTATAGATTTTACATTGAGCAACATGGCCAATTCTCACATTCAGAAGGTGGCGGTGGTGACACAGTATAATGCCAGAAGCTTGAATGAACATTTGAGTTCTTCAAAGTGGTGGGATTTTGGACGTAAACAGGGGGGGCTCTATGTGTTTACTCCTGTAATGACCGCGGACAACAGCAACTGGTACAGAGGGACTGCGGACGCCATTTATCAGAATCTGGCATTTCTCAAGGACAGCCATGAACCCTATGTGGTGATCGCTTCCGGCGACTGTGTTTACAAGGTGGATTTCAACAAGGTGCTGGAATACCATATTGAGAAAAAAGCCGATATCACGGTGGTATGCCGGGATATGGAGGAAGATATCAATTTGGAGCGTTACGGTACCATCAGCATGAACGAGGATAATCGTGTTGAGGAATTTGAGGAAAAGCCTCTCCGGGCAAAGTCCAGGACGATTTCCTGCGGAATCTATGTGCTGCGTCGCCGTCAGCTCATTGAGATGATTGAGAAGTGTGCGGAGGAAGACAGATATGATTTTGTGGAGGACATCCTTATCCGCTACATGGATCTGAAACGAATTTACGGTTATAAGATAAAGGAATACTGGAGAAATATTGCGTCCGTTGAGGATTATTTCAGCACCAATATGGATTTCCTCAAGCCGGAAGTCAGAAATTATTTCTTTAAACAGTATCCGGATATTTATTCAAAGGTGGACGATCTTGCGCCGGCAAAGTATAATGTGGGTGCAAGCGTAAAGAACAGTTTGATTTCCAGTGGATGTATTGTCAACGGGATTGTAGAAAATTCCGTGATCTTTAAGAAGAGCTATATCGGAAACAACTGTGTTATCAAGAATTCCATAATATTGAATGATGTATATATCGGTGACAACACCTACATCGAGAACTGTATTGTGGAAAGTCGGGATACCATCCGTGCGGATTCCTGTTATGTAGGTGAAAACGGGAAAGTACGCATTGTGGTGGAGCGTAATGAGAGATATACGATGTAATTGTAGCTTTAGCCATGTATCAACTCCGTATAACAGCTTATAATTAACATGGCTGGGTCACTGGGATTCCAAGATCGGAGGGAGTACAAATGAAGGTTACAGATGTTCGGGTGCGTAAAATTGCAAAGGAAGGCAAGATGAAGGCGGTTGTGTCCATTACTTTGGACGAGGAGTTTGTAGTGCATGACATCAAGGTGATTGAAGGGGACAGAGGATTGTTTATAGCAATGCCCAGCAAAAAGGTGTCCGAAGGGGAATACAGAGATATTGCCCACCCCATTAATTCCCTGGCCAGAGATGCAATTCAAAAAGTGATATTGGAGAGTTATGAGAAGGCTCTGACGGAGCCGGATGGGGATAGAGTTTGAGGGAATAGCGATGCCGTGGTGTAAGTGCACCACGGCATTTTCATGGGGATTTTGATGTGAGGAAAACTGCCATATTTATATGGTTCTTGGCAGCAATTCAGTGATCGGTCAAAATTGCTGCGATATTTGACCGATGGTTGAGGAATGCAGCAAGGTTTTAGATTTTCACTTGAAACATGGGAATAAATCATATATGATATTGCAGTAGGCGTCATATATGGCAAGATAGAATGGAATGAAGCGTAAAATGTAAGGTGGGAACGGACAATGTATTTGATAGTAGGGTTAGGAAATCCGGGACGGAAATATGAGGATACAAGGCATAATATCGGATTTGATGTGGTGAGCAGACTCTCGGAGCAGGAGCGGATTTTGATTTCGGAGAAAAAGCACAGGGCAATGATGGGAAAAGGAATGATAGAAGGGCAGAAGTGCATACTTGCCATGCCCCAGACCTTTATGAATCTGAGCGGCGAAAGTGTCAGGGAGCTGGTGGACTATTATAAAGTGGACGAGACGTGGGAATTGATTGTGGTGTCCGACGATGTCAGCCTGGATGTGGGGAAAATACGCATCCGAAAAAAGGGAAGTGCAGGCGGGCATAACGGGTTGAAAAATATCATTGCCAACTTTGGGCATGATACCTTTATCCGTGTGAAGATGGGTGTGGGAGAAAAACCGGATGGATGGGATTTGGCGGATCACGTATTGGGAAAATTTTCTGCAGAAGAGCGTAAAGCGGTGGATGAGGCAGCAGGTCGTGCCGTCGACGCTATCCGCGCGATCATCACCCAAGGGGCGGATATAGCAATGAACCGATATAATTAAGGCGAGATTTAGAGTAGGGAGGCAGATTATGCAGGCATTATTGGCGCCGCTTCAGGAATTGGCGGATTACGACGATATCAGAGCTGCCATTAGAAAAGGTACTTCCATGGCCATTACCGGCTGTGTGGACTCTCAGAAGCTGCATATGATATATGGGCTGGGCGAAGGATTTCGGATCAAGATGATCGTGACATACAGCGATTTGAAAGCCAAAGAACTTTATGAAGAATATAAGTTTTATGACAGGAATGTCGTACTGTACCCTGCCAAGGATTTGATATTTTTTCAGGCGGATATCCATGGAAATCAGCTGATTCGGGAGCGGGTCAAGACTCTTCGCAGGTTGATGGAGAAGAAACCAGTAACCATCGTCACCACATATGCGGCACTGATGACACCACAGGTTATGTGGGACAGGGACAAAGACGTGATTGAAATCAACAGGGGAGGTACTCTGAGGGAAGAAGAGACAAGCAGGCGTCTGGTGGCCATGGGTTATGAGAAAAGCTACCAGGTGGAAAGTCCCGGACAGTTTTCTGTCAGGGGAGGTATTCTGGATATTTTTGACCTGACTGAGGAGAATCCTTATCGAATTGAATTGTGGGGGGATGAGGTGGAATCCATCCGCAGTTTTGATGTGTTGAGCCAGCGATCCATTGAGAACCTGGAGGGGGTCAGTGTGTTTCCTGCCACGGAATTCGTGTTGGAGGAGGAAAGGATTCGCACCGGCATCAAAAGGCTTGAGGCCGAGGGCGCAAAGCAGGAAAAGCTTTTTCGGGATGAATTTCTGACGGAAGAGGCACATAGAATCGCTTCTCAGGTCAGAGAGTTAAAAGAACAGCTTCTGGAATTTAAGAGTTTGGTCAATCTGGAAGGTTATATCAGGTACTTCTATGAGGAAACGGTGACGCTGCCGGAGCTGCTCATTGGCTTTGCAGGGCAAAGAGGCACTGGTCCCGTATTTTTTATGGAGGAGCCGTCCCGCATCAGAGAACAGGCGGAGGCGGTGGAACAGGAATTCCGCGAGAGTATGGAACAGCGTGCCCGGAAGGGCTATGTGCTGCCCGGCCAGATGGATATTTTGTACGGCGGGGAACAGGTTGCGGCCAGGCTGCTGCAGGGCAGCGTGGTGACAGTGTCTACCATGGATGTGAAAGGAGGCTTCTTTAAGGCGGATTTAAAGGCTGATATTTCAGCCAGAAGCGTTGCCTCTTATAACAACAGTTTTGAGGCGCTGGTAAAGGATTTAAAGATGTACCGCAGAAACGGCTGCAGGGTGCTTTTGCTGTCGGGTTCCAGAACCAGAGCAAAGCGGTTGGCGGAGGATTTGCGTGATCAGGAGCTGGCGGCGGTGTACACTGAAGATCCCATGCGGGAGGTACAGCCGGGAGAGGTGCTAACCTACTATGGGCATGTGGGAAAGGGGTTTGAGTATCCCCTGCTGAAATTTGTGGTGATCTCGGAGACGGATATTTTCGGGGCGGAAAAAAAGAAGAAAAAGGCAAAGAAGCGTTACCAGGGACAGAAGGTCAAGGATTTTAATGATCTGAAGGTAGGGGATTACGTGGTGCATGAGAGTCATGGTCTGGGGATTTATCAGGGCATTGAAAAGGTTGAGATGGAAGGGGTGGTGAAAGACTATATCAAGATAGAGTACCGGGATGGAGGAAATCTGTATGTGCTGGCCACCGGTCTTGACTTGATACAGAAATATGCTTCCGCCGATGCCAGAAGGCCAAAGCTGAATAAACTGGGAACGAAGGAATGGGAACGCACCAAGAAAAAGGTTCGGGGCGCCGTAAACGAGGTGGCAAAGGATCTGGTGGAATTATATGCCCTGCGCCAGCAAAGCGCCGGATATCAATTTGACAAGGATACGGTGTGGCAGCGGGAATTTGAGGAAATGTTTCCTTTTGAGGAGACGGAGGACCAGTTGTCGGCCATTGCCGATACCAAGGCGGATATGGAGAGCAGCAGGATTATGGACCGGCTGATCTGCGGCGATGTGGGCTACGGAAAGACGGAGATTGCAATCAGAGCAGCTTTTAAAGCGGTGCAGGAAGGGAAACAGGTGGTATATCTGGTACCTACCACCATTCTTGCCCAGCAGCATTATACTACCTTTGTACAGCGCATGAAAGACTATCCTGTCAGGGTGGATTTGATGAGCCGCTTCCGCACACCGGGGGAAATCAAGAAGACGGTTACGGATCTGCAAAAAGGTAGGGTGGATATTGTCATCGGAACCCATAGAGTTTTGTCGGATGATGTGAAGTTTAAGGATCTGGGACTTTTGGTTATCGACGAAGAGCAGCGCTTTGGTGTGGCCCACAAGGAGAAGATCAAGAAGCTTAAGGAAAATGTGGATGTGCTCACTTTGACGGCCACTCCGATCCCAAGAACCCTTCACATGAGCCTGATCGGCATTCGTGATATGAGTGTGCTGGAGGAGGCGCCGGAGGACAGGCAGCCCATTCAGACTTTTGTGTGTGAATATAATGACGAACTGGTGCGGGAAGCCATATCCAGGGAGCTGGCAAGGGGCGGACAGGTCTACTACGTTTATAATCGTGTGAACAATATCGGCGATGTGGCGGCGCGCATCTCGGCGCTTGTTCCGGAAGCATCGGTGGCCTTCGCCCATGGGCAGATGAAGGAGCACGAGCTGGAGAAGATTATGTATGATTTTATTAACGGGGAAGTGGAAGTATTGGTGTCCACCACCATTATAGAAACCGGTTTGGACATTCCAAACGTGAATACCATGATCATACATGACTCCGATAATATGGGGCTTTCTCAGCTCTATCAGCTCCGTGGACGGGTGGGGCGTTCCAATCGAACAGCGTACGCCTTTTTGATGTATAAGCGGGATAAGATGTTGAAGGAAGTCGCGGAAAAGCGGCTGGCGGCCATCAGGGAATTTACCGATCTGGGCAGCGGTTTTAAGATCGCTATGCGCGATCTGGAGATTCGCGGTGCCGGCAATCTGTTGGGGGTGCGCCAGCACGGGCATATGGAAGCCGTAGGATACGATCTGTACTGTAAGATGCTCAGTGAGGCAGTGCATGTAGTAAAAGGAGAGACGGCAGCGGAAGATTTTGCAACCGTGGTGGATTTGGATGTAGACGCCTTTATCCCGCCAACTTATATTGTCAATGAGGTGCAGAAGCTGGATATATATAAGCGGATTGCAGGCATTGAAAACAGCAGGGAACGGGACGATATGAGAGACGAATTGCTGGATCGTTTCGGGGAAATTCCCAAATCTGTGGATAATCTGCTGCGGATTGCGCTGATTCGTGTGGCGGCGCACAAGCTCTATATGACGGAGATTCGGGGGAAAAATGGGAGAATCACTTTCAATCTCCGTCCGGACGCGGGACTGGATCCCCTGAAAATACCGCCTATGATACACAGGTATGGGAAGGATCTTGCGTTTACCGCATACGGTAATCCTTTTTTTACCTATAAATATAAAAAAACGGGCTTGGCGGAGAAAGATGCGGAGCTGCTTTTGAACAGGACGGAGAAACTTTTGACGGAAATGGGAGAACTTTTGCTGGAAAATACGCTTTGAGAGAGTTTTATGACCCTTAAAATATGTTACCTTTAATTCAGATTTGAAACAATAAACTAAAATCAGGATTGGAGGTAACGATTATGAAAGGCTATTTTACTGCGGAGGGATACATGGGATTGGTGGACGGGCGATATATGTTGTTTGCCACGGAGACGGATTATATGGAATACATGGAGGAGCGATTGTGAAAGGAAATAAAAACAACCTGAGACCGGAAATTGCATGGTCTCAGGTTGTTTTTATAGATACACCTGTCGGTATGCCAAACCGCCATAGTCGTGTGCGGAATTTATTTGGATGCGATGGCATGGGCGTGAAGTAGTGGGAGGAAATGGGATCATTTTCCCGGCGATAACATGTTAAGTAAGGGAAAGGCCCGTGATGGACAGCTCATAGGATCGGAAAAGAGCTATCTATGTGAAATCGGCGGGTTTCAGGGAAGCTGGGCATTGGATATGAGGGCATTTGGGTACTCGACGATACCCGAATGGCTCTTATGGACGGGAATCTCACTTGGGATAATTCCATGGACTTTTGGCGGTTAACATGATATAATTACCATATTCAGACAGGAAATGGCCGGTAGTTTACAGCAGTCCGGGAGAGGAAACTTCACACGTTAGCGCCTTCGCGCTGGGATTTTAAGATAGGAGGTATGGTATGAAAAGAGAATTTGATCTGCTTTCACTGGGGGAAATTATGCTCAGGCTGTCGCCGCCGGATAATGAGCGAATTACCAGAGGGGATACTCTCAGCAAGCAGGCGGGAGGAGCGGAACTGAATTCCGCTACAGGTGCTGCCATGCTGGGGCTTCGCTGCGGAATTATCTCAAAGCTTCCCGCCAATGACTTAGGCATGTATATCAAAAACCGTGTGCGTCTGTGCGGTGTCAGCGACGATTATCTGGTATACGATGAGAGTAAGGATGCCAGACTGGGGGTATATTATTATGAGAACGGCGCTTACCCCCGCAAGCCCCGTATTGTCTATGACAGGAAAAACACTTCGTTGAACAAGATATCCGTAAATGATTATGATGAGAGCTTGTTCGGTGCGGCGCGCTGCTTCCACACAAGCGGTATCACGCTGGCGCTGAGCCCTCAGGTCAGGGAGACGGCCATTGATATGATGAAGCGGTTTAAGGCCCAGGGAACCCTGATTTCCTTTGACGTGAATTTTCGAGGCAATCTTTGGACGGGAGCGGAGGCGAAAGAATGCATTGAATCCGTTCTGCCCTATGTGGATATTTTCTTCTGTTCCGAAGACACGGCCAGACTGACCTTTTTAAAAGAAGGGAATGCAAAGGAGATTATGAAGAGCTTTGCCCGGGAATATCCGATCTCCATTGTGGCGTCCACACAGCGCATTGTCCATAGTCCCAAACGCCATACCTTTGGTTCTATTATATACAGTGCCAAGGACGACACCTATTATGAGGAAGCGCCTTATGCGGACATTGAGGTGGTGGATCGAATCGGAAGCGGCGATGCTTACATATCGGGAGTTCTCTATGGGCTGCTTTCCCATGAGGGGGATTACCAGAAGGCATTGGAATACGGCAATGCCGTAAGTGCGCTTAAGAATACCATTCCGGGTGATCTGATCAGTACCGATCTGAAGGAAATTGAAGGGATTATCAAGGAGCATAAGTCCACGGGACGAATTGCGGAGATGGACAGATAAATGATAGAATAGCGACAAAAATGGGAGGATTGTGTTGGAGGAGTCAAATCGAACCCCAATGAGGTATCAAGGCCTGTGGGGAAAGAGAATTTTATATTTTCTCCTTTCCTGTCTGGCTGTTTTTGCACTGCACTGCCGATTTGAGATATTTGGAGGCGGTTTTCCGGATTCCGATCTGCTGAATGGATTGAATAAACTCTATGATGCCTTCAGCGGACCGGAGTTTGTCGATCTGCTTGTCTTGGCAGCAATCTACAAGATGCTGTGGTTTGCGGATGAAAAGTGTGAGCAGGCAGGGATTGGAACCCTGATTTTTTCTTTTGGACTGTCCGTGCTGCTGGTGGCGGCAATTAGTTTTAAGAAATTTAATTCCACCGCATTTTTACGTGCCAATAGTTTTCAGTTGTTCATATCCTGTATATGTATCGCCGGATTTTGGGTGATGATTTACAATCTGATCCGATGCCTGTACGCTTTGTTTCCCGGGGAAGGTTTTGGGATTATGGAGACAAAGGCCGGGAAAGGGAAAAGCTTTCTGGAAAAGTATTTTTTCCCAGTGGGTTTTTTCGTGATTTTTCTGGGCTGGCTGCCCTGGATATTGATGAACTATCCTGGCTCAGGCTGTCCTGACAGTGTTTTGCAGCTGAAAGAATTTTTCGGGGAGGAACCATGGGCGGCGGGACATCCGCCGCTTTCTACCTGTATCATGGGCGGTCTGGTGGCGCTGGGACGATGGCTGGCGGACGCAAATTTCGGTTTTTTTCTCTATTGTCTCCTGCAGACCTGTGTTGGCGCGTGGGTATTTTCGTTAAGCATGAAAAAGCTGCGGGACATAGGGGTTGGCGTCGGTTGGTGTATGGCGGGAATTGTGTTTTTTGCCTTTACACCCTTTTGGGGCACTTATGCGCAGTGGGTGGAAAAAGATCTTCTCTATGCGGAGGCCGCTTTGCTGCAGACCATCTGTATGATGGAAATCCTGGTGAAAAAACAGTGTGACAAAAGGGATACGGCGCTGCTTTTCATTTCTACGCTGGCGGCGGTGTTCCTGCGCAATAATGGGATACATGCCGTTCTCCCGGCCTTGCTGCTTTTGGCAATCTGGCTTCGGGGAGTCAGCCGCAGACGGGTTGGGCTGGTTATGCTGGTCACGTTGATCGCTTATGAAGGCACCATGAGAGTATTGTATCCGGCGCTGGATATGGGAGGAATACCTGTCTCGGAGTCTTTGAGTATTCCCTTCCAACAGACTGCGAGATATGTCTGTGAACACGGGAATGAGGTTACGGAACAGGAGAGAGAGGTGCTTGAGAAGACCTTTGGCTATGAAAATCTGTTCGGTTACAACCCGGTCATCTCTGATCCGGTAAAAATTCGTTACAGGGGAGCGGAGCTGGGTGAATATTTTAAGGTATGGTTTGGCATGTTCTGGAAACATCCGGGGACTTATGTCTCTGCCTTTGTCAACCAGGCTTATGGCTACCTTGCGCCTGTGGAACCCAATATAGAGGCCTGGATACAGGAGGAGTACGATTATGACTATATGAGGGAGTTGGGGCTGTACCATGTGTTTGATATTAAGCTTGCCTATGTGTTGGCTCAGATCTGGCATTTGAGTATGAGGCTTCCCCTGGTGAAATATTTGTGTATGCCTGGTTTGTACACTTGGATTGTAATGATATTGGCGCTGTTACTCTTAAAGCGCAGACGATATGCAGCATTAATTCTCTTTGTGCCCGGTTTTATGAATATTCTTGTCTGTCTTGCCTCCCCGCTGGCCAATGCCATCAGGTATGAACTGCCCACGGTGGCTTCGGTGCCGCTTTTGCTTGGATGGGCTTATTCTTGGCTGGCAAGGCGTGAGGGATAACTGACGGCCGATAGATGGAGGAAAACTTCCATGCATCGGCCGTTTGCCCTGCTTTCGGATGGGGAGTTGTGGAAGGTATGGCCCTGCAGAGGTGTCTCTGGATGAAAATATGCCGTACTTTGGCCCAGGTTTTATTCCAATACATAAACTGCGAAAAAGGTATCCGAGCGCAGGGGAGTAAAGGTGTGCAGTTTTTCATTTCCTGCCACGATTCGTTGTAGGATATCTTCGGATCCCACCACATAAACGATCAATTTTTCTGCTGTCTTCAGAAGAGGACTGTCTTCTATGGTTTGTTCTTCCTGATAATCCAGATAAATCACATGTTCATAAGGCCAAAGCTCATTTGCCATAAACCAGGAGCGGTGTTTGGCTTCTCTGTTATAGATTACCACCACGGGATATTGTGCGTTTTCCTGAGAAAAGCGCACCTTTTCCCCGCTTTCCGGATAGAGGAAAAGTATGTTGCCTTTTATTGTTCCTAATATTGCCGGGACAGCGATCAGGGAGGCAAGCAGAATGCCCGGGATTTTATGGACCGATGCTTTTGCTTCGGAATGGATCAGCAGACCGGCTTTGCAAATGCAGTAAGACATCAAGGGAAGGAGGATGGCGCCCACGGGATAAAAATATCGACTGGAGCTGTCTCCTAAAAATAAAGATGTCCTGCATAAGATCCATACGGATAACACGCCAGCCATCATGCAGATGAACAGCGCCCAACTGTTTGTATCCGTGGAAGAAAGGTGGGTTTTCCTGTTCTTTGCCAAGTAAAAGATAACGATTGCAAGTGCAAGGCCGAAAATGATCATGGATGGCGCAAAAAGATCCGCAAAAAAGTTTTTATCTATGATTGGGAGAAAAAGCTTCAGCCGTTCAAAGGGCGCGGAGTCAAACAGTCCGCTCAGGGTATCCTCGCCGCGATATCCGTTGAAGATATGATCCAGACATGCGGGATAAGTCAGTATAGCCAGTCCGATGAAGCAGACTTGTACCACGCCGTAAATCAGCATTCTGCCGATTCCTTTTCGGCGGACGACTGTGTATATACAATAGCCTAAAGTGAGAAAAAATGCCATAAACAGACAAAAATAATGTGTCAGGAAGGATAGATAACATATGATGCCGCCGCTGATTGTGAGCGCTGCAAATTTTTTCCTGCCAAGCTGGGAACAGGTCATGAGAAGGATGAAAATGTCAGCATAAAGAACGGTCCACATAGCACTCATTGCATACATTCTGGTAAACATGACACTGCTGATCACCGACGGCCAGATGGCATATGTCAGGCCTGCCGCACAGGCCAGAAGGCGGCGATTTCTGCTCTTGTCCGCACAATAAAAAAAGAACATGACCCCACAGCAGGAAATCAGAGAAAAAATTGTGTTTAGGCCTATGCCAAACCATTTGTAAAAACGGTTTGGAAACAGGGACATTAGAAAATGCAGGGAAAGGTAATATAAGGGCGGGTGTACATCCGATTCCTGAATTTTTGATATGGCTTTAAAGTCAAATCTGTGCTCATCTGTCACAAGAAACTGTCTTTGCACATCATATCCCCGCAGCTCCCAAAGAGAACTGTCATACGGATAGAGGTTCAGATTTCCAGCGCTGGTGAAATAAGAGTAATATTCATCCTCGTGGAAGCCTTCCTTTTGCAGACCATAATAAAGTATCAGCAGGATATGGACAACTATTATGGCAGTATACAGCAGAATAAATTTTCTGGATTTCATATTTCCGGATCCTTTCACATAAAACGGCGAATTGTAATTATCTGATCCATACGGCTTCGCGGCGGCAAAAATTTCCATGGCTGGATTGCACATGAAATTATACAATACTGGGAGAGATATGTAAATACTTTTTGTCCCGTGGGCATTTTCTGACATTCTTGGCTTAGTGGCCTATTTCCATATCTCTTTGGCTTGCATTCTTTTATTATATGTGGTAAATTATAAATGATCTATATAGAAATATTCTAAATAGATAGGAGGTGATGGCTTGGAAACCAGGGGCGGATTTTATATTTCACAAATAAAGCAGCTGCAAGATAGGATTTTTGAACGATTATTGATTGACAATGGTATAGAAATAAGCGGCGGACAGGGACGAATTATGTTTATCTTATGGAAAACAGATAATCTTTCCATGAGTGAAATAAGTGAAAAAACTTCTCTTGCAAAAAACACGGTATCGGTTGTAATAGACGGAATGGTCAAAAAAGGAATCGTAGAGCGAAATATTAACCCACAGAATCGCCGTCAAGCCATTGTATCACTTACAGAGTACGCGAAATCGCTGCAGGAGAAATATGAAACGGTATCACAGCAGATGAATTCATTATTTTATCAAGGCTTTTCGGAAGAAGAGCAAAAACAGTTTGAACGGTATCTTGCCAGGATACTTGAAACCTTAACGGCAAGCCTGCGTAAAAACTAAAACTTAATGAGGAGGAAAACGATAATGATAACAAAGGAACGAATTACAGAATTTATTCAAAAACAAAAGGTGGCGTTTATTGCCTCCGTAGATGAAGAGGGTTTCCCCAACATAAAGGCAATGTTTATACCGCGCAAGGTGGAAGGGAACTGTTTTTATTTTTCCACCAATACATCTGCTATGCGCTCCAGGCAGTTTATAAATAATCCAAAAGCAAGTATTTATTTTTACAGCAAGGGGCGTTTTAAATACGAAGGTATTATGCTGACCGGTACAATGGAAGTTTTGCAGGATAATGAAATAAAGAAGGAAATCTGGTGTACCGGGGATACTATGTATTATAAGCAGGGTGTAACCGATCCAGATTACTGCGTATTAAAATTTACGGCGATAAAGGGCAGATATTATTGCAATTTAAAGACAGAAAGTTTTGAACTGTAAACATCATTTCAAGATATTGCCAGGTCTCCTTGGAGGATAGTAAAAATAAAGCGAAACAGAATTGTTTTGACAGCGCAATACGTCGGCAAGTAGTTATTAAAACTATCTGTTGATATTTCTTCGTTAAAGTGGTATCCTATGAAGGTAGAAGAAGTAGCTGTTCAGCGGTGCCATTTTCTGGGAGAGACGGATTTCTGTATTGGATATGGAGTGTGGATGCTGAACTGTTATGGTAAATTATGTATACGAAAGGTAATTGTAATATGAGCGAAATCTTCCATATCATCACAGATGGTTCCTGCGATTTACCGATGGAACTGGCAAAAGAAAAAAATTTCACGGTGGTTCCTTTTTATGTGTCCTTTGACGATTCTCATTATCTGAAGGAAGGTGTGGAAATCGGTATCAGAGACTTTTATCAGCAAATGGTGGAGAAAAAGGGTGTCTACCCTAAGTCTTCCATGCCGTCCACACAGGATTATGTGGAAGCGTTTGAACCCTTTGCCAAAGAAGGAGTGCCGGTTATCTGTATCTGTATCACTACGAAATTCAGCGGCTCCATGCAGTCCGCTGTCAACGCCAGGGAGATTATTCTTGAGAATTATCCGGAGGCAAGGATCAACATAATTGATTCCACGATAAATACGGTACTTCAGGGGCAATATGTGCTGGAAGCGGTGGCACTGCGGGACCGCGGAGCAGGTTATGAGGAGACCATTGCAAGGTTGGAAGAGATTAAAGGTACAGGAAGGATCTTTTTTACGGTGGGAGATATGGAATATCTGCAGCACGGCGGGCGCATCGGAAAGGTGGCAGCCGTTGCGGGAAGCGTACTTGGGATCAGGCCGGTTATTACGTTAAAACAGGGGGAGATATTTCCTTCCGGAATTGGCAGGGGCAGGAAGCGCACCACTGAAAAGACCATCAACCTGTTGTTGGATTATTTGGCGGAAGGCGGAAAGAAGGTTGAGAATTACAGCCTGGCGGTGGGTTTCGGATACGATGCGGAGGAAGGAGCGGCATTTCGCGATCACGCTGTTATGGTCCTTCGTGAAAAAGGATATAACGTGCATGAAATACCGCTTTTGCAGATAGGCGCTACCATTGGCGTACACACCGGGCCGTATCCGCTGGGATTTGGCGTGATTGAGAGAGGCTAATATCTTGATGCGATTCAGGAGGTTGTGAGACGGTAGAGCAGTTCTTTTATATTGGAGAAACAATAAGTGGCCGGATACGGAGTGTCTGACATCTGTTCCGGTTTTGCTTCTCCTGTGAAAACCACACAGGTATCCACGCCGCCGTTGATACCGCAGGCGATATCGGTGTAGAGTCTGTCGCCCACCACAAGCGTTTCCGGGCGGGAAAATCCGGACAGGGCAAGACACAGTTCCACCACATGTTTGCTTGGTTTCCCAAGGTAGATGGGGTGTCTTCCCACAGAGTCTGCAATCATATTGCATATGGCACCGCAGTCGGGAATGAATCCGAAGTCTATAGGACAGCAAAGATCAGGATTGGTACCGTAAAAAGGGATATCCGGCGAGGATAGTACCTTGCAGGCCTGAATCAGTTTTTGGTAATTTAATTCGCTGTCATAGGCGATTACCCCACAGGTAATCCCCGCTTCTGCTTTTTCGGTGATGCGCAGATTGTTTTTGCGGAGTTCCGCGATCAGGGAAGATGTTCCCAGCACGTAAATCAAGTCTTTGGGATAGCGCTCTGTCAGAAAACGGATGGTCATGTAACCTGAGGTGATAAATTGTTCTTCCTGTGTTTCAAGACCAAAGGACCTGTGGAACTTTTCGACGTAGTCCCTGCCGCTTAGAGTGGAATTATTGGTGATAAAATAAGCTCTGCCGCCGATATCGTCAATGTGGCGGAGCAGCTTGGCACTGCCGTCAAAGAGCGTGTCTCCTACGGCAAGGGTCCCGTCAATATCAAATAGAAACAGTTTTTTGTTTTTTAACTCTTCAGAACTTTTCATATTTCTGTCTTCTCCTGTTCTTGGGCCGCAGCGGCGGTCTCAGGTTTTCAAATAAATTTCCTTTTAAAGCGTCTCTTTTGTAATGGGATGATGTGCGTTTGACACATTGTTTGCCTGTGCGATGGATATGATATTTGAGACCCGCATCAGTCATAGAGAGGCTGACTTTTCCGGGGCCTTGGCTTTGAGTACATCGCGTGCCTCGAGTATAGCATAGATCATGGCAGGAAGTAAAGTCCGAAGAATTGTGTTTTTTATGTCGAATGGAGGCAGGGGATTATTTGTTCCCTTTGTTTACAGTGAAACCATAAGGAGAATGCTATGATAATATCGTTGAGAAACGAGGAGGAATTATGATATAATCTATCCGTAGCGTTTGCAAAAAGGCAGGAAGAAAAATATATGAAGATAAAGGAGAAGCAGGAATGAGCATAAAAATGATTTCATGGAATGTTAACGGTCTGCGGGCCTGTATGCAGAAGGGGTTTATGGATTTTTTTACAGAGGAAGGGGCGGACGTTTTTTGCCTGCAGGAAACGAAGCTGCAGGCCGGACAGCTTGAACTGGAATTGCCGGGTTATTATCAGTATTGGAATTACGCAGATAAAAAGGGCTATTCAGGTACGGCCCTTTTTACCAAAAAGGAGCCTGTAAAAGTAACTTATGGTATCGGTGTGGAGGCACATGACCATGAGGGGCGGGTGATCACTGCCGAATTTGAGGACTACTATGTGGTGACGGTATATGTGCCCAATTCTCAGAGGGAGTTGGCAAGACTTTCCTACCGTATGGAGTGGGAAGAGGCATTTTTAAATTATATCAAGGGCCTGGAGGAACATAAACCTGTTATTTACTGTGGCGATCTCAATGTGGCGCATGAGGAGATCGACTTGAAAAATCCAAATACCAATCACAACAATGCAGGCTTTACGGATGACGAGCGGAAATGCTTTGGCAAGGTGTTGAAGAGCGGATTTGTAGATACGTTCCGTTACTTTTATCCGGATAAGAGAGAGGTCTATTCCTGGTGGTCCTATATGTTCCAGGCGAGAGCAAAGAATACGGGGTGGCGTATTGACTATTTTGTAGCCTCCAACACGCTGAAGGACAGGCTTGAGGATGCCAAGATTCACACGGAAGTGCTGGGCTCTGATCACTGCCCCATAGAATTGGATTTAAAGGAAGCGGAAGCGTGATTTTTTGGCGGTCGGTTTTTGATTGGCGAAAGGGAGGATGGGATGATAAACCGGTTGTTGGGGATTGTCTATATCTTGTTAAAAAAGGGAACGATGACGGCGGGAGAGCTGGCGGAGCGTTTTGAGGTATCCATACGTACAATTTATCGGGATATCGAAAACCTGAGTATGGCTGGAATCCCGGTTTATGCCCGGAAAGGCAGGAATGGGGGGATTAGTCTTACAGACCGGTTTGTTTTGGACAAGCTGTTAATTTCCTCGGAGGAGCAACAGTGGATTCTGGCGGCGCTTGCGGGGATGGATGAAACGGGCGCCCAAAAGGAAGAGGAAATCCTGCACAAACTTGGAGATTTTTTTCATGTGGAGCCCATAAACTGGGTGTCCATTGATTTTTCTGACTGGAGCGGAAAAAGGCAGGAACTGTTTGCGCAGATTAAGGAGGCCGTTCTGGGCAGGCATGTAATGGTATTTGATTATTATGGACAAAATGGGGTAATGAGTAATCGCACGGTGGAACCGATGAAACTGTTGTTCAAGGAATATACCTGGTATTTGTGGGCCTTTTGCCGCGTCAGGCAGGACATGCGGCTGTTTAAGGTATTGAGGATGAAGAGGGTAGAGGTGCTGGAAGAAACCTTTGAACCCAAAAGGAACCTTTGGGTAGAGCAGGAGGGCGACCTTGAAAGACTCAATACTATTGAGGAAACGAAAGGGGTTCAGGAAACGGATTACCCTGAGGTTATTTTCCGGGTTGATAAAAAAGAGACCTATCGGATTTATGACAGATTTGATGAGGAAGAAATTACGGTTCTGTCTTCGGGAGATTTTGAAATTTGTTTGCGGTGCCATGTGGACGACTGGGTTTATGGGTTAATTTTGTCTTTTGGTACTTCTGCCAAGGTGTTGGAGCCGGAGTATGTCCGCAAAGAGATGGCCATGCGGGTGCGCAGGATGGCGGAACTATATGCGGACGGCCAATGAAAAATGGCAAATATTTTGTCTGTAGTTTTTATTATGACATACAGTTGTCAGGTTAAAAGTGTTATGGTTATTGTGTGGAGTGGGATGGCGGCTGCAGACAAAACGGAACTTCACAATAGATAAGGTAAAGGAAAAGAGGATAAAAAAGATGGAAAATCAGGCAAACAATCAAGTTCAGGACAATAAGAAAATCTGTCAAAGCTGCGGAATGCCCATGCAGGAGGCACAGTATGGTACGACAAAAGACGGCGGCAAGACAGAGAAATATTGCTGTTATTGCTATCAGGAGGGGAAATTTGCACAGGATTGCACAGTGGAAGAGATGGCGGAGTTCTGCGCACCTTTTGAGGTGGAGGGCGGTCGTGCCAAGACAAAAGAGGAGGCTAAGGCGATGCTGATGGCATATTTACCCTCGCTGGAGCGATGGAAAAAGGCCTGAAAAGATTCTGGGGCTTTCCTGTCATACGGCAGCAGAAGTCAGGCCGGGGGCACGGCGGACAACCGTGCCCTGTTCCAGTGTGTCAAGCCGATTGGAGAGATCGTCAGTTATTTTAAGGAGCAGAGCCGTATTGTCATTTTCAAGTTTGGTGATGTGATAATATTGATCCAGCTCCCGAAGGCTTTTTTGAAGCATTTCCGTTTTTCGCTCCAAATATTTTCTGGTTCGTTCTATTTCTTCCAACACCATATTTTCCGATTGTCTCAAATGCTCGTCTATCGTGACAAGCATGGACTGCTCCAATATGGTCAGGCATTCTTCCGGGAAAGCAGGAAGATTTTGCCTTAATCGTACCAGTTGTTCGTCCATGACAGACATCATCATACTTTTAAAAACATCCAGATCTTTTGCATCAAACATTGTGCACATCCTTTCCCGGCAAAGTACTACACTCCGCCGACGGTTTATTTGTTGTGTGAAAATGTCGGCGAAACGCCATTGATCCCCCTAATTGGGGATGAAAAGATTTTCACAAGATTCTAAAGATAGGTTTATTATAGCAAAATTGGAGCATATGTCAATATTATTTTTTGCTTGACTTCACAGGAACAGCTGGTTGACATTCCCAAAGTGAGAGGGAAGTGTGCGGATTATGAGTATACAGAGTGGGCAATGTGGGACGATGAGACGGCATATAAGATGACAGCAGAGAACGGAACCGTGGTGGGAATTATTGTCTACGAGGGCAGTGAGATTAACGCGTTCATAGGGAAAAATGGCTTTTGGGAGATTGGCGCAGGGGATCATTATGTGGGGATGAATATCAAAAATGGGTCTTACACCTATATCAAAGGTGGCTATGAAGTGATTACGGCCAATCCGTATGCTTACGCGCCTAGCTTTACCTTGCAGGAAAACGAAGTGTTTATGGTGTGGCATGTGTAGAGGTAAGCAGAAGCCATGTGTTCGGAAGATAGCATGGTCAGGAAATAAGGGGGGAATCTGCAGCCCCCTTATTTTTTGAATATTTTTGGAGGAAGCAGAGGTCTTGGCCTGGGTTCCGAACGCTGAAGTATTTTTGCATATCCTATCATCCGTCAGTTTTTTTGTGCGCAGGATTGTATTTTGAACATGGGATGATGCATACTATAATTACGAAATATTTTGACGAACAGGTGCCGCGTTCTGCGGACGGGAGAAAATATGGAAGAATTTATAATATTATCAATTCCTTTTTTGGGCACCACCCTGGGAGCGGCAATGGTGTTCCTTATGAAAGTAAAAATGAGTCCGCGTTTGGAGAAACTGCTGCTTGGATTTGCCGCCGGGGTTATGATAGCGGCGTCCGTGTGGTCCCTTTTGATTCCGGCCATTGAGATGTCGGAAAAGAGGGGTGGAAGTGTATGGCTGCCTGCTGCCGCAGGCTTTTTGCTGGGCATGGGTTTTCTGCTTTTACTTGACAGCCTGGTGCCCCATCTTCACATTGACGAAGAGAAGCCAGAGGGCGTCCGGTCGGATTTCCAGAAGACCACCATGCTGGTATTGGCGGTGGCGCTTCATAATCTTCCGGAAGGCATGGCTGTGGGAGTGGCATTTGCAGGAGCCATGCTGGAAGGAACGGGTATGACAATGGCAGGTGCTCTGGTGTTGGCGGTGGGGATCGCCATCCAGAACTTTCCGGAAGGTGCAATTATTTCCATGCCTCTTAGAAATGTGGGGGTTTCCAGACCAAGGGCGTTTTGGTATGGAGTGTTATCCGGTGTGGTAGAACCTGTTGGAGCGGTGGTTACCATCTTGCTGGCGGAGCAGATTGTACCCGTGCTGCCCTATTTGCTTGCATTTGCTGCAGGCGCTATGATTTATGTGGTGGTGGAGGAGCTGATCCCGGAGACACAAAATGGGGAACATACCAATATCGGCACCATTGGGGTAGCGGCAGGATTTGTACTGATGATGATTTTGGATGTGGCATTGGGATAGAAAATATGTTAGAATACAAGAGGTGGGTGCAGGAAGTGAAGGGATCAGAAAAAAGTTCCCACAGAGCAGAAAAAGTCCCCGCTTTGCGGGGACTAGAATAAGGAGAACATATGCGGCTAATGATCATACGACACGGGGATCCGGATTATGAGAAGGATTCCTTGACAGAGAAAGGCTGGCGGGAAGCGGAACTGCTGGCGGACAGGATTTTGGGAATGGATGTTGCAAAAGTCTATGTTTCGCCTTTGGGGAGAGCCAGAGATACGGCCAGCGTTACATTGCGCAAGACAGGCCACACAGCCGTTACCTGTGATTGGCTCAGGGAGTTTCCTCCGCTGATCAATCGCCCGGATGTGACGGATCGGAAAAAAATTGCCTGGGATTGGCTTCCGGAGGATTGGACGGCTCAGGAGGAATATTTTTTGCGGGATCGATGGGCAGAGACGGATATTATGCGGGAAGGCAGGGTAGGAGAGGTTTACGGCGAGATTATTCGAAAGTTTGATCAATTGCTGGCAGATCACGGCTATGTAAGGGAAGGGGATTTTTACAGAGCAGAGCGACCCAACCGTGATACCATTGTTTTTTTCTGCCATTTTGGTTTGGAGTGTGTGCTGCTAAGCCGACTGATGAACGTATCTCCGATGATTCTTTGGCATCACACCTGTGCCGCTCCCACTTCGGTGACCACTGTTGTATCCGAGGAGCGCAGGCAGGGAAAAGTATCCTTCCGGGTGACTGCTTTTGGGGACACGTCTCATTTGTATGCTGGAGGGGAACCGCCGGCATTTTCCGCCCGGTTTTGCGAGACCTTTGACAGCGATGAGAGACATGATTAAACCAAATATGACGCAGTACACGCTGTTTGGGCCCATTAGGGCGGAAGCGCCCAAGGGAAAAACATATATTTTAATAAATTTATCTTGACACAGCCTTCGGGCTGTGTTATTTTATGTTTACAAACGACATGTCGAGGCTCGACATGTCATGTGACGCCATGATGGATTGTAATAGTTTCAAAAGGTATATACTACTGTCCAGGGAATAAAGCAGAGAGAGGAGTGAAAGGAGTGGATGAGGTTCTCAAAAAGAAATATATTCCCATGACGGAGACTACATATTATACGCTTTTATCTGTTATGACGCCTAGACATGGTTATGCCATAATGCAGTATGTCAGCGAGTTGACGAAAGGCAGGATCCTGTTGGGAACCGGTACTTTGTATACCATGGTGGGCAGGTTGGTAGCAGATGGGATGATTATGATTGTTCCGGGAAGCGAGAAGAAATCTTATCAAATCACTTCCGTTGGGATGGAATTGCTGAAGGAAGAAACAGGTCGATTGGGCAAGCAGCTCTCGGACGGGGAACATGTCCTGCAGGAGGCAAAAAAGAACGTGGGGGCTGAAGCAGTGGATTTTTCAGATGGGGGGGGCATTTTCCACAGCCAGGAGGCAGAACAAAATGGATAAAGCGAAAAAGATTATTAAGATTTATTTCAGCTATCAGAAGGAACTTAAATGGCTGGAGGAGATGGCTGAGAACGGATGGTATCTGGATAATATTTCCATGGGAATGCTTTACAGATTTGTGCGCAAGGAGCCGAGGCGGACAGTATATGATATCGACCGGTTTCATCTGTCCAAGAAGCCCTCCCTGGAGGAAATACGCCGGAAAGAAATGTTTATGGAAATGGCTTGTGAAATGGGATGGAAGGAAGTGACTCATGACGCAAGTATGGTATATTATTTTTCCAAAGAATATGAGGAAAACGGTGTAAACTGTCTGCATAATGACGAAGAATCCCGTATTTACAGGGCGGAAAAGTTCAGGGAGTACTTGGTACAAGAGGCAAGAAAACTGATCTTCTGTGCAATGGTGACATCCTGTATGTGTTTTTTGCTTATAATGTTGGGAAGTCAAGTGGAATGGTTTTACTGGTTCGCAATGGTATATATGACCTTATGTAATATACAGGCACTTGTATATTGGCGGTTTGGCGTAAACAGTAGAAAGGAGCTGGCGCTTACCAGGGAGGAGTGGGAGAGAAGCAAGGATCCGTCCCTCCACAAAACCGTACATAGACTGTTGCTGACCAATCGTGGACTGAATCGTTTTTTAAGCAAGCAATCCACTTTGGGCTGGACATTGACCGGGGTGACGCCCACAAGATATTATTTTGAAAGGTGTAAGGGCACCGAACAGGTGTATACGATGGACAGCAAATGGTTGGTGAACAGACGCAGGCGGGCTCATGGAGAGAAGAAGATTGAAGATGCCAAGGACTTTAGCGGTCTTAATAATGACTGGGAGATTCAGAGTCTCCATGATGCGGAAGAGAGGGGATGGAGTTTTGTGTGTGCACTGGAAAACAGAAGCATTATATACAAAGGAGAAGCGGGCATGGTTACACCTCTGAACGATGCCAAATATGACAACAGTCTGCGGTGGATTTCATTGATCGGCCAGTATGGTTTTATCCTGCTGCTGTGTGGAATGTTGGGAGCCGTGATCGGATTTATCTCTGAGCTTCTGGGTTTTTGAGCAGTTAAAAACTCCGCAAAATTATAGGCTTGCTGTGGATAAAGCGAAGGCATCTGGTAAATTCCATAGGGCGAATGCCATGCATGGTTGGCAGGGCCAAACCGTTATGGATTTTCATAGAAAGACAGAAAGGTATGGTAGGAAATGAGGTTAGAAGTCAAGGACATTCACAAAAAATTTGGAGAAAAGGAAGTGCTCCACGGAATCAGCTTTCAGGTGGAGAGCGGGAAAGCTCTGGGACTGCTGGGCAGAAACGGTGCCGGTAAGACCACCACAATCCGCATTTTGATGGATGTATTTCATGCAAACAGCGGTGAGATTTTGCTGGACGGTAAAAAGTTTGTTCCGGCAAAGCACAGGATCGGTTATCTTCCCGAAGAGCGCGGACTGTATCCCAAGAGAAAAGTGGTGGATCAAATGGTCTACCTGGCTGTTCTTCGTGGAATGAAGAAGGGGGAAGCGAAGGAGAGTGCAAAAAAGTGGCTGGCCAGGCTGGAGGTGGAACAGTATCGTGACAGTAAGCTGGAAACACTGTCCAAGGGCAATCAGCAGAAGGTCCAGCTGGCATCCACACTGGTTCATAATCCGGAGATCGTGATTTTGGATGAACCTTTCAGTGGCCTGGATCCGGTGAATTCGCAGATTTTAAAGGATGTGGTAAACGAATTGATAGCGGAGGGCAGGCTGGTGATCTTTTCCAGTCACCAGATGAGTTATGTGGAGGAATTCTGTGACAATATTGCCATTATCAACCAGGGTGAGGTGGTATTGGCAGGTGAACTCAAGGAAATTAAAAAAGAATATGGCAGAGATCGCCTGATGCTATCGGCGGAGAAGCTTTCGGTGGAGGAGTTGGCACAAAAGGTGGAGAGGGATTGGCAGGAGCTGGTGACGGTACAGGAAAGGAAGAAGGACTTTTTGGTGCTGGCTTTAAGAGATGGCGCAGACAGGCGAATGTGTCTGGAGAAGCTGGCCAAGTCTGACTTAGTGGTGGAAAGGTTTGGTATCTTTGAGCCTTCTCTGAACGATATTTTTGTGAGTAAGGTAGGCGAATAAGGCATGAAACAGTCACGAAACGGAAACGCATAGTGAGTGCAATTTCAGTGAACACTTTTTCGAAAAGGGAGTATTTTAAATGAGAAAATTTTGGATTGTATTGTCGTATGAGTTAAAGGAATATTTCAGCAACAAGGCATTTATGGGGCTGACGGTCTTTTTGGCAGTGCTTGGGGTGATTGCGTTGTTTTTTCCCAGGTTCGTGGATCTGTCGAATTTTACCGGCGTGAAAATCGTTGGGGGTCAGGAGGAAAACAAGCCTTCTAACGAAGAAAAGGATGTATACCTGTACCTGGATCAGGCGGGAGTGGTGCGGGAAGAAGTGCTTAAAGAGATGTTTCCGGGCGTTTTCTGGCAGAAGGCTTCTGACGAAGCTGCTCTTTTGGCGGCGGTGGAAGCGCAGGAGGCGGAAGCAGGTTTTGTAGTCACAGGAACCACCACATACAGATATTATGTCTTTAACAGATCCATGACGGACAGCAATACCGCAATGTTTGACCAGGCCATGCAGGTGTTTTACAGAATGGATTATTGTATGACCGCAGGCTTGGACTATGGGCAGATTACGGAGATGTATCATGTTCCCGTTACGGCGGATGTTCAGATATTGAATAAGGATTCGGGACGCAATTTCTGGTATTGTTATGTCCTGGTGATCATTGTGTTCATGCTGATCGTATATTACGGGCAGATGATCGCGGTTTCCGTTACCGTTGAGAAAAGTAACCGTGCCATTGAAGTATTGGTCACAAGCACCTCTTCCAACAGTCTGCTCTTTGGCAAGGTAATTGCAGGCGCTATCGGCGGTGTGTTTCAGATGGGTGTATTGCTGGGAGCTATTTTGATGGCATATCAGGTGAACAGGGAACAATGGGGAGGAATGCTGGATATGTTCCTGTATATACCTGTAGAGGTTATTCTTGCCTTTGCCTTTTTCGGGCTGGGAGGATATCTGTTCTATGCTTTCCTGTATGGCGCCATGGGAGCGCTGGTGAGCAAGACCGAAGATGTGAGCAAGAGTTCGTCCGGTCTGATGGTAGTGATTATGGTGGTTTACTTCTTTTCGCTGGTACAGCTTTCTAATATAGACGGTACCGTGATCAAAGTATTGTCCTTTCTGCCCATCAGTTCTTACAGTACAATGTTTGCAAGAATTGCCATGGGAACGGTGGCGCCGTGGGAGATTATACTGTCATTTGTGATTCTGGTGGCATCCAATCTGGGAGCGGGTGTCCTGGGAGCAAGGCTTTACCGCATGGGAACTTTGCGGTACGGCAATCCCATTAAGCTTGGGACGGCGCTGAAGGATCTGAAGAAAAGCGAATAAGTGAGACGAAAAAACAGGGCTGCCCGTTATGGGTGGCCCTGTCAGGTTTTCGGCTCTCAATATTCGTTTTGTTCATCAATAAATTTCAGAAATTTTGCGACAAAGTCAGGATCATACATAATACCGCTGAAACGGACCAGCTTTTGCTTTGCGCCTTCTTTGTCCAGATTAGTTCCGGATGGGGTGGGAAGGGTCCAATAGGCATAATTATTGGTGATGCGCAGGATTCGGGCTTCCAATGGAATCTGGTATCCCTTCAGGCGCTTGGGGTAGCTGTTGCCGTCCCAGTTCTCATGGGAACAGAGGATAATATCCGCAAGCTTGTAAAGCTCTTCAAACTGTCGCACCAACTGGTGCCCGTAGATGGCGTGGGCCTGAATCTGTTTCTTTTCTTCGGCGGAACGGTTTTGACCTTTGACGATAAAATATTCCGGAAGCTTTGCCATGCCGATATCCTGATAATGGGACGCCAGACGGATATCCTCCGCGTGTTCCTTGGTGAATCCCAGATAAATGGCAAAGTCATAGGAAACACGATCCGCCAGTTCAACCATATCACGATTTAACAGTTGTCTGCTGTACAATCGCTCCATAATCAGGTCGGGTATATGCAGCGTCTGTTTGATGATCGCTTTATTCTTGTACATTTCACTGTCTGCCCGGGCGAAACAATCCTGAAGCGTTTCAGCTTCGCTGTCCCATTCGGCTGCACCCATGGCAAGGGACAGAGGGAAGGCCAGGCTCCTGTCTTCTCCGCAGTAACGTGCCACATGCTTACAGTAATCCTGGGCGGTTGCCAGTTCGGTGTCCGGCAGAATAATGCGGAATTCGTCACCGCCGCACCGGGCCACCAGCCAGTCTTTTTTTGCCAGGTTGTACAAAATTTTGGACATGTTTTTCAACATCAAATCACCGGCGTCATGGCCGAATACATCGTTCATCAATTTCAGAAAATTGGCATCTGCCGAAACCATGCAGATCCGGCGTTCCTGCATGGTGGAATATTTAGAAAAGATTTCTTCAAATTTTCTATGGTTATAGAGTCCTGTCATGGAATCGGTTTCCGCAAGCTTTTCCAGAAGCTCCTTTTCCTTCTGGTGAACCATTTCCTGATTTTCCAGGGAATTAATTATGGATTTTAGGTAGAGGTTTTTCTGGCCAAGGGTGGAAATTTGTTCCGCCATCAGAGACAGCATGTTTAAGATGGATTCAAATTGTTCCCGGGTCTTTACCGGAATCTGATCCAGGTATCGCAGGTATTCTTCTTCGTCTATCTGAAGGGAACGGGCGATTTTTCGATATTCTTCTTCGCTCAAGGTATCCTCTTCCAGACGGATTTGTCCTACCAGAACGCTTGCCACATGCATTTCTCCGATCATAATGTTGATCCGCGCATCGGTCAATCCGGCGGACTGGCAATGACAGATATAGGGAGATTGTTCCTGGTGGGTGCATAGAGCAAGATCGGATTCCTCACATCGTGCTTTCCCCACAGGGGAATTTTTTATGTATTGGCATAATCTGCAATAGTCATTGTCCTTGGAATAGCGCTCTCCTTGGGCGCCCCGGATGCTGATGCCTACCTGCAGAGTGGTGGACAGGGTCTCTATCAGCTTCTCTATGGCCTCAATGTCAAATATATCCTGAAATGTGTATGCGTCCATAAAAGTTCACCTCTTTCCATATCTAATTTAACACAACTGTGATGTATTTGTCTATTGTAGTTATGGTATTTTTTGTTTTTTTGTATGATTTTACCAAAGAAATACAGTGGTGATCAGATACCTTTACGATCTGGCCAGATATCATATGGTGCGATGTGATTTTTGCGGCATGGTTCAGTTGTATATGGTCTGCGTTCACTAGGGAAGCAGCTTTGACATTAAAATGTAAAAACCCAAACAGGCAGTATTGACATAAAAAGAAAATAAAATTATAATATAAAAATGGCAAATGTTTGGTAAAAATTAATATTGAAAAGGGGGAATTTGGAAGAATGTATCGCAAAGTGCCATATATTTGCCTGTATTTTGTATTAATTATGTACAACATTGTTTTGCTTTCTTGGAAAATAATGTTGGCGGAGGAAAAAATAAAAGGAGGAAATCGTAAAAAGAGGTATGAAGAAGAAGTTCAGAGTTCTAAGAAGAAGTGTTTTGTCCCTGGCTCTGTGCTTGAGTCTTGTGATATCGCCTATGGCGGGCACAGGAATCGAGGCTTTTGCAGAAATGGGGGGAGTGGTTAACCTACAAT
Source organism: uncultured Acetatifactor sp. (assembly GCA_910578185.1). Classification (GTDB taxonomy): domain Bacteria; phylum Bacillota; class Clostridia; order Lachnospirales; family Lachnospiraceae; genus Acetatifactor. Next base: position 48,358 of record CAJTPN010000015.1, read on the forward strand.
CAGAAGAAGCGGGGGAATCGTCAAATTCTGACGGAGCCGATGTTTCAACGGAAGGCGACGGGACAGGCGGTGATCTTGCGGATGTGCCTGTGGATGAAGATGCGCTGATAAATGAAGATGCGCCATCAGATGATGCAGCGCCTTCAGATGAAACGGCGCCATCAGATGATGCAGCGCCATCAGATGATGCAGTACCTTCAGATGAAACGGCGCCATCAGGTGATGCAGTACCTTCAGATGAAACGGCGTCATCAGGTGATGCAGCGCCTTCAGGTGAGTCTGCGTCTGACGCAGATGCGGCCGCGGACGGAGCGGCGCCCATGGAGAATGAGGAAGGGGTTCCGGCGGCGCAGGCAGATGAAAACGGCGTAACGGTGTATATTAATGAAACCTTTGATGGTGATGCCTACAATGTAGATGAGACAATTATCCAATCTGGTGCCATGACTGAAACAAAGCCAACACCGGTATTAAAAGGGTTGATTAAGTATCATGCGGGCTATGCTGGAAATAGAGCCCCTCAAGGTTTCTTTAAACTGAAAGCAGATGGAAGTAACAAATATCTGGAAGTTCAGAATGGGGATATGGTATCTGTTGGCAGGGGAGTGTATTTTACTTTTGAATATGCAGAAAATATGACTCCGGAGCTTTCTGCTTTGAAGACAACAGGGGAGCTTCTGGAGCTGAACATGAAGTTTACTTCCGGCGCAGGTTATGCAGGATTTGTAGTTGCCAGTGAGTTAGATCCTGAGAAACAAACGGATGCTAAGGAACTGGTAACGGTTCCGTCAACGGAAGGGCAGGAGCAAGTTGTCAGGATAATAATAGATGCGGCAAACGGCAAGAAATATATGGTGATTACGGAGAACGGCAGTCTGGTTTCCTCTTCTTGGGCAGAATGTGATCTGGTATCAGGAAAAGGGATAGCAGGGGCAACATTTTTTTTAAATAATAAGCCTGTACAGTATTTGAAAATAGATGATATAAACGTGGTTTCCAAGCCTGCGGATGTAGGTTTGTTCACGGTCAACGTATCGGATGGTGCAAATGCGCTGGAAGGTGCCAAGGTTGTGATTGACGCACTTGAGCAAACCACCGATGCCAGCGGTAATGCTGTTTTTGCACTGCCTTATGGTGATTATACCGTTAAGATATCCAAAGAGGGTTATCAGACATCGGACGGTCAGACGGAAGCATCTGAAAGTGTTACGTTCAATGCGTCTTCTTCGTCAAAGAGTGTGTCTTTAAGAGTGGCGTCTTATACGGCGCAGCCAAAGGAAGTGACAATAGAGGGCGGACAGAGCTTTATCGCGGCATCCAAGGAGGATACGCCTGCGCAGTCAACGGCATTTACCGTCTCTGTTAAGGATCAGATGGGTTTGACAATGGCAGGCGGGGATTACCAGCTCACATGGAATGTTCTGCCGCAGGGAAAGACCGAGGCAGATCCGAATGTCACAATCGATGGCAACGGCCAGGTTTTTGTGACAAAGGATTTCCATACAAATGATAAAGCGGCTGCATTTGAAGTTACGGCAACTGCAACTGCCAATGGGGAGAGTGCGGTCGGAAAAGCGACTATTGTAGTTGCGAACGGCAATGTAATCTATTACAAGTCTTTAGATGTCGTTATGGCAGGAGCAGACAGAGGAGCTGCAATAGCATTAGACAACGGTATTTCTCTTCCGGATATGGCCAATATTGTATTGGATGTGGAATATAAAGTAGCGCCTAAGACGCAGCTTACAGTGGCGCTTTTGACTGACGGCGGAAGATTGACAGGCGTTCAATATCAGACGGCGTCAAAGACTGTGAAAGCATGGACAGGATGGACAGGCAATACGGCATTAAATCAGTGGAACGATGTGGATTTGTTTAGTAATGGAGAAATAATTGCCGAGAATGTTGATAATTCATCCTTGAAAGTTAACTTTACCATTGATAAAGCGGCACACACGATTACAGTTGCCAGTGGCGAAAAGACGGTTTCTCTGCCGTATGCTGATACGTTTAAGGTTAATAAGCTGAACAGTATACAGTGGGGTAAGCATGAAAGAGATGGTGAGTCTGTTATTCACAGCATTCTGATTGAAGAAGTCCTTCCGGCTCCGGAGATCACGGGTGCGGCTGCCATTACCAAGAAATCCGGTCAGACGGTGGAGGAAACTTACACCGTGACAGGAGCGGAAGGTGAAGCCTTCACATGGGCGGTAAAGGCAAAGGCGGATGGCGGAAGCATTTCCGGCATCACCATAGACAACGGTAAGCTTTTCGTGGCGGACAGCGCGGCGGCGGGCGAATATATTATCACAGCCACCAGCAGCACCGATTCCACAAGGATTGCTCAATTTACGGTGGAAGTTATCGGCGCAACTTCTGTCGATGCCAAGAGTTACCTCGTTTTGGAAGCTACAGGGAATACCACAGAAATTGATCCCAATGCAATTATCTCCAAAGCGACGAGTTCATTTATCACAGGCTATCAGATTACCCTTGCCGATGCAGACGGAAAGCTGGTAAGCCAGGAAATCGTGAGTTCTCTGCCCACAAGTGTGAATACAACGGGCGCGTCTAAGGTGGAGATTGCTCCGGTATATGTTACAAATATAGCGAATGTGGCACATGATTTGCTGCACTTGGGAGGAAACGGAAACGAAAGCTGTAATATCCAGCTTCCTGAGGCGGGAACCTATGACTTTAAGGTGACCAGCAATACCACGATTCGCACGGATGTATATGTAAATGGTCAGATGCTGGTAAACAACCTTTTGCAGGAAGGTTCCTGGCTGAATTATATGGCAGTGAAGGACATTGTACTGACAGATAAGGTGGCACAGATCAGAACGGACGATTATGGAAGCGGAAATGCAAGCAACCAGAATCTTACGGTTCAGATTGTCAAGTCCCCTGAGGTCGTGGACAGAGTGCGGAAGGTTTATGTGTTGGGTGATTCCCTTGTATGTAACTATTACAGTGACGGAACCGGCGACGCTAAAACCGGATGGGGGCAGGTGCTTCAGCATTACCTCACAGGAGCAGAGGTAGTGGATCTTGCAAACAGCGGCGCTACGGCTAACAGTCTGGAGTCTACCGCGTTTTCACAGATACGGGGCAGCGCCCAGGCGGGAGATATCCTCTTGCTGGAGAGTGCATACAATGACTCAAATAATACTAAGCCTGGGTATTTTGACAACGGCGGCCTGGATAACTATATGGCAGTGGCTTTGAGGACGATGGTGACGGATGCCAGGGCCAAAGGTGTGGAAGTTATCCTTGTGTCTCCAAATGCTTCGCTGAAGCCATACAGGAACACGCCAGGCTGGACTACCAGAATGGAGGACTTGGTAGCGGATCTGAACAAAACACCGGGGACGGTGGGGTATATTGATCTTGCCCAGCTGAGTTTTGATTTTCTGAGTGAAACTTATGGTGCCGACGCTGTCGGTGCGACAGAGGCATTGAAGGCAGATTATGTTGTAAGCGATAATTTGCATACCAAGCGCAATGGCGCCCATAAGTATGCGTCGCTGGTGGCGGGCGCTTTAAAGGAAACGCATTCTGATATTGTCAATACGGAATATTGCTATACGTTTACGGATATTGAAGGAAGAACTATTTTCTGTACCGCAGGAGAAATTCCTGCAGATAAGGTGGTTACGCTGACCTATGAGATGAACGGTCATGGAAAGCAGTATCCCCAGACAAAGGTTGTGAAGGGTGAAAAATTGAAAGCCCTGGCGCCTACGGAAGCAGGTTATGTTTTTAAGGGCTGGTATAAGGATGAGGCGTTGACCCAGAAGTGGAATTTTGACGTTGATACTGTGGGCAATGTAGATTTTACGCTCTATGCAAAGTGGGAAGAACGAAAGGGCGTACTCTATAAGCAGGATTATGAGGAAGTGGAGAAGGTAGATTCCACCATAGCCACATCTCCGAATGCAGCGGGTAACTTAAAGATTGCAGCAGATGCGGATCATGGCAAATATCTGTTATTTGACTTTGCAGGTGACACAAAAACAAATAGCCGCAGCGCGGATGTAAATTTTACGGTTGCGGGAATTGACCAATATGATTCTTATATTGTGGAGTTCGATGCTACCATAACGCCTGGAGCCAGCCAGGAGTCCAATTTGGCGGTGAAGACCACTGGCTTTACTGCTGCCAACAATGAAGTTGCAACAGGCGGATATTTGATCAGCCTGGTCAATAAGGTAAACGAAAAGATTGGGAATGATTATATTGTTAACGGCATTACAGACGCTATCGTAACAATTCCGTCAGGCAAGTGGCATCATTATAAGCTGTATGTGGATAAGGTTAAGAAGTTGGTAACGCTTACCATTACCGATGCAAACGGCGCGCCCCTGAAAGGAGCGGATAAACTGGTGGTTACTTATGAGAGCGGCGGAGATGTTACCGGTATCTTTTGGCGCGCGGGAAGATACAGTGCGGTGGAAGGACTGGATAACATTTTGGTTCGCGAGGTAACGGAGGACGATGAGTTTGGGCAACTTCCCGACGATGAGCCTCTGTCCAAAGCGGAGTTTACGCTGCAGCTGAACCGTGTCATCACCCAGACCAAGGGAGGCGCACCTCAGCATTTCCCCATCACTGTGAAAGCGAGCGGAACCATGGGCGGCGTCATTACCGATAAGGTAAGCGTGAAATGGTCTATGGGCGGTATGGATAAGGCGGACGGCTATATCTCCCTGACCAAGGCGGAAGGGACTGAGAACGGTACCACCGGCGTCAGCCCGGACGGAGAGACGGCGTACTTTAATGTAAGGGACGGCGTGGGAAATCTGTTTGGCTATGTACAGGCAGAGGTTACATATAAGGATAAGACCTGTGTGATCAGGACGCCTGTGGCGGTTCTGGGCGCGGCCGATGCACCTGCTAACAGGCTGGCTCCGCCGGCAGGATATCCCATCAGCATGGATGAACATGGCGACAGTCTGACAGGATATCAGGGTACCGCCAACACGGAAAAAGCCGGTGATATTGTACTGAATAACTGGTCCGTCTATGGTTCCAACGGCGCAAGAACGTTAACGCTGGAAGAGGTGGGCGGAAAGAAAGCGCTGAAATTTGCTTCCAACGGCGGCAGCGGTAGTACTTTGGCCGTATACCCTTGGACAAAGCAGACCGGTCAGTATGTGGTGGATATGACCGTGAATTTTACGGCAGCCATGACGTTTGGCGTGTACACAAAGACGCCGAATATCAAAGATCCCGGGCCGGAATGGAATGTTTCCTATAATGCCGGTCAGTTGACATTTGGCTCGGAGAGCATTGCCGGTATCAACGCAAATGAGTGGTACAGGGTTGTCGTATCGGCAGACCCCAGCATCAATAAGGCTTCTTTGATGGTATACAGCAGTGCAGGGGCATTATTGGGCAGTATTGAAGATGTGGACATGGGAAGCTCCGAAGCGAAATTCTTTGCTTTCCAAGGCACTTTCCCCATGTACCTGAACAGTTTTGAGGCTTACAGGCCTTTGGTGGGTTCTCTGACGGTGAATGCTCCGGCGGAGATCTTAAAGGTGCCGGAGGCAGGGGAAGCGACGGCTACTCTGGAATTGGCGGCGAGCCTGTTGAGCACCGAGGGTATCAAGATGACCGGCGCCGTAACATGGATGTTGGCAGAGGATTATCCCAATGTGGAGATCGAATCCACCGAAGCGCAGAAGGCAATCCTGAAAGTGTCAGAAGGTGCTTCCGGTACGGTGACGGTGGTTGCGGTCAAGGACGGCAAACAGGCCGAGAAAGAGATTCAGCTGACCACCTCCTCCAATGTGGTGTCATTTAAGAAATCCACTTCCTCCATCACGATTCCTTTTACAGGAAGTGAGGCGGTGGTAAATAAATATGAGGCTGTGACCTTAGACAAGGACGGCATCGAGATAAACGGTGGGACGATTACTTATTCCCTGCTTGCAAAAGACGGCGTAACGCCGCTGACAACGCTGCCAAAGGGAGTGACCTTTGACACAGGAAACGGCGAACTCACCGTGGCGCCCGGAGCATCTCCGGCAGTATTATATGTGAAGGCTGTCAATGGAGAGGGATTGTTCTCCAGGGCAAAAGTAAATATTCACGGTCTTTGTTTTGCGTTTGGCTCCGCAGACGTTCCAGAGGGTTTTACACAAGTGACGAAAGATTTGTATACGGCCCAGCTTGGATACGGTTTCTATCAGACCGATAAACTCACCGTGAATGCGGATAATGTAACAGGAACGGAGGAATTCAGATTTAAGGCAAACGTTCCCAACGGAAATTATACGGTAAAAGTAGATACAACTGCTGAAAGCATGACTTCCGAAGTGGTTGAGTCGGTTACCACCATCGCAACGGGAATTAGAAAGTCCGGCGCTGCTTTCAACGTGGCAGTCTGTGACGGCGTTCTGGATCTGACCTTCCCTGCGGGGGCTTCCGTAAAGACACTTGAGATTTCACAGATGGCGGCTAAGCAGTCGTTGCCAAAGCCCTTTATCTATGCTATTGGCGACTCTACTGCAAAGAATACGGACAGGGGCGCAAAGTCATGGGGCAACTGTGCGGCCGACGGATTGGTAAGCGTTCCGGAAGTGTTTGGCGGATTTGCAAATCATGGTATGGCAGGCCGAAATTCCGTGAGTTTCTATAATGACGGAAGAGTTGAGACTGTCCTTTTGTCGATTTGTCCCGGCGATTATGTAACCGTAAATATGGGTATCAACAGTGCTACGGGTGAAGCTGCGGCTTATTACACCATGATGAAAGATTACTATGTGCAGGGAATTCTTCAGCGCGGAGGTATTCCTGTCATCGTGACGGCGACTCCGGACGGCCCTGTAGACGACCGGGTAGCAGCCAACTATGACGCTGCAACGGGCAAGTTTACCAACAGTCGTGGTGACGGCGCGAGAAATGATGTTTTGAGGAGGATTGCGTCTGAACTGGACCTGAAGTTGATCGAGCTTGGCCAGTGGGGACAGGATTGGATGAATACACTGACGGCAGAAGATGTAACGAAGTATAATGCCGCAATGGGTACGAATTTCAAGACAGTTCTGGAGTTGGTGCAGAGCTGGTATGTGGATCACAACCATTATAAAGAATATCTTGGCGGCCAGATTGCATGGTATATTTTTGGAGAGCTTGCCAAGGCAGAAGGCGGTCAGGCTCCTGAACGTCCGGGATTACCGGGTCATCCGGTGGCACCCGATCCCGAGGGAGTTAAGATCATCGAGGACTTTGAGACCACTACGGACTGGAATCTGGACGGCATGCTGGCAGGAAAGTTCAGTGTGGAATCGGATGGCAAAGGCGGTCATTATCTTCTGGGTAATGGTACGGAAGTGGGGGCAGGAAGCGCTTACGCAAAGAAAGTATTTGCCGATCTGCCCAATATGGATTCTGCAGAGGTCAGCGTGGACTGGATTGCTTCGACTGCAGAGCTGAAGACACAGGATAAAGCGGCATATTATGCATTGCAGCTCTGGTCCGGCGAGACGGAGCTTGTATCGTTGTATGTTTCCGATTTAAGGGGAAATGCGGCAGCGAAGGTATACTATTCCGCATCCGGTATCGGTGATAAGAAAGAGACAGGTGTGACGTTTAAGCAGGGTCAGACTTTGGATGTCAGGTTTGTGCTGGATTTCACCGATCACACATTGGATATTTATCTGGACGGTACAATGGTTGCGGGGGATGTGGAATTTAACGCACTGACAACCAAGGTGGATACTTTTGCCATCGCAACTCTGGACGATACGGTTGGCAAAAAGAAATATCCCAATTTTGCCATAGACAATTTCAGCCTTGTATATAAGGAGAGCACAGTTGATCAGGATTTCAGTAAGCTGGTGAAATCGGTGAAGCCCGTGGGAACCAAAGAACATGCCGGTGTTACCGATATGTCCGGATTTGTGCATCCTACAAAGGCGACAGTAGTGCTTGGCAACGATGCTGAGCTGGAAGTGGATATTGATGCGGCCACATGGAAAGTTGACCGGACCATCGATTTTACGGAACTGGGTACTTATACCTGGACTGCAGATTTGATTCTCCCGAAGGGATACGGTAATCCCAACAATGTGAAAGCAACTTACACTATGAAGTATATGGCCGGCTTCTTAAAGACGGACATTAATTCTCTTGACGCGCTTCCCGTGGTAACGCTTACAAAACCGCAGTATGAAGCGGGCTACAGCCATCCCGAGAAAGTGACGGCGAAGCTGGTGGGCGGCACTAAGATGAGTGTTGAAATTGATCAGAGTACCTGGACATGTGAGCCTGTGTTTAATCCGGCAGTGAGAGGAATCTATGTTTGGACGGCACAGCTTAAGGACAACGGAACCAACCGTAATCCCAGGAACCTGAAAGTTTCTTATACCATGCATTATCAGGCTGACTGGGTATCTACCCATGATTATGAAGAGGATTTCCTTTTTGGCTATCCGGGCTGGGATGTCTGGGGCAAGGATATTGATGAGACTTCGGGCGTAGGCGGTTTCTCTTTTGAAATCAAAAAGGACGGGGATAATCCCTATCTGTATGCGACACAGGGAGATAGCGGCAAAAACAGAGGCTCCAGGTTGAATCTGTCCACGGATGTCGTAAGAGGCGCGGTGATGGAGTTTGACTTTAAGCCGGCGGTGGTAAACGGCGGACATACGGATCTTCTTTTTGTTGCGCCTGCGTACAAGCAAAATTATCTTTCTTTACTTGTGGGAAGCGATGGGAAAGTCAGCTATCATACGACGGAAGATTTGAACGGTAGCGGCGGACATCCGACCAACAATACTTTTGACGGCGTGATATCTTCCGGAAGCCCTGTGGCTACCGGTGTGGGCGCTATTGGCAAGTGGATGCATGTAACCTTGAAGTTTGATTACCTGGCTCACACTGCAGCCTTGACGGTGACATCAAAGGAAAATCCGGAAGAAACCTATACTGTGTCGGGAATTCCGATTGACAACAGGGCCAACGGACTTTCCATTATGGTGGTGCGTAAGCTGGCGGCGTGCAGCAGGGCGGAAGTGGCTTTTGATAATGTCACTGTGGATTATGACAGGTTCACCGCAGATGACATTGTAAAGGTAGCACAGCCTCAGGGTGTGAATGTGGCAGAAAGCCAGTTTGATAAATTTGTATTTCCTACGGAAGTGAAAGCCACCTTGGGCGACAACAGTACGGTTATGGTGCCTGTGGGAGAATGGAAGTCGGAATCGAAATTTGAAAGAGGTGTTCCGGGAACTTATGTTTGGACGGCAGAGATAGAGAATGAGAAAATGGGTCTGACGAATCACTTTGGCCTCTCACTCTCATTTACCATGACATATACCTTGTTCCCGTTCCCGGTGTATGTATTTAACCCTAACACATTGGAGCTGTCCTTTGGGCAGGAGTTGCCGGAGCAATTCCCTGTCGAGGTGGAAGCGAAGATGAGCAGTGAGGATTCCTTTAAGGTGAAGGTAGGCGAATGGACACCTATTCGTGCTTTCAATCCGGAGGAAGAGGGCATCTATGTTTATGGTGCCAATGTGATTCCTGTGGATGGTGTGTATGATGTGGTGAAAGATAAACTTTCTCCCAACGAGAATCCGGATGCAATAAGAGATCAGGCAGATCAGTATATTTACGATGTGTATTACCGCATCAGCTATTATAAGGATGCGGATAATTACAACGGTTACACCCGTACAATGGAAAAGCTGGACCGTGGCGTGTATGCGGTTGCGGTGAACGGCGGCATCTTTGTATCATGGAGACTGCTTGCCACAGAGTACGGCACGGACAAAAATGTCTCCTTTGACGTATACCGCAACGGTGTGAAGATAAACGAAACACCGGTGACGAGCAAGACAAATTTTGTGGATGCGGAAGGCAAGGCAGGAGATGTCTATACCGTGATCAAGACACAGGACGGAAAGACGTATGAGGGCGCACAGGCCACGGCAAGTGCAGAGAACTACATGAGTATACCTGTTCAGAAACCGGATCCTCAGCCCAACGTGAATGGAGATTTGTCCGCGTACACCCTCAATGATATGGGCGTTGCGGATGTGGATGGGGACGGCGAGTACGAGTTTATCGTGAAGTGGTATCCGGACAATTCGTTTGACTCCGGTAACGCTGTGGCACCTTCCTCTCCTACGATTTTTGATGTGTACGAACTGGACGGAACGCCTCTCTGGAGGCTGAACCTGGGGCTGGAGATGCCTTCCGGCGCACATTTCAACCAGTTTATGCTATATGATCTGGATGAAGACGGAAAAGCGGAGCTCTTTATCAAGACTTCCGACGGCTCCGTAAGTTACAAGCCAAATGCGGCAGGCAAATTTGACATGGCGGACGAGAATACCATTGTTGCTTATATCGGTGACAGGAGTGTGGTTCCCGGGACAAATATTGAACCCAACGGCCATGTGAACGGCAATTCCCATGAGTACGTTACGGTATTTAACGGTATGACCGGAGAAGTGATTGACTCTGTAGATTTTGTCAATACCACCGGAGATTTTGGCGCATGGGGCAAAGCGGATGACGGCGGAAACCGTTCCGCCAGGTACAATATTGCCATTGCATATCTGCCCATGGACAAAAATGATTCGGGCTGTACAGAGACGATACCTGCGGTGCTCTTTAACCGCGGATACTATGCTAAGACTACCGTTGCCGCATATACACTGAGAAACGGCAAGCTGAGTCTTGAGTGGAACTTTGTGAGACAGACCGATGAAAACGAGGCCGGTAAGGGTAATCACAATATGTCCACCGGCGATTTGGATAAGGACGGCTTTGATGAACTGGTTATCGGCGCGCTGGCAATTGATCATGACGGCAGTGTGCTCTGGGTGAAAGACGGTAAAGATGGACAGGATTTTGCCGGACATGCGGATACCATTCATCTGGCGGCAATGAATCCGTACAATAATGACCTGTATGTGTTTACGCCTAACGAGGAAAAAGAATTCTCCACAATGAATGCGGCTGTTGTGAATGCCCGCACTGGCGCTCGTATCAGCGGTTCCTGGTTTACAAAGAAAGACGTGGGGCGTGCGATTTCGGCAAATATTACGCCCAGACCCGGATATGAGTACTGGTCCGCGTCTACAGGAAGCGGTATGTATGCTTTTGACGGCAGCATAATCTCCAATACGATACCTGTGGCAATGAACTGGAGAATGTACTGGGACGGCGACCTGCTCAGTGAGCTGGGAGACGGCATTGCTACGGACGACGATTGGGCAATCACCAAATACAACTGGGAAGACAACACGGTGGATACTTTAGCAGTATTGGAAGGAACCAAGACCAACAATTCCACCAAGAAGACACCCTGCCTGACGGCGGATCTGTTCGGCGACTGGCGTGAGGAAGTTGTATTGAGAAATGAAGACGATACAGAACTTCGCATTTACATGACCACCGAAGAAACAGATTATATGATTTACACGCTGATGCACGATCCTGTATATCGTAATGCGGTTGCAAATCAGAATACGTCATACAATCAGCCGCCTCACGTTGGCTTCTATCTGGGTGAGGACAACAGGGATACTGTACTGGCGATGGGACTGCCCACGGCGGATATTAAGTTCGCTACCCCCAGGGAAGAAAAAGTTACCATGGTTGAGGCAAGGAACGAAGTATCGGAACTGTTCGAGGAAACAAAGTAGAAGACAGGATGCGATACGGTGGAAAGACGGATCGGCTATCTGAAGAAAGACCTGATAGCAAAAGCACAGAGCAGCCTGAACAAAACCATTCCGGTAAGTAATACAATGGTTCAGGAGCTTGCAGTCAAAGTCAGTCTGGATGGCGTAAAACAGCTATGTGGATGCTGCGGCTGATAATTTCCCGAAAGCGGGCATAAAAGTAGTGCTGCCTTATCAGGAGGGAACAAACAGAACCGATTATAACTTTATTGTAAGCCATCTGGCATTCCAAAATCTGGCTGGCGACACCGGATCGGATTTATGGTATTGAGGTATTTTAAGGTAAAAAGAAAAATTGAAACAAAAGAAACCCTTCCCGGCGTGTTTACGGAAGTTCCGTGAACCATGGGAAGGGTTTTTCTTTCACAGCCTGCTTCGGAAACGATTTGCCTATGAAAGTCATGGCAAAACATGAGACCGAAAAACACAGCCTGTAGTCCTTGGAGTAATGGCCGGGAAGATGCATAAAAGCGCCCTTGGGAGGCAAGGTGTGAGCAGTGAAAATCATGTTTCTTTTTCTCCTAAATCCATAGAAATGAATTGACATTTTTTTTAGGAAGTGGTATATTGAAGTCTAGAAATAAGCAAGAAGAAAAATTGTGGAGAACAGTATGAATAAACAGCAGATTTTAATTGTTGATGATGAGGAAGTGAACAGAGCGATACTGCAGTCCATGTTTCAGGATGAGCAGGATCAGTACGAGCTGCTGGAGGCGGCAAACGGAAAAGAAGCCATTGAGCATATTGAGAGCAGCCGTGATCTGGTGTTGGTCATGCTGGATTTGGTGATGCCTGTGGTGGATGGCTTTGGTGTGCTGGCATATATGAAAGAACGTGATCTGCTGGACACAGTGCCGGTTATCCTGATTACCAGCGAAGCGGTACAGGACAGCGAGGACAAGGCATATTCCTACGGCGCTGCGGATGTGATACATAAACCTTTTTATCCCCATATCGTAAAGAAAAGAAGCAAGAATATCATAGAGTTGTACCAGAATAAACATAATATGGAAGTGCGCTTGAAGGAGCAGGAGGAAGAGATCAGAGCTCAGGAGAAAGAGATTCGTGAGAACAACGAGTTTATGATCGAGGCGTTAAGCTCCGTGGTAGAGTCCAGAAGCGCGGAAACGGGAGAGCATACCAGACGTATCAAATACTTTACCAGGATTATGCTGAAATATCTTATGAAGTATTTCCCCAAGTATGGTTTGACAGAAAGCCAGATCGACACAATCTCCAGAGCTGCGGCGCTGCATGATATCGGTAAGATCGGAATTCCTGACTCTATTTTGTTAAAGCCCGGTAAACTGACGCCTGAAGAATTTGAGATTATGAAGACGCACACCACCATAGGGTGCGATATTTTGGAAAAGACATATAAAAATAAGTCGAGTGAATTTTATCGTTACAGTTATGAAATTTGCCGATATCATCATGAGAGATGGGACGGAAGAGGATATCCGGATCACCTGGTGGGGGAAGAGATACCAATCAGCGCACAGATTGTTGCCGTTGCGGATGTATATGATGCTTTGGTGAGTCCCAGGGTATATAAGAGCGCTTACGCCAATAACATAGCATATGAAATGATTATGAACGGGGAATGTGGTGAATTTTCATCAGATGTAATGGAATGCTTCGGGCTGGCCAAACAGGACTTCTTTAATATTGTTGAAGTAATTAAAATGTTTAGTTTTTCATGATATAACAGGCAGCAAAGAAACCCTTACATTTCCTTGCTGCCTTTCATGTGTTCGGAGGAAAAATCTGGAAGAGGTGGGGCAAAGGGGTGTGATTATGGGAATGGGCGAAGGTAGTATATTTCCCGTAGAGGACGCATTGGAAATGATTCTGATGTTCGACGGGGAAGGCGTTATTTCCTATGTGAACAATGCGGCAAAGAAAAAGCTGGAATACGGAGACGATCTATGCGGCAGGCATATTAAGGATGTGTTTCCCAATTTGTTTAAAGACAGGGAGAAGGACTTTGAGGCTGTGCCCCAAGGGGATGAGGCGCCGCGCAATCTTGTGGCATACCGCAGGAATATGACATGTTTTCCGGTGGAAGCAAGATTTATGGGTAGTAAATCCTGTCCAGGGGTATATATCTGCATGGCAAATGATATCCTGGAGAAGGAATTCTTAAGCCGCGAGATTGAACAGGTGAGGCAGGAGGCCCAGGAGGCTCAGAAAGTAAAATCGGAATTTGTGGCGAATGTAACTCATGAGTTGAGGACGCCGGTAAACGGCATTCTGGGGAATGTGAAGGAACTGTTGGATCATGCGGATGCGATGGACGCACAGACGCTTAAATCCCTGAAGCTGATTGAACGCTGCTGTGGGGATATGCATAAGATCATCAACAATGTGCTGGATTTCTCCAAGCTGGAAGCGGGAAAGTTTACCCTGGAGCCAAGGCGGTTTCATTTCAGAAATATGCTGGACTATGTGCGGTCAAAGCATATCAATAAGATCACGGAGAAGGGGCTGGGCTTCTTTATGACGGTTTCTCCCCAGATACCGGAATATATTATAGGGGATGAACTGCGTATCGGGCAGGTGTTGGATAATTTTTTGTCTAACGCGCTGAAATTTACGGCGGTGGGGAAGATTACCCTTGAGGTTCTCCGGACGGCCTGGGTGAACGACAAGATGGAGCTTTTCTTTATGGTGTCCGATTCGGGTATCGGGATAGACAAGGCGGATAAGGATAAGCTGTTCCAGAGCTTTTCCCAGGTAGACGCGTCCATTTCCAGAAAGTACGGCGGTACGGGGCTGGGACTGAATATCTGCAAACAGCTTGTGGAGCTGATGGGCGGCAGAGTGGAAGTGGAGAGCGAGAAGAATAAGGGAAGTACTTTCTCTTTCTCCATATGGGTAGGAATCAGCGAGGAGGATAAAGGCGCAGTGCCCGCGCAGGGAGAGGCGAAGACGATTCCGCTGTTTTCTGCTCAATCTATGGAAGAAGACGAGGAGCGGTTTGAAAATATCAGGAAGTTTGGCACACAGGAAAACAAGGAAAATTTGCAGAAAAATCTCTCCAAATTAATTTTGTGTGTGGAAATGGAAAACTGGGAGAAGGCGGAAATGTTTATGGAAACTATTCGCCAGCTTACAGAGGAAGCGCCTCAGGATGTGAAGCGTGCGGTTTTGAGGCTCAAAATGGCGATACAAAAGGAAAATTACGACAAGGTGACAGAAAATTATGAGGAGCTGAACAACTTGTTATGATGGGAGGCTGTTGCGGGAAGAGGAGGTGGCTGCGGGAATATGGATGTCAGGACGAAGATGAATGAGGGGAAAATCCTTGTGGTGGACGATGTGGAAATCAACAGGATTGTCCTGGAGGAAATCATAAAGGAAATGGGATACGATGTGGTGTCCGCAGAGAGCGGCGAAATGGCCTTGGAAATGATAAGGGAGTCCATGCCGCAGCTTCTTCTGACAGATATTTCCATGCCGGGGATGACCGGATATGAGCTGTGCAGAATCGTGAAAGGCGACAGAAAGACAAGAGATATTCCTGTGGTCTTTATTTCCGGTTTCAGTGATCCCAAAGACATAGTGGAAGGCTTTAGCCTGGGGGGAGCGGACTATATTACGAAGCCGTTTATCTCGGAGGTGGTGCAGGCCCGGGTGGGAGTCCATCTCCGTCTGAACCAGGCCAGCCGGGAGCTGAAAGAGATGAACAGAAAGCTTCAGGTGTCCATCAATGAACAGCTCAAACAGATGGAACAGGAGAAGAAAGATATTTTGTATGCTCTGGCCGATATTGCTGCGAGAAATTCGGCATATGAGATGGAGTATCTGGAAAGGCTGAGCCGGAACAGCAAGATACTGGCCCAGGGGATGCAGCTTTCGCCGGTATTTGAAGATAAGGTTTCCGACTCCTATGTGGATACTATAGGGATTGCAGCGCCCTTGTGTGATATTGGAAATATCGGCGTTCCAACAGAAGTTCTGCGAAAGGATCGGCTGACGGAAGAAGAAGAGGCACTGGTGCAGAGCCATACGGATATTGGTGCGAAGCTTTTAAGCGATCTGCACATTGGAAATGATTACAATGATTTTGTAAGCACGGCGATGGATATCGCGCACTATCATCATGAAAACTGGGATGGCAGCGGTTATCCCGACGGGATCAGAGAAGAGGCCATTCCCTTGGCGGCGCAGATTGTTTCCATTATGGGGGCGTACTGTATGCTGACTGGAAGGCAGCATTATGACAGGGAGGAAGCCCTTGAGATCATGGAGCGGGATGCAGGAGTGAAATATAACCCCGCGATCTTGAACATTTGTCGTAAAATTTCGCGCCAGCTACGCTGACAGCTTTAAAATTCTTATATTTGTTTGATGGCGGGAGGAAAGGGAAATTGATTAAGGATGAAGAATTTATAAGAATTGCGTCTCATATGAAACAGCGCTATGGCATTGATCTGACCCAAAAGAAGGTGATCGTAAACGGACGTCTGGAGAATTATATCAGGCGGGGGGGTTGGAGAAACTTTGACGAGTTTATGAATGCGGTGGAGAATGACAAAAGCGGCAATCAGGAAAAGATGCTTGTGAATTTCCTGACCACCAACCACACGTATTTCATGCGTGAATTTGAGCATTTTGACTTCTTTAAGAGTGAAGTTCTTCCCTGGCTCAAAACCAAGGAGAGCGCGAGAAAGGATTTAAGAATCTGGTGCGGGGCGGCGTCCTCCGGTGAGGAGCCGTATATGATAGCGATGGTTTTGGCCGACTTTTTTGGCTTGGAGCGGGAACGGTGGGATACCAAGGTACTGGCAACGGATATTTCCACTAAGGTGCTCCAGAAGGCTATGATAGGTATCTACAGTGAGGAACAGTTAAAGAGTGTTCCGGAACAGTGGAAAAGGCACTTTTTTCAATCTCTGGCCGGGGGGCAGTATCAGGTGAAGGATGAGCTGAAACAGGAAGTGATATTCCGCCAGTTTAATCTGATGGATCCTTTTCCGTTTAAAAAGCGAATGCATACTATCTTTTTGCGCAATGTTATGATATATTTTGATGAGAAGACAAAACGTGAGCTGGTACAGAAGGTGTACGACGCTTTGGAACCCGGCGGTTATCTGTTTATAGGAACGACGGAGACTTTGGACAGAACCACCACGCCGTTTCAAATCATCAAGCCGTCAATATTCAGGAAAGCATAATTTGAGAAGGGAATGAGAAGGAATGTTGCCAATAAAGGTTTTGATAGTAGAAGATTCCATCGTGTTCAGAGAACTGCTGGTGCAGAATCTAAATCGAGATCCAGCCATCAGAGTGGTGGCAACAGCGAGGGATCCTTTTGAAGCGAGAGACATGATCCTCTTGCACAAGCCGGATGTGATGACTTTGGACGTGGAGCTTCCCAGGATGAACGGGATAGAATTTCTGCGGAAGCTGATGCCCCAATATCCGCTCCCGGTGGTGGTCATCAGTTCTCTCAGCGACAAGGTATTTGACGCCATGGGGGCGGGCGCGGTGGATTTTGTGGCAAAACCTTCCGTGTCAAGCCGGGCGCAGCTGGAGGAATTTATTAAGAATGAGCTTTTGGTTAAGATCAAGATTGCTTCCACCGCAAAGATCAGCAATATCAAAAAGGCGGTTATGGCAAATGAACAGCAGCATCTGGCCGTAAGCAAGAATCATCTGCTGGTGGCGATAGGAGCGTCCACAGGCGGGACGGAGGCTATTTTCTCCGTGGTTAAGGAGTATGGGACGGATATTCCGGGAATCGTTTGCGTGCAGCATATGCCTCCGGGATTTACGCAGATGTATGCCAAAAGACTGAACGACCAATGTCGTATTCAGGTGAAGGAAGCGGAGACAGGGGATCGAGTGAGACCCGGGCATATGTTGATTGCGCCCGGTGGAGACCGGCATATGCACCTGGTGAAGTTTAATGGGGAATACCAGGTGGAGGTGAAGGCAGGACCGAAAGTAAACGGTCATTGTCCTTCGGTGGATGTGCTTTTTGAATCCGTGGCGAAAGTTGCGCGATCCGATGCTGTGGGTATCATTTTGACCGGCATGGGCGGCGACGGCGCCAAGGGGCTTTTGGCAATGCGGCAGGCAGGGGCAAAGACCATAGGGCAGGATGAATCCACCTGCGTGGTCTACGGTATGCCCAAGGTGGCTTATGACCTTGGGGCAGTGCAGTATCAGGAGAAATTGTCCGACATCGCAAGCAGGACATACTCAATATTAAATAAAATGTAAAGGAGAAAAAAGATGAAAATTCTATTGGCTGAAGATGATTTTGCAACACGGAAATTCATGGCTAATTTCCTGTCGAAGTACGGCGAGTGCGATGTCACTGTGGACGGAATGGAAGCAGTGGACGCCTTTATGATGGCATTGGAAGATGGTGAGCCCTATGATCTCGTCTGTCTTGATATTATGATGCCCGTTATGGACGGTTATCAGGCGCTTGTAGGAATCCGTAATCTGGAGAAACAGAGAAACGTTCCGGATGAGAATGCGGTGAAAGTGATTATGACCACTGCGCTGAATGAGGAGAGGAATGTGAAAATGGCGTTTGAACTGGGATGTACCATTTATTCCGGCAAGCCCATTGATCAGGATAGATTTGAGCAGGCATTAAAGAAGCTGAATCTGATTTAATACGAAAATATTGGAATACGCAGGAAAGGAGAAGGCTATGGCTGAAGAGTTTAACACGGATAGTATGCTGGACATGTACCTGTTTGAGAATACCCAGCTTCTTGAGCAGCTTCAGGAGACTGTTTTGGAACAAAAGGACGCCGATTGCTTTGACGAAGACAGTATAAATGAGATATTCAGAACCATGCATACCATCAAGGGGTCTTCCGGTATCATGATGTTTGACAATATCACTGCGGTATCTCATAAGCTGGAGGATGTTTTTTACTATCTGAGAGAATCCCATCCCGACAATGTCTCACATGTGGAATTGGTGGAGCATGTGCTGGAGGTGGAGGATTTTATCTCAAATGAAATGGAAAAAATCCGTAACGGCGACACACCGGACGGAGACGCCAGCGAGTTGATATCGGAGCTTGATAAGTTTCTGAATACACTTAAGAACGGTGCGGTGCAGGAGGGGGAGGAGCCCCCGCCAGAGAATGTACACACGGCGCCCACTCAGTTTTATATTGCGCCGGTTGCTACCAGTGCCAGCCATTTTTATAAGATTTTTATCACCTTTTTTCCAGAGACGGAGATGGCAAACGTCCATGCCTATAAAGCGGTATATGCTTTGAAGGAAATTGCGGAGGATATTCTTTATTCCCCGGAAGACATTCTGACGGATGAGAAAAGCGGGGAGGCGATCGTTAAGGACGGTTTTAAGATTCTTTTGCAGGCCCAGAGCAGCGAGGATGAGGTTCGTGAGCTGATCGGCGTGGGATATGACATCGAAAAGGTAGATGTTTTTGAGTGTAAGGCCGAGGAATTCTTAAGGGGATTTGACTTTGGCGAAGTTGCAGGCGCACCTTTGGCCAAGATTGACTTAGAGTCCAGCGTGGATGAAATCGAAGCGCGGACACAGGAGTCAAACAGCGAGGAGAAAAAGCCTGAAAAGCCCGCCATTGCTCCCGGCGATTTTGTCATTCAGTCCAGGGAACCCGGTAAGCAGAAGAAATTGGCAAAGGATAAGCCGAAGGCGGAGAAAGCTTCCTTTATCAGTGTAAACGTTAGCAAGATGGATCAGCTGATGGATTTGATCGGCGAACTTGTGATTTCCGAGTCAGTGGTTTTACAGAGTTCCGATTTGAAGGTACCGGGGCTGAATCTAGACAACTTTAATAAAGCGGCGGTTCAGCTGGCCAAAATCTCTACGGATTTGCAGAATGTTATCATGTCCATGAGAATGGTGCCTCTGGCGAATACATTCCAGAAGATGAACCGTATTGTTTTTGACGTGTCAAGAAAACTTGGAAAAGACATTGAATTTGTGATGATCGGTGAGCAGACCGAGGTTGACAAGAACATTATAGAGCATATATCGGATCCTTTGATGCATATGGTGAGAAATGCCGTGGATCACGGGATTGAGACCAATGAAGAGCGTCGGGAATGTGGGAAAATCGGCAAGGGTAAGGTTACTTTGGCCGCGAGAACCGAGGCGGGTAAGGTATGGATCAGTGTTGAGGATAACGGAACCGGTCTGAACAGGGAGAAGCTTCTTGCAAAAGCCAGGAAGCAGGGGCTGCTTGACGAAAACAAGCCGGACAGCGCTTATACGGATAAAGAAGTCTATCAGTTTATCACTTTGCCAGGTTTTTCTACCAATGAGCAGGTGACGGAATATTCGGGCCGAGGCGTCGGCATGGATGTGGTGGTACAGAACATTCAGGCTATCGGCGGTACGCTGGAAATAGAGAGCGAACCCGGACTTGGCAGTATTATGACTCTGAAGATTCCTCTGACCCTTGCCATTATTGACGGCATTGTGATGGAGATCGGAAATACATGCTTTGTCATGGAAACAGGGGCAGTGAAGCAGTTTATCCGTGTGAAAGAGAATATGATGATTCATGAACCTAACGGAGAGGAATACGTCATGATACGCGGGGAGTGTTTCCCGGTGATTCGTCTGGGCAAGTGGTATGGCTTGGCAGAATACGAGGAATCCGTGGAAAACGGCGTGATGCTGATTCTGGAGGTAGACGACAGGAAGGTTTGTCTGCTGGTTGACAGATTGATCGGCAACCAGGAGATCGTGGTGAAACCCATACCTTCATATATCAAGAAGGTGAAAGGCTTGTCCGGTTGTACGCAGCTTGGAGATGGGAGCATTGCTTTGATATTGGATGCCGCTGGACTTGTAGAATAAAATAAATAGAAAGGAACGGTATATCAAATGGATGAGACGAGCAAGTGGAACGGACAGGAAGGTGCGGACACGGCGTTAAGCGAGGATGATGCGCAAAAAGGTAAGTACATGACGTTTAAGTCTGGAAACGAATATTTTGGCTTGGGAATTCAATATGTGGAACAGATTATTCAGTTCCAGTCCATCACGGCGATTCCCGAGACGGAGGATTATATTAAGGGTCTGATCAATCTGAGGGGCAAAGTAATACCGGTCGTGGATGTGCGGCTGCGCTTTAAACAGGAACCCTTTGAATATAACGACAGAACCTGTATTATTGTGATTAATGTGAAGACTATGACGGTTGGGCTGATCGTAGAGCAGATTGCGGAAGTTGTTGAGATCAGGGAGGAAAATATCTTACCCCCTCCCAGCATTGGCCGTGGCGACAGGGCACACCAGAATAAGTATGTCTATGGTATCGGCAAGGTGGGCGATACCGTGAAATTACTGCTGGATCCTGATAAACTGCTGAATGATGAGGACTTATCTGCCATGGAACAGGCGAGCGAAATGAATTTGGAAGGAAATGAGAGGTAAGAGACATGAAAGACATGAAGATGAAGACAAAATTGATTTTGGGATTTGCCATTCCCATGGTGCTGACAGTTTTTAATGTGATGCTGGGGAATATGGCATCCAAGAGTATTGTCAATGCTGAAAATCAGGAACGTTATCTGTTACTTTCTACTATTTTTACCACAGCAATAGCAGTTGTTTCGATTTTGATAACAATTTTTATCGCGCTGATACTGATCAGAGTAATTGAAAAGTCCGTGGCACAGCTTTCCAATGCGGCAAAAGAAATCGCTATGGGTCATGTGAACATTGAAATGGTGAAGTACAATAACGATGAGTTTGGTGATCTGGTTGATGAGTATACGAAGGTGATCGAAAATATCAAGTATCAGGCGCAGGTGGCAGAGGAAGTATCTAACGGTAACCTGACCATTAAGGTTACGCCCAAGTCTCCGGAAGACCTGTTGGGAAATTCCCTGAAAAAGCTGGTGGACGACAATCTTCGTACCCTGTCCAATATCAGCGATGCAGGCTCTCAGGTGACGGTAAGCTCCTCTCAGGTGGCAAGCGCCAGTCAGGCATTGGCGCAGGGCTCTACGGAGCAGGCAAGCGCTATTGAAGAGATCACCGCTTCCATTGATGAAATTGCGGATAAGACAAGACAGAACGCAGAACAGGCAAATTCTGCGGCTAACCTGGTAGTTAAGGCGATTAACGATGTGGAGATGGGAAATAAACAGATGGAGGATATGATGCTGGCTATGCAGGATATCAACAAATCTTCCGACAGCATTTCCAAGATTATCAAGTCCATTGACGATATTGCATTTCAGACCAAGATTCTCGCTTTAAATGCGGCAGTGGAAGCCGCAAGGGCAGGCGAAGCCGGTAAGGGATTTTCGGTTGTGGCAGAAGAAGTCAGAAGCCTTGCGGCACAGAGTGCAGAAGCTGCCAAGGAAACATCTGCTTTGATCGAGGATTCTATTGAGAAGGTGAATACAGGCTCCAAGATTGTGGATGAGACAGCCAAAGCTATGGATGAGATATCCAAGGTGGTGAAGGAGAGCGAAGTGATTATCAACGGTATCGCGGAATCCTCCAATTATCAGGCAACAGCGGTTGCTCAGATCGAGCAGGCCATTGCTCAGGTATCTCAGGTAGTGCAGACCAACTCCGCAACCAGCGAAGAATGTGCGGCTGCCAGCGAAGAATTGTCTAACCAGGCGTCAAGGATGAGAGAAATGCTTTCTATCTATAACCTTGGCAACAGTCAGGGCGATGCTTCCATTTACAGAGGTTCCTCCTCCTCATCCTCTTCGTATTCGGCTCCTTCCAATGCCAATGACCAGGTTATTTTCCTGGGAGACGGTTTTGGTAAATACTAAAATAGCAGAGAGGTATTATTGATGAGTTTATTTGATGAGTTAAGGACATTGGGAGTGGACATCGACGGGGGACTTAAGCGCCTTAACGGAAATGAAAAGCTTTATACAAGGTTGCTTGGGTCTTTTGTAAAGACGATCAAAGCCCATGAAGTACGTGCGGATTTTGACGCCGCAGATTGCACGGATGCAATCGAGCATACGCATGCGATAAAAGGTACTGCGGGCAACTTGTCCATTACGCCAATTTATGAAGGTTACACGGAGATCGTAAATCTGCTCCGAAGCGGAGCGCCCGAGGAAGCCAGAAAAATCCTTGAGAAGACATTACCTATCCAAGAACAGATCGTAGCATGTATTGAAAAACATATGGAATAATTAAATAAAAACCTCCTTTCTTTATGGGTTGTATAGAGATCCGGAAGAATAGGAGGTTTTTATATTATCATCAGTATGCGGAGGAGGATAAGGAGCGGCTATGTTGAGGATACTTAGAAATATATTCGGCGGGTTCACGCCAGGAAATGGGCAGGAGGGTAAGATAATGAATTTTGTACAGCATAAACCGCAGAGAGGGGAGAAGCTGCAGCCTTTGGATATCATAGAGGGATTTCAGGTAAGACCTGGGTTTTATAACAGGGACGGAGCGGCTCCGGCACAGAATGGGGTCAGCTTTACAGTTCATTCGGTTGGAGCCACCAGTTGTACGCTGCTATTATTTCATCCACAGGATAAGGAGCCCTATGCGAAGCTTAAATTTCCGGAAGCCTACCGCATTGGAAATACTTATTCCATGTTGGTCTTTGGACTGGATATAGAAGAATTTGAATATGCCTTTCAAATGGAAGGACCTTATGACAAAGCCAGGGGATTGCTTTTTAATCCTGATAACGTATTGCTGGACCCATACGCCAGGGCGGTGACAGGACAGAGAGAATGGGGAGAGAAGCCGGAGGGCGGCAAGGATTTTGTCTATCATGCCAGGGTTGTGGAAAACAATTTTGATTGGGGCAATTCCAAGCAGTTGGAATTACCGCTGGAAGATCTGGTCATTTATGAGCTGCATGTGCGTGGATTTACAAAAGACAGCTCATCCGGAGTGTCGGCAAAGGGTACTTATGAGGGACTGCGCCAAAAGATTCCCTATCTGAAAGATTTGGGTATTAATGCAGTGGAACTGATGCCAATATTTGAGTTTGACGAGATGGAAAATGCCAGGGTTGTGGATGGAGAACAACTCTATAATTATTGGGGATATAATACGGTGTGCTTCTTTGCCCCAAACACAGGGTATTCTTCTGTGGTGGAGCATAATCACGAAGGTGATGAACTGAAACAGCTGATTTATGAGCTCAAGGAAAACGGGATTGAGGTTATCTTGGATGTGGTGTTTAATCATACTGCAGAGGGAAATGAAGAAGGACCCTGTTTTTCCTTTAAAGGAATCGACAATAATATCTACTATATTCTGACGCCGGACGGCCATTATTATAATTTCAGCGGGTGTGGAAATGCCTTGAACTGTAATCATCCTCTTACCCAGAGATTTATCATTGACTGTCTTCGCTATTGGGTGACGGAGTATAGGGTGGACGGATTCCGGTTTGACCTGGCATCTATATTGACCCGCAACCAGAACGGCTCTCCTATGGCCGAGCCGCCCATTCTGCAGGGAATCGCGGCAGATTCCATTCTGGGCAGGGTGAAGCTGATCGCTGAGGCTTGGGATGCCAGCGGTCTGTACCAGGTGGGAAATTTTCCCGCATATCGCAGATGGTCGGAATGGAACGGACGATACCGGGATGATATACGACGTTTCCTGAAGGGGGACGAGGGAATGGCATCCATGGCAATAACCAGAATCACAGGATCGAAGGATCTGTATGATCCTATTCGGCGGGGACAGAGCGCATCGGTGAATTTCCTGACCTGCCATGACGGTTTCACCCTCTATGACCTTTACTCCTATAATACCAAACACAATGAAAAAAACGGATGGAATAATACCGACGGAGACAATAACGGTCACAGCTGGAACTGCGGTGTGGAAGGGGAAACGGACGATCCGGAGGTGGAAAAACTTCGCCTGCGCATGGTGAAAAACGCTTTCGCAACTCTGATGTGCAGCAGAGGGCCCGCAATGTTCTATGCGGGAGACGAATTCTGCAATACGCAGTTCGGAAATAACAACGCTTATTGTCAGGACAACAAGATTTCCTGGCTGGACTGGACGAGATTGGAACAGTATGGAGAGATTCACGACTTTTTCCGATATATGATAGCGTTTCGCAGGAAACATACTATTTTGCGAAAGACTACAAGGTCCTGTTCCTGCGGTTTTCCCGAGATCAGTCTGCATAATGGTTATCCGTGGAATGTGGGAACGGATTACACCTGCAGACTAATCGGAATTATGTATGCGGGCAGGAATGAGGCGGACACCAAAGATGATATTGTATTTTATGGAATGAATGCTTACTGGGAGGCGCTGGATATGCAGATTCCCAGCCTTCCGGAAGGTATGAAATGGAAGATCTGTGTCAATACCTTTGAGAAATATGAGGATGGCAAAGAATTTGGCGGAGTGACGGAATATCTTCATGGGAATAAGTTGAAGATTGCGCCTCGCACGGTGATGGTGCTTGTGGCGGAGTAAAATAAGGATATTTTTGTAAGGAAGTATCTGCTTGTGAGAACAGTGCCGTTTCTTAAAGAATACCCATGAAAAGGAGTTCTCTTTGAGAGAGGCATTGGGTAATGGGAAGAGAAGAGCCAGATCTGCGAAACAGGCAGACTTAGAAAAAGAGGATAGGACACCTTATCATAACAGGTGCCGTATCCTCTTTTAAGTTATCGTCAGCATTAAGCCAGGCGGATGCTGTTTATATCGTATTGCAGAGCCTGAAAAAAGTGCCATTTGTTCAGGAATACATTCCTTTCCCATTTTGCGGATGCTGCGTATGAATTATACAGTTGCTGAATCGGATCTTATCAGGGTGTGCTTACCGGTTCCGGATCTGTCAATTCCGACAGGGGACGGAAGCTGTATCCCATTTCCTCCCATTTTGTCAGAAGATCATCTATGATCGCGCCGTTGGTGTTGGAAGTATTGTGCAGTAACACAATGGCCCCTGGATGAGCCCTGGAAGCCAGCAGATCAATGGACTTTTGAAGGTCAGGCTGCTGATCCTGAATCCAATCCACATGTGCCATACTCCAGAAAATAGTATGATATCCTAATTCTTTTGCCCATCTTAGATTTTCTTTCGTACATTTTCCTTCCGGCGGACGATAAAAGGGAGAGATTTCCTGGCCGGTAACTTCGTTAAACAGGTTGGCTACATCATCCAATTCCTTCTGAAAGTCCGCCATATCCGTAAAAGCACTCATATCAGGATGATGATAAGTATGATTCCCGGCTGCGTGCCCTGCCTCCACGATCTTTTTAACAATTTCAGGCGCCGATTCCAGAAAATGCCCCGTCATAAAAAAGGTACCGGTTGCGTTGTGTTTTTCCAGCGCGGCAAGAATTAATTCCGTATTGCCGTTTTCGTATCCGCAGTCGAAAGTGAGATATATGACATTTTCACTGTCACTGCCCAAATAATAGGAACCGTACCATGCCAGATCCGCAGGCTTTGCATTTCCGCCGGGCTGTACGCCGGTATCTTCATAGTGAAGCCACCAACTGTCCTGCACAAATATTTTGTCAGGTTCCGGACCGGGATCCGGTGTGGGTGCGGGAGTGGGCTCCGGCGTTGGAGCGGGGGTGGGTTCGGGAGTGGCGGTAACGCTGGGAAGACTGTCATTTTGGGAAGCGTCAGGCGTAGATGAAATTTCAACAGGAGAAATCGTCGGAATGGGAGAAGTTTGACTCTCTTGTCCGGGATCCGTATTTCCGCATCCTGCACCCAACATTACCAGCAGCAATGGCATGGTTTTGACTGTTCTTTTTAAATTCTTTTTTAACTTATCCAATTTATGATTTCCGTATTTCATGATGAATCTTAAAGTCCTTTCTGGTTCTGTATTTGTGTATTATTATGGACAATTTGCACAAAAGAATATGCCCGTGTATACGAAAAGTATATTTTACTCAGTGTACGCGGAAAGCTTATCCATACACTAAGTAGCATTATAAATTGTGATTGCATCATAATTACATCAAATCCAATAGATAATAATTAATTTTTTGAAATAGAATTGGCATACGACAGTTCAAGCAGGGTCATGAAAGGACCTGCCAATCATGGGGATAAATGATTTTTGACCGAAAGAAGAGCTGTCCTTGTGGAATCTGGCTAAGCCCTGCCAACATATATTTGAAATGAAAAGGTTGATCCGCATGGCAACAATCCTCCGGCAAAGAAGAAAAGAGAAGTAAAGAGAAGGATGGTTTGTTACGGATTATGGAAACATTATTGATAGAGGGCAGAAGGCTTTTCTGGATGGATTTGGACAGGAACAATGCGGAATTGGAAGAGGAGAGAGGAAATGAAGACAATTTTTGTGAGAGATGTGGTGCGGAAGTTTGCGGGAAATGACAGAGTGGACTGGAAACGGGCAGTTCCCACCGTAGCCTTTCTGTGCGCCATGTTTTTCCTGGGCAGGGCAGCGGCAGGGGTATATTGGGAGACGAAACAGACTGTAGGATCCATACTGTCGGAGAGCGAGAACTGGGGACTGGGATTTGGCAAAGAAGGGCAAAAGCCCACAGGCAATGCCTCCGGTGATGAACTGAAGAAGTACGATGCATATTTTTGCGCGGAAGGGGAAGAAAAGGTAATATATCTCACATTTGACTGCGGCTATGAAAATGGCAACACAGAGCCAATTCTAGACGCATTAAAGAAACATAATGCTCCGGCGACCTTTTTTGTAGTAGGTCATTTCCTTGAGAGCGCACCTGATATCGTGAAGCGCATGGTGGCAGACGGTCACACCGTTGGGAATCATACATATCATCATCCGGACATGTCCAAGATCTCTGATAAGTCGTCCTTTCAAAAGGAAATGGATGATGTGGCATCACTGTTTAAGGAAGTAACCGGTACGGAAATGGCAATGTACTACAGACCACCCCAGGGTAAATACAGTGTTTCAAACCTTCAGATGGCCAAGGAACTGGGATATTCCACCTTTTTCTGGAGTCTTGCCTATGTGGACTGGAATCAGGATTCACAGCCGAGTCATGAGGAAGCGATGGAAAAGCTAATGGGCCGTATTCATCCAGGCGCCATTGTGCTCTTACACAGCACTTCCAAGACAAACGGGGAGATCCTGGATGCGGTTTTGACAAGGTGGGAAGAGATGGGATATACCTTCAGACCGCTTTCGGATTTAACAGATCCGGATAGTAAAACAAACAGCAATGGAAACCGTCCGGAGAGCGGGAGCGGAAGAATTCTACAGGATGGAAATATCACTAATAAATGATAATACGCCATAATCGATATAGACTTTGTTTTGAACTTCTGTATAGCATTCTGGTAATATGTCAAGAACTTTATGAAAAAGATTTTGATATGTTTTTCAGAAAAAAGGGTAACTTTAACAGACCTTCGGTATGTTTTCTATGAAACCGAATGT
>CAJTPN010000016.1 GCA_910578185.1 uncultured Acetatifactor sp.
TTGGGAAAAATAGTATGCCCGATGTGGATAATCTGTTGACTTCATTTTATCAGCTAGACGATGAAGCAAGAAAGGAAGTAGTGGAAACAATACAGTTCAAATTACAGTATCACAAAGATAAAGAACGGGCAGAACAGGTAAAGCAAATAAAGGGTTGGTAAAAAAATGGCTCCAGTGAATTCTGATATTCACTGGAGTTTCTTTTACCTTTTCAATTATTTTTCTTTCCTAACTCCCTTAAACGGAGCATTGCTTGAGGTCTTCATATCCATAAATTTTCCTGTTTGTGAATCCCTCTTAACCCATTTGTCTGTTTTAGGATTATAAACTTGCGTTCTATTTTTTACAGCCCCCACTCTTGCATTATCACCGTATGGTTTATTTACTGCCATATGCTTTCCTCCATTATTGATTCTCTTCACGTCGTTTAACATCATCAATTATCATTTTCATAACTGTCTGATTATCTACACGTAAAGAACCATTCGCCTGCAATTCTAAAATCAGCCTACCATTAAGTTGATTAACTAATCCCCCTGCTGCAACCCAAACATCTTCACTCTTGGCTTTATGATCAAAATACCTTTTTACTAAACAAAGATTTTTAAACTCCGTAGAATTATTTTGTTCGTAGACTGCACCAAGCAACACCTCAATATTTTCAAGACGTTCATCTTTAAATCCAATGATCATTTCTCCATGTTTATTGAAAAGCACTGATTTAGCTTTTCCACACAGTGTTGTCATTATTCCTATATCTGATGTAGATACTTTATACCGACGCCTCATTCTACCATGAACCCCATCTTCTCCTTCATCGCCATATACTATGCGCCCCCCTGCTGCCGTTTCACTTGATGTTGCACCAGCTTCCTTTTTCTGAACAGTACGATGCTTCTTATTATTGGGATTTTCATCTTTTTCAGTTTTGGATTGAACAGGATTCATATAATCGTTGGAAATGCGTCTCACAGCATCATTTACCTGTTTTTCGGTAAATATTCCATCCATACGTACACTTGATATACGTTCTTGATAATTTCCAATTTTGTAATCACAATCCGAACGATGTTGTTTATCATCTACAGCCTTTAAAAAGCAAGTATTTCCGCCATTTTAAGAACTATGGACCAAACATAACCTAGCATTACAATTTTCACCAGGGCATACAAATTCACCTTGTGTTTCATATACTTCAAGTTCTTTTGTTGACATCTTCGTAACATCCAGATCTTGCGTAGTTCCATCTTTTACATATGTAATTATCTTATACTTCATTAAATTACCTATAGCTATATTACTGTAAAAGGCGCTATTACATAATATAGCAAACAACCATTGTGATGGAGAAATGACTGTCCTCCTAGGTGAATGTCAGTTCTGGATTGTGTATTAGGTTCAGTAATGGTATAATATTTGTATGTATCACTGTAGTCATTAGCACTACAAAAACGCCTGAGTTGAAGCTGCAACTTCAACTCTTTTGTTTTGCCCACCTATCCAGATAATCTTTCCTCCTTTCACTGACCTATCTTTTTACTAACTTTTCCTTTAATATATAAATAAAAATTAGTTTTTCGTTTTAATGAGTTTTTACTTACTCGAATAAAATCCCATGATTCTACATATGTTTTTCCTGAAAACAATTGCTCATCATCAAAAAAATCTACAAATTCTTGTGATTTATTTATGAACTTATCTTCAAACTCCCGTGCTAATCTATCTTTCTCTTGTTTCGATAAATTAGCCTGCCCATGAAGAACATGATCCATATTACACGAGAAAAAATAAACACTATATGGAATACATGTCCATACTTTTGATATAGTAAGCATTCTATTAACCACTTCTTGCTTCTGATGATTTCGCTTTTTAATTCCTGATACATCCTTACATCTTATATTATCAGGCTCGTATATTAAATCACCATTTTCTGTTTCAATTACATTCTCATCTGGAACAAAGGCACCGTCCATATCTATTAAATGAACAACTTCCAAATAGTCACTTTGCTTAAATACTCTTCCACTATGCTTTTTTACAATATTTCCAATTTTGGCAGCTATATCTACCGGATTCACTCCAATTCTTGTCGTAATATCTCCATCTGTAATTTCAAAATGAATTTCCTCATCGTCTAAGAATTGACTAAGACACAATGCCAAACTAGTTTTGTCATTAATTCCTTCTACAATAAACAAAATTATCTTCTTTTTATTCGGCATCTTCATCACCAGCCAATCTAAATGCTCTAGTAATCATATATGGATTTGTCGCCTCATAAACGCATTCATTTTGTCCACCAAGTACAATATCATGAAAATAAACATCTCTAAAATTATTATTTGTTTTAATATTCTTAAATCTAATATAGCGATTATTTTCATTGGTAGTTGTAAACATTATATTTTTGTTATTGAGCACTTCCAATGCTCTTAAATTGTGTGATGTGAAAATCAATTGACCTTTTCCTGATTCTTCGACAACTTTCAAAATTTCACCTAATAAATATTCAAATATTCCAGAATCAAATTCATCAACTATCAGTGTCATAGAACGGTCATTAAACACCAAAATTAAACAATATAGAATTGACACCAACTTTTTTACTCCGTCTGATTCATATCGTAATGGGATTTCTATATTCGCTCTTTTAGCTATAATCTCAGCTTTAACTATTTCTTCACCTTTTTTATTTAGGCTAGTACTCAATTCTTGTAAACTAATTGTTAATCCAGGAATAATTTCTTTTAAAACTAAACTTATAGCCTCCATTTTTACCTGAATATCTCCAAAAAACTTTCTAGGTATTGGAGATACTCCATCCAGGTTCAAACAACCTTTAAGCAATGATATTTTATCTTTTTCTTTGGACACAATTGAAAAGGGCAATGCAATATTGGCATTAATCATCCCAGTATCTTCACTACTAAACACGTGAAGATTATAGATTGCATACTCCGTTAATGCTTTAAATATAAATTTATACTCATCTTCCCATTCTGAATCACGAATGATCTTTCGTAGTTCTTTGGAAAACAAAAAGGAACGTTCTTCTTTTGTTGTAAGCAGCCTTAGTACTCTCAATTCATCTATTAAATCCTGCTTTCCACCTGTCAGTAGATGATATCGATTTTTAGGCAAGATTTCAGTGCTACCTACATAATAATATAAAATAGGTGTCATTTTTGTCCATTTATCATTTATCAATCGTGCCATTGAAATTTTCTCTGATACAAGATAAGCACTATTACTCTTTTCATGTTCTTCTTCATCAATAGAATCATTCTCATTGATATGTTCATCAATATCCGCTATTTTTTTTTCTAAATTAAATTCATATACAATTTTATAAAAATCATTTTCACTACTTACTATGGAAAACTCAACAGTAGCACCACCTGTCAATTCACCAATTTTAATATAATTTCCCAAATCACTATCTAGTCTTTTTCCTGTCAAAATCTCTTTGAGGACATTGAGTGCATAGACTAGGATTGTCTTTCCCGAACCATTTTGTCCGTATAGTCCTAACACATCCGACCCTACATTATTTTTAAATGCAAATTTAACACATCCATATCCAACATTTTTAAGATTTCTCAACTCTACTTTTTGAAGCCTAACAATTTCCCGTTTCATACATATATACTCCTTCAATTGTATTCTTCTTACATTTATCATAATATACCATTCCATCCCACTTGTCAATCATTTTTTGCATTCGATACAAAATGTTCTATTTTTTATATTTAGTATATTCTTTAATTCTATTATTATACCTATTTACATATTATTAATTTGAATTATTCTCACATATAATATCCTTTTTGTTAATTAATATAAAACATTCTATCTTTACTTTTGGCACCATCCACACTCATTTTCATTATCCAGAACGCAAAAAGGCTCCCAAGGAAAACCTTGGAAGCCTTGAAACTACTATATTATTTTCAATTACTCAATAATCGTAGCAACACGACCTGAACCAACAGTTCTGCCACCCTCACGAATAGCAAAGGTAAGTCCCTGCTCCATTGCGATGGGATGAATCAGCTCAATGGTCATCTCTACGTTATCGCCGGGTACGCACATCTCGGTACCTTCAGGAAGGTTGCAGACACCGGTTACGTCAGTCGTTCTGAAATAGAACTGAGGACGATAGTTGTCAAAGAAAGGAGTATGACGGCCACCCTCTTCTTTGGTCAGCACGTATACCTGTGCAGTAAATTTCTTATGGCAGGTAACTGTGCCAGGCTTTGCAAGAACCTGTCCTCTTTCGATTTCAGTTCTCTGTACGCCACGCAGCAGTGCGCCTACATTATCGCCGGCCTGAGCAAAGTCAAGCTGCTTACGGAACATCTCGATACCGGTAACAACAGTCTTCTTGGTCTCTTCTCTGATACCAATAATCTCAACTTCCTCGTTAAGCTTCAGCGTACCACGCTCTACACGGCCGGTAGCAACGGTACCACGTCCGGTGATAGTAAATACATCCTCCACAGGCATAAGGAAAGGCTTATCGGTGTCACGCTCAGGATCAGGAATATAATCATCCACCGTATGCATCAGATCAAGGATCTTGTCACCCCACTCGCTTGAAGGATCTTCCAGAGCCTTCAGCGCGGAACCCTTGATGATAGGGCAATCTTTAAAGCCGTACTCTTCCAGCTGCTCGTTTACTTCCATCTCAACCAGCTCAAGGATGTCGTCATCAACGTCATCACTATCGCACTTGTTCAGGAATACTACAATATAAGGAACGCCTACCTGACGAGCCAGAAGGATATGCTCCTTGGTCTGAGCCATCACGCCGTCGGTAGCTGCCACCACGAGAATAGCGCCATCCATCTGTGCTGCACCGGTGATCATGTTCTTTACATAGTCAGCATGGCCAGGGCAGTCAACGTGTGCATAGTGTCTCTTCTCGGTTTCATACTCTACGTGTGCGGTAGAAATGGTAATACCACGCTCCCTCTCTTCCGGAGCCTTGTCAATCATATCAAATGCGACTGCTTCGCCGGTTCCAAGTCTTGCATTCAGAGTCTTGGTGATTGCAGCGGTCAGAGTCGTCTTACCATGGTCTACGTGGCCAATGGTACCAATGTTACAATGTGGCTTGTTTCTTTCAAATTTAGCTTTAGCCATTATTAAAGTCCTCCTTCAATTAATATACTTGTTTTCTGTTATTTTGCCGAAGCGCAACCGGCGCTTTGCGGCTGCTTGTGGTTATAGTGCCTGATAACGGGAAAACCTTCTGTTTCCTATTTTAACAGCTTGATAACAGGAAACCGACCTTGTTTCCTATTATATTAAATAACCAAAGGTTTTTCAAGTGATTTTTAAATAATTACTGGTATATTTTAGTAGTTTTAAATGATTATCATCGGTTTTGCGTGCCGATTAGCCCTTCTTTGCCGCCAATACCTTTTCCTGCACGTTCTTGGGCACCTGTTCATACTTTTCAAAGAACATGGAGTAGTTGCCGCGGCCCTGGGTTTTGGAACGAAGATCGGTAGAATAACCAAACATCTCCGCAAGCGGTACAAACGCTCTGACCATCTTGCCGCCGCCGATATCATCCATACCTTCCACGCGTCCACGACGGGAATTCAGGTCACCGATTACATCACCCATATATTCCTCCGGCATAGTAACTTCAACCTTCATTATCGGCTCAAGAAGTACCGGATTTGCCTTCTGCATTGCTTCCTTAAACGCCATGGAACCCGCAATGTGGAATGCCATTTCGGAAGAGTCCACTTCATGATAGCTTCCGTCATAAACGTTTGCATGAACGCCAAGCACGGGGAATCCACCAAGAATACCTGCCTGTGCGGCTTCCTTGATACCTTCTCCCACCGCCGGAATATATTCCTTGGGAATCGCACCGCCCACCACCGTGCTCTCATACAGCAATGTGGGAGGCTCGTTGATCAATACATTGGCCTTGGGATCAAACTCAAACTTAACGCAGTTTGCTTCCATGGGCTCAAACTTAACTTTACAATGACCATACTGACCGCGTCCGCCGGACTGCTTCGCATATTTGGAATCCACTTCCACAGCCTTTGTAAACGCTTCCTTATAAGCAACCTGAGGCGCGCCCACATTTGCTTCCACCTTAAACTCACGAAGCAGACGGTCTACGATAATCTCCAGATGGAGTTCTCCCATACCGGCAATAATAGTCTGACCTGTCTCCTGGTTGGTGTGCGCACGGAAAGTAGGATCTTCCTCCGCCAGCTTTGCAAGCGCCTCACCCATCTTGCCCTGTCCCGCCTTCGTCTTCGGCTCGATGGCCAACTCGATAACGGGCTCGGGGAATTCCATGGATTCAAGGATTACAGGATGCTGATCGTCACAGATAGTATCGCCCGTTGTAGTGAATTTAAACCCAACTGCAGCGGCGATATCACCGGAATATACTTTGTCCAGCTCCGCCCTCTTGTTCGCATGCATCTGCAGAATACGTCCCACACGTTCCTTCTTGTCCTTGGTCGCGTTCAGCACATAGGAACCAGAGTTCATAGTACCGGAATACACGCGGAAAAAGGCAAGTTTTCCTACAAAAGGATCCGTCATGATCTTAAATGCAAGCGCAGAGAAAGGCTCTTCATCGGAAGAATGGCGCTCTATCTCGTTGCCCTCCAGATCCGTTCCCTTGATTGCGGGAATGTCCGTAGGCGCAGGCATATATTCAAGTACAGCATCCAAAAGCTTCTGAACGCCCTTGTTGCGGTAAGCGGAACCGCAGCATACGGGAATTGCCGTACACTCGCAGGTTGCCCTGCGCAGCACCTTCTTCATCTCTTCCGCGGTGGGTTCTTCTCCCTCCAGATATTTCATTGTCAAATCATCATCCAACTCACAGATCTTCTCGATCATCTCGGAACGATACAATTCCGCATCGTCTTTCATATCTCCCAGATCGTCAGTTACCGTAATATTTTCGCCCTTATCATCGTTGTAGATATAGGCTTTCATTTCAAACAAATCTATAATGCCTTTAAACTCTTCTTCCTTGCCGATTGGCAGTTGAACAATAATGGCATTTTTACCGAGCCTTGTCCTGATCTGTTCCACTGCGCCATAGAAGTTTGCGCCCAGGATATCCATCTTATTGATGAATGCCATACGTGGTACGTTATAGGTATCTGCCTGACGCCACACGTTTTCGGACTGGGGTTCCACACCGCCTTTTGCACAGAAAACGCCGACGGCACCGTCCAATACACGAAGGGAACGCTCTACTTCTACCGTAAAGTCAACGTGGCCAGGAGTGTCGATAATATTGATACGATGCTCCAACGCGCCGGGCATGGGCTTGGTTTCCTGTTCCAAGGTCCAATGACAGGTTGTAGCAGCTGACGTGATGGTAATACCTCTCTCCTGCTCCTGCTCCATCCAGTCCATCGTAGCAGTGCCTTCGTGAGTATCACCGATCTTGTAGTTGACACCGGTATAATACAGGATACGCTCAGTCAATGTGGTTTTACCCGCATCAATATGCGCCATAATCCCGATATTCCTGGTTCTCTCTAACGGATATTCTCTTCCAGCCAAGATTTTTTCCTCCTATATTTATTTTCAAAACTGAAGTATGCCTCTAAAGGAATGTGCGATTTGCGGAACATCCTGCTTAATGTCTCCGGACTCCGCAGCATGCAAGCCACTAGAACCTGTAGTGTGCAAAGGCTTTGTTTGCCTCTGCCATCTTGTGCATATCTTCTTTTCTCTTGACTGCTGCTCCCGTATTATTGGACGCGTCAAGAATCTCGTTTGCCAGCCTGTCTTCCATGGTCTTTTCGCTTCTCTTGCGTGCAAAGAGCGTCAACCAGCGAAGTCCCAAAGCCTGGCGTCTCTCTGCCCTGACTTCGATGGGTACCTGATAGGTAGCGCCGCCGATACGTCTGGCCTTAACCTCCAGAACGGGCATAATATTGTTCATAGCCGCCTCAAATACCTCCAGGGCGGGCTTTCCGGATTTTGTCTCCACTTTTGCAAATGCACCATATACAATCTTTTGTGCTACGCTCTTCTTGCCGTCAAGCATGATATTGTTAACCAGCTTGGTCACGAGCTTGCTGTTGTATAAAGGATCTGCTAATACATCTCTTTTTTGAATATGTCCTTTACGTGGCACGGGTCTTCCCTCCTTATTAATTTGTGCGGATCTCCGCACTCGAATAAATCATCGGTACTCACATGTGTTTCCCCAAGTGTTCGCGCTGTTTCTCTGTATGACAGAATTCCAACACTTTCTTAGTTTCGTTTTTGTGGTACGAAGCCGCCGTTTAACGACAGCCAAACGTCATCCAATCTCCCGATTATTTCTTTGCCGCCTTAGGTCTCTTTGCGCCGTACTTGGAACGGGCCTGCTTCCTGTTGGCAACACCTGCCGTATCAAGGGTACCACGAATAATGTGGTATCTCGTACCGGGCAGATCCTTTACTCTGCCGCCGCGGATCAGCACCACGCTGTGCTCCTGCAGATTGTGTCCTTCACCGGGAATATAGCTTGTAACCTCGATTCCGTTGGAGAGACGCACTCTGGCAATCTTTCTAAGCGCTGAGTTAGGCTTCTTAGGAGTGGTTGTCTTCACAGCGGTACATACGCCACGCTTCTGGGGTGCGGATGCATCCGTAGCCTTTTTGTGCAGAGAGTTGTATCCTTTCTGCAGTGCCGGTGCTGTGGACTTCTTTGCTGAAGTCTGACGTCCTTTTCTTACTAACTGGTTAAATGTTGGCATTCTGTTTCACCTCTTCCTGAAATTTAATATTATTGTTAACCGTGTATATGCCGCTATCCGTCAAATTCCTCCGAAAATAGCACATCCACACACACGCTATATCATTATAGTCGGTAATGGATGTGCTGTCAACATTTTTTTATGAAAAAGTTGTTTCAGGTAATGTCTCAGACGGTTGTATAACAGCTCCGTCATGCTCCCTCTTTGCCCAGGCAGTCTTTAAGCGTTTCATACTCCGCCTGGATCGCCTTAAAGGTTTCCTCGTCTCCGGCTTCATTGTCCGGATGATAGGTCTTGCAGAGCGCTTTATAGCGCTTCTCCAGCTTTGCCTCAGTACTGCATCCAACAAAAAAACTCCGGACGGGTTCGCTCTGCATCTGTCTGTCCCGGAGCTTTTCGCAACGCTTTCTGACAGACTGCTTTAAATTGTCGGCCTCTTTGATCTTTCCAATGATTCTATCAAAAGCCTCCATAGGCACACCCTCGTCGTATTCTCTCAGTCTCTCGGAGATCTCCTGCATAATCCCCACATACTCTCCCAGATCAGACCGCAGAAGATAGTCCTCGGTGGCATCTATGACCGGCGTTGTTTCCCCGATGAAATCTTCAAATGACTCCATATGGTTTTCCAGAAGTTCCATCGCTTCCTTACACCGACGGCTCCGTTCATCTCCTTCTGTATCCGTCACTGACTCCATCCGCACCTCCTGCCACTGATCCTTCAAATTCCTGGCAAAGGCATCATAATGAGAGGTGGAAAAGGACATCTCCATTCCCCATTCGTTCCATTCCAGCCCAAGCGAAATCAAAATGGCAGAAATTCCCAGTACAAACACCACATACAAAGCCACTCCATATACAATTTCAAACGTAGGGAACATCTTCATATATTGAAGAAGCCCCATGCCAAACACATCCGTCACCTGTACATGCAACAGATACACGCCGCCCACTATGATCACCAGACTGAGTACTGCCAAAAGTTTCAGCGCATGTGTCACCAAAAGGATCAAAGACCGATTCACCAGTCGTACAATGGTAAATATCAGACAGGCCAGACCATAAAGGAGGGAAGTACCTCCCTCTCTCACTTCCTCATAATCCGTTTTGCACTTATGGTAAAGGAAAGTATAACCTGAATATAACACGGAATAAATACCTTCCAGAATACCTATCACCACATTGATCACCGCCATAATAACTGCGGAAGCTAAAGAAAGCATCAGGAATATTAGTGCGGAAAAAACACCTCCCAAAACAATACACACAATCACCAGCATGATAACTTCCATGGACTGACCAAAATCCCTTGCTATTTCAAATACAGCAGCAACTGCCAACACAATCAGAAAAATCCCTGTGATTGCAACCGCCTTCTTCAGTGCTTTAGCAGCCATCTGCGCCGCCGTCGCCAACAGAAATAACGGAAGCGCAAACAATGCCAGTATATTTATCTTTAATATTTTAACAACCTTCATCCTTACCCCCTGCATATCGCCCGGGCTGAACCCGCAGCATTGCGCCATTCGACAATTCAAAAAGCAATCTCTTTTTCCTGCCTGATTATTCAAACGCCGCAAACGAATATGTAATTTGAACAATCTCTTTTCCGTTGGAACTGCATTTTACGGTAATTTTATCCCCTGACTCAGGATCCAGATAAACAGCCCCTGTCTGATCCAAACCCACGCCGTACAGGATGGAACCCGTCATAGACTGGGGCGTACCATAACTGCCCTTTTCCTTATGAACCACATCCAAAAAAGAAGTCCCCACCATAACGCCTCCCGGCAGCACCGCATTTACACTGTTAAACGTGACAGATTGAATCACACATTCGCTTGCCGGAAGCGGTTGATCCGTCTCATTCATCACAACAATCCCTATCTTATCCTCCCCATTCCCAATGATGGCCTGCTGGTATGGGGGCACTGGCTGTTCATATGTAAATTCCACATAATTTCTGATGTCCCTTATGGCAATCAATTCACCTTTCCACTGTACCATACGGGAAAACCTGTCTTGCAGCAGGATTTCCTCCGAGGGCTCCATCCATTGAATATCCCTGGCAAGAGCCTGGGGATCCGTCACATACAACGACAGATCATTAGATTTATCCGTTCCAACCTCCAGGGCATTCTCCCTTGCCTGGACTTTAAAATGCAAAAAGGAAGGCATTACAGACACATATCTCACCTGGTAAATTCCGGGATTCAGCATGGCCTCCTGCCGAAACCCGTTTTCTCTACTCAAATTAATCGCATAGGATCTGTCTTTCACCTGATTCCAGAGATGTACCTCTATTTCCAGCTTTTCTCTCATATCCTCTCTAAGGGTCGTAAATTCCTCCGGCACATCCTCAAGTTCGATCACACAGGCTATGTTTCCTTCATCCAACCTGCCATTATTTGTACAGCCCGTCAAAAACGCCGTGCACAACAGCAGCAGGAGCCCCCACCTCATAATCATCTTCATCCGCATTTCCCTCTAATTATTTTCTTCCTTCGGAACAAATCCAAATATATTTCAGATAAATTTCTGTTCCCGCAAAATGGCCACATATCTCTTAAGCGCATCCTGCCATACCGGAAGCATCTGAAAACCGTTGTCCGTAAGTTTACCGTTGTCCATACGACTATTGGCAGGACGCTTGGCTTTGGCCGCATACTCCGCGCTGCTCACCGGCGCCACTTCCATGGTGATCCCCGCCTCTTCAAAAATGGCGCAGGCAAAATCGTACCAGGAGCAGACCCCTTCGTTTGTGGCATGATAGATACCATATTTATCCGTGACAATCATATCCGCCAGAAGCTTTGCCAGATCAAAAGTGTATGTGGGCGAACCGAACTGATCATTTACTACCGTGATCCTTTTATGATTTTTGGATAAGTTCAGCATGGTCTTGATAAAATTTTTACCGTTAACTCCAAATGCCCATGCAATGCGGACAATAAAGTATTTTTCCAATACCTCCTTCACCGCAAGTTCCCCTTCATATTTTGTCCGTCCATATACGCTCTGGGGATCGCAGACGTCATCCGGTTTCCAAAAATGCTCCCCTTCTCCGCTGAACACATAATCCGTACTGATATACAGCATCTTGATATCCAGTTCCCTGCAAACTTTTGCAATGTTCCGGGAACCATCCACATTCACTCTGCGGCAGACAGCCTCATTATCCTCCGCAGCATCCACCGCCGTATATGCTGCACAGTGAATCACCGCATCCGGATTCGTCTCCCTGAGCACGCTGTTCACGCTCTCCGCATCTGTGATATCCATTTCGTCGATGTCCACCCCCACCGCTTCCATCCCCCGCGCGGTCAACTCATTCACTACATCGTAACCCAACTGTCCTTTTACTCCCGTCACAAGAACCTTCATATTTATATCCATACCTTTCCGCCGCCTGCATCTTATATGCTGCAGGCGTACTTTTATATATAATTTATCGTTCAAGCGTCATCTAAATCGTTTTACGGCAAGTCTCCCTAAGCCGACGACTCCACCCCTACGAAAGTACGGAGCTTTCATTTAATTCATACCCACAAAAAAGACAAATTCCATAATCTCCTCAATCCCTGAAATACAAGTCCCTGGTGTATACTTTATCTAATACGTCTTCCAGATCTTGATGATATCGGTTGGCCACAATCACCTTGGAAATCTTCTTAAATTCTTCCAGGTTCCTGATAACTCTGCTCCCGAAAAATTCTTCCTTCGCCAGGGATGGCTCGTACAACACCACCTCCGCGCCCTTTGCCTTTAAGCGCTTCATAACTCCCTGAACGCTGGACTGTCTGAAATTGTCCGAACCGTTTTTCATAATCAGCCGGTAAATCCCTATCACAACCGGTTTGCCGGAAATTCCGCCCCTGCCCCCGTCGCCTTCAAAGTACCCTGCCTTCTCCAAGATCCGTTCCGCAATAAAGTCTTTTCTGGTGCTGTTTGCCTCCACCACCGCATGAATGATATTTTCCGGCACGTTGGAATAATTTGCCAACAGCTGCTTGGTATCCTTGGGCAAACAATATCCGCCATAACCAAAGGAAGGATTGTTATAGTGGGAACCAATCCTGGGATCATACCCGATTCCCTCAATAATATTTTTGGTATTTAAGCCCCGTATCTCCGCATAGGTGTCCAATTCGTTAAAGAAGCTGACGCGCAATGCCAGATAGGTATTGGCAAACAGCTTCACTGCTTCCGCCTCCGCCGGTTCCATGATCAGGCTGGGAATATCCTCCTTGATTGCCCCCTGCTTCAGCATCTCTACGAAACGCTCTGCCATAGCTGCCGCTTCCCGGTTTGCCTGATTCACGCCTACAATAATCCTTGTTGGGTACAAATTATCATAAAGAGCATGTCCCTCCCGCAAAAATTCCGGTGAAAAGAGAATCCTGTTCGTATTGTATTTTTTGCTTACTTTTTCAATATAGCCCACTGGTATCGTACTTTTAATGACGATAAATACCTCTGGATTCACCTTGCGCGCCAGCTCTATCACCGCCTCCACGGAACTGGTATCAAAGAAATTCTGCTTTGGATCATAATTGGTCTGTGTGGCGATCACTACAAGCTCCGCCTGTTGGTACGCTTCCTGGCCGTCTGTCGTCGCCTTTAAATGCAGCTCCTTCTTAGTCAAGTATTCCGAAATCTCCCGATCCTGGATGGGAGATTCCCCCCGATTAATCATATCCACCTTTTCCCGGATTACATCAACGCCCGTCACATCGTGATATTGTGACAACAAAATCGCATTGGCCAGCCCCACATAACCCCCCACGCCTGCTATCGCTATCTTCATATATTCATTCTCCCACCTGTTCCCTGTATCCTGTCAGTCGTCAGCAACTCAGTCCGTCAGCGGACTCCCCTTCCGGCTCCTGATTTCTTTCTCCAAAACAAAAAGGGCGTGCCTTGAAAATCTATCTTCCGAATACCCATCTCCTGCCCCGTAAACCGTTACATCCGAACAGGAATCGTTGGAACAACCTCCTGTCCGTAAGAAACATCATACAAAGCATGACACAGCATCCCACACCATACATGGCGGAAAGCAATTTTCAAACACGCCCCTGAAATACACTGTTATCAGTTAAATAGCTTTTTTCATTGAGCCACTACGTTACTTTTCATTCCGCACTTCCTGCGGTGACAATGGTTTCTGGACTTCCTTCCGCATCTTCGTCAGCTTCATCCTCATCGTCCATCTGGTCTTCATCGTCTATCTCTTCCGTATCGGAAAACGCGCCCATAGCATCATATTCATCCTCTGCGGCATATTCTTCCGTTTCGTCCTCAATCTCAACTTCAGGCAGATTCTCCACGCCCTCGTCAAAGCTGATCTCGCTTTCCATGTCAAGTTCCTTCTCATCGGTGCTCAACTTGGTATTGCGATACCGTTTCATACCCGTACCTACCGGAATCAGCTTACCGATAATGACATTCTCCTTCAGACCAATCAGACTGTCTACCTTACCCTTGATCGCAGCTTCCGTCAAAACCTTGGTAGTTTCCTGGAAGGACGCCGCCGACAGGAAGGAATTCGTGGCCAATGCCGCCTTGGTAATTCCAAGTAATACCTGCTTGCCATCCGCAGGCTCCTTCCCTTCCCCAATGAGAGATTCATTTATATCCTCATAATCCAGCACGTCTATCAACGTACCCGGCAGATATTCGGAATCGCCGTTTGTTTCGATCCGGACCTTTTTAAGCATCTGGCGGACAATCACTTCAATGTGCTTATCCGCAATATCCACGCCTTGCAGGCGGTATACCCTCTGGACTTCCCGCAGCATATAATCCTGTACCGCGCGAATCCCCTTGATTTTTAACAGGTCGTGAGGATTTACGCTACCTTCCGTCAACTCGTCTCCTGCTTCCAGCACCTGACCGTCCATCACCTTGATGCGGGAGCCGTAAGGAATCAGATATGCCTTGGATTCTCCCGTCTCGTCGTTGGTAATGACCACCTCACGCTTTTTCTTGGTATCCCTCAGCTCTGCTCTGCCGCCAAACTCCGCGATAATCGCAAGTCCCTTTGGTTTCCTTGCCTCAAAAAGCTCCTCCACACGGGGAAGACCCTGTGTGATATCATCCCCTGCCACACCGCCGGTATGGAAGGTTCTCATGGTCAGCTGGGTACCGGGCTCACCGATGGACTGTGCCGCAATGATACCCACTGCCTCGCCCACCTGCACCGCCTCGCCGGTAGCCATGTTGGCGCCATAGCACTTTGCGCAGATTCCCACATGGGAACGGCAGGTAAGAATGGTACGGATCTTCACTGCTTCGATAGGTTCACCCTTTTCATTCACGCCCACACTCAAAATTCTGGCAGCGCGGCTGGGGGTAATCATATGATTGTGCTTTACGATCAGATTTCCATCCCTGTCATAAATATCCTCGCAGGTATATCTGCCCATGATCCTGTCCTTCAGACTTTCAATGGTTTCCTTGCCGTCCGTAAACGCCTTTACCACCATTCCGGGGATCTCGGCTCTGCCCTCACAGCAATCCACTTCACGGATACTAAGTTCCTGAGATACGTCCACCATTCGCCTGGTCAAATAACCAGAGTCCGCAGTACGCAGCGCCGTATCGGACAAACCCTTGCGGGCGCCGTGAGCTGACATGAAATACTCCAACACATCCAAACCCTCACGGAAATTGGACTTGATAGGCAACTCAATGGTACGTCCCGTCGTATCGGCCATAAGTCCACGCATACCTGCAAGCTGCTTGATCTGCTGATTGGAACCACGGGCGCCGGAATCCGCCATCATATAGATATTATTATATTTATCCAGACCTGACAGCAAAACCTCCGTCAGCTCTTTATCCGTCTCGTTCCAGGTCTCCACTACGGCTCGGTATCTCTCTTCCTCCGTAATCAGTCCACGGCGGAAGTTGGCAGAAATCTTATCCACCGTTGCCTGCGCCTCCGCCAGCATCTCCGGCTTTCTGGCAGGCACGGTCATATCCGAAATGGACACGGTCATAGCCGCTCTGGTAGAATACTTGTATCCGATGGACTTCACATCATCCAGCACCTCTGCAGTTATGGATGCACCATGGGTATTGATAACCTTCTCCAGAATCTGCTTCAATCCCTTCTTATCCACATGAAAGTCAACTTCCGGTTTCAGAAAATTCTCCGGGATGCTCCTGTCTACAAAACCCAAATCCTGGGGCAGAATCTCATTGAAGATAAAACGTCCCAACGTAGATTCCACATTCCCCGTGATCTCTTCCCCGTCCACATTTTTCTTGGATACACGCACGGTAATCCTGGAATGGAGCGTACAAGCTTTGTTTTCATATGCCAGAATGGCCTCGTTTACATTGCGGAAAAACTTCCCCTCGCCCAATGCCCCGGGCCTCTCCTGGGTCAGATAATAGATGCCCAGCACCATATCCTGCGACGGCACTGCCACAGGGCCGCCGTCGGAAGGCTTTAACAGGTTATTGGGGGACAGCAGAAGGAACCTGCATTCCGCCTGGGCCTCCACGGACAGCGGCAGATGAACCGCCATCTGATCGCCGTCAAAATCCGCGTTAAATGCCGTACAAACCAAAGGGTGCAGTTTGATTGCCTTACCTTCCACCAAAATCGGCTCAAATGCCTGAATGCCCAGCCTGTGCAGCGTAGGGGCACGATTCAGCATTACGGGATGTTCCTTGATCACTTCTTCCAGCACATCCCATACCTGGGTATCCATTTTATCCACCAGTTTCTTGGCGTTCTTAATATTCTGGCTGATCTGTTTTGCCACCAGCTCCTTCATCACAAAGGGCTTGAACAGCTCGATGGCCATCTCCTTGGGCAGACCGCACTGATAAATCTTTAATTCCGGTCCCACCACGATAACGGAACGTCCGGAATAATCCACACGCTTACCCAGCAGGTTCTGGCGGAAACGTCCTGATTTACCCTTGAGCATATCGGAGAGAGACTTCAGCGCACGATTGCCGGGCCCCGTCACAGGACGCCCTCTTCTGCCGTTGTCAATCAGCGCATCAACCGCCTCCTGCAGCATTCTCTTCTCGTTGCGCACGATAATATCCGGCGCTCCCAGCTCCAGCAGTCTCTTCAAACGATTGTTTCTGTTGATGATTCTTCTGTAGAGATCAT
This sequence comes from uncultured Acetatifactor sp., assembly GCA_910578185.1. GTDB lineage: Bacteria > Bacillota > Clostridia > Lachnospirales > Lachnospiraceae > Acetatifactor. Next base: position 16,891 of record CAJTPN010000016.1, read on the forward strand.
TCAGATCCGAGGTTGCAAAACGGCCGCCGTCCAGCTGAACCATGGGACGGATATCAGGAGGAATCACCGGAATCACATCCATGATCATCCACTCAGGCATATTCCCTGATTCACGGAATGCCTCCACCACCTCCAGCCTCTTGATAATACGTGCCCGCTTCTGACCGGAAGAGTCTTTCAGTCCAGCCTTCAGCTCCTGTGCTTCCGTCTCCAGGTCAATGGCCTGCAGAAGCTCCTTAATGGCCTCCGCTCCCATGCCCACACGGAATTTATTTCCATAAGTTTCCCTGGCATCCTGATATTCCTTTTCGGACAGGATCTGTTTGTAGTCAAGACCTGTTTCTCCCGGATCCAATACAATATAGGAAGCGAAATAAAGTACTTTCTCCAGCACCCTTGGAGACAGATCCAGAATCAGTCCCATACGGCTGGGAATCCCTTTAAAATACCAGATATGGGATACCGGAGCGGCAAGCTCAATATGCCCCATACGCTCCCTCCGCACACTGGCCTTGGTGACTTCCACACCACACCTGTCGCAGACAACTCCCTTATATCGGATCTTTTTATATTTACCACAATGACACTCCCAGTCCTTGCTGGGGCCAAAAATCTTCTCACAGAACAAACCGTCCCTCTCGGGCTTCAAAGTCCTGTAATTGATGGTTTCCGGCTTCATCACCTCGCCATGAGACCATTCACGGATTTTCTCCGGTGAAGCCAAACCTATCTTAATGGCGTCAAATGTCATGGGTTGGTATGCCATCGCTTCATTTTTTGTTTCTGCCATCTTGGGAACTCCCTTCTATTTTTCTATCAGAATTCCTCATCGAATCCTTCCGCCTCTACGCCTGCCTCTTCTTCCTCCGCATCAAATGCGTCCTCAAAATCGTCTTCTTCCTCATCGTCGGCGCTTACAAGCTCTCCATCATCGTCAAACTCCTGGGCCTGGTACCCCATATCTCCCAGAGCGTTCTGATCATAATCATCATACTTGCGGTCATCGCCCATTTCGTAACGGTAATCCGCATCTCCGTAGTCGATAGACTCCACAATTTCAACCTCGGTCTGATCCTCGCGCAACACGCGCACATCCAGTCCAAGGGCCTGCAGTTCCTTTAACAATACCTTGAAAGATTCCGGAATACCGGGCTCAGGTATGTTATCTCCCTTGATGATCGCCTCATAAGTCTTAACACGCCCTACCACATCGTCGGATTTCACCGTAAGGATCTCCTGCAGCGTGTAGGAAGCACCGTATGCCTCCAGGGCCCAAACTTCCATCTCTCCAAAACGCTGGCCCCCAAACTGTGCCTTTCCGCCCAGGGGCTGCTGTGTCACCAGGGAATAGGGTCCCGTAGAACGGGCATGAATCTTATCGTCCACCAAATGATGCAGTTTCAGGTAATGCATATGCCCGATTGTGACAGGACTGTCAAAATATTCTCCTGTCCTGCCGTCCCTCAGACGCACCTTGCCGTCGCGGGAAATGGGTACGCCCTTCCAGACTTCTCTGTGATCTCTGTTGTCATATAAATACTGCATTACCTCCGGCAGCAGCTCTTCCTTATGCTTCGCCTCGAACTCTTCCCACTCCAGGTTCACATAATCATTGGCCAGATCCAGCGTATCCATAATATCATTTTCGTTTGCACCGTCAAACACAGGCGTGGCCACATTGAATCCAAGCGCCCTGGCCGCCAGGGAGAGATGAATCTCCAGCACCTGCCCGATATTCATACGGGAAGGCACACCCAGAGGATTCAACACGATATCCAAGGGCCTTCCGTTTGGCAGGTAAGGCATATCCTCCACGGGCAGCACCCTGGAAACCACACCCTTATTTCCGTGACGTCCCGCCATCTTGTCGCCCACGGAAATCTTTCTCTTTTGAGCTATATAAATACGAACCGCCTGATTCACACCGGGCGAAAGCTCGTCGCTGTTCTGCCTGGTGAAAACCTTGGCATCCACCACAATACCATATTCGCCGTGAGGTACTTTCAAAGAAGTGTCCCGAACTTCCCTTGCCTTTTCACCGAAAATAGCACGAAGAAGCCTTTCCTCCGCAGTCAGCTCCGTCTCGCCCTTGGGCGTAACCTTGCCCACCAGAATATCGCCGGCCCGCACCTCTGCGCCGATACGTACAATTCCCCTGTCGTCCAGATCCTTCAGCGCATCGTCGCCCACACCGGGAACATCCCGGGTAATCTCCTCAGGCCCTAACTTGGTGTCACGGGCCTCCGCCTCATACTCTTCAATATGAACGGAAGTATATACGTCGTCCTGAACCAATCTCTCGCTCAAGAGTACCGCATCCTCATAATTGTAGCCTTCCCAGGTCATGAAACCAATTAACGGGTTCTTACCCAGCGCCAGCTCACCCATGGCCGTGGACGGACCGTCGGCAATCACCTGGCCCTTCTCCACATGATCTCCCTTAAACACAATGGGCTTCTGGTTATAGCAGTTGGACTGATTGCTTCGCGAGAATTTTGTAAGGTGGAATTCCGCCTTTTCCCCGTCGTCATATGTCATCCTGATCACACTGGCAAATACGAAATCCACCGTACCCGCTTTCTTGGCCACAATACAGACGCCGGAGTCCACCGCAGCTTTCACTTCCATGCCCGTACCTACCACCGGCGACTCCGTGGTCAATAGCGGCACCGCCTGACGCTGCATGTTGGATCCCATCAACGCACGGTTTGCGTCGTCATTTTGCAGGAACGGAATTAAAGCCGTCGCCACGGAAAACACCATTCTGGGCGACACATCCATATAATCGTACATGGCACGGGGATACTCGGAAGTCTCCTCCCTGTAGCGTCCGGAAACAGTGGTACGAACAAAATGCCCCTCCCCATCCAGAGCCTCACTGGCCTGCGCCACATGATAATTGTCTTCTTCGTCTGCAGTCATATACACCACTTCGTCCGTGACCACAGGATTTGTAGGATCAGATTTATCTATCTTTCTGTACGGCGCTTCCACAAAACCATACTCGTTAATTCTGGCATAGCTTGCAAGAGAGTTGATCAAACCAATATTGGGACCCTCGGGCGTCTCGATAGGGCACATTCTCCCGTAATGGGAGTAGTGCACGTCACGAACCTCAAATCCTGCCCGATCCCTGGACAAACCGCCCGGTCCCAGTGCGGATAAACGTCTCTTGTGGGTCAGCTCACCTAGAGGATTGTTCTGATCCATAAACTGAGAAAGCTGGGAGGAGCCAAAAAACTCCTTCACCGCAGCCGTCACCGGCTTGATATTGATCAGGGACTGAGGAGAAATCTCGTCCGTGTCATGGGTTGTCATGCGCTCCCGCACCACTCTCTCCATCCTGGACAAACCGATGCGATACTGATTCTGCAGCAGTTCCCCTACCGCACGGATACGCCTGTTGCCAAGATGGTCAATATCGTCGTCATTCCCCAACCCATACTCCAGATGAATGTTGTAGTTGATGGACGCAATGATATCTTCCTTGGTAATATGCTTGGGCACCAGCTCGTGTGCATTTTTCTTCAAAGCCTCCGCCAGCTTCTCCGGATCATGGGAAAATTCCTCCAGAATCTGTGCCAGCAAGGGGTAGTATACCTTTTCACGAATTCCAAAATCCCTGGGATTACAGTCCACAAAGCTGGTGAGATCCACCATCATATTGGAAAGAACTTTTACATTCTTTTCTTCCGTCTGAATATATACAAAGGGAACGGCAGCATTCTGAATAGTGTCCGCCAGCTCCGCACTCACCTTGTCACCCTTTGACGCCAGGACTTCTCCCGTGGAAGGGTCCACCACGTCAGCCGCCAGGATCTGATGTCTGATCCTGTTTCTAAGGGCAAGCTTCTTGTTAAATTTATATCGTCCTACCTTTGCCAGATCATATCTGCGGGGATCAAAAAACATGGCGTTGATCAGGCTTTCCGCGCTTTCCACGCTCAGCGGCTCACCGGGTCGAATCTTTTTATATAACTCCAAAAGACCCTCCTGATAATTCTCAGCAGTGTCCTTTGTGAAGCTTGCTTCTATCTTGGGTTCATCTCCGAATATTTCTCGGATCTCATCGTTTGTTCCGATACCAAGCGCACGTATCAGCACGGTGACAGGTACCTTACGTGTCCTGTCCACACGCACATAAAAGACATCATTGGAATCCGTTTCATACTCCAGCCATGCGCCGCGGTTGGGGATCACTGTGCAGGAATAGAGCCTCTTACCGATCTTATCATGCCCAATGGCATAATAAATGCCGGGGGAACGCACCAACTGACTTACGATAACTCGCTCCGCACCATTGATTACAAAGGTTCCGGTCTCTGTCATCAGGGGAAGATCACCCATAAATATTTTATGCTCACTGATTTCTTCTTTTTCCTTATTGTAGAGGCGGACAGTAACCGTCAAAGGCGCTGCATAGGTAGCATCCCTTTCCTTGCATTCCTCAATAGAATATTTAACATCGTCCTTGCACAGCTCAAAGTCCACAAATTCAAGGCTAAGGGAACCGCTGTAATCTGCGATCGGAGAGATATCATCAAAAACCTCTTTCAGTCCCTCGTCAAGAAACCATTGATAGGAATCCTTCTGGACTTCGATCAGATTGGGCATCTCCAAAACCTCTTTTTGCCGTGCGTAACTCATACGCATCACCTTGGTGCCGGCAGCTGGACGTATTCTGTTTTTCTCCATTGACACTTCACCCCATTCTTTCTGATTTATACCTGAACTAATGGGCAATCCGCCCGATTTCCTAAAAACAGGTATAACTTTGCACAATAATGCATCTTTCATACTAGCACAGATTTGAAAAGGGGTCAAGCAGAATTTTTATTAATTCCACATCAAATCCGACCATTCGCCCCTTAATCCCCTGCAGCATGACCTTGAATCCGATCATCCCTAAAATATAGCTCCCCGCATTACACCAGGAATCATCCCCGTTTGGCAACACTCCAACGCCGGTCCTCCTGTTTTTTAACATAGAAAAAAGGCTGTTTCAATCGCTCAAACAGCCTTTTCCAACTAGCCGATATGACAACGCCCTTGGGATTACATCAACTTACTTCAATGTAGCCTTAGCGCCAACTTCTTCAAGCTTCTTCTTGATCTCTTCAGCCTCTTCCTTGGAAGCGCCTTCCTTGATCACCTTCGGAGCACCTTCAACGGTATCCTTAGCTTCCTTCAAGCCAAGTCCGGTCACTTCGCGGACAACCTTGATAACCTTAACCTTCTCTGCTCCAACCTCGGTCAATTCTACATCGAACTCGGTCTTCTCCTCTGCCTGATCTGCAGCAGGACCTGCAGCTGCTACCACAACACCTGCGGCTGCGGATACGCCAAACTCTTCCTCACAAGCCTTTACAAGTTCATTCAACTCTAATACTGTCATCTCTTTGATTGCATCAATCAGTTCCTGAGCCGTTAATTTAGCCATTTTCCTATCCTCCATTTTAAAATAATTAATGTGTATCTCAATCTTATTCTGCGGGTGCCGCTTCCACAGCCGCCGCCCCTGCGCCGCCTTTTTCCGCCAACTGGTTCATAACACGAGCGAAATTGGTAACAGGACTCTGCAAACTTCCAAGCAATTTGGAAATAAGTGTTTCCCTGGAAGGGATACTTGCAATCACTGCCATTCCCTTTGCATCATACATTGTGCCTTCCACAACGCCCGCCTTGATCTCCAGCTTGTCAGCCGTCTTCGCGAACTCAGAAAGCACTCTCGCGGGAGCGGTGGCGTCATCGTTGGAAATTGCCACTGCGCTGGGTCCTTCCAGATACTGTGACAAACCTTCAAAAGGTGTATCCTTGAACGCAAAGTTCATGTAAGTGTTCTTATACACCTTGTAGACAATTCCTGCCTCGCGCAGATTCTTGCGCAGCTGGGTATCCTGTGCAACAGTCAGTCCCCGGTAATCCACCAGGACTACGGACTGTGCGTCTTTGATACTTGCAGCGATCTCGTCCACAATAGGTTTCTTTAAATCAACCTTTGCCATTTTTTTACCTCCTATTTTAGTTCCGCAACTAATCCAACGGCCCCTTGTCTGCGGAAGAACTCCCGCCTGCTTCGCCGTCGGCATTTCTTCCCAGGGCCTTTGGATTTGTTGCTGATTTTAGTTCCGCAACTAATCCAACGGCCCCTTGTCTGCGGAAGAACTCCCGCCTGCTTCGCCGTCGGTATTTCTTCCCAGGGCCTTTGGATTTGTTGCTGATTTTTGTTCCGCATCCGGCCCATAAACCGTTATTTTAAAATTATACCGGATTTATAAAAATCCCTCCGAGAGAAGACTCGGAGGGAAACGCATCAAAAATTACGCTCTTGCGATATTTTCTCCTCGGTAGGATTTACGCTTTCCGCACCTACTGTCTTCGGCATAATTCAAAATCTATGATAGCATACCAGATAAAGCCAAAATTGTCAAGCCCTAAAATTTAGCCACACTGACCTTTACCCCAGGTCCCATGCTGCATGCCATGGTGATGCTCTTCAGATACTGGCCCTTAAGCACGCTGGGTCTTGCCTTCACGATTGCGTCCATCAGCGCGTTGAAATTCTCCTTCAGCGCCTCTTCGGTAAAGGAAGCCTTTCCTACAGGTACATGAATGATATTGGTCTTGTCAAGCCTGTATTCGATCTTACCGGCCTTGATATCGTTGATGGCCTTCGTCACATCCATCGTTACGGTTCCAGCCTTTGGGTTGGGCATCAAGCCTTTGGGACCAAGGGTTTTACCAAGACGTCCCACAACGCCCATCATATCGGGTGTAGCTACAACCACATCGAAATCCAGCCATCCCTCGTTCTGAATCTTGGGGATCAGCTCTTCGCCGCCTACGTAATCCGCACCTGCGGCCTCAGCCTCGTTCACCTTATCACCCTTTGCAAATACCAGAACCTTCACCGTCTTACCGGTTCCGTTGGGCAGTACAACCGCGCCACGGATCTGCTGCTCCGCATGGCGTCCGTCACAACCGGTCCTGATATGCACTTCCACGGTCTCATCAAACTTTGCGCTTGCGGTTTTCTTCACCAGCGCGATCGCATCATCCGGCTCGTAGAACACGGAACGGTCTACCAGCTTCGCGGTCTCGGTATATTTCTTACCATGTTTCATTTATTCTACCTCCCTCTCTTATTCTTCCACCGTAATTCCCATACTGCGCGCCGTACCTGCGATCATGCTCATGGCTGCCTCCAGGCTTGCGGCATTCAAATCCGGCATCTTCAGCTCGGCAATCTCCTGAATCTTTGCCTTGGAAATCTTTGCAACCTTTGTCTTGTTAGGCACTGCGGAACCCGATTTCAGGTTGCATGCCTTCTTCAGCAAAACGGCTGCGGGGGGAGTTTTGGTAATGAAACTGAAGCTTCTGTCCGCATATACGGTAATCACCACGGGGATAATCAGATCTCCCTGATCTGCCGTTCTTGCGTTGAACTGCTTCGTAAATTCGACAATGTTCACGCCGTGCTGTCCAAGTGCGGGACCAACAGGCGGAGCCGGTGTTGCCTTGCCGGCAGGAATCTGTAATTTGATATAACCTGTTACTTTTTTTGCCATTTTGGCACCTCCTATAATGTGGTATACCGTAGTCTCCACAGACAACGGCATCCTGGCGCAGCTTCTTCCCTCTTCCATTCCCCGGAAGACACAGGATAAGTCTGCTCCCACTTTGCTGCGGCAGTCCAGAGACCGCCTTGTATTCAACCGCCCTCCCGGGCGGGAAATACCTTGTTCAAACTAAAGCTTTCTCACTTCCGCAAAGCTGATCTCAACAGGGGTTTCCCTGCCAAACAGCTCCACGTTGATAGTAGCGGTCTGCTTGCTGAAGTCAAGCTTCTGCACCACGCCCACAGTATCCTTCCAGATACCTGCAACCACTGCGATGCTGTCCCCTTCGCCAAAGTCAACGGAGACATTTTCATTCTTGATTCCCAGGGGTTTCATCTCCGCTTCCGTAAGGGGTACCGGCTTACTGCCCGGTCCCACAAAGCCCGTCACGCCTCGGGTATTGCGAACCACATACCATGTGTCGTCATTCATCTCCATATTGAGAAGCACATAGCCCGGAAACATTTTCTTCTGAACCGTCTTCCTGGCGCCGTTCTTCATTTCAACCACTTCCTGCAAGGGTACTCTCACTTCCAGAATCTGCTCCGCAAGGTGTTTGTTGTTCTCGATCGTCTTCTCAATATTGGCTTTGACTTTGTTTTCATATCCTGAGTAGGTATGGACTACATACCATTTTGCCTCTGCCATACAATCACCCTCATCCTAAATTTGTTATAAAGAACACGCCGTGCTGCACGACATAATCCAGGATCGCAATGATAACGCCCACGACCACCGAGATCGCCACCACCGCAATTGACTGCTTCACGGTAGCGTTTTTGTCCGGCCATATAATTTTCTTAAATTCAGATTTTACCCCCGCGAAAAAACCGGGGCCTGCTTTCTTTTCTGCGGAATCTCCCATTTCAACCATACCTTTCCACAACTGCGGGCAAAAGTCCCTCCCGGCACTTTTATTTGGTTTCCTTGTGCAATGTGTGTGTCCTGCAGAATCTGCAATATTTCTTGGTTTCCATTCTATCAGGATGCGTTTTCTTATCCTTGGTAGTATTGTAGTTACGCTGCTTGCATTCGGTACAAGCCAATGTGATTTTTGTACGCATTTTGCTACCTCCACATATTTTCTGAATCGCCGTTTCCCGGCCTAAAATTTATGCATAAAAAAAAGACCTGAAACCTTATCTCGTCTGCTTACTATATCACATGCCACCTCTTTCGTCAATCTTTTTTTACAATTTTTTCTTGCCGTACTTGTTTCTTATAATTATATATGCTATACTAAAATCCAAAGAGGATAAAATAAAGGCATGTGGACGGATCCCTTGCCACGAAGAAAGGAGGCATGGCTATGGGCGCTGCTTTAAATGCGGTTTACAATAATTTTCTTACCGCTTATACCCCAAAGCCACTGACCAGATATGATACTCACAAGAAAAGTGAGCTTCGCAGTGTGTATAATTCCATTGTAAAAATAAACAGGGACTCCCCCTGGTATCTTCCCACCACCAGCAGGGATACCCAACGATATGCCGTGGATCTGAAAGAAAACGCCCGGGAACTGCACAACACCATTGCGCAGCTGGGTGGTTTGGAAAAAGACGGCCTATTCAGCAAAAAGAATGCCTATTCCACCAATGATGACGTTGCCACCGCCGTCTATATCGGCTCCGAATCCTCCGCCACGGACATACCCGACTTTGAGCTGGAAGTAAAATCCCTGGCTTCCCCTCAGGAAAACCTGGGACTGTTCCTTCCGGAAGGCAAAACAGCCCTTGCGCCGGACACCTATTCCTTTGATATCGGCGTTATCGACATGAACTATGAATTCCAGTTTGCGGTGGGCGAAAATGAAACCAACCGCGAAGTACAGGAACGTCTGGTTCGGTTGATCAACAATTCTGAGATCGGCATCCGCGCTTCCCTTGTGGAATCGGAGAACCGCACCGCTCTGAGACTGACCTCGGAGTCCAGCGGCCTGCCCGGCGGCAGAGAACAGATCTTTCATGTGAGCGACAGTCACACCAGCAAAACCTCCGGTACGGTGGATTATTTCGGCCTGGACTATGTAAGCAGAAAGGCATCCAACGCCAATTTCCTTATAAACGGCGAGGCGCATTCCTCCACCTCCAACCATTTTACCTATGATAAGCGCTTTGATGTGAAACTTACAGGCGTCAGCCCCCAGGAGGAAACCACCCGAATCGGCCTGAAAACGGACGTGGAATCCCTTACGGATAATGTTTTTCATCTGGTGGGAGGATATAATGAATTTGTAAAAGCAGCTTCCTCTTACCTGGAGTCCCAATCCAAGAGTAAGCAGCTGGTGCGTGAAATGATGGGCATCGCTTCCGTGTACGGCGTCTCCATGGGCGCGGTGGGATTAAACATGGAACAGGATGGAACGCTGGCCATTGATCAGGATGTACTTCATGAGACGGCAGTCCGGTCCGAAGATATCAACGAGACCTTCGGCTACCTGAAAAATTTTTCCAAAATGCTTCTGCGCAAAAGCGACCAGATCTCCTTAAATCCCATGGAATATGTGGAGAAGGTGGTAGTGGCTTACAAGAATCCGGGACACAATTTTATCAGTCCCTATGTAACCAGCGCCTACAGTGGCATGCTGTTTAACGGCTACTGTTGACTCATATCCAATTTCCTCAAAGCGGCAGCTGTGCCAGAGCTATCCCAATGGAAAGGATACCGGTACGGCTGCCCGCATTGCATTTTGACAGCCCAAAAATCACCTTGGCATGCATCGCCAAAAAACGGCATAGCTCTATGCCATGCCGTTCTTCCCACACACTATTCTTTTTGTTTTTATTCGCTTTCTTTCCTGCCTCTTTTCCCCTTTGCCTTATACTTGTCAATCTGGCCGAAGTCGTCCATCAGCTCAAGAACCTTGTCACGGCCGGTCTGATTTAACTTCACATAATACTGCATTACTCGATTCTCAAGCAACTGCGCCCCAAGGGAAGCATCTCTCTCAAGGGATGAAAAATCTACCGGATTCAGGCTAAGCTTATCGCACATTCTGATGACCGTACCATATGCCATTCCCTCTATGCCGCGCTCCAATGCGGTAACCAGCGTGCTGTACGGAATGTTCATATCCATTGCAAACTGGCGCACGCTGCGATACTGCCTTAATATTTCCTTCTTTAAAATTTCTGCTTTTGTCATATCCTTTTCCTCCACATCAAGCATCATAGTCTATCGTACAAGAATAATATACGATTTCCCGTATGTTATTTCAAGGGGTATTCTAAAAATTAATAATTCTATAGGGAAATTTTAGATTTTTTTAATTTTCATCCCGCCGCTACTGTTTTTGCATCAAACAGCAACGCCAGCACAAGCGGCACCGCAAAAAACATATAGAGCACATACCTAACCAGCGCAATCGGCCCCAGCAGCACTGTCAGATAAAGCAGTCCGATGACAGCCAGCGAAAGTATCTGTCTCCTGCACCGGGTCACCAACAGATACAAAGCCAGGAAAAGGTAGACCCAATGCCAGAATCCCGGCGAGAACAGCATGGCAATCACCGGAACCTTCTGTTGATAGATCTCCAGCGATATCTTTTCATAAAAGGTTTCCAGCGCCGGTATCAGATGCCTGCGCTGCCCCGGCGCTTCCGTGCCAAAGGCAAAATAAGAGCTGTCCTCATACTGCCTGCCCGCAGCCCAGATGCCGCGATAACCGTCCAGCACCGTATCCGGATACCAATATCCAAAGGTATTTTCCAGAAATGCATTGACATAGATATCGGGATGTCTCATCCCAAGCCGAAACCAAAGCCCAATATATTTTCCCGGCTCCTTCTTAAAATTGTCCTCCAGAAAATTCAGCTTTACCACATCTGCCAGCTTTGGATTATAATCCTCTAATATGACTTGAGGAATGAGGTTAAACAAGATTTCCTCCTCCTCCTTTGTAAGCGTGTCTCCCGCCTGCATGTACACTCTGGCCAGCTGTTGTATTGGGACGCAAAGCATTTCGGCCAGAGGGCCCTTTTTGGCGTGCAGCGCCGCAGAAAGCCCTGCGGAAACAAGTATAAAGATCAAAAAAGCGGAAACGATGGGCATTATCCACCGCTTCCATACATCTCTGTAAGCCACGCCAAAGAAGATCAGAAAAATGACAAGCGCATAAATCCCGTTGTTCCGAAAAAACAATATAAGCAACATGGCCGCAGCCAGCAGAACCTTTTTCCGTCCTGAAGCCAGAAACGATTCCGTGTCTCTGGCCATTTCCAGACACAACGTTGTCAGCAGCACTACTCCGCCGGAAAAAAGCGCATCTTTTGTGGAACAGCAGACAAACATGGATACCGTTGGGAACAGGGCCAGAAACAACATTCCTGCCCGAAACACCCAGCGCCTGACCCCAATGCGCTTCAAGAAAGTCATCATATAGGCAAAGCAAGCCGACAATACCGCCATCTGCATCAAAATATAGACCGCAATCCCTGCATTGTAGGACTGGGTCAAATGATAGACGATACGAATCGTCCATCCCAGAAGAAGTACATGAAGCAGGGGCTGATACGTGGAATACTTTTCCGTAAACACCATATAGGTTTCCGCTTCCGCATCATAGGAAAAAAATCCGGGAAAAGACGCCAGGAAAGCTGGAAAATAAGCCAGAAACAATCCTCCCCATATCATCAGGAAGGTTCGGTTATTTCTACCGTCCACCCCATGAGAGAAATCTCTCCGTCGGTTATTGTATCCCTCCAGCAGCCGCACGCCGTTTGCCAGAATGGGCGCGGCTGCTGCCGCCACAGGCACCGCCCAGCAATATAAGTACCAGGCGCCGAAATCCACCCCATGATTTTGGTCCAGTTTTACCCCCGTCATCATACAGCACACAAAACACAGTAAGAAAATAAAGCAGGGATTTAAGACGGATAAGCTCCGCTCCCAGTCCGCCCCACTGGTTACACGCCGAAGCGTAAAAAAGAGGCCAATCCAGACCAGAAACGCCGCCATGCTGTTAGTATAAGTCAGTGAGCTTCCCGCCACATTTATGCAATATCCAAGACCGACGGCCCCCGTAAGACTCAGGCCTAAAAGAAAACAGATACGATTCCAAGGCAACTTTTTCATTTTCCTGGTTCCTTTTTTATTCTATAATAATACTCAAACATACGTCGGCACACAGCCCTTACAAAACGGCTGATGAGCAGACAAACACATTTGAAGTTCTCCAAAACTTCTCTGCAAGTATACCACACCTGCAGGGGCTTTGCAAGAAAGGGCGATCTGACACCCTTGACATTTTCCATATATGGTATTACTATAATTGTACCCACTACTAAATATTGGTTCCTGTTGAAATACCACGGAAAAAGCGAGATGAACGAATGAACCTTTCCGACTTGAAGCGAAATTCATATATGTTGCACGGCCCCCTTTCAAAACGGGGCTATATGCGTTGGTGGCATTCTTTTTCCGGCGTAAATACCCTTACTGGAGACACCCGTACTTTTTTTGTGGAATTTTATGTCATAAACCCTGCTCTGGGCAGGACCCGCCCCATTCTGGGACAACACCCCTATTTCAAAAAAAGGGGCATGCGGCCCTCCTATGTCATGATAAAAGCAGGGGTCTTTCCAGATGAAAACAATAAATTCGGCAAACAGATACATGCCTTTTATCCCATTTCCTCCCTGCAGACAACAGGCTCTCCCCTGGTAATGCGGGTGGGAAAAGCCTCCACAGTCAAAACCGGATTTTCCGAGAACGGCGGAAGACGTGGGGAATGCTTTTACAGCGAAAGCCGTATTTCCGGATTCGTGGAAGTGGATCTTCCAAAAGCAAGGCACCGCTCTCTGATGACAGACGCAGGCTTTATGGAATGGGACTTGGAAGTATCCAAAGCGGTATCAGGCCACACAGGATTCCTGGGCGGCAGACTTTCCCAATCGCTGCATTTGCTGGACAGTTATTGGCATGGGGAAGGCATTCGCAGTTTTTTTCGCGGCAGCGTTACCTTGGACGGCGATACCTATGATGTTCTTCCTGATTTAAGCTATGGTTATGCAGACAAACATTGGGGACACTGTTTCAATCATCCCTGGTTCCAATTTGCCTGCGGTAAACTCATCAGCGGCCGCACCGGCAGCGAACTGCGGCACTCCGTGCTGACTGCGGGCAGTTTTTGCCCCCGATTCCTGTGTTTTCACCTGCGCCGCAGATTTATGCTGCAGCTCACCTATATGGGGGAGGACTTTGAATTCAAGCGCTGTAAATGGGAAGTGAAAGAATCTGACAGACGTTTTATCTGGCATATATCCGCCCAAAATAAAACTGCCTCCGTTAAGCTTTCCGGCAGCTGTAGAAAGAAAGATATGATGCATCTGAAATATGAAGATCCCGACGGAAAGCTTCCGTCCCTTCCCCTATGGGCGGGCGCGGAAGGGGTTGGCACCCTGCAGCTCTACCGCAAAAACGGCGGCAGGGAACTGTTGGACACCCTGAAGCTTGAAAAAGCGCTCTGTATCTACCGTGAGGAGCCGCATTCCGCATCCCCCGGGACAAATTCCTCAAAGTAAATCCCAAGGCTTACATGTAAGCCTTGGGATTTACTGTGCGTGCCCGTTCTGTGACATACGGTTGCTTACCTTCAAAGACTTGTTGCACAACTGTGATGCAGAAATAAGTCCGGCGGGTTATTCTTCCGCAAACATCGGCGTGGACAAATATCTGTCCCCCGAGTCCGGAAGCAGCGCTACAATGGTTTTGCCTGCATTTTCAGACCTCTTAGCCTGAACGGCCGCCGCGTAAAGCGCTGCGCCGGAAGTAATCCCCACCAACATCCCTTCCTCTCTCGCAATCAGTCTGCCTGAAGCATATGCCTCCTCTTCGGTCACCGTAACCACCTCATCGTAAACCTGTGTATTTAAAACCGAAGGCACAAAGCCGGCACCAATCCCCTGCAGCCCATGGGGGCCAGGATGTCCGCCGGACAGCACCGGAGAATTCGCAGGTTCCACCGCCACTATCTTAATTTCCGGATTCCTGGACTTTAAATATGCTCCCACACCGGTTATGGTACCTCCGGTTCCCACGCCGGCCACAAAGATATCCACTTTCCCCTCCGTGTCCTCCCAGATTTCAGGACCTGTGGACGCCGCATGGGACGCAGGGTTGGCAGAATTATCAAACTGTCCCAAGATCACGGCCCCCGGAATGGACTTTTGAAGTTCTTCCGCCTTGTCAATGGCGCCCTGCATACCTTTTTGCCCTTCCGTAAGCACCAGCTCCGCGCCATAGGCTTTCAGCAGAATTCTTCTCTCCCTGCTCATAGTCTCCGGCAGGGTAAGAATAATGCGATATCCCTTTACGGCTGCCGCCATTGCCAAACCAATTCCCGTATTTCCAGAGGTGGGTTCAATGATTGCAGCGCCCGGCTTCAGAATTCCCTTCCTCTCCGCATCCTGGATCATGGCTGACGCCACTCTGTCCTTCACACTGCCCGCAGGATTAAAATACTCCGCTTTCGCCAACAGCACCCCATCCGCAATTCCCTGGGCCCGGGCATAGCGATCCATGCGCACCAGCGGCGTATGTCCGATCAGCTCCATTGCACTTCCATATATTTTTTCCATAACAAATCTCTCCTTATTCCCCAACCTGAAAATGCACCACCACGTATCCGTCCATCACCGCCATGGAACCTTCTTTCGGCCATCCCGGCATCCCTTCTGCAAACGCTTCGGCCTTTTCCACCAACACCGGATCCGATACCACATCCATTTGATATCCATGCATACGCAAAAAATTTCCCAGCTCTTGACCTGGCTTTTCAAAGGCATACATCCCCCATTCTATCAGGGAAGACTGTGCTTCGCCCCCAAAATAATATCCGTAAGGTCCGTAATACTTCTCTTTCAGATGAGGATCCAGCCAATCCGTCAGCACGGAGATTCTGTGAAATTCTTCTGAAGAATAGGGCGCATAGTAATCTTTTACCAATTCATAGGGTTCCTTATATTTGCCCGTAAAAATCACCCTTGCGTCTTCGCCGTATTGGGCGGACACCTTTTGTTCTATGGCTGTCAGAATTTCCTTTGTATGCTCATACTTCAAATAATCCACATAAAAACTGTAATTGGACTCATAAGCCTGGTTCCAGACCAGCCACAGGCTGATCAGCGCAAAAACCGCCATACCTGCCACCTTCCCGCATCCTTTCAAAAACCGATAAAGCAGCACCACCGCAAAAGCCACAAAAAAAGGCATATACTGACAAGTATGATACCAGGAAGGCGGCGATACCACAAAAGAAAGCAGCAACGGAACTATCATCATCCCCAAAAAGAGCAGCGGATACCAGAAGTTTTTCTTTTTCACTGCCAAAATCAGGGATGTGATACCCACAACCAGCGACGCCAGCACATATCTGGCAATGGGCTCATAAACGACCCCGTTTACAAAATAAACCAGCCAGTACCTTTTGATAATCATAATCACGCCGGCCAGCCATTCCTGGCCTAAAAGTGTCTCCAGCCCGTTGACTACCTCCCTGGAAACCGCGATCTCCTCCAATGCCTGCAGGGAAAAGACCACCGCCACTGCCTTCTGCATCAAAAACCGCAGGAGCATACACCCAAGCACCAGACAGCCTGCGATCAAAAGCCTGGGAATCAAAGCAGCCGTTAGCTTTTCCTTTCCGGCCATCCCGCGAAAAAACAAAATCATGAAAATTCCGGTCAGATAAAGTACGACAAAAGATTCATAGCAGCCTACCGCAATCCAAAGACAGATCATGCTTCCCGCGTAATATCCCGCCTTTCCTCTTCCTGCCGCCTCCAGTCCGTCCAGAAAGAAAAGCAGTGCCAGGGCAATGAACACATAGCCGATATCCACACCATCGTGAAAATAATAGATCCATACCTCGCTGATAAAGGGACACGACACAAAGGCACATGCAAAAGCCGTATATCCCCCAATCCCCACTTGTTCGCCCAAAATACGCCGGAGCAACACACAGTACAAGACCACCGCCGCCAAAAGCAATAGGCAGCCTGCCAGCTCGGTGATAAAGGGGGTGAATTCTCCCATATGAAACAGTTTATTGACCAGGTACACGGTCCAGCGTCCCATAAAAGCTTCCAGACCATCCTCCAGGTATAACCCTACCATGGTATCGTCCACGCCGATACTCTCATGGGTGATGGCAAATCCATAGCTTCCCACGGCGGTTAATGCCACCAATATTACAAAGACCTTTTGTCGAAGAAAAAAGAGCGCTTCTTCATACAGTTTTCTCATGTATCTCATTGTTCACCGTCTTCCTCATGTCCTTTTCGTGACAGATAAATATCGCAATAAATCTCTTTTCTCTTCTCATTGATAATATATGCAATCTTACGCTTTACCGATTCCTCATGCAGCAGGCCGGCAATATATCCGCTGTACCTGGTGCCCGACTGGCTGTCAAACTCCTCCATCAGCTGTTCCAATGTCTTGCCAAGCCCGTAAGGTCTGCCAATATTGTCCGTAGCGGCGTCAAGGCTGTCGGCAATGCTAATCATGTCCACAAAAGGCTGATTGCATGTATGCCTTTCCCGGGGATACCCCCCTTTCCCGTCAAACCAGAGATGATGCAGCAGCGCACAGTCCCGAATGCACGCCACCTCCGGCGTCATCTGCCCCTGATATACCTTGGAGAAATTAGCCGGGTGGACTTTGATAATTTCAAATTCATCCTCCGTCAGGTTCCTTGAAGAATTAGACACATAATCCAGACAAAAGTATTTACCGATATCATGAAACAGGGAACAATTCTCCATCAACGCCAGAAGTTGTTCTTTATGATCAGCACAGTATTTCCAGTCATATCCGGCCACGCCGTCCAGATATCGGGGATTTTCCTCCAGAATATAGTTCACAAGCACATGGCAGATTTCCTTTACCATCATGGTGTGAACATACAACGCCTTATTGGCATATACCGTGGCGTGCAAAACCGTGTTCTTGAAGAAGTCAAAATCCACTATATTGGAAGCGGAATTCACCAGCATCAAAACACAGGAATTGGTCTGATAATCCCCAACATGCGGCACCATCTCTTTCGCGGAGGCCAGAGCGCGCTCCACAATCTCCTTGCTCTTCTCCACCACATACCTCTTCTCATAACGGCTGCACTTATACAGATAATCCAGGTAGTAAGCCCCTGCCGTAAACAGCGCCGTACATTGTTCCATAGGACTGTAATCCTCCTGCAGTGCAATACAGGCCTCAATTTGTGAAAGCAACTCCTCCATATGGATCTTGCCCAAGTGATATGCAGCTTCCACACAATAAAGACGCACCAGAACCCGGTCCGTCAAAAATCCCTTCGCCTCTTCCGAGGCCAAATCCGCCGCAAGCTCCTCAATCAAAGGTGCCTCTCTTTCCATATCAATCATGGGCTCTTCCAACGAAACACCGTACTTTAACGCCTGTCCCGCCCTTCGGCAGGCTTCCAGGGCAAACGCCAGCGCATTCATCTTGCACATAGCATACTGGGCCGCCATAAACTGCACTCCCATCTTATGTCTGATGGGCTCAAACTGTTCCCTGATCTCCCTGTACTTCCTCAGACCAAAGGTCATATCCTTCCGGTTGACGACACAAAGCAGCCAGCAGTTTACCAGTGAGCGCTTTGCCCTTTCAGACAACCGGTCAAAATCCGCCAGATATGACTCCGCCGTCCGGGCATATGTACTGCCCTCATAGTCATCCAAATGTTCTTTAATGGTAATGTCAAAAACCGTACAGAGTTCCAACATTATCACACTCTGATCCAAATTCCCCGCCGCCTGATAATACTCTAAAAGCAGCTTCGATACGCGAAACGCAATGGGTATGTCCAAAAAAGGATTGCCCTCCGGCATAATCACCTTTAAAAAGTCCCCAAGCACTCCTTCTCCCTCTTGATTCAGCGCCGAGGGATCCTTCTCATATTTTTCCACATACTCTCTCAAGATGGCATTGTTCTGTTTCTGAATCTGCTTTTTCTCATAAGAAATATCCATCAGTTTCTTGAGAAGCGCCTCTTCCGATCTTTCCCCTCCAAATTCCACCTTATCCAATTCCTGATAACGTTCCAGCAGTTTTACATAGTCTCCATAGTCCATACCGCCCTCACTCCGTCTGCACATCGGCAAAACGTTTCCATACATAATCTCACACAGCGTTCCTGCTTCCTCTCCAGGCAGTCCCTGCTGTCCTGCCCCTGCCGAACCAATTCTATCCAAGCGCTGTTTTCTTTTTCCTCCGGTATAACAGTTTCTTTTACTATAACATTATAAAACACGTACCTGCTGGAAGCAAGCAATAATTGGCGATTTCCCATCCGTACAACTCATGTCAAAATTACGCTTTCAGGACGTAATCGGTTGCCTGAATACACTAAAAATTTCCTACGGTTATACTCTATTTTTTGATATATCGTCCAGGAACTGCCCCTTGCAACAAAAGTTTTCCTCAAAGACGTCAATTCCTTTTTGAAAAGTACCTTACTTCCGGTTTCATTGTCAAACCACCTCTCCTTTTTGACTCTTAAAAAGCACTTTACTCTTATTTTGCTATTTGCTATAATTGTATGGAAAATGGCAATCCTCTGTTCTCTTACTGCCGGCAAAACCATGCGCTATAATGACCTCACGCGGAAAATACCGATGATTTCCAACACAATGCTGGCAAAATCCCTGAAAGAATTAGAAAACGACGGCCTTATAAAACGAACGGAATATATGGAAGTTCCCATCCGAGTAGAGTACGAAATTACCCAAACTGCCGCAAGCCTGAAACCGATTCTTTTGGAACTTGCAAAATGGGGGCTTTCTTTAGGATAACGTTCCAAGGTGAAAATTCTCCATACAGTTGTCAAAAATGATTCTTCGATCAAGACAGTATTAGGATACGGTGCCGAAATATAAGACAAGGAGCAGAACAGATGATAACCGAAAAAACTTACCAAGTCCCCAACCTCCACAGAATCCTACACAGCCGTCGGTTTTTGAAAGAAACTTCCAAAACCACAGACAAACCAGAAATCCCCCGCCAGCCCTTGCAGGTGGACGTCCCCGGTTCCAAGAGCATCACCAACCGGGCGCTTCTGCTTGCCACCCTGGCAAACGGTGTTTCCACCCTGCGAGGCGCTCTGTTTTCCGATGATTCCAGGCACTTTCTAAAGTGCATACAGGCCCTGGGGTTCGAGGCCCAGGCGGATGAAAGCTTAAAAACCGTCACTGTCAGGGGGCTGGGAGGCGCCGTCCCCTCCGGTGAAGCCTCCCTATATGTAGGAAGCGCAGGAACTGCCGCCAGATTTCTCACCGCTTATCTGGGGCTCTCCCACGGCGTCTATCACATGGATTCTTCCCCACAAATGCGGAAACGTCCCATGGCGCCCCTGCTGCATTCCCTTGCGAATTTAGGCTGCGAAATCAGCTATGACGACGGCTCGGATCAGATGTCTTTTCCCTTTACCCTTCGAGGCCACGGCTTTTTACAAAACAGTATCCATGTAAACATTGATACCAGCAGTCAATTCCTGAGTGCCCTTTTGATCGCCTCCTGCCTCTGTGAACAAGATTTTACCACCAGGGTGGAAGGAACCCACGGCATGAGTTATATTGCCATTACGCGGAAAATGATGGAACAATTCGGCGTAAGCACCGAACACCCCACCCCGGACACCTTCCTGACTAGAAGCGGGCAATATTATCATGCTCTGGATTATCAGATTGAGCCAGACGTGTCCGCAGCCTGTTATTTTTATGGAATGAGTCCTCTACTGCGAATTCCTGTATTGGTAAATCATGTGCATTTCAACTCCATGCAGGGCGACATTGCCTTTATCCGCATTTTGGAGCAGATGGGCTGTACCGCCCAGGATACCCGGGAGGGAATCCTGGTAAACCCGCCGATGGACGGTGTATTGCACGGAATTACTGCGGATATGTCCGCATGTTCCGACCAAGCAATCACACTGGCTGCCATTGCCCCCTATGCGGACGCACCCACCAGGATCAACGGCATTCGTCATATCCGATTTCAAGAAAGCGACCGCATCACCGCCATTGTGACGGAACTGACCAAAATGGGAATTTACTGTGAGGAATCAGAAAACAGCATCACCGTTTACCCCGGCGCACCAAAGCCTTCCCTGGTTGAAACTTACGATGATCACCGTATAGCCATGGGCTTTTCACTGACAGGACTTTGCAGCGACGGAATTATCATCCAAAACCCCGGCTGCTGCCGAAAAACCTTTGAGGACTATTTTGAAGTCCTGGACGGCATTGCGGCACAGATAGTCCAGCGCAATGGGGCATGATAGTATTTATGTTCCGGACGTTTTTGTCAGTATAAAAACCCCGCAGAAAGACGAGAAACATCGTCCTTGCGCGGGGTTTTATGATAACTCTTTTCTCCTTTCGGAGTCTTTAATATCTTTTTTCTGCCAATCCAGTTTGCCCTATCCCCTATCTCGACTCATAACTCTTGGAAAAGTCATGACTTACCACAATCTCGTCCAACACACCGTGTTTATAATAAAAGTACACGGAATAGTCTCCTTCATGCAGATAGTGAAATCTGTAATCCCCCATATCATCGTCCAGTTCCAGCTCAAGCAACACTTCCTTCAACTCCTCCTGGGACATTCCGATGGGATTGACGCCGTTTACGGAAATGTTCAGCTCTTCCTTTGTCTTATCTTCCAGAGCATAAAACTTCAGCTCCTCGATCACACAGGAATTGACCAATTTGCTTTCCAAGGTGTCATTTACCAACGTCAACCCGGCCCTTCCCTCACAAGGGCTGTTTTTACAAACGTATCACCGCCGCGCCGTATTCCGGCAGCGTCAATTTCTCACTGACAGGGGCATCGGTCACCATGTCATATCCGTTAACGCCTGAAAGCTCCACCGGTTCCGTTGTGCAATTTAAATAAAATTCGTAATTCCCCTCTTCCCCACTCCTGACATGATATTCCACCCCTTCCGGCAGCTTCTTCACGGGGATACCAGCGTCCGCAAGCATCTTCTCAAATAATGCACTCATCTGGGAAGCTTCCGTTCTGGCCGCCACATAATAGGCGTTGCCCTTTCCATGATTCTTACAGGTCAGCGCGGCGCTTCCCTGGTAAAAATCATCGGTATATGTACCAAGCACCTTGGCGTCCTGAACCCGCAGAATTTCGGCACAGTCCATTACCTCCCACCTGCTGCCATCCTCAAGCAGAATCCCGTTCCTGTCCGAGGGGTATAAGGCGTCTATTTCCTCACTGATAACGCCAAAAAGCTCCCACAGGCCATCCCCCGGAAAACCGCCCAGATAGCAAAGCTGTGCATCATTCACATAACCGGTAAAATAGGTTGCCAGCAGCTGCCCCCCTCTGTTCACAAAGGCCTTCAGATTCCCGGCCGTCTCCGGCTGCAGCAGATACAGCATGGGCGCCACCACCACATCATAGCGGCTTAAGTCTTCATCGGAACCCACCACATCCATATCCACGCCCAACCTCAAAAACACCTTCCAGATATCCCTGCAGGTTTCCTCATACTTCTTTGTTTTCTGTCCCAGCGCCTTCACATCCCAGATAGCCCAGCGGTTATCCCAGTCAAACAAAAGTGCGGCCCGGCTTTTTACCACGGTGCCGGCGACAGGCGCAATTTTTTGGAGCAGTTCCCCTACCTGAGCCACTTCTCGAAATACCCTTGTGTCATCCGTTCCCAGATGATCCACCACGGCCCCGTGGAACTGTTCATAGGATCCCCGCCCTTTCCTCCACTGAAAATATTGAACGGAATCGGAGCCGCAGGCCACCGCCTGTAAGCAGGAAAGTTTATGTACGCCGGGACGTTTCAGCTTATTTATACTATGCCAGTTCACCAGGCTGGGGGTGCTCTCCATCATCATAAACGGGGTGTCACGCTTTAGCGATCTCATTACCGCATGATTGAAAGCGGAGCCCAACATGGTTTCCCCAAAGGTTTCCCCATCGTTATGAAACGGCGGATAATTGTCCCAGGAAACCACATCCAGGCCCGGCGCCATCTTACGGTAATCCAGCCCGCCAAACAGGCTCATAAAATTTGTGGTCACAGGAATCTGCGGCGTCACACTGTGAAGCACCTCTATTTCATACTGCAGGAAGTCATTCATATTGAAAGTAGTGAACCGTTTCCACTCCATATTCAGACCCATAATGGTGGTCTCTCCATTGGCAAAAGGCGGTTCGATCTCTCCGAAAGTATTATAGTGATGACTCCAAAAAGAAGTCCACCATTCCATATTCAGTCGGTCGATGTCATAATCATACTTTTCCGCCAGATATTTCTGGAACTTCTGAACACACTGGGGACAATAACATTCTCCACCCAGTTCATTGGAAATATGGTACATAATCACACCTGGATGCCTGCCCAAATGTTCCGCCAGCTTTCTGTCAATGACGGCTACTTTATCCCGAAATCTGGGAGAAGTCATACAGTGATTGTGACGTCCGCCATGACGGTTGCGCAGGCCCTTGTTGTCCACCCGCATTGCCTCCAGATACTTTGCATCCAGCCATGCGGGACGCGCACCGGAAGGCGTGGACAAAATCGTATAAATACCGTTTTGAAAGAGATTTTCGATGATCTGTTCCATCCATTCAAAATGGAAGTCTCCCTCCTCCGGCTCGTAAGCAGCCCAGGAGAATACGCCCAGCGTCACACAATTGACGCCGGCTTTTTTCATCAGTTTCACATCTTCCTCCAAAATATCAAGCCGGTCTAACCATTGATCGGGATTATAATCCCCGCCATGTACAAAACCGCCAACACAAGGAAACAGAATTTTTTTCTCCATCCGTATGCCTCCTTACAATAAAGATCTAACTTATCCTCTACGGCACCGCAAGAGATTTGTGCTCCCTTGCACGAATTTCCAAACTGCCCTGTGAGCAATTTGACATCCTTGCCACAAACCTCCCCATAACTGTGCTGCCGACTGTCTAAACTGTTACTAGCATACACTGTTCCGAAGCAAAAAGCAATACAAAAACCTATACACCCCAAAGAAAATATGGTATAATAGCTTATCGGAAGCAGTTCCTTCACTTCCGGTAAAAGACGTATCTAACATTGGCAGCCATTCAAAAAGCCGATATTAATAGAAAAATGAAAGGGATTGCTATGAGCATGAAAAAGGTTGTTATTTCTTTAGGACATGACGCGCTTGGCATAACCACAGGAGCGCAGCGGGACGCCGTAAAAATAACCGCCAAAGCATTGGCGGATCTGGTAGAAGAGCATTATCAGCTGACGATCACCCATGGCAACGGCCCTCAGGTCAGTATGATTCATAAAGCTATGACCGAGCTTCGCCGTGTTTATATCGACTATACCCCTGCGCCCATGTGCGTGTGTTCCGCCATGAGTCAGGGCTATGTGGGATATGATATCCAAAACGCTCTGCGCAGCGAACTGCTGGCACGGGGAATTTCCAAGCCGGTCAGCACGATCCTGACCCAGGTTACGGTGGATCCCTACGACGAGGCCTTTTATGAGCCCACAAAGGTCATCGGTCGTTATATGTCCCGGGACGATGCAGAAATTGAAATGAAAAAGGGAAATTATGTAAAGGAAGATCCAGACAAAGGCTTCCGACGGGTTGTAGCCGCTCCCAAGCCCATAGACATTGTGGAAATCGAAGCCATCCGCACTCTTGCCGATGCGGGACAAGTGGTCATCGCCTGCGGAGGCGGCGGAATTCCCGTGATTGAACAACAGCACACTTTAAAAGGTGCCTCCGCGGTTATAGAGAAGGATGCCATCGCCGGAAAACTGGCGGCGGATCTGGCATGCGACGTTTTGATCATCCTCACCGGTGAAAACTATGTATATCAAAATTACGGTACGGACCGCCAGACTGCCATAACTTCCATGAATATCACGGAAGCCAAATCCGCAGCAGCAGAGGGGCAGTTTGAAGCAGGAACCATGCTGCCGAAGATCGAGGCAGCCGTCAGCTACCTGGAAAAGATCAAAACCGGCAAAGTGATTATCACTTCCATGGATAAGGTAAAGGAAGCCGTGAACGGCGAGACCGGAACGGTGATTACTTACGATTAGGTTACTTCAACCCAATCACCATAAGCATGGCGCCAATTATGATACAAAAGTCCGAAAGATTAAATACGATCTGTCGAATCGGTTTCCATTTCACGTTAAAGCTGAAATAGTCCACCACATAGTGCCGCTTAAGCCTGTCATATGTATTGCTGAATGCGCCTCCCAGCAATAGCGCCAAACCAAGCCGAAGCATATGACTGCCCCGGCGCCCAAGACTTAAAACAAACACTACCGACAATATTACAGCCAGGGACACTGACAAAATTGTCACCGCCGCCCTGTGATTTCCACCCAGATTCAGCATGGCGCCTGAATTGTGATATTTTCGTATTAAAATACGTCCGCCCCACAAGGAATCCGGCAGCTTTTCTCCGCCGGATTCCTGTGGGGCGGATTTTTCTCTTTTATTTTCCGCTCCAAATCCTTCTATTTTGTTTTTAATCCACAGATCCGTGAAAAATATTCCAACAATCAGAAAAATGCTCCCCAATGCCCCCATATATTTCCTCCTAGTTATATATTCCTGCCAGACCATGTGTCCAAAGCCACAGGAATAAACGAATCTATTCCGCATGTCTGACTTCTTCATACGTATTTGGGGATCCAAAATCACTTGTCCCCCTCCCAGGATATCCCATATCCCACATTGGGCCTGATGGCGCAGTATGTGGCATCCGCCACGAATGCCAGCAAAAGCAGCAGACAGAGCGCAATACGCCATCCGGCGGATAACTTCCGATAGACCTTGTCATAGCAGGGCATCAGCAGACAAATCAGCGCCGTGCCTGCCAATCCAAACACCACCGCACCCAGCAGACAGATTCTTCCGTTTAAATTCATAAAGTGACTGCTGTAATCCCACCACCGAATCCCCCACATTTTTTCCAGAAAGTAACTGGTCATGTATTCCAGGACAGAACAAATAAAAAGCGACAGCAAAAATACCCAAAGAGGATTCTTTCGCAAACGGGAAATGAATTTACCGGGGATGTGGAACAAAAAGTACAAAAGTAATCCGCCCACACCATAAATTGGAAGATAGGGCCCTCGGTACACGCCTCTGTTAATAAAAGCATGGGCCGTCACATAAAACAGCACCACCTCCCACAGCCATCCGATAAACGCCAGCAGGAAAAACAGCAAGACATAATAGTCAAATTTATGGGGTAACTTTTTTCTATTTACGTTTCTCTCATCCATGCATGTCAGGATTCCCTGTTTTTTTGTTTTTATTCCCCATCAATCATCACATACCAGTTAACCCCCGGCACGCCGGCCATTGCCATAACCGTTTTGCCCGGTTATCTCCAATTTATAATCGCATGGCTCCTCTGTCGCACCGAAAATTCCTTAAAATAATTCTCTTCCATGGGGATCCACTGTTCTATGAACTTTTCAAGATTGTCCCCTTCCCTCTCCCGCAAATTCTGAATCTGATCCTCCGGCGAAATGTCTGTGAATATCTTCAGATCATAAGCTCTCGAAAGCAGGAAATGCAGGGAGTAAGTCCCCTCCACAATAATATATCGGCGAGGGCGCATCTCCATGGTCTCCTCCAATTTATCTTCCCGGCAATTATAGGCCCGATAAAACACTGGCTTCCCATGATATAGAGGATGCAGAACTTCGGAGAGCAATCTGTGAAAGTCTATATTGCCGCCGGGAACCTCTCTCCAATCCTTTCTGCGCTTCTCCATAGGTATATAAAAATCATCCATATGAACCACATTGCAGGGAACATAGGTTGACAGCAGTTTTGCAAAACTTGTCTTGCCGCTGCCACACCGCCCGTCTATACCGATCATCGCAGGTCTATCCGGCCAATCTCCTTCCTCCAGAATAGGATCTATGGAAAACTTATCTCCCAATCTGTTTCTCAGAAAATCCAACATCTCCGGAATCAGTTCATCCTGTTTAGATAAGTTATGCTCAAATACCCTCTTTTCTGCCGGTTCTTCTTCCGTCCCTTGGGTTAAGGACCAATCCCATACCTGCCCAAAATCTGGCCCCGCATTCTTCTGCTCTGTTTCCTTTCCCAAATCCGGTCTCTTCTCCTCTTTTGTTACTTCCCCTGGCTCCTGCATCTTTTTCTCCTTTGCCCCCCTAAAGGTTATGTGTTTTTTCTGCGTTTATTTTCTGATGCTTCTTCCTGACTCCTGGGGGATTTCAGTTTTAGTCATCACTTCTTTATGCATAATCTACTTCCATCAGACAAAGGCCCTGTGCCGGCGCCGTAGGTCCCGCCTTCTGTCTGTCTTCGTTGTCCAGGGCAGCCCTCACCTGTTCCGCATTCATATGCCCGTATCCTACCTCCAGTAAGACTCCAACCATAATCCGGACCATATTTTGCAGAAATCCCGTTCCATGAAAAAAGAAATACAGATATGCTCCCTCCCTTTGTATCTCCACCTTGTCCAAATGTCGCACGGTTGACTTCTTCATCCTGGGATTCACACAAAAATTCCTGAAATCATGCTGACCTTCCAAAAGCAAGGCCACCTGCCTCATGGCATCCAAATCCGGCCTTTGCTTTAGAACGGCACAAAATTTCCTGTCAAAAACAGGCTTTACCTTTCCATCGAAACAGGTGTAACGATAAGTCTTACCGGTGGCATTATAGCGGGCATGAAACCTGGCCGAGGCCTCTCGAACCTCCTTCACCGCAATGCTTTCCGGAAGATACTCGTTTAAATAGTCCCTGATTTCCTCGCAGTTTTTGTCTGTCTCCAGGAAAACGTTCGCCACCATGCCTTTCGCATGAACCCCTGCGTCCGTGCGCCCTGCGCCGATTACCTCTGTTTCCCTGTCGCACATTCGGCCAAGCACACTCTCCAATTTCCCCTGAATGGTATCATGTCCCGGCTGACGCTGCCAGCCAAAATATTGTGTACCGTCGTATTCAATCAAAAGCTTATAATTTCTCAAAATTTTTCCTCCGCCCCTTATGCATTGGCCACCAGGTCGTAGCTCTCAGCAATCATCCTCTTGATCTCCTTCTTTGGAATACTGCCGTCTAAGATAATGGTATTCCAATGGTCTTTGTTTTGATGATACCCGGGAATTACCGACTTATATGACATTCTCCAGAAATCCCTCCACTGGGGATCCACTTTCACGTTTACCCGCAGGCTCCCTTCATACAGATAAGTCCACGCAAATGCCTTTTTATTTTTCCTTAGGCGTATCAACACCCAGTTGTCATCCCGAAAGGGTGTGTCCACATATGTGTCTGGAAAGGTCAGCCCGTATGCCAAAACCTCTTCTCTTGTAATCATATTCCACCCCCTAATTGTGATCTCTTCGATTTAGGCCAGCTACACACCCCGCTTTTACAAGAATCCTTTTCCCCTTCCTATCTTGCTTTTGCCATATCGCTACTCATAGTGCAGCTTTTCCTTCTTTCCTTGAGTAAACTTACCGATCTCTTCCAGAAATGGTTTTCCATACCGCAGATACTTATTCTCCCCCACGCCGTTAACCGTAAGCATCTCCGTCTTATTCAAAGGTGTTTTCATACACATATCCAACAGCGTTTTATCACTGAACACAATATAGGGCGGCTTACCTTCTTTCTTGGCAATCTCCCTGCGCAGCTCCCGCAGTTTCTCAAACAGCTCCATGCCGCGAGTGGTAAGCATCTCGGATACCCTGCCCTTGCCTGTCTTTGTTTCTTCCTGACGCCCGGAAGCGGTCTTCTCCATCTTCCGGCTCCTGACACATATCCGGTAATCCCCACTGTCTCCTTCGTTCGATATGCGTTCTTCCATGAAATCATATCCCCTGGATGTCAGCTTTACCAGTGCATATTTATCCATGGTCAACCGCAGCATATCTTCCTGCAGCAGCCCATTAATAATCGTCTTAATCTTCTCTTCACCTGTCTCCTTCAGACTTCCATAGGATACGCACTGCTGCAGCTGATAGCTTCTCAATTTTGCGTTATCCCTGCCCCGCAGGGTTCCAACCACCACATTTATTCCAAAGCGCTGCCGCAATTCCTTAACACAGCGCAAAACCTTTCTGGCGTCTTCCGTCACATCCTCTTCTTCATATTCCCGCAGGCAATTGGAACAATTACCACAGGCAGACGCATCCAACTCTCCAAAATAATGCAGAATATATTCCCGGAGACACTTTGTGGTAGTGCAATATGCCGTCATACCCCGAAGCCGCATTTCGTCCCGCTCCCGCAAAAGCGTTCGCTCCTCGTCCGTAAGCTCCGAGGCCTCATCCTTACTCTCCATTAAAAAACGGTTTATCATGATATCCTGGGGAGAATAGAGTAGAATACACTCTGAATTGCCGCCGTCCCGCCCTGCCCGCCCTGCTTCCTGATAATAGTTTTCCAGGCTTTGAGGCATATTATAATGAATCACATAGCGGACATTTGATTTGTCTATTCCCATGCCGAAGGCATTGGTTGCAATGATAACGGGTTTTTTGTCATAAATAAAGTCCTCCTGGCTTGCCCTGCGCACCTCGTTGCTCAATCCCGCATGATACTGGGCCACCTGGAACCCCTCCCGGCAAAATTCCTCATAAAGTTTATCTACATTTTTCCGGGTGGCACAATAGATAATGCCGCTTTCTTCTCCGTGTTCCCGCAGATATTCCCGGATAAACCTATCCTTATCCCTGGTCTGTTCCACGGCAAAATACAGGTTTTTCCTGTCGAATCCTGTCACCAACACCTGTGGTTCCCGCAATCCCAACACACACAGAATATCTTCCCGCACCTGAGCCGTTGCCGTAGCGGTAAAGGCGCTCACCACCGGACGTTTCCCAAATCCTTTGACAAAATCCAGTATCTTTAGATAGCTGGGCCTGAAATCCTGTCCCCACTGGGATATGCAGTGTGCCTCGTCCACGGTTACCATGGATATCTCTACGGAAGGCCCATGAACAAACTGCTGAAATTCATATGTACCAAGCCGTTCCGGCGCCACATAGATAATCTTATACCGCCCCATGGCGGCATACCCCAGGGCTTTGGAAACCTGGGCATCGCTCAGAGTACTGTTGATATATGCCGCATGTACTCCCGCATCATTCAACGCCCTCACCTGATCGTTCATCAGTGAGATCAACGGAGACACCACCACGGTAACGCCGGGCAGCAGCAATGCAGGAACCTGATAACAAAGGGATTTGCCCGCACCCGTGGGCATAATCCCCAGAACATCCCTTCCCTCCAAAATATTGTCGATCATAAACTCCTGCCCTTCCCGAAAGGAGTCATAACCAAAATATTTTTTTAATACCTCGTATTTTGTCATACTTTTCAAATTCCGCTTTTACCCCGGTTTCATAGTTTTGCTTTCGTCACTTTATAATAATCCGCATACCATTCGGCAAACTTCCTCAATCCTTCCCGCAAACTGGTGCTTGGACGAAATCCAAAATCCCGCTCCAAAGCGCCGGTATCCGCATATGTGACCGGAACATCTCCCGGCTGCATGGGCACCAGCTCCTTATGAGCCTCAAAATCATAATCCTTTGGCAATACACCGGCTCTCACCAGTTCCTGCTGCAAAATATCCACAAAATCCAAAAGGTTTTCGGGATGGTTGTTGCCGATATTATACAGCGCATAAGGCGGCAGGGGCAGACCGTCCTCTCCCGTCTCCCTGTGAGGCGCCTTCCCCATTACTCTGACCACACCTTCCACAATATCGTCTATATAGGTAAAATCTCTCTTACAATTACCATAATTAAAAATCTGAATGTTTTTTCCCTGTCTCAACTTATCAGTAAATCCGAAATATGCCATATCCGGTCTTCCGGCAGGTCCATACACGGTAAAAAACCGTAATCCCGTAGATGGAATATTATATAACTTTGCGTATGCATGTGCCATCAGTTCGTTGGACTTCTTTGTTGCGGCATAAAGAGAAACCGGATTATCCACCTTGTCCTCCGTGCTGTAGGGAACCTTTTTATTGGATCCATATACGGAAGAGCTGGAAGCATACACCAGATGTTCCACCCCTGTCTTTCCCTCATCATATGAATGCCGGCATGCCTCCAAAATATTATAAAAGCCAATCAAGTTAGCCTCCACATAGGCATCGGGATTTGTAATGGAATACCGCACGCCTGCCTGTGCCGCCAGATTCACCACAATCTGCGGCTTATATTCCCCAAACAGAGAATCTATCATCTCCTTGTTGGCTATATTTCCTTTTATAAAAGTAAAATCCGCATATTTTCCAAGCTCCGTCAGCCTTGCTTCCTTCAGCGACACATCGTAATAGTCATTCATATTGTCAATGCCAATCACTTTTATCTCATGAATTTCTTCGCATAATCTCTTACACAGGTTTGACCCGATAAAGCCGGCCGCTCCCGTCACAAATATTGTCTTACCATCCAACGCCATATTAGCCATAAATTAATCTCTCCTGTTAAAGTCGATACTCAAGGGTACTAAAGGTTGAAGTACCCTCATAGTCACTTTTAATAATAACCCTTAGATTTCTTAGCTGGGCAATTCCAATTCCGTCATGCCTCTTTGGGTGCATTTTCTTGGCAGCATTCCTCACAATTCCCTTGGAATGGGATTTAAATATAGTTTCATGTCCACGTTTAAAAGAGCCGCCAGGAAACAAAATGCACTGTTTGACATGATCATGGCCTTGCACTTACTCATAAGCTGCATATCCATATAATTCCTGCCTTCCATATTGCCCTCCACAAAGGTGACACTCTCAAACCTTCCCAGCTCCATTTCCTCCTGATGCTCCCTGCACCAGTGGATATCATCCGAAAAGACAAACAAGTTCCACTTTTCCGACGTCCCTTTTAAGAAATCCCCGATCACTTCTTGGTACGCGTCTGCATTCATTGCACAACCTAATTTTACATAGTCCCCCCGTCTCACATGCAGAGATACCGAATTGGTTTCCATAATATGATTCAGATAAGCTCTGTTCTGCCTGTCGGTAATCTCCGGAAATTGGAGTTCCTCCAAGAAATTGGCCCTGTAAGTCCGAAACCAGGACTTATGAATCCAATATCCGTGATAATACACGTCTCCCGGCATATCCAGAACTTCAGGAAGATATTGGTTGCAGTGGATGGAAACCACTCTGCCGTCAAACGGGTTAAACGTTCTGTACCCGTCCCCCACCTCGGAAAGCATATACATGTCAATACCGTTTTCACACAATATCTGCGGCACGCTCTTGCCTTTTCTGCGCTCCTCCAGAATAAAGTTCCACACGTCCTGGTCAAAACATTCGCTCAGCATATGTGCCTTAATCCCAAACACTTTGTCCAGCTCATAGCCATTGTGAACCGTATTCAGCGCAAAATAGGAGTCATCCATATACATTATCTCGCCGGGATGAGACAATTCATAGTATCTGGCAAATATATACTGAAAGGTCTGGTTGGCAAGACCTCCGTTTAAAAATTGTATCTTCATATGCCCTTATTTCCTTTCCAACCTATCCTGCAAATCTATCAATTCCTTATCTTCAGGGAAATAGCCCAACAGCTGTTTTACCGCTGCCAGCGCAGCCTGTCCCTGCCCCTGGCCAATCAGCAGCCGGATGTTTACCTTCAGCTGTGCCGCAAGGGCCGCCATCTGCTCATTGACAGGACTTGTCCCGGCCTCATTTCCACCCTGTTCCGGCCCGGTCAATGCCACATACAGTTCCCTTGTCCGGGGACAGCTAGTCGGCTGCACTTCCTGTCCTGCCTGAATGCGGTCCATAAGGTTTTGAAAGCGTTTCTTCCATTCCTCACGATACTGCAAAGAAGCCTGAGTATACCAATTCTGCTCCGTCTCCATCCACCAGGAGGTTGGCTCAAGAGAAAGAAGCGCTTCAACTGCCTGAGCGTCCTCTCCTGACAATGCGGCCCCAAATCCCCATCCCATAACCATACGATATTGGTCCTCTTCCAGACAGCTGTCCAATATAATTGCAAGCTGCCCCAGCCTTTCCGTCTTGTGCAGTTCAAAGTATTTTTTCTGTTCCAGATATCTGTGCAGATATTCTATACAGCCCGTGCCGTACCGATTGCCGGACATCTCCAGCGCTCCGCAGGAAATTGCCAGGTCTCCACAAATGGAAGTCTCCGCCAGCCTTGACAGCCCTGTTCGTTCCAGTAGTTCGCTTCCGCGCTTCCGCGCCTCCTCATACTGCCCGCGCATCACCCGAAGCCGTACTGCAGCGCCGTATAACCCCCAAAGCTCATTGCCATTGTCCACCCTCTCAGGCACATAATTGCCAATTCCATCCTCTGCCATCTGCTGCGCCTTCTCATAATCCCTTGCCGCAATATATTCCAGAATCGCCTGTAGATAATGATGCAGACAATGAGGATCCTCTTGAATTAAGGGCAGAAGCAGGGATAAATTCCTCTGTCGCTTGGCTTTCTGTATCTCCGGATCCGGGGAAGCATATCCATAATGATGCACATAATCCTCCAAATATTTTACCGGTTCATAAATCGGCCAAAGACTTTCATGTATGGGATATACAAAACGGGTATCTTCCCGGCGCTTGACCATGCGAGTCAACGGTATATCCCTCCATCTGTCCCCTTCCATAGTGATATAATTTCTCTGCAAATAGGAGACGGCCTCATAACGCTTATATTCTCCTGACAGAAAAAACTGTTCCAATTCGTTTGTATTTTCAAACCATTCATCGTCGTCCAAAAACAGAAACCATTCACCGGACGCTGCCCCTAATCCAACATTTCTGGCGGCGGAGAAATCATTACACCATGCAAACGGAATCACTTTATCTGACCGGTGCTCCAGCCATCCCCTCATCTGTTCCGGACATCCCGTATCCACCAGCAATAATTCGCAGGGAACTCTTTTCCTGAGCCGATCCAGAGAGTCAATACATTTTTCTGTTGTTTCTCCCCGTCCTGACACCAGGATAGAGATGCTGAGCAAAATTTTCTTCCCCGTATTCATCTGTTCCTTTCTATCCACAGTTTGCCCCCGAATATTCCTTATCCCTGGACTTATTACCTGTGGAACTATAACATATTCCCCAGTCTGTCACGGAAGTTCCACCGGCAGGACTGTCTAATTCTACCCTTTTCAAGAATTCTGCCCAGCAGAGGATGAGGCTTCCGCAATCTGTGTCTCCAACTTCTCAATCAGCTGCTCCACTTCTTCATCTCCGGGTACCAACGCATTTAACTGCCTTGCAACCTCCAGCGCCGCCTGCGTACTTCCTGCCGCCACCAGCTGACGAATTTTGAGCTTGACTCCAACGGCCAACACCTGCATTTCTCCCGCCACCTGTCTCTTTTCCTGATTCTCTTTCTCCTCCTGCTCCTTCATCCGTTCGCTGAGCCAGGTCAAATACCATTTTATCACCGGTTTCAACCCGGGAAGCAGGTTCTTAATAATCTTTACTGTCTTTACGGCCTTGGCATACTCCGTACCATTGATCTGTCGCTGTAACTCCAACAGCTTGTATGCAGCCTGATCCTCCTCGGACAATACATCCTGACAATCCTGCAAAATCTCAGGTCTATAGATCTGCTCACACAGACATATTCTGGATTCCACATATCTGCGTACACCTGCCAGAACCGCATCCGTAGAGACACTGCCCTCCGTATCAGCTTCCTTTATGGCGCCATAGATACCATAGTAAGCATACCACAACAGCAGCTTTCTGTCCGTTTCCTGCAGACATGCTTCCAGCTGCTCCGTCCACCATGTAGCTTCCTCCCGGACACACTTGCCGTAATAGGCCGTGAGCTCACGTTGCCACACATAGTACGGAATCCTCTGAAGACAGGCCGCCGGATCCATTCCCATCTTCCTCTCCAACTCCAATATATCGTAATCCCGCATCATCTTCATGTTCTGTGACAAATGCTCCCACAAAAAATATACCGCCTGTTCCGCTTCCTCCCTGTCATATTTCTCGCCTGCCTGATGCCTGCAAAAAGCGTCCGCAAGCTTTACAATTTTCATAAATACATGATCCATTTCACAATCCCGGTAAGCTGCCGCCAGTCGAAGCTTTTCCTCCAATGTGTCGCCCTGTCCGCACCTTACCACAATAACACTGTACAGAAAATCCTTCCTCTCCCAGTGCTTTGACAGCAGATCACACATCTTGGCAAAGTGCTCCCGGGTTTCTCCGCCCTTCTCCGGCAGCTTTTCCGCAATCACCTTTGACATTTCCGGTTCTATATAAAGCGTATGTTTTCCAATCTCCATAGCCTGAAACCATTCCCATGCCACATCATCCCTACCCAAAAGAATCGCCGCATGAATGCCGTTTCCCAATGCCACACATCTGTTAAAGGGCTCAAAGCAACCGCAGGTAAGGTTTGTGATATATCCCATATAGGATTCTTCATCCTCCTGAAACTCCTGAAATCTCTTCCAATAAAACTCCGCCTTCTCGAAACTCTTTTCCGGTTTCTCTGTACGCATGTATCCGTCCGCAAGCTTTCCGGCAATAAGTGCCTTTGCCATGGGATCCACCCATTCCAGCTGCAAATACTTTTCTCCCGCTTCAATAGCGGCCTCAAAACGCCATTTCTCCATATAGAGTGAAACCACATTGGCATAAAGAGAAGAAAGACAGAATCCATCCTCAATGGGACCGCTCTCCGCAGTCTCAATTCCTTTTAAAGAGTATTCCAGAGACTTCTCCCACTCATCATTGACGCTGTACTCCTGCACCAACTGCAGAATATGCTTCATATTGCGGGGACTTGCCTTGTGTTCCTTGAGCAGAGGCACAATGTTTCGCGCCGCATGGGCACGGCGTTCTTCCTCGCTGTCGTAAAGATATCCGTAATGATGCACAAATGCTTTGAATTTCTTAGGCTTGCCCACGGTCAAATTAAAACATTCATGTATGGAATAGACAAACTTTACCTCCGGCGTCACCTGAGTCATACGCCCTACCAGCAGATCCGAATACAACGTTCCCTCACGGTTGGCATAATTACGCTGATAATAAGCCCCGAGACCATAATGCTTGTATTCTCCCGAATTAAAAAACTCAATGATCTCCGTGACATCCTCAAACCATTCATCATCATCCAGAAACAGGAACCACTTGCCTTTTGCCTGCTTTAATCCCACATTTCTGGCCTTGGAAAAATCATTGCACCACTTAAAATTAATAATATGATCCGTATATTCCTCAATAATGGAACGCACCTGCTCCCCGCATCCCGTATCGGTTAAAATAAGTTCTGACGGAACCGCCTCCAGCAAAGGCTGTATGGAATCCAAACATTTCCGCACCGTATCCGGTCGATTGGATATCAGTATGGATATGGTCAAAAGAATCTTCTTGCTCATAATTATTTCCCTCCCTGGCAGTAGATGATCAATCATTCATCACTACTTACCATCATACCGCACTTCCGGTTAAAATGCAACGAAAACAAGGGGGAACAAAAGCAGCCGCCTTCCGAAACAGAAGACGGCTGCTTTGACAGATACAATCATCTAGTTTGTATTCCCTGTGCTCTTTTTAGCCCCATAGCTATTTTGTTTTCGTTAATAAGAATATTTCTTTCCATTCTTTCATTCATTTCCTCGGTATGCTCCGTTAAACATTTGGTATCAAATTCACAATCTGTTCTAATTGAGGTAATTACCGACTTATTTACTTTCACATCCTTCATAAAATACAGTCTCCCTTCCTGTTATTCCTGATTTAAACGTGCTCAAACAGATCATCTATTTTATCCCACTCCACATTTGCAAAGTTGCTAAACAAAGAAAATATCGGATTCAGATTTAAGTAAAACTTCTTTGTTTCCAACTTATTCTTAAAATCATTATATGTCTCGTTGGGTAATCGGTACACTCCAAAATTTGCCACTTTTAATAATATAATACTGCTTTCTTTAGATCTGTTTGATGCGGTTGCATCTATGACAACTTCCGCAAAAGCGTGTCCTAATTGATACAAGCCAAAAGTTGAAATCTCCGCGACCCAAACAGCCTTTGGCATAGCCACATTTGCATAAAACTTTTTATCCTCTAATGTTTCAACACTTTTAATACGATACCCTTTATACCTGGCACTATTTGCCAGATAATACCTGATAGTAATTGGATTTTCTAAGGAAACACGCATTGTTTCAACCATGTATTCGTATTGTTTACACACTTGATTGTCTCTTTGTTCTTCAGCAAATCTTTCGTATTTATCTCTTATATTTTCCACCGCCATCCTTATATTTTCATGTTGCTGTGCTATAAACGTGTCACAAATATTTATGGCGGAAGAGGCTTCCAGAAATACATGTCTGTCCAGAGGTACGACGAAAGCACTTAATTTATAATCTCTATTTTGCGTAAAATGACCCATTTCTTCCTCAGAATAAGGAATTTGATTGTCATCCTGAACAATATATTTATCAAATAGCTCTGCTGTATCCATACATGGTAAATTCCCTAAACGAAATCTCTTACATTTATTCGCTGATTTTTTTGCCCGTCCATGGCCTATGACAAGAGTAGCATGCTTATTCACTTCCTGATTTGGTGCTGTAATTGTCAATGTTGGAATGGCAGATTCCACATAATAATGAAACCAATCCCTAAACCCTGTTACATGCTGATCATCCCACAATTTCTTTTCGGATATACTCTCTTCAGAAAAGGACTTATCATTACTACATCCAATTCTAATATTATCATAAACCAATTTATCTCTTTCTTCACCTTCCGCACGATCCACATCTCCGGTACTAGCATATATCATTGGAGAAAAACCGAATTTTCCAAGCAAAAATGATATGTCATTACAATACAAACCGTGTGAAGGTAATACTCTTTCTGGTAGCCGTTCTTTTAATGTGGCCTGCAAATAGCTTGGCAATACCTCTGCGTATCGTGCAGAAAAAGCTGATGCATAATCACATAACTCGCATACTGCTGTTTCTGCACATTTCATAACTACTCCATCTTGACTTAAAAACGGAAATGCCCTAGTGGTATATGTATTCCCTAATAAATGAAATTTATACTTTGCTGTTGCAAGGTATACATATGGATGTATTACTTTTCCATCTCCATTGACAGTAGTCATCTTATATGGATTTAATAATGTGCGCCCTAATGTATGATCCGTCGCGCTGGAATAAGAGGGCCGAACTACTATTGTTCCTAAAAAATCACAATTTAATTGTTCAGAATACTTACCATCATAAAATTCCATATATGAATGTTCATTATGAAATAAAAACAACCTTGTACAATGCCTTGGCCAGCTAAAATGAGACTTTGACCAATAATTATAATAGACATCTCTGTAAACTGCATCTATGTAATATTTTTCTATCACCACCGTCAAGAGCATTTCCGGAAATCCATATCTGGTGCAAATATCTTTAAAATCTTTTTTGTCTAACCATAAATTATTTGACAAAAACTTTTCTAATGTTTCTTCCGTATCAAGAACTATCAGTTCCGTATTGTCGCTAATTTTTTCCATAATGTATCATCCTTTCCCGATCCTTAAGCTTAATATGAAAATCTAACTCGCTCTATCAGCTTAACTTGACCTTCAGAAAGACCTATACACTTAATTTTACAGAGACAATCTATCTCTTTACAAAATTCATTTGAGTCCATCTCCTTATAGCCATGTTTTGACAAAATCTCATTTGCTTCTCTCATGCATTGCTGCTCTGCTGCAGCATAAGCCTTATATTCATTATGCTGTTGCAAAGCAAGGATAATGGCAGTACTGTTTTCAGATATCTTATACTCTATAAGATTTGAAAATGACAATAACCATGTAATAATTCCTGCAACCAAAAGCAGTGGATTACGTGAATCAATTACTGACTTCAATCCAATCGCACCAGCAACCGTTCCCATGAGCTCTCTCCAGTCTGAACAGGTATTTACAATTATATTTCCTGCTTTATAGCTGACCATACCCAACCCATCTCTTCTTAATTGCGAAGACTTCATTAACACTTCTGCAGGTGTGTCTGTATATTCAGGTGCTTCTATTTGGATTATATCCTGCACTTCCAATAACTGCACAAGTTTTTCTGCCTCATTATTTTCAATTAGTAAACAAGACGCAAGTCTTTCAACCGCTTCCGCCTTAAATCTTAACAAAGCCTCAATATCCTTCTTCATTAGAATTCCCCTAACGCAAAAACTCTCTTTTCCCTTTTTATTTATTTTCAATTCGCTTGTAATATAAGAATGAAATCATTATATCATGAAATTATACACATGAAAATAAAAATTTAAAAACTTTAGGAAAGTACAAATTATGTCAATTACATAAGCCCCCTTCATTTAACCTGAAAAAAGGGAGATGCCGAAGCATCTCCCTTTCCCGTTTTCATTATGGTTATCTCACCGCTATGCTATTAGCCTAACAGAGACAGAACGCCCTGATTGCTCTGGTTGGACTGAGCCAGCATTGCCTGACCAGCCTGTGCCAGAATATTGTTGTTGGAGTAGGTAACCATCTGCGTAGCCATATCCGTATCACGGATAGCGGATTCTGCGCTGGTGGTATTCTCAACAATGTTATCCAAGTTGTTGATCGTGTGCTCCAATCTGTTCTGAACAGCACCAAGGGTAGCTCTCTGGCTGGAAACCTTAGCCAATGCATCTGCAACTGTATCAATTGCACGTGTAGCCTTTGTTCCATCTTCGCCGCTTACATCCAGACCGTTAACACCAAGTCCTCTTGCGCTCATCTGATTGATGTTCAGAGTGATCTTGTTGTCATCAGAGGAGTCAGCGCCTACATGCAGGCTCAGGTCAATCGCATCATTCAAGTCTGCGAAAGTCTCAACCTTCAGGTTGGTGCAGCCGCTCTTATCTACATAAGTAGAAATGGTCTTGATATCATCGCCGTATGCATGCTTGATTGCTGCGGTCATGTCGTCGATATTGGAGAATGCCTTGCAGGTACCACTCTTGTTCATCTCGCTCACAACTTCGCTCACGTTCATCTTAGTAACAGTTGAAGAAACGCCGCTTGCTCTGGATGTGCTGGAAACGAATACATAAGTTGTTCCGCCTACGGTAATCTGCTTTCCTGTCCAAGTCGTGCTTGCGCTTGCAGCAGAAGTCTGATTGGACTTGTTAACCAGCTTAACGCCAGCGATGGTACCGGAAGAAGTTACGTTCAATGCACCACCTGTAGTAGCTGTAAATACACCTGTCAGGTTGGTCTTAGCCGTGCTGTAGGTCAGGTATCCAACGGAACCTGCATTGTTACCTTTCAGCAGATAGGTCTCATTGAACTTGGTTGTGGTGGATACACGATCAATTTCGGTAACCAGCTGATCAATTTCGCTCTGGATAGCGTTTCTGTCGCTCTCGGACATAGGACCGTTAGCAGACTTAACTGCCAGCTCGTTCATTCTCTGCAGCATGTCATGAACTTCTGTCAAAGCACCTTCTGCTGTCTGCACTGCACTGATACCGTCCTGTGCGTTAGCGGATGCCTGTGTAAGTCCTCTGATCTGCTTTCTCATCTTCTCGGAAATTGCCAGACCTGCAGCGTCATCTGCTGCACGGTTGATCTTGTAACCAGATGACAATTTCTCAGTAGCCTTAGCCTGAGATGCAGTGGTAAGGCCTAACATTCTGTTAGAGTTCATAGCTGTAAGATTGTGTTGTACTACCATAATTATTCCTCCTTGAATTTGATGCCGCTTCCTTGCGGCTATTTCCGTCTGCCGTCCATGCGACCCGCACGTTCACATTCGGAGCAGACTGTAACGGGCGCCTCCCGCGATCGTGCGGATCGCTTCGGGCTTCCAAAGATAAGCCTGAACAAAAAGCTGTTCTCTGCTTTACTTATAATGTATATCGGAGTGATTTGGAATTACTTTAGCTTTTTTTTTACTTTTATATAAATTTATATCATTTTTTTCTCCGATCCACAAGGAAACACTTCAGTCAGCCCATGACTTCAAGATTTGAGAAAAAGGCCCTTTCCGCATAGAACAAGGGGAAACTGCAAAAAGAATAAAGTTCCAAGTAGTTCCCTATAGAAGCGTCAAAAGAATAAAATAAAAATGCCATCCTCACAAAGAAACTCTGTGAAGATGACATTGATATATTTATAAAAATGCTTACTGAAGCAGTGACAATACTCCTGATGTGGCCTGGTTTGCCTGTGCCAGCATGGACTGACCTGCCTGTGCCAGAATATTGTTGTTGGAGTATTTAACCATCTCCGTTGCCATATCCGTATCACGAATAGCAGACTCAGCACTGGTAGTGTTCTCCACAATATTCTCCAGGTTGGCAATGGTATGCTCCAGACGATTCTGGATTGCACCCAGTGAGGAACGCTGGGAAGATACCATCTGCAGCGCCACTGCTACCGTATCTATTGCCCTTGTGGCTGCCTTGCCCGTTTCACCGCTTACATCCAACCCATTCAGTCCAAGAGTTCTTGCACTCAAGTTCTGCAAATTCATGTATATCTTATTGTCATTAGCAGAATCCGCACCTACATGCAAGCTCAGGTCAATAGCATCATTTACATCCGCAAATGTCTCTATTTTCAATTCTACCTTTTTATCTGAATTGACAAAAGTGCTGACTGCCTTGATGTCTTCTCCATAGGCAGCTTTCAAAGCAGATGTCAGCTCATTAATGCTGCTAAATGCTTTCACTGTACCGGAATTCTTATTAATTTCCTTGACAACTTCACTGACATTCAGCTTCGTCACTGTACTGCTGTCACTGACACGTTTTGCAGTAGTTCCCTCTACCAACAAGTATGAAACCGTACCAACGGGTCCAAACGCTTTACAGGTATACTCGGTACTCATCGCAGACGTGCCGTTCAATCCGATAGTAGCAGGTGAAGGTATTGCAGAATTCAGCTTTACACTCAAGGTTCCCGTCTCTTTATTAATGTTCACAGGATTACCAAAGTCAGGGGTCAATCCTTTTGCAGCCATGCTGTAAGTCATCTTGCCGGGTTCACCTGCATTGGCGCCTCTGAGCAGATATGTCTCATTAAACTTGGATGTGGTGGATACACGATCAATCTCGC
Source organism: uncultured Acetatifactor sp. (assembly GCA_910578185.1). Classification (GTDB taxonomy): domain Bacteria; phylum Bacillota; class Clostridia; order Lachnospirales; family Lachnospiraceae; genus Acetatifactor. The sequence continues at coordinate 58,602 of CAJTPN010000016.1, forward strand.
ACACCAGCTGATCGATCTCTATCTGGATAGCATCCCTGTCAGATTCGGAAAGTGTTCCGTTTGCAGACTTCACTGTCAGCTCCGTCATTCTCTGCAGCATATCATGCACTTCATGCAGCGCACCATCTGCGGTCTGTACTGCACTGACGCCGTCCTGCGCATTTAAAGACGCCTGACTCAAACCTCTGATCTGCTTTCTCATCTTCTCGCTGATTGCAAGTCCTGCCGCATCATCTGCCGCACGATTAATCTTATATCCAGAAGATAATTTCTCTGTAGACTTAGCCTGGGATGCCGTTGTCAAACCCAACATTCTGTTGGAATTCATAGCGGTGAGATTGTGTTTTACTATCATAACTGTGTTCCTCCTTGAATAAAAGCCGCTTCCTTGCAGCTGTCGCCTCTTGCTTTTTATTTTCCGATTTCGTGAACTTCCTGTTCACCCGTTACATAATATATCGGACGCATTTTTTAATACTTTAGATTCCCGAGAAAAAAAATTACCGCCTTTTGAAAAAATTGTTCTGTATACTTAAAATTATGGTGTTATTACCGGCTTTCCTTCTTTATCAAGTAACGGAGTTAAACCACCTGCATTTCCACTTCTGCGAAACACATAATTTACACCTGTCTCTATGTCAACCCAAATTTCAACCACTTCAAATGTCCCCTGACCATAAACTTTTTTAAAACGCTCCATGAATTTTCCTCCTATTGATTACAATTCACTTTTTACAATTATCAATATACTCACCGGAAACACTTTTCCCAGAAGGGAGAAAAAACAAAAGATTCCGCAGCTGCTGCGGAATCTTTTGAAACTCTCACATTCTTTTCCTCCTGTGACAGCTCCCTATACAGCCGTCCACCATGAATCAGGCATCACACACAGATACGCCCTGTATGCTTTTCCATGCGCTTCGTCCACCCAATTCACTGCCACGGCGTTATTTTTTGTCATCCATAAACTGCGGCATAACTACGGAAGACTTGCTCATGGTCTTATAATAATTGATTGCCGCTTTGGAAGCTTTCCGCCCCATGCGAATACCTTCCCGCTCTTTCCGGAAGAAATCGTCAATCAGTTTTTTATTGCGCGCCTCCTGGGCCTGGATGGTCACGCTGGCGTCGGTCACTTCCGTAATCAAATCCTGCAGTACTTTTATCTGCGGCGCATACTGCTCTCTCCTGCCCTTTAGTTCCTCCGACACCTTTTCGTACAAACTCTCAAAACCGTTGTCCAGAGCTGACAGCTTTTCGATCAGTTGGCCTTTCTTCTCCACAGACTCGTCAAACTGTTCCAATTCCACGTTGCCGTTTTGAAACAGCTCCTGCTGTTGCAGATTATATGCCTGTATCTCAGCCAACACCTGTAATTTTCTCTTCAGACTTTCCTCCAAAAGCGTCAGGTAATTCTCCGTCATGCGTAATAACCTCCATGCCACCGTTCTGCGGCAGCCAAAACCCTACTCCCTGCTCTTCTTCATGACTTCCTTCCAGGTATCCCGCATGGAACGCAGATGGGTATTCACTTCCTCCAGGATCTCCTTATCCTTATGCATATTTGCCTCAATCAGCCTCTGTCCCAGATAGGAATAGACACGCTCAAAATCCTCTGCCACCGGATAACTCATATCCAGAGTTTGACGGAAATAATCAATAATGCGCTCCGTCTTCTGAATATTGGCATGTGCCTTTTCAACATCCTTACGCTCCACCGCCACAATAGCAATATTGCAGAATTTGATAGCTCCTTCATAGAGCATCAATGTAAGCTCTGCAGGAGATGCCGTCAAAATTTTACTGTTGTTATACTGCCCATATGCGTTAGGTAATGCCATAAAAATCTATCCTGCCTTTCACTTTTCGCCCGACTGGGTGAAGTGTAAGAACGGCTTCCATACAATCGTTACATTCCGCCACCCAGCAGAGCCGTCACAGCACTGGCATTTTGCTGCATCTTTGCCATTGCCGTTTCCATCGCTGCAAATTTAGCATACCACTTATCCTCATAATCCGCAAGCTTATTTTCCAAATCTTTTATCTTAACGGTGTAATCATCGTACTCCTCTTGCATCTTGATGTCGTCATATGCGGTATATGCGGAGCTGTAATCCGTATGCTTCATCACTTCTGTCATTCTGTCGTACAAATTCTTAGACAGCTGTGTAAAGAACTTGATAACCGTGTCGGGATCGTTAGCAATCATACTCTTAAGCTTATCAGGATTGCCGGAGGTCTCCCCGTCGTCGCTGTCGCCGTCAATATGATATGCGTTCTTTTCATTCTCAGGCGCCAGGAAATATCCCAGCGTGTTAATCCCAAAATTAGAGAGATACATCTTATTTTCCGTGGGAGGATCGGTATTCTCGTTTACACTCATCACCACGCCTTCCATCATGATGCGCTTCATCTCGCTGGCAATGGTGCTGAGGGAACTATCCTTGCGGAGAATGGATTCTTTGATCTTATTTTCCCACTCCTCAACTTCCGAATCGGACATGGCCTGCTTCTCCTCGTCCAGAAGCGGCTCATACTCCTTGTTGGAAGGCGCATTGTAGAGCTTATCCATCTGATTGATCAACGAATTATATTCCTTTAAGAAATTCTTGACCATGTCGTAGATGCCCTGAGTGTCGTCCTCGGTGGTGATGGTTATGACCTCGTTCTCCGCTGTTTTGGCATTCACGGTCAGGGTCAGACCATTGATCTCGAAGGTATTCTTGGAAGAGGAATAGTCCACACCGTTCAGGTTGATTACCGCATCCTTTCCGTCTGTCTTAATCGCTCCACCGCTGCTCTGGTTTGCCTGCCAATCACTTGCCCAATTATTCAATCTCGAATCATTGTAAGTATTATCGGCCGACGTTATGACTTCCATAATCTTCTTATATTCATCGTTTGTCAGTGTGTTTTCGCCGCCTGCAGCTATCGCATCCAGTTTCGCCTGAATGGCAGCATCCAGATTGCTTGTGATATACTTATTGTTATTGGTAGCATCCGGCGTCGCACCTGCACCCTCCAGGTTTTTGATGTCGTCCCACACACCGTTTTTTATAGCATTGGTAAAAAAGGTATTCAGCCTTTCCGTTTCGTCCGAATCGGTATAGCGCAGTCCTAAAGCGTCCAATGCCTTCAATCCATTCTCCGCACCCTGGATACCGGACTCGTAGCCGTCCTTTGGCCTGTAAGTCCTGATCGTAAAATCGTTCTCTGCACCGGAAACCTTGGAACCCACGTAAATTCTTCCGTTAGTTTCGTCAAAGTTGGCGCTCAATCCAGCCGTCTGCAAAGCGCTGACAAAGCTGCTGACCGTGGTGCTGCCGTCCACCGTGATGGGTACGCGGCTTTGCTCTCCGTCCTTCATGCCCTCCACAAGGATCACACCGGAACCGGACACATCGTATCCCAACTCAGCAAGTGTGGTATCTCCCGTGACTTTCTTTTGATCCGTCCGGCTCATTTTATCTCCGGTCAGATATCCTGTCTGTGCCAGCTCCTTCACCTTCAGACTCTGTACACCGTTCATGGCGTTCGCCCCTGTGATTACCGACACTGCACTGCTGTTGGAAACTTTTGTGGTCTTCTTGGCATAGCTGAATTCAAAACGCATATTACTCAGCACATTGCTATGAAGCTTTTTGATCTGAGAGTTCAACGTCTTCCAGGCATCCTGCTTATACTTCAAAGATTTCTGTGCCTTTACCGTTTTATTAACCTTGGTTCTCTTGGCTTCTACAAGTTGGGATATAATGCTCTCCGTGTCCATACCGGACATCAGACCGCTTATTCTCATTGCCATATTTGTGTTCCGTCCTTTCCCTATCTTCTCTCGTCAATCAGGATACCGGCCATCTCCCACACCTTTGCGATCATATCCAATGTCTTCTCCGGCGGCAACTCCTTGATGACTTCCTTGGTGTTCTTATCCACAATTTTGATGGTGACACGATTCGTATCCTCATGGATTCCAAACACCGCCTCTGAATTCGCAAGGTTTTTATTCAGCCGTTCCACCGCTTTGCGCACTCGTTCATGGTTGAGCTGCTGCTGTTCCTTGCCCTGATCATTACTTTCCGCGTTCCCTTTCTCCTGGGAATTCTCCACCACAGCCGTTGTCCTGTCAACCTGTTCTGCGGAAGGCACGCTGCTGGTGCTGCTCTCCGGTTTCTCCGCCTGCACGGGATTCTGCGGTTTCTGTACGATTGCACTTCCCTGTGCCTGCACAGTCATTAAACTTGAAATAGGCTCGATTGCCATATTTCCCCACCTCCTTGTATGATTTTGCTTTCATGGCCAATGCTTCTTGTGCATCTATATGTTTTATCGGAAACTTATACGGAAATATTAACCGTTATCCAAGTAAATTCCGCAAAGCTTCCATACCATCCGCATTGATTGCTTCCTGATCCGCCTCCCTGTTTGCCTCCTGAATCTGGAGATAAACTTCCTTCCGGTATACAGGCACTTCCTTGGGCGCCGTAATACCTATCTTCACCTGATCCCCTTTAATTTCCAGGATGGTGACTTCCACATTGTTGCTGATGATGATTGCCTCATTCTTTTTTCTCGATAACGCCAACATCCTATACACCTGCCTTTCCGGCCTGCAAGATATCATAAATCGGAAATTTCACAGGATAATGGGCGCCTTCCATAATGAGCTGGCAGCCCCTTTGTTCTTCTTTATTAATCACCACAGGCCCCTGCAGGTTCACACTCATTTTCTTTAAATCGCTTGGCACGGATACCGTCACCAGCACCAAAAGGTTCTCCAAAGTGACCTCCCCCACCTGCGCCCGCAGGCTGTCGCTGAATTCCAGATCATAATCCGGCTTCACCAGGAGCGGATCCATCACCGGAAGGGCAAATCCAGGTTCCTCCAGAGACTGCAGGAATCGGATGCCTGCGTCCGTGCCCTGTTCCAGATCATGAAGCAGTACAAACCGTTTTAATTCGGGAAAACCAATAATACCGTTTTCAAAACGGATCACTTTTTCTTCCGAAATTTCTATCTCTCCAAAAACCCTTGTCTGGATCTTCATTCCCGCATCTACCTCCCGATATCTTAGATGTAGTTGAGCAGTGTGCTCTGGGTCACCTTGCCCGTAGCCATCAGCGCTGCGTTATAGGTCAGCTCCGCGCTGTTTAAGTGGATTGCCACCTCCGTGATGTCAACATCCTCATTCTCACTTTTCAGCGTATCAAAGGTGGTCTTCTGATTCTCCATACGATTCTTGATCAATGCCAGCTTACTGCTTCTGGTCCCACAGTCGGTAATGCACAGACTGGCGTCATCTAAATGCTTCTGGAAGGTGGATATACCCTTCTCAAATAACTTCTGTTCCTTGTCCTTTGCATATGTCAGCGCCTTATCCACCGCATCCAGCTGCTTTTTCAGTGTGGCTATGGCTTCCTTATTTGGACTGTCCACCGTGTCTTTATCGGCGTCTTCCTTACCTGTGGAAAGCGATTTCATAATCTCCTCGATATTGGCCTTGATTCCCTCCAAATCCACCACTTCCTGCATGGCGTTTACAATGTCGTCCACTTCCCTGCCGATATTGTGCTGGAAGCACTCGTCCGCCGTGGAATTGACGCGGATGGTCTGATTAAAGCCCACATCGTATTCAATATTTTGACGTTCCGGATTCGGATCCAGATAATTTTCATTATAGGATATGGTCTTGTCGCCTTCGCCGCTCTTACAATAGAAGTAATGCTCCGGGCGCAGATCGCCCTTCTGCCAATTACTCTTCTCATAGCTGACACGAATTTCCGCCTCGTTTTGCTGTGTGGCATCCAAGTCCTTCGTCTTCATCAATGTCTCGTAACGATTACTCCCCAGCAAAAGTTCTCCCGTCTCGGGAACATATACGATAGCGTCTGGATTGGAAGCTGCATAACTGTGAGGGTCCTCATAGGAATGGCGCAGCGTGATGACACCTTCTTCCGTCTCTGTCTTAACATTGGTAGCAGGATCCGTCACGGATGTGGTACTGCTCCCGCCCTCGGCAAGCCCCTTCCACACATGCTTCACCCCATCAGGTGTTGTAAATTCCACCACAGGAGAGCCAAGTCCAGAAAAGGCATCCATATTTGCCTGCCAATCACTTGTCCATGTATTCGTACCATTGTTGGCATCGATCGCCGCTCCAATGGTCGGATCTGCGTTTATCTCTTCATAGGTAAGTCCTCTTCCCAGCTGAAGCGAACTGTTCAAGGGTGCCGACCGCAGCTGTGTATTGATATCCGCATAATAATCCTTTAATCTTTCCTCCGGCGCCTCTTTCCAGTTCTTAAGCTTTTCGGCAATGGCTTTCTCTTCGTCCGTATTCTGCGGCAGACCTGCCACTACGGCCTGTACCGCAGCATCGATGGTGGCTGCGTCCGCCGAAGCCAAATCCAATTCCATCAGATTCACATTGCCAATCTGACTGCCGTTGAGATCCCCGTTGGTAGCTGCCTGATGTGCGGCATCCCCGTTGATGGCCGCCGCATGATTCTTTATCGCATCTTCCAACAACGCCTTCTGCGCCGCCTGCAGGTCATCGTACTGTCCGTCATATGAGCAGTTGTTATATGCCAGTCTGATCCGATAGCATTCCACAGGATAAATGCCCTGCTCATTTACATTGACATCCGCGTAATTGCTGGAATTAATTTCCAGCAGCTTGTCGGTGTAGACCTTCATGACACTGTCAATGGCACTGCTGTCAAGCTGCTCCGTAATGGAATATTTTAATTCCTGATCTTTCATAAAGCTCAAGGGCGTATCCGTGCGGTAGCCGGTAAAAACATACCTGCCCGCATAGTCCGCATCCCCCGTAGAATAAACTTCTTCTCCAAGTCCTCGCAGCTCCTCCAATATAATCTTCCGATTGGAGGTGTTCAGCGATCCGTTGGAACCGGTAGTACAACGGGTAATCATATTGGTCATAATCTGGGAGAGGTTCTTCAGTCCCGCTTCCGTCACATTCAGCCAGCTCTCCGCGTCGGGAATATTCTTTCCATAATATTGTGTAATTTCATTTACATTGCTCCGCAGACGCAGAGCTCTGATCGCAACCACCGGATCATCCGAAGGACGGTTGATTTTCTTCTGGGTGGACATCTGTGTGCTCAGTTTATCTTGATATATTTTGTTGGTATTAATATTGGACAAATTATTTCGCTGTATGATTTTATTTGTTATTCTCATATTTATACTCCCCTGTCCGTCCCAGGCGGACATCTAATTAATAAATTGGAGGATCTTCAAACTACCTTTACCTGATATCGCAGAATTTGGCTGCGATATTTTTTAACGCATTTACACGCCCGTCTGAAGAATCAGCCTGTCGTAAACTTCCGTCAACGTCTGAACCATCTTACATGCCAGATTATATCCGTTTTGGTATTTTACCAGATTGATGGCTTCTTCATCTTCGTCCACACCAGAAATGGAATTTCTCTGAGTGTCTACCGTGTAAGCAATATCCATAAAGCTCTGGCAGAAAACCTGAGCTCTCTTTGAATTCAGAGCCACATCCGAAAGAATGCACTGCAAAAATTCAGATGCGGAGCTGCCGCGAAAGCTCATCTTATCCTTGTCGCTGGACAGGTCATTCAGCTCTTCAATCAAATCATTCTGTTCCGCGCCGTCCCCAAGCTGCTTTTTGTTCGCCAGACGGCTGGGATCCTTCTCAATGGCGGTCAGAATATCAAGATTTAAGGCAGTCATCATATAATAGCTATCATTTGTGGTATCGTTCATTCCCACGGATATGGTAATCTTTGCCTGCTCCTTGAAGTCTTCCTCTTCCGCCGCCACCTGATTTGCTATCTGCTGCTGTGCCGCAGCATCATTCTGCAACGCCTGATCAGCGTCATCAGCAGTGGTACCTGGATTGGCAGTCATATAAGCATCTTTCCATGCTTTTTCCAATTCCTCCTGGCGCTTCGCCCTCAGGTCATCCACCCTGTTGGTGTAGGCTTCATAACTTTCCAGATCATATCTCTTGTCGTCAGGCAGCTTATATTGGTCGTCGTCTGTGGGCAGCCATGCAGTAAACATTTTGATTCCCTGCTCACTTCCGGAATAACCGCTTGTCACAATATCGTTAAATTTCTGAGAAAAAGTTCTCACCCATTCGTTCATCTGCGCCATGTAATAAGGCACACCCTGATAATTGATGCTGTTGCCGATGGTGGCCGTCTTACCTTCCTTGCTGTTGGTTACAGAAAGGGTTCCGTTTTTGGAGCTGTCGGATATGGTAAAAGTATAGCTGTAAACCGGCTGTTGATTATCATCATAACTGACGCTGTATGTCCAGGAATCATAATGGAATTCCTGATTACCCAGATTAATGATGCCTCCCTTATCGGAAAGATTACATTTGTTTAAGTCCGTGAGATAATGCTGGTTTACATTGACGGTAACAGTACTGTGTCCCATTCCATCGGTTCCAACCTTCTCGATGGTTCCCGTAAAGTTTTCTCTATTGTTGCCGTCGCGAAGATCCACCAACCCCCTCAGTGCACCGCCCAGTGCACCGCTGTAAAGGTTAAATTTCTGTCCGTCGCCCCAATACACATCGTACAGGCCGTCGATGTCCGACTGATTTACCTTTTCGTAGTCCTTTCTCGCCACACACTCCAGGCTCTTGTAATCGTTTCCGTCAACCAGCGTCTGTCCCCCGGCAATTCTCACAATATATCTGTTTGCGCCGGTCTCCCGATCAGGGTTATTGCTGTCGGTGATGGGGATTTCCTGTATTTCCACATCTACAATTTGGGAGAGCTGGTCAATCAGCAACTCCCTTCTGTCGCGAAGCTCATTGGCATGTGCTCCAGAAAGCTCAATGGTATTGATTTGCTTATTCAAAGTTGCAATCTCACCGGCGATGGAATTCATTTCATCCACCTTCAGCTTAATCTCCTGATTTGCATCCTTCTGCACCTTCTGAAGATTACCTGCCACACCGTTGAAATACTCAGCCAGAGAACCCGCATAACCGATAAACTGCTGCTTGGTGGCTGTATCGTTTGGATTCTTCAGCCACTCCTGTATTCCCGTTACCATCATCTGATCAAATACAGTCTTAAAACCTGCATTTTTTCCGTTATCGTCGAAATATGCCTCAATCTGCTGCATATAATAATACTTCTGATCATATTCTCCTACCTTGGCATTGTTGTTCCAATACCTGAAGTCATAAAATTGATCACGAATACGCTCCACGGCAAGGGTTTCCACTCCCGCGCCGGCACATCCATATGTCTGAAACACCCGCAGCGCGCTTGCCGCCTGCTGTGTCACATGCTGCCTGCTGTACCCTTCGGTCTGCACATTTGCTATATTGTTGGATGTGGTATTGAGAGCTGCGTTGCTTGCCAGCATGCCCGTATATGCTATATTTAAGCCAAAAAATGTTGATGACATTTTTTATGTGCCTCCTATTCCAGTTCCGTATTAACCTGACTGATCTACCTCCTACGCGAAACATTAGCTTCCGCTTCGCGGATTCTAATGTTTCTGTACATCAGTCAGTTTATTACTGTTTCCAGTTCCGTATTAACCTGACTGATCTACCTCCTACGCGAAACATTAGCTTCCGCTTCGCGGATTCTAATGTTTCTGTACATCAGTCAGTTTATTACTGTTTTCCTGTTCGTCAGCAATCTGACTGATTTATTATCCTTTATGCGCCAAGTGTGTTAAGGATATGCTCCAACATCTGATCCACTACATTAATATAACGGCTGGATGCGTTATACGCATTCTGAAACCGGATCATATTGGACAGTTCCTCGTCAGAAGAAACACCGATAACCTGTTCTCTGGCAGCATCCGTAGCTTCCACCGTGCCCATCTGATTCTCATAAATTCTCCTCGACACATAGCCCGTATTGGCGATCTGTGATACCAGATCCGTATAATAATCCACAAAAGTGGTTCTCTTTTTTACATTTGGATTCAGCGTATAGTTCTCCTCGGTAAAGGCATTTTTAAGCGCTTCCGCCGTGGCCTTATCTTCCTTGCCATCTGGCAGACGGAAACCAAGCATTGCAGGTTTCTGCGCCAATTCAGGATCTACCTGCAGGTTATTGATAGAATAAAGCGTATCCCCTTCCGGCTTACCGCCTTCTCCGTTTGTAACCTCCTCATTATAGATCCAGTAAAACTTGCCATCGTCCGCCTCTACCTTCTTCCAACCGTCGGTCGTCACCTTGGAAAACAGTTGAATCGGACTGCCGTCGTCCTTCCGCATATAACCTTTGGGATCGTCCTCCCAACACATTTCTCCCTTATTGACCAGCACGTATTGATTGCCGTTTTCATCCGTTGCAGTTATGGCATTTTCCGCCACCTTACCCGATGCGTTTGCAAGTATTTCATTCACCTTCACAGCCACACTGTGAATCAGCTGGTCGAATTCCGCCTGAATATTCATAATTATGGACTGGGAAACCTTATCATATTTCCCTTCGGCCACATCCGTATAATCCGCCCTGTGATCTCCTCTTGCAAGCAGCATAGCTTTGAGGCCGCCAACATCCGTATTCAGATCCGTAGAAACGGCTCTATGCAAATCAAACACTTCCGCGCCGTCGATAATATATTTTTTCGTACCGTTCTCATTGACCGTATAGGTGGCATTCATGGGCCAGAACGGAGTGTAGAAGCCAGTTGCGGCATCCACATCCAATTCCATCTCAAAGCACTTATCGCTTTTAACAAAGTCCACGCCCTCAATCTGCACCCACACGGCGCCGCTGACATCTTCGCCATAGTTGATGCTGACCAACTCCGAGAGTTCATCCAGCACTTGATTCCTGGCATCGCGCAGGTCGTTTGCGTGCTCTATATTGCCCGCCTCAATGGAACGAATTTTATCATTTAAAGCCAACAGCTGTTTCCCATAAGAATTGATCTTTTCCACCTGCTGCTTAATCTGCACATTCAAATTATCTTGGTATGAAGAAAGTCCGTTGTACACGGCCGTGGCACGCAGAACAAACTCCTCCGCTCTCTGCACCATAAGGCCCTGGGTCACAGAACTCGCCGGATCCTTTGCCAGTTCCTGTATGGACGTCCAGAAATCCTTCATGGTGTTCTGAAACGCCTCGCCGTGCATTTCGCCCAGCTGGCTTTGCGCTTCCTCCATCACTTCCGTCGTCACTTCATAAAACATACTGCGCCCGGACTCCCTGCGGTATGTTTTATCAAGAAAATAATCTCTAACTTGTTTTACACGGGAATAATTGACACCCAATCCATACTGCTTATTGGCAATGGATCTGGGATCTACCGAAATTTTCACATAGCCTTTGGAGCCCTGCTGTACCTGCTGTCTGACGTAGCCGACGGTCTCCATATTAGAAAGATTATGCGCTGTGGTATTCAGCGCATTTTGACTGGTCTGTAAACCTGATGCTCCAACATACAAACTGCCCATTAACGGCATAATAATCACCTCTATGCTTTCCAAGAATATTTTTTATGTTCCCTCTCACTGTTTCGCGTCAAAACCGCTGCTGGTCACACCCATCTGTGTGCCGGAATTATAAGCGCTTTTGGTGTAATTTGCGGTCTCCGGCGCCGTCTTCACAGCCTGCAGAAGATTCATTTCAAATTCCACCATTTCCAATGCGTCCACCAGCAGCTCTCTGTTCTGCTCATTGACTCTCTGCAGTCCCCTGACCGCGCTCTGCAGCCTGTCATAGACTTCGGCAAGCATCGCCTGCTCTTTGGGTCGCCCTGCCAGCATCTCAATGAGATTTGAGAGCTTCATTTTTTCAACATCCCTGTTCAACACGTTGGCAATATCCGCAGTGACTTCAACCCGTCTTTTATCCAGCTGGTTGACCCTGCCCACCAAATCCTGTTCATCGTCCGTGATTTTCTGTAAATCTTCCAAATTACCGCTGGCGATAATCTGCGTTTTCATTTGAGATAAAGCAAGAAGCCCCTCATACTCTTCGCATTCCCGCTCAAGCACCTCTATCAGGTTTTCCATTAAACTAGCCACGGGGCTCCTCCTATTTAAGTTCCGTCTCTACGCTTCCGTGCCCCTCCAGGGGGAAGAATCTAACCCCTTACACGGCTTATATTCTTCCCAGGCACTTTCGCTTCGAGACTGTTTTATTTAAGTTCCGTCTCTACGCTTCCGTGCCCCTCCAGGGGGGAAGAATCTAACCCCTTACACGGCTTATATTCTTCCCCGGCACTTTCGGCTTCGAGACTGTTTTATTTAAGTTCCGTCTCTACGCTTCCGTACCCCCTCCAGGGGAAGAATCTAACCCCTTACATGCATTATATTCTTCCCCGGCACTTTCGGCTTCGAGACTGTTTTTAATGTCACACTAAATCATCTCATCAAATCTGCTCAAAAGTTTCTCGGCAAACGCCATATTATCCACACCATAAGTACCGTTCTGTATCCGCGCCTTGATCGGAGCCGTCACATCTTCTCTGATATCTGGTGCACTGGCCACCGCTCCCTTTGCCAGATGAAATTCCTTTCCGAAACTGCTGATCTGCAGCTGGTCGGTCTGAGTCGCGCTTCCGATCTGCTGTGACTTGCTCTTCTTTGGGGTCTGGTATATTTGCTGAACCTGATTATATGCTTCAACACGCATATCTAATTCCTCCCTTCATAAGGAATGATTTCAATTCGCATTATTCATTTCTTAGGACTGCTTAATAAGGTTATCGGCACAGGGAGGAAATACTTTAGGCCTAATACAAAAATTTCGGCTGTCCGTCCGTCCCCCACACAATGTTTCTCAGCATGGCATGCCGATCGGGATCGTTTAACGGATCCCCGATAATTTCTTTTTTTGTCCTTGCATGGAACACCACCACCGAATCTCCGTCCCCATCCACTGTAAAGGAATTATGCCCGGGTCCGTAAATTCCTCTTGTACCGTCCGTCTGCAGCACCGGATAACGCCGCTTATTCCACATGTGCGGATCCAGTAGATCAGCGCTCTCCTCCGCAGAAAGCATTCCCATACAGTAGTTTGCTCCCGTATCGCTGGCTGAATATGTGAGAAATATCCTGCCGTTATGCTTCAGTACCGCTGGTCCTTCGTTGACCCAAAAGCCTCTTCTCTCCCAGTCGTAATCCGGCGTGGTCAAAAGAACCTGAACCGTGGCCAGCTTTACGGGGGATTCCATCCGTGCAATATACAGGTTGGAAATCATTCTGCCCACGCCCACTTTTTCCGCCCACACGCAATAGTATGCGCCTTTATTTTCAAAAATTGTCACATCCAGCGAAAAAGCTCTGAATGAAAATTCATCTTCCTCCGCACATTGCAGCGCGCCTTTTTCCTCCCAGGGATCCGCTGCAGGATTCTGTCCTTTGCATTCCAACACATAAGGCCGAATACGCCATTTGTCCTCTGCAGCCCCAGCGGCAAAATAAATATACCATCTGCCTTCCAGATAATGCAGCTCAGGTGCCCATATGTGCGCCCCCATTTCCCCTTTTTCATGTCTGGTCCAGATGACGGTCTCCTCCGCTTCGCTTAAAGCCTCCAGCGTTTTGCTGCGGCGTATTATTATGCGGTCATATTGCGGCACCGTGGCTGTAAAGTAATAGGTACCGTCTTCATGCAGATATACGTAAGGATCCGCACGCTGTGAAATCCAAATGTCGTTTGATTGGTTTTTAGTTTTTATCATGATTTTTCTCCTATTCCAGGTCCGACCCTTCCCTTCAACGCCCTTATCGAGGAGAAACTTCTGACACTAGTTCTTTGTCCGAAGTTTCTCCTGGCCGTTTCC
>CAJTPN010000017.1 GCA_910578185.1 uncultured Acetatifactor sp.
GTTTATTTATGGCCCTTCACGCAGGCAGCAGCGTATCATTATTTATAACAAATAAGGACTTTTTTAATATAACAGCATTATTGGGTAATGTCAATACTTTAAAGTTGCCAATTTATGTCTCAGCCGATAATAATGAATAAAAGCCAAATTTTCCGTTCGTTCACTTCCATTCCAAAAGCTCAACACATTTCCTTTTTTCTTCCAGCTGAGGATGAACATACATGTTTAATGTTGTATTGATTGTAGCATGCCCCAATATTTCGCTGACGCTCTTATAATCAGCACCGCCTTCAATACATCGCGTTGCAAACGTGTGCCGCAGACAATGAAAACGCAGTTCCTTAATGTCATTTTTTTTGAGAAACAGTTTATAAAACCGACGAAAGGTACGGGGCTCCATGTAATGCTCAGTATCAGTCAGCACATAATGTTCCGCCGTTTTGGAATGAAATGTATTTATAATAGAAAGAATTCGTTTTGAGAGAGGAACTTCCCGCACTGAGGTGGGTGTCTTTGGTGCAGTAATAATGATTTCCGTTTTATTTTCTTCATTTTCGGTATAAATCCGCTGAAGTGTTTTTGTTACGCGAATTGTTCCGTTAATCAGATCAATATCGCCCCATTTCAGGGCACAAAGTTCTCCGATACGCAATCCACTGTTAATACACAATAAAATCCCAAATGTTTTGCAGTTTAAATCTTCAAGCACCGCCTGAATCAACTGTGCCTGTTCTTTTGGATTAAATACCTTTTGTCCTTTTTCCAAATACTGCGGAGCAAAATGGATTTCAATAATTGTATTTTCCATAAAGCCTTTCCGAGTCGCATATTTTAAAACCTGTTTAATCAACATCACAAGATTTTGCACTGTTGACTTTTTTAAAGCACGCCCATTATCCATTCCTTTGCACTGCCACAATAAAACAGTGGTTTGAATTCGCTCTTCCGTTACTTCTTCCAGCTGCAGGCTACCCAGAAGAGGCGAAATATAATTAGTTACTTCAAAATGATAATACGCATAAGTAGATTCCTTTACATACTCCTTCTTTTCGTTCAGCCACATTTCCAAAACCGTTTGAAATAGCATAACGCTTCCTCCTTTGTTTTAAATTACCTTAGTAGAATACAATAAAAAAAATAAATGAGGTAGTGCCATCCTTGCTGCGTTTTCTTGACAGTAAAGTTATGCGAAATACTCATATTTCACCAGCCCCCATCCTTATTTGTTATAAATAATAAATATTTATTTAACAAAATAATATATACTGTCTCCCGCAGCATCTGTCAGCTGGCTGTGCCTGCGGAAAAAAGGAGTTTTACCATGAAAGTTGTTTTGTTAGCGGGCGGATACGGAACCCGAATCAGTGAGGAAAGCGAATTCAAGCCAAAGCCCATGATTGAAATAGGCGGCAAACCTATCCTCTGGCATATCATGAAGGGATATTCCGCTTACGGTTTTAACGAATTCATCATCTGTGCCGGGTATAAACAACATGTGATCAAGGAATGGTTTGCAGACTATTACCTTCACAACAGCGACATTACCTTCGACTTTGCAGGCGGCAACCGTATGACCATACATAACAACGTGGCCGAACCCTGGAAAGTCACCATTGTGGATACCGGCTTGGGTACCATGACCGGAGGACGCATCAGACGGATACAAAAATATGTGAGCAAGGAAGACTTTATGGTAACCTATGGCGATGGCGTCGCTGATATTGATATCTCTAAACTAGTTGATTTCCATAAAGCCCACGGCAAGATTGCCACCCTTACCGCCGTACATGTGGATCAGCGCTTTGGTGTGTTGGACATTGACAGACAAAGCTTAAGCGTCAATGCTTTCCGGGAAAAGTCACAGGCGGATGGCTCCCGAATCAACGCAGGATACATGGTAATGAAACCCGAAGTTTTTGACTATATCAAGGGAGACGAGACGGTCTTTGAGCAGGAACCACTCCGCACCCTGGCGGCGCAAGGACAGCTGAAGGCATATAAGCATAACGGTTTCTGGCAGTGTATGGATACCAAGCGGGAGATGGACAAACTGGAAGAATTGTGGGCAAAGGGAAACGCCCCCTGGAAAGTGTGGGAATAGACCATGGACACCATTTCATTCTATAGAGGAAAAAAAGTGTTGATTACCGGTCATACGGGATTCAAGGGTGCTTGGCTTTGTCGGATTCTTGTAAATGCCGGCGCGCAGGTAACGGGCTATGCCCTGAAACCTCCCACACATCCGGATCTTTTTACTGTCTGTGACATAGAAGACGGTATTCGCTCTGTGATCGGGGATATCCGGGACAGAAACCGCTTACTGCAGACCTTTGACGAGACCCAGCCGGAACTGGTCTTTCACTTGGCAGCCCAGCCCATTGTGCGGGATTCTTACAAGGCCCCTGTGTATACTTATGAAACCAATGTGATGGGTACCGTAAACATCTGCGAAGCCGTACGCCTTCACTCCTGTGTAAAATCATTTTTAAATGTAACCACGGATAAAGTATATCAAAACAATGAATGGGAATGGGGATATCGGGAAAACGAACCCCTGGACGGCTTTGATCCCTACTCCAACAGCAAATCCTGTTCCGAATTGGTGACTCACTGCTACATCCATTCCTTTTATGAAGAGCTTGGTGTTGCTGCCTCCACTGCACGGGCAGGAAATGTAATCGGCGGGGGCGACTTTGCCAACGACCGGATTATTCCGGACTGTGTGCGGGCGGCGATGGAAGGGAAAGAGATCATCGTGCGCAGGCCCGCTTCCACCCGGCCTTATCAGCATGTGCTGGAACCGCTTGCAGTTTATCTTATGATTGCCAAAGCCCAGTATGAAGATATTTCCTATGCTGGTTTTTATAATGTAGGTCCGGACGAAAGCGACTGTATCACTACGGGACAGCTGGTGGATCTGTTCTGTAACCGCTGGGGGAGCGGCTTGAAATGGATCAGCCAGCCGGATCAGGGCCCACACGAAGCAAATTTTCTGAAACTGGACTGTTCCAGGCTGAAACGCACCTTCAACTGGCGGCCCAGATGGGGAGTGGCAGAAGCGGTGGCAAAGTCCGTTGAATGGTACCAGGACTACGCGGCAGGCAAAGACACAGCGGCGCGTATGGACAGGCAAATCAGGGAATTCTTTTCCGGCATTGAAATAAGCTGATTTCCGAAAGAAAAACACAATACATTGGAATTGAAATACAGGAACCAAAACACCTTCCCGCAGACGGACACATTTATAGGAGGACGATTATGGCCAACTGGAATAACGAAGCACAAGCAAGACAACAGATTAAAGCACTGGTGGCTGATTACTATACCATGTTCAAAAAACCCGGGCAGGATAAGCCTTTCTCCCCAGGAGACAGACTGCCCTATGCCTCCAGGGTCTATGACGAAAAAGAAATGTGCAGCCTGGTGGATGCCGCACTGGATTTTTGGCTCACCACAGGAAGATTCTCCGATGCTTTTGAGCGTGATTTTGCCAACTGGATCGGCGTTAAATTTGTCAGCCTGGTCAACAGCGGCTCCTCCGCTAACCTCCTGGCCTTTATGGCCTTGACAGCGCCGGAACTTGGCGACAGGCAGATCAAAAGAGGCGATGAGGTGATTACCGTGGCCTGCGGCTTCCCCACCACTGTAGCACCCATCCTCCAATACGGCGCCGTTCCGGTTTTCGTAGACGTTGCCATCCCCCAGTATAACATTGATGTGACCTGTTTAGAAAACGCCGTCAGTCCTAAAACCAAGGCCGTGATGATCGCTCATACCCTCGGAAATCCTTTTGACCTGAAAGCGGTCAAAGACTTCTGTGACAGGCATAACCTATGGCTGGTGGAAGACAACTGCGACGCTCTTGGCTCCCAATATACCATTGACGGTAAGACACGTTATACGGGTACTTGGGGAGACATTGGCACTTCCAGCTTCTATCCCCCACACCACATGACCATGGGGGAAGGCGGCGCTGTTTACACCAATAACCCCCTTCTGCACCGCCTGATTAACAGCTTCCGGGACTGGGGGCGGGACTGCGTCTGTCCTTCTGGAAGGGATAACCTGTGCGGCCATCGGTTTGAGGGACAATTTGGCCAGCTGCCCTCCGGTTATGACCACAAATATGTCTACAGTCACTTGGGATACAACCTGAAGGCAACGGATATGCAGGCGGCTGTGGGGGTAGAACAGTTAAAGAAGTTTCCCTCCTTCATCGAGGCGCGACGCCATAACTGGGAACGGCTCCGGTCCCGTCTGGAGGGGCTCTCCCATCGGCTTTTATTGCCGGAACCGGCACAAAACAGCAGACCTTCCTGGTTTGGCTTCCTGGTCAGTGTCCGGGACGGCGTTGGATTAGATCGCAATCAGGTGACCAAATATATGGAAGACCACAATATACAGACCCGGCTCCTGTTCAGCGGCAACCTGATCAAGCATCCCTGTTTTGACCAGTTAAGGGGAACGTCGGCCTATCGGGTAGTAGGCAGTTTGGACAATACGGACTTTATTATGTCACACTCCTTCTGGGTAGGTGTATATCCGGGTATGACCGATGATAAGCTGGATTATATGGCACAGATCATGAAAGAGGCAGTGATGCAAAATCCTTAGCTTATCTCACAGCGGCTTTGCCGGAATTACAGCAGATCAAATGAAACTACAGATGCGGAAACGGACAACTTATCAGTAGGATTACATGCAGAGATGTGACAGATCAAAGTATCGTCTGTCACGCAGTAAGGGGGAAAATCAATGAAACAGCGTTTGGCTGATTATGTGGCTGACTTTCTGGTAAAAAAAGGGGTTACAGATTGCTTCAGTGTAGTTGGCGGCGGCGCCATGCATCTAAATGACGCCTTAGGGCATAAAGAAGGGTTGAAAGTAACCTACAATCACCATGAACAGGCCTGCGCAATGGCTGCTGAAAGCTATGCACGTCTGGATAACCGTATTGCGGCGGTATGTGTAACCACAGGCCCGGGGGGGACCAATGCCCTTACAGGCGTGGTGGGCGGCTGGCTGGATTCTATTCCCATGTTTATTATCAGCGGCCAGGTACGTTATGACACCACCGCAAGATATGCCATGCAATATACGGATGGAATGCCGCTTCGTTCGGTAGGCGACCAGGAATATGACATTGTAAAATCGGTTGAGCCCATGACCAAATATGCGGTCATGTTGGAGGATCCTGCCAGAATTCGATATATTTTGGAAAAGGGATGGCATTATGCCAACACCGGAAGGCCCGGTCCTGTCTGGGTGGATATCCCGGTGAACTTTCAGGGATGTTATATAGATACGGAAACCCTGGAAGCTTATGACCCTGCTGCAGATGCCAACAGCGCCAAGCTTCCACCTCCGGTAGATCAAGAGTCTGTCCATACCATAATAGAAAAAATCAAAAATGCCAGGCGGCCTGTGTTCTACGCCGGATACGGAATCCGATTGTCCGGCGGGTATGAAGCCTTCCGGAAAGCCATTGACTTATTGAATATTCCGGTTGTGACTTATTGGAACGCTGTGGATTTAATTGAAGACGCCCATCCGCTTTACTGCGGACGGGCAGGAAATATGGGGGATCGTCCCGGCAACTGGGCAATCCAGAACGCCGATTTGATTCTCGCGGTGGGAACACGTATCTCCATCCGTCAAGTGGGGTACAACTGGAAGACCTGGGCAAGAGAAGCGGAAGTTATCATGGTGGATATCGACAGGGCGGAAATGAAGAAGCATACCCTGCATGTTGAAATGCCCGTCTGGGCGGATGCCAAAGACTTTCTTTCCAAAATCAACTCCCTGCTGAAGAATGGCGGTGTTTTATTTCAAAAGGAAGAATGGCTCAGGACTTGTCTTCGCTGGAAAAAGGAATATCCTGCTGTTTTGCCGAAGCATTGGATGGAAAGTAAAAACGGCGCAAACGTTTATGCTTTTGTGCGTTACCTAAGCAGTTGTCTGCCGGAAAACAGTCTTACGGCAGTTTCCAATGGCGCCTGTTGTGTGGTGGGAAACCAGGCTTACACCATTCAAAAAGGAAGCCGTATGGTCAACAACAGTGCCATTGCCAGCATGGGTTATGGACTTCCCGCCGCTATTGGTATCTGTATTGCAGGCAAACGCAAAGATACCATATGCCTGGAAGGGGATGGCAGCATTATGATGAATCTGCAGGAACTACAGACAATATTAACCAATAAGCTTCCTGTAAAAATTTTTTTGATCAATAACAATGGTTACCATTCCATCCGCATTACGCAGACAAACCTGTTTTCCCATCACAGCAAAGTAGGCATCGGGACGGAATCCAATGATCTGTCCTTTCCGGATTACAGAAAAATAGCAGAGGCATTTGGTTATCCTTACCTATGTGCACACAGCAATGAAGAAATGAAAAAAGCCGTGACACTGGCCTTAAACACAGACGGAGCTGTTTTTTGCGAAATATTTACAGATACGGAACAGGTATGGGAACCAAAAAGCAGTGCAAAGCGGCTTGAAAACGGGCAACTTGTCAGTCCCCCGCTGGAAGACCTGGCTCCTTTTCTTCCACGCGAAGAGCTGGAAAAAAACATGTTTATTCCTCTGGTAGGTGAATGACATATGAAAAGAGTAATCATTACGGGTGCTACCGGTGCAATCGGCGTGGCATTAATACAAGAATTTATCACACGTCGAATTGAAGTTCTGGTTCTTTGCCGAAAAGGTTCCCGCCGTAATCAAAATATTCCTGTACATCCATTGGTGGAAACAATCTGCTGCCCATTGGAACAGCTTGCGGATTTACAGAATAATACCGGCAAAACTTACGATACCTTTTACCATCTTGCTTGGGAAGGCACCATGGGCAGCGCAAGAGACGATATGTATCTGCAAAACAGAAATGTACGCTTTACCATGGATGCTGTCAATGTTGCCCAACGATTTGGATGTAAAACATTTGTCGGAGCCGGCTCCCAAGCCGAATATGGACGTGTGGAAGGCGTCATAAACGGCGAGACGCCAACCTTTCCGGAAAACGGTTATGGAATTGCTAAGCTATGCGCGGGACAAATGAGCCGGATTGTATGCGGGCAAAAAAACATAAGACATATTTGGGCAAGAATATTAAGTATTTACGGCCCTTATGATCAGCCCAATACCATGGTCATGTCTACCATAGGCAAGCTTTTGCAGGGAGAAACGCCTGCGCTGACAAAAGGTGAGCAAAAATGGGATTACTTATATTCCAAGGATGCCGCAAGGGCGCTTGTTCTTCTGGCCGAACACGGTGTTAATGGGAAAACATATTGCATTGGCAGTGGAAAAGCTATACCACTGATTACTTATGCCAAACAGATTCGCGATGCCATTGACAAAAACGCTGCTTTGGGCATTGGGGAAATCCCTTATAGTCCCAAACAGGTCATGTATTTATGCGCAGACATCTCCGACCTTACAGAAGATACCGGTTTTACACCCGTTTACACCTTTGGCGAAGGGACATTTGACACCGTTACATGGTACAAACAACATTATGGCAACAGCATACCAATTTAAGATTAAGGAACCGCTTCCTTTGCAGATCATGCAAAAGCAACAAGCGCGCTAAGGCAAAGCCGGACGCGTCGGAGGATTCAGATGAAAAAAATCAGTATACTGATTCCCTGTTATAACGAAGAAGAAAACGTCGGTCCTATGAGTGAGGCTATCATAACTCTTTTCAGGGATGAATTAAAAAACTATGACTACGAATTACTCTTCATTGATAACGACTCACAGGATAACACACGGCTGCTTTTAAGGGAAATTTGTGAAAAAAACAAAAAAGTAAAGGCCATCTTCAACGCTAAAAATTTCGGACAATTTAATTCTCCTTTTCACGGAATTTTACAGACATCTGGAGATTGCGTTATTTCCATGGTATGCGACTTTCAGGATCCCATCGAATTAATTCCACAATATATCAGAGAATGGGAAAAAGGATATAAGATTGTGATTGGTATCAAAACCAGCAGCAAAGAGAATCCGCTTATGTATCGTCTTAGGGGATTGTATTATAAGTTTATAAAAAAGTTTTCGGATGTGGAACAAATTGAACATTTTACAGGATCCGGGCTTTATGACAGAGCATTTGTGGAAGTATTAAGAGACCTGAAGGATCCGACACCATTTTTGAGAGGAATTGTTGCAGAGCTGGGCTTTAAACGCAAAGAAATCCCCTATGAACAACCCAATCGGCGAGCCGGAAAAACCCACAATACTTTTTATAAGCTTTATGACGCGGCAATGTTAAGCATTACCTCATATACCAAAATCGGCCTCCGAATGTGTACCTTCTTTGGTATCTTAAGCGGTGGGGCCAGCGCTGTCATTGGCGTTGTGTATTTGATTTGGAAATTGGTTTGCTGGGATAGCTTTGCTCCCGGGATGGCGCCTGTTTTAATCGGAATGTTCTTCCTGGGCGCGATACAGTTATTTTTTATTGGCTTCATCGGGGAATACATTTTGAGTATCAACCAACGGGTAATGAACAGGCCGCTGGTGATTGAGGAAGAGCGGATTAATTTTTGAACAAAATATATAACATTCTACAAACGGAAAGGAAATGCATAATGAGAAAATTGGATATATTATATCTTACCGATAATAATTACGCTACCTTTGCAGGCGTATCCATAACCTCTCTGTTCATGAACAACAAACATATAGATAAAATCACGGTATATTTGATCGACGACCAAATTTCTAAAGAAAACAAGGAACGTTTTCAACAATTAGCTCAAGATTTTAATCAGGAGATTGTTTTTTTAGACTTGACTGAAGGCATTCGGATTTTAGAACAAATGGGCATACCCAAATATCGGAACTCCTATACTACATACTTAAAACTTTTTGCCTTTAACCTGTTGCCTGATAATGTAAAACGTATTTTTTTCATAGACAGTGATACAATTGTCGTTGATGATATAAGCGAAATGATTGATCTCGACATGGGAAATTGTATTATAGGCGCTGTTCGTGATGGGATTACACATCCTTATAAAGTCGCTCTCGGCTATCCTGAAAATGACAGTTGGTTTAATATGGGAGTAATGCTGGTGGATGTGGAAAAATGGAAAAAAGATAATTCCCAGCAAAAAATAATTGAACAGTTAAAAAAAAGAAAAGGTTATGTAGCTGTAGATCAGGATCTGCTCAATATTACACAACATGGGAATATTATGACATTACATCCCAAATATAACGCAACGCCTCATCATTATGTCTATAAAGAAAAAGATTTTCGTAAAGCCTTTCCACAAGGAGGCTTTTATACAGATATGGAGATCATGGAGGAAGCACAAAAGCATCCTGTAATTCGTCACTTTGAACGGTTTGTTGGGGAGTCTGCCTGGAATGCCAACTCTGCCCATCCTTTTGCCTCTCTGTTTGATGAATATTTGGTTAAATCGCTATGGAAAGACTATGAGAAAGTACCTGCAAATTTAACCGGAGTACTTAAGATTGAAAATATCCTTTACCGTATTCTGCCACACAAGGTTTTTCTATACATATATGCCCGTGCTTTTAAACGATATTTATTGAATACAAATAAAAAATTGGAATCTATAACAAATATTGCAAGTATATCATAATGTTATGGAGGTTTAAGGTTGAACCTGAAAAAAGATGCCTTTATTAATACTATCGGGAATTTTTTTTATATGGGAGTGCTCTGGTTAATGAGTATTTTGACCGTACGGCTTGGAAACTTTGAAATTGCAGGTTATTTTTCTTTAGCATTGACTACTTCCAATATCTATATTTCTCTGGCATCATATACCATCAGATTATTTTATGCCGCAGATGTTGATATTCGTTTTAGAGATAACCAATACTTTTTACTGCGGTTACTGACAACCTGCTGCAGTGCGATTTTATGTCTGTCTGGTTCTTTCATAATTGGATACACCAATTACCAGGTTGTTATTATTGTATTATTTTATATTTATAAGTGTTTTGAAATGATGTCAGATATCCTATATGGATGCTTACAGCGTCATGGGAAATTATACTTATGTGGATATTCACTTATCTTAAAGTCATTATTGAGTCTAATGGGATTTGCAGCAACGCTGTTTTTATTTAAAAACTTAATTGCTGCACTTGTAGTTATTGTCTGTATAGCAGCACTGACCTTTGGAATTGTGGATATGGGAATGGTAAAACATTTAAAGATTAATATTGGGAAATTTAATAAAGAGGACTTTGGAAAAACGCTGTTTTTATTACGAATCTGCTTTCCGTTTTTTTGGGTAGGACTATGTTATAATCTCCTGCCTTCAATTCCAAGATTGGCTTTTGAACGATTATATACCGCCGAGCAATTTGGTATATATTCTTCAATATCTACTGTTACTGTATTAATTTCTACTGCGGTAAGCTGTATTACCGTAGTTATCATACCCAGACTAGCCGAACTTTACCATCAAAAAAAAACGCAACAGTTTCTTAAAGTAAATATAATATGTATTGCTGCGGTTATAATGGGTGGAATAATTACCTTACTCTTAGCAGACATCTATGGAGAATGGTTTTTAACCTTACTTTTTGGTGCTGAAATCACTCCCTTTGTCTCTGTATTCCGCCTAATAATTATAGCTTCCATATTAACATCCATAGTAATTTGCTTCAATAATTTTTTTGCTGCCGTAAATCAACAACAGCGCTTGCTTCCGGGATGCGTATCCGCGACCTTTATTTGTATCATAACTGCAATTCCCTTATGTGAAAGATTTTACATGAATGGAGTTGCACTTAGCCTTATATTATCTCAAGGGTTAGAAATACTTGTCTTATTAATCGCTGTAATAAAAATTATCCGAAAAATGAACGCTCAAAGGGGATAGCTGAATGAATCCTGTATATAAATATAAGATAGGCAAGGCTTTATACTTTATAACTCTCTTTCTCTTTCTGCTGGCATTGGTATTGACTAAATTTGATTCGGTGTCAAGTAATATAATATTCATAGTAACATTGGGAGCTTTTTTTATTGGAACTTTCCTGCTTTGTTTCGGAAGAAATAAAATTGATTTCGATACAGGAGTACAGCTTTGTTTTGTCGTGTTCCCTGTTACAATCTTTTGGATACTGACACTTAGAAAAAACATAATACATCAAATGCCATATAATGCTGCGATCGCTTATACAGGATGTGTTGTTTTATTGCTGTCTGCCATATTCATATTACAATCAATTATACCAAGCGTTCGATTCGCTGAAATAAAAAATAAATTTATTACCTTTTGGGCAGAAAATTACTACATAATTCCGATAATAATAATTTATACTTTATGCTACATTCCATGCTTTTTTTTATTGTTCAAGTCTGATAGTAATACTTATTACCTGTCCATCGTCCAAAATCAGGGCGGATGGAATTTTACGCTAAACAATTTAAATTGTTTTAAAATGGGTTATCATCTGACATATGGCTATTCTCTTTATGCATTTTTAGGAAACTATTTGTGTCGTGTATGGGGAATCGGAATCCGATTTGTCAACTTGCTATTTGTTTATATTAGTATTTTCTGCATCAATGATATTATTAAAAAGATAATGCCTCAAAGTACACGCTTGTTTAGAGCCATGATCCTGTGTCTGTTTGCCTATAATCCCTTATTCTTGGGAATTATCCAAGAATTAAACATAGATATGCCCATGGCCTGTTTCTTTATTTGGTTTGTTTGGGCATACATGAACAAGAAACGCATATATACAGTATATTTCTCCTGTTTACTATGTTTTTCAAAAGAAATAGGCATTGTATTACTGGCAGGTTTTATAACAGGAACCTTTTTCTGGAGAATATTGCAGAATTTTAAAAATATAACTTTTAAGAATATAATTAAATGTTATGCCTATTATGAATGGCTGATTTCATTTGCTCCTTTATTATTCGTAACAAACATGCTTTTTCTTAACAATAAATGGGGCGAAAAAACCGTAAGCGTACCAAGGCAATTAGGATTGGTTAATTCGTTACAGTTGAATCCTGAATATATAATCATTAAATTGCAGCAAATATTTATATTAAATTTTCAATGGGTAATAATACCTATAATTTGCCTCTTCCTAGTCAAATTATTTACCAAGAAAACAACTTTTAAGTTGAAGGAATCAATAACCGGAATAATTTGTTCTTATATTTTCTTTCTTATTTTCCAGTTATTGTATTTTACATATCCCCATTACAGGTATCTTCAGGTAAATGCATTTTTTGATATGTTGTTTATCGGATGTATGATAAACTATGTTTTCAGCCGGGAAACAATAAAAAGTATATTATGCGGTTTTATCGCTATATTATTTTTTATACAATCCTTTTATTACATTGATATTTTGAGCAACGCCCTATTTCGATCCATCAATATTGGAAATGGCAATATATTATCTTTAGCTTATTATTGTGATGCTCCTGATACGCCATATATTTTATGGAGTGAAAAAGAAGGCGCAGATCTAAGCAATGAAAAATTCAGAGACTATGTGCAAAACAATCGACAATATTTAGGTTTTGAATATTGCTTTGAAAAGTTGCTTGCTGAAATACAATATAACGAATCAGTTGCCATAATTTTATCTCCCATTTATTCGGATGCCTATTGGGGAAACGAAACATGGACAATAGTTAATATGTTTGGTGTATATGATAAAAGCTTGCTTCACTGGAATACACGATGGAAACAGATTACATATGAGCCTACCGATATACCATTAAATTTCATTAGTCCAAATTCCATTCATGATCAAACATTAAACTATGAATCGATATGGTACATAGAACTACCTTACGAAACCCAATACAATACTTTTCCTATCGAATGTATTATCACAGATCAAATTACAGTAAGGTACTTTAACTGGTTTTTAAACGCCTATAAACTACAGCCATTAAAAACGGAAGGCAAATAATATTAAATAATAGACACCAACCTTGAGGGAATAATATGAGACTATTTCACAAAGGGCTGTTTTTTGCCCGCATTTTTACGTCAACCACATTATTAATCATATTGGGAGTAATAATAATCAATAGAAATCCAAATTTGTTTTTTTTCGATGCTTTTGCCAAATCCTTCCCTTGGGCCGGTTCCGGCAGTTTGGAGGATCCTTTTATAATAAACAGCCTGGAAGATCTGATTGCTTTGCGGGATAGCGTTAACTCGGGGACTTCTTTTGAAGGATTCAATTTTTTGCAAACATCAAATATAGATCTCGGAAAAAGCAATCTATGGATTCCTATTGGCGAGTTCGGAAGCGGAAATTATTTTTATGGTACATATGACGGCGGCTCAAATCAAATAATTAATTTAAACTTTGGTAGTTGTAAGATTATAAACAGCAATAATGGCGGACTCTTTGGTACACTGGGTGGACAAGTTCTTAATCTGGGAATTGAAAGCGGAAGAATTGAGGGAGATTATGTAGGAAGTATTGCCAGTCATTCCATTGGAGACAGGGCAGCAATAATAAACTGCTATAATAAGGCAACAATAATTGGAAGCGGAAGAGCCGGCGGCATATGTGATAATTTTACAGGCGGTTCCGTAATAAATTGTATCAATTATGGTAATGTTTCCGCCGCAGAAAGCGCTCAGATCATATCCTATAATGCAGACTATTGCCTGAATGTTTTTCCAATAGAAAATGCGGTAAATGCAAATTATCGGGGGATACTCGCAAATTATATTTCTTCTAATGATGTTGATTATCGGGACTTTCTGAACAAAGGGATTGAATATCTTCATTCCGCAGATATTCTTCCGGAATCAGAGCTAAAATATTGGTCCTATTGACAAAGGAGATATCTCATGCAATTTATATCTGTTTATTTTCTTATTTTTATGAGCCTTCTGTTGATAGGCTATTATATCGTTCCCGGGAAATTCCGATATTTATTTTTATTGGCCTGCAACATATTGATTTACTTAAGTTGGATTACAAATTGGGGAAGCATTTTCTCTATTATTGCAGTTACCCTGATTACTTGGTCGGGAACATCATTGTTCCCTAAAATATCAGAAAAAAGATTGCGCAGAACTGTTTTGATAATAACCTCAATATTGACTGTAGGTTTTCTAATATATTTTAAATATGCCCAATTCTTCTTTGAAAACCTGAATTCCCTGTTTTCTTTTCTGGGGACAGAAATTCAGGTCAAATATCGGTCTCCTTTTATGCCGATCGGTATTTCCTTTTTCACATTTCAAACGTTAAGCTATGTTTTTGATGTCTACCGGGAAAAGACCGATGTGGAAAAAAACATCTTCCGTTATGCCGCATATGCAACCTTTTTTCCAACAATTTTGTCCGGACCGATTGAACGTTCGGAAAGCCTGCTTGAACAGATAAAAAACCTTGGTTCCAAAGGATTTCATATGCAAAATATCCGCAATGGTATGGTTTTGACAATTTGGGGGGGGTACATAAAATATGTTATTGTGGATAGATTCGCTGTTATAAGTGATGCTGTTTTTCAGTCATATGATTCCTTTGGAACAGTGATACTGTGTCTGGGCGCTGTTTGTTATACCCTGCAAATCTATTGTGACTTTATATCATACTCTCTTATTGCGCTTGGACTTGGAAAAATGTTGGGGATTGAAGTAACTGAAAATTTCAATGCCCCTTATTTTGCCCGGTCGGTTCAGGAATTTTGGAGACGATGGCACATTTCTTTAAGTACATGGTTTCGGGATTATGTATACATCCCTTTGGGCGGGAGCAGATGTTCCTCCCTACACAAGTACCGAAATTTATTTATCACATTTTTGGTGAGTGGATTATGGCATGGAGCAAATTGGACTTTTATTGTATGGGGGATGATACATGGAATCAGCCAAATCATTGGCGGCGCAACAGTATCCTTAAAAAAAAGATTATACGGAGTTTTACATATAAAGCAAGATTGTTTCAGCTTTCGGCTGGGCCAGCGCATGTCAACCTTGGGTTTAGTATCATTTGCCTGGATCTTTTTCAGGGCTGACTCTTTGTTTATTGCCGTTAACTACATTAAAAGAATGATAAGCACGCCTGATTTATGGACACTCTTTAACGGAGCGTTATATGATCTTGGCCTGGATACCTTGCAGATGAACATACTTTTAATTTCATTCATAGTATTCATAACTGTGGATTACCTTAAATATAAAACACATAAAAATATTGATATTCTGCTTTTTGAGCAAAATTATATATTCTATTGTTTGGCTATTATTTTGTTATTTTTAGCAACACTTGTATTTGGCATGTATGGGCCGGAATTTAATTCCCAAGAGTTTATATACTTCCAATTTTAAGAAGAGGGGGGATGTCTTTATGAATAAGAGCTCAAGTATAAGCGCTGCTCTTCGAATAACTGCATTTTTAATAGCATTACTTATCATGTTAAACCAGGTATATAAAATATTATGTTTTAAATATGGTGATGGCATCTTAGGTTTAAAAAAATTGTATGAATTCGATGATGACTCTATTGACGTGCTGGCGCTTGGAAGCAGTCATGCCTTTGAAGATATCAATACAGGCGTTTTGTTTCGCTCCTATGGAATTGCAGCATATATTTTGGCTGGAAGTGTACAGCCTTATTGGAATACCTATTATTATCTTGCTGAGGCACTGAAAACACAAACTCCCAGATTGGTTATTCTGGAAGCCTATGCATCTACTTTTGATTTTGATTATAGCGATCATAGCAGAATTATTAAAAATAACCTTGGTCTGAGAAGTCCTGAAATATTATATTCATCCCTGAAGATATCAAGTCCGCAGGAAACATTTGATAATTATTGGTTCAGCTATCGTCTATGGCATTCCAGATACTCGGAGCTGGGAGAATGGGATTTCGAAGCTTATTACCAAGTTCCGCTATACCAATATTATATGGGGTTTGGAATTAATTTTGCTACCACAGCATTTGAGGTACCGGAATTATCCGATTGTACCGACGCTTTACAGCTCACCAATAAAACTGAAACCTATTATAGAAAAATAATAGAACTTTGTATTAATCGTGACATCCCATTGTTAATAGTAGCGTCTCCTTATGTAGTCAACGACAGAGAGCAGAAATTGTTTCATCAGTCTGAATTAATTGCTGATGAATACGGGGTAAATTTTATAAACTTTAATTCTGCGGAATACTATAATATGATGGAATTAGACTTTAATACCGATTTTGCGGATCGTGACCATTTAAATTATATTGGTAATATAAAATATACCTATTTATTGGGAAAATTCCTTCGGGAGCAATATCTTCTTCCTGATCGCAGAGGGGAATCCGCTTACAAGATATGGGAGCTTCATAGTAATGATGTATTAAATCGCACCTATAATCAGTTTTTAAAAGAAGAAAGTAACTTTAATGCATATTTGGAAAAACTGGAAAATAACAAAAGCAATTATACGATAGCTGTTATGGCTGTGAATTGCCCTGACAGCATCTCACAATATGCAGATGAATTGTCCGGCATTGGAATAGAAATTGGTGATTTTGGAAATGGAAGCTTGCACATTTTAAAGAGCGGTAAATTAGATTACCAGTCTCATGAAATAAGTTGGATTTTCAACGATAAAATAGGAAACAATATGATACATATCCAACAAGACGCTGAATTTACTCATAATTCCTTTTCGCAAACCCATGAATTATTATGGAACGGAATTAATTATGTAAAAAATACCAACGGCATTTATATTTTAGTTTATGACAATCTTTCAGAAACGCTTGTGGATATATGCTGTTTTTCTGAAAGCGCCGACGGCAGAATGGCAAAAGAAAACTTATAAAAAGTAGTTCAAGAAAATGCCGCAGTCAAAGGAGGATTTGTTTTTATGCATTGTGATAATGATAAAGTTTCCCCCATTCTGCTAATGACCACATACGCCTACCTGACGCTCCCCATCCTCCTGTTTTTCCTCTTCTGGCTCAAGTCATCGATTGGTATCCCGGCGGCGTTTCTTTTGCTGCTGGGGATGATTCTGTGTCTTAAAAATCATGATTTAAACCTTGGAAATCCTGTTTTCTCCAAGAACGCCCTGGTAAAACTTTGCGCCATTTTCTGTATTGTAGTGATCTGGGTTGTTCTGTCCGGTGTCGGAGGATACGTATGGCAGAATTCCGATCATCATGTGCGCAACGAAATTTTTAATGTAATGGTTCAAGATGCCTGGCCGCTACGCTCCAATACCAGCGAAAGCATTCCGTTGGTCTATTATATCGGATACTGGCTGCCTGCGGCCGCCATAGGAAAGCTGTGCGGTCCGGAAATCGGATACCTGTTTCTGTTTTTATGGACAGCTTTTGGTATTTTATTGTGCTATGCACTGATTTGCCTGAAGAGACAAAAGATTTCGGTGTGGCCCTTGTTGGTTTTCCTCTTTTTCAGCGGCCTAGACTGCGTGGGAACCATTCTTGTCCAGGCGGAACCTTTCCAGATATTTGGCATAGAGCATCTGGAAGCCTGGTCGCTGCACTTCCAGTATTCTTCCATGACGACGCAGCTTTTCTGGGTTTTTAATCAATCCGTACCCGCATGGCTTGCCTGCACTCTTGTATTCTATTTTGAACGCCCTCAAAATATGTTATTTACACTTTCATTATTGTTATTGGTATCCAGTTTTCCCTTTATCGGGCTAATTCCTTTTGCAGTATATTTCATGATTAAGCGATCTTTTTGGCATGACACCTATCCTCACGTACACTGCTTGATCAGAGACATTTGGAAAAACTGGGCCAGTGTGCAAAATCTACTTGCGGCGCCGGCGATCTGCGGCATTTGCGGGCTGTATCTGTCCGGAAATGAAGCTCTGTCAGGGACGGTTGGGATATTGTATACAGAAGAAGGAAGATTTAGAATCGAACTAATATTGATTGCTTTCATCGGAATTGGGGGAGGCTTTTGTGTCTGCGCCCAACTTGCACTGCATGGTTTCGGAAAATACCTGAAAGCAATGGGACTATCGGCTGCAGCACTCTTTCTCTTCTCCAGGCTTTGCACCTTTGATTATCCAGAATGGTGGGCGCTTCCTTTTATATGGGTGAATCTGACGCTCTTTTATTTCCTGGAGGCAGGAATATTCCTATTGATTCTCTCACCAATGGTATCGGACAGGCCGCTGCTGCGTTTAAACGCCCTGTGTCTGTATCTGATTCCGTTGATTCGTATAGGTTATTCTTGTGATTTCTGTATGCGCGCCTCCATCCCCGGACTATTCCTGGTTCTCTTGTGGTGTATTGAGGCCTTATCTCAGGGAAAGGCTTTCCTTTGTCCTGACAAGCTTTACCTGGAAAAAAACGTTTCCGTCCAGCCTCCTATGGCAAAGCGCAGAGCCATCGCACTGCTGGCAATTCTGTTGTTAGTCGGCAGCATAACACCTTTACACGAATGGAAAAGAACTTATGTGAATACATTTCATTACTATGAACCCTACTCTGTTTCCGAGGAAGAACTTTTTCAGGGACCAAATGTGCGAGGCAATCCGGAAAGCGTTTTCTGGCAATACCTGTCAAGATAATTAAAATGTAAAACAGATCAAATGTTATCTTAATAAAGATTATTCTCGGTATGTTAACGCCAAAAACCGGAAACCAAAATGCATTTGGTTTCCGGCTCCCTTTTACAATCAATTTGAATCCTCTACGCTTATTATTTAAATTTTACAACCCAATATCCCTTTTTTGGTGATCCAATTCGATAAAGCAATCCTTTCTCCTTTAACTTCCTGATATTGCTTTCCACTTTTCTTGCTGAAATACCAACCCTTTCCGAGAGCATGGCGGCGGAAAGCGCAGGTTCCTGTTGCAGATATAACATGATTAGTCTTTGGTTCTTTGTCAATTCGTTTGTTTTATCTTCTTCTATCCATGCACCCGCTCTTTCTCCGACCCTTTCTCCGACCCTTTCTCCGCCCCTTTCTCCGACCCGCATGAAATTTTCGCTGAAAAGCTCCGCATCATATGAATAATCGTTATTTAAAGGAACAATAATTTTAAAGATATCGCTCTCCAAAAGTCTGGGGTTCTTACCAGAATACCTCTTGCTGTATTTAAAAAGGTTTCTTGTACCTGACCCTAACTCATCAGCATTCCCAATTTGATTAAAGAAAGATGCAATTAGCGGATTTTTTGGTGCAGGCATCAGATTTTCAGGAGTTATTTCCCCTTCTTTTGCCGCCCGACAAGCATTTTCAACATACATTTGGTTTTCTTCTATTATAAACTTTGCTATAAACGGGCTGGAATATTCCCGATGTATAAGTGTATTTGCAAGCATTTCACGGGTAATCTTATCTCTCAGGCTAATATTTCGATTATCCTCCAAATAAAATTTATCCCATAAATGTTTTCTGGCAAATGCCATAAGCGCATCAAAGCTTTCCACCAGATTGGATTTGATAATCTCCCGGTCATCATAACGGTCCTTATTAACCTTCCGCAATATTGCGTCTGTTTTATATGCAGGGCAAATGGATTGTATCACCTCATCCCTTCCCAGAAGCATAATTGCGGCCAAATTAAACCCCTTCTCACCGGTAGAAAAATCTTCACCACAGAGTCCGGCACTTTTCAATAGCTCATCATCATCCATGTCCTTCCAAGGATGTTCCTGACGTTTATTCAGCGCCCGCTTCCGGCATACGGACAGCAAATCCAACCGTAAATGCTCCTTTTTCACATATGGATAGATTTTTTTCTCCGTAAAAACATTCTGTTTTCGAATATACATTGCCGCAATCTGTCCTGTTGCAGTCACCTTCACATCCGAATCCCCTACCCTGTCATATATTACCTTCTTATAACAATGCACTTCAGAACTTGGCGGTACATGAATATGAATAATACATTTGCCCTCAAGTATAACCTTTTCCGGAGCAAGGTAGATAGTCGGAGTGATTACATCAGCGTTACTGACCATTTTAATGAAATTTTTCATCATATCCGGAACAGCTGACTCTGGAAGTCCGGATACCATTCCATTATCTAACACTCCCAGAAAAATATCCCCTCCAAAACGGTTTAAAAACGAGCATACCGTCTCATAGGTATCTGCGCCTATTCCATTTCCACAACGCTTAAACTCAACCGCCGTATTTTCTCCTAATTCCAGAATGGACATCAACTGTTCCTGTGTCACCTGATGTTCCCCCTTTCCATATCAAAATACCCCGGCCAATCGTTCTTTATAATCATTGTCTCTATGGTAATTTTACTATAGTTTAAACCAATTCTCAACAGAAAATCCATTATTAGAAAAATGCATATTTATAATTCTTAAGACTCTTCCCACATCCCCATTTATAGCACAATTCTTGGCATATCCAACCGCAATTCCATCTCCTTATGACACTTCATCAAACCAGTATCTTCTCCAAGGCCTTACCCTTTGCCAAATCATCCACCATTTTATCCAGGCATCTAATATCACGCATCAGCGGTTCCTGAATGGACTCTACTCTAACACCACATACCACACCTTTAATCAATTTTCTGTTTTCATTCAGGCAAGGTGCGTTTTGAAAAAACTCCCCGTAGGTAACCGATGATCCGGCCAGTTGATCCAGATCCTCCTGAGAATATCCGGTAAGCCACCGAATCACCTGATCCACCTCTTCTTTTCGTCGATTTTTCTTAACTGCTTTATTAACCAGCAACGGATATATTTTTGAAAAGTACATCCCATATACTTTTTCGTTTTCCATTTCGCCGCTTCCCTTCCCATCTTATTTTTTGCATTTGTTCGGCACTTTTATCTGGCCCTTGTCCTTTCTATCCCTAACCATTCATCCATTTCCCACCTCTTGTACTCGTCTTTCAACTGCATTTAGGAATATACAGGGAAATGGGGATAGCTTTTTCTGGCGTTTTCTTAGAAGGTGATATTTATTCTAAATCTATTTTCGTCACTGCCGCCTCACGATTCAAAGGATTGCGCTTTTTATAGTCAAACAGTACAAACGCAAGCCCACGCGCTATGGGTTCCTTATGCCTACTCGCAACCGCTCCCCACTTGTCATAACACTCTGCCATCTGCCTCTCATCCCACACAGGATATGAAAAAGGTTCCAGATGTGTCATTTTACTGAGCTGCTTCCAATCATATCCGGCATAGTCCGACAGAAAACGACGGTTTTGCGCTTCTGCCTGATAGAAGGCGCGAACGGTATCTTTATGGTTCGACAATTCCGCTGCAAAATCCGGCCTGGTCTTAGGTTTCTCGCGCAGGTACATGTCAAAGGTCAGAAGCTCACGATAGGCTTCCAGCCGTTTGCCGTCCTGCCAGGCCGCAAAGGCAAGCAAAACCTGATAGCGGTAAATTCTGGAAGAAGTCACTGTCAGACAGCTATTTTGCCGATAATAGTCCGCCAAAGCCTCATACATGGCAAAGGGACTGGAAAATGCCTTCTCCAGGAAAGGCAGTGTGTGGGTAAATTGGGCACTGTTATAATACAGCTCAACCATTTCTTCGACATTTTTCAGCCGCAGAACCTCTTCATAGGAAAGCCACTTGGTCGCCAACACTTCGTAGGGTGGTCCATCCAAGTAGCGAATCCCATATTCCTCCGCTCTTTCCCACATTTCGGAGCCCTTCAACACTTTCAGAAATCCCAGCTGCAGCTGATCAGGGTCCATGGCATAAACCCGATTAAAGGATTCCACAAAGCTGTCATAATTCTCATAGGGCAGTCCGGCGATCAGATCAAGGTGCTGGTGAATATTTCTAACGCTGCGAATGGCCCCTACGTTTTTTTCCAGCTGTTCCAGATTGGTCATTCGTCTGACGGCATGCAGGGTCTCTTTATTCACCGATTGCACTCCGATTTCCAGCTGTGCCAGACCAGGGCGAAAGCTTTTTAACAATTCAATTTCATCCGCCCTTAAAAGGTCGGCGGAAATCTCAAAGTGAAAGTTTGTGACGCCATTGTCATGTTTGCTTATGTATTGCCAAATGGCCATAGCATGATCATGATCGCAGTTAAAAGTCCTGTCCACAAATTTAACCTGTTTCACATGATGATCCAAAAAAAACTGAAGTTCCTTCCGCACCGTCTCTATATTTCTCAGACGCACCGTCTTATCTATGGAGGAAAGACAATAGCTGCAGCGAAAGGGGCAGCCTCGGCTGCTCTCATAATAGATAATCTTATTCTCAAAGGGCGCCAAATCGCCGTAAGGAAAGGGAAGTGAATCCGGATCTGCCAAAGGCCGGGAAGGCGTACACCCCTCTGGCAGGTAAAGCCCCCTGATATCTTTCGGCAGCGGAACCTTATGTCCGGTGCCGAAAGATACATAATATTGCAGCAGTTCCCGAAAAGTTTCTTCTCCTTCCCCTGTCATGATTCCCGTAAGCTGAGGATATTTTTTTAATATGACATTTGCGTCATATGACACTTCTGGTCCTCCCAGCCAAAGTACCGTATCCGGCAGCAGCTTGGGAAGTTCCGCCAAAAGCTCCTGAACCGTCCGCCAATTCCAGATATAGCAGGAAAATCCCACTGCATCCGGTTTTCTCCTGTAAATATCCGCCAAAATTTCCTGAATTGGCTGATTAACAGTGTATTCCGCCAGCTCAACGGATTGCCGCAGCCCTTCTCCCACATGGGCACGCAGGCTGTAAATGGCCAAATTGGAATGTATGTACTTAGCGTTTATCGCCGCCAGCAAAAAATTAAAGGCCAAATCGTTCCTCCAGTCTTCTCCATGCTTCCTCCGGCATCCGGGCAATGGAACCGATTCCTGTCTCTGCGGCTTCCTGTTCCATTGCTACAATACACTTGTAAAAGTAGTTAATTCCTGTAACAAGAGTCTTCTTCAGCGCCTTATTTAATGTCATACCCAGTTCATCCAGACCGCTTTCCGTAAAAGCCTTTAAGTATGTCTCTACATCATAGGGAATTGACACTAATTCAGCCTCCCATTTCTCATGGGTTCCTGTCAGCACGGCAAACGGCACTTGTCCTCCCACTCCGTCAATCGCCAAGCCCAATGCCCCCGGATTGATATAGGTCTTGCCCTGCTGCCTGTAAATTTCCTGATGATGACTGTGACCCCCAAGCAGATAATCATTTTGCAGCTCTTGCATAACTTGTTTCCGCAGACCGGCCTCCTCCTTCACGTTTCCCCGAATTCTGCCCGGGATCCCGTGACAGATATACAGCGTTGGACAGCCTTCTATCTTCACCTCCCTCTCCGAGGGAAGCGAAGCAAAAAACGCCATATCTCCATCTGTCATCCGCTGCAGAGTATAATGCAACGCCCCGTTGGCAGAAGACGGTTTCCAGCCCTTTGGATTTCCTATATTGTCCAGCAGATATTCCTCCCGGTTTCCCCTGATCATATGACAGTGATACTTGTCTCGCATATTGTAAAGAAGTTCCATGACACGTTCCGGATAAGGTCCGTCTGTCACATAATCCCCAAGGCAGATCACCCCGTCTACGGGATGATCACTCAAATATGCAAGAAACGCCTGCATCGCCATATAATTTCCATGGATGTCGCTGAGCAGCGCCAACTTTGTCATAAATTACACCTCTTGATAAACCTGTCAAAGGCATCCTGCCCCTCCGGCGTGCGCTTATACACGCCTGCGTCTTCCAACACCTCCATAAACACTAAGCCGATTTCTCTTTCTATCACTTCATCAATATTTGACGCGTCTATCCGCTGATACTTAGCTGTAAATTCATCCACCCAATCCGCGTGCTTCGAAAGCATCTGATTCTGGCGCAAATCGGCGCCTGACAATATTGCCTCTTTCAGCCCCGCCAGTTCTTCCTTTAAACGGGCAGGCAGCACGGCCAGTCCCATAACTTCTATCAGTCCGATATTTTCCTTCTTGATATGATGCAGCTTTGCATGGGGATGATACACACCCAGGGGATGTTCCTCCGTGGTGATGTTATTGCGCAGCACCAGATCCAGTTCGTAATTTTCTCCACGCTTTCTTGCAATGGGGGTAATAGTATTATGTGGTTCGCCATCCGTGTAGGCGTATATAAATGCCGCTTCATCCGTATAATCACGCCAAGCTCCCAGAATTAAATCTGCAAGCGCAATGATGCGGTCCGTATCCCTGCCGCTTAGACGAATCACGGACATGGGCCACTCAACCACACCTGCCGTCACATCTTCAAATCCGTGCACCGTAAAGCTTCTCTCCACCGGTGCCTTTGCCATAGCAAATTCATAGTGACCACCCTGGAAGTGATCATGGCTCAGAATAGAGCCTCCCACAATCGGCAGATCGGCGTTAGACCCCACAAAATAATGAGGAAACTGCTTTACAAAATCAAACAATTTGCAGAAAGTATCATGTTCGATCTTCATGGGAATATGTTGAAAATTAAAAATAATACAGTGCTCGTTGTAGTACACATAGGGAGAATACTGAAAGCCCCATTGGCTGCCGTTAATTGTCACGGGAATAATGCGGTGATTCTGCCTGGCAGGATGGTTTACGCGGCCTGCATATCCCTCGTTTTCCCTGCACAGGAGACACTTTGGATACCCTGACTGCCTCGCGGCTTTGGCGGCGGCAATGGCCTTGGGGTCCTTTTCCGGCTTTGACAGATTGATTGTAATATCCAGATCGCCGTACCGGGTAGGCGCAACCCATTTCACATCCTTACAAATACGGTACCTTCTGATATAATCGGAGTCTTTGCTTAATTTATAATAATACTTGGTCGCTGCCTCCGGTGATTCCTTATGATATAATTTATAAAATTTCCCTATCACCTCACTTGGTCTGGGCATCAGCAGTCCCATGACCTTTGTGTCAAAGAGATCCCGATAGACAATACTGTCCTGGGGAATCAACCCTCTTTCGCAGGCATA
Source organism: uncultured Acetatifactor sp. (assembly GCA_910578185.1). Lineage (GTDB taxonomy): Bacteria > Bacillota > Clostridia > Lachnospirales > Lachnospiraceae > Acetatifactor. The sequence continues at coordinate 24,869 of CAJTPN010000017.1, forward strand.
GTCGCACATTCGTCCAAGTATAGCCTCCAGTTCCTCCGATTCTTTCCCGGAATTTACGGTGTTCCCGGCATATAGCTGCTTCCCGGCATTGACAGTATTCCTGGCGTCCTCGGACATGTCTTGACATGCCCTGTTTTCCGCCCAGACCTGTACTCTCTGTATCTCTTCCTCCTCCAGTTCTTCCAGTCCAAAAAGTTCCAAGAGACTGTTTGTGGTAAATATCACATCCTCCTTCGGTACAAGCCCTGTCCGCACTCCATAGGAAATCAATTTTGTGATGTCGCTTTGAATCATTTTTTCTTCCTCTCTTTCGACGATGTGGCCCTTACGCCTTGACAGATTATCCCAATGATGAGACTCTCTTAAGTCCCATGTCAATAGAATGGGTCATCCCACAGAATCCTTTTCACAGAACCTGCGGCCCGTCTCCAATCTCAACCACATAAAAATCCGCGCAGTAACCGATTTTTTCCCTGTAAGCCTCGCCCACTTTTTCAATAAAGTTGTTGATCGCTTCCTCTTTAACGATGCTCACGGTACAGCCTCCAAAACCGGCCCCTGTCATTCTGGAGCCAATGACGCCGTCCACCTTCCAGGCCTCTTCCACCAGAGTATCCAATTCAATGCCTGTCACTTCATAATCGTCTCTAAGAGATCTATGGGATGCGTTCATCAATTCGCCAAACAGCACCAGCTCATTTTTTTTCAGCGCTTCCACCGCCCGGATTGTACGCCTGTTTTCATAAACCGCATGCTTTGCACGCTTTCTGCGAATATCATCCTTTATGACATTTTGATAGCTCTCGAAAGCAGCTTCGTCCAAATCCCCCAGGCTTCTGATATCTGCAACTGTCTGCAACTCGGCAAGGGCAGTCTCACACTCGCTGCGACGTTCGTTGTACTTGGAATCACCAAGGCCGCGCTTTTTATTGCTGCTGGCAATAACGATCTTGGCGCCCTCCAATACAATGGGGGCATACTCGTAGGACAAATCTGCCGTATCCAGAAAAATCGCATGATCCTTTCTGCCCATTGCAATGGCAAACTGGTCCATAATTCCGCAGTTTACTTTATTGAAATGGTTCTCCGCATATTGTCCGATAAGCGCCAAATCTTGATTGCTTACGTCAAATCCAAAGAAGTCCTTTAATATGTATCCTGTGAGTACTTCCACGGACGCGGAAGAGGAAAGACCGGAACCATTTGGAATGTTTCCATAGAGCAGCAGATCAAGTCCGGCGGGAATCTGCATCCCCTTCATCTCAAACGCCCACATGACGCCCTTGGGATAATTGGTCCAGCCTGCTTCCTTGTAAGGCTTCAAATCCCCCAGCTCGGACTCCGTTATTCCAAGTTTATCAAAATTCATGGAATAAAATCGAAGCTTACGATCTTTTCTTTTTCTCGCCACCCCATAAGTACCAATGGTCAGCGCACAGGGAAATACATGTCCTCCGTTATAGTCAGTATGTTCCCCGATCAGATTGACACGTCCCGGCGCAAAATAAACTTTTGCGTCCTCCCCGTCTCCAAACGTTTCCGCAAAATGCTTCAGCAAATCATTCTTCATATATCCTCCGTTTCCGCACGGCGTCATATCAGCCGCGCAACCGTAATCACAACTCATCCATATTACTATTATATCTGATATGGAAAGAAAACCGCTACACCTATTTGTTTCTTGAACCTGTTAAAATGTTAAATTGTTTCTTTTCACTTTCACGCTGTATACAAGATACTGGACATGGAGTGAAACCTGTCGGGCGGCACACATCTGAATATATGTTCCATATACTCCCCGACGACTCAAGCAACTCTTTAGGCGTAAAAAAAGAAAAACTCAAGCAACTCTTTATTTTCTTTCTCTATAAAATGGTCTATACTTTCATTGTAACAAAGCAGGCCGGCTGCCAATTCAGGATAACGATTCAGGCAATATACAGAATCGTTGCAATACGACAAAACATACAAAATCGAAAAGGAGTGAAACATTATGTTTAACACAATGCACGTAGCGGAACAAATCAGAAATGCTAGGATCTCGCAGAATATGACACAAATGAATCTCGCAGACGCCATGGAGGTCAGCTATCAGGCCGTATCCAACTGGGAACGCGGCAATTCCATGCCTGATATTTCCAAGTTAGAGCAATTATGCAGTATTCTTAAAATCAGTATGGACGATCTCTTAGGGACAGAAAGCGCTTCAAAAGCACTGATCAAAATCATAAAACCCGAAGAATCCCATATGGATTCCAATGATGCACAGACGCCGATCACTCTGGAAGAAATACATGAGGTTGCTCCATTAATTCCGCCCATTGCTATGGAAAAGTTGGTTGACGAAAACATACGTGCTCAAAAGGATGGAATCAACCTCTCCGCAATTTTCGGAATCGCTCCTTTTTTGGAAAAGTCCTATGTGGACGACCTGGTGAATAAGGCCCAATTCAAAAGCCTCTGTGAATTAAGATGTTTAATCCCCTTCCTTAGCAGGCAGACTTTGGACGACCTGGCAAAGAAGGCGGACCTGCATTCGGATATGGCTGGTTTGGAGTCAGTTGCACCGTTCCTGTGCCAAAGTACCCTGGAGGAAATCATCCTTGGCCAAGAGGAATTATGGAAAAACAATTTAAAGATAATAAGGAATTTGTTTCCTTTTCTGAGTAAATCTACATTGGAGATGCTGGCATGGCGTGCAGATTGGGAGTCCGGCGCACCGGAGTTGATGATGCTTGCACCTTTTTTATCAAAAGACACGCTGAAAAAACTGGTGACAGAAAAAATACCGCTGGAAAATATACAGTTAATGCGCCGACTTGCACCTTTCATCGATAAGGAAACACTGGAAACCCTTGTTTATCAATACATGGAAATGCCTGCTATGGCGAATAAGCTTTCCTGTTTTTATCCCTTTTTGTCTCAGCAGACCTTAAAGGATATTGCCCAGAAGCTAATAGAAAAAGATGATATGCAGGAGCATTAGGCCGCTTCCTGATTTGTTATAAATGCAATATCATGCCAAAATTCTCAGGTCAGAAGCTGAGCAATCAGATGCTCCACCTCTTTGAGCTGTTCCCGGGAATTCTCCCTGTGGCTCTGCTTACGGTACTGGGAGGGCGACATTCCTTTGGCGGCGTGAAAAGCTTTGGTAAATACCAACGCATCGCTGTATCCGCAGGAAAGCGCTATGCTCTCTATGGGATAGGAGGTGGAAACCAGAAGTTCCCTTGCCTTGGTGATGCGGAAAGTGGTAAGAAACTGTTGTGGAGACATGCCCAGGTAATTTTGAAATAATGTATACAGATAACTCCTGTTGATACACACATAATTGGCCACATCCGTCACTTTAATGGGATTACAATAATTGCTCTGGATAAAGGAAACCGCTTTTTTCACGTACTGATTGCCCTTATCCCCTTCATCCCTGGCCACCACACCGGCACTTTGGGCTATGACGGATAAGAATACCCCAAGCTGCCCGTTCCTGCGCAGATCATCGGCAACGCCAAAGGTATTGTGCTCCATCATATCCTTTACGATAGCATAAAGCGCCTGATCCTTGTCGCAGGCAAAAACAGGATGTCTGGCGGACAACCCCATGGAATTCAGATATTCTCCCGCACGGCTGCCGCCAAAACCCACCCAAAGATAACTCCAAGGTTCCTTTTCATCGGCCTGATAAAAAGCCAGCTCATTTGGCTGTATCAGAAAACCGTACCCTGCTTCCAATCGGTACTCCATGTCATGAAACCGAAACACCCCTTTTCCGTCCAGTACATAATGGATCAGATAATGAGGTTTGGAAGCAGGGCCAAAGCTATGCAGACTTTCGGTTCTGGAACAGCCGCAGCAGTTTACATACAAGCTTCCGATCTTATCATTTTCAAAGTCCAGCTTAAACGCCTTCTCCATGACACCACCAAACTCCTGTCATTTTTTCGCAATGCTGTCCTAATTGCCGAATATAACGCTGCTCTGCAATGCGTCGTCAATCAACGATGCCGCCTCATGCCCAGACTGCTCCTTCATTCCGGTTCTATTCATTACAAGCAAAATTCGCGTTTGTCCAAATCCCCCTGCACTTTTTGCAAGTCTTCCCGGATATTCAGCTTCTGGGGACATGCAGCTTCACATTTGCCGCATTTAATACAGTTCTTTGCCTGCTTTGCATCGCCAAGTCCTTTCTCCCATGCATTCTTGACCATGCTGTACTTCTGGTACATATGATAGGTATTCCACACCTTGAAATTACCGGGAATATCCACTCCTGCAGGACAGGGCATGCAATACCTGCAGGCCGTACAGCCACTCTTGACCCGGCTGTTGATCAATGCCACGATCTCTTCAATCACCTTTTGTTCCTGGTCGGAAAGCGGTTTGAAATTCCCAAAGGTTTTCAGATTATCCTCAACCTGATCCATTGTGGACATACCGCTTAGAATAACCTTCACATTGGAAAGCGTTCCTACCCAGCGCAGGGCAAAAGACGCAACAGAGGCATCCGGGTCAAGGGCATGGAACTTCTCCGTAATATCGTCCGCAAATCTGGCCAGAGAGCCTCCCTTCACCGGTTCCATGATCACCAGCGGAACCTGCCTCTGTTCCGTGAGACGATATCCCTTCATGCCTGCCTGCTCGTTCACATCCATATAGTTCAACTGTATCTGACAGAAATCCCAATCACGATAGCACAGAATCTCCTCAAACACTTCATATTTATCATGGAAGGAAAAGCCCAGATATTTAATCTTGCCTTCCGCTTTCAGCTCCTCCAACCTCTTGATTCCGCCCAAAGCCACGATCTTGTCAAACCGGTCTTTGCTGAGCGCATGCACCAGATAGAAGTCTATGTAATCCGTCCTAAGCCGCTTCAACTGCTCCTGAAAAATCGTATCAATATCTTCCAGAGTCTCCACCTTCCAACAAGGCAGCTTTGTGGCAAGGTAAAAAGAACTGCGATCATATTTGCTCATAACCTTTCCCACAAACGGCTCACTTTCCTGGCTGTGATAAGGATATGCGGTATCAATATAATTTACCCCAGCCGCAATGGCCTGATCCATCATCCGCTCCGCCAACGGCTCATCTATCTTTCCTTCCGCCGTCACAGGGAAACGCATACATCCAAATCCCAAAAGTGATGTCTCAACCCCAAGCTTCTCCATTTTTCTCGTTTCCATCTTTTACCTCCCTTATAAAGTTCTCGTTTGCGAGAACATGCTCCGGTTCCTTGCGTTTCGGGACTGCTTTAAATTCGTCCGTTGATTCGCTTTCGCACCAATTAATTCCCCTTTTTTAGTCGGCCCTGGCTGTCAAATTCCACATGAAAATCCTGACTGTATTCGTTGATCTTATCCAATATGCGCTGTGCTTCCTCATCCCTTGCCGGAGTCGGCTTATAGTCGTTGCGGTCGGCTACGGAACTGACCAGACAGGGAATTACCCTCACATCCTGGTCTTCCTTTTTCTCCCCATCCACAAAGGTAAAGGTCTGCTGAAAGATCATGCAGTCTTTGTCTGAAGGATTTCGATTTGCACCGAAGCAAAAATTTCCCAGACTATAGACAATAAATTTGCCCTGATATTCTTCCACCCCCTGCAGTACATGGGGATGATGCCCAATGACCAGATCTGCTCCCCAGTCAATGCACTTTTGCCCCAGGCTTCTCTGATAGTCTTCCGGATAATAGTCCTTCTCGATGCCCCAGTGACAACTGGCCAGTACCAGATCTGCCCCCTGCTCCCTCAGACTGGCAATGCCGTCTTTAATGTACTGTTCCACCGCATATCCTTGGGATACCTCGTTGACGGACACTACACCGATTCGGATGCTTTTGGCTTCAAACATACAGTATTTGTCGTCATAAGCGTACAAAATACCGGCCTCTTCCAAAGCGGCCACCGTATCGGCGCTGCCTTGTTCCAGGTAGTCCAGACGGTGATTATTCCCCATTCCAACCACTTCCACACTGCCTGCGGCAAGAATATTCACATAGCCGGGATCTCCGGAAATACAATATACCTGTCCTTCCTTTGGTTCCTCCGATAACGTCAGGGGACCCTCCAGATTTACCAGCGTCATATCATCCGCTTCAAAGATTTCCGCCACGTTTTCAAAGAAATAACTGTCGCCCACTCCCTGAGCATATGTATAACGAAAAGAACTCTCATAGCCCTGTCCCAGATAATTCCCCATGGTCACATCCCCTGCCGCGGAAATGGTGATTTGTATTTCAGCCTTTTCGTCATTCTCTGCGGCAGAACCGTCTGCTGGAACGACATCTTCTTTCTGACCCGATGAGTCTTTGGGGAAGGAATCTCCTTCTGCGGTATCTTTGGGCGGCTCCGCGCCGCTTCGTTCCGTCTCCAGATAAATGACGGGCAATTCCTGTATGGGAGAAATTTTGTTCGCATCTTTCCCGCAGGCGCTGAAAGCACATTGGGCAGACAGCAATAATATTAACAGTTTTTTCTTTTTATTCATGAGACAATCCTTTCGGATGAAAGTCCTGGATCTGAACCGTGCCCCCGCAGTCATCACAAGTCCTGCAAGACTGCCGCGGGCTGTGTCCATCCTCTAAACGCCCAAACTCTTACAATGATGACGGGGCCAACTGAATGGAAACCTAGAACCTAGAAGGATAAGCCTTCAGCGCAGAAATCCGACTTTCTTATAGCTTACCACATTAGGGAGAAATAGTCTATTCACCATATATCTTTTCTTTCAAATATTTCCTACTGGCTTCAAAATCCACCTGCAGTACCTGAGCTTACAAATATGTTAAAAGGACCGGCGCAGTTACGCCGATCCTTGCGGGGATTTGAAACGGTAGCTCCCAAGAAGTATGCGCTGGTCTTGAGGAAACCAGTTCCGCTCATACCCCCCCACCCTGCTCCAACATCTGATCAATGGAGTTTGAGGCTTCATCTTTTCTCAAAAACAGCAGCCCAAACGAGCCCGGACCGCAGTTGCTCACAATGGCAGAGGATGCCTTTTGCAGATAGACCCGGTCAAAGGGACAATATTGCCCCACTAAATCCTGGATGTACTGAAGCTTCTTCTCATCCAAGCCAGAATATGTGATAAACAGAATACGCCGGTCAATGGTCCTGGTATCCTGAAGCACCTTCCTGACATATTTTTTCGCCACATGTGTAAAGCCGCCCATTTCCATACTGCCCACCACCATCCTGCTTTTTTTCAGCACAAGGATCGGATGCAGCAGCAGCGCGTCACAGAGTATCTGTATTCGTTTCGGTATTCGCCCGGTCCGGCACATCATATGAGTATCATTAATAATAAAAGCGGAGGAGATAAACCGCTCCATCCGTTTCACCGATGCCACGATCTCTGCCTTTTCGGCGTGACGCTCCGCAAGATAAGCCGCACACAGCACCGACAGCCCCATGCTGCTGGAGAGGTGTCCAGAATTTATTACGGTTATATTTTCAAAGGACTTAGCCGCCTCAAGAGCGTTTTGATATCCCACGCTGACATGCTTTGCCATAGTAATATGGATCACATTTTGAGCTTCCGTCAGCTTCTTTGCAAAAAACCGCTCGTAATCTTCTACCGCAGGAGCCTGAGAGTATCCTTTCCGCCCCTGGGCAATATGGGCCAACAGCTCCTCCGATTTCAGCTCCTTACCATCCAGGAAACGCCCTTCGTCTGTACAAATATAGTAGGGACATATGGAAATGCCAAATTGCTTTCTGAGAGATTCCGGAAGATCGCACACACTATCCGTTGTGACCAGGATAGTGCGTCTTTTTGCCTGTTCAAAAATCAGGACATCCTTTCCTATCTCCGACTGCACGGTGTTTTCGTACAGCAGCACCAGCTCCTTGGGCAGAATGCTCAACACCGCCGCCTCCAGCAGCGCACCGCTGACCGGTTTGGCCAGATAGCCGCTGAATCCCTCCTTACGATACAGAAGCTGGTTGTCGCTGCCCGCGTTGGCAGTTAATGCGATCACAGGCACATCCTGGCACAGCCCCGTGGGCTGCACTCGCAGGGCATGGAGGCACTCTATTCCGTCCATCTCGGGCATCAGATGATCCATCAAAATACAGTCATAGTGGTGGTCCTGGGTCAGCTTCAGGCATTCTGCCCCGCTGGATGCGGTATCAATCTGGATCTTGGTCTCCGCAAGCAGTTTTGTTACCACCATCAGGTTCATCTCGTTGTCATCCACCACCAGGATATGTGCTTCCGGCGCCTCGAAGCTCTGCCGATATGGTTCGTCCTCGCGAAGCTTTGCCCGGGAAGCCAAAGTAAACGTCCCCAACTCTTTAGCGTCCACAATATCCTGCTCCAACTTAACGACAAATTTTGAGCCCTTGGTATACACGCTGTTTATGCTGATCTCGCCGTCCATCATCTCCACCAGCTGATGAACAATGCTCAGCCCCAGCCCGGTTCCCTCGATATGGCGGTTCTTTTCCTCCTCCACACGCCGAAAAGCATTGAAAATATAAGGGATATCATCCTTCTTTACCCCCTGCCCGGTATCCTCCACGGAATACCATACCCGCACACGGTTGATCCCCTGACGCTCACAACGAATGGCCAGCGTGACCGCCCCCTCTTTGGTATATTTCACTGCGTTATTCAGCAGGTTGATCAGTATCTGCTTGATGCGCACCTCGTCTCCGCACAGCATACTGGGGATGGACGGATCCACCTGGAGCTTGAATTCCAGTCCTTTTTCCTTTGCTTTCACCCAGATCATATTGACGATCTCGGAAAGCAGCGCTCCCGTCTCATAGGACGCATTTACGATCTCCATTTTCCCGGACTTGATCTTGGATATATCCAGAATGTCGTTAATCAACGTTAACAGCAGCTTGCTTGCACCCTGAATATTTCTGGCATTCTCCGCCACCTCTTCCGGAATATCGCCCCGGAGTGTGATCTCATTCAGCCCGATGATGGTATTGATGGGGGTGCGGATCTCATGGCTCATACTGGAGAAAAACTTATTTTCCGCCTGGTTCAGCTCCTCGATCTCCTTTTTTTGCCGCTGGGTCAGGGCATTTTCCTCATCATACATCCGATTTTGGAACATGAGCAGCAGGCTGGTAAGCAATCCCACCATCACCATGGAAAACGCGGAGTCAATAAAATAATTCTGCTGGCTGTTTTGGAGACTCAACTCCGGGAAATAAAAGGCGATGCCATAACAAAGCATCGTTTCCAACGTACACAGTCCGAAAAACGCCACCCTTCGTTTCCCGCGCAGAGTGATGCAGACAAAGATAAAGCATAATACAAACCACTCCGGCACCCCGCTGTAGAAACCGCCCGCGCTGAAAAATGTAAAGGGAAAAAGCAAAAGCAGCAGGACTAAGATAGCCGTAGCCCCCGCTTGAACGCGTTTCTTCCGGATGCTATTCTTCACAATCATAGCTATGGCTGCCAGACTTACTACAAGTATCACAATATTTAAAACGCTTCTCCCCATAGGCAGAGTAAATACAATCGCAATCATACAGATTGCGGTCACCATGCGGAACATACGCTCATGCAGACTGATTCTGTGATCGAAAAGGATCTCAAACCATTTTTTGATCACGCGACTCTTCACTCCTTTCAATATGGCATTTCAAAAGCTCGCCGGGACAGCTTATATCCCGGCGAGCTTTCCGCAGAGCTCATCATACGCACATATCAGCGCGGAGTGATGCTCCCGGATAAAATCTATGTCGCCTCTTTTACCAGCAAGCTCCAGTTCCTTCGCCTGGGCGGAAAGGGCTTCCGCGCCAATGGTCAGCGCTGTGCTCTTCAATGCATGGACCTTCACTGCATAATCCTCCCAATCAGCCCCTTCATATAGAGATACGATTTCCGCTTTCTTTGTCCCGTTTTGATCCCGAAACATCTGCAGCATCTCCCGGAAAAAGTCTTCATCCCCGCCGCAGTAATCCAACCCCAGCTCCACATTGACACCGGCCCGAACCAGCAGATCATAGGGGATTGCCTGACTGTTCTCTGAGGTCTGCGTCAAGCCAGTCGTCTCCGGGCTCTCTATATGTTCCGCCGACCCGCTCTGTCCGTCAGGCACCTCCGCCCTATTGTCCACAGGAACTGCCCCTGCAGCTTCCATGGATATATCTTCATTCGTTATGCCTTCACTATACTGGATAAAACGCTTGGGCAGCACCCTTCGCAGCACCCGTTCCAAAACCGTACGCTCAATGGGCTTGGGGACAAATTCGGTAAAGCCCTCGCTGCGGAACATTTCCCGTGCGCCGCTGACAGTATTCGCGGTCAGCGCAATCACCGGCAGATCCTTATAAAGGCCATTCTGCAGCTCACGAATTTTTTTCAGGGTCTGTACCCCGTCAAATCCCGGCATCATATGATCCAGGAAGATGATATCGTAGGATGCTCTTTCGCACAAAGCCACTGCCTCCCTGCCGCTCAGGCAGGTGTCCACTTCAATCCCATAGCTTCCCAGAACACCCTTGGCCACCACAAGATTCATCTCCTCATCGTCCACCGTCAGCGCACGCACACCCGGGCAGGTAAACGGTTTCCGACCTGCGGCCTGGGCCTCCGCAAAGCCCCGCGCCCCCAGCTCTCCGTTCAGCAGGTTCGCAACGGAGAGGGCGGAAAAAGGCTTATGTATCATAGACAGTTTGCTCTGGCTGTCCAAATTAAATTCCTTTTCCGCAATCACAACGACCTGAAGAGTGTCCGCCTGCTCTTCATAATATGCCGGGTTCTCCATATATTCCGACTGAGCAATAAAAATATGGGTAACCCGATGGCTGTGCTGCAGCTTGAGCAATCCATCGAAATTGTGAGCTTGATACCCCTTGATGCCAAGTCCTTGCACCAAATTCAGAATCAGACCGTCGTAATACTCCCTAACCTCGTCACAGCTGTATCGCTCCGGTCTGAAATAACACACGATGCACAGTTCCTCCGGGTGGTTGAGCATAATGCACGGCTGTGAATCCACCACACCCTGAGGGAGCACAATATGGGCATGCAGACCTTGCTGGCGCTTGCTTTCAAAGTGAATGAAGCCGCCCATGGCATTCAAAAGCCCCCGGGCAATGGGAAGTCCAAGACCAAGACCGCCCACAAAACGATTGCTTCCGGAATCCGCCTGATAAAAGTCGTCGTACATCTGAAGCATTTGTGAACCTGTCATCCCGATACCCGTATCCCGAATATCTATGGTCAAATTGAGACCGTAGCTCTCCCACCGGTGTCCTATTCGGACGTTAACGCCGCCTTCTTCCGTAAATTTGATGGAGTTCTCCAGCAGAATCTTGAGCACATGGGAAATTTTTTCCGCATCCCCGACAAGAACCGCCGGCACCTTTGGGTCAATATCAAACACAATCTCCAAATGCTGTGGGTTACTCTGCAGCGCAGTCATGGTAATCACATCATTCAGTACTGAAGTAATCGTATATTCTTCCTTAGCGGGGGTCAGCGTGCCCTCCACGATCTCCGTATAGTCCAGCATATTATCGATCTGATTTGACAGACGCTTTCCCGCCAGCTTTATGGAGTTCATATCCGCCCGGATGTCCGGGGAAATGTCTTTCCCAAGCGCCACCTCGCTGATTCCAATCACCATATTAATGGGGGTACGGAGTTCATGAGACACATTGGATAAAAAGACCGCGTTTTGTTTCCCCACCACTTCAAGCTCAGAGAATACATGATCATACCACTTCCGCTGTATACTGCGCTGATTGATCCAGTATATTGCCAGCGCCTCTCCTCCGATCACTATAACAGCGCCCATTACCAAGCGGAAAATATCCCAAACCTCCATATTGAAAGAAATGGTATGAAGGATCAAAATATGATACAGCAATTCCAATACATACAGTATCCCCAGTACATAAAAAATCCACTTTTTATTCAGCATGAACAGCGAAAGAATTACAATACAAACCATGGAAGGAATGTTATAAAGACTGAACCTGTGTACGCCAAAGTAAAAGGATTCCAGCAGAATCAATCCGGCACAGAGGTATTCATAAAATGTGTCCGAGCCGCTTTTGGCAATGTGCAGAAGCCATACACTAATACAGCCGGCCATCATCAGCGGAATCATCCACAATTCCCACGCCATAATGACTGTCCCTATACCCAGCATCACGCTGAACACTGTCGTGATGACAGCCAACAGCAGATGCCTGCTTATCCGCTCCTCCGCCCTCATCATTTGTCAAGCTCTAGCGCAACCCGATTCAGCAGCTCATGAGGCGGGTATGGCTTTTTCAGATAATTCACAGCGCCCAGCCGAATCGCATTGAGCACATCGTCTTCCTGTCCCGACGCCGTCAAAAAGATCACAGGCGTCCAGGCCGTAAACTCTTTCATGCGTTCAAAGGTTTCAAATCCGTTCATCTTTGGCATCTCAATATCCAGCAAAACCAGATCTATCTTTTCTTTCTTCAGCGTATCCAACGCCTCGGATCCTGAATTGGCTAACAATACATCATACTCCATTCCCAGAATCCGTTTCGTCCTCATCAGATTCATATCGTCGTCATCGACCACTAAAATGCGTTTCTGCATGTGTAACGCCTCCCTGCTTCATGATCGGGCCCTTCTCGACCCATAAAATTTATTATAAATGATACCTATGAGAAAATCAAGCTCAAATGAGGAGCATTTTTACTCTAACCCGACTTCCATTTTTAGGGACCTGCCTCCGGACACACGGCACTGCTTCAACGGCGGCTATCTTTTTCACCATATATTTTTTCTTTCAAGTATTTCCTGTTGGCTTCAAAGTCCACCTCCAGCACCTGCATTTTCCGAATCACCACATCTTTATAGGTGCCTGGACGGGGAATATTGTCGGAGACAATCTCATAAGTAAGCAGTTTACCAGCCATCAAGCTTAATTGAAAGCATTCGTTCCTGGTCAGATTGGTGGTCAGGTTCGGCAATAAACCGTCCAATAAATCTCCTGTATTGGTGAGTAAAGTGCCGGGCAGCTTCTTGATCACAGCCGTCAGCACCTTGCGCTGACGCTCCGTCCGGCCAAAATCCGTCCCCAGGTAACGGTTTCTGCTGTAAGCAAGGGCCTGCGGACCGTTTAAATGCACCAATCCGCTTAAGGAAGTATCCATATTATCCGTCCCCTGAGGTCTGCCGGTCAGCATATTATATTCCACCAGATAACCATTGACATATTCAATTTCCTCCTCTGTCAGTTCCAGCTCTATGCCCCCCACTGCATCCACCAGATTGGCAAACGCCTCAAAATTCACCAGCACATACCGATTGACGGAAATATCAAAATTTTCTTCCACCGTTTCCATCAAAAGCTCCGCTCCGCCATAGGAATAAGCGGCGTTCAATCGGTTGCCCTCATGCCCGGGGATGTCCACATACATATCCCGCAACAAGGAAGTCATATAGATTGTTTTGGTTTTACTGCTGACAGACAGCAGAATCATGGCATCTGAACGCCCGTCATCCCCATTTTCCCTGGAATCATTTCCAATCAACAGAATATTCACCACACCATCCTGTTTCATTGGCAATTCTGTCACAGAAGAAATCTCTTTATAATTCATCTTACCGTACACCACACCCACCGCACCGTACAGGCAGCCGCCAAGCAATGCCACAATGAGCAGTACCGCAATCAATAATTTTCGAAAAGCCGATCCTTTTTTCTTAGTTTTTTTCATATCCTTACCTCCGGAAACCGTAAGTTCCGTCTGGGGATCCGGGGCCACAGACGGTTCGGCGCCGTCTTGAGATTGCGCTTCCCCAGGCTCCCCGGAAGCCTTCATTTCCCGATCCAAAAATTCCTCCAGCCCTTGCTGTATTCTGGCCATTTCATTAATTTTATCTCTGTCCATATATCCTCATCCATAATACGCCTTAGGCCTCTTATGCCAGCGGCCTGCTCCGCTTTTTCCTAATCAGTGTAAACTGCAAATCAGACATCCTGGCATCCCAAGTGCAAATTTATCTCTCGGCCGGAGCTGTTTGACTCTCATCCACTATAACATATATTTTCCCTTTCATCACGAAAGGAATAATTAATATTTATTAAATCTTATTATATAAAGTATTATCCCTTTCAAAATGAAATACCCCGCAGCAAGGCACACGTTCTCAGATCGGCTCTCTCGTTTTCCTGCTTTCAGCTCATGGACTCGCATAAAAAACAGGAGAAGTCAAATGATGGCAACTTCCCCTGTATCCCGCTCTATAAAAAAGTCTTTTTCAGATAACAAAAACCATATCCTGACAAGTGTACCTCCGCAGGCCATATCTTTCTTCCGGAACACAGATCCACATACTCTCCATCCGTTGTATTGATCCATGCCGTGCTCTCCGATTCGCTGAAATTAAACAGTCCGATCAGCTTCTCGCCTTCCATTTCCCTGCAGATACCCAGCACGGAACGATCGTAGGTTTCAACAGTACAAGTTTGGGCATCTGATGCGAATACCTTCTCCCTTTTGCGAATCCGCTCTAATTCCGCAAGCCGATGAAAAATCTCTCCTTCCGCTGTCCCATGGCGCTCAATGTTTTTCACCAGCTCCCAGTTCATTGCCCCCCGGTGAAGATATCTGGAATCCTTTGCCTTCAGCGGGTCTTCCTTGTAAGTGTAATCGTTCACCTGACCGATTTCATCTCCGCCGTAGAGCACGGGAATTCCAGACTGCATGAACATATAGGCGTGCAGCATTATATCCAGGTCAATCGCCTTTTCCATTGCCTCCTTGTCCTGCTCAAAACCTGCCTTCTCGATACCGCACATGGAGGCGGTGGTTCCACAGAATCTGGCGTCTCCCGTAACGGGATCCGCATTATACAGCTCTCCTCTGCTATTACTGTCGCCGGCATACCCTTGGAAATAATCATTCAGATATTGTTTATGGGAGCGTTCCTCAATTCCTTCTCTCAGCAGACTGCCGTAATCCAGCCCCCAGCCGATATCATCATGGCAGCGGAGATAGTTTAAGAACACATACTCCTTGGGAAGCCCATTCACGGCGTTAAGCTGTTCCCTCAGCAGTCTGACGTCTCTGGTGGCTACCGTATGCCATGTGGTTGCCATTGTGGTAACATTATAGAGCATATGGCATTCTGGTTTTTCTACCGTCCCAAAATAAGGAACCACCTTTTCAGGCTCCATGACCACCTCGCCCAACAGAAGTACGGAAGGGCAGACCACTTCCCCTATCATGCGCATCATGCGCACTATGGTATGTACCCGGGGAAGATTTCGACAAGACGTATTCAGTTCCTTCCATATATATGGCACCGCGTCAATGCGAAAAATATCAATTCCCCTGTTGGCCAGGTACAGAAAGTTATACATCATTTCGTTAAACACCCTGGGATTCCTGTAATTCAAATCCCATTGATACGGATAAAAGGTGGTCATCACATAATGTCCCGCATCCGGGAGCCAAGTGAAATTCCCCGGGGCCGTTGTGGGGAAAACCTGAGGAACCGTCCTCTCATACTGGGATGGGATATCCGGATTATCAAAGAAAAAATACCGGCTCATATACTCTCCATTCCCCTCCCTGGCCTTTCTTGCCCATTCATGGGCATCGGAAGTATGATTCATGACAAAATCCATACAGACATTGATCTTCTTCTCATGACAGGCCTTTGTCAGGTTCTCCAGATCCTCCATGGAACCAAGCTTATCCTGTACCTTTCTGAAATCCGCCACCGCATACCCGCCGTCGGAGCGCCCTTCCACCGTGTCCAAAAAGGGCATCAGGTGAATGTAATTCACATTACACTTCTCCAAGTATTCCAGTCTGTCCGCCACACCCTTCATATTGCCGGCAAAATTGTCAATATAAAACATCATCCCCAGCACATCGTTCTGTTTGTACCAGTTGGGATCTGCCTCTCTGACAGCATCCCGCTTTTTCAATTCTTCATTCCTCTCCAGGCAGAAGCTTCCCATACGATCACATAATTCCGCAAACATGGAACCATTGTCATACAATTCCATGTAAAGCCAGCGCAGCTCGTCATGATGCTTCTCCAGCCTTCGGATAAAACTTTCCATTTCCCTGCTCATCGTTTTCAACCGCCTTCCAGTTTCGCTTTCCTATATCCGCTTCCCAAATCCTTTTCGGATTTTATTGTGACCTCTTTCTAATCTTTTGATCACTTCCGGCTTTCTCCTTCCTGTGATCCTCATCCTATTAATATAAATTGTCCTCTGTTTTTATGTCAGCTCCGGCTTGTGACTGAAAATCGCTTATAAACCTTCGAATCTCCGCCTCCCCCGGCATGACCCGCAAGGCGCCTTTCCTGGTGGTGATAATAGAGGCTGCCGCATTGGCAAATTCCAACATTTCCTCCAAGTCTTCCTGATTTAGATTCTCAAGTCCTTTCTCCAACACTCCATGAAGCATACAGCCCATAAAGGTGTCCCCGGCGCCGGTGGTTTCTATGGTACCGTTTTGCACAAATGCCGATTTATCTACACAAATATCCTTATAGTAGGCCCGGCTTCCCGATTTTCCCATGGACAGCAGTATGAGGGAAACAGGATATTTTTCCCTGATTTTTGCCACGGCCCTGTCATAATCTGTCTCCCCGGTAAACCAAGCGATTTCATTGTCGGATATCTTCAAAATATCACATATACCCATCCCGTATTCCACCTGTTCTCTGGCCGTGTCCATGGAATCCCACAAGGGCTCCCTGATGTTGGGGTCAAAAGAAATCAACGCTCCCTGCGCTTTCGCATACGCCGCCGCATATCGGGTGGCTTCCCGCACGCCTTCATGGGTCATGGACAGGGTGCCAAAGTGAAAAATTTCAGCCTGGGCAAGCATTTCCTCCTGAATCTCGGATTTTTTCAGCTGCATATCCGCACCCGGGTTTCTGTAAAAGGAAAAATCCCTGTCCCCGTCGGCTTTGGTTTCCACAAAAGCAAGCGTGGTTCTGCATTCCGGGTCCATGCACAAATTGGAAGTATCTATGCCAAGCTCCCTCAAAACCTCCCGTAATTTCCTGCCAAACAGGTCATCTCCCACTTTTCCGATAAAGCCTGTGGAATGACGCAGCTTTGTAAGCATGGCAAGTACATTGCAGGGAGCGCCGCCCGGATTTGCCTCAAACAGGGTGTTTCCCTGGGATGAGCTTCCGTTATCCGTCATATCAATCAATAATTCTCCCAGTGCAATCACATCAAATTTTTTCATAACCATACCTTTCTGTCCGACCTAACATTCTTCCTGTTTGCATGCCATCAGTTCGATTCTATCTTCTCCAACAAAATCTGGCAGGACTGATATTCGCCGTATTTTAAGGTAATCGGCATTCCGTACGCCATCAGCGCCGCGCCGGAAAACACCCTTCCCGTATCCTGTTCCCTGTATTTAGCGTCAGAAGAAAGCCCCTGAAGCTTCACATAAATCACCGGCATATTCCCATGGCGCTCCAGCAAAACCACACTGAGCAGCGCCGTTTTTTTCTCTCTGTCCACCACAATCCACGCGCCGAATTCTTCCTGGAAAGGATTGCTCAATCTATAATATCGCCCGTCATACAAAAGCGGAGCTACCTGTTTATACCTTGCCACCTGTTCCCGAACCTGATTTTTTTCCACATCTGTCAATTTCCTCAGATCAAGCTCATAGCCGAAGGCTCCCGTCATGGCGGCGACACCCCTGGTTCCCAGATCCGTCACCCTTCCAGTCTGATGGTTTGGCACAGCGGAAACATGAGAACCCATAGCTGTCAGCGGGTAGCCGAAAGACGTACCATACTGAATGTAGACACGGTCAATGGCATCCGTATTGTCGCTGCACCAGATTTGGGGGGTATAGTATAACATTCCCATATCAAACCGTCCGCCGCCGCCGGAACAGCCCTCCCATAAAATATCCGGAAATTCCGTTGTCAGCCGTTCCAGCAGGGAGTATACACCAAGCATATAGTCGTAAAGGACCTTGCCCTGTTCCTTTGTGTTTCCCGAATAAATATCGGAAAGGCTGCGATTCATATCCCATTTAATATAATCGATACGGGCCTGTTTTAATACGGCGCTAATCTTTTCGTAAATATATTGCACCACTATGGGGTTGGCAAAATCCAAAACCAACTGGTTGCGTGCTCTCACAGGCTTTTTGCCCGGTATGGCAATGGCCCACTCCGGATGGTTACGGTACAAATCACTGTCCTCGGAAACCATTTCCGGCTCAATCCAGAGTCCGAACCGAACTCCTTTTTCCTGGATTCTTTGAGATAATTGAGCCAGGGTGCAGCCCAGTTTCCGCTCATTTACCTCCCAGTCTCCCAGAGATGAATTGTCGTCTTCCCTGTGCCCAAACCAACCGTCGTCCAACACCACCATCTCCACGCCCAACTCCGCAGCCTGCTCCGCCAGCTCCACAATGGCATCCCCGTCAAAGTCAAAGTAACATGCTTCCCAGCTGTTTACCAGTACGGGCCTGATCTGATCCCGATATCTTCCCCGGCAGATATGCTTTTTGACACACTGATGGAAGTGATCCGAAAGTGTATTTAACCCTTCTCCGGAATAGGAAAGGATTACCTCCGGTGCATAAAAGCACTCCCCTTTGCTTAAAGGATAGGAAAATTGTTCCTCCGAAAGCCCCATCACAAAACGCGTCTGACCGAACTGATCTTTTTCCGCTTCCGCACTGAAATTACCGCTGTATACGAAAGAAGCGCCGTAGCATTCTCCCATGGATTCCGTGGCATGGGCATCCGCAAGGATTACAAACGGATTGTACTGATGGCTGGAGCATCCTCTGGAACTTCCCACAGACTGTCTGCCATGGCCGATCTCCATCCGCTGCAAATTCCGCTCCATGGCATGCCTTCCGTAAAATGTGATCAGATCATATTGACCGTAAAGAAAATCCAGGCAAGCCCCAGATACCTTCTCCAGGTAAACCCTTGAGCCGGAAACATTTTCCACCCGCACGCTTCGCGTAATGATGTCGTTTTCCTCGATCACACCATACATAAGGTAAACTTCCAGCCCCAACCGTGCATCCTTCAGCAGGATCTCCAATGTGTCCGCTTTCTCCGCATAGACCGCAGGCAGGCCCGGAAGGGCATATTTCCCCTCCGAAATCCGAAATCCTTCATAGCGCAGATCGCATCCGTAACATCCATTATCTTCCCTTACCTTAAACGCCACATTTCGATAATCCCCTGTTCCAAGCACCGGAAATTCCTGCGGCAGCACATCCGGGGAATAAGTGCGGTCTCTGTCAGCATCATAGGGATTTCCCGAAAATCCTCTGTCAAAAAAGGTCAGCATGTAATCCATGGGGGCATCCAGCCTCTTGCCATAATATAGATGCAACAGATATCCATGTTTGTCCGCCTGCATCTGGTATGTGCTATTTTTTGTGTGAAGGTAAAAAATCCTTTTGTCCATATCAAATAGTATTGCCATAATTTTTCTCCTATTCCAGTTCCGCATCCTCCCTCACGCATCCTCCCCCCATGGATGCGAATGCGGACTCCTTTCTTTCGTCCGCCTACGCATCCGGGTGCTTACGGGCGGATGCCAGGGGTTCCAGTGCCGTCCCTACACTACAACACTCTTACCTTTTCCTCTTCATGAATTTCCTGTGTAAATTCGTACAGATTTTCCTCGGATTTCATCTCCCAGTCCATAAACCACATGGCTGATCACATATTCTCCGTCATTGATAAATATTTCTATGAGATTTGAATCCACAAAGATATCCAGTCGGTGCTCCTCCAGACTTACGGGCGTGACGCTGGTGACGGCAGGCCCTTCAATCCCCTGAAATACTCTGCTTCGATCCGTTTTCACATATCCCTCTTCCACCCATATCAGATAGCCGCCGATATTCAGCGTTTCTCCTTCTTCCAACACCGTCCCTATCCGGCAGGGGTAATTGGGGAGAATTGCGTTTTTCGCCTCCCCTTCCCTGGCAAAATACCTGTCAACCGCCGGATGAACCCGGAAAAAGATATGTCCCCCAACGACTTCCACCACTCTTGGCAGACACATCATACCGTTCCAAGGCTTCGTTCCTTCCGCTTCCACAGCCCTTGGCATTCTCATCCACCCGATCATTACCCGTCTGCCCTCATTATCCACATTTGTCTGGGGCGCGTACAGGTCCTCACCGTAATCCACAAGCCCCAATTCCTTTGAAAGCTTTAATCCACAGGTTTCCTCGTCAAATTCCGCCAATGTACATATCGACAGGTGTTCATATCCCTTTCCGGCATCCTGCACATACATGGGGGAACCCAGAAATACATGGGATTCCCCCAAGGGAAACAAATCGGGACATTCCAGAATTCTGCCCAATTTTTCTTCCGAACGGGCAGCATATTCCCATTTTTCCCCATCCGTACTTTTAAAGAATACTACCCGTCCCGCTCTTTCCCCATCGGTACTGCCCAGAATCATGTAATAGCAACCATTTTGGAACCACACCTTCGGGTCTCTGGTATGGACAGGGTGCGCTCTTTTTTCGTCCCGTATGACAGGAATTATCTGCCTTTTACAGCTCCAGTTATCAAAATGAAAGCCATCTTCCGAAATCACCATTGCCTGACTGGTCTCGAATTTTCCGTCTGCTGCTCTGTGGATATCCTCCGAATCCTCTTTCAGGTATCGCACCGCCGAATAATAAAGATACAGGCGGCCGTCTTTTTCCAGTGCACTTCCCGAGAAGACGCCGTTTCTGTCATACCCTTTGGTAGGGAACAGCGCCACATCCAGGTGTTCCCAATGCACCAGATCTTCGCTCACCGCGTGTCCCCAGTGCATAGTTCCCCAGAAGGGAGCATAGGGAAAATACTGGTAAAATAAATGGTATTTTCCACCGTAATAGATAAAACCGTTGGGATCGTTTATCCAGTTTCCCGGAGCCTTTAAATGTAAGATGTCTTTCATCGTATGTGTCATCCCTTTCCGTTACGCCGCATTATTTCACGGCACCTGCCACCACACCGTTCACAATCTGTTTCTGCAGTACCACATACAAAGCCAGGATCGGAACCACACAGAGTAAAAGTCCTGCCATAATCGTTCCGTAATCTGCGGAATAAGTCCCATAAAAGCTGTAGGTGGACAGGGGCAGTGTCAAAAGCTTCTTATCTGTCAACACCAGGGAAGGCAGCAGGAAGTCATTCCAAAAAGCCAGCGCGTTCAGTATAACCATGGTAGAGATAATGGGTTTCAGCAGCGGAAACACAATCCCGAAAAAGGTCTGCGTGTGAGTGCAGCCGTCGATATACGCCGCTTCTTCCAACGCTATGGGAATATTTCCGTTGATAAATCCATGGAACATAAATACGGACATTGCCATAGAAAATCCCGTATGCATAAAAATCAATGTAATTCTATGGTTTAATACGTTCAGGGTCCCTCCGTAAATGCTCACAAGAGGTATCATGATCGCCTGAAACGGAATGATCATGGATGCAACCATCAGGGCAAAGGAAATCTTGGATACCGGGTTCTTGTGACGAACAATATAGTACGCCAGCATGGAAGAGAGCAGCGTAACCAGCACGGTTGCCGAGACAGTGACAATCAGAGAATTTTTAAACGCATTCAGGAAATCCATCTGCGTAAATGCTTTCACAAAGTTGTCAAAGGACAGACCCTTGATGGTAAACAGCCACGAAAACGGACTTTTGATAATGTCGCGCTTTTGCTTAAGGGAATTGATCACCACCATCAGGAATGGGAACATGTATGCCGCAAATATCACGAGTAATCCTGTCATTGAAAGGAAATTAACTGCTTTTTTCTTATTTCCGCCCACTGCCGTTTGTGCCATTATGCCTCAACCTCCTTTTTCTTTGTCAGATATACCTGCACTCCACTGATACATGCCGTAATGATAAACAGAACCAATGCCTCTGCCTGACCAACGCCAAATTCCCTGGAGGTAAAGGCCTTTTCATACACATGCATTGCAGCCATTTCCGTGGTGCCGTACGGCGCACCGCCTGTCAGGGACAGATTTACATCGTATACCATAAATGCCCTGGACAATGTAAGAAACAGACAAATTGTAATGGAGGACATCATAAGGGGCATAATGATATTTTTGAGTTTGATTAATCCCACAGCGCCGTCTATACTCGCCGCTTCCATCACATCCTCGCTCAATCCCATGAATCCTGCCACATAAATCAAAATCATATATCCTGACAGCTGCC
Source organism: uncultured Acetatifactor sp. (assembly GCA_910578185.1). Classification (GTDB taxonomy): domain Bacteria; phylum Bacillota; class Clostridia; order Lachnospirales; family Lachnospiraceae; genus Acetatifactor. The sequence goes on from CAJTPN010000017.1 coordinate 47,049, forward strand.
ACACAGAAACCAGCACCAGAGCGGCAAATGCCTTGCCGGGATCGGAAAGCCAGGAAGCTTCAAACAGGCTCCAGCCGGTAGCGTCCCCAATGCTCACAAACACTCTGGAAAACACAAACTGCCAGATATAACCCAGCACAATGCCGCCGATCAAATTAGGAGTAAAAAAGCCCGCCCGAAAGAAATTTTGGCCTTTTATTCCTCTGGTAAGCAGATAAGCGATCCCAAATGCCAACACATTTACAATCACCACCACAAAAATCACATAGCGGAAGGTAAGTAAAAGAGAACTCCAAAACTGGGCATCCCGTATTACCTCCCCAAAATTACGCAGGCCCACAAAGTTTTTTGTCGAAGATACGCCGTTCCAGTCTGTCAGCGTAAGATATACGCCGTAGAGGAAGGGCGCGATTACCACTGCCAAAAAGCAGAACAAACCGGGCAGTGCAAATACGCAGAAATCTTTTCCGTTGCTTTTAGACTTCATTATTTTTTGTTCCTCCTATTCCAGTTCCGCCCCTTCGCTTCGGTGCCCACACGGGGAAGCGCTTTCTGACGCTTTCGCGTCTGTAAGCTCTTCCGGGCACCTTCCGCTTTGGGACTGTTTTTTATTCCAGTTCCGTCCCTTCGCTTCGGTGCCCACACGGGGAAGCGCTTTCTGACGCTTTCGCGTCTGTAAGCTCTTCCGGGCACCTTCCGCTTTGGGACTGTTTTTTATTCCAGTTCCCACTTGTGGGAACTTGTTCCGTCCCATTGCCTCAGCAACCTTATTTCTGGCTGTTCCAATATGTTCGAATGGAGTCGATCAATTCCTGACGGTCGCTGCGACCTGCAAGGTATTTCTGCATGGCGGCTCCCAGCACGGCCCAATGATCGTTAGGTACTACGGCGGAGGCGTTAAATGCTCTGCCCTCATGAACCTTCTCGTAGATATCCCGACTTAAGGGATCGCCAGGTTCGTATGGATTATTGCGAAACGGCGGGATAATATTGCAGGTTTTTACCATCATCTGCTGCCCGATTTCACTATAGACCATCCAATTCAAAAATTCCTTCGCGGCGGCCTGTTCCTTTTCCGAAGCCACCTTTCCGTCCAGCATTACCTGCTTGGAAGGTGAGGCCTGGATCATCTTGTTAGCAAAATCCTCCGGATCATTATTTAGAAAATAAGGCAGGAATCCATAGGCATCTTCGCTTTCTGCGCCTGCTTCCGACAGGTTGGGCCATGCCCAGTTGCCGTTAAACCAAAAAGCCGTCTTGCCATCCGCCAAATCAATTGCCATTTCGTCGTAATCCGCACCAAGGGGATCTTTTACGGATACGTTATACTTTTTCAGCACATCAAAGGCATTCAGGAATTCGTCCAGCCTTTGATAAGAATGCAGATCTCTGGCACCGGTTTTAATTTGGCTGATTATCTCCTGGGCGCCTTCTGAAGTTCCGTCAAAGGTCTCATAGATATATTGCAGGTGATGTGCTCCCAGGGACCAATCTTCCTTTGCAAGCGACAAGGGCCTCTCCATTCCCGCTGCCGACAGCCGTTCCAACAGTGCTGTGAATTCTCCCAGTGTGGAGATGGAATCCGGATCAAAGGACTCGCCCAACGTTTCTTCTATCACTGCTTTGTTGTAGATAATGCCCCGTCCTTCAATACAGAGCGGAAAGCTGTACACCTTGCCGTTAACCTCGGTCAGATAACCTTCCGCCTCAGCTGTCCACGCCTCCTCAGACAGATCCGCCGCCTTTTCCTCGGCCAGCGCAATCACATCCGTGGTATCCAAAATGGACAAAGTAGGCGGATTTCCCGAATTGTACAGACTCACCACCCTCGTATAAGGGGAATCCCCATCTGTCACCGGCATTACTTCTACATGGACCCCCGACTTTTGTTCATACTCTGCACTCATTTTCTCCAGCGCCACCTGGATTTCCGCTTTGGAATTCAGCAGCGTAATCTTTGTCCCCCGCAGGGAATCATCGTATTGGAAAGTATCCACCGAAGTATCAATGGGGTCTTCCCTGACTACCTCGTTTGGATCATCCGGATCACTGGCAAACCCAAATGTACATCCGGTCAGGGCCGCTGACAGCAGTACGAATGAAAGCCCCAGGGAAATGCACGATACCGCTTTCCTTTTCATTGCTTTTCCTCCTCTATTTTCTGTTTGTCTTGTTTAAAACCGGTAAAGTAACCGGTTACTTTATGGATTTATAATATCATTTGACAATGTATTCGTCAACTGCAAACTGTATTTTTGTATGTTTTTACAATTTTTAGAAGTAAAAATTATGCAAATGTTTCAAAACCGGTTACTTAACCGATTCCAACTTGTAAATCATGTCAATTTTTGATATAATAATATGATATAGCAAAATATTTTTCAGTAGCCTCTGTGTATCGGCCTCTCCTTCTTACATGTATGTTTGGAGGTGGCCGTGAACAGTGTATCGGATTTTATAGTGAGGTCTAAAGATGGCACGGCAGAAAAATGTGACTTTTGATGATATCGCAAAATATACAAACTTTTCAAAGACAACCATATCACGTTATTTTAATAATCCGGATTCCCTGACCCTGGAGAATCAACAGATCATTTCGGACGCCCTCGAGAAATTAAATTACAAGGAAAACAAAGTCGCCCGCAGCCTTGCCAACGGAAACACAGAATTTGTCGGCGTGATCATACCGGATCTGTATCATGACTTTTATTCGGAAATTTTAAATCGTATTCTATCCACTTATGAAGTTTTCGGTTATAAATTTCTTGTATTTATCGGCGATGAAAATGAAGAGGCAGAAAAGCGCTACCTTCGTGAGCTGCTGGCATATAAAATTGAAGGTATGATTATCTTAAGCCATACCATCCCTTCTGCAGACCTGGCCAAACTCCCCATCCCCATTGTGACCATCGAGAGAGAGGACCAACATGTGTGCAGTGTCAACACAGATAACTACATGGGTGGTTATCAAGCCACCAGCCTTTTAGCCAGACATCAATGCGATGTTCTGATTCATGTCAACACACCCACCTCCGAGAAGGTTCCAGCCTATGGGCGGTTAAGGGCTTTTTCTGACTTTTGCAGAGAACATGACCTGAGGCATGAAATTCTGGTGCGGGACTTCGGCAATACCTACGAACAGGCCGAAACACATTTTCGCGCGGTACTGGAGTATCTGGACACCTCCTATGTGGGCCTGAAAAAAGGGATCTTTTTATCCAGTGACACCCATGCCAATGTCCTATTGAACTTACTGATGCGAAAATACGGATGCCTGCCGGAGGATTACCTGATCATAGGCTTCGACAATTCACCCATATCCCGAGAAGCCGTTCTGCCCATCAGCACCATGGGACAGCAGATTGACAAGCTGGCATACGAAGCGGTGAATCTTTTGGTAGAACAGATGAAGGAGCAAAAAAAACGGAAACCGACCCCTCTGGAACAACCAATTCACAAGATTATCACCCCCGTTTTTTTCCGGAGGGATACTACAGAGAAATAAGAGTACGCTGCATAAGTTAAACTTGACAGTGGACGGGCAGGCCGGATAAAATAGAAGAAAGCGGTTTTACTACGCATTATCATGTGAAATATGTACGGATCATGACGTATTTCAGGAAACGGGAGCAACAGACAATGAATCATGAAATCATCCCCTTACCAAAGGAACAGTGGAAGGGTTTCATACTGCCAATGGCATACACAGCGGAAGAATATTATGATGTTTCAGTTCAGCGGACGGAGAAGGGCTTTTGCGTCAATATATCCAAGGAAAAGTTTGAGGCGCCCGTATCTCATACACCGGAGGAATATGACTTCCCTGACAGGCTTTATGCCGACTGGTGGGAGAATGCCTGCGCATGGGGCGTGCTGAAAGAGGGACGACCTGTAGCCGTCATCGAGACGGCGCCGGAAGAATATTCCAACCGCCTGCGGGTGACGGAGCTTTGGGTATCGGATAAATACCAGAAACAAGGGCTCGGGCATGCACTCATGGAAGTTGCGATCGCCCAGGCCAGACGAGAAGGCAAAAGAGCGGTTATCCTGGAAACGCAGTCTTGTAATGTAAACGCCATCGGATTTTATCTCCATGAAGGTTTTACCCTTATTGGCATGGATACATGCAGTTATAAAAACAATGATCCGCAACGCAGGGAAGTACGCTTAGAAATGGGACTGCTGCTTTAGGCAAATGAAGAGATTCATTCAATAAAGAGAGGTGTTATATGAACCAAAAACTCAAAGAGAAAATTCTGGAATCTCTTTCCGCCGTCCTCCCCATAACGGGTATCGTGCTGCTGTTGAGCATACTGCTGGTTCCCGTGGAACTGGGGGCAATGGTCATGTTCCTCGTGGGTGCGGTGATGCTGGTCATAGGGATGGGTTTTTTCCAGCTTGGCGCCGAAATGGCAATGACTCCCCTGGGAGAAGGCATCGGCGTACAGATTTCCAAAACGCGTAATATCATATTGGTGCTGCTGATCGGATTTTCCATGGGCGTCATCATAACCATCTCCGAACCGGATTTGCAGGTACTAGCACAGCAGGTGCCTTCCATCGACAACCTCACCCTGATCCTCACAGTGGCGGTGGGGGTGGGTATTTTCCTCGCCCTGGCTATTATGAGAATTTTATTCCAGATCAATCTATCCACAATTTTAATTGTGTTATATCTGCTTTTGATCGGAATTTCCCTTTTGATACCCAAGGACTTTCTGGCTGTGGCCTTTGACTCCGGCGGCGTGACGACCGGCCCCATGACGGTGCCCTTCATCATGGCAATGGGCGTGGGTCTCGCTTCCGTCCGAGGAGACAAAAACGCGTCCAGCGACAGTTTCGGTCTGGTTGCGCTTTCCAGCGTGGGACCGGTTCTGGCCGTATTGATTCTGGGACTTTTCTTCCGGCCTACGGAAGCGGCATACACGGCATCTTCAGTTGCCCTTGTGTTCACTACCCGGGATGTGATCTGGGAATTTCTCACCAGCATGCCCCCTTACATAAAAGAAGTTTTTATTTCCCTTCTTCCTGTGGTGGCGGTATTTGTTCTCTTCCAGATTTTCAGCCGCCGATACAAGCGCAGACAGGTGACTCGTGTGACGGTAGGTTTCCTCTACACCTATATCGGCCTGGTACTTTTTCTCTGCGGGGTCAACGTAGGATTCGCCCCTGTGGGTTCTTCTTTGGGGAACGACATTGCTTCCGCCGAATGGAAATGGCTCTTGATTCCCATCGGTATGCTGATCGGTTATTATATTGTCAAAGCGGAGCCTGCGATACAGGTCTTAAACCACCAGGTTGAAAGTGTGACCAATGGCGCCGTATCCGCAAAGTCCATGAATCGCTGTCTATCCATTGGCGTTTCTGTCAGTGTGGGCCTGGCAATGCTGCGGGTGCTGACCGGATTGCCGATCTATTGGATTATCATACCAGGATATGTAATCGCACTGATTCTGTCCAGGCTGGTACCGAAAATGTTTGTGGGTATCGCCTTTGACTCCGGCGGCGTTGCCAGCGGTCCCATGACCACAACCTTTCTGCTTCCTCTCAGTATCGGCGCCTGCGACGCCGTAGGCGGTAATTTGATGGCCAACGCATTTGGCGTTGTGGCTCTGGTGGCCTTGACGCCTCTGATCGCAGTACAGATTATGGGAATACTGTATCAATACAAGTTAAAGGCAGCAGGCAAGACCGCCGTTTCGGAAGCAGGTGTCTTGGATGCTATGGATGAGATCATAGAATTTGAGGAGGGATATTAAAATGACAGGCAATCATAAGCCGGCTTTCAGAATGTTGCTTCTCATTGCCACGCCCAAGCTGGTAAATAAGGGAGTGGAATTGTTTCAGGAAGAGGATGTCACCATACAGCACGTCTTTCACGCCCAGGGCACCGCATCCAGCGAAATCATGGATATGCTGGGGCTGGGCGGTATTGAAAAGAATGTTCTCATGGGTTTGATGCCCAAACAGTTTGCAGATAAAATGCTGAAAAAATTGCAAAAGAAACTGCACCTTGGAATGCCAAACAGCGGGATTGCCTTTACGGTTCCCATGTCAAGTGGCAGCGCCCAGGTAGTAAAAATGATGGAAGCGCTGCAGCCGGAAGAAGAACAGGCACTTTCAGAAAGGAATGAAGTTGAAATGGCAGAAAGCGAATACAGTATGATTATGGCAATCGTAAACCAGGGCTTCAGCGAAGAAGTCATGGACGCCGCCAAACCTGTGGGGGCTACCGGCGGTACCGTATTTCACAGCAGACGGGCCGGGAATGAAAATAAACTCAAATTCTGGGGAATCAGCGTGCAGCAGGAACGGGAAGTGGTGCTGATCCTCGCCCGTAAGGACGACAAACTGAATATCATGCAGGCTATCGGCAGAAAATGCGGAATCAACAGCAAGGCCCAGGGAATTGTCTTATCTCTGCCTGTGGACGGAACCGCAGGAATGGACTAACTCAAAGTTTCCGACACGCAGGGAGAAATAATGCAATCTTTCGGACTTAGCCTGCAAAATGAATGGGGAATGGAATGAAAAAAACAGGAAAACAAAAAGAAAACTGCAGGTTTTCAGATTTAAAAAGACTGGCCGCGTATTGCGGGGGCTATATTATGCTGCTGTCTGCTATCTGTGGGTGCGGCAGGCTGCCGGTTTCCGAGTTACCGTCGGAGCTTTCCCAAAGCTCCGACATGGCTGTCAGAACACCTTCGAATACGGAACCAGGAAACATATCCGGACAGCTCACAGGGGCATCGCCGGAGATAAATTCACCCTCACCCCCAATCCAGGACCTTGACAGTCAAAATCCGTCTGTGCCGGATAACAACACTTCCGGGCAAAACACGCCGGCACAGAACAACAGCACTTCCGGACTAATCCCATCGGCAACGGGCAACAATTCTGCGGGACAGAATCCTGCCACACAGGACAGCAACGCTCCTGGGCAGAATCCAGCAGCGCCGGATAACAGCACTTCCGGACTAAATCAGGCGGTACCAGACAACAGTGCTTCCGGGCAGCAGGCAACTCCGGTGCCGGACAGTCCCATCCCCACCCCTGACCGGGAAACTTCCCGGCCTGCGGGCGATGCGCTGTCCGTAAAAGGGACGCAATTGGTGGACGAATCCGGGAATCCGGTTCAGTTACGTGGAATCAGCACTCACGGCCTATCCTGGTATCCTCAATATGTAAATCAGGAATGCTTCCGACAGTTAAAGGAAGAGTGGTGTGCGGATCTTGTTCGCCTTGCCATGTATACTGCGGAAAGCGGCGGCTATTGCACCGGGGGAAATAAAGAGGATTTAAGGTCCCTGATCGAAAACGGCGTTACCTATGCAACGGAATGCGGATTGTACGTCATTATCGACTGGCATATTCTCTCGGACGGAAATCCCAATACTTATGTGGAAGAGGCAAAAGAATTTTTTGCCATGATGTCGGAAAAATACGCAGAATACACCAATGTGCTCTATGAGATTTGTAACGAACCAAATGGAGGCACCACCTGGAGCGATATTAAGGCGTATGCGGAGCAGATCATAGAAGTAATCCGCCAAAATGATGAAGATGGCATTATTCTGGTGGGAACGCCGAATTGGAGTCAGTATGTAGATCAGGCAGCTGCGGATCCTATCACAGGTTATGAAAATATCATGTATACATTGCACTTTTATGCGGCAACCCACACGGATTCTCTGCGCAGTACCATGATTGCAGCGATAGAAAAAGGCCTTCCTGTGTTCGTGTCCGAATATGGGATCTGCGATGCCAGCGGCAATGGAGCAATTGATACCTATCAGGCAGATCAGTGGGTGCAGACCCTGGATAAATATCAGATCAGTTATGTGGCGTGGAATCTTTCCAATAAACAGGAGACTTCCGCCCTATTTCAAAACAGCTGCGGCAAAACCAGCGGATTTTTGGAAGAAGACTTGAGTGATTCCGGAAAATGGCTTTATGAAATGTTGAGAGCCACAGCCTCACCGGGGGACAGCACTTCCTCCACAGAAAAGGAAAATAACGGCTCCCCTGTCACGGGAACAAACAGTGGTAACGATTCTTCTGTTGGCCCTGAAGAGAGCCCAAATAACGACACCCCTCCAAGTAACAATCAAAGCAATACTCAGACCGACACAAGCACTTCCGACAGCACTCAAACGGATCCTACAGGTGACGGTATCAATATTACAGCGGATTTGATCAACTCCTGGCAGCAAAATGACCAAACCTACTATCAATACACCTTGACCATAACCAATAATACCGGAGCTGACTTAAATGGGTGGAGGATTCGCCTTGTGTTCAGTCAGGATATTACTTTAAGCGGAAGCTGGAACGGCAATTATCAGGCAGAAGGAAATACCCTTACCATATCCTCCATGGATTATAACGGTTCGATCTCCCAGGGAGGCAGTGCTGAAAACATCGGATTTATTTTGTATGGTGCGGAAAATCTGGAGATCCGGGAAATGTCCGGTATCTGAAGCCAAACGAACTCTAAGCGGGAGATTGTAATGTGGGCAGACGTATTTTAATAGTAGATGACGAAGAAATAAATCTGAGATTGACAGAATATATCTTGAGAAACCATTCCTATGAAGTGATCACCGCCAATTCGGGCGCCCAGGGGCTTGATTTGCTCAGGAGACGAATGATCGACCTGGTGCTGTTAGATATCGAGATGCCGGTCATGAACGGATTCAGAATGTTTGAATATATCAAAAAAGAATATGCAAACTTACCGGTAATCTTTCTGACAGCCTCCGGAGACAAAAGAGATGTGCTGGAAGTCATTCGAATGGGTGCGGTTGATTATGTGAGAAAGCCTTTTGACCCAAAAGTCTTGGCAGAGCGTGTTGCACATGCCCTGGAACACAGGTTTTAACACATAAATTAATGGACAGAATTGGAATATACATATGTCAAACACAATCAAAGTAGATCAACATATTGACGTCCTGGATGGCGTCAGAACATTTGCCGTAGGACTTGTGGTCTGGTTCCATTTTTGGCAGCAAAGCTGGCTGACTCCCAGGCTTCCTCTTCCTTCAAGTATAACCGATATCACCAGATATTTTGGTGTAACAGGTATCAATCTGGAAGGCTTTGTCAGGTATGGCTTTCTGTTTGTGGATCTGCTGATCTTACTCAGTGCATTCTGCAACTTTTATCCTTATGCCAGATCCATTTTGCTGGGGGAACCCTGGCCGGATATCAAACGATTTTACTTCAAAAGGGCCGCAAGAATATTGCCCTCCTATTATCTGAGCCTGCTTGTGATGCTGGCGGTCAAAGCAGGGGAAGGGAATCTTGCTTTGGATCCATTTTTTCTAAAGGATTTCTTTACTCATATTACATGTATCAGTCCTTTTTTTCCGGATACTTACTTGAGCTCCAATTTTAACGGCGTCCTCTGGACCGTACAGGTTGAAGTACTTTATTATATTTTAATGCCATGGCTTGCAAAACTCTTCCGCAGGGTTCCGGTGTTGACCTGCGGAGCTCTATGGGGCTGCGGATTGTTTTCCGCCAACTATATTCTTTACAGACATGAGGAAATGATACGGGTATTGGGCAATCATTTTGCCACTTTTGCCGGATGCTACGCCAACGGAATGCTGCTTTGCATGCTCTATATTTCCCTGAAAAGAAACGTTATTGAGAACAAATATACATGTATGGCTGCTACCCTTGCAGTATTTGCCTGCCTGTTTTATTTAAGCCGCATGATGAAGACATTGAGTGCAGGTGAATTACAGATTGTGCAGCTTGCACAGCGATTTGAACTATCACTGGTATTTTCCTGTTTCTTGCTGGCACTTCCCTTTGCCTGGAAGGGAATACGCTTCCTCTTCGCCAATCGTTTAATGTTTTTTGGGGCCGCCATATCCTATAATCTATATCTGTGGCACCAATATATTGCAGTGAAATGTAAAGAATACCGGATTCCTTTCTGGGAGGGAACACTTCCCCCCAACCAGAGCGGAGACACAGTATGGATGTGGAAATACCAGCTGCTGATTCTTCTGCTTTCTTTTGCTGCCGCCGTATTGCTCACCTATTGTTTTGAGAAACCTGTAGCAAAATTTCTCCTAAAAAAGAAAAAGAATTGCATAACCCCTTGACTGTAAAGTCGCTTTACAGTGTACAATATAGGTACTAAAAGCCGCATCGGAAGCTTCAAAAGGGTCGTTCTACCTCAGTCAAACATTTGCCAGGTCATGACTCTATAACGTCGGCGGAGCAGGAGGTATCATAAAATGACAATCAAGGAAATCGAAATGCAATCTGGTATGACACGCGCCAACATCCGTTTTTACGAGGCCGAAGGGTTGCTAAATCCGGAACGTCGCGCCAACGGATATCGGAACTATTCGGAAGATGACCTGGAGGTATTAAAACGTATCCGGCTCCTCCGCTCCCTGCGCATCTCCCTGGAAGACATCAAGCGTCTGCACAGCGGCGAACAGGAGCTTTCGGATATGCTCTACAGGCATCTGGCACAGCTGCAGCTTGAGGAAAATGACATCCAAAAGTCCCGTGACCTCTGCAAGCTCATGTACAGCGATGGCGTGCGGTACAAATCTCTTGACGCCCAGCACTATCTTGATGCCATGGAACAGCTGCCTTCCTTTAGCGTCCCCCTTTCAGACGCTCTTCCCGAAGTCCGTGTCCCTGTTCGGCGTTTTTTTGCACGGTTATTGGATCAAGTTTTTTATAATAGTTTATGGGGAATATTCCTGTCGCTGATCTTAGGCGTCAATATCACCGTGCGCAGTCCCGGCGGAAGCCTGCTGGACACGGCAGTATCCCTGCTGCTGATGCTTCTGCTCGAACCCCTGCTGCTTTCCCTGTTTGGAACGACGATGGGCAAATGGGTATTAGGTCTGTGGGTGACAGACAACGAAGGACGCCGTTTATCTTATGACAATGCCCGCGCCCGCACCTGGTCGGTGCTGCTGCACGGGATGGGCCTCCATATCCCCATCTACCAACTGATAAGATTATGGAAAAGTTTTCGGGCATGTAGCGACGGCGAGACACTGGACTGGGAATACCACTCCACTATCAATCTCAAGGACGAAAAAAATTGGCGTGTCGCAGCTTACGCAGGTTTACATGCAATTATATTCGCACTGCTCCTGATATCTGCCCAACTGGCTAGAATGCCCAAAAACTGTGGAGAGATTACGGTGGCGGAATTCAGTGATAACTATAACCGGCTATCCAAATATTACGGAATCGACACCGGAAGCAGCCTGAACCCCCAGGGCAGATGGGTGCATCCCCAGGATTTAGAACACACCATTTTACTGATGAATTCCCGGCAAATTCCAGAATTTATCTACTCGGAAACAGACGGCAAGATGACCGGTATGCACTTTTCCGTTATGTATCAGGAAAGCAACGAATGGATATACAGCAATCAAGAAGAAATTATTCTCTCCATCCTGGCCTTTGCAAAAGCCCAGAGCGAAAGCCCTTTATTTTTTAACGAAACAGATGATATCATTCAATCTATCTCTGCGGCTCCCTTTGAGAGCTTTTCCCACTCCGTATACGGAGTCGATATCACTTGTAATATCGAATATTATGGTTATTTCGACTCTCGGTTAGGATTCCTGGTTCCAGAGGACACGAATCGAACCTATTATGCTCTTTCCTTCTCTATTCAAAAACAATAAAATCTTTTACATCAAGACTACATACCTTCCTGCACGGTACGACCTCCGCTGCATGAAGGTATGGCTTATCTTACATGCCTATTAAGGATTTACGCAATATTCAGCAGGTATCTTTCTGAGGGCAGTTTATGATGTTTCCGAAAACTGCTTTGAAATCATCCGTTAAAATCATAAAAAACTATTGACAATTGCCTGGTTATGCTGTATATATAACATATAAACAGATAGGCGGTGATAAATTGAAGTTATTACAAAATTCAGGCGTGCCCATTTATCAGCAGATTTCGGAACAACTGAAATCGGACATTTTATCCGGTAAACGCAAAGAAGGGGAATATCTTCCTTCCATCCGCGGGTTAGCAAAGGATCTAAAAATCAGCGTAATCACAACAATGAAAGCGTATGAACAGTTAGAAGCAGAAGGACTTGTGACAGCCGCCCCGGGAAAGGGCTTTTACATTAATGCCCAGGATAGTGAGATGCTGCGGGAACAGCATTTGCGCAAGGTGGAAGAATCCCTGATGAGCGCCATGCAGGCGGCAGAGATTGCCGGAATGACAGATGCAGAACTGCTGCAAACCTTAGAGGCACTGCTTTGCATAAAGGAAGGTTCTTGATAAAACATTAAGCATTGTTTGTAAAATCACTTGAACATGTTTACAAAATATGAGGTGAAAAATGGAAGAAAACAAGTTACAGGAGTTTCAAAATGTGATCCAGGCAACAAATATAACAAAAAAATATCATGGTTTTGCACTGCAGCTCCCCAATCTGGCGCTGCCAAAAGGTTTTGCAACAGCTTTGATCGGTGAAAACGGCGCAGGGAAGACCACATTACTTAATATTCTGGCAGGCATCCGTCTGGATTTTAAAGGAGATATTTCCTATTTCGGAAAGCCGAAAGGACCGATTAACAGCGAAATTCAGGAACGAATTGGATACACAGGGCCCAGAAGCTATTTTCTGCCCCACTGGACCTTATCCCAGGTAGAAGAGGTCAATGAACTATTGTTTGCTAACTTTCACAAGGATCGTTTCCGTAATATTTGCCAGGAACTCGGCATAACCCAGAGCAAGGTTAAAGAGATCAAGAAATTATCGGACGGAAACCGGATGAAACTGATGCTGGCATCCGTGCTGGCCAGAGATACCAAACTTCTGATCCTGGACGAACCGGCTTCCCCTCTGGATCCTCTGATGCGTGATAAACTATGCGATTTGATTCGGACCTATCTGGCCCAGGGTAACGGTGAGCGATCCGTTTTCTTTTCCACACACAATATTTCCGATATGGAAAACGTGACGGATTATGCCATTATAATGGACCACGGCCGCATTGTGGAAGAAGGTTTTGTAGAAGACCTGAAAGAAAAGTATATCCTGGTCAAAGGGGATGGAGAAGATGCAAACGCAGCAAAGGAGATCTTGGTTTCTATGACAGGCAGCACTTACGGATTTGAAGGGCTTTGCGCTGCGGAAAATCTGGATCGGTTAGCCGGCATGAACGTAGTCAGTGAAGTTCCCACCCTTTCTCAGATCAGTGTGGGAATTATGAAAGCAAACACAAATTTAAAGCTTTCCACACCCTCTTTTACCACTCACAGGGAGATATCATCATGACAAAGAAAATAAAAAGTTACCTGGTATTTACATCATTCCTCTATCGCCTTGTTATGTTCCTGCTAATTCCGGTGGCTTTGACAGTCATTGGTCTGCAGTTTGGAATCCCAATGGTCGCAGCCCTGATCCCGCTGGTGGAAATCGTTTCCGATTACAGGCTGTTTGGCGGAATTCAGACAAAAGAAGCCGTAAAACTGGACTTCCTAAATACCTCCGGAAACGGCAGGGCAATTATGAAAACAGCAATTTCGTTGGATATTTTCAGAAAGCTTGTATCTGTTGTGGTGATCTTGCCGATCTGCTTTCTCCTTATCCTGTTGACAAGTGCTGAGCAGTCCTCAGATGTTGTATCTTTTGGCAGCGACACCGCAGTATCGTTTCTGTGCTTTGCGGCTGCTTCCTGCTGGTTTTTCTCGGTGCTGGGAACCTATATGGGAAGATTTGGATCCCAGTTTTGGTTTAGTCTGCTGATGGGGTATCTGGGAACCATTCTTGAAGTTTTCTGCTGGTTCCTGCCAAATTTACTACGCTATGCGCTACTTTATGCAACAGGGTTTATGGTGTTGGGCATTTGGGTCAGTATTCTTGCGGTCAAAACCATATTAAAAAAGGTGGAGGGAAGCTATTATGATTAATAATTGGAAATTTGGATATAAATGCATACAGTATGCCCATGGACGAAGGTCAAACGGAATATTGATGATCATTTTTTTGTTAATCAGCCTGTTGTTTTTTGTCATGTGGCCTGACACGATCTTCGGAGGATATATGCTCATGTGTGCAAGTCTGATGCCCACACAAATGCTTAGTTCTCTGAACGTATCAAGCCTGGTTCAGTCCTCCCCAGTGAGGAAAAAAATGCAAACTTTAATACCGGCGGTATTTACCTGCGGTAATGTACTGATTATGTATCTGATATCCGTTCTGATTCACGGTATTACCATCCTGATAAAACCGGAAACTACCGGAAGCGTATGTATTTCCGTGATTCTTGAGACAGCCGTCATGGCAATAATGATGATATATCTGGCAGTTGCCTATAAATATTTCATCACATCCATTGCCGCCTTTTTGATTATCTATTCCATACTCTTCAGCGAGGCGGATATACTGAAGATAGACCCGGGCTTTTTCCCTCCCGGCAGCGCGGCCTTTCCTTTGACGGCACTGTCATGTCTGGCAATCCTTTTGGCCGGAGGGTTTCTGCAATATCTGTTCTCTCTCCTGGTATATAAAGCGCCCATGTCCAAAATGGCCCAGGCCGCCTCCCTGCGCGAGGAATTATAGCCCAAGCAGGGAGAACGCCTCTCTATTCAATATCATGGAAAAGGTTATTTCATGACAGTATTACTTTTTGTCCTGCGTATCCGTCTGATCAGCCAGAGAATCAACAAGATTGCCAGAACTATCACAAGCAGGGCTGCGAGCATTATAATTACGGCGTATTTGTTGGGATTTTTCAGCAAGTCGCCGATGGCCCTGCTGTCCTCCACCACCTTGCGCCCCTGATCGGAAGCATAATATGCCGGTACGTTTGCAATCCCATCCCCGTCCGTATCTTCCAGTGCTTCCAGATATCCTGCAATGGCAGCCCAGGCCTTTATTTCCCTGCCTTGGGTATGGATAATGGCATCCTCAATATTTTCTATAGGAGTGCCGTCCGCAAACTTGGGCTGGATGGAAAGGATGCCATAGGACACATCCGTAACGGCGCCCAGCATTTGTCCGCTATACAGATCACACACCACACGATATAACCTGTCATCCTGAATTTCAATCCGCTTGCCCTGCTCGTCCACCATATAACAGTCCGTGACCTTGTTCAATATCAGGCGATTGGGATTAAAACGGAAATGAATTCCACTTAAATACAATCTGGCCGTGGTCATGAAATCAGACATAGATGCGTCGATTTCAGCTCCGGTTTTCAGTTCCGCCCCTGTCAGATACATACTGATCAGTGGATAACCTGGAACGCCGTCCAGACCAATCCCCAAAGAATACGCATTAAACACATCTTCCACTGTAATATCGCCTATGGCAAAGGTATCCCGGATACATCCCGAGGGCGCCAGCGCCACATCCACCGGATTTCCGTCAAAGTCCGGGGCATTTTCAACCGTATATACAAAGGCGTCCGCAAGAAGATTACCCAAATTATGCCCCGTATGAACACGGGAAATGTCATGCAGCGAAGAAAAAGCTATGCTGTTTTGCGCCAGTACCTGCTTCCTGGTATAGCCAAATCGGGACAGGTATCCTGCGTCCACATCTTCCATCAGCGCGTCTATCTTTTCCTGGGTGGGAATGTCCGACGGGATTTCTACAGTGACGGGAATCAATTCATAGTCCGCTGCCTCCCAACGTCCTTCCTCCGTTTGGCACATGGTGAGACTTCCCAGGTTCTTGCCATATTCTCCGCAGGATACGATATACGTGTCGCCTTGACGAATAGGCTCTGCAAGTGCAGTGTGGGTATGTCCGCTGATAATCAAGTCTATTTCCGGAACATTTTTCGCCAATATTTCATCTTCGGATTTCTTTTCATTTTCATTCGTACCGCTGTGGGAGACACAGACAATCAGGTCCACATCCTCTTTCTCACGGATTTCACTGACTACAGCTGCTGCGGCTTTGGAAGCATCTTTAAACTTCAGCACACAGGTAGGCGCACAGGCAAGGGAATCCTCTCCAAAAACACCAAGCACGGCAATTTTGATACCTCCTTTGTCTAACACCACATAGTCCTTCATTCCATAAGCGGTAAACGCATCTTTCAAAAGCTGCTGATCTTCTGTCAGCCCTTGGGCTTCCATCCCATCCCAGTCAATATTGCAAAGCACCATGGCCGGAACAGGCTCACCGCTTGCGGATGCGGCAAATAATGTGCCGGCCAGGCCTTCACTGCGGTAATCAAATTCATGATTCCCCAAGGTAGTTACCTCACATTCCAAAGCTCCCAGCATCCGAAGCTCCGGTGCATCGCTGTGATATATGGTCTGTACCAGCGTCCCCATGGAAAAATCTCCGGCATCCAAAACCAATGTATCTGGATTTTCTGCTTTTGCCTGTTTTACCAGCGTCTTAATCCGTGCAAAACCTCCCAGAACCATATCCTGATCATCCTGTACCGTTAAGAAGCTGTTTAGATGAGAATGTGTATCATGAAGAAAAAGGATGTCTACTGTCTTGCCGGATTGTTCCGCCGCGGCCTGGGCTGTGAATAAAAAAGAAAATGAAAGGCAGAGAAACATGATGAAAAAGAATGCTGCTGTCTTCCTGATAGAAATGTATTTTTTCATTGTAAAGTCTCCTATTCCTGTTACGCCATTTGCCTAAAGGCATATTTGCCTTGGGCATATTTGCCTTGACCATATTTGCCTTGACCACATCTGCCTTGACCACATTGTACGCTGCAGCGCCCGGCTTCTTTTCACCGGTGTTTTAGCCACATGATATCTACCATTATAATCATATGGTTAAAAAAAGGCAAGGAAATCAGAAAAACTTGAAGATATGGCTGATTTATGGTATCCTGCAAGTAAGTACTAACAAGATATGGCGCCAGGGTCAAAAATCATGATGATACCTTTTACATACACATGGTTTCAGATCCCAATCTGCATGAGAAAACAGCCCGTCAGGACCGATTTCGATTGTTTTCAGGATTGCCCAAGCCCTACGCCCATGGCAATCCGCGTATCAAAGGGGGTACGTTATGGAAAAGACACTTTGGGACGTTTTTAGAGGCCGGGAGAAGGATTATATCAATCCCTTTTTCTGGCAGTACGGAGGGGAAGATTCTCTGATTCGCGAGGAAATGGAAAGGATTTTTGACGCAGGTATCCGACAGGTGTGCGTAGAATCCAGAACACATTCCGATTTCCTGGGGCCTGGCTGGTGGGAGGATATGGATATTATCCTGGAGGAAGCCCGCAAAAGAGAGATGAAGGTATGGGTCCTTGACGATGCTCATTTCCCAAGCGGCTACGCCAACGGACAAGTGGCTCTCAATCCGGCCTACGGAAAACGCTACCTTGCGTGCTTTCACATTGACGTAAGGGGGCCGCTGACAGGAAACGGCTTTCTGGTTCACCTGGAAGAAGGGGAGACGCTCATTGGAGTAACCGCTGGAAAAAAAGGCCGAAAACCACAGACACTATCCATGGTACATGAAATTACGGACAAGGTTCGGAACGGTGTTTTATATTGGGAGGTACCGGAAGGGATCTGGACCATTACCATCTTAAAAATCACCAATCGAAGTACGGGCAGAAAAGGATACATCAATGTGATTGATAAGGAGGCAGTGAGCTTCTTTATTCGTACCATCTATGAGCCCCATTATGAGAGATATGGTGAGCTGTTCGGGAAAGAATTTGCAGGCTTTTTCTCAGACGAACCGGAATTGGGAAATGTCTTGTCCGAATACGGGCATAACGCCAGATTGGGAATCGCCGGTCAGACGCTGTCCTGGTGTGAGGAGTTGGGTAATATACTGCGTCAGAAGTGGGGGGACTCCATGGCAGTCCGTTTGACTGCCTTATGGGACGATATTGGAGCTGAAACACAATCTGCCCGATTTGAATACATGGACACAGTAACCGACCTATATGGGAAATATTTCAGCGGACAGATCGGCCACTGGTGCCGAAGCCATGGTGTAGAATACATAGGGCATGTGATCGAGGACAACGGATGCCACAGCAGGCTGGGACTTGGCACAGGCCACTTTTTTAAAGCGCTCCAGGGGCAGGATATGTCCGGAATTGACGTAGTACTGCAGCAGATTCGGCCCGGATTAGATGATTGTCTCTTTTATCATACTCACGGCAAAGGTCAGTATGACGGGACCTTTTTCCACTATGGGCTGGCAAAACTGGGAAGCAGCCTGGCACATTTGGATGTTTCAAAAAAGGGCCGAACCATGTGCGAAATTTTCGGCGCCTATGGATGGGCGGAAGGACTGAAGCTGATGAAATGGCTGGCGGATCATATGCTGGTGAACGGAGTGAATTATTTTGTTCCCCACGCCTTCTCCATGAAGGAATTTCCCGACAGGGATTGTCCGCCTCACTTTTACGCACGGGGAAACAACCCCCAATTTCCTTATTTTTCCTATTTGATGACATATATGAATCGAGTGAGCCATCTGATAAACAATGGCGTCCATGTACCATGCGCCGGGGTATTTTATCCTGCCTGCGCCGAATGGATGGGAAATTGTGACGGGTTTGAAGTAGTGGGCCGGGACCTTTTGCAGCATCAGGTGGATTATGAGGTTTTGCCGGGAGAAGCATTGCTGCGCGGAAGCCTGGGAAGTGGGACTTTTACGGTAGGAACGGAAACCTATCATACCCTCATTTTCCCCTATTGCGAATACCTTCCCGATTACATTCTGCAATGGTGCGACCGCGCATTGGAAGCAGGCGTGAGAATCCTTTTCCATAAAGCGCTGCCAAAGTACATGCAAAATCACCAAATCTATCAAAACCATAGGCTGCTTCTTGTAAGTGATTTGTCCGCCTGGCTGGAAAAAGAGCATATTGGAGAAATATCCCTTACCGAAAAAGCACCCGGTTTAAGATATTATCATTACAGACACGACAATGGCGATCTCTTCCTGTTGTTTAACGAATCCACTAATGAAAACGTGGAGACGACGCTTTTTCTTCCCGATGCTGCGGACATAAATACCTTCCGATACGATGCATGGGAAAATAAACTATATCGTGCAACTCAAAAGGAAGGAGCGCTTCCCTTGACATTGATACCAGGAGAAGCCACTATCTTCTTTGTGGGAGAAATCGGAGATGAAATTGAGATTCTGCCGGAAGTTGGCGCTTGGAAAGACACGGAAGTGCTGACCGGAATCAAAACCGCTTTGGCTCCGTGGAAGATTTCCATGAAGGCATATAATGAAGCTGCGCCCAGGGAAACTGAGCTTCATGACCTGGTAAACCTGTCGGACGAGGAGCATTATCCCTGCTTTTCCGGAGAAGTGGTATATGAAACTTCTTTTGACAGCAACTGTCTGCCAAAGGAATGCAGACTCTTCCGCCTGGATTTCGGCAAGGTATACGAGACTATGGATGTACTCTTGAACGGAAAACGCCTGGGCGTCAGAATCGCCGCTCCCTATACTGTGGAATTTACCTCAGATGATGTCCTGCCCGGAACCAATGCATTGCAAATACGGGTTTGCAATACGCTTGTCCACGCAGTCAGAGACGTGATGTCGGCCACCATGCCGCTGGAGCCCACCGGTCTGTTAGGTCCGGTTCGGCTGTTGGCTGGATTATAGAACGGTTACAAAATCGCCCGGATTTTGTAAACCACACTGAAACTGGAGGTAATCTTATGTATTATGAAGAAATAGAAGCTTTTTGTGAAAAATACGATAAAACAGAGAAACAATTTGCCTTTCGGGCAGAGACCATCTCTCAGCATGAAGAATGGCGCCAAAGGGCCAGAGAACGCCTCAGGGAAATTTCCGGTATTGTTATGTGCGAACCTACCAATGCAGATTATCGTCAGATAGAAAAGATTTCCAGAGAAGGATATGTAGAAGAATACTGGCTTATGGATACGGAGCCCAAAATTGTCATGCCTTTTTATCTGCTGAGGCCTGACCTGCCAAACGGCGCCGCTGTATTGATTCCTCACGGACACGGCGGCGGCAAGGAAACATCCCTGAACGGCTTAAATGGATTGGCGGCACATTTGGCGCAGAACGGTTTCTTTGTTTTCTGTCCGGATGAACGAGGCTGCGGTGAACGACGGGAACGGTTCCAGCAGGGAGATTCCGATAGCGCTAAGCGCTCCAATTCCCATCGGGAACTGTTGCAGATTGCTGTTGGATTTGGTCAATCCGTAATCGGCCTGGCAGTATGGGATCTGATGCGGCTCATAGACTTTGCCCAAACCATCCCCCAGATCCGCAGAGACGCTATCGGCTGTGTGGGAATGTCCGGAGGCGGCTTTCAAACGCTCTGGCTGTCCGCACTGGATCAACGGATACATTCTGCCGTCACCAGCGGATATTTTTACGGAATGCGGGATTCTCTGGTTAGAATGTCAAACAACTGTGCCTGCAATTTCGTCCCCTTTATGTGGCAGACCATGGATATGGGCGACATGGGGGCCATGATAGCGCCCCGTCCACTGTTCATCGAAAGCGGACGGGAAGACCCCTTAAACGGTCACAGAGGTTTGGACAACGTACGGGAGCAGTTGGCCGTAACCCAAAAGGCATATGCACTGTACGGTGCGGAAAAAAATCTCATTCACAAGATACATCCCAATGGACACATGTGGGTGGGAGACGGCGTAACAGACTTTCTCTTTCAAACGCTGTGCCGTTGAACCGCCACATAATCCTGTTATTTCTTTTCGGCATTAGTGGCGCTGGCAATTTTCTTTAAAGTATTATTCATACCCAATAACACAAAAATATCGCCTTTTTTGGTGGGGGCATCTGCTGGCGGATTGATCAGCAATGCCCCACTGCGTTTGATGGCAATTACATTCACGGAATATTTTTCCCGTAATTTCAGCTCCTTCAGGCTTTTTCCTGTCCAGTTATCCAGTGCCGCCACATCCGCAATAGAATATTCCGCCGTCAGCTCAATGGCGTCAAACAAATTGTTGAACGCCAGGTCATTGGCCAGATGTACACCCATTTCCCATTCCGGATAAACAATTTTATCCACACCTACCTTGGTCAGTATCTTTCCCTGGGTGTCATCATAAGCCTTGGCAATAATTAGTTTTATCCCTTGTTCCTTTGCCCAGATCGCCGCCAGCACCGATGCCTCAAGGCTGTGACCAATGGAAATGATGGCGCCGTCAAAATTCTTTCCTCCAAGCTCCGATAAGGATTCTTCGTTTGTCACATCCACACACATGGCCAGCGTCACGTATTCCGCAATCTGCCGCACCTTCTTTTCGCTGCAGTCAATAGCCAATACCTTACAACCGTTGGCCTCCAGCTGCTTTGCCATACTGCTGCCAAATCTTCCAAGTCCTATGATAATATATTCCTTTTGTGTATTCTTTTTCATCTCTAACCTCCTGCCCGCTTCATATGAGAATTCACACCTATTTCCTTCACATTTTTCCTGATCTGCCGCCTGCGCCGCGCCAATGGGAAGTCAAGTCATTCGCATCGGCTGCCCACAGGCTGTCAGCGCTCGAAAGAGATCCAATCCCATCTATGTAATACCGGAAGCATCTCAATGCCTCCCGTTGTTTCTGGCTTCTTCTCCGAAAAAAACTGCTTTCCTCCGGCCTACCCCACAATAATTTTACTTTCCGCATAGGAGATCGTGTCCGAGGTTTTACGATTATTAAATGCCAACGCCAAAGTGATTGGACCGATTCGCCCCAAATACATGGTTAAAGACACCAGAAGCTTCCCGGCCGGATGCAGCGCGCCTGTCAGGCCTCTGGACAATCCCACCGTTGCGATGGCGGAAGTCATTTCATATAATGTGTCTAAAAAACCGCTCTTTTCAATGGCCAGCAATGACACCGTCAGCACAAGCAATACGGTAAAGCTGAATGTAACGATGGCCACACACCTTCTTATTGTCTCATCGGCAATTTTTCTCCGCATTACAGTTACATCCTTATTTCCTTTTATATTGGCAATCATGGATGCAAACAGCAAAACGATGGTCACTGTCTTCACCCCGCCTGCCGTTCCTGCCGGAGAACCTCCGATAAACATTAGGATCAAATACACCATGCAGGACGCCGGTCGAAAATATTCCTGTGAAATCGTGGCAAACCCTGCCGTACGGAGCGTCACTGATTGAAAGAAGGCCGCCATCATCTTTTGCGGCCACCCCATCCCTCCCAAAGTATCCGGATTGTCATATTCAAACAGTAATGTCAGTACCGCGCCGGACAAAATCAAGACCGCCGTGGCAAGAAGGACGATCCGCGTCTGCAAATTTAGTTTTCGTGTATATTGATTTGCCCCAGCCCCCTTACGCGCAGAGGAATATCTTGCAATTTCCCAATAGACCGGAAAACCTAACCCACTCACTATAATCAGGAAAATCGTCGTAAAATTCAGAATTACATTATCCGCGTATTCACAAAAGCTGTTTCCGCCCAAAAGGTCGATTCCCGCATTACAAAAAGCCGATACCGCATGAAAGACGCTGTACCAAATCCCCTTGAAACCATATTCCGGTACAAAGACAAAACAATATCCAATCGCGCCTATGCCTTCCAGACAAAGAGTTATCTTCAGAATCCGCATGGTAAGCTTCACCAGGCCGGACAGCGTATCCAGATTATACGCACTTTGAATTAAAATCCGTTCGGATAAAGTGATTCGCCGGCGAAAGATACACAAAACCATAGTGGTGAACGTCACGATCCCCAAACCGCCAAATTGAATCAAAAATAAAATCACGATCTGTCCCAAAACCGAAAAGGTCTGCCCTATGTTCACCGTTGACAGTCCTGTGACACAAACGCTGGACATTGCAACAAACAAGGCGTCAAAAAAATCAATTTTCTGTCCCGGCCTTACGCTCACCGGAAGCATAAGACATAATGTTCCCAACATGGCCCCGAAAAGAAACCCCAACATAATAATTCCAGTGGCGGTAAGTTTATGCTTTCTCATATGACATTATTATTCTCCTGCCGTTTCCAGTATTTTCTGTATCCTATCCGATTATAACGCATACCGATTACGATGTCCATTCATTTATATAATGATTCACATTGGCCGTAACTAACGAGGTCTCTTAATCGCCCTGTGGGAAAACGCTTAAAGATAAAACTGTATTATTTGTTTCAATCATTTTTACGTCCTTATTTGTTATAAATAACGATATATTTCCTCACCCATAACGATGTGTTGTACAAAAAAGCACGTTATAACGGTGTCAAAATAACCGGGGTGCGGTAATGTTACAGCTTGTCCCCTTACTGTCAAGGGGATAAAAAAGGCAGTTTATTGTTTTATGCCGGAAACCTTTCACTGAAATAATATCGGTCAACCGGACCTTTAAGGCGGGGTACCCTTATGTACGGGAAGAAAAAAACCCTTGAAAATAGTTTGATACTTGCTCTGGACATGGCTTGTCTTGTCGCTGCTCTTGGAATTGCATTCTGGATCAGGTATGGCAGGCTTTTTGGCACTCGTATTTCCTGGGATAGACGATGGCTCCTGGCTCTATTTATAGCCGTTTATATGGTGCTTGTTTTGGTTCTGGATCTTTATCGACACTTTTTCCGCAGAAGTGTCTGGGCAGAAATGAAGCAGGTTTTAAAAGCCGTATTGTTATTCTATCTGGTGATACTCGCCGTCCTCTACCTTACCCATCAGTCAGGTGCGCTTTCCAGACTGGTATCCGCATATTTCCTGACGGCATTTGTATTCTTTTCCTTTACTGTTCGTGTAGCCTTTAAACAGCTTATGCTGAAGGGCTACAGGCGCAGCCGTTACAGCAGTCGTCTCCTTCTGGTGGCCGGTACAAGGGATGCGGAGGAGGCAATCGGCAACATCCTGCGCTATAACGAATGGTTTCGACAGCTGGTGGGCGTGGCACTCACCGACGACCCAGGCCTGGATTTCGTGGCTGGCATCCCGGTGGTGGCGGATGGACATTCCCTTCTGGATTATACCGCCCATCACGGTGTGGACGAAGTCTTTATCACAGGACAGGGGCTGGCGGATGGGAAACGGCTGACACACTGGATCAGGGAATTGGGGCAGATGGGCGTTCTGGTCAATGTCAACAT
>CAJTPN010000018.1:0-10150 GCA_910578185.1 uncultured Acetatifactor sp.
AGGCGTGTTCGGGACTTTCACCCGTTAGAGCGCGCCCATGGCGCGCAAACCAAAAACAGGAAGAACATTTCTGCTCCTCCTGTTTTTTATCTCCAGTTTTAATTCTCCATTATATTCTGTTTATATCTGTCTTTCTCCATTGAACAGAAATTGGGGTTTACTATTACATCCCAATCTTCATTCCCCAAAAGCCCTCACATACGCCACAACCGTATATAACTCTCCTTCTGCTCTCACATTCATATCTCCGCCATACCTGTCAATGACATTCCGGATACTGCGCATGCCGAAGCCATGGCCCTTTTTATCCGCCTTGATTGTCCCATGAAGTTTTTTCTCCCTGGTCTCCTCCTTTCTAAATCGATTTGCCACAGTTACTTCCAGAAGCTCTCTGTGTCTTCTGCATACTACATCCATTTTCCGCTCCACACCCTCCGGACACCTCTCGTTCGCTTCTATGGCATTGTCCAGCAGATTAGAAAAAAAAGCACATAACTCTAATTCCGTCAGCAGCAGTCCGCTCATATCGTCACATTCACACCATACTTTTACCTGTGCACGCTCCGCCTCCTGGAATTTCATATTCAAAATTAAATTTAACAGCTCATGGTTCGTCCAATTTCTGTTCTGTCCCTGCCGAAATGCCTTGACGATCTGTTCGGTATAATCCACAATTTCCTCTAACCGCCCAGCTTCCGCCATTCTGCGGATAGCCAGCATATGATTCCTCATATCATGTACAAGGATTGCTTTCTCCTCCTGCTCTCGAAGCAGCTCTTGATACCTGGCTTCCAACATTTCCCCTTTCATCTGATAGAATCTGCCCTCTTCTTTCCTCTTCTGCCATATATGATACGCCAGAAAAGCCATCACCGCTATGCCTGCCCCCGCGATAAAGTTCCACCAGCGGCTCAGCAGCTCCTGTGTTACCACATTCAGGTATACTCTCTGAAAATAAACCACACAGACCGCCATAGGAATCATCAATAGAATCAACTTCCTGCAATACCTGAACCCTTGGCTTGAGAACTCCTGCCCTTTCTGCCCCATCCATCTCCTCAATGCCATACCCGCTGGCACGGCCAATCCCCCGCCTGCCAACAGATAACAACCCCTCACCGCTCCGGCTGAAAGCAACAGTTCTTTCTGCCCTCCCAGCCTGTCCAGTATCAAATATACACATGTCTGGATCAAGAAATCTATCAGGGCCACCCCCATGCAGATCATAATATTCATGCAGAAAATATCCCAAAATCTACAGTAATAGATTATCACAATTCCAGCTGACAATATCAACGCCAAGAAAACAAGAAATCCACTGGAAAATTGATACGGTGCCAAAGAATCGCTCCACACCTTACACCCGGCAATCAATACGATCAGCCCGGCCTGTCCAATGTACCTCCACTTCCCTATCCATTTCGCTTGGCAAATCCCTCCCGCCAGCTGCAAAATCATCCAAACCTGCGCTGCCATACTCAGGAAATCACATGTAAAATAAAATAGGTTCATTGCTGCATTCCCCAATACTCCCTTACCCTGTCCCTTACTTGTTTCCACATACGCCTGCTGACAAACAACAGTGTCCCGTCACACATGATGATTTCCATATCAGCAAAACGCTTAATATGTTTCTTATTGGCCAGAACTCCCCTGCTGACAGCAAGAAAACGCTCCGACGGAAGGCGGGATCCTGCGCTGTTGATAGAAATCCTTTCCTTGTACACTTCTCCATTCCTGCAATAAAAGCACGTATACTTTTTGGCCTTTATCAAATACAGGATATCGTCCACTGCCAGTTTGCAGCCCTCTTCCTTCCCGGATATAATGTAATATTCTTCCTTCCTTTCTTTTTCCTCCCTTTCTTCCTCCTCCCGGCATATCCTCTCCAGTATCCGTCCAAGCTCCTCTTGGTATCCGTCCTTGAGGATATAATAGTACACCCCTGTCTGAAACCCCTTAAGTGCATATCTGTCATATGCCGTCAAAAATATCACCCTTGCGCTTGCGTCCAGCGCATGAATCTGCCTGGCCAATTCCACTCCGTCCATTCCGGGCATTTCCACATCCAGCAGGCAGACACCAAAGCGCTCATGCCTCCCCAGCGCTTCTAGAAGTTCCTTGGCCGCAAGGCATTGTACTTCTACAATCTTCTGTCTTTTCTGAAAAAAAGCACTTACTTCCCCCTTCACCTGCTCCGCGAAGTTTCTGTCATCCTCTACGATTGCAGCCCTCATTTCATCCCCCTTTTTGCGCGGCTCTTTCGCACATTTCGCTTCTGATGGTACATTCATAAAACAATAGAAGTATTATACTACAAGCATTAACCCTGTTCAAGTATTTCCCGCCCCTTGAAAAAGTGTGGATTTTCATAAGTGACTGTAAAAACCCTTACAATGTTCTCAGAGAAAACAGACTGCACCATTCCCGGGAATCCCAACTGTGTCCATATTACAATTTACAAATAGCACTCTCTATGATATGCTATATCAAGCACCAACCATAAGTGTATGTACACCTACCTGACAGCAACTGACCTGCGTCACAATGACGCATTCGGATAAGGAGAGATTCCACATGAACAATAAAAAGATATTTACAATGGTAGCCGTGCTGGCGGCAATCGTAGTGATCGCAGGCGGTCTGACCAGGCTTGCCAACAGGGATTCCCTCAGTCTTGCAGACTACGCGTCACAAAACGCAACTCCCACCCCGGATATTTCGCAGATGACGCCCACAAGCCCTGCTTTCCCGTCATCAGCGGACAGCTCCCCCTCGCCGTCGCCGTCCGCTTCACCTGAGCCGGAAAGCAGTCAAAACACTACCCGACTGACCGGTGCTTCCTTAAATAATATTTCCCCATCCCAAGAGCGCGTGGAAATCGCCGACGGTTTTTACTATGAGCCTGTTTCAGACCATCTACGACGTTATATGACCGGAATTTCTTTTCCGGAAATTACCCAAGGAGAGGAGACAGCGATTACCTTTGAAGAGCTTCGGTATGTACACATTCTGCATTATAATTTTGAAGGGGAATCCACGGAAGGAGAATTGATATGCAACGCATACATTGCCCGGGATTTGACGGAAATCTTTTATGAATTATACCGCAATGAATATCAATTGGAAAAAGTACTGCTCATCGACGAATATGATGGGGACGACGAAACATCTATGGAAGACAACAATACCTCCTGCTTCAACTATCGACCAGTATCGGGAAGCGACAGTCTTTCAAAGCATGCCTATGGCCTGGCGGTTGACATTAACCCGTTGTATAATCCCTATATCACTTATACCACGGACGGAACGCAGAACATTTCCCCAGTCTCCGCACTGCCATACGCCGACCGTTCTGCAGGCTTTCCCTATAAGATAGATGAGGATGATCTGTGTTATAAGCTCTTTACCAAGCATGGCTTCACTTGGGGCGGCAACTGGAATAATGTAAAAGATTACCAGCACTTCCAGAAAGCCATTCCGTAAAGCTTCCTGCCGTTCCGATCTGTCCTGTCATATCCACAGGAATATTTCGGAACGGCCCGGAAGAATGATAAACGCCTCTTATATTTTAATTTCCGTCCACTTTCCCTTTCGGAACCGGATACTTGCAAAAATAAAACGTGAGAGCTGATCCGCGATGACACCAAACCAGATACCGGTTATTCCCATCCCCAGCGCGTATCCAAAAATATATGAGCCCAGCGTTCTCACTATGGTGACACTGATGGTAGACGCAACGGCCGTATAGAGAGTATCTCCGGCGCCTCTTAAGCATCCCATATAGATCACTTGCGCAATCTGCAGAATAACAACAAAGATAATTACATACATTATGCTGACACCAATATCAACAATCTCTTTTTCCTCCTTAAAGAAAAGCCGCATTAAAAAGCCAGCCCCCAGGAAATATGTAACGGATAGGAACACCGAAATCACACCGCCTATCATACGACAGGTTCTGCCATATTCCTTTGCCCGTTCCGGCTGTTTAGCCCCCAGGCTGTAACCAATCAGAGCTACCGCCGTTGCCTGCAGGCCGTCTCCAAAAGAAAACGACAATCCCATAATATTCATCCCAACCTGGTGCGCCGCCATGGCGGAAGTCCCCTGATCGGCTGCCATAATCGCTGTCAGCATAAATCCTATCCTCATCAGCACCTGCTCAGCAAAGACGCTGTAGCCCACCTTAATAATATTGGCCAGCGCATCCAGAGAAGGCTTGATCTTTTCTTTAAAGATCATGGGGAGACTGATAAAATTTTCTTTCTTCCAGACAGATATCACACTCATAATACTGGAAACCACCGTTCCAAGAACTGTCGCCAGCGCCGCTCCCCTGATTCCCAGCTTGGGAAACCCTAAATTCCCCTGAATTAAAAGATAATTAAAGAGAATATTCACCGTGTTTGACACCAAGTTCGTACGCATGGTAATACGCGTATTACCGGCGCCTCTTTGCGCGGAATTAATCCCCATCTGTATCACATTGAAGATCATCCCCCCCATGATAATTTGAAAATACAATACAGCGCTGTCATGGGTAAGTTCTTCGGAACCACAGAGACGAATAATCGGATCAGCAAACAATACGAGCAACACACTCAAGATGGCCGACATGGCAATGATAAATACAAGAAACGTTGCAAAGATCCTGTTTGCTTCCTCTCTCTTGCCTTCTCCTTTACGCCTGGCCACCAATGCGGATATGGATACATTGGCGGCAATAAAGAGGGAAAGTCCCAGGAACTTGGGCTGTGTGGTAAGTCCTACGGCAGCAACTGCATAAGATCCCATGGAACTGACCATCAAAGAATCCACCAGACCGGCAAACGCCGTAAAAAAAGATTCCAGCATGGCCGGCCATGCCATATTTAATGTCTTACCCACATCTTCTTTTTTGTACTGCAATAATTTCATTTTTCACCTCAAATTGCGTTATCCCGCCGCTAATTGAAACAATAGAATCCTCACTCCGCAAGAATTCTATTGTCATAAACTATAAAAGCAGGGAACTAATGTATCACATTAGCTCCCCTCTTCCTTTTCCTGTTCACACCATATTAACTAAAATCATTTTGGTATTTGGCCCATTTTCAGGATTATACCATTTCCAGGATAACTTCCATTGCGGCATCGCCCTTGCGGGGTCCAATCTTGATAATCCTGGTATAGCCGCCCTTGCGGTCCGTATACTTGGGTGCATACTCGTCAAACAGCTTTGCCACCAAATCCACTTCTTTGGTATTTCTCTTTTTTCCCGCATTTTCCGTGGGAACGGATACCACGGGATACAATACCTTCAACATTTGACGTCTTGCATGAGATCTGGTAGGCAAGTCTTTCTTTATCTGCTTTTCAACAGTCTCATACTTTGTGACACGTTTTCCGTCAACAACTTCCTTAACACGCTTTCCGTCCTTATCCTTCATAGGTACTTTGGCGGATACGGTAACCGTCTCATAATTATCCTTTTCCCTGACAGCCATCGTAATCAGACCTTCCGCAATCTTCCTTACCTCCTTAGCCCTTGCCTCGGTGGTAACAATCTTGCCGTGCTCGATCAACGCTGTCACCTGATTTCTAAGTAATGCCTTCCTCTGCGAGGACGTTCTGCCAAGTTTTCTGTACTTTGCCATAATATATTTCCCTTTCTCCATACATGGTACATCCGGTCACGCTCTTTGGACTTACTCACCGAATGTGTTTTTATTTTCCATCCAGAGACAAACCGCCGACGAACGCTTTGGATTTACCGTCCGCAGTCACCCTACATATTTCAATATCCTTTAATCACTCTTCGCTGGGATTCAGCTGTAAACCCAATTCCCGCAATTTGGATAAGACTTCCTCCAGAGACTTCCGTCCAAGGTTACGAACCTTCATCATATCCTCCGAAGTTTTATTGCACAATTCTTCCACCGTATTGATACCGGCTCTCTTCAGACAATTATAAGAACGCACGGAAAGCTCCAGTTCGTCAATACTCATCTCAAGAACTTTCTCCCTCTCATCATCCTCTTTCTCCACCATAACCTCTGCAGTCTTGGCATTCTCGGACAAATCAATGAAGAGATTCAAATGCTCACTCAATACCTTTGCCGCAAGACTGACAGCTTCGTCTGGAATCAAAGTTCCATTGGTAAATACATCCATTGTCAGCTTATCATAATCGGTAATTTGACCTACACGGGTATTTTCAATCCTTATGTTGACTCTCTCCACCGGTGTGTAAATAGAATCAATTGCAATCACACCAATCGGTAAATCTTCGTGTTTGTTCTTATCGGCGCTTACATATCCCCGTCCCTTTGTAACGATCAGCTCCATATACAGCTTTGCATCCTTGCCGCTCAACGTTGCGATCACCAGATCCGGGTTCAGAATTTCAATGTCCTGGTCTGCCTGAATGTCGGAGGCGTGTACAACGCCCTCACCCTCAAACTCTATATATACGGTCTTAGCCTCATTGGTCTCGCTGTTATTCTTAATCGCAAGACTTTTGATATTCATGATAATTTCCGTCACATCTTCCTTCACGCCGGGAATGGAACTGAATTCATGCAAAACGCCTTCAATCTTAATCTGGCTGACTGCCGCCCCGGGCAGGGAGGAAAGCATAATTCTTCTCAGAGAATTACCAAGGGTAATACCATAACCTCTTTCCAAAGGCTCAACTACGAACTTGCCGTACTTCTTGTCTTCTGAAATTTCAGCAACCTCAATATTTGGTCTTTCAAAATCAAACACTCGAATACCCTCCTATACTTTCTATTGTATTAAACACAAGCACTCCGAAGCCGCATTCTATCGAAAAAGCGATAAAATGCAACCTCAGAGGCAAGCAGGGCTTACTTGGAGTACAACTCGACAATAAGCATTTCATTCACAGGAACATCTATCATTTCCCTGGTAGGAAGGTTCTTGATAGTCCCCCGCAAGTTCTCGATATCAACATCCATCCACTCAGGTGTCAGCCTGCCGCCGGTCACCTCTACAATATCCTTGTATCTCTGCATGGATCTTGCCTTTTCCTTGATTTCCACCACATCACCGGCTTTGATCAAATAGGATGCAACGTTTACAACTTTGCCGTTGACCAACACATGCTTATGACCAACCACCTGTCTTGCTTCACGTCTTGTTCTGGCAAATCCCATCCGGAAAATTATGTTATCCAGCCTGCGCTCCAGCATGATCATCAGGTTTTCACCGGTCATCCCCTTCATCCTGTCGGCCTTCTCATAATAGTTTCTAAAAGGCTTCTCCAACACGCCATAGATGAACTTTGCCTTCTGTTTCTCGCGCAGCTGCAGACCATATTCACTTATCTTCTTGCCTGCTCTTGCATTCTGTCTGTTGGACTTCTTGTCATATCCCAGATAAGAAGGCTCCAATCCCAACGCCCTACATCTCTTCAATACGGGTACACGATTTACTGCCATTTTTTCATTTCCTCAACTTTCTTGTCTGTTTACAGTACGCAAATTATCGTACCTTCTTCCAACAATCCCGGTTTATGCCACTTTTTTTAAAGCCGCACTGACATTTTCTTCCAATCTGCACAAACCAACAAAATCAATTTTGTCAGCCAAACAGCCGCCTGATCCGCTTATACACGGCGCCTCTTGGGAGGCCGGCAACCATTGTGAGGCACGGGAGTCACGTCACGGATACTTACCACTTCCAGTCCGCATGCGGAAAGCGCCCTGATGGCAGCCTCACGCCCTGAACCGGGTCCCTTTACAAATACATCCACGGACTTCAATCCATGTATCAACGCAGCCTTTGTAGCTGTCTCTGCCGCCATCTGTGCGGCATATGGAGTAGATTTCCTTGAACCTTTAAATCCCAGACCACCGGCACTTGCCCAGCTGAGAGCGTTTCCCTCCGTGTCTGTCAATGTAACAATCGTATTGTTAAAAGAAGACTGGATATGTGCCTGTCCGCGTTCAACGTTTTTTCTGACGCGCTTCTTTGTCACTTTCTTTGCAACCTGTTTTGCCATTTTAAACTAACCTACTTTCTCCTCTCAATTCCTCGTCACAGTTACGCACTACTTTTTCTTATTAGCAACTGTCCTCTTGGGACCCTTGCGGGTTCTTGCATTGTTCTTGGTATTCTGTCCACGTACAGGCAATCCCTTACGATGACGGATACCACGGTAGCATCCGATTTCCTGAAGCCTCTTGATATTCAGGGCAACCTCACGTCTCAAATCACCCTCAACCATCACGCCGAGCTTCTCAATCGCTTCCGTAATCTTTTTTACTTCGTCGTCAGTGACATCCCTGACTCTGGTGTCAGGATTTACACCTGCCTCTTTCAGAACCTTGTTAGAGGTGGATCTGCCGATTCCATAAACATAAGTCAACCCAATTTCAATTCTTTTTTCCCTGGGTAAGTCAACACCTGCGATACGAGCCATTTACATTTCCTCCATTCTCAATGGATCCCGTCTCTGAATCCATCTGCTTCCGCTGTGCGGATAATACTTTTGCGTACTGTCTGGTCTGTTAATATACGCATTTGTTACTAATTGATTGGGGCTTTCACCCAATCGGACATATCCGATCCATCCGATCTTTCCAAAGTGCTTTCATATACAAGCCCTTTGGTATCAAGAAGTAATCTCCGGCAAGCTCTACCCAGTTCTATGATAATCAATGTTCAAAGCATCAAAAACACCTCGCTTAAAAAATCCTTACATAAGAAACGCCTCACATGAAAATGCTCCTGCATTTGGAAACGCTCCGCGCAAAAGACCTCCTACGAATAATGCTCTGCATTGGTTCAGCCGCACATAAAAACCGGACACGAACTCACTTAACCTGCCGCCTTCCATTAAGGCGTCCCTGCAGGCGGTGATTATCCCTGTCTCTGCTTATGCTTCGGATTTTCACAGATCACTCTGATACGTCCTTTTCTTTTAATGATTTTGCACTTTTCGCAAATTGGTTTTACTGATGATCTAACCTTCACGTTAAACCCTCCTTTCAAAAAAGACCGTTTTACATTATAACATGTCATTCAATTATTTGCAAGCTATTTATTGTTAATTTTTAGGAATAATCCCCTATATCTTTAACCATTTGGACCGGACATGATCTGTTAACAAATAATGTCACAGTTCACGCCAGGGGGTAATACCTTTCTTTTTTGGGTTTTTTGTCTATATTTTCAAGCATATTGTACAAGAGCAGCACCGTATTGTCATTCTCCCCGTACCTGTTGATATTTTGTCCTGTCAAAATTTTCAGAAGATAGGGCATGGGCGCATTACAGAAGTTTTCTTCCGGGGAAACTACTCCGAAAGAAGCCTGTTCCTTACTGCTTCCAAACACCTTCCATTTCCATCCATACCCGCAGCATAATGCCTGTCCAAACATCACACCCAGTGCGACTGCCACATCCGCAATATCCTCATATACATCAGGAATCATACCTGTTTCCAGAATGCTGTCCACGATATTCATAATCTGTTCCGCCATCCTGGCACCATCCTCCGGAGCATTGATCTCAAACGCCCTGACCCCTTTCTGAAAAGTTCTGTCTATCTCTGCTCTCACATCCTCCGACAGCTCCCCCACATATGAGAAGTAATCTTCCCTCTTGGGCCGCACTTCTGCCAGACTATACAGTTCCTCCTCATTCAACCCCCTGAGCAGAAAAAAATCCTTGTCCGAATCCAATACAAACTTTTCCAACCTGTTTATTGCATTTAAATATTCAGCATGGCCGATCACTTCTCCCCAGGTATTGCAGTAAAAAAGCATATACCACTCGGATACTGCCTCTGCCTCCTTATAATGTTTCCATGGACTCTTGGGAATGATAATCTGCCTGCTGTCCGGGATCATGACAAATCCCCGCTTCCCGTCAATACTGTATTCTGCGCGTCCAGCTCCGTTCCAGTCAGCCATTTCCGTTTTTCCATCACCCAATCCCATATATCCTCCAATTCCGAAAAATCTGTACAATTTTAATCTATCTTAACACAAAAAAACACTTCCCACAAGCCGAAAACTCCGAAAACATCATTTCAACTCCTTTTTCCCATGGCGGGACTGTTTTTGATCCCATTCATTATTCTAGCAAATACAAAGACACTCTGCTCTGGATGATCTTTGCCACTTCCTCCGCAGTCTTA
>CAJTPN010000018.1:12631-70713 GCA_910578185.1 uncultured Acetatifactor sp.
ATATATATCCGCCCCCTGCTTTCGTACAATGTCCAAAAGGAATCTTTCCAGACTACATCTCTCAATCTGAACGAAGTAATCCTTCTGGGCCATGTTAAACTTATTCACAGCACGGCTTATCGGTGACCAGGCCTCTACCTTCCAAAATGTGCCCAGCGTAATGACTTCCCTTCCTTCCGGAATGTACTGCCCCGATGTGGAAGCCTGGGGCGGTTCTTCCTGGCCGGATTGCGTCCCGCTCCCCACGGTCATGTTGTCTTGCTTTCCCGACGGCCCACCTGATTCGCCCGTCCCGCAGCCCGAAAGACAAAGACAAAACAATAAAGCGATGATCAATACCATTTTACATAAAATCTTCTCTGCCATCATACGAAACCTCCTTGCCAAAATAGATTACTTTCAGGAAGCTTGACAAATATCCATTGGAATCCCTTTCATTGAAATTCCAAGAAATTATGTTATGCCCGATACTTCCTCTTGACAAGTTCAGTATATCACATAGTATTATATAAAGCAATATACTATTTTAATTATTCTCTCAATATAGACACATAAAGGGATGAAAACTATAACATTCTCATCCCCACAATTGTCCTCACTTATACCAATGCAGAAAACTTTTTCTACCCAAAACAGCTTCTGTATAAAACGCTGTATTATGATAAGATGTGAATACAGCCCTGTAATAAAATATATGATCGTACACTATAATTTGCCTTATACCTTGGGAATTCTTTTCCGAAATAGAAGAAGATATATTCATTTTTGACTGTGATTCCTTTACCCTCATGTGGCTTACCTGTAAAATTATTTTATTTAAACCTTCCCACATGGGCCGGAATCAGGCACATCATTTTTTATCCATCCTGAAATTAGCGATTCGCGGCACGGCTTCGGCTTCTTACCGCCGACAGGGAGGATGACGCTATGCTCCAGAGTGCCATCACCGTGACTCCCATAATCCTGAACGTAAACTCGCAGTGAATCGCCGTATGGTTCTGTGTCAAAATCAACCATCCCAAAGGAAACAGCGCTGCCGCCGACAAACAGACCATGCAAATACCCCATGACGCGCTGCGGGCCCTGACCAGACACCACAAAAAGGCCAATACCGCTGCAGCGGCAATCAGCCCAAACACAATCCCATATACCACAGTATCATACTGTTCCATAACGGCCCGGAATGTCCTGCCTATACCTGAAGAAAAGGAGGCATAACCGTCCAGCGGGGACGTTCGAAACAAAACGGCCCATGCAGCATTTCTCAGAGTCCCCGTCCGACAGGTAATTTCCGCCACAACCCACTTCATTCCCCACATACCGATATATCCCGCCGCCCAGCAGACACAATTCCAGAAAGCCTGAAACAGATTATCATGCCACTTTCGCTCCGATTCCTGCGACAACAAAAGCCACACGCAAAGAGGTACCCCAAGCGTAACAATGGGATAAGTCAGAAAATCCATATAGGATGTTGTAATTCCCACCAACAAAAAAAATTCTTCCTGCCAGTTTCTTTCTTCCAGCCGCTCAAAAAACCACAGCAGGACAAGCACTGCCAACAATGTGATGCTCCAGCAGGTAGAAAGCGTGAGAGAGAACCATATGCGCAAAGGCTTCATAAACAGAAGCGTAAAGAAAATGCCTGCACCAACGGAAGCTTTTCCTTTATAACAGGCCGAAATGATCACGGCAAACAACAATACAATATGGAAAATAACCAGAAGTGTCTCCACATGTCTCCAAGACATACACAGGAGCAATGGTTTCAGAAAGACCAGGTATCCATGCCAATATCTCGAATACTCTTTTAAGTACATATCATCCGGCGCCATATCAAAAAAAGCACCCAGCGATTCCTCAGTGCGCCATGTGGTATCTGTGTCGTCCTGCAGGTCATGATGATAGATATACATAGCATGTGACCATGGCCCTTTCCCATCCACCCGTTCCAGTGCGTTCTGAACCATCAGACAGTCCGTAAAGCTGTCTTTGAGGCTTACGATCTTTTTCCTCCAGACATCGCCCGCTGGGTCCTCTTCGATATCTATCATCTCATACAGTGATTCCGACACATGCCTTCTGGCAGGCTCCACCGGGAGCCAGAATATGAATGTCAGCAGAAGGGAACCCGCAATTACACTGCACAGTAAAAGAAGAATTCCGTTTCGTATTCTTTTTTTCATTTCCGTTTCCCCTGCTTCCAAATTTTAGCTTGTAACGTTCAACCCACTCTCCACGGACCTTTACTGTGCCGCGCCATGTGACCGAACCGTTGTCATGTCTTTGTTTATTTATCTCTCCAGATAATACGTCCCTTGCTTAAGTCATAAGGAGAAAGCTCCAGGGTCACCTTATCTCCAGGCAGAATACGGATAAAATTCTGGCGCAGCTTACCGCTGATATGCGCAAGCACCCTGTGCCCATTTTCCAATTCCACCTGAAACATGGTATTGGGCAGCTTTTCCACAACAGTACCCTCAATTTCAATTACATCGCTCTTAGACATACACTTCCTCCATCTTTAATCATTGTTACAGCCCACACGGGCAAGTTTATACATTTTCAGCGCATACCTGATTTCTTCCGCAAATACCTTCTCGCCTCTTTGCAGCTTCTCAAGCAATGCCCCCTCCACGCTTCGTTTTATTGGCTGAATATGTTTTTTTCGCTTCTTTTTCAGCTTATCAGGGGGCCTTAAATCACCATCGCACAGAAACACAAAATCCCCTTCCTGTCCCATGATAACATACAACGTATCCTTGTCATGCCCTGCCTTTGAGGTGGCAAATTGTCCGACCATATCCATTCTTTTATTCCATTCTCATTGATGCGCTCCGGCACACGGCAGGTCAACCCACGCCCTAGCTGCGCGCTTATCGTTTTACTATTTCTTCTCATATTTGGTCTGCTGATTGAACAGTTTAGTGACGCGCGAAAACCATACCGCTGATCAGCAGACTGTCAATATCTCTGGTTCTCCGTCCGTGATCAAAATCGTATTTTCATAATGTGCGGACAACGAACCGTCTTCCGTCACCACGGTCCAGTTGTCGTCAAGCCATTCCACATCCGCCCTGCCCATATTAATCATGGGTTCAATGGCAAGGGTCATGCCCTGACGGAGCTTGGGTCCTCTTTTTACCTGTGCAAAGTTAGGCACCTGAGGATCTTCGTGAAGCTTTGTCCCTACGCCATGCCCCACCAAATCTCTGACAATACCGTAACCATAAGGTTTCACATATGCGGCAATGGCATTGGAAATCTCAAACAGATGATTACCTGCTTTTGCCATCTTTATACCTGCAAAAAAACTTTCCCTGGTCACATCGATCAACTTCCGCGCTTCCGGACTGATCTTCCCTACACCGTGGGTCCTGGCCTCATCGGAATGATACCCTTTATAAATCATCCCCGCATCCAGGCTGACAATGTCCCCCTCCTGTAAAATGCGGTGTTTGTTCGGAATGCCATGCACCACCTCATCGTTTACAGACACACAGATACTGGCGGGATACCCGTTATAATGAAGGAAGTTTGGTATCCCTCCCAGCTTGCGGATTAAACTGTCTCCCTTGATATCAATTTCCCTGGTAGACACCCCGGGGCGTATCATTTCTTCCAGTTCCTTATGTACTATTGCCAGCCGTCTGCAGGATTCCCGAATCAGCTTGATCTGTTCCTCAGTCTTTATTATAATCGCCATGATAACCTAACTTCCTAACTCAACATTCTCCCGGCTCCATTCGCCGGTTTTTAAGAATTTTATGCCAAAACATTTGAAATTGCATGAAATACGTCCTGCATATCCACAGTGCCGTCCACAGATTTCAAAATTCCCTTCTTCTCATAGTAGTCAATAAGCGGCTGGGTCTGGTCATGATATACTTTCAGACGATTCTGAACCGTTTCCTGCCTATCGTCGTCCCGAAGAACCAGCTGACTGCCGCAGCTGTCGCATATCCCCTCCTGTTTGGGCGGAATATGTTCGATGTGAAAAGTAGCCCCACACTTGAGACAGGCACGCCTGCCGGACATCCTCTTGACAATATTCTCATCCGGCACATCCACATTCACCGCATAATCAATTTTTTCGTTCTGCTTTTCCAATGCCTCATCCAATACCTGTGCCTGTGGAATTGTCCTGGGAAAGCCGTCCAACACATAACCTTTGGCACAATCCTCCTGGGCCACTCTGTCCAACAGGATTTTAACCGTCAGCTCGTCGGGCACCAACAATCCCTGATCCATATATTGTTTTGCTTCTGCTCCCAGCTTCGTACCATTCTTGATATTGGCACGAAAAATATCTCCCGTTGAAACATGAGGAATTCCATACCTCTGTGCAATCATCTTAGCCTGGGTACCCTTACCGGCACCAGGTGCTCCCAACATAATAATCTTCATGATTCCGCCCCATTTCTTCGATCTTACGACTCCGAAAAGCCAACTCATTTCTTATTGTAACTACTTTTTCAAAAGTTTGCAATATCTATCCTGTGAAAAACTGAAAAAATCATAACCTTTTGGTAACAGTTCAGACAGCCAAATACCCCGCAGCAAGCTACGGGGTATCATCAAATCTGCCTTATCACTCGTCCACACTGTAGTTTGGCGCTTCCTTGGTAATATGAATATCATGGGGATGACTCTCTCGCAGGGAAGCGGCGGAAATCTTGACAAACTTTCCGTTCTCTTTCAGTTCCTGGATATTGTGCGCCCCACAATATCCCATGCCGGAACGCAAACCTCCCAACAATTGAAATACCGTGTCTTCCAAATCACCCTTATATGCAACGCGTCCTTCCACGCCCTCCGGCACAAGCTTTTTCGCATTTTCCTGAAAATAGCGATCCTTGCTGCCATTCTCCATTGCGGCAATGGAGCCCATGCCGCGATACACCTTATATTTTCTTCCCTGGAACAGCTCATAATCCCCTGGGCTCTCCTCACATCCTGCAAACATGCTGCCCATCATACATACGTTTCCGCCCGCCGCAAGCGCTTTGGTGATGTCTCCCGAATACTTGATGCCGCCGTCGGCGATAATGGGAATATCATACTCTTTTGCCACCTCATAGCAATTCATAATTGCCGTAATCTGAGGCACGCCGATACCTGCCACCACGCGGGTGGTACAGATGGACCCCGGTCCAATACCTACCTTCACCGCATCCGCACCGCTTTCGATGAGATCCTTCGCGGCCTCTCCGGTTGCCACATTTCCTGCAATCACCTGCAAATCCGGATACTTTTCCTTGATCATCCTCAGACAGTTCAACACATTCTGCGAATGTCCGTGGGCGCTGTCCAGTACGATAATATCCACTTTAGCATCAACCAGCGCCGCCACCCGCTCCAGCACATTGGCCGTAATTCCAACGCCTGCGCCGCAAAGCAGCCTGCCCTGTTCGTCCTTTGCCGCCAGCGGATATCGAATGGTCTTCTCGATATCCTTAATGGTAATCAGGCCTTTCAGATTATAATCCTTATCCACGATGGGAAGCTTTTCCTTCCTGGCCTGCCCTAATATCTTCTTTGCCTCCTCCAGCGTAATCCCCTCAGGCGCCGTGATCAGCCCTTCGCTGGTCATGGATTCCTTGATCTTCTTGGTAAAATCCGTCTCAAACTTCAGATCACGGTTGGTGATAATGCCCACCAGTCTGCGTCCTTCCGTAATGGGAACACCGGAAATTCGAAACTTTCCCATCAGCGCGTCCGCATCTGCCAGAGTATGTTCGGGAGTCAGAGAGAACGGATCCGTGATAACGCCATTTTCCGACCGCTTTACCTTGTCCACTTCTTCCGCCTGCGCTTCGATCGACATGTTCTTGTGAATGATACCGATACCGCCCTGTCTGGCCATTGCGATTGCCATACGATGCTCGGTCACGGTGTCCATGCCCGCGCTCATCATGGGGATGTTCAGCTTAATCTTCTTCGTCAGCCAGGTAGTCAAGTCAACCTGGTTGGGTATCACCTGCGAATACGCAGGAACCAGCAGAACATCATCAAAAGTAATGCCTTCACCGATAATCTGTCCCATTTTCAATCCTCCTGATTCCAGTTTAGTCCCTTACATCCGAAAACCGTGTCCAAACGTACTCTTTTCAGAATGCATCCGGTTTCCTTACGGGGACTGCCTATGTTGCCGAATAATTTTAATTCCCATGAGTTTACCAGAATTTACAAATTATGTCAATCAAAATTTAGTCCGCATAAATTTTTCTGGGTGAGGTATTCCGCATCACCTTGATCATTTCTGCAGAAGGACTCAAAATGATCTTCCTGCCGCCTTCATAATACATCACATAGCGAAGATCCGGCTGAAGCTCCTCGCCGATGCTGTAATCGCTCTGCTTTGCGTCACGATTCTTAAAATTGTCAAGATGATAGCTCTTGATAGGCGCCAGTATTTCCATCCTGTCAAGGCTGAAGGTTCCGATGCGCTTTCTCTTGCTTTTCGCCATCACCTTATCTATCACCAGTTCCTTGTCCAGATAAAGATATTCGTACTCCAGATCCGTATATAAGTTGACAAAATAAGCCCCCGCACCGGTGATAACCGGAAGGACTATAATATAGGGGATCAGGGTTCCCACCACAATAAATGCCAGCACGAATATAACCGTCAGCACAATCAATAAAATCTTAAAAAATTTGCCTATAACAGAAGGCTTTGCCTTTACCAGGCATTCCACATAAGTATCGCTCATCTCACATACCTGTCCTTTATTTAATAATTGTTTATCAATATAATAACCTATCTTTTTTCAACTTTCAAGATACCTTTCTCAACTCGTCCCTTTATTTATCCTTTTTTTAGATTCTGGTTAGATACGCATCCTTGACATTCCCCCGGCAAGCTCGTATCATATACAGTAACCCAATGAGTTATGGCGCACCGGTCCGGTGTCAGTCCAAACGGTTTCTCTAAAAGCCGTGCCCCTGGGAGATCATAACAATGTGAAAGGTGGTATTAGCCATGCCGGTAATGGATGAATTTAAAGAAGAACGGGAATCGTTAAAGCACGGAACCTTTAAGCAAAAATTTTCTTATTTCTGCGATTATTATAAATGGCATGTCATCGTCACCATAGCGGCGACGGTCTTTGTGATTTCGCTGATCGTTCAAATTGTGACCAGAAAAGATATCGTTTTTTACGCCGCCGTTATCAATGGGCTGGAAATGCCAAACGCAACGGAATATGTCCAAAGCTTTGCTGAATATGCAGGAGTGGACACGGATAAAAATCAGGTTCTGCTTGACGCCTCCCTGCATCTGAATTTCAGCGTCCTGGATCAGCAGACCATCGGCTCAAGTCAAAAGCTGGTGGCCTATATCGCCGGCAGGGATGTGGACGTCTTCATAGGAGACGAAACTGTCATGGAAAGCTACGCCAACAACGAAACCTTTCATGATCTGAGCAAGTTTCTCTCTCCGGAACAATACACAAAGTGTGAACCCTATTTCTATTATATAGATCAGGCGGTGGTGGATGAGAAAATGGCCGCCCAAAAAACCATGAATAACGATTATATCGCACAGTACCCTGATCCAAGAAATCCTGAAGCTATGCGCAATCCCGTTCCAGTGGGTATCTATCTGGACAACACACAAGCTCTCAAAGACAATTATTATTATGAGGAAGACAAGGACATTATCCTATCTGTGGTTGCAAATACAGAACGGCCGGAAACCACTTCCAAATTTATTGATTTCCTGTTAGACAACTGACGCAAGCTCCCTGCATGAGACAGGTGGATGGCAAAGCGTATATTGTGTGCCTTTCATTTATTGGCCGGCAATTAGAAATGCCCCGAGGATCAAATATCCCAGCGTCCTTTTAAGACATTGTGCTTTACAGCAGTTCCTTGAACAATTTTCCCACACCGGCCGGATCCGCTTTCCCCTTCATTGCCTTCATGGTCTGTCCCACCAGGAATCCAAGCGCTCGTTCTTTTCCGCTTTGGTAATCCTGAACGGACTGGGGATTGGCCGCAATAACCTCCTCCACAACCCGGCGCAGCGCGCCTTCGTCGCTGACCATTTTCAGCCCCTTCTCCTCCACATACCTTTGGGGATCAATATCCTCCTCAAACATAATCTCAAAAACTTCCTTTGCCACTGTGGAGTTAATTTCCCGCTTTTCCGTCAAATCAATCAACTTTGCCAGGTGTTTCGGCGAGAAGCGAATATCTTCCGGATCCATTTCCCTGCTCTTTAGCAGACGAAGCGTCTCAACCATCAGCCAGTTGGACACCTTCTTGGGCTGGCTCCCCAATGCCACCGTTTCCTCAAAAATATCCGCCATATGTTTGGAGTTTGTAATAATCTCAATATCATACTGAGGGATATCATATTCTTCCCCATATCGCTTCCTTTTTTCAGTGCAAAATTCCGGCTGTCTGGCACGGATTTCCTCCAAAAAAGCTTCGCTGATTCTCACCGGCGCCAGATCCGGATCTGGGAAATAACGATAATCCTGGGCCTCCTCCTTGGAACGCATGACATAGGAAAGCTCTTTTGCCTCATCCCAACGTCTGGTCTCCTGTACCACCGTTTGACCCTCCTCCAGCAAATCAATCTGACGATTCCGCTCCGCCTCAATGGCTTTTGTAATCGCCCGAAAAGAATTCAGATTCTTCATCTCCGTCCTGGTTCCAAGCGTCTCCGTTCCCACCTCCCGGACAGAGATATTCACATCTGCCCGCATGGACCCCTCCTGAAGTTTGCAATCGCTTGCCCCAAGATACTGTATGATAAGGCGCAGCTTTTCCAAATAGGCAATCACTTCCTCCCCGCTTCGCATATCTGGTTCGGATACAATTTCGATTAACGGCACCCCCGAACGATTATAATCCACCAGCGTACAATCTTGCCGTTGGTCATGCAGCAGTTTGCCCGCATCCTCCTCCATATGAATTTCATGGATACCGATTCTTTTTACCTTACGTGTGCAGGCCTTCCTCGCGCCCTCTGTATCGCCCTGACTGTATGCCGCCGTCTCCTGCGCTCTTATTTTCCTTTCATCCGCCCCACCGGCATCCATCTCGATCTCCACATACCCATTCCGACAAACGGGCAGGTAAAGCTGTGATATCTGATAATTCTGAGGATTATCTGGATAAAAATAATTTTTTCTGTCAAATTTGCAGTATGGGGCAATCCTGCAATTTGTGGCAAGCCCCACTGCCACTGCATATTCCAGCACCTTTTTATTCAGAACCGGCAGAGAACCGGGCATTCCTGTACAAACCGGGCAGGTATGGGAATTGGGTCTCCCGCCAAACACTGTAGAACATCCGCAGAAAATCTTGGTTCTGGTGGCCAGTTCCACATGGACCTCCAGGCCGATAACCATTTCATATTCCTTTGCCATTTTCTTTATCTCCTGATTATAGTTACGTCATGTGATTTGGCACATTGCGCAGCTCAACACTCTCTCCTGGAAGAAAATGTTTCATCCCTGCTTTTATTTTACTTCTTGTTTGCAGGAACCAGTTTCACCTTGATGCTTATACTGTTCATAGGTATATGCCGCCCTTAAAAGCTTCTTCTCCTGATAACAGTCCCCTATCAGCTGTAGACCAATGGGAAGTCCCTTGCCGTCGGTTCCGCAGGGGACGCTGATGGCAGGAAGTCCGGCCAGATTCACCGAAATCGTATAGATATCTCCAAGGTACATTTTAATCGGATCCGCCAGACTCTCTCCCAGCCTGGGCGCGGTAGTGGGCGCTGCGGGACCAATGATACAGTCGTATTTTTCAAACGCCCGGTCAAAAGCTTTTTTTATCATAGCCTTTACCCGCAGCGCTTTCAGATAATATGCATCATAATACCCGGAACTGAGCACAAAGCTGCCCAGCATAATACGACGTTTTACCTCCGCGCCAAATCCCTGGGAGCGGGTTTTTTTGTACATTTGATGCAGTCCCTCCGCCTGGGCCCGGAAACCGTATTTGATACCGTCAAATCGCTCCAGATTGGAACTTGCCTCTGCCGACGCTATGGTGTAATAAGCCGGGATGGCATAATCCACCAGCTCCATGTCAAATTCCTCTACCAACGCCCCTTGGGAACGCAGTGCCTGAGCCGCCGCCAGCACCGCCTCCCGCACTTCCCAGGCCAACCCTTCTCCGCTGGAGCTCTCACAATCTCCCTGCTCCATATATCTTGTATCTCCCCCTCTTTCCTCCTGTTTCAAATCTGTATTCCCTTCTGACTTCTTCCTGTTTGCTGTCTTGCCGGAATTTGCTGCCCCGTACAGATACGCTTTGGGAATTCCGATCCGCATTCCCTTCACATCCTCTGACAGGGCAGAAGTAAAGTCCGTATCTGTTCTTGCCACCTGGGTAGAATCTTTTGTGTCCGGTGTGG
Organism: uncultured Acetatifactor sp.; assembly: GCA_910578185.1. Taxonomy (GTDB): domain Bacteria; phylum Bacillota; class Clostridia; order Lachnospirales; family Lachnospiraceae; genus Acetatifactor. Next base: position 23,013 of record CAJTPN010000018.1, read on the forward strand.
CAATAGCTTCCAAAATCACAGCACAATCTTCCACTGTCTTACACAGAGGTCCGATCTGGTCCAAGGAAGAACCGTAGGCCACCAACCCATAGCGGGACACGGTACCATATGTGGGTTTCATTCCCACCACTCCACAGTATGAGGCCGGTTGTCTGACTGAACCTCCGGTATCGGAGCCCAGGGCAAAAAAACATTCCCCCGACGCCACCGCCGCCGCGGAACCTCCTGAAGATCCTCCCGGTACATGTTCCCTATTATGCGGATTGCGCGTCACGCCATAGGCAGAAGTCTCCGTAGTGGATCCCATTGCAAACTCATCCATATTGGTCTTGCCTATGAGCACCGCCCCTGCCTTTTCTAAGGCTGTCACCGCTTCGGCCGAATAGGTTGGATAAAAATTGCCAAGTATCCTGGATGCACAGGTTGTCAGCATTCCCTTGGTGCACAAATTATCCTTGACAGCCACCGGAACCCCGGCAAGCGGTCCCGCCAGTACTCCGGCCTCAATTTGAGCCTGGACTTCCCTCGCCCGCTCCAATGCGGACGCACCGTCAACCGTTATATAACAATTCAAATATCGTTCCGTTTCCTCAATCTTTGACAGAACCGTCTCCATGGCTTCCACGGCTGTCGTCCTGCCCTCCTTTATGGCCCTTCCAAGTTCTACGGCCGAAAGAGATAATAGTTCCATAATTTCGTCCCCCGCCTCCTGCCCGTCAGTCAAATGTCTTTGGCGCCACAAACATATTATCCTTTTGTCCCGGCGCGTTTTTCAGTGTATCTTCACTGCCGTCGCCGTTTATCACCACATCATCCCGAAAAACGTTCTCCACAGGAAACACATGGGACATAGGCTCCACTCCTGTAGTATCCAATTCGTTTAATTTATCAATATAGTCCAGCATTCTGCCCATATCTTTCTTTGCCTGCTCCTTTTCCTCTCCGGTAAGTTCCAGTTTAGCAAGAATACTCAAATATTCAATTGTTTCGTCGCTGATCTTATTTACCATATCTCTTCACCTCCAAACACCCACACACCCATCTATTCCTTTTCTTCTACCGCCTTCCGCACCATATAAGATTCATCTCACAGCTCCATCAAAGACAGCCAAAACGGTCTATAAAGGCGATGATATAAAAAGAGGCGGCCTCCAGTATGATATCTGGCAGGTCGCCCATCTTGTTTTTTGTTAATTAGTTCATATCCTTCTCATAGATTATGGAGCCATGCAGAAGGAGACCTCGATGCAAACGGCAACAGCTGAATCAAGATAAATTCCTTAACTTGCGTATTTAAATGCAGATCTTTTACATTTTACCATGAGTTTTTTAATCCCTCATCATCTTCGGCCAACTTCAAGCAACCTGGATAATCTTTATGTTTATATCGCTTTTTGTTGTTAATAAAATGAAATTTCACCTTAGCGTTTTCCTCGATATACATTCTCAAGCCAATACATTGATTTCTGTTTAGTGAAGGGTATTTATATTTTTTATATTTTATTTCACACAAATAATGATACGCATCTAATTCATTCAAGCCATCATCATCATCATAAACGAAAGACTCAAGAAAATAATCGTCGGAGTCAACTACAACTCGATCAGGAAACACAGCTACATATTTCGCTTCTTCCCCTAATGAATCAATCTTATCTATGATAATCTTTGCCATATCACTGGTGGCGAGTCGTTTTTTAAAACTGCTTATCTCTGATCTATCTTTCTCTTCTCTCTTTTTCTTATTTTCTTGCTCCTTTTTCTTTTTAATTTCATTCTGTTGCTTTTTGTATTCTTCCTGTTGGTGCTGCCTTTGACGCTCTAACGCCTTTTGTCTCCAGGAAGTTTTCCCTGTACGTTCCGCATATATTCTGTCAAGAATACCGTCTTGCGAAATAGATGAAACCTCCAATTCAAGGTCAGAATTTGGATTAGCCGGAAACCCTTTATGTGCATAAACACTCTTCCATTCTGTTTCAAGTTCTGTCAAACTCATTTGACGATATTTGTCCTCAGTTACCTTAACTCCAGCCTCTACCATGCCATCAAACAAAGAATCCAAGAAACCCATATAAACCACCTTATCAGCCGCAAATTCGTCTGCACAAACAGGAATGAATTTATACAGAACGGCGACAACCTTTCTGAAAATGTGAATTGTATATTTTCACAATTTCCAATTATATAAAACTATACATTATCAATACAGTACATTTTGCACATCCTGCTTCCATCCATAACACTATTTAACAGAGACGCTAATGGATGATTCCGCCAGTACGGTTCGGGCCTCCTCCCTGCCCAGCAGCGCTTCTGGGGTCACGGACCACTCCTCGGCAATCCTCAGCACGTCCTCCTCGTCAAAGAAATCATAACCATCCTGAAAGAGATCTTCCTCCCTTTCCGCGTAATTTAAGGACAGCTTTTTCTCCACGTCGGATCTCTCCCCGATACACCCGAAAATTTGTCCGTCCGCATAGGAGTACAGTCGAGTTATCTTTCCTTGTACCATCCTTGCGAAAGCATGTGCGTCCGCTACCCTGTGGGAAGCAAAATAGCAAACTTCCTGTGCATGTGCTCCTATCCTTTTCATCACATTTACAATCTGATCCACCTGCGACAAATCCCACAAAGCAATTCCTGCAAGAAGCACCCAACCGTCATAGGGGCCGGACAGCATCACCTTACTGTTCCAATTCTTCTTGATCTCCACCACCGCATCATTCCAGCCTGCCTCCCCCACATATTTTAATTCAGGACAGCAGGAAAGAACGGTATCTATATCCGCTCCCTTTATCCCAAGCCACACACACTTATAACCAAAACACCTTTCGATCTTTGCCATTATCTACTATCTCCTCTTACCACCGTCTTGCCCCTTCTTGAACGTATTCAAACCTTTCTTAAAACCAAGTCTACCCACAGTCACTTGATCCATCCCCATACCACCGCCAGGTATTCACCGCAAAAATACATCCCTCGCAGCCAGATCAAGACTGCTCCTCCCCATAAAACCCATGCTAAATCTTTTCGCTGCCGCACAATTTTATTCGCCAGCGATACAATGACACAAATACACAACGTCATTGTGCCAAAAGTCGCCCTGTCAGGATAGTGGGGAGACAGGAACATCGCCCCCCATGACAGCAGGGCACAAAAAAGCAAAACCGTATTCCGTCTTCCTATCCTCAGCTTCAGCACACAGCGGCAAACCACCCAAATACCGCCCAATACAAGCAGTGTAGGAAACAAATATTCCAGAGCGGCCTTACATTCCCCATAGCTTCTAAGGAACAGTTTCCAAAGCATGCCGTACTGTTCTTCCTCAATCTGTCCGCTGCGCACAAAATTTCCGGGAGCAATAATACAAAAAACGCTGCCCGCCAGACATGACAAACTGCCCGATATCATCCATAATTTTATTTTCCGCTTTTCCCTACAGGACATCACAATAGCAATCAGACTCAGCACCCACATGGCCGGTCCCATATTCTCATTGCTCCATCCCGCAAGTATTCCCAAAGGTACCATCCATAAAGCAGCTCCGGGCAGCTGGTGGAGCCTCTTGCTTTGTCCCCGTCCGCCCCCAGAGCCTATCGCACTTTCCTCAGGCTGACATATGAGCTCTTCCTGATCCTCCACAGAATTGTATGTCCCACGCATTCCACATTTGGAGACACTGTCCGTACTGCCCACTCGTCTTGGCAGGAAGCACCCTTCATCCGGAAGTTCCCGCAGATAACAATATGCAAAGGAAAGCAAAACCACTGTGATATACAGATAATTTGCCGCTCCGGCCTGCCAGAACATGCTCATTTTCCAGTTTGCGTTCAGTCCTAACAGCATCCCCAGCGCGGCCAAAAAAGCCGACAGTCTGCGATGCTCCGCCACAAGGCATACCATACCTGCAAGCAGCAGGGTAAACAGCACATTCAACAGATCCGCCGCCTGCTTCCCCGCAAGCAGCGTCAGCTGCAGAATGCCATGGGTCATGCTCCTGCCGCCCCAATTCCAATAATGCCATATCTGGCTCTTGATAATATCCGAAAAGGAAGAAATGGGAGTATCGTTCTCAAGCATGGTAGCATACCACAGATCGTCCATCATAAACGGAATTGCCCTGTGGGTGCGATAAATTACAACTACAGATATCGCAAGCAGCAAAGCAGTGATTATTTTCATCACCTTACGGCCCTGGCCCGGGGCATTTTCCTTCCCGTTCATTTTATACCCATCCTCCCATTTCAGCAAGCTTCAAGAAAACCTCTCTGTCCATCCATTCCCTAACGTAACGGCACATTTACATTTCGTCAAATGACCAGCCTGACGTTCAAATTTCTACAGCTTCAGTGCCTTGATTCTGTCCACGGCCTCCACAGTATTTTCGTAACTTCCAAAGGCCGTCAGTCTAAAATACCCTTCCCCGCTGGGCCCAAAGCCTGCTCCTGGTGTTCCTACCACATTCACCTGTTCCAGCAGGCAATCAAAAAATTCCCAGCTGCTCATACCCTTCGGAGTCTTGAGCCAAATGTAGGGTGCATTCACACCTCCTGAAACCGTATAACCTGCATCCCTTAAACCGTTAAAGATATAGCTGGCATTATTCATATAATAAGCAACTTGCTTTTTAAGCTGCTCCTTGCCTGCTTGAGAATAGACGGCCTCCCCTGCGCGCTGTACGATATAAGGGGCTCCGTTATATTTTGTTCCATGACGCCTTGCCCAAAGAGAATGAAGCATTACATCGCCTGATTTCAAATCTTTAGGAATTACAGTAAATCCCAGGCGCACACCGGTAAATCCTGCGTTTTTGGAAAAAGACCGCAATTCAATGGCACAGGTCCTGGCTCCTTCGCATTCATAAATGCTGTGGGGCACATCCGCTTCGGAAATATATGCCTCATAAGCCGCATCATATAAAATCACGGCTCCCACTTTATTGGCGTAGTCCACCCACTCCTGCAGCCGTGCTTTTGTGATCGCCGAACCGGTGGGATTATTGGGGAAACAAAGGTAAATCAGATCCGGCGTCTCCTTTGGCAGTTCCGGTGCAAAATCATTTTCTGCAACACAGGGCATATAAATCACATCACTCCAAGTTTCCCGCTCCTTATCGTATGTTCCCGTCCTGCCTGCCATAACGTTGGAGTCCACATATACGGGATAAACCGGATCACACACGGCAATCCGATTCTCCAGGCTGAATATCTCCTGAATGTTGGAGGAATCACACTTTGCCCCATCAGACACAAAGATCTCGTCTGCTTCGATTTGGCAGCCCCGGGCCTTATAGTCAGTTTCCGCTATGGCGTTTCTTAAGAACTCATAGCCCAAATCAGGCGCATATCCGTGAAAAGTCTCCGCTTTTCCCATATCATCCACCGCGCCGTGCAGCGCTTCTATAATTGCAGGCGCCAGAGGCTGCGTCACATCGCCAATCCCAAGTCGGATAATTTTCCTGTCCGGATGCGCCGCACTATACGCGCTTACCTTTTTCCCAATCGTGGAAAACAGATAACTTCCGGGAAGTTTTAAATAATTTTCATTCAGTTTAAACATTTTTTCCTCCTGTTCCAGTTCCAACCTTGTGGAAACTTGTTCCGTCATACGCCTTTGGCGCATTGTTCTCTGCAAAGGGCACAGCTGGAATCTAATAAACCTCATTATCTGTGAGATCTATCCGACCCTCAAACACGGTAGCCGCAGGTCCTGTCATATAGACAAGATTTTTCTCCCTGTCCCATTCTATCAGTAATTCTCCCCCAAGCAGCTTCACCCATACACGCTGACATAAGAAACCGTTCAGCACACCTGCAACCACCGTGGCACAGCTGCCCGTGCCACAGGCCAGTGTTTCACCGGTTCCTCTCTCCCATACTCTCATAAAACAATGCTCTTTGTCAAGAATTTCCACAAACTCCGTGTTCACCCTTTTGGGAAACCTGGTATGATTCTCAAACTGGCTGCCGATCCGTTCCAGCTCCATTTGCATCACGTTTTTGGCAAAAATCACCGCATGAGGATTCCCCATAGACACACATGTCATGCGATATTCCCTACCGTCCACCCATACCGGTTCATCCACCACCTGCTTTCCTTCCGCCTCCACCGGTATCATTGCAGGTTCCAACACAGGGCTTCCCATATTGACCCGTACCTTAGACACTTCTCCCCTTTTCCCCGACTCCAGGGAACCTGTTTCCAACATCAGATCCAATTCCTTTATCTGGCCTGCGCTCACCACACAGATATGTGTCTTATCCGTCAATCCCTTGTCATAAACGAATTTTGCCACACACCGAATGCCGTTGCCGCACATCTCCGCCCTGGTTCCGTCTGCATTATACATCTCCATCTCAAAGTCTGCTTCCGCCGAAGGATTAATAAAAATCACCCCATCCCCACCAACGCCAAAATGTCTGTCACTGAGCCTTCTGACCAAATCCGGCTTCCGCGTCAACTCTATCTTTTCTTCAAATCCGTTCACATAGACATAATCATTGCCGCAGCCATGCATCTTTGTAAAATTCATATTCAACCCTCCATCCGGCGCGATCACTTCAAAAACGCCAATACGCCTGTTCGTTGTTATCTTACGACTTTATCGCCAATACCATCAGCGCTGTCTCCGCCATATTGTTTCCGCTGTCCATGCTGCATTTTTGTAAATATCTGTGCGCTTCCGCTTCCGTCATGTGATTCCTGTCCATCAGCAGCGCCTTTGCTTCCTGAATTGCCGTATCTTCTTCCGCATTCCGCACCTTGGGCTTTAAACGCGCCGCCCTTCTGCGCCGTTCAAGCCCTTCGGCCATCATCCCCACAGTGTTTACAAGCTCATGAACCTTCAAAGGCATGGACAGGCACACAACGCCTTCTCCCATACACTGACTGAGCAAATGATCCGATGCAATCAAAAGCATCTCAAAATCAGAGGGCAGGCATTCCTGCAGGCGGGAATAAACCATATCTGCCAGTTTATAACTGCAGATAACGATACCGCTGTTTAATTCATCCGCCTGACTGATGGCCTGCGCGCCTGTGGTACATACACCGTTTACCCGAAAGCCATTCTTCATGAGTACATTTTTAATTCCTCTGGCATCCTCCAGCTTGGGTAACGCTACAATGATATTCGTCAAGCCATCACCTCCTTATCCAACATTCCATGAATAAAGAGCTATCCTAATATCGGTATAAATACTCTTCAAGCTCCCAAGCTGTTACCTGTGCACGGTATTGCTGCCATTCTTTTTCCTTCTGGGCGATATACCGCTCCGCAACATGCTTTCCAAGCACCTCCAGGATAAAGGAATCTTTCTTCAGTTCATCCACGGCGTCAATCAGGGTCCCCGGCAAATTTTCGATCTTCAATGCCTTTCTCTCTTCGTCGGTCATGGTATAGATATTACAATTCACACACTCAGGCGGCTCTATCTTATTTAGAATGCCATCCAGCCCTGCTTTCAGACATACCGCCAGGGTAAGATATGGATTTGCCGCAGAATCCGGGCTTCTAAGCTCAATCCTGGCATTGTCGCCCTGATTTGCTGGAATGCGGATTAACGGACTTCTATTGGCGGTGCTCCATGCGATATACACCGGGGCCGCATACCCCGGCACCAATCTCTTATAGGAATTTACCAACTGATTGGTTATCGCCGCCATACCTTTGATATGCTTCATAATACCACCAATAAAATAATATGCTTCCTGGCTTAAACCATTAGGATCATTTTGATCTTCAAAAATATTTTTCCCGTCTCTGTGAAGAGACATATTAATATGCATGCCGGAACCATTGACACCAAACTTTGGCTTTGGCATAAACGTAGCATGCAGTCCATGGCGCTTTGCAATCGTCCTTACCGCCAGTTTAAAGGTCATGATATTATCCGCCGTTTTCAGGGCCTCATCATAACGAAAGTCTATCTCATGCTGTGCGGGTGCAATTTCATGATGGGAAGCCTCAATAATCAGCCCCATATCCTCCAGGGCCATTACGATATCCCGTCTGGCATTTTCACCGTAGTCCAGAGGTCCCATATCAAAATATCCTGCCTGTTCACGAGTCATAGTAGTGGGGAGCGCATTTTCGTCCGTATCAAACAGAAAAAACTCACATTCCGGCCCCACTTCAAAAGTATATCCCATTTCTTCCGCATCTCTGATAGCCCGCTTTAAAACCAGTCTGGGATCCCCGTCAAAAGGGGTGCCATCCGGCCGATAAATATCACAGATCATCCGCGCCACTTTGCCCTGCTGCGGTCTCCAGGGAAATATCTCCAATGTGGAAAAATCCGGATACAAAAACATATCGGATTCCTCAATCCCCACAAACCCGTCAATAGCCGAACCGTCAAACATACACTGATTGTCCAGTGCCTTGTCCAGCTGATTCGCCGTAATCGCAATATTTTTCAGCTGCCCAAGCATATCCGTAAACTGCAGACGGATAAATTCAACATCCTCCTCCATCACAAGCCGTAACACATCATCCCTGGTTTTATTTTTCATAAGAAACCTCCTCCATTAAAAAAAGGCAGACTCATTCCTTCTTCAGAACGCCCTTGCCCTATACATCACATCATAGCAACCAACTCCCGCCTTGTCAATGTAAATCATATTATGCGCCAATCTTACACCATATCCCGGAATTACCTCCGCAAATCAAAAGCGTTATCATTAACCTTTTTATTGGCTGCATAAATCCATAACCCACCACATATTTATTATAAAGAGAAAGTACATGATAAAGCTTAAGGGGTATATGGATGAGTGCTAAAACTAAAATTGTCGTACTTCACATGAAGGAGCTGATTTATACCGGAATCTTTGCCGCACTGGGAATTTTATTCGTTGTCCTTTTAATTATGATGTTCCTGCCTGACAAAGAAAACGAAAACACACCTCCTCCGGAACAGGATACCGTGGAAACATCTTCCCGTTACATACCTGGCATCTATACCACAGAACTGGTGTTAGGCTCCCAGTCCATCGACGTGGAAGTGATCGTGGATAAAGAAAACATTACTTCCATACGCATGGTGAACCTGAACGATGCCATAACCACTATGTATCCGCTGCTCCAACCCACATTTGATTCCATCTGCAAACAGGTCTACGAACAGCAGTCCCTGGAACACATTACTTACACTGCGGACAGCAAATATACCTCATTGGTACTGCTGGAAGCAATTCAAAATTCTCTCAATAAGGCGAAAGGAAGTAATTAAAAACGCCTCCGCAACGGTTCGGCCCCAAAGCCGAACCGTCGTTTTATTCCTATATTCCCTCATTTGACTCCGCAATTAACCGGTCAGCTTTTCCACTTCCTCCAGCCACATTCTTGCACTGGTGTCGGAAGGCATACGCAGATCCCCTCTGGGAGACACCGCCACACTTCCCACTTTAGGCCCATCCGGCAGGCAGGAACGCTTAAACTGCTGTGCGAAAAATCTTTGATAAAAGACCTTCAGCCAATGCAAAATCGTACTATTGTTATACTGCCCTTTAAAAGCAAGCTTTGCCACTCGGAAAATCTTCTCAGGCGGAAATCCGCATCGAAGCATATAGTAAAGAAAGAAGTCATGCAGCTCGTAAGGTCCCACCAGATCCTCCGTTTTCTGCGAAATCACTCCGTCCACAGGCGGCAGTAACTCGGGACTCACAGGCGTATCCAACACATCCGAAAGCACCTCCGAAAGCTCCCTGTTCCCACAGGTATCGGAATAAAACTTCACCAAATGTCTTACCAGTGTCTTCGGCACTCCCACATTAACGCCATACATTGACATATGATCGCCATTGTAAGTAGCCCATCCCAAAGCCAGTTCCGACATATCCCCCGTACCGATCACAAGTCCCCCCCAGCGGTTTGCAATATCCATAAGCACCTGGGTGCGTTCTCTGGCCTGAGCATTCTCATAGGTCACATCATGCCTGCCCGGATCCTGCCCAATATCCTCAAAATGTATCTCCACGGCTTTACGAATATCAATTTCCTCCAGAGAAACTCCCAACGTCCGCGCCAATCTGCAGGCATTTTCATAAGTTCTGTCCGTAGTGCCAAAACACGGCATGGTGACTGCAATGATCCCTTCTCTCGAAAGTCCAAGCATATCAAACGTGCGAACCGTAACTAACAATGCCAGCGTCGAATCCAGTCCTCCCGAAATTCCCAGCACAGCTTTTGTCAGTCCCGTATGCTCATACCTCTTTTTTAATCCGTAGGATTGTATGGACAAAATCTCTTCACAGCGTCTGTTCCTTTTCTCTTCATCTCCGGGCACAAACGGCATAGCTCCAAAGGTTCTCTCTAACTTGGTCTCCAAGACATTTACCCGAAAAGGAATTTTCGCATAAGGAGTCTCTGGCGCATTGCCAAAGGTCCCCATACGACGCCTCTCAGACAAAATTCTCTGCACATCTATATCTCCATAGACAGTCTCACAGCGAAACCTCTTTGCCTGCACAAGGATGGTGCCGTTTTCCGCAATGAGATTATGTCCTCCAAACACCATATCCTGTGTGGATTCCCCTTCCCCTGCGGAAGCATAAACATAGCCGCAAATCAGACGTGCACTGGAAGACTTCACCAATAGTTCCCGATATTCATCCTTACCCACCGTCTCATTGGACGCGGAAAGATTGGCTATAACCGTCGCTCCCATCATGGCGTGATCCGTCCCGGGAGAATTAGCAACCCATAAATCTTCACAGATCTCGCAGCCCACGGTCAAGCCGTGCATGGATTCACACTCAAATAAAATATTGGTACCAAAGGGTATGCTTTTCCCCGCCAGTTGAAAAAGCACCGGCTCCCGGTTCCCCTCGCTAAAGTGCCGTCCCTCGTAAAATTCCGCATAAGACGGGATATTTGCTTTGGGAATTAAGCCAAGCACCTCTCCGTTCCAGATTGCCGCTGCTACATTATAAAGCTTCCCGCCGCGCTCCATGGGCAGCCCTACCATCACAAGGGCATCTTTCCCCTTTGTAGTATCCGCAATTTTAAGCATCCACTGACATGCCTCTTCCAGCAAAAGCTGCTGCAAAAACAAATCCCCACAGGTATAGCCTGTCAGACATAATTCTGGGAACACGATTACCTTTGCCCCATTTACATATGCTTCTTCCAGCTTTGCACAAATCTCACCTGCGTTGTAGGCAGGATCCGCCACTTTAATTTTAGGCGTTACCGCCGCCACTTTGATAAATCCCTGCTTCATGCAGCTCCACTCCTCCAAGTCAAATCCCCCGCCGCAAGCAGCGGGCATCAAATTTGCAGTGCCCTAAGGGAAACGAACCCTTTAAAGCATTCCTGTTGTGGCAGTCTGCCCCAACCATTGCGGGAAACCCTCAGAAACCTTGTCAATTTATCAGTTTCTTTAGTTCTTCCACACCAAATCGAAATTGTGTGTTGCAGAAATGGCAATTCACCTCTATATCCTGCCCCTCTTCTATCATTTCTTGAATATCCTTTTTGCCAAGTCCCATCAGAACTTTCTCTATCTTAGCTCGGCTGCAGTTACACGAAAAAAGCGTGGGCACAGAATCCAAAATTTCACACGCAAGCCCATCCAGAAGAGATTCCAGCATTTGTTCCGGCGTTTTCCCTCCATCCAGCATAGCTGTCACGGATGTAAATCTGCTCAAATTTTGTTCCAGTTGTTCTATTACACTATCCTCGGCATATGGCATGAGCTGTACGATAAAGCCGCCTGCCTGCCGCACCGTATTGTTCTTTTCCATCAACACACCAAGGCCAACGGAGGAAGGCGTCTGCTCCGAAGTGGCAAAGTAATAAGTCAGATCTTCTGCAATCTCCCCCGTCTGCAATAGAGTCTGCCCAACGTAAGGCTCTTTTAACCCCATATCCTTTATCACGCAAAGCATCCCCTGTCCCACGGCTCCCGCCACATCCAACTTTCCCACCGCATTGGGCGGCAGCAGCACATCCGGAACATTTGCATACCCTTTCACATTGCACTTGGAATCAGCCGTCACCGTAATTCCCTGCACGGGTCCATCCCCTTTCACCTGAAGGGTTAACAGATCTCTCTCTCCCTTCAGCATACTCCCCATCATAGCGCCTGCGCTCAAAAGCCGTCCCAGCGCCGCCGTGATCACGGGACTGGTATTATGCAGCTGTCTGGCCCTCTCCACCAAGCCCCTGGTAGTGCAGGCAAATGCCCGAATCTGCGCTCCTGCCGCCGTAGCCCGCACAATATAATCCGATCTGATCTCTTCCATTCTGCTCTCCCATGCCGCAATTTACGGCTCAAATCAAAACGGCCTATGCCCGTTTCTGCCAATTACAGCCAACAAAACTACAGCGTCTTACCGTGCTCCCTGGCCACCACATATACCCTCTCGCTTTCTCCCGTCACAGCCTCTCCGGTATCCGCATCCATAACTTCCACTATATTCATGCCCGCCTGTTCCACCAGTCGGATCATTTGTTCCGTTACATATCCCCTCTGAAAATGCGTTTCAGTAAACTTGCGGAAGCGCTCGTCCTCTTCCCTGACAAAGATCGTCAGATCATACTCGTTTATCTCCTCTTCCGAATCGTAGATATTTTCCCATATAAAGCTGCAATCTTCCCTGTTTTCTGCAATCGTGGTATTTCCGATCACCTCTCGATATTTATAAACCGTATTGAAATCAAAGATAAAGACGCCCCCGGGGAACAGATATTTGTTCACCACAGTAAACACATCAAGAAGCTCATCTTCCTCCAAAAGATAATTCAGGGAATCGCAAACGCAAAATATTGTCCCCACGGTACTGTACAACTCCAGATCACGCATATCCTGCAAAAGATACAGAATTTGTGCGCCGCTCCTCTCCTTTTTTCCCATGGCAACATTCAGCATGGACTCGGAAGAATCCACACCAATCATATCATACCCCTTCTCATACATAATCTCCGTCAAAGTTCCCGTACCACAGCCCATATCAACCACCAGATTCCGTTCGGAATCCAGAATTCCTTCCGCATCACGCTCCGGTTTTGACACACCATATTTCCGTATCAATTCGTCAAGGCGCTGGGCCCATACCCCATAAGGCGTATTATCCATCAATTCGTCATAAACTTCCGCAAAGTCCTGATATGCTTCCACTTCGGCCCCCCGTTCACACACAACACTCTTATTCACCCAGTTTCATGGCAATCACAAATCCAACCCCAAGAGCAAGAATACCTGTAACCACATTCAGCACCGACATCGCAGGAAATGTTCCCATCAGCAAAATCGCAATCGGAGACGAAACGATAAGCCCAATAATGGCCCAATAAGCATACAACGGGAATTTTTCAAAAATAAACTCAACCAACTTGGCAATTCCAAAGACGCCTGCCACAACCCCCAGCCCAAAAGGAACCAAAATTCCACAGCCTTCCAAAATGCCGTCCATATCAAAGGCAAACAGCGCTGAGAAGAAGTCTTTTACCGCATTCAGCACAGGATTATAAAAACCCATGAGCATCAAAACCATGGAGCCGCTCACACCTGGAATCACCATGGTAGCTGAAGCAATCACACCAACGCCAAACAGCTTTATCACATTTACAAACCCAAATGACAGATCTGCCGCATTTCCTTCCTTCTCTCCTACCGCCGCCAAAATTACCACCATGGCAAAAAACAAAAATCCGGCGATCATATGTCCCAGGCTTATTTTTTGAGTTTTAACCTTACCCCATACGGCGGGAAGTCCTCCCAAAATCAATCCGATAAACAGCAGATTTGTCTGAATAGGGAAATTTTCAAACAAATACGACAGCCCAAATGAACTTGCTGCAATGGCGACTACCATACCAACCGCAATGGGAAACAAAAACAGCACGCTCTTTTTAAACTCGCTGAACAAATGTGTGATACAATGAATCAACTTATCGTAGATCCCCATGGATACCATCATCGTACCGCCGCTGACACCTGGAATAATGTTTGCTATACCGATTACCATGCCTTTTAAAATACTCTTGATCATTCAATTCTCCTACCTTTGATATAAATTTATTTTTGCTTGCTATGTGCCCTTTCCTCTTTCGCCTTACTCCTAAGCCGCCGCTTACCGATATTTCCCCACATAATCTCTCAGGAAATCAAGCAGGCAATCCATCTGGCTGTCCGTGCCCACGGAAATTCTCAGAAAGTTGCATATCCTTGGCTTATCCCAGTATCTCACATAGATGTCCGCATCCCGAAGCGCATGAAAGATCCGGCTTGCGGGAATTGTCTCATGGGATGCAAAAATAAAATTAGCCATGGAATCCGGGAACCAAAATCCCAGCTTCTTTAACTCACTCTTTACCCGCTCCCTGGTGGCCGTTATCTTCCCGGTAATGCTCTTAAAATATGCGTCATCTCTGACCGCCTCAGCTCCCAGCAGCTGTGCCGGCATGTTCATGGTATAGGAATTAAATGAAAATTTCACATCATTCAGGTATCGTATCAGCCTCTCGTTTCCGATTGCAAATCCAATACGCATTCCCGCCATGGCCCTGGACTTGGAAAATGTCTGCACGATCAACAGATTATCATATTTTTCCAGCAAAGGCAAGGCACTTGTGCCTCCAAAATCCACATATGCTTCATCCACGATTACTACCACATCCTGATTTACCGCAATGATCTCCTCCACGGTCTTTATATCCTCCATAAGACCTGTTGGCGCATTGGGATTTGGGAAAATCACTCCCCCGTTCTGCTGTCTGTAATCGTCGGGACAAATATGCCAGTTGTCGTCCAATGCACATAGCTTATACGGAATCCTGAACAATTCCGCCCAGACATCATAAAAGGAATATGTCACATCGGGAAATAAAACAGGCTTTTCACTGTTAAAAAACGTCATAAAAGCCATGGCCAATACATCATCGGACCCCACTCCTACAAAAATCTGCTCCGGATTCACATGATAATATCGAGCCAATTCGTTTACAAGTAGGGATGTATTGGAATCTGGATACAAACGCAGGGCACTCCAATCCATCTGCGCAGCCGCCCTTGCCACACCGGGCGCCGGAGGATACGGACACTCGTTGGTATTTAATTTAATCACACTCTTCCGGTCAGGCTGTTCCCCCGCCACATAGGGCACCACTCTTCGTACATTATCTTCCCACTTCATCATCTTTGTTCCGCCTTCCGCAATTCTTCCCGATAGATTTCCGCCTGCTGGGGACAGTTCATTGTCTCATAACACCGAATAAGTCCCTCCAGACTTTCCCCGCCGCCAGTACGTATGCTCAATACCGGTTGCGTCTCATAGACCGCGTTATAGTACCATACCGCCGCCTCCTCGTAATCCTGGGCTTCCTCATAAAAGTGTCCCATCTCGCAGCATATTTCCGAGCAGGCCTCCTCCGCTACTACCTTGGAAGTAAATTTAAAAAAATCAATCAGATTTCCTTCAAACCGCGCAGCTTTTGCCAGCACGCAACACGCCTGGACAAATTCTTCCCTGTCCCTTTCCGAATCTCCCACAACACTCTGAAAAAAGGAATACGCCTGCCGAAAGTCCTCTTCATCCCCTGCCAGCATCAATTCCCTGGCATATAATCCGCAAAGCCTTTTATTCAGGCCCGTCCCCTGGATACAATGCCTGTGGAAATTGGCCAAATCCCTCTTTGCATGACTTTCCCCCGGCATATGTGTAATGACGATATCACTGTCAAATACTACCGGCGTCAGCCTTACCGTCTCATGAATGGAACCTTCCCACACGAACCCTCTGATTCTCTTAAAAAGCTTCGGACGATACTCTTCATCATAATTGTATACCGTTCCAAATTGCAGTTGATTGGCATATTTCATCTGTACGATCTCAATATCCGGAAGAAGGGTCCTTTTCAATGTAAGAAATCTTTCTCTGTTCTCCGGGGAGAGAACCTCATCGGCATCTGCAGAATATATATATTCCATAGACGCCTTGGAAAAAACAAAATTTCTGGCCTCACTGAAATCATCCGTCCATAAAAAATCATAGACATGCTCCGTGAATCTGGCCGCTATCTCTTTTGTCCTGTCCGTGGAACCGGTATCTGCTATTATGATCTCGTCTGCCAGATCTGCTATGCTTTTCAGACATCTCTCCAATATTTTTTCTTCGTTTTTTACAATCATACATATGGAAATGGTAATCATACGGTTCCCTGTCCTCTTTATATCATTTCTATATAGTTTTTTCGCCTGTCAAGCAGAAATCTCTCACAGTAAATAATACCAAAAATAGATTTATGATACAACTGTTTTTTTAGGAAGAAAAACGGGAACTCATTTCGCAAAAGGGTAATAGCGCATTCCTCATCTGCCATAGACATACCGTCATCCAAAAAGAGATTGTGATATATGGCAGGAAGGGAACGGGTTGCTTTAAATTCCCCCTGGAATTTATATTGCTGCGGACTGCCTGCACCAGGAACAAAAGAACATACGCAAGCAGCATATGAAGCAGGAATCCCGCAGTTTTTATTCCACGTGCTGCTTCTGCCAGAGCACAGACGCAAAAAGCATATCCGTCCGCTTTTCCATACATTTTAAAAAATAAAACACGCTGTGCAAACAGAAAAAAGAACAGTGACCACAACATATGACATATGGCGTCTATGCCCATTCCGCATAACCGATACCAAAAAAGAATGCTTGCGGCAGTCACTGCCGGCAGCCATGTAAAATTATATACCTGACAAATGATAATATCCGTCACGCATGCCAGAAGCAGACTGCCCCCAATTACCGCCAGCAAAATTTCGTTTTCTGCAGGCTCCCCGTTGGAAAGATACCGTATCACCGTCCCCTGCAGAAACGCTCCGATCAAGATGACGCAATATTCCCTGCCTTTCAGCGGTAATGGCTCATCCCATCTATTGATGATAAACAATCCCGCCGTCACACATCCAAAGATCACTATTATCAAAATTCTGCCCTCGCCACTTTCCTAAATCACCTGTCAATGGCACACTTTCACCGCCCGCAGGCTTCCCCCTGCCAGTTCCGTATAAAACGCCTCGATATCCCTTTTATCCAGATACACATTCATCCTCTGAGCCACGGTAGAACTGTCCGTATTGGATATCCCCTTGCCGGAAGCGTCAAAAACCTGCTGCACATATACTTCTTCCCATGCCAGAACTGCCTTTCCGTCCCTGACAGTATATATATGTATCCTGTCCCCGGCCCGCAGCATCCCTCCTGCTACCTGATAAATGTCTTCCGCTTTTACACCGGCGATCACAGGCTCCTCCATACCAGCCAATATCTCATCCAATTCTTCAAACATCCCGCCTGTCAGCAAAACCCCCTCCTCCACGTCGTATGCCGCCGCCATGCCTCGCACCTGCGCTGGTTCCGTAAGCGCCGTATCAGGAATCATGTTTTTGTCCATCTCCCTCTGGGTCATATACTGCATATAATTTTCTTCCGTAATCATCTGCCCTTTGGCTATCGCTTTAGACGCCGTGTAAACAATTCCTTTTTCATATTGCGTCAGCACACTCTTCTCAACTTGCATCAAGATCACAAAGGTTGCCACCGCTGCCACCAATGCCGCCAAACTTGCCCCTGTCTTTAAGTTTGACAGGGATAATTTCTTTTCCCTGACTTTTTTCATACGATATCTCCCTCCCGATTTCAACATACTTACGCAAATACTGCCTGGGTGTGTCTAAAAACTGCTCTCCCGCAAATGTGCATTATACCTTATGAGCTGCAAGCCAAACAGGACACAAATTTAAACCTGCAGGTTGAGGGAATGGGTTTTCAGACACACCCCATACTATAAATTTCTTGCAATATCCGCCAGATTACCCTTGCGGGCCCGCACTTGGATCCCAAACATCCCCTTTACCCCAAACGTAATCTCACTGTAAACGGATGTGGATGTGACCGCAACTCCGTTTGGCGCTACGGCGCCGCCAAGGGGTGTCTTCCATTCCGTCTTTAAACCGTCTTCATCATAATGAGATACCGCAACTTCATTTTCAGTAACATTGTATACGGTATAATCCACAATTTTGACAATTCCCACAACCACACCCCCTTCCACGCCCTCCCATTCCTGGTTTAAATTCAGATTTCCCATGACAGCAAAACGATACCGCTCATATGCCTCGTCCGGATTACCGATTAGTATTTTATGCGACTTTCCATATTCCTTTAAATCCACCACCGCCGATGCCAGATTGGAAGCGGCAAGCGCATCTTCCAGGTACAGAGAAGCTGTTCTGTAACGTTCCAGCTGCTGAAGCACACATAAGAATACCGCAAGAAACAGCAAAGAAAACAACCCAACGGACCACCCGATCTGTCCCGACGATTTTGCCAGTAACATTTCCGGGCTTCTAATGCTTTGCCGTGGAAACTCTCTTTTCCGTAAATTCAAACCCATTCTCCAATCGCCCCCATATCTGAAGCACAATAGGCTCCCCATAATCCACCTGCCAAAGTGTTGTTCCGTCCAGCCGTAATCCCGTAATCCCTGCGGCCTCCAGCTCCCCGCAGAGTGCTGTCCGATCCTGGTCAGACAGCATCCCCACCGTCTCCATTCTTAAAATATATTTCCTGGCAATCTGGCTGACCATCGTCTTCTGCTGAATCAACCCTGCATTGCCAATATACGCCAGCATTACCACCGT
The DNA here is from genome assembly GCA_910578185.1 of uncultured Acetatifactor sp. Lineage (GTDB taxonomy): Bacteria > Bacillota > Clostridia > Lachnospirales > Lachnospiraceae > Acetatifactor. Next base: position 41,659 of record CAJTPN010000018.1, read on the forward strand.
CATTGCCAGCAGGCAGATACCGGTGGCTGCCAGTTCCCCCACGCTTCCTTTTCTCTTCCTCAAGACGTTACACCGGTCCTTACTCCCGTCAGGATATCCTCCGCTTCCTCTCCCAGGGCCTGCACAATATCCGTTATAAACTTTGTCATGCTGTCCTTCATCACAATACATAAAAGCAATGCGATGATACACAGTCCAACAGTGACTAATATACCGTCTATTCCCGGTTCCTTTTTCATTCCCTTCTCAAACAATCTTCCTGCTGCCATCCTCATTCTAATTTCAAACTTCCTGATCTTATCTTTCATATTTTTTATCCTCTTTTCCTTTCATTTTATATTACTGCCGCCGCCCCAAACATGTAAGTTACACAGGCGTACAACGCAATCCCCAATACGGCGATTAAAATTCCCAACTGGTAAAAAGTAATACTTCTCTCCAGGGCCGCTTTCTTTCTTGCCAGCACTGTCTCCTCCATATCCTTTATCTGTTCTCCGATATCTCCCAAAAGTTCTACCGCCTGTCCTGATTCCAGGGCCTGCAAAATGGTGATACACAGAGAATCCACATATCGGTTGTCAAATTTCCCCTGGAAGCGTTCCAATGCATCATAAATATCCGCCTTCATCACAATATCACCCGCCAATTCCAACAAGGCTCCCCGAAGTCTCTTTTCCCGCACACTGCCATAGCACTCCGACAGCGCATCCATTACATAGACGCCTGCCCGTATCTGAATTTCCAGCGCATGATACACCAGCTTCAGCTCCGGAAGAAGTTTCTCGTTATCCTTGTTGTTCAAATGCACCAAAAGCCACACCGGCAGACAGTATAAAAACACACTGGCAGCAATCCCGTATTCCAAGGCAACAGGCGCCAGAACCACCATCCCCAAGGCAGCCAAACCGGCTCTCACCGCAAGAAATCGGTCCACGGTCATCCTGCTGCCATAATGATAATTCCCCCCATTTTGGATCAGCCACTTTTCCTTTCTTTGATACCAGGAACTGTTTTTTCCTTTCTCCCTTAAAAGTCCTGACAACTCCTGATAAGTCGTCAAGATTTTCCGCTGCGGCTGATACTCCCCCGCTAAAATCCGCACCAGGATAAACATAAATATGGCCGCGCAGACAGGCAGTGTCTTCAGTCCATAAAATATAACCTGCTCCATTCCCTTCCTCCCTATGGCTGCCCCGGCAGTCGACACCCTAGCAATGTACTTTTTGCAGTTGTCCCACAAAGAGCAGGCCTATCACGGCAAGTACTATCATGCCGACTTTTCCGGGCAATGTATCAGCCAGCAGCCAAGTTACCGGCATCTGTACCAGACTGCTCACCGCAAACAATACCACCAGAGACAGTCCCAGCAGCAACGCCATATTGATCAGCGCCTCCCGCAACATCCCTTTTCTCTCCTGGGCAAGCCTTAAGTATTCGCGCAGGGTTCTTTTGCTGCCGGATACCAGCATGATAAAATCCGCACAATATCGCAGACTGATCTCCATATTCCTGGCCAATTCTTTAAATTGCGGATGCTCGATTTTTTCCGCCATGGACAATAAAGCCAGTCCCGCGTCCCCGGTGGTCTGCGCCTCATAGTAACAGGCGTCCAATGCACTCTTTATAGGTTCTTCCATATATCTCCCAACCTGTTTAAAGATTCCTGTCACCTCACCTGCGGTAATACTGTAATTTCCAAGAAAATCCAGAAGCTTCATCAAATGTTCATTGACCACCTTCAGGTTTGACATTCTCAGATACTGCAATATTAAAACTTCTGATCCAAACAGTAATATTGCCCCGGCACTTCCTGCCCCAAAGCCAAACAACGCCGATAAAATCACCATTAAAAGCGCTGCTGCTGCCAAACTGCCTGCAATCCACAGTTCCGCCGTCAATCCTGGAAAATACAGCTTCAAACCACTGTAATAAAGAATCTGCTCCAGAGCCGCCCACAGAGTATTTTTCTGTCGAAGTTCCAACAACTGCCTCCTTCCCTCCAGCGCTCTCTGCCTTGCGGACGCATCCATATCCCCTCTGGTCTTTTTTAACAGTCCAGCCATGCGATCCAACAGCCTGATCTCATGGAAAAAAGTAAAAAAACTTACAAACAACATCAAAAAAATCACTGCCTTCACCTACTCATCCCTCCCGTATATCTTTTGATAAGATAAATTCTTTTTTGCTTCCTCCCAACCTTCGCATGCAAAAACTTCTTTCACATGGTAATGCTCCATAAAGATAAGGGTCCGGAAGCAATCCATCATTTTCATAAGCTCGTTTCTGGAATACCTGCTCTGGTACATGGCGTAATCCACCAGCTTATCCGGCGCCCTATCGGCAGAGGGTGCATGAATGGTAGCCGCACAAAGCTGTCCCGTATACGCGGCATTGATCAAATACAACGCCTCCGCCCCCTTGATCTCCCCGATGATAAAAAAGTCCACATCCATGGTCAGTCCCGCTATACTGATCTCTTCCAGCCCATAACTGACCTGTTGCTCCCCGGTTCCCGGCAACGAATGCAGAAACATCATATCAGGGTGATATTGTGTGGTCAGTTCGTCAGCCTGTTGTGCCACCAGCACCGCCATATCATCCGGCAATGTCTCCTTCAATGCATTTAAAAGTGTGGTCTTACCGGAAGAGTTACCGCCGCAGATTAAGGTAGAACCCTCGCGAAACCTGCTGATCAAAAGCTCCGCCGTCTCCCTGTCCATCATATCCTGTTCGATCAGTTCCCGGATCTGCGGAAATGTTTTTGGCACTTTTCTGATACATAGATAGGGCTCGTTATAAGTATTTACCAATGGCATGGAAATGGTGAATCTCAAGATAAAATCCGGATGACTTTCATTGTCCGTGAATCTCTGAATTGCATTTAGATTAGAAATGTTGACTTGATTCCTTGTTGCAATATAGTCAATAAATTGCCTGTATTCCTTTGGCGATGAAAACGCGACTCCCGCCGCCATCCTCTGCCCTTTGCGCTTAATACGGATGTTTCTATAGCCCACCACCCTGATGTCCGATACGGTCTTGTCATCTATCAGAGCCGACAGCCTGGAATATCCGAAGATATACTGTTCGAATGCTTCCAGAAGGACCTTTCCCTCTTCTCCTGTCAGCGCGTAATATGTGGCTATATGGCGTGCCGCTTCCGCCAGAAAGACCTCTTTGGACAGCTGACCTTTCTTCATCTGCATCAGCGATTGCTGCTTTCCTGCGGTATAATCCTCCACCAGCTGCTGCAGCAAATTTTCTCCTGCGGCTCGTTCTTCTGCTTTGATATACGCATCCCTCCTTAAAAACTTCCCACTTTCACCTCGATATTTTATCTTGAAAAATTGATGCTCCGGCCGAATCAGCCTGAATGAAACCGATAAAAATGATAATAGATACTCAGCGTCGCGACTTACTAAGTAATAATTAATTTACACCCTTTGACAAAAAATGTCAATACCTGATATAAGATTTTTGCACTTGCATGTCAAGCGTTGGCAACAGATCAAATACGCGGCTGAACATTTACTTTTCTGCGGCACACAAAGAGAGCAAACGAAACGCGTTTTGGCAGAAACACTTGCACTGTTTGAACCTGAGCGCCTGTCCGCTAACTTCAAAACGTACAGGCATTTCCCTGGAACAGTCCACGTAATTGGTCTGTCAAAACAGTTACAGTCTAAAAACCAATTCCCTCGTCAAAATACCCAAGGAAGGATTCGCTGTCGTCATTTGTGATCACAATCAGGATCCCACATGGACCCTGCCAATCCCCGCCCCAAAATTTCCTGGGTCAGTCCCTTTTCTTCCGAAGTTTCATAATCATCTTCCCAACATTCCTGACCATCTTTTTCCCCTTTTATTGCACTTCATGAAATTCAATTATTCATACTATTATTAATTATTTTTTGTTAATCTTTACATAATTCCCAGTACATGTCAAGGAAATTTATCTCTGGAATTACCAAATCCCGCCATACCTCATTCCTTTCTCCATTCATGCAATTTTAAGGTTGAGATTTTTAGCCAACTGTGCTACAATAAAAAACAGAAATGTATTTTGTACATATCCATATCCGTATGTACAAAGTATTATTTGGAATATGGATATAACAAATTAGTGCAAAGGAACAATTTACGGAGAGGAGCAGATATTTATGTTCATTGTTTTAGGAGGCGGGTTATTAATCGTAATCATCGCAGTTATTATCGCGGTGGTGTCCAGCGTGGTATCGGCAGTGGCGGCAGATTCTGACGAAAGCGAATCCTAACTAATATCACCCATACCGAAATTACAATACGATAAAAGTAATAAAACAGACAGATGGCAGAATAGGACTTCATATTTATGCATCTGTCTCTTTTTTTTCTTACTTTCCAGTCGTTCATTCCTGCAATTTTCTCTAATTAATTTCCCTGTTCTCGAATACAAAAGCATGTGATGCCGCATTATATTTTATAGACTCTCAAAAATCGACACCACATTTTATATTTCCTGAATTTTCCCACAAAAAAGTCATTCTTTTCTCTTTTCCCCTGTTATATAATCAAAAAAACACAAAACAAAGGAGATTTACCAAATGAAAAAGGGAATTGTAAAACTGACTGCCGTTTTATTATCTGCTATCTTATTCACATCTACTTCTATCGTAAATCTTGTGCCGGTGCGTACGCCTATAATAAGGACGGCAGCAGTTAATAATTCCCCTATTCCAATTGATGATGTAGACGTTCATAATCATTAATACCATGGGGAATCTGATGGAAAGCGTTCTAAGTAATACTTTTCAAAATATTTTTGATCATGGTATTGCTGAAAAATATCAGTGAAATAGTATGCCCATTTTAAGTAGGCTTCACACGCATTTTTCATGTTGTGAGCCTCACTTATTCCTATCAGATTCCCCAGAAATAAATGAATTTTATTTCCTTTTCCATTAAGCAAATAACCAACAACTCCAAAATCAGACCACTTCTCTGCTTCCCCTAAGATTCCCATGTATTCCATATTTCTTGACATATTGCCAATGATCAAATACGCCATACGATAATGATACCTTAGATTTACCCTGCTATTTTGATATATTTCTATCACTTTCTCCTGCATTTCAACTGAAGTATGGAAACACCGCATATACACAAGATAATTGCATATCTGATTTAGCAATAATGCTTCATTGCTAAATGGAACTCTTTTATTATTCCCATTATATGTCAGGCTTAAAATTTGTTTTGTTTGCTCTATTGCCTCCTGTGGTGATATTTTTCCTTCCATATACTTTTGATTAATCTCAAAACATTCAACTAATTGCCTGTTTTCTGCAATGGACATATCCAATTCTTTTCTTAATTTTTCTATCTTACTGATAGCATTTTTATAATCTTTTCGACATAGTAAAATTGAAATTTCCGTATCCAACTCCAACACACTATACTCATCTGTAATCACCCTGCCGGTATAACGGTACTTCCCGATTCCAAGGCGATCAAAGAGCATTTGCAGCTTTTTGCTGTCGGGCATCTTGCCGTTTTCTATTCTGGACAAGGTTTCTGTATTCCGATAGATGCCCTGTATCAGCTGTTCCTGGGACAAACCTCTGGCCTTCCTTTCCTCCCTGATGATCTCGCCCGCCAGATAGTACTGACTGATGCAGCAATTAAAATACAGCTTGTTCACCATTTCCACATTTAATCCAAAATGCAGATATACATCCTCCAGTGTCTTCTTCCAAGCCACCAGTTTCTTTCCCTTATCCCGCCCTCCGGTTCTTTCGTACGCAGTCAGCAACAGTTCAGCCAAGAGCGTCATACATTGTACCATCCCCTGATTGCGAAGCAGCTCCAACGCCTCTTCACATAGATTTAGACACAGGTCATATTTTTTGACTCTGATATAGATACCGCCTAAAACCGCCGCTATCTTCGGCTTGAACTTCACAAGTTCCTCTTCATCCGTTATCTTCTTGCACACATATCCCTTCACACACTCCAACAACTTCCAGGCCTCCCGCCATTCTCCCACCGCCAGCTGAGCTTGAGCGAAAAGGATCAAAGTTTCTAATTCAATCCCTGCAAGAAGTCTTGCGTCAAAATCAATTCGGGAAATCTCTCCCATGGACAGACTTGCCGCATGGCGCAGACAATTTATTGCGGCTTCATAATCTCCCTTTTCATAAGCCAGCACGCCCTGCAGCCTGCACCGGTTCATCTCACGCATAGGTTGGCTTCCCGCGGCGTCACTACAGAAATTCCCAAGTCTTTCCTCCGCCTCCACCAATCTGCCCATACGCAGATCGTCAATAATATTGTCGCGTTCCTCAATTTCCTCATACTCATCCAAAGACAGAATAATCTCCATCTTATCCAGAGTCTTTCCCAGCCTCTGCATCAGCACCTCGGACAGAAAAAATTCCGGCGTTACTATCCCTTTTTCTATCTTGGATATCTGCTGCTCCGAACAAATCCCCATAGCCAGAGTTTCCTGTCTGACACCTTCTTTTCTGCGTATTTTTCCAATCAATAAGTTGATTTCCCCCGTATTCATCTCCATTACCCTTTTGTATTCAATATTTTTTCTTGCAAAAAAACGGAGAGACGTCTTTCAATCCGTCTCTCCAATTTCCGAAGTATTTACAAAGTGCCTAATCTCCCATATTCACCCTTATCCGGCAAACACATTGATCCGACTTGGCAATCCGGACGGATACACACAGTTTGGCCTTCCGGCACAGCGTTTTCAAGCTTTTCCCAATTATGGCAGAAAATCAAATTCACACCCTGACCCACACACTCATCTCACCCTCCCCTCTATTTGCCCACGCAAAATAAGGAATGAATTTCAATATGGTCTCATGCTCCACCGGTGATAAATAATCGCCGTAAAGTGAATCACCAAAACTTACAGGTTCCTGTCTGAAGCCCGGAACGTTCAAAATGCGCACCTCACTGCCTGATTTCCCACCGCTTTCCATCTTCACCACAGCTTCTTCTCCTTTGTCCAGAGAGGAAAATCCCGTGTCCGACAAATGGGCTTTTGAGATTCTGCATGCATCCACACGCAGTAAGCCCAAGTTACTGCCATTGTCCGCTTCCTCCAGACAATAGCATATGGGGCCTCTGGTAACTGCCACTTTGCCCACATTCTGACGCACTCTTGAATCAGCGCTGACTAAATGTACCTCCATGGGAAATGTGAGCCGAATCTCATCCCCATCCTGCCAGTCCCCTGTCAGATACAGATAACCTCCCCTTATCCGAACCTGCACATTGCCGCCCTGCCCTCCGCAGTCTTGATCCCCACCTTCAGTCTCTTGTCTCCTGATAAAGTGGGAATTCGCGGCCTGCTTATGTGCCACGCTGTTTGCAGGGGCCGCTTCCTCAATTTGTCCTTTATCATTTCTGCCAATCCTGCAAACAGCCAAAGTACACTTCTCTTCTCCCCGCCTTATGCATACTTCCGTTTCCGAACTTTTACACCATCCGGGAATACGAAAAGCAAATGTCCTATCCGCTATGACTGCCCTTCCCTGCGGATCCTTTTCCACATGGATTGCGGCCTTCACTTGGCCATTCCAGGGAAACTCACTTTCCAGCACTATCTCCGCTTTCCTTCCCTCCCATTCCAGTCGCACGCTGCTGCCCACATACAGATGTGTGTAAAGCGTATGGCTGTTTTGGGTATAGATATACGCTCCCAAAGAACTCACGATTCTTGCGATATTAGGCGGACAGCAGGCACATCCGAACCATTTCTGTCTCACCGACTTTACATGACGTTTCCGCTCATCCTTTTTGCACGCTTCCGGCAGCACCTCCAAGGGATTAACATAGAAAAAGCTTTTCCCGTCCAATGCCATACCGGCCAAAACCGTATTGTACAGCGCCTGCTCCATCACGTCCCCATACCTGCTGTCCGCCTGAATCTGCAGCATTCTTCTGGCAAAAAAGGCCAGTCCAATGGCTGCACATGTCTCGGAATATGCCGTATCGTTGGGCAGATCATAAGGAAACGAAAATGCCTCTCCCACATGGGTTCCGCCAATGCCGCCGGTCAGGTAAAGTTTTTCGTTTACAATGCTGTTCCACAGCCGCTCACATGCCGCCAGCATCTCCTCGTCCTCTGTAAGTCTGGCCACATCCGCCATACCGCTGTAAAGATATACCCCACGTACCGCATGTCCCACCGCCTCAGACTGTTCCCTCACCGGCAAGTGGGCCTGATGATACTGAAACCGCAAAGATTGTAACATTCCAGGGGACTTATACGGTCTGCCTTCCCGCTTTGCCCTTTCCTCTTCCTCTTGGTCAAAATAATATGGCTGCCTTCCCCGCACATCCAGGAAAAATGACGCTAAGACAAGGTATTTTTCCTCTCCGGTGAGCTCATAAAGTCTGGCCAATGCCATTTCAGCAATCTCATGTCCCGGATAACCCTTGCACTTTCCTTCCTCCGGTCCAAACTTCAAGTCAATAAAATCGGCATATCGTTTTGCAGCACGCAGAAGTTTATCCTTTCCGGTCGCCTGATAATAGGCAACGGCCCCCTCCACCAGATGCCCAAAGCAGTAAAGCTCATGATGGTCCCGGAGGTTGGTAAAAATACGGTCCATTCCGTTGATAATATAATAAGTATCCAGGTACCCGTTCTCCGCCTGGGCGTCGCACACAATATCAATAGCTGCATCCGCAAGCTTTTCCAATTCCGGATCCGGCGCCCACGCCAGAGAATATCCCACAGCTTCAATCCACTTGGCAAAATCACTGTCCTGAAATACAAATCCATAGAATTTATCCGGTTCCGGATGTTTCGGATCTTCCGGCAATGCCTCAAATCCACGAAAGGTATAGGTCGGGGCCACATACTTCTCTCCCAGTTCCCGCTCATCCCGCATGAGACGTCCAGCCGCCCTGAAATTATGCATACAATAGCTGGGCGCAGCCTCCGGAATGCGATCGTTTAGCGCTTCCCATTGGTAAGGAATCACTTCCGTTCTCACCAGTTCCTGTTCTCTTCCCCAAAAAGCATCCGTTATCCGTACCTGCCCGATATCCAAAGGCTTGCTGAAATCCCGTTTTTCCAATACCGCCCTACCCCCTATTTAGAATTCTGCCTGCGCCCATACCCCGCCTTATAAAATGTACTTTTTCAACAGGTGAATCACTTCATCAAAATTAATTGGTTTCGCTGTATGGGCATTCATTCCGCTCTCCAGACAACGCTGAATATCTTCAGAAAAGGCGTCCGCCGTCATGGCTATGATGGGAATGGTCTTTGCATCCGGACGGCTCAGAGCACGAATTGCCTGTGTGGATTCATAGCCGTTCATTATTGGCATTCTGACGTCCATAAGAATCACGTCATAGTATCCTTCCTTGGCCTCCTGGAATTTCTCCATGCAAATCTTTCCGTTTTCCGCCCACTCCAATTCCATTCCGATATCGGACAATAATTCCTTTAAGATCTCCCAGTTCAAATCATTATCCTCAGCCACCAATACCCGGCGCCCATGGAGATCCATATCCTTTTCCCCTATTTCCTTTTCCTCTTCAACCCCCATATATTTCTTCAATCCATAAAATAAGGTGGACTTAAACAACGGTTTCGCAATAAAGCCGCTGATACCGGCATCTCTGGCCTCTGTTTCAAACTCGCTCCAGTCGTATGCCGAGATCAGAATAACCGGCATATCCGCATCTACAATCTTCCGTATCTGTTTGGCAACCACCAGACCGTCCATCCCCGGAAGCTTCCAATCCAGAAGAATAATTTGATAGTCGTCCCGCATCTGATGATGCTTTCTGACCAGTTCAATGGCTTTCTCTCCGCTTAATGTCCAGTCTGCCTGTACGCCAATGGACTCCAATGCATCCACGGAGGTACGGCACAATATCTCGTCGTCGTCCACCACCAGCATCTTCCAGGCAGGCAAAACCATATCCAACTCCTGTTCCTCCGCCTTTTCCATATCAAAAATCACATGGAACTCCGTTCCCTTTTGGGGCTCACTCTTGACGGAAATGGTTCCCTCCATCTTATCCACAATGTATTTGGTGATGGCCATGCCCAGTCCGGCACCCTCGGTCTTCTGTACTCTCTTGCTGTCGGCCCTGGAATAGGAATCAAAAATATGCTCCAGAAATTCCGCTGTCATCCCCATGCCGTTATCCTTGACCACAACATGCGTCCTGACGAACTCGCTGCCCCTGGGATCGGGGGCGTCTTCCTGGTAAAGCGACAACTGTATGGTGCCTCCCTCCTGGGTATATTTCACTGCATTTGACAACAGATTTAACAGCACCTGATTCAGCCGCACGCTGTCGCAGTACACGTCTTCCGTCACGATATTGTCAATATGTACGTTAAAATTCTGCCCCTTGCTTTTCACCTGAGTCTGTACGATGCTGACAATCCCTTCAATCACCTCTCGCAGAGAAATCCGCTCCGCTGTCAGTGTCATCTTACCGCTCTCAATCTTTGACATATCAAGCACATCATTGATCAATCCCAGCAGATGCTTGCCTGACAATGCAATTTTCTTAAGACAGTTATGCACCTGTTCTTTATCGTCAATGTGTGCCGTTGCAATCGCCGTCATACCCACGATGGCATTCATTGGCGTCCTGATATCATGGCTCATATTGGACAAAAATTCGCTCTTTGCCTTTGTGGCCTGCAGCGCCTCCTGACGCGCCGCCTCCAATTCCTCCAACTGTCTGCTGGTCATTTTATAATAATTATAGAAAATAATCAGCAGTATGACCATGATAACGCCGCAGATAGATATGGTGGCAAAGGTTCTGCTCTGACTCATGCCTTCCACCGTCTCATTTAAAGCGCCAAAGGGCAGTATGGTCACCAAATGCCATTCCGAGTAGGGAAGTAAGGTACAATACACCTGCTGCCTGCTGCCATCCAGGGTCATAATACTTGTGTAATCTTCCTTCTTTTTCATGGACTCGGAAAGTTCTTTAATAAAGTTATTGATACTCTCCTCGTCCTCATCCTGATACCTGATATACAGGCTGCTGAAATAATCAGGATATGTCTCTTCCATTTCATTTGTAACAAAGCTTCCGTCCTGCCGGATAATGTGAGAGTACATCAGTTCATCCCCGCCCTCCATCTCCAGCATGGTGCTGATATACTCTATGGGCAGCGCCACCACCATGGCCATGCTTCGCTCACCGTTTTTCAAGGGATAATCCGCACTGACGCCAAATATGACCACTTCCCTGTCGGAAACATCTCTTCCCACAGCAACCTTCTTCTCTCCACGCTGCAGCGACCCAAAGAAAGGCTCCGGATCAGCCAGCCGTATCTGATCCCCATAAAGCATCTCCAAATCTCCGTCTCTGGAACAGAGCGCAAGGTAATCAAATCCTCTGGCCTGCACCCTGTAAATCAACTCCTCATACAGAACATCCCTATCCTCCGATTCATCCTGAACCACCTGCACCGCAGTCTCCACCTGCTCCAGTTTCAAATTAATGAGCGTCCTGAAATGAGCGGAAATCTGTTTGCTGATTCCCGTCATGTATAAGCTGCCAACTTCATCAATGGCTAATTTACTCACATTGCTCATATATAATCCCAAGACGGAAAATGCCCCAATACTGATCAATAACAGCAAAGTAAAGCTTCCCAGTAAAAAACGTATCGTATGGTTCCTCTTCTTTGTCCGGACATCCATTGGTAATTCCTCCTAAATCCAGTTCCTCAACCTATCAAATAATATCAACCGGCATTTTGCCTGACACAAAACAACATCAAACACCCTCTGGTCCGGCTGTTCGGAATCAAAGCATACCCCTTTTATATTACCATACAATAACAAAATTACAACCCCCTTTAAGTTAGAATTTACTTTATCCACAGCCCTGGGTTCAGCCTTGTATTTTAAGTGAGAAATCGCTTCGGTCCAAAGAAAAATTCGGGTTGTAATAGGGATCCCCAGCCTCAAGCTGTTTCTTCCACTTCTGTCGAAAACGCTCCGATTCCTTGTTATAACGTTCCGCCTTCTCTCCTTTGTCGTCCAGCCCTCTGGAAGCGGACTCATAGTGAAACAGTTCCGCAAAGGGCGTAAACACATTGAGAAGTCCTCTTTCCCGCAGCTTGAGACATAAATCCACATCGTTTAACGAAACTGCAAAGCCTGCATCCAATCCTCCCACCGCATCATAAAGACTTTTCTTAACCAAGAGGCATGCTCCCGTAACCGCCGTCACATCCTGGGCGTAACAGAGCCTGCCCATATACCCGAGATTCTGGCGGTGCTGTTTATAATGAGTATGTCCTGCCGTCCTGTGGGCTCCCAGGCCGATCACCACTCCGGCGTGCTGAATGGTCTTGTCTCCATAGTACAGTTTTGCTCCCACGGCACCCACATCCTCCCGTTGGGCATACATCAGCAATTCCTCCATCCAGTTCACCGTGATGACTTCCGTGTCATTATTTAAAAGTAAAATATATTCGCCTGAAGCATATGAAACGCCCAGATTATTCACCGCTGCGTAATTAAATGCGCCCTGGAATACCACGATGGATATCCTGCCGGATTCGCTTTGAAACACGCCGGATTCTCCCGTCAGTTCTCTTCCCAAAAGACTGCGGTAATAGTCCCTGATTTCCTCTGTGGTACTGTTGTTTTCCACGATGATAATCTCATAATTATCGTAGGTGGATTTTTCCATTATGGATGTGACACAGCGCCGCAGATCCTCCACATGATCCTTGTTGGCTATGACAATGGAGATCCTGGGATTACCGAGAATCTGATAACGAATCCTGAAAATGGTCTCAAAGGCCCTGGTGCTTTCGATCTTGAAGTGATCGTAGCCGGCCCCCCGCAGATGCTCTGCCACCGCTCCTTTGGCCGCCTCAATGGCGTAAGGCTTTGCCTCGATACCGGAAGCCGTGCTTCCCGAATGGCTTCTCCAATAGTACATCAGTCTGGGCACATGGACAATCTTTTTGGCATTGTCCGTCAGCCGCAGAATCATATCGTGATCCTGACTGCCGTCAAATTTAGGCCGAAACAGTTCATCCCCGTCTAAAAGATTTCTGGCAAACACGCTGAAATGGCAGATATAATTGTTGGCCCGCAGATTATCCGGCGCATAATCCGGCTTAAAATGCATGGTCAGCATATGGTTGATATTGCCGCTCTTAAAGGTGGTTTCGTCACAGTAGAGATAATCGGCTCCCTGCTCGTTGATGGCCTTCACATAACAGTACAGCACACTGGGATGGAGGATATCGTCCTGGTCCAACAGCCCGATATATTCCCCTGTCGCCATCCGAAGACATGCGTTGGTATTCCCCGCAATCCCATCGTTTTTCTCCAAGCGCCGATAGACGATCCGACCGCCGGCCCTTGCCGCATATTCCCTGCAAATCTCTTCAATATAACCGTGTGCTTGGTCGGAACCGTCCGCCAGGCACAGCTCCCAATTCCCATATGTCTGATTCATCACAGAATCCAGCATCTCTATCTGAAATTCTCTCTCATTGTTCCACAAAGGCACCAGGATACTGATCTTCACCATCCTGGGAAACACAGTCTCCGACTCCCGGGCGGCCTGTTCCGGCGTGGGAAAGCTCTCCGTTCCAAACTGTTTCATAGCCTCCCGCTCCCGCTTTTTATATGAAAGCTTATGCAGTACTCCTCTTGGCCCTCCACAGTTGCACAATCTGTCCTTTTGTCGGATAGCCCAGTGCACTACCCCTCTGGCAGGCTTACTTGCCTTCCAGAGGGGATTCTTTCGGATGCGGTCCAGCTTCCAGGTAAGCTCCTCATTTTTCGCTTCCAGATCCGCCACCCTGGCCGCCAGCTCCGCACTCTTCAGATGTTCCTGTTCATAGGCATTCTTGTAATCCATCTCTTCCCGTTCCTCATCAAAACCTGACACTTTCTCTCTCCTCATCCTGTTTTATGTCCTCTAAATGCACACAGCGGCTGCTCCAATTCACCAGTTTCAGCCCCGTGACCCGATTCCGGGCCGCCATTCCCAAGCGGTATTTTCCTTCCGGAACCGCGCCTTTCTTGACTTCCACCCAAAAGCCACACAAGGCCACGTTCTCCTGATCCGGCATATTTTCCTCCAGATCGGGGCGATATTGGCCGGAAAGCCTTACCGCATATATTTCTCCCGACCCTTCCGGCTCCCGTCCAAGCAACAGCGTCCGCTCATAGGAGGCATTATTGTCCCCCAATATCACACCATACCCCAGAATTACCCTGTCACGGCAATCTTCCACCCGCACCATCAGACACGGATCCTGGCGATAGGTTTCCGTAGAAATCAGGGACGCCTCTCCCGCCTTTTGCACCAGGTTGCCCGCGGTCAGATACGCCGGACGAATTCCCGTATCCAGCCCCTCCCTGTTCAGACAGGGCGAATAATAGGGATCCTTATTCTCCATCCCCGGGTGCCTGTGATAAAGCCTGCTGCGCTCCTGCCGCAGCCTTTCTTGCTTTTCCGGCGCCTCGTCGTTTCCCCTGCTTAAGGATTCATAGTGATAGGCATATATGTCATTGGCGCACACATTGCGGTACCCCAGCTCATGCAGTCGGAAGCAGAAATCCACATCGTTAAAGGCTACTTCCAATTCCTCCGCAAACCCCCCTGCCTTCAGGTACTTTTCCTTTTCTACCATAAGACATGCCGCCGTCACGGCAAGCACATTGTGCCGCCCTCTGTTTGCGCCGTAATAATAACTGCAGCCGTCCTCCATAAACTGCAGTTTATGCACCGGTCCCATGGGAAGATTGGTGATCCCTGCATGTTGTATGCGGCAGGAATCGGGATAATAGAGCTTCATTCCAACCGCCCCCGTGTTGGGCCGGGCAGCCAACGCTGCCAGATACTCCATACAGCCGGGCGAAACCAGCTCCACATCGTCGTTTAAAAAAAGCAGGATATCACCTTTGGCCCGGGCCGCCCCCAGATTGCACAGTCGAGAAAAATTGAACCCCTGGGGCTGATAGAGGTATGTGACCTGAAAGTCTGTTTTCTCAATCAACGCTTCCGTCCGTTTCTTGTTTTCCCCGCTGCTTCCGTTGTCAACCAGCACCACCTCAAAGGAAAGCGGCTCCTCCCAATCAGCGGCAACTTCACAGCCCTTCAGACATCTTTCCAGTATATCAGGATGGTCCCTGGAGGGAATCACCACAGAAACCCTGGGCCTGCGCTCCTTGTCCAAGGCCTTTGTTCCTGACGCCGCTTCCCTGTCTTCCGCCCCATAGCCGCTATGGTTCACCAGATTCCGGAACTCCCTCAAAAGTACCTTTCGCCCCTCCTCCAGAAAGGCCGTGGAATGCAAAAATTTTTCCTGCTCCCCGGGACTATCGCAGTGAAAAAGAATTCGCCTCAGATGTCCCACCGGGTTCTCTTTTCCATACTGGTCCACAGCCAGCTTCACGCACAGATGCATCCACTTTTCATAGTCCGCCAAGTTCGCAGCTTGGTAGAACAAAAGCGCCTCCGTCCCTTCCCTTTCCACAAGACAGAAGGGCTGTCCGTTCCCACGGCATCCGCCATCCGTGGACTTCTCTCCAGGGGCGGCTCCGCCCCACAAGGCTTCTGTTTTTTCAAACAACTCCGTTCGTATAATCGTCACACTGCCAAAATAAAAAAAGCTCTCCAACAGATCCGGGGACCACTCCGGCTTAAACCAGGGCAGGCGCCTCTTTTCATAGGAAACCGCCCCCTTTTCCCCTGCGCCGTCACAGACGTCCTCATCCCCATAGAAGAGCATGACTTCCGGATGTGCGGCAAAGTAATCTCTGATACAGGACTGCAAATCCGCCCCAAACGCCCCCCGGCTGGCGCAGAGAATTCTGTATCCGCTATCCTCTTCCGGACGGTTTTTGATTCCATCTTTCGCCCCATACGCTCCCTGTATCCCCTCTACATGGCCAACCGGCCAAAGTCCGCCGTCATTGGCTCGCTCCTGCCCGGCTGCCCATGCTCCATAGGTAATCTTTTTTTTCGCCAAAAGCCTCCCGTAGCGCGCATTCTCCTTTTCCGTCAGCACCTGCTTTACCAAATTCTTAATGCCCAATCCGCCGCTCCTTTATTATGCCCCAAATAATCCTCTAACTTTCCCCTCCGCCAGATCCTGCGCCATGTCTAACGGCAGGCGAATCACCTCCAGGCGGACGCTCAGTATTCCCTGTTCCTTACGGTTTTTTTCTCCCAGTGCAATGCTTATATTGGGGTCGTCCGTGGCAAATACAATGCATGGATACTCTCCTCCCACATCCGTCCGCGCCCCTCTTACCACACGGCCATTGGCGGCAAGCACCTTTTTCTTGTAAAGCGGCACTTCCTCCCCCTCAAAGGTCATCTCTCTGATCTTTACCGCACAGGGACACATTCCCGGGTCAATCCGTATCTTCTTCACATCGGCGCCCACCTGCAATTTCAGGGTAATCCGACTTTCTCCCTGATAGGCATCCTTGATGAAATAAGATTGCTCCTCGCTGTATCCGCCGCCTCTATCCTCGTAAATCTGCACCTGACCAATCTGCCCGGGCTCCTCATATTTGTCAATCCACTTTTGAGGAACAATCGTTCTGTATCCAATCCTTTCCCGCATTTCCCCCATGGACAAACGTTCTCCTGTCACAAAATGCTGGAAGTCACGCTCTTGTTCCTGATACCCGCATGCAGTCGCCTCTGTGATGCCCAATTCTTTCAGCACAAGCTCAGGGTTCATCTTACTCCGTTTCGCGTCCTCCAGCAAATAGCAATACACCGCCCGGTAGGCAAGCTCTTTTGTGTCGATAGCTCTTCCGAATGTCCATTCGTAATCAATCAGGGTCCACCTCTCCGCCGCTTCGCCGCCCTCTAAAGGTATGTTCTCTTCCGTGCTCACCAGGATATTGGAAAATGCCAGATCAAAGTCGGCTGCAGGATATTCGCTGTGATAACCGATCCGCTCCACATACTGCCGAAAATACTGATGGAACCCCTCACAATCATCTCTTTCCAGACATCTGTCCATAAGCTCCGACAGCAAAGTGCCCTGGACAAATTCAAACTGGGCATAAAGCCCCTTCTCATCTTCCACCAACACACAGCGATTGATTTCCAGGTTTCCTCCCCGATACCTCTCCGTCAGGCTCTCACAGGCCGCTGCCATCCCCCTCACATGCTCTTGGGCCGCAGGACTCATAGGATATTTCCGCACACAAACGGTACCGGGATGCCGTACCCCTGGAGCCATACCATACCTGCCTGCCAAAACCTCACTGCCTGGCACACATATTCCCCCATATCGCCTCACCTGGGATCTGTCCTCCGCCACAATCTCTGTTCGTATGGCATACTCCGGAGCGCGATCGTTGGAATACTTTACATATTTTGTATCAAATCCCTTTCCCACCACTGCCAGGTAAGAATTGGCAAACACTGGGAACAATCCGTCCTCCACCAATCCGTCGAAAGCGTGTTTTTCATCGAACAGCAGCATTCTGTCCCTGTCAAAGTTCCGCAGGTTGGTACACAATTCGCCTTTCTTGGGCTGGTACTCATCACTGTACAGGGCGGTCATAAACTTATAATCCGGATAGGGATAATAAAAATGCCATTCTTCCACGCCGCAGCGCAAAAAAATCCCCTCAAGCCCCTCCCTGCTGAAAGTGCGGACACCTCCCCCAGCCTCATAGTTCTCAATCCCCGAAAAATAGGTCCCCAGATGATCCTCTTTACAACCGGCAAAGTACTTAAGACCATATCGGTTTTCTATGGCAATCAGTATCCTTCCCTCCGGCGCCAGATGCTTTAAAAGGATCTTTAAAAAATCTTCGTACGGCGTATCCCCTTCCATATAACTCCTGGCATATTCAAAGACGCCGATCAAAAAAATATAGTCATAATCCATGGGAAGTGCAGGCTCAATATCCTTAAAATTCCCCACATGAATTGTCACATTGTCACAACACTTGTTTCTGTAAGCATTGATCTGGCTTCTCTTCTTTGAAAGCTCCACGCAGGTAACGGTTCCGGCCCTGCGTGCCAGCGCGCCCGTAATGGCGCCGCACCCGCTTCCCACTTCCAGCACCTTTGCCCCGGTTCCATGGATTCTTCTCCCTTTTCCGCCATTTGTGGAATCCGTTTTTTCTTGCCGGAGGCTGCCCCCATCCGACGGGGAATGAGATGCGCCCGCCCCTCCGACATCCTTTCCTTTTCCGCTGTCAGCACGCCCGCCAGACATGGGAATCCAGTCCACAATGTTTTCCCGCAGGGACGATAAATGATATAAAATCGGCCAGCTCTTCCGTTCCTCTATTATTTTCCCATACTCCCCAGGCACATTATTCTTCACAATATCCAGCAGTTCATCTTCTACTGCGCCGTCACAGTACAGATCCTTTCCCGAATATTTCTCATAGTCCAAGCGGACCTTTCCGATTTCTTCCATAAGCCATAACCCTCTTCCTATTCTCCGACCTTGGCACACCCCCATAAACCGCACAGTTCTGCAGCATATCTGAAACTTGCTTTCCCGGAGGTGTTGGCCACGGACACAAAATGCACGCCGTCCCATCCATTCTTTGACCATGTCCGGAACCATCCCGGCTTTTATTGCAGTTGTGTCTCCTGCTCTCCGCCGCTTATTTTCTCCGCTGCCACGTCCTCCACCTTCACTCTGGATTCCATATCATAATACCCCACCGTGTCCTTATCCGACACCACCGTAACCGCCAGCACGTCATACAGCCTGTGGTATACCTCAAACACATCTCCCCGATAGCCTGTAACCCCCAAGGACAGCAGATATTCTCCTCCCTGAATGTTCATCTTCTGGGTAAAGGTGATATCCTTCACCTGCCCCGCCTCCGCACTCTCCAGATATGCCTTTTCGATCATGGAATTGGTACCTGTAATTTCTACGCCGATGGCATTTTTGATGGAAAATGCAAAAATAGGCGCCGGAATATGCTCATGAAATTTCACACGCATATGCAGTGTGAAAATACTTCCCTTTATCACCGCCGCCGTCCGCACACCGACGTCATCCGTCAGATAGAAATCAACGATTTGGGCCTGTCTGGTGCCGTAATCCAATCCGCCGGTTCCCTCGCCGGACTTTCCTTCCGCATCCTGCCCTCCTGCGGCCCTATCCTCCCCGGAGCCTGCTTCCTCCTGCAGCTCCTCGGGCAAGCTGCCCTGCAGCTTCTCGGGAAATTCATACTGTCCCACCAGAACGCGCTTATAGGCATCTATCATTTCCTTGGGAGAACCCTCCCCAAGAAGGGTACCCCTGTTCAGCAGAAACACTCTGTCGCAATATTTACTGATACTGCTTAAGTCATGGCTTACAAACACAATGGTCTTTCCCAGCTTCTTGAATTCTTCAAACTTATGATAACACTTTGCCTGAAAAAACACATCTCCCACAGATAGGGCCTCATCCACAATCAAAATTTCCGGCTCAATGTTGATGGCCACCGCAAACGCAAGCCGGACAAACATACCGCTGGAATAAGTCTTCACCGGCTGATTGACATAATCCCCAATGTCAGCAAATTTAAGGATCGCCGGAAGCTTTTCGTCAATCTCCTTCTGGGAGAATCCCATCATGGTTCCGTTTAAGTACACATTTTCAATCCCATTGTACTCCATGTTAAACCCGGCGCCCAACTCCAGCAGGGCAGAGATACGTCCTTCCACCCTGACCCGACCCGAGGTGGGATTCAATACGCCGGTAATGATCTTCAGCAGGGTCGATTTTCCCGAACCGTTGGTGCCGATGATCCCCGCCGTCTCCCCCTTGCGGATTTGCAGACTGACGCCGTTTAAAGCATAGTGCAGCTTATGCGCCTGTTTTTTGCCAAAGCCAAATGCCTCCTTTAATCGATCCTTGGGCTTATCATAGAGTTTATATATTTTTACCACATTATCCACTTCTATGGCGTCTAAGGGCGCTTCTCTCTTTTCACCCTCCTGCTGCTCTTCCGCAGCCCGGTATTGCTTCTTATCCATACGCACATCACCTCACAGCCGACCTATATGAACGCATTTACAATACATCCGCAAAATGCACCTTCAGCCTCTTAAACACCGCAGCTCCGATACCAAACAGCACCACGGTCACAATCCAGAAATACATGGTGGAAAAAAAGTCCTGGAAAAACCATTGTTCCCCGTAAACAGCACTGCGATAACCGTTCACAATATACACCAGGGGGTTCAATTTCAGCACCACAAGCCAGTCCGTATGAAGCGCGTCAATGTTCCACAGAATCGGTGTAGCCCACATTCCGATCTGCAGCGCAATATTGATAATCTGAGACAGATCCTTGAAAAAAACCACAATGGAGCAGGAGGTATAGCAAAGGGCCAGCACAAAAATAAACAGACAGAAACTATAATACACAATCTGAATGGTATAAACGGTGGGATAATAGCCGTAAATGGCCGCCACGACAAGCAGCACCACCACAAAAAACACATGGATAAAGGTCGCCGCTATGATTTTGATAATGGGCAGGATGCTGATCTTAAATACCACCTTTTTGACCAGGTAATTGTATTCGAGCATGGCGTTTGTACCGTTGTTCAGCGCCTCGCTGAAATAAAACCAAGGCACCAGTCCCGCCGTGAGAAACAGAACAAAGGGTACATCATCCGTACCCCTCCCCGTGTTTCCCATAATTCTGTCAAAGACAATATAGTACATGGCCACCGTTACCACCGGCTGAACCATGGCCCAAACCGCCCCCATATAAGACCCTGCATACCTCTTCTTGAAATCATTTTTCGCCAGCTTCCAGATTAGATGTCTGCTCTGATACAGTTCCACCGGAAGGGTGGTAAACTTCTCATAGCATTTTGCAAATATCAGACAGGACGCCAAAATCACCAGACAAGAGAGAATCTTTTTTACCAGCTCTTCCCGGGGATCTGCTCCGGGTCCGGGATTTTGATGTGTGATGATAATCACCGCCATCAAAATCCCGGTCAGCGAAAATATGGTAATTCCGCCTTTCTTGCTCATCTTCATGTCCCACACACCCCGCAGCAGATTAGATTTACGCATTACGAAACTGATCCAATCCGCTCCAGTTTTTGTCACGGTCAATCATGATCAGTTCCATCCCCTCCGGAATGGGCCATTCAATCCCGATGGCAGGATCGTCATAGGCAATACCGCCCTCGTCGCCAGGATGATAGAAATCGGTGCACTTATAGCAAAATTCGGCATAATCCGACAATACCAGATATCCATGTGCAAAATGTTTGGGTACAAAAAACTGCTTCTTATTTTCCTCGGAAAGAATTTCGCCATGCCACTTGCCAAAAGTAGAGGAACCTTCCCGCAGATCCACCGCCACATCGAACACCTGGCCCCGGATCACTCTGACCAGCTTGTCCTGGGCATACTGTTTCTGAAAGTGAAGTCCCCGCAGCACACCCTTTGTGCCGGAGGATTGGTTATCCTGCACAAATACCTGGGGAATTCCCGCCGCCTTGTACGCCTCATAGTGATATGACTCGTAGAAATACCCTCTGGCATCCCCGAATACGCTGGGCGTTATAATCTTCAGACCTTCTATTTCACAAGTTTCCACTTTGATTTCTCCCATTGTAACATACTCCTTATTTTCTCTTGTTTTATTTTCATGGGCCGTCAAATGCTCTCTCACTGACAAAATACCGCTCAATTCAGCCCGTTTGATTCCCTTCATCCTGTCCGGACAGATCCGTTCTCATTCCCCCCGGTCATAGCTGATACTTATATCCACATTGCCGGAAATACCGTCTATGCTGCCCTTGGAGGTATACTGCCACATGTGGTAGTAACCCTGGTAGAGCGGCGCACTGCGATATTCCGCAAGCCAGATGTAATAATTTTCCAGCTGATTCACATACAGATTGTTATTATACCAGTTGCGGCTGGCATAAACGCCGGCGCTGTAACCGGCATTTACTACAGTTCGGCAAAATGCCTCGCACACAAGCGTCCTTGTCTGCGGATCCAGACCGTCCGCCCTGCCATCGCCTCCGGCCCCTTCCGTATCTATAAACACCGGATAATCCAGCCGATATTCCCTGATCAGTTCCAGCACTGCGGACGCTTCCTCCACCGCCTCCACCTCGTTCACCGCCTGGGTAAAGAAATATACGCCAACTGGTATCCCGCTGGCAGTTGCCCCCTTCATGTTGGCGGCAAAATACGGATCCACCACCAGGCTGCCCGTCACCGATCCCCGGTATCCCGCACGGATAATGGCAAATTCGACCCCGGCGTTTTTCACCCGGTCCCAATCAATCTCTCCATTCCATTTGGACACATCAATACCCACTCTGGTTTTGCCGGAGGTATTTTGGAGTTTCTGAATTTCCGTCTTGTCCGCATCCGCAACGGCTTCCGCCACGGCGGTATCCTCCGCCTCCGCGTCAATGTCTTCCTCCGTCATGAGTAACAGAGAAATATCCCCGATGGCAACATACTCCACTCTGTCCTTGACCCGAACCCTGGTCTCGTTTCCAGGCACACGATAGCCGTCAATGGGCAAAAGCTCCACATAATACTCTCCGGCCGGAAGATCACCGATATAAATTACCCCGTCCTTGTCCAGATCCTTGTATTCCCCGAGCCCTTCCAGTTTCACAAAAAAGCTCTCCCCCGTAACCGGTTCTCCCTGAATATCCACGATCTGAATTCGAAGGTCCTTCTCCACGGAAGTCACCATAAGGGACAGTCGTATCCCGTTCTCCCTGGCCGATTCCAAAACCGGATTCACCTCCCGGTCAAAAAAGGTGTTGTCCTTCAGAAACCCTGACAGGTCGTCACCGATCTGTCCTTGCGGAATATCCTGTCCGTTGCCGTGCTGTAAACCGTCTCCGGGAACCGCAGTTGCAGCCGGAGGCCTGCTTCCCCTTGGGTGATCCGTGTTGGTATAGATCACAAACGCCGACACCAGCAGAATGACGGCCATGGAAGACAATATGGCCATTGTGCGCAATCTAGAGTCCATTCGCTACCTCAACTAAATATTTCCCATAATTGGTCTTCATCAAAGGCTCCGCCAGCTTTAGCAGCTGCTCCTTATCAATAAATCCCCTTTTATAGGCGATCTCCTCAATACAGGAAATGTAAAGCCCCTGTCGTTTCTGAAATGCCGCCACAAAATCGCACGCATCCAGCAAAGCATCGTGATTGCCTGTGTCCAGCCAGGCAAATCCTCTGCCAAGCGTCTCCACATAGAGAGTTCCCCGCTTTAAGTATTCATTGTTCACGCTGGTAATTTCTATTTCGTTTCTGGCAGAAGGCTTTACATTTCTCGCAATCTCCACCACATCATTGTCGTAAAAGTACAGCCCTGGTACCGCGTAATTGCTCTTTGGCTTCTCCGGTTTTTCCTCTATGGAGATGGCTTTGCCGCCTTCGTCAAATTCCACCACCCCATACTCTCTGGGATCCCGCACATAATACCCGAAGATGGTTGCCCCCTTCTCTCTGGCTGCCACCGACTTTAAAACCCTGGAAAAACTCTGCCCGTAGAAAATATTATCCCCCAGAACCAGGGCCACTCTGTCCCTGCCGATAAAGTCCGCGCCAATCAAAAATGCATCCGCCAACCCTCTGGGTTCTTCCTGTATCTCATAGGAAAACTCCATGCCAAGCTGCCTTCCGTCCCCCAGCAGTTCCCTGAAGACGGGAAGATCCCTGGGAGTGGATATGATCAGTATCTCCCGAATACCCGCCAGCATCAAGGTAGAGAGTGGATAATAAATCATCGGTTTATCATACACGGGCATAATCTGCTTGGACACGGCCTTTGTCAGGGGATAAAGCCTGGTTCCGGAACCTCCCGCCAAAATAATTCCTTTCATTGTATATATTCCTCCTGTTTTCTTCATGTGCCCGGGACATATGGACAGATCCCCCCCCACATTAATCCTAATGGAAAAAATGGGTCGGACACGCCCTAAATGGGAACGATGTGAATCGTCCCCATTTATTTCTAGTCTTTGTACATTTCACTGTAATATTTCTGATAATCGCCGCTGGTCACATTGCGCAGCCATTCCTCATGCTCAAAAAACCACTGAATCGTTTTGCGAATGCCGTCCTTAAACATGGTCTCCGGATACCAGCCGATATCTTCCCGAATTTTGTCCGGTGCAATGGCGTATCTGCGGTCATGTCCTTTGCGATCTTCCACAAAGGAAATCAAATCCTTGGACACCAGCGCCTTTCTGGGATCGTCTTCGGACAGCATGTCCTGCAGCGTCTCTATAATAATTTGAATGATTTCTAGATTCTGTTTCTCATTATGTCCGCCAATATTATAAGTCTCAAACAGTCTGCCCTGTTCCTGAACCATGTCAATGGCCTTGGCATGATCCTCCACATACAGCCAGTCCCGGACATTTTTGCCGTCGCCGTATACCGGTATCTTCCTTCCCTGAAGGGCATTGTTGATAAACAGCGGAATCGCCTTCTCAGGGAACTGATAAGGTCCGTAATTATTGGAGCAGTGTGTAATATTTGCCGGGAAATGATAGGTGTCTATATAGGACTTTACCAGAAAATCCGACCCGGCCTTGCTGGCAGCATAGGGACTATGAGGATCATAGGGCGTATTTTCATAGAAAAACAATCCCTCATCCTCCGGAAGAGAACCGTAAACCTCGTCCGTGGAAACATGAAGGAATTTCTTCCCCTCCCGGAAACTCCCGTCGGGAAGCTCCCAAGCAGCCTTTGCACAGTTCAGCATCACAGCCGTACCCAACACATTCGTCCGCACGAACACATCCGGCGTCCTGATGCTCCTGTCCACATGGCTCTCCGCGGCAAAATGAACCACTCTGTCAATATCGTTTTTGGCAAAGATTTCCCCAATCGCTTCTTCATCGCAGATATCCGCTTTTACAAAGCTATAATTTTGCCGATCCTCCACGCTCTTCAAATTCTCCAGATTTCCCGCATAGGTCACCAGATCCACATTAATGATGCGAATGCTGTCCCCATACTTTTTAAACATATAATGTATATAATTAGAGCCAATAAACCCTGCGCCTCCGGTAACCAAATACGTTCTCATAACTGTCCGCTCCTTCCGGTAAAATATGATTATGGAATAGTATATCACACTTACCCTATTTTTTCCAATATTTTATTTTATATGCCATAGAAGACACATTGCTGATCGCATCAGGACAGCCATGCCGCTGAACCATGATGCTAATTTCCAAGATAGCTTATATTCAAATCCACATTGCCCTTGATACCGCTGATACTGCCGTCTGCCTTGTACTGCCACAGATCATATTTTCCCCCGTAGGTGGGCGCTGCAGCATATTGCGCCAGCCAGACCTTATAGGCGTTGAGACTTCCCATATCAATCTTACCTTCCATCCACAGCTTATTGGAATATACGCCCGCAGTATACCCCGCATTTTGGATGGTGGTGCAAAATGCCTTACAGACCGCAGTTCTGGCCGCCGTGTCCAAGGCGTCTCCCCTGCCGCCGCTGGCCTCCACATCAATAAATACCGGATAGGAAAGCTGGTATCCCTTGATCTGTTCCAATGCCATGGAGGCCTCTTCCACCGCCTCGATCTCATTCACCGCCTGAGAGAAAAAGTAGACTCCCACCTTCAATCCTGCCTCCGTAGCGCCTTTTATATTCGCCTCAAACTGGGGATCCTGGATTAATTTCCCGGCAGAAGACCCTCTGTATCCGCAGCGGATAATAGCGTAGGAAACACCTGAATTTTTCACTGCATTCCAATCGATTGTCCCATTCCACTTGGACACGTCGATACCCATCACCCCGTCCCCTGTCATCAGAGAACCATCCTCGGCAAAGTTGTATTTTGCGCCCTGGATCACCTGCTCACCGGTTACCTTGATACCTTCCGCCGTAAAATAATAAGTTTTGCCCTCGATGGTCTGCCAGCCTGTATACCTTGCCTCCTCCTTTACAAAGAAATTTTCCTCCGTATAATAGTCCGCATAGACCGCTTCCCTGTAAGAGTTACCGCTTTTTACATACAACTGTCTGCCGTTTGCATCCTTTAACAGTTCTTTGCTCTCCTGCGCCCCGTTTTTCCTCACCGAAACGTGGCAGACAGAACTGATCTCTCCGCCGTTTTCCTCATATCTGACGGTAATCACCGCATCCCCCTCCGCGATACCCCTCACCGTCACCGTTAACCCGTCCACGCTCACCGACGCGATACCGGGGTCCGAAGACTCCGCCGTCACCGCCGGATCTTGGGTTACATGACCGGAAAGGGACGCATGAAATACAGCCGAGGAATTTACAAATGTGGTCAAGGCATTGGTGTCCAAAGACATTGAAAATCCCATATCCACAGTAACCTCAATCATTGCCGAGGCTTCCGTATCCTGCATACCGCCCTCATAGTTGGCGGTCACGGTGATCACAGCCTTGCCTGCCGCCACCGTAAAAACATTGATATTTCCGCTATAGTCCACCGAAGCAGTGGCCACGGCAGGATTGTCTGTCTGAACGGAATATAACACCGTTCTTCCCTCTGCAAAGCCGCTGACGGACGCTTTTGTGGAAAGCGTAGTCATCATACCTCCCGTCAACGTTCCTTGTTCCACCGTTATGGTTCCTTTCGCCGGGGATGGCGTTTGGTCAGGCCCCGAACCGGGGGGTTCGGTGTATATTTCGGCAAGCATGTGTACGGGGACATCCCCCAGCCTGCCTGCGGACTTGGCCGGATCCGGGATCGTATTCTTCTCCACCGGGATGTAAGCCACTGCCATCACCTTACTATCCACCCAATCCACCGTATCCTTCAGTGAAGATTCCACTATCGTATCATTCTTCTTGGTGTCTTCCTTTGCCGCATTTACCTCCGTCTCCTGCTTTACCTCATTGGCCACATCCACCTTTTGATATGTGATTTCCTTTTTTACCTCAACAGTTTGGGGGGAAGTGGAAATCCCATAATCAGAATATTTGGAATCGGCCAAAGTTTCCATCGCCACCTGATATGTACCCGGCTCAATATCTTTTTTATATATAATGCCGTCCATATCGTCATCCGACCAGATATAATTTTTGCCGTCCGGGCCGGTAACAATCACGGAAAAAGGCACATTGGGCACCAACTTATCCGAATGCCTGTTGATAAATTTGATTTTTAAATCCTGTTGAATGGAGGTAAAATCCGGTGCCACTGATATCTCTCTATTATAGGTGGTTTCATTGTAATCCTTGTCCGGTTCCGGAGGCTCAGGTGTATCCGTGGGAGCAGGCGTCGCTTCGGCCATTTTCGCTATCCTGGCATTTGCCACCGCCATAATCCCTTTCTCACCTATGACATTGATTCCGTTCAGCTGCAAACCCACGTTGGCAAAATCCAACACTTGATTTTGCACAATGCGGGCCTTCACAAACACGCTTACAGTCACAGCCGCCAATATCAGCACAGCCACGCCTGCGACAATCATTATCTTATCCATAAGTTCCATGCCACCGGCATCTTCCTTCCGCTTTGCAGGCGCTTCCCGGCGGCGGTCTCTGTTTTTCACAGGCGGCTCTATGCAGGCGGCGTCCTCTTCATAGGCAGCTACGCCCTCCTGATAGGGCGCCTCCTCATATTCTCCTGACTCAGCTTCACAATACCATGCATATTCCTCCCAATCCGCCTCTGCTTTAGGCAATTCCCCCCCTTCCTCAGTCTCGTCCCCATACTCCTCCGGCTGTACCCCTTCATACGCCGAAAACTGGAGCAATTCTTCTTCCCTGCCATCCCCATAGAAATCGTCCGGTTCCTGGCAGCAGACCTTTCTTTGTTCTGGTTCTTGCCTGTAATCGTACTCGGGTTCATGGTAATCACAAGCGCAGGGGTCTATTTCTTCCTCATCCATGTATCCGCCTTCCGATTCATGGTAATAGCTCTGGGTGGCTTCCCCTTCTTCTAGTTCTCCATAAGCGTCTTCCGGCTCACAGTAATAGCTCTGGGTGGCTTCCCCTTCTTCTAGTTCTCCGTAAGCGTCTTCCGGCTCACAGTAATAGCCCTGGGTGGCTTCCCCTTCTTCTAGTTCTTGGTAAGCGTCTTCCGGCTCATAATAACTGGACGGTAACTCCTCCAATGTCTCTTCATATAACGTTTCCGGTTCATATCCCCAGGCCGGCTCCTCCAAATAATCCACGGACGTTTCTTCTTCCTCTTCAAAGTAGCCTTCTTCCGGTTCACAGTTATAACTTTCAGCGGCTTCTATTTCCTCCTCTTCCATGCAGCCTTCTTCCGGTTCACAGTAGTAACCTTCGGTGGCTTCCCCTTCTTCCTCTCCTATATAGCCTTCTTCCAGTTCACAGTAATAACCTTCGGCGGTTTCTATTTCCTCCTCTTCCATGCAGCCTTCTTCCGGTTCTCGGTGATAACCTTCGGTGGCTTCCCCTTCTTCCTCTCCTATATAGCCTTCTTCCGATGCAAAGTAATAGCCCCCGGCGGCTTCTATTTCCTCCTCTTCCATGCAGCCTTCTTCCGGTTCTCGGTAATAACCTTCGGCGGCTTCCCCTTCTTCCGGTTCGTCCATGAGCGACGATTCTTCCTCCTCTAAGCCGCCGTCAAACAATTCCTCATTCTCTTCATCCTGTTCATAGTAATAGGGAGGCTGTTCTTCATCCTCCTCCGCCTGGTAATTTTGCTGCTTATCACCCATACCGTCCAAATCATATTCACTTTCTTCATATCCTTCTCTATCTTGAGCTGACTTCTTAGCATGGCTGAACCATTTTTTCATGAACAACATCCTCTCCAAAGGTGATACCCTTAACAATTCTGTAACATTATAGCATTGCCAACCCCGTTATTCAAGTAACTACAACATTTATTCATAATTTCTTAAACCTTTAAAAATACACTGCCCATTGTTGTATTTTCTATTGTACCTTTTTATCGTCAGCCATCCTCTTTCCTGTTCTAACTGAAATAAGGATATGCGGCTTTGCGGGCGCACTTTTGCCGGGGACAGGGATTTATACCTAACCCCGGCAAAGGGGCTTTTATCGCAAATGCTGTCACTTCCCAAAGATTGGGACTACA
>CAJTPN010000019.1 GCA_910578185.1 uncultured Acetatifactor sp.
CCATTCTGTCAATACCATTCTGCCATTTTCCACCACAAGCGTATGAATGCGTCCTCCTATAAACTGCGCCGCTACTGCAAGCACATTTGTGGTGTTAAATTGTTTTGTGCCCTACATAGTCCACAAAAGATAACGCTTTTGCCTCTTGACAAACGCTTCGGAAACGGATACACTTATAGAGCCGTACATTTCAAAGCTTAACGCAATGATGAAACTCGGTCTTGCGCAATGGGAATCTGTGAACCGTGTCAGGTTGGGAACAAAGCAGCACTAAGCGGAACCTCTCATGTGCCGTAAGGCAGCCGGGTGGAGTTGTGTCTGAGTTTGGGGTGTACGGTTTTAAAATGTCCAAAGACAGGAAAAGAAAATGAAGCTCAGAAAAACAGATGATTTGGAATCAATGATGGAAGACTGTGTGCTCTGTCCTCGACGCTGCCACAAAAACCGCGCAGGAGGAGAGATGGGATACTGTGGTCAGAGCGGGGAAATCACTGCCGCCAGAGCCGCACTGCATTTCTGGGAAGAACCCTGTATTTCAGGTTCTTGCGGTTCCGGTGCAGTCTTTTTCGCCGGATGCAGCCTGCAGTGTGTGTTCTGTCAAAACTACGCCATTGCCCGCCATAGGCAAAACACCTCCGGGCATGATATGTCCGGCCCACTTCGCCTTTCCATTCCGCGTCTCAGTGAAATCTTTCTGGAATTGCAGGAAAAAGGCGCCGCCAACATCAATCTGGTCACCGCAGCGCATTTCCTTCCCCAGGTGCGTCTTGCCCTCATCGCCGCCAAAGAAAACGGACTTTCCATCCCCATTGTGTATAACAGCTCCGGCTATGAAGAAGTTCCTTCCCTGCGCCTGCTGGAAGGGCTGGTGGATATCTATCTCCCCGACCTGAAATATCGTTCCTCACAGCTTTCCGCCCAATATTCCCATGCGGCGGATTACTTTGAAATAACCTCCGCCGCCATTGCGGAAATGTTTCGGCAGACAGGCCGTCCCGTGTTGGAGGACCACAGCGGCCTTATGAAAAAAGGAGTTATTGTACGTCATTTGCTTCTTCCCGGCCAGGCAGGCGATTCCAAGAGAGTTTTGCGTTATCTTCACGAAACATACGGAAATGACATTTATGTCAGCATAATGAACCAATATACTCCAATGCCCCATGTGGCGAAGTCTTATCCGGAGTTAAACCGCCCTGTCACTGAAGCGGAATATGAGAGAGTACTGGATTTTGCCTGCGGAATTGGAATCGAAAACGGTTTCATGCAGATTGGGCAAACGGCATCGGAAAGCTTTATCCCAAAGTTTGACCGGGCAGGATTAGAGATCACAGCTCCGTCCGCATCATATAATACCCAAAATCCCCTGTTTGAGCAGGCTCCTCCTCACACTCAAAGCTCTCAAAGCCAAACATGATCGCCACCTGTTTTTCCTTTTCATAATAATTGCCCGGTACTCCAATATAATAAACCTTCTCACCCTTTTTCTCCAGCCTGGTGAGAATCAAATGATGATAGTTATAATAGCCGTGCAGTAAAAAGCTGTTATTCACCATCTTATACGCCGCCGAAGGAAACAACACAAAGTCTGAAGGTCCGATGGAAAGATATTCCCGTTTGTCATGAAAGGGATTGATATGAGGATAGATAGCGCACAGCTGCAGCCATTTATCTTCCAACAGCTTCACAGGATGCTTTGTTTCCTGCGCGCCGCGCCTCTTTGAATCGCACCTCTGCTCCGCGCTCTCTATTTCCCCCTCCCTGGCTTCCTCATGATACTTCTCAGGTCCTTCTGCCCTGCCCTCCGGTTCCCCTGACCTTTTATCCCCAATCTTTTCTTTTCGCCACACTTGCCCCTCTTCCCCTCCTGATGTCTCCTGCTTTGCCCGTATCCCCTGGTCCTTGCCGGAAGGCTCCTGCCGCCTGTCCTCCTGTCTTTCAGAATCTTTACCCCGGTTTTTTGCTCCAAGCCTTGCTTCCTCTGCCCCGGACTCATATCCCAAAACGGAGCTTCTTGCCGTTTCCCCTTGGGTTCCGGCATATCCCACAGATCTCTGGGCAGCTCCGCTTCCAAAACGTCCCACGGTTCCTTCCCCACTTCCGGTACCTCTCAGCAGGCTCTCCTCATTTTCCGCTCGGATTCCGGCATACTCCACAGACTCCCGTGTATCTTCCCTTTCACTTCCCCCGTTCCCTGCCTTGCTCTGTTTACTATCCAACTTGAATCCTGCAGACCTCCCGGAGCTCTGTACACTTTCCGCTCCGCTTCCCGTAAGTTTTCCGGCTATCTCCACTTTCCAAATACCGTCCGCTCCACTCTCGTTTTTTTCCAGATTTCGCTCCAAATCCTCTGAGCCCGCTGTTCCCGCGCTCCGTACCACCATTTCCTTTCTCGTCCGGCTTTCCCCACTGCCTCCGTTTTGTTCCCCAGAACGAATTTCCTCTCGAGATTTCTCCTGCCAATTACAGGAAAGTTCCCTGTCGCCTCCCAGCGGAATACGAATGCCCTGCAGTTGCCCATAGGTAATCCCCATCCCCCCAATATCGTTCATATCCTGACACGACTGTCGGTATTGTCCCTTCCCTCCGCTTATCCGGATCCTCCCGATGACAATTTCCTGTTTGTCACAGCACAACAAAACATCCCGTGTAAAGGAATCCGTCACATGCAGACCAGTTATGGCCACCTCTATCCGCAGCCCGCCGTCCCTGGCCTCCAGCTTTACAAATCCGCTTCCTTTTATCCGTTCGCCGTTTTCATAATAATCCAGATATTTTATTTTTCTTTCATAAAACATAGTAAGCTCCCCCTGAATCTCCAAGTTCCTAACTGATATTAACTAAGTATATTCCGGGGGTTGTCTGACATATTACAGTTACATAAAAATATATTGCATAGCGACATTATAATCAAAACAAATATGCTGACACATTTACTTTCAGCGAAATAACACGGAATAAATTTTCAGTCTGCAAGGCGGCGGAGGCCGGCGATGCAGTGACATCGTTGACCGACAACAACGCAGCAGAGGTACGCCCATTCATCCGCTGTTGGGAGAGCATATCCCTGGCTGTGCAACAATTCCTTTAATTGCAGATAAGATATCTCGTGATACAGATATGACTTCCACTCACCATCTATGTAGTCAAACCGAACGCGGCCTGCCAGATTGAAGCTTCTGCAGTTCGTATGTTCCAGTATCCGGCCATCCTTTTCAAATACGCCGGTGGTGCAGCTTTGTCCCCACCGGGAAAAGGATTGCAGCCCCCGAAACAACAATCCATAATGATCTGCCAGGCGGCAGCCCCTTAATGCCTTATGGAGAAGTAATCTGCAAGTACTTCTTTGATATAATTATACCTTCTGGCATATGAATTTTCCACCCGAATCAACTGTAAATGATGAAGTCTGCAAATCTCATTTTTCTTGCGGTCCCGGTTTTTGACCACCTCATCCTCAAAATGCTCTTTTCCGTCCAACTCAATGGCCAATACCGGAACCTCCTGCCTTCCCACCCGCTCATAAACCACAAAATCGAATCTGCCGGAATAAAACAAATCGCTGTAGTTAAGGTTGTCTTGGAATACCTGGGAAATGGCCACCTCCTTTTTTATCGTATGGCGGTTTTGAGACAGCCAAATATTTTCCAATGCATGATTGAGATTTTCCATAAAGGCTTCTTCTGTGGCAGTGCTGAAGGGCTTAATGCCCAAGGCCCTGGAGTTTGCCTTTTTCTGAGTGACCTGAGCGCTGCCGTTTTGTTTCACATAGCATACCAGTTCATAAAGATCATCCTCCCCGTCCCACTGATGAAGCCGGGCCAGGTTTTGCGCGTCCGCAAGCACAATCAGCTTATCCCTGGCACGGGAAGTCGCCACATTGATCAGCTCTTTATTATTTTTTAACCATTCATATGTCCCTGCCTGGGTTTGTGAAGTAATCGCCGTGGAAAAAAGCACCACGTCTTTCTCATCTCCCTGGAAGGCATGTACCGTCCCGCAAGCCACATTCTCCAGCCTTTCCCTTTTCAGCGCCTCCTCGATCCTCTTTTTCTGGTTGACAAAAGGGGTAACGACAGCGATACTCTTATCCCTGTGGGCCATGGCGTAACGAACCACCTCTTCCACTTCCGCAGGCGCGGTATTTTTCATTCCCGTTTCGTCATTTCTCACATCCACATATATCAACGGATGCTCCTCCCTGCTCACGGAACAAATTTTCAGCTTTGCATTATAATACTTTTTATTGTTGAATTCTATAATCTTAGGATTACAGCGGTAATGATGGCTAAGCAGCACCTCGTCGCTGACCGCATCGCAGGCAAGGTAGGTTTTATAGATGGAATTTTTACAGTAGTCATATTCTTCTGCCACATTGTACTTCTTCCGCAGTTTTCCATTCACCTGTTCATCCAGCAGGATCACCGGATTCAACTGCTGGGGATCCCCCACCAGCATCAGCTGTTCTCCACGGATAACAGGCACCAGAGATATGGCTGTATTGCACTGGCTGGCTTCATCCATAATCACCATGTCAAACATAGGGCATGGCTCTCCCAATTTGTGTGCAGAAATGCAGGTGGTGATCATGATGGGAAATATTTTTTGGAGCCGTTTGATATTCCCCTTATCACTCAGATACTTTCCAAGCTGCGCTACCTGATCTTCCTCAGGCACCTCGTACAAAATACGGCGCAAACCTTCATATGCGGCTTCTCCCAACTTTTTAATATATCTGGCTGAGGTAAAGAAAAGATATTGATACAGCGTTTCCATATCCCGATCCAGCAATCCGTATGCATCTTCATCCGTAACGGTACCCGCCTCCTCAATTTTGGTCTGTATTTGATTCAGCTGTCGAGCCTCCAGATCCATCCGAAAGGGTATGGTTTCCATGGAGGTCACCTCACGGTTCTGATAATCCAGCATCTGTTTCAAGGTTTCTCTACGTTCCTTCAGGTCCAGAACCTCTTCATACTTTTTTAACAGAGCAGAAAGTCTCTTGGTACGTTCGATCCTGTCGTCTTTCTTCCTGTCCAATGTAGCCTCAAAAACTTGAATGGTCTGGGCCTGTTCATACAGTTCTCTTATGTATGTCAGCGCCTCCCGCAGCTTGTCAATATTTCCCAACCGCAGTACCGGAAACAGAATCCGTCTGCCCCGATATTCCAGACTTGTCAGCTTCTCAAAGACACCGTTGATGGGATGATTGTTATAAGACGTAAAAAGCACTGTCTTTTCATTAAAAAATGCGGTCACAATCGTATTGATGATAGTGCTGGTCTTGCCTGTGCCCGGAGGTCCCTGAATATATGCCACAGGATATTTCATGGCATTATGTATTGCCAGCAGCTGATCCAGATTCACCCTGTTGTCGGTCAGGGTGATGGGGTATTCCTTCCTTCGGATCGGCCGGCTCAACAAGTCGCCAAAAAAGGCTTTTACCGGAATAGTCACTTTGTCCTCCTGGTACATCTCAAGGATTGCCTGGTATTCCTGATGCAAATCCAGCACAATATCCATGCCCAAACCAATGATATAAGGCATGTCGTCCACTCCCATAAATGACTTTGTATGCCTGCCCACACAATCCTTAATTTTTTCCTGGTTTTTCTCAAAGTCTCCCAGAAGCTCATATTCCTCCGCATCAAGGTATTTGCGAATACTTTCCACATTATCACCGAAGTAAAATTGGGTACATACGGTGATGTCGTCCGCGGGGCGCAGTACCTTACACTTTACATCCAGATCAAGCCTTCGATAAGCCAGCACATACAACCCCCTTTGGGTATGAAGGCTGAGTACGTTCATCGCCAGCTTCTGCATTACCAACTTGCCATCCCGCAGGTTTTTCATCTGTGCATTTTTCATCTGAAAGTTACGGACAATTTCCCGAAATTGCTCCTCAGATAGCTGATAGCTCTCCCCCGAAAAGCTTTCCCTGTCCAGCATCTGAACAAGCTCAAAATCAGCATAATAAGGCGTGGTGTCCATTCGATTACACATTTCCAGATATTTTAATATTTTCAAATTGGGAACATTATTGAAAAGTGTTCTATATTTTTCCGGATTCAGATATATGTCCCGAACCAATTCCTCATTGACAGGATAATAAGTACCCTCTATGACCTGGGACGCAATAATGGAATCTATACTGATATATTCAAAAGAATTCAGGGAATAACGCATCAAGTGCAAGCCATCCACCGACAGTCTCCGTTTTCTGACATCCAGACCGCGAATTCCAATCCAGAATTTTGTTATATTTTCTTCCTTATTGCGGTATTCTATATACAGCCACTTTCCCTCATGGATCGCCGTAAAAATATCATTATATATGCTGTTCATCTGTATTTTCCCCTGATATATACTCAAATTTCCGTCTCCGGCATATGCTGCCGCCGGGCATAAAAGGCCCCATACGCACAAAAAGCAGCGCTCCCACTTAGGCAAAAATGGGAGCGCCGCATCTATAAATCCATATCGTATCAAATAACTACGCCCTCTTTGGCATCCGGGCATAGCTTATTGACGCATACCCTTTAATTTGAAAGAACCCATCAAATTCTTGAGAAGCCCTGCCTGAGAAGACAACTGCTGGCTTGCCGCAGCGCACTCTTCGCTGGTAGCGGCATTGGTCTGAACCACAGCCGATATCTGATCTATACCATCATTGACTTGGGCAATGGATATGGTCTGTTTCTCCACGGCCTCCACCACAATGGCCATCTGACTGGTGACATTGCTGGCATGCTGCCCTGTTTGTTCCAGAGATTCCGTGACTCTGTTCACAACCTGGCTGCCTTT
This sequence comes from uncultured Acetatifactor sp., assembly GCA_910578185.1. Lineage (GTDB taxonomy): Bacteria > Bacillota > Clostridia > Lachnospirales > Lachnospiraceae > Acetatifactor. Next base: position 6,805 of record CAJTPN010000019.1, read on the forward strand.
GTTTATGGCCGCAACGGAACTTTCAATCAGCTCCTTGGTAGCCTTCGCCGCCTGATCAGACTGGGCTGCCAAGCTGCTCACTTCCTCAGCCACCACTGCAAAGCCTTTGCCTGCCTCTCCCGCATGCGCTGCCTCCACCGCGGCATTCAACGACAGAATATTGATCTGGAAGGCTATATTTTCAATGGTGGAGATTATGGTGCTGATCTCCTTGGAAGAATGCGAAATATCCTTCATGGCAATGTTTAATTCCTTAACATAATCTATGCTGACGCCCAGCTGTGCGCCTGCCTGATTCACGAAATGACCTGCCTGCTCAGCTGCCGTGGAAGTCTGTTTGGCATTATCCGAGATATTGGCAACCGTTGCGGATATCTGCTGTATGGCGCTGGCCTGCTCGGTGGCTCCCTGCGCCAGATCCTGCGCACTGCCGGAAACCTGTTCCGAACCGTCAGAAACCTGACTTGCACTGGCCACAATCTGACCCATGGTATCATTCAACTGGTTTTGAATCCGATCCAGGGACATTTTAATTGATTGGAAATCTCCCAGGTAATCCTGACTGGTACTTTGTGTAAGGTTGCCGTTGGCAATCTCTCCCAGCATATTGCTGATCTCACCAATATAATCCCGCAATCGGCAGATGGTACTCTCAAAGATTCTTCCCAGCACTCCTATCTCATCGTTGGAGCGAATGTTCACATGGACATCCCCGCCTCTGGCAAGTCCCAGCTCACCCTTTTCCATACTCTGTGCCACCTGGGTAATCTTTTTCAAGGGCGCGGATACGCACGATCTCAAATATGCCGCCATGATCAAAACACAAATTGCAATGACAATGCCGCTTACCACCGTACACAGCCAGATAACGGAACGTGTCTGCTCATCGGCTTCTGCCTCGGATATTCCCGCGAAAATCAGACCGTTAATCTGTCCGTCGGCGCCTCTTGTAGGAACATAGGAACACAGATACTTCTCTCCTAAAATATCCGCTTCCCCCACATAACTCTGTCCTTTTTGAAGCACAATGGCATTTAACTCTGAAGAAAGCTTGGTCCCCACAGCACGTTCTCCGTTTTGCGTCACGGTACTGTAAGCCCGTGTATCCCCCTCAAATATGGTAAATTCACAGCCCATAAGCTCCTTCAACTCATCCAGCAGCCGATTTTTGTCCTCATTTTCGGATATCCTGCTCAGTTCATGGGCCAACATATTGGTACCATTGGTACATCGCTGCTCCAGCATCCCCATAACCAGGGACGTAAACACATTGACGCAGATGGTCATTGCCAAAACCACAGACACCATCTGCATCACCGCCACAACAGCGCCTATCTTTAATCCAATCCTAATATACTTTTTGTCCTTTCCGCTTTGAGATACCTGAACCTTTTCCACCTCTGATTCCTCCGCTAATAAATAATGTTAATCATATAAAACGCTATCCTTTTCATTTTACCACAGAACAACTGTTTTGTGAAGTCTAATTTCATGCTCCGTCCTGGCAATCTGCAGCGATTCTCCGGCAGCTTAGTTCGTGTCGAAATCCTGTCAGATACCAACTGTTTTCGATCTACATTGTTGCAAATATCAAATCAATATTCCAGATTATCCAGGTACTTCATATAATTTACCACCATCAAAGCAATTTTAAAAGTCAGCGCATCGTCAAAATTCCGAAGATCCAGTCCCGTACTCTTCTGTATCTTCTCAATGCGATAAACCAGAGTATTTCTGTGAACAAACAACTGCCTGGAGGTTTCGGAAACATTAAGATTGTTTTCAAAAAACTTATTGATTGTGGTCAGCGTCTCGTCATCCAGATTATACGGAACATTTTCGCCAAAAATCTCGTCAATAAATATCTTGCATAAATTTACCGGAAGTTGATAGATCAGCCGCCCGATTCCAAGCGTACCATAAGCGATAGTCTTTTTCTCCGCATAGAATATCTTGCCCACATCTAACGCCAGCTTGGCTTCCTTGTAAGATTTAGACACATCCTTAAGCTCCTGTACCACCGTTCCAAAGGAAACCTTCACATCCAACAACGCTTCCGTATTCATCATCGCCACAATCGTCTCCGCCACTTCCATCAGAGATTCATTGGTATAATCCTGTTCCAGGGACTTGATCAGAATTATACTGCTCTCATCCACCGCCGTAATGTAATCCCCGGAATGCGCGGAAAACATTCCCTTTAAAAGTTCCGTCACAATCCCGTCCTTCTCCAGACGAGTCTCCACCAGAAACACCGCTCTGGGCGCAGCGGTCTCAATATGAAGTTTTTTAGCTCTGTTATAAATATCCACCAGAAGCAGGTTGTCCAACAAAAGATTCTGAAAAAAATTATTTCGGTCAAACCTTTCCTTATATGCAATGATAAGATTCTGCAGCTGACATACCGCTATCTTTCCCACCATATACACATCCTCGCTGGTACCTCTGGCAATCAAAATATACAAAAGTTCCCCCTCATCCATTATCTTAAGCAGATGGTGGATGCCTATCACCTGACTGTCCGCGGGCGAATACGCAAATCCACTGATCAGTCCGGCGGCAATATCCATCTGTCCCGCCGTGGACGCCACCAGTGTACCTGACAAATTGCACACGCACAAATCCACTTTCGTAATCGCTTTCAGCTCTTCTATACTGATCTGAATTGTCTGATTAGAAATCATTTTTCCCATACCCTTCCTGATTAATCCTTTTGAGCGTCTCACGGATACGCCCACAAAATGAGATTCCCCCAGGCAATGCGCCCAGCGGATGCGGCAGGAACAAAAAAGGGGTGCCATCGACACCCCTAATATCCGAAACTAATTTGTAATAATCTGCTCGGTTTCCTTATCAAATACATGAATCCTTTCGATATCAAACGCAAACTTAATGTTATCGCCAGGTCTTGCAGTGGTACGAGGATCAACCCTTGCTGTGATGGGGAACTCTTCCAAATCAAAGTACAGATAAACTTCCGCACCAAGCAACTCGTACACTCTCACCGTAGACTCAAACACACTCTGGGGTGAATTCTCAATCGCCTCGGGTGAATCGGATACATTTTCAGGACGAATACCAAATGTAACCACCTTGCCGTCATAACCGCCGTCGATAATCTTCTTGGACTTAGCGGGAGGAAGGGGAATGCTCTTTCCTGCAATCTCAAGATTTGCAACATCTCCGGTTACCTTAACCGTTGCATTCAGGAAGTTCATCTGAGGAGATCCCATGAATCCTGCCACAAACAGGTTGCGGGGCTTCTCATACAGATTCTGAGGCGTATCTACCTGCTGAATAACGCCGTCTTTCATAACGACGATTCTGGTACCAAGGGTCATAGCCTCTGTCTGGTCATGTGTAACGTAGATGATGGTAGTGCCTAATCTCTGATGAAGCTTTGCAATCTCAATACGCATCTGCACACGCAGCTTTGCATCCAGGTTGGAGAGAGGCTCATCCATGAGGAATACCTTAGGATTACGTACAATCGCACGTCCCATGGCAACACGCTGTCTCTGACCACCGGACAAAGCCTTGGGCTTACGATCAAGAAGAGGCGTCAGATCAAGAATCTGAGCAGCTTCCTTCACCATCTTGTCGATCTGATCCTTGGGAACTTTCCTTAACTTCAAACCAAATGCCATATTGTCATATACGGACATGTGAGGATACAAAGCATAGTTCTGGAATACCATTGCGATATCGCGGTCCTTAGGTTCAACATCATTGACTACCTTATCACCAATCTTCAATTCACCGGAAGAAATATCCTCCAGACCTGCAATCATACGCAGTGTGGTGGACTTACCACATCCTGAAGGTCCTACGAAGATAATAAACTCCTGATCAGCAATTTCCAAATTAAAATCCTTAACTGCTTCAAAACCATTCGGATATACCTTGCAGATATTTTTTAATGATAAACTTGCCATAATTTTGTAAACTCCTTTCACCGTTCACGTTGTTCATTTTACTTTAACTGCTCCGATGTTCTGACACCGTTTCACTTATAAAAACAGTATAACGAAAAAGACGAAAATACGCCATGCCACAATTTCACAAACTTTTTTATTCAGATTGTTAAAATTGCTTATAATCTTTGCTAAATTCATAAAACTTGGTCAATTTGTATACTTTCCTATGTTTTACTTGGTTAAGATGTATAGTTTTGATTTTCATAAATATTAAAGGTCAGAATGATCCGACAGCGATTCATCCAATTCGTCACGGAATATTCTCAGGTCTTCCTGCTCTTCTTCCTCTTCCGGCTGATGGGTTGCACGGAACTGATCTTCCAGTTTCTTAAAGAAATTACTGTAAAGCTTCGCGGAAAGCCATGCCGGTACGGAAAGCCCCAGTAAAAACACAAGCGGTATGATCTGGGGAACAAAAAAGAACAGGGCAGCCGGAAGAACCGTAAGAATCATCATTAAAATAGTCTTGGGAAACTGCAGCACCCCGATATAAAAAGCATTTCTAATGGTTCGCAGCACGGTATTTTCAAATTTTGCCAGAACAGGAAACAAAAACATACTGGTAAAAAACACAAGAATAGCAAGGGCAGTAAAAAGCATCTGAAAAACATTGTTAAATTCCAGCCCGGAATATTTTATAATAAAATAATCCCCTGTCATCCCCACTATAATAAACAATAATATCAACCCTATAATAGTACCCTGTTTGAAATTTGCCTTAAAAGACTTAAAAAAGTCCCTGGTAATGTAGCACTCTTCATTCCTGGCCATCTTCAGCGCCATGTAATGCAGTGCGGTCAGCGATGCTCCCGCAGTGACAACAGGAATACAGCAGATCATCGTCAGGACATTCAGCCACAGCAGATCCGCCACTTTGTTCAGCGCCTGCATCAAAGGGCTGTCCAAATCAAACAATTTCATAAAAATGCCTCCATTCCGCTTCGTAACCCGACTTCCCCCCAAACAGCCAAAAGCGCTCTTGCCTGTCCGGTTCCCGTCAACTGCCCCTTAAGCCCCCTTAAAACCATTTTTCCATCGGCATCACCCGGATGCCAGAAATCTCCATTTCCGATTGCAGTGCTTTAAATCCCTGCTTGCGGTAAAAACCCACCGCCGATGGCGCCGCCTGTACAAACATGCTCTTTTCCCCGGCCTCCGTCTTCAAGTATTCGCACAGCCTTCTCAAAAGAGCGCTTCCAACTCCCTTGTGATGATATGCCTCCTCCACAAATAAAAGCGAAAGCTGGTTGCCGTTCCTGATAGAGCCGGCGCCGATGATACGCCCTTTGTCCAGCGCCACCATCAGCTGATATTTCCCTTGCAAAAACAGAAAATATAATTGGTCGTTTGTGATAAAATCATAAAAATTATGAATACCTTCCTTTGAATATTCCCTGCCTTCATATCTCAGGAAAGTATTCCAAATCATTCTCATCGCAGGCAGCCACTCGCTCTCCATTGCCCACCTGAACTCATAGGATATCCATCCGGTTCCGTAATCCATCGTTTCTACCGCTCCATCGTTAAAACCGTACCCTTCAGCCAATCATAAATATCTTTTTTTACCTCTTCCCGATTGCTCTCATTCGCCAGCTCATGTCTGCCGCCTTCATACATTTTCAGCTTTACGTGATTCAATCCGGCAGCTAACAAAGAGTCATATGCTCTCTCTACGCCCCTGCCATACCCTCCAACCGGATCCGCCGTTCCCGAAATCATATATACGGGAAGCTCCCGGGGAATTTCCTTTAAGTTCTCTGACTTATAAAGCCTGGAAATCAATTCAAACAAGGTACAGAAACCATTAAGCGTAAAAGGGAAACCACACATGGAATCGGCAATATAAGCATCCACCTTTTCCGGGTCACGGCTGAGCCAGTCCCAGGAAGTACGCGGTTCATTCACTCTCTTATTGTAACCGCCAAAAGCCAGCTTGTCAATCAGCTTGCCCGTATGCCTTTCTCCGCAAAAAAGTTTTCCCACACAAACCGCAGCCTTTGCCAGACCAAGAGAAACCGGCGACTGCATTCCTGTCCCCATAATAATTGCGCCGCATATCCCCGTGCCATACCGAAACATATAGTTGCGGGTGATAAACGACCCCATACTATGCCCCAGGATCACATAAGGCACTTTAGGGTACAGCTCCTGGGTTATCTTTTTGAGACGATGTACGTCTCTTACCAGGACTGTTGCAGGGTCTTGTTTACAGAAATACCCATACATTCCGCCCTTCGCCACATCAACCGACTTTCCGTGGCCAAGATGATCCTCGCCTGTCACCACAAATCCCCTGGCCGTAAAGTATTCCGCAAATTCCTTATAACGTTCTATATACTCCGCCATGCCGTGCACAATCTGTAACACACCGCAAATCTGTATCCCGTCATCCGGACTGTAGCGAACCGCATGTAATCTCGTTTTTCCGTCCCTTGAGTCAAAATAAAATTCTTCCGTTACCATAGATCAGAATTTCCCTTCGTTATTCCAGTTCCGCACCTGTGACGCATTCGCCCCCCTACGCTGATAGGTTTCTTCCGCCTTCGGCGGCTTAAACCTATCATGGCGATTGCTTCACAGGTTCTGTTTTTTATTCCAGTTCCGCACCTGTGACGCATTCGCCCTTCCCGCCCCTCAGCAAATTTCCGCTCCGGCAGGCATTGCCTTCTCGGGCCGCATCAAGGCCAACGTTCCGTCCTCGTCCTCGGCGCATAAAAGCATTCCCTCGGACAATACGCCTGCCAGTGTAGCAGGCTTCAAGTTCACAAGCACCATTACCTTTTTCCCAACCATTTCCTCAGGACTATAATGCGCCTTGATTCCAGATACAATCTGCTTAACCTGGCTGCCAATCCTAACCTGACTGCACAGCAGCTTCTTGGACTTTGGCACCGCCTCGCAGGCAATGATCTCACCCACCTGGAACTGCAGCTTTGCAAAGTCCTCATATGTGACCTCCGGTTTTGCCTCGATGTCCACTACGGATGCCGAATCCTCCTGAGCCTGCGATATTACCTCTTTTGCTCCCGAAGCCGTGCCAGAACCATCTCCCTGTCCGACAGCATTGTCAGCCGCTTTTTCTTTTGCGGCCGCTGCCAGCATTGCATCCGCCAGCTCCTGATCCTTTTTCTCCACTTCCTTCATATCAAGCCTTGCAAAGAGAATCTCAGGATGTTCGGTGACTTTGTTACCGTTTGGATACAGGCCAAATTCCTCCAGCCGGTCAAATTCCCGAAGAGGCGCACATAACTGTTCGCTGATTCGTCTTGCAGTCTCCGGCATATAAGGCTGCAGAAGCGACGCGCCGATGATGATACTTTCCACCAAATGATACAGCACCGTGGCCAGCCTGTCTGCCTTCTCTTGGTCCTGATCTTTTTCCTTGCCCAGGATCCATGGTTCGGTTTCATCAATATACTTATTGCACCGCTTGAAAACGGCAAAAATTTCCGTAAGTGCATCCGCAACGCGCAGGTCGGCCATTTTCTCCGTCACCTTCGCATATGCTCCTGTCACAACAGCTTTCAGATCCGCATCAATTACGGCGTCCACAGCGCCCTTATTTGCCACTACGCCTCCGAAATATTTGTTGCTCATGGATATGGTACGATTCACCAGATTTCCCAGGGTATTGGCCAAGTCCGAATTGGTGCGCTCTGCAATCAATTCCCATGTGGCGTTTCCGTCATTCTCATAAGGCATTTCATGCAGCATATAATATCGTACCGCGTCCACGCCGAAAAAATCTACCAAATCGTTCACATAAATCACATTTCCCCTGGATTTGCCCATTTTCCCACCGTTCATCAACAGCCAGGGATGTCCAAATATCTGTTTTGGCAGAGGTTCCCCCAACGCCATGAGGAAAATAGGCCAATAAATCGTGTGAAAACGCACTATATCCTTGCCGATTAAATGCAGATCCGCCGGCCAGAACTTGCGATATTGTTCTGTACTTTCCCCCTCCGCGTCATACCCAATTCCCGTGATATAGTTGGTCAGCGCATCCAACCATACATAGACCACATGTTTCGGATCAAAATCCACCGGAACCCCCCATTGAAACGAAGTTCTGGACACGCATAAGTCCTGCAGCCCCGGTATGAGAAAGTTATTCATCATCTCGTTCTTGCGGGACACCGGTTTGATAAATTCCGGATGCTCATTCATGTGATTGATCAGCTTATCTGCATATTTACTCATCCGGAAGAAGTATGCCTCCTCCTTCGCGGGTTTTACCTCCCTGCCGCAATCCGGACATTTCCCGTCCACCAGCTGCATCTCCGTCCAGAAAGACTCACAGGGCGTACAGTACAGCCCCTCATAGGCTCCCTTGTAAATGTCCCCCTGCTCATAGAGCTTTTTAAATATCTTCTGCACTTGTTTCTCATGCGCTTCGTCGGTGGTGCGGATAAACTTATCATAGGAAATGTTCAGCAGATCGCACATCCCCTGAATAATCCCCGCCACATTGTCCACAAACTCCCTGGGTGTCACCCCGGCCTCCTGGGCCTTCAACTCGATCTTCTGTCCGTGTTCGTCCGTTCCCGTCTGAAAGAAAACATCATAACCCTCCTTTCTCTTGAAACGGGCAATACTATCCGCCAACACGATCTCATAATTATTGCCTATATGTGGTTTCCCCGAAGTATAAGCAATAGCCGTGGTGATATAGTAGGGCCCTCTGTCCTTCCTTTTTGTCTCCGTTCCTGCTCCTGATTCCATAACTTTCTCACTTCTCCCTTCCTTGTCACTTTTCTTCATTTTCCCAGTATACCCATATTGCCCTAAAACTTGCTCTTTCCAACGCCGCCCGATGCCGCGTTTTAATCTGTCTCAAAAAGGTAATGCTATCTTCGCAATTTCAACAAATCGTTTTGTTCATACCTCAATGTAAAAAAGCCCGCCTCCCGCCGCATGTCCAAACATGCATCAGAAGACGAGCCACAAGCCCGTGATACCACTTCTCTTCGCCTGTCCCTCACAGAACAGACCTCTTCGGGTCAGTAACCCTATCCGCTATAACAGGCGAAACCTGTCGCAGCCTCATCTTGCGTTCAAAAGACTCGGTGCGCCACTCAGAAGCCATCTTCCATATTACTCCGCCCGGTTCCTCTCAGCCCTGCCGAAACCCTCTCTGTAAAGCATCCGCAACATGTACTCTCTTCGTCTCTGCGTTCTATTATCTTCCTACAAGAATAACATAAAAAGTCCGCCCATGTCAACCGCTTTGTGAAAACAAATCACTTTCCCGCAGACAGCTTACTGTATGCTCCTTTTCTGTCATAAGAATCCAACAGGTAACTTTCTTCCACCTGCGCACAGTTAAGTTCCACCTTATCCTTGCGTATTTTATTCTGTTTGCGCAGTTCTTCCCTGGGCGGTTCCTGCCTTGTCTGAAAAGAATTCTTTGTCTGAAAATGAAATAACTTATTGGGCAAATTTCCGGCCAGCTGTCCCGCAATATTTTTGAATTTCACCTTTACCTTTTCCCACAAAGTCTCCTGCTTTCTTCCAATGTCTTCCACTGCAGAATAATATGCGGTATTTTGTATCGTCCCCGGATCCGTCACAGCTGTCCCTGCGGCTGCAACCTGCGGTGTATGCAGCCCCTGGGTAAACTCCTGTTGTCGATGATCCGCTCCTGAAGCATCCGCCTCTACCCTGTTGTCCGCAGCAGGAGGCATGACTTGCGTATTTCCCGCCTTGTCCCCCGTATCCCCGGGAACGCCCGACTCATTGGTCCCCCATATGCCCTGCAGCGCACGCTTACCGCCTGCCAACGTCTTCTCCAGCCAGGATGTCAGCGAAAGCTGTCCCTCCTGCTGCATGGGCATCTGTAAAATCTGCATCTCTCTGCCTGCCCCCTGGGCAGCGGCAGAAGCTCCCTCTTTGTGGGATGTGGTGTGATCATGCGAACACTTTGTAACCTGATGCATGCTTGCATTGTGTTCAACCCCTATTCCGTTCAACTGCATGGCATACCTCCTATCAAAGTCACTGCACGACAGCTCGTTTCTTCTAATTGTACATCGTCAAAAAAATTTGTCCCATTCATTCCCCCCGGAATAATCAATTCTGATGCATACTTCCAAAATCTACTATTTTCCCTCCGGGTCAAGCAGCTCCATAAACCGCCTGACGTTTTTTGTAATATTATTTTTAAATACCGCCGATCCGGACACAATCACATTGGCCCCCGCTTCCAGAGCCAGCTTCACGTTATCCATTCGAATGCCGCCATCCACTTCGATATCTGTATGAAGCCCTTTTTCCGTTACCATGGAACGGATCTGGCTTACCTTTTTCAAACATTCCGGCATCAGTTTCTGCCCGCCGAATCCCGGTTCCACCGTCATCACAAGCACCATATCCACCAGCTTTAAATATGGTTCCACTGCACTGGCCGGGGTGGCAGGCTTAATGGTGATACCGGCCTTTTTTCCTCTGAACTTGATCTTTTCAATGGTACTCACCACATTCTTCGTAGCCTCCAGGTGAAAATTGATCAGATCTGCCCCACAATCAGCAAATTCCTGTATATAACGCTCCGGCCTTTCGATCATCAGATGCACGTCAAAAAAAATATCCGTACCACTCCGAATAGAAGAAATCACCGGCATTCCAAAGGAAATGGACGGTACAAAAACACCGTCCATAACATCAATATGCAGGTATTTTGCCCCTGCATGTTCCGCCTCTCTAATCTGTTCTAAAAGCCTGCCAAAATCCGCTGCCAAAATAGATGGTGATAGAATATTCATCCCGCGCCTCCTCATTTGCACCGATCACATCGTATGCGCATATCAGATCCTTTATCGCTATTCAATCAATTCATGAATCCTTCCATCTATTTTAACACAGGATATCACAACTTGTCCACGTCCTTTTTCAGCGCCTCCCATGCGTCCGGATGATCGGTATAATAAAGGGGACACTTTTTGCCTCCGCAGTCATAATGGCGCAAAATATCCTCCGATTCTAAATCATAAGCATCGGTCAGCCATGCCAGAAGAGAAATCAAAGAATCATATGTAGCCTGTGTAAAAGAACCGTCCTCTTCCAAAAAACAACATTCTATGGAAATGGAATCAAAATTTCTGGATTTAACGGCATAGGCAATCTCATCCAGCGGAACACACTGAACAATTTCTCCTTCATAGCCGATGATAAAATGTGAGCTGACGCTGCGCTCATGCAAATCCTTCTGCTGTTCAAAATAATTGCGATTCTGCGCCGCACTTGTTCCCGGGTTCGCAGTATAATGCACAAATATATTAGCGACCTTCTCCAAAGGATCACCGGGTCTGGAATATTCGTTGGGAGTCAATAAATCCTCTGTCCACTCAGGATGTTTCGCAAATATATCGGCCGCAATCCCCTGTACAAGTGCCTGTCGTCCGTTTCCTCCCATCATTGTCTCAGGCAGTCTCCCGCCTGCATTGCCTTCCACAGATGTCCCGTTAATTTTATCCAAAACAGCCACGGTCACAAGGCCAATAAACACACACCACACAATCAATGCAAGCCACTGAGGCCAGACACATTTTCTGCGCCGCTTTCCGGAGACATGACGCGCAGGATTGCATATATCACCCTCCCGTCGTATGCTGCTCCTGGCAGGCTGCCGCCGAATTGCAGGGCTTGTATCAATATATGACATTTCCCTTACACCGCCTGCTCCGCGGGCTCCTTTCGTCTGACGATTGCCCCTGGCATAGTCTGCCAGATACGGATTCTGTTGATTATTTGGCTCTCTGGTCTGAACCGGTCGTACCACGCTTCTTTGGGCTGGGTAACGGATCCTTCTGTTAATGCGTACACCATTCTCATCCTGTACCGCCGATCTTTTGTATGGGGGCATCTCCTCCGCTACTCTTCTTTCGGAGCGGGCCATATTGGTTCCCGGCAGAACCGCTCCTCGTCCATTCCCCATAGCGCCTTCTCTTCGCCGAAGCCTTGTTCCTTCCATGTTCATTTGTACCTTGCTGTCGTGCTGCACCATCTCTTCACCTCATCGTACCTTCATCCGGCCCAATACCGTTTTTTCTATCGCCGGTATCAACTATAATAAATATGGATATAGTATAATATAAAACTGTATCCTAGTTGTTTAGAAAAGTATTAAGGATTCATTAAGATTTCCGGCACAAGCTATGATAAGCACATTTTTCAAATAAGTATCCAATTCAAATGTAATCTCCTTAAAATCCAAAATAAACATATTATCTTCACAATATATTTGATCTCTTCCTTCACTTCGATATTTAGGATCAAGATCAATATGCAAAGAAATCTCCATCATGTTTACATTACTATTTAGATTATTATCCTTCACAGTTTCGCAAAGTCCCAACATCTGAATATTAGAAACAAACTTCAACCCAAAGCCATAGTAAACATATTCCATATCAATCACTCCCCGCACTATACTTCTCCGATTGTATCCTGTACATACCGGCATAAATTCCATCCAAAGCCATCAATTCTTCATGAGTACCGGATTCTGCAATACCTCCATTATCAATAACGATGATTTTTGACATCTTATGCGTCAATGTCAGACGATGTGAAATCACGATAAAAGTATTCTCACTTTTCGAACTCTGCAACAGCTTATGATACAATCCGTACTCTGCGTAGGGATCTAAACTGCTGGTCGGCTCGTCCAAAATAAAGAAAGGCGTGTCCAATGCAAATATCCTTGACAATACCAGTTTTTGCGTTTCTCCGCCACTTAATTCGACCCCTCCCTTAGTCACCTGGCTTGTAATGGGCGTATTCAGTCCACCCTTCAACCTGCTGACTTTATCATAAAGATCCACTTCCCTTAAAGCCATTTCCATCTTTTCGTCGGAAATTTCTCTGCCAAGCGCCAGATTATCATATAGGGAAAAAGCATATACCGCAAAATCCTGCAGCAAAGCCTTTATGGAAGTCCGCAGCGAATCCGTATTGTAATCTTGTATACTTATCCCGTTAATTCGTATCTCCCCTTCCTGTGGATCATACAGTCTTAACATCAATTTGATAATGGTCGTCTTTCCTGCACCGTTTTTACCCACAACCGCAATCTTATCTCCTCTGTTAATTACAAAAGAAACATTCTTCAATGCATTCTCGTCAGCGTTGGGATATGAAAATGTTACGTTTTCAAATTCCACTTTTTCTATCTCGGACGCCTTCAATAAGATCCCCTCCCTATTCGTTGTCGTATTTTCATTTGAACGCATGAAATCAATATAGTCTTCCGCAAACAAGCTGTTATTATAAAAAACAGTATAGGACGATAGTAAATTATTTATCGCATTTTTAATCTGTTGATAAGCATTCAGGCTTGTAAAATAGTCAGCTACCGCTATGAATTCCTTAATTACAGAATAAGCAAAATAAAACGCAGCCAAAACATACTCCAAGGAATCCAGAAAGCCTAACAATATCCTATACTTTTTTGTATCTGACATCTGTCCTTTTGAAATACGGAGAATCTCTTCGTTTACTTCCTGTTTCTTATTAAAAATAAATTCATCGATTACATTTACTTTGATATCTCTTATAAACTTAGGCGTATAAAAAAGTCGATAAAAATAATTTACCTGTTTATTTTTTTCACTTAATTTAACATTATAATCATAATCAATTCTTTTTAAAACATTATTTATCGTTATATTAACAGCAATAAAAATTAAAATAGTGACAAACACATAGACATTTGCCCATAACAATACACTTCCTATCATCACAATCTGGATAGAAGCTGTTATTACAGATAGAATTGTATTATTACATTTTTCTATTACATTACAGCAGTTGCCAAATCCTCTGTTGTATTTAGAGAAAGATTCGGATTTATCAAAGAACGACAAATCCAAGCCAATTCCTTTATGCAAAAATTCATTAATAATTTCCACATACATTTTCTCGGTAGAAGCCCTGTTATAATTCTCATAAAAAATACCTGTCACTTTTATACAAACAATGATAACAAAATAAATCCCCAACACCATTACCACACGTTTTAGCTCCCCCTCAAACATTGCTTCCAGCAAAAATTTAGGAAGCAGAACATTAATCAGGGAGGCAAAACTTGTAAGAACAGCATAGCAAAGCCTGACAAAAAACAACCATTTATTATACTGAAATATTTTATTCAGCAAAAATTTGTTATTTCTGTATATCTTTTTCCATTTCTTTCTCATTTGCTTTACCTTTTTCCTTCATAAGCTGATAATATCTATATTCCTGTACAATATTTTCTTTAATATTAATTTTTTCTTCTGCGCAGTCAATTACCCCCTTTTCAGCCCTTCTTAATGCACACGACAATCCCTGACAAACCGGAAGAATATCGCAATCCCAGCATCCTTTTTCTTTCATTTTTTCATAATCAGGCATAACAAAATTAAGCAGCCTCGTGTTGTCTATGTCAAACTTTCCTTCCCGTAAATATCCTATTACATTTATCTCATCATACTTCTCATCAGTAAATGTGCACTTTTTCAGTTTTCTATCCATTGATAAGATATAAAAATAAGGTCTATTTGCATAACATACACGTCCACCAAATTTAGAAAAATAAAAACTCATATCAGGTTTTATATCGTTATTTACGGCTTCTTCTATTAACAATGTGTCAACATATTGCGCTGTAGACGGATCAATCACTTCCATTTCTTCATCGTTTTCTCCTCCCCATTTACCTATTACATGATGGAAAACGGAAAATCTATCATCAAAATTATTTTTTATAAAATTATGAAATTCAGAAATATGCTCAACAACATTATGGTCGTAGTTCACCCGAATCATCACGTCAAAATCCAAATCACATTTTTGCATCGCCAACAAATTACTTATTACCGTATCCCATGAACCTTTACCGTTTTTTTGAGGTCTTAAATTATCATGTGTATCCCTGATACCATCAACAGTTATTTGATATTTTTTAATTCCTAAACCTATCAGTGTTTTAGCCCTTTCTTCATTTAAAAGGAATCCATTAGTAGTCATACTATAGGTAGTTTCAATCTCCTGCTTTTCACAATGCCATTTGAATATGTATCGCCGCTCAAAAAAGTTTAGCATTCTTCAATTGCGCCAGAATATGTGGGACGAAGCAATGACAATTTGTATCTCTTTACGATGTTGTTGGGCATCCAACTTTTGTACAACCATTGTCAGTACAGCCACTTGCAGAACAACTTCCCTGTGCGCAACCATTAGTTGTACAATTTGTTTGAGTACATCCTGCTTGCGTAGTACCATTCGTAGTACAGTTTTCTGTGGTAGCTGCCTGCGCAGTCATAGATTCATCAACGTTAAAAAATTCCATATTTACTCCTCCTTTTTCGTCCCACATAAAAATTTTATCAAACATAGTCATGTTACTCCATAACAAAACTGTCACAAAATCTTATTCTAAAAATAACCTGGATGTGAAATTATTTTCCGTAAGTTTCACATCCAGGCTATTATCATCAACTTTCCCTAAAACGACGCACATCTACCCATATTGATTCATTTTTCATTAAAACTGTAAAAGAAAATCCCTGCCACATTTCCGTCAAACTCAAATAAATTCTTTCACAGATTTGTAGACGCCTTCCGCGTCAAGTCCGTACTTTTGCACCAGTGCCGCCGCACTGCCGGATTCCCCAAACACATCCTGCATTCCCAGTTTTTTTACCAGAGTGGGCTGCTTTGCACTCAGGCAATCACATACCGCACTGCCAAGTCCTCCAATCACGGAATGTTCTTCCACCGTGACCACTTTTCCCGTCTTTTTCGCGCTGTTGACTATGATCTCTTCGTCCAGCGGCTTGATGGTACAGATACTCACCACTTCTGCGCTGACGCCGTCCGCTTCCAGCAGCTTCGCAGCCCCCAGCGCGGAATCCACACAGATTCCCGTGGCTACAATGGTCACATCCGTCCCCTCTCGAACGACGGTACCCTTGCCAATCTCAAATTTATAGCCCGGCTTGTCATTGATCACAGGCACTGCCGCACGTCCGAATCGGATAAACACAGGTCCCTCATATTCCAGAGCCGCCCTGACCGCAGCTTTTGCTTCCACGTCATCCGCCGGACACATCACCACCATACCGGGAATGGTACGCATCAAAGCAATGTCCTCATTGCACTGATGTGTGGCTCCGTCTTCTCCCACCGTAATCCCCGCATGGGTTGCGCCGATCTTCACATTCAATTGGGGATAGCCGATGGAATTACGCACCTGTTCAAAAGCGCGTCCTGCCGCAAACATCGCAAAAGAACTCACAAAGGGAATCTTTCCCGTAAGAGACAAGCCTGCCGCCACGCCCATCATATTTGCTTCTGCGATCCCGCAGTCGATATGACGATCCGGGTACGCTTTCCGGAAAATACTGGTCTTGGTTGCCGCCGCCAGATCAGCGTCCAACACCACCAGATTCGGAAACTCTTCCGCCAACTCCTTCAACGCATTTCCATAGCTTTCCCGCGTCGCAATCTTTTTTACAATCGTTTCCTCCGCCATCATGCCTCACCCGCTTTCTCTAATTCTGCGCCGATCTTCTCCAGATCGGCCATTGCCACCGCATACTCCTCATCGTTAGGTGCTTTGCCATGCCAATCAATACTGTTCTCCATAAACGAAACGCCTTTACCCTTAAGACTGTGCATCACGATACAAGTAGGACATCCTTTTGTGGCTCTTGCCTCCCCAAAGGCTGCTCTAAGTTCGTCAAAATTATGTGCATCCACATTGATCACATGGAAATTAAACGCCTCGAACTTTTTATCAATTGGGTAAGGCGAACAAACCTGATCAATGGGACCATCAATCTGCAGGTTATTGTTGTCCACAATGACACAGAGGTTATCCAGCTTACGGAAGCCTGCAAACATTGCTGCTTCCCATACCTGCCCCTCTTCAATCTCTCCGTCACCCAGCAGCGTGTATACTCTGAAGTCCTTTCCGCCCATCTTTGCGCCCAGAGCCATCCCCGCAGCTGCGGAAATTCCCTGCCCCAGAGAGCCAGAAGACATATCCACTCCCGGAATATGAATACAGGGATGTCCCTGCAAATAAGATCCCAGCTTGCGCAGGGTCTTCAGGTCTTCCACGGGAAAAAATCCCCGATTTGCCAAAGCCGAATAAAGGCCCGGCGCGTTATGTCCTTTGGAAAGGACAAATCTGTCCCTGTCCTCCATATCCGGATTCTTGGGATCGATATTCATCTCCTCAAAATACAAAAAAGTAAACACATCTGCCGAAGAAAGAGAGCCTCCCGGATGTCCCGCCTTCGCGCTGTGAACTGCCGTGATAATGCCCTTGCGCACATTGTTTGCGCGCTTTTGCAGCTCCAAATTATTCATTGTTTCCTCCATTCCGCCCTGTGGCCGTTTCCTGCTCACACCAGGCTGATTTCTTTAAAATAGGTGAGTTATTTCTCCAAAAGCCGCAGCGCCCGCTCTCTATGCATTCTGCCCGTAATAGGCATTGGCCCCGTGCTTTCTGTAATAATGCTTATCCATCAATTCCTGGGGCGCAGGCAGAATATGGTGATTAATAGACTCCGCACGGTAGGCCATCTTTGCCACCTCTTCCAGCACCACCGCATTGTGTACGGCTTCCTTTGCATCTTTTCCCCAGGTAAACGGACCGTGGTTTTTGCACAATACCGCCGGAACGGATACAGGATCCTTACACATCTTTTTGAATTCATTGACAATCAGGTGTCCCGTATTCTCCTCGTATGCCTCCGCAATCTCCTCCGCATAAAGGCACCTGATACATGGCACCTCGCCGTAAAAGTAATCCGCATGGGTGGTTCCATAGCAAGGAATACTCCTGCCAGCCTGTGCCCAGCTGGTAGCATAGGCAGAATGAGTATGCACAATGCCCCCCACCTCCGGAAATGCCTTGTACAGCTCCAAATGTGTGGCCGTGTCCGAAGAAGGATTATAACGTCCCTCCACTTTGTTGCCCTCCAAGTCCACTACCACCATGTCCTCCGGGGTCAACTGATCGTATTCCACACCGCTTGGCTTGATAACAAACAGCCCGCTGGCCCTGTCGATGGCGCTGGCATTTCCCCATGTAAAAGTGACCAGGCCGTACTTTGGCAAATCCATATTTGCTTCATACACTAACTTCTTTAATTCTTCCAGCATTGACTATATTCTCCTTTCCTGAATTTTCATAGCATCCCTTTTGCGGCAGCCTTCTCCGCAGGCAATGTGTTCCGATATCTCTCAATAAACGCGTCGAACCCGGCCACATCCTCCGGCTTTGGCGCAATGGTAGTGCCTGTCTGTCCCGCAAAGATTTTATCCTCCAGGTAATCGGGAAGCGTCTCACCTTCAGCTTTCTCATACATATAAGCGGCCAGCACTGCCATGCCCCATGCGCCGCCTTCACTGGCCGTATCCATCACCGTTACCGGAGCATTCATGGCTGCTGCCATCAGCTGCTGCCCCACCACCGGCGTTTTAAACAAACCGCCATGTCCCGTCAGGGAATCCACCTTCACATGCTCCTCCTTCAACAGGATGTCGTTTCCGATCTTTAATGCCGCCATGGCACTGTACAGATGACTTCTCATAAAATTGGCCAGATTGAATTCCGCATCCGGCATCCTGACGAACATGGGCCTGCCCTCATCTATCCCGGTGACAGGTTCCCCCGAAAAATAGTTATATGCCATCAGCCCCCCACAGGACGTGTCCGCCGAAAGCGCCTCCCGATAAAGCATGCCGAACAGTTGATTTTTGTCTGTCTTTACCCCCAGCTTCACCGCAAATTCTTCAAACAGATTTACCCATGCGTTGAGATCTGAAGTACAGTTATTGCAATGCACCATCGCCACCGGATTTCCGTCCGGCGTCGTCACCATATCAATCTCCTCATGTACTTGGGAAAGCGGTTTCTCCGTCACCACCATGGAA
Organism: uncultured Acetatifactor sp.; assembly: GCA_910578185.1. Lineage (GTDB taxonomy): Bacteria > Bacillota > Clostridia > Lachnospirales > Lachnospiraceae > Acetatifactor. The sequence goes on from CAJTPN010000019.1 coordinate 25,713, forward strand.
AAGACAGAAGTTCCTGCGGATATATTTCCCGTGCGCACTCTCACGCTGTTGGTGGCAACCATGCCAGTACCCGCATCCCCCTCCGGAGGACACATGGGTATGCCAGCCTGCAGATTCCCGCTGGGATCCAGCAACCTTGCGCCTTCCGGCGTCAGCGCCCCGGCAGCTTCTCCTGCGCCCAGCACCCTGGGCAGAATATCCCTCAGCTTCCATTCAAAATTCCTTTCCGCCACCAGTGCGTCAAATTGCTCCAGCATCCCCTTGTCATAATCACAGACTGCGGAATCAATGGGAAACATCCCAGACGCTTCTCCCACGCCCAGAACTTTCTCTCCCGAAAGCTTCCAATGAATATATCCTGCCAGCGTAGTCAGATACCGAATGTCTTTCACATGATCCTCTCCGCTTAAAACGGCCTGATATAGATGAGCAATGCTCCATCTCTGAGGAATGTTAAAGTGAAATACGGGAACAAGCTTTCTGCACGCCTCACCGGTCATGGTGTTTCTCCAAGTGCGAAACGGCGCCAACAGCTCGCCGGCCCCATCAAATGCCATATATCCATGCATCATTCCGGAAAAGCCCAATGCCGCCAGCTTCGTCACCGGCACGCCATACTTTTCCCTCACATCCTCCGTCAGACTTCTGTAACAGCCCTGCAGCCCATTCCATATATCTTCCAAGCTGTACGTCCATACGTGATTCTCCAGGCGGTTCTCCCAGTCCCAAGTCCCCATGGCAACGGGCTGATGACTCTCGTCCACCAGAACCGCCTTAATGCGGGTAGAGCCGAATTCCAATCCAAGTACCGCTCTACCTTCCTGAATCGTTTTTTTGATTGCTTCACTCATAAATTTACCATCGCCTTTCCGTAATCTGCGAAACTTTTACCTTCTGCCGTATTATGGCCTTCCGCCACAGACCGACAATCGGCCGCACACACATCACAATAAACTTTTCTGCCATTTCCGTCGCATCGGTTCCGACCGGCATTCGAAACCGACTTTTTGTAACGCTTCGGACAATCCGTCGCCCTGTATTCTGGATGCGCAGTTTCTCGACGAAGCAGTTACCTTCCACCTACTTCCAGTATAGAGAAAATATGTCTCAAAGTCAACAAGGCTTTTGCATGGCTGCGTCAGATACCTCATATACTATAGCAATATTTCATTTACAAGGTGATCATTTGAAAAGGCATTCCCATCTTTCCTTGAAACAGATGCTTTTCGCCATCGTGTTTTTGCTGGCATTTTCCGGCATGACTGTTTTTCTCTTTTCCTACCAGCATGACGAAAAGCGATTTGCCCATATTACCTCGGAGCTTTTCACGGAGGAAATGGAGTCAAATACCCTCACCATGCACTACACCCTGGCAGTACCGGAGAACTTCGGCATATATGATTATACGCCCTCCCTGCCGTGCTATGACCCGGTCAAAAGCATTCGCAGCCATGCCGGACACGAAAACGCCCTTGTGGCGCTGAATACTCTACATACGGAGAAGCTGTCCGACCAGGACGCCTATCTATGGAAACTGATGACCCGCTCCCTGGAAAATTCCCTGGCCCTAAGCAGTTTTTCCTACTACAGCGAACCCCTTTCCCCCGCTTCCGGTGCCCAGACGCAGCTCCCCATTCTCCTGGCGGAATATACCTTTCGCAGCCAAAAAGATGTGGAGGATTACCTGGCGCTGCTGGATCAGGCCGACGAATACTTTGCCTCCCTGCTCCTGTATGAACAGGAAAAGGCTGCCGCAGGTTTATCCACTCCCGGTTCCTTTCTGAAAGCCGTCCGAGAACAATGTGACACTATTGTCACAAAAGAATCACTTGACGCAGGCTCACACTTCCTCCAGACCACCTTCCGAGATCGGCTGGAAAACTTACTGAAGGCCGGCGAAATCACTGACAGGGATGCAGAAGACTACCTGGCACAAAATGACAGACTGCTCAAAACCGTTCTGCTGCCCGCATATACCGCACTGGGAGACGGTCTGCTTCTGTTGGAAAACGATGATGTGCTTCCCACCGGGCTGGCCGCACTGCCGGAAGGGAAGTCTTATTATGAACATCTTCTCATATCCGAGACCGGCTCCTACCGGCCTATCGAAGAAATTCAGAAACTGCTCACCGCTCAATTTTCCGGAGAGTATGAAGAAATACAAAAGCTTGTGGAAGCTCATCCTGAAATTTTGCAGGCCTACGGAAACGGTACGCTTTCCGCTTTTCCGTATCATGACGCCGCCCAGATGCTGCTGGATTTGCAGACCCGGATGCGTTCGGATTTTCCCGACCTTCCGGAAGGCGCCACACAAGTATCGGTCAAAGCGGTTTCCCAAAACCTGGAAGAGTACTGTGCACCCGCATTTTACATGACCACCCCCCTGGACGACCCGGACAGCAACTCCATCTATATCAACCGCAGAAAAACGCCCGTGGGGCTTGACCTGTATGTGACGCTGGCCCACGAAGGATATCCGGGACATCTTTATCAGAACGTATATTATAACAGACAGGCATGTATCTCAAAAGAACGGCCTGCAAGGGAGCTGTTATGGTATGGCGGTTATCTGGAAGGCTGGGCCTTATACGTGGAATTCCGGGCATACAATTATGCATCTGTTCTTCTCCAGGAGCATGGTCAGGATACGGAAGCGCTGATCGCACAGTTAGAAGGCCATAACCGCAGCCTGCAGCTATGCCTGTATTCCCTGATCGACATCATGATCCACTACCAGGGAGCCACCTATGGGCAGGTTGCGAAAGTTCTGGAAGGCTTCGGCATCACAGACAGCACTTCCATCAAATCTATATACAACTATATCGTGCAGGAACCCTGCAACTATCTAAAATATTATCTGGGATATCTGGAAATCATGGATTTACAAGAAAAGGCAAAAAGCCTTTGGGGAAACGACTACTCGGATTATCGATTTCATTGCTTTTATCTGGACTGCGGACCTTCGGATTTTTTATCCCTGCAGGAAAGACTTGCGGCAGAAGCTAAGCAGGCTTCTGCCGCCGCCTGAGCGCCGGCACAGCCTCCCGAACCAGGAAGCCAAACCCGATTCCACCAAATGCCTGCCTCTTATGATTGCATTTTGTAACTCAGTTTTCCTCTTCCATCCGCTCAAGGTACCCTCTGTCCCAGAGCAGAATTTTAAGCTTTTTCGCCGCTTTCACCGCCGGCGCAGTAAAATACTGATTGGTAAGTACCGCTCCCACCATTCTGTCATAATAATCCCGCCCTGCGTAAGCTTCCTGCACGGCCTTGACTCCCACAGGAGAAGTATATCGTTTACATTGAATGGCATAGGTAACGCCCTCTTTTTCCGCCAAGATATCAATTCCGTAATCGCCGCTGCCCACCGTGACTTCCACTTCCTGAAAGCCCCGCCCTTTCAGAAGTTCCGCGCAATAATATTCAAACTCATGCCCTTCCATCAGATCAATTTCTTGCGATTTTCTTCGCCTGGCCTGCAGGAAAAGCAGCAAGCAAAAAATCAATGCGGCTATCGAAACCATTATTATAATGGTAATAGTAATTATTGTATTAATATTGCCATCCAATGTATTGCCCCTCCGTTTCTTATCCTGCGTTTCTGCTTCCATCCCGCTCCAGTACAGAGATCGCCAAGCGATTCCTTTCGCCGTTACAGAACCTTCGCCAGGAATTCTCGGGTACGTGCCTGCCTGGGTGCGGAAAAAATCTCCTCCGGCTTCCCTTCCTCCACAATCAGGCCTTCCGCCATAAAGATCACCCGATCTGCCACTTCCCTGGCAAATCCCATCTCATGCGTCACCACCACCATAGTCATACCGTCCTTTGCCAGCTCCTTCATTACTTCCAGCACTTCGCCCACCATCTCCGGATCCAGCGCCGAAGTAGGTTCGTCAAAGAGCATCACCTCAGGATCCATACAAAGCGCACGCACTATGGCAATTCTCTGTTTCTGGCCACCGGACAGTTGGCTTGGATAAGCGCCCGCTCTGTCCGCCAGCCCCACCCGCTGAAGCAGAGCAAGCGCACGCTCCTCCGCATCCGCCTGCGTTTTATGCAAAAGCTTCATGGGCGCAAGCGTCATATTTTTTAGAATCGTCATATGAGGAAACAAATTAAAATGCTGAAACACCATTCCCATCTTTTGTCGGTGAAGGTTGATGTCGGCTTTTTTGTCGGTGATATCCACTCCCTCAAACAGTATCCTCCCGGCGGTTGGTACCTCCAGCAAATTGAGACATCGCAGGAAAGTGGACTTGCCGGAGCCGGAAGGGCCAATGACAACCACAACCTCCCCCTTGCCAATAGAAGCCGATACGCCGTCGAGGGCTTTGATCCCACCGCCTTTATAATGTTTCTGCAGCTCCCTCGCTTGAATAATATATTCACCGCTCACTGTTTCTCAGCCTCCTCTCCAGCCTGCCTACCAGGAAGGTAAAGAACATAACCAGCACCAGATAAATCAACGCGGACATCAAAAGCGGGAACAGGTAATCATAACAGTTTCCGCCTATGATATTACCCGCATATGTCACGTCTGCCAAGCCTACATAACCGGCAACCGCAGTCTCCTTCAACAGAACGATAAATTCATTGGCCAAAGTGGGCAGTACGGCTTTAAACGCCTGAGGCAAAATAATATACCGCATAGTGGAAACATATCCAAAGCCAAGGCTGCGCCCAGCCTCCATTTGTCCCTGATCAATGGACATGATACCGCCCCGAATGATTTCCGCCACATAAGCGCCCGAATTGATGCCAAAGGAAAGAGCCCCTACCATAATTTTATTCCGGCTGGAAGCAAAGATTACGAAATACATGATCATCAACTGCACCACCATGGGCGTACCGCGAATCACCGTCAGATATATTTTAAATACCACATTAAAAAAACCAAGCACATACTTTCCGACGCCGTGCATTTCCGTATGGTTCTTGTCCCAGGAAACACGTACCAGAGATATGACCACCCCCAGCGCAACGCCGATGAGCAATGCCAGAAAAGTGAGCAGCAGCGTATTACCTAAGCCCTTTATGTACATCTGATATCGGTCATCAAACAGAAAGCTCTTATAAATATCATAGCCAATGTCATTGAGCCAGCCGGGACCGTTTAGAATCCAATCCGGTGCATCCTCCAGCCAGCTTTGGGATGCCGAAAGCCTCATACACAATTCTCCCTTCCGTAAACAGAGTAGGTTTGTCCGTTATTATGAATTGGGGCCCAGTCGCCTGAGCCCCTGAAAATACTGTCTCACATTCCAACAAACAACGTTTCCAGTCGGATCCGTCCTCCAAATCGCAGCAATTCAGTTCGCCGTAATATACCTATCAATGATGGTCTGCACGGTTCCGTCCTGAATCAATTCCTGCAAAGCTGTGTTGACAGCCTCATATAATTCGATATTTTCCTTGTTCATTGCTGCCGCATACTCCTCAATGATATACTCCGTCTCCAGGATTTTCAGCCCTTCCACTTCACTTACAAAAGCCTTCGCCGGCTCATTGTCAATTACAACACAGTCCACCTTGCCGGTTTTCAATGCCTGAATGGCATCTGCGCCCTTGCTGTAACGGTCAATCTTGCCCAAACCGGCATTCTCAATATCTTTTGTGGTGTAAAGATCACCCGTAGTATTGCGCTGTACGCCCACCACATGATTTGCACCTTGGGCCTTCAGATCCTCTAAGCTCTTGATGGCACTGTCTTCCTTCACAATAATCACCTGTACGCCGGTGGCATAACTAACCGTAAAATTAACTTCCTCCTGACGATCAGGCGTAACCGTCATGCCTGCCAAACCGATATCGGCCTTGCCGCCTTTCAACGCTTCCGTGATAGAATCAAACTCCATATCATCGATCTGCAGCTCCAGCCCCAGCTTTTCCGCAATCGCAGCAGCGATCTCAGCATCTATCCCTGCCACCTTGCCGCCCTCTATGTATTCATAGGGAGGAAAAGCCGCATTTGTCGCCATGGTAAGTTTCCCTTCCACTGCGGTTTTAAAACCACGCTGTCCGCCGCTCTCCTGAGGTTCGGTACCACACGCCGCCACAGACAGCACCACTGCCAATACCAACGGCAAAAGAATCAGTTTCTTCATCTTTATAACCTTGCCTTTCCTGTGCCCTGCCATTCTGATCGCAGACACATACATCATAAAATAGTATCTTCCCTCTTTACAGAGTATCGACTCCACCCTGGGAAGCCGATGGAGAGATATTAACACTTTATCCCCAAAAAGTCAATGAATTATTTCCCACACCCATTTTCTTTTCTTCCTTATAATCCAGCAGATTTCCGATATGTTGTTTTTCAAAGAACATTTTCTTATTTGTCAGTACAATAATTGCTGCCGCAAAAAATATTATAATTGTCTCCACGCATTTTGTCTGTGGCGTCATGGCGATTTTCTCCTGCATCGTGTTTACAAACAAATGAAATATGATACAGGCAAGCATACTGCGGTTATTCTTTACATACACCCATGTGGTCAGAAATCCTAATGGAATGACGCCGATTAAAAAGTTCAGCACATATAACACACCAAGTTCCTGCAGTCCATAATGATATGTACCCTTAATCCAGAACAGAGGCAAGTGCCATAACGCCCATACAAAGCCGAAAATGACTGATTCCGTAAACCATGAGAAATAAGACGCTACGGAATCCTCGCCATATCCCCGCCAGCCAACCTCCTCAATAACTGCCGCAAGTAAAATCGTCAGCAGCGCAGAAGTTCCTCCGACGGAAAAAGAAAAATCTTCCGTAAAGGAAAACTGCTCTAAGGACTGTCCTGCCAATACAGAAAGCAAAATGGAAAGAGCAACAATCACCATAAACCCGAAAATTGCCCCAATAATGCTAAGCGGTTTAATACGGTAAAAACCTATTAGTTTTCTCCTTAAATCTGCTTTTAACGCCTTATTGCCCGAAGTCAATATGGTAATAACCGCTGTGATAGCAGGAGCGGTTAAGCCCAACAGCATCAGCAAAGCGGATATACCGTTATCATTCGCTGATTTACTGACGACTGCTGCAAAAATCCAAAATATCCATGTAACGGCAAAACAAGTGATATAAAAACGTAATGGTCTGTATCTATACTGTTCCATAAGCTCCCTCCCAAAATCAAATTTGACAAATTGAATAAAAATAATACCATAATTTGTAGACTGTCAGCCTGTCGGTTATGGATTGAAAATTAAGGAACTGTAATGTCCCTTAAAATCAAATCTAATTTAATATTACTTATCATTATCTTGAAAAATAGGCATGATGGCTGATTTCATACTGTTTTGCTCCATACTTAAGAGCCTTTCCAGATTATAAATAAATGCAGCTATCTTTTTTTGCTTTTCTTCTATGCTATGTTCCATAAGGTCATCAAATATTGTGTTTGCATACAGGAAAGTCATTTCTGCAACTTCTTCGGGATAATTTGTTTCACATATACCCTGTACAATACTTTCCCGTATTAATTCGGTTATAAGCGGATTAATTTCAGATAGAATACATTTTTGCATTTTTTGGTGCATAAGGGCATTTTGTGGTCTATGCGCCTGTTTCAGAAGACCGTGACTGAAATTTTTGTCGTCTACCCTAAGGGCAAGCATCATCTTTGTAAGCCGCTGCAATATAGGCTCATCTTTTTCTGATATAATTTTTTCCACTTTTTTTGCCAATCTTTTTACCATACGTTCAATCATAGCATCCAGAATTTCTTCCTTTGACTTGAAATGATAGTATAGCGTGCCTCTGGCAATGCCAATCTCATTTAAAATATCAGTCGTACTTGTGCTGTCAAAGCCTTTTGCTCCAAATAAATATTCTGCTGCATCCAATATCTCATTTTTTCGTTCTTCTGCTTCTTTCACCACTCGCATTTCGTTCACCCACTATAATCCCCTGCATAGACAGACTGTCAGTCTAATAGCAACGCTTAGAGAATCCGCTGTCAACACCGACATTCAGAAAGGCAAAACAGCGTACCAGTCAGCACAGATAGTCTTGGCAGGGCTGGCTTACAGGGATGTAGGACAGCCCTGTAAGCGGCGCTGTTCACCAATCTGAAAAGGAAGTTTATAACTGTTCCTGAAGTTCCTTTACCTTTTCAAGTATCTCCTTGTCAAGCCCTGAAACATGCTCCAATTTTTCCAGTATCGGTTTACAAGTCAGAAGCACTTGAAAGGAATAATAATAACAGCAGCTAAAAAATTCCGGCGATTCGTCATATGTTTCGTACAGTTCCTCCTCCGCATCCTCATCACAATCCTCAGGAGCGAGAAATTCCTCCTTCAGCATATCAGAAAAGAGAGGGAAAGTTTCCCAATCCTCTTCCTCCTCATATTCCTCATAATAATCATGATAGCATTCCGCAATCAGAGAAAAAAAGTCCAGCAGTTCCTCCACAACATAGCGTGCGCATTGATTGCTTTCCATCTCGGCAGCCGCCTTGTCAAAAGCGCGGACTAAAAATATCATGGCAAAGGGTGTGGAATGCCAAAGCGTACTCTGATGCTCAATAAAATTCTCAATCTCGCTTAACGCCTCCTTTACTTTGTTCCTGTTGGCCATTTCCTCAACAGTCTTCAACTCATCCTGCAAGTCCGTGGCTAAACCGTATGCGGTTGTAATCCTGTGCCAGGGCACTTCCTCCAACTTTAAATTCTGAATATACGCCTGATTTTGATCCATTTTTCTCTCCTTTTCCAAGACAGTCATGCGCTTTTGGCGCCTTGTCTCCACATTGCCTTTACTTTATCTTATAATACGCGTGGGTCTTTGCATCTTTTATGTAAGGTTCGGGAATTACTCTGTTTCCGGCGGTATCCAAAGTGTATATCTCCGGCACCGGGACCTGCTCTGTCTCCGCTCCAAAATAAAAGCTTGTGTTGGCGGGCTGATTATAATGATTGTTCTGCCAGCAGATCGCCTCCCTGTAGGTAGTGTCATGCATCAGCGTGGGCATTCTGTATTCCGTCGCAATCGATGTACTGTATATACGCATCTCCGCATTATCCGCCGTGCGAACTACCAGTTCCTCCCGCCAGTCGCCAAATATATCCGCAATCAGGCAGGTCTGTCCCTTGGTACCGCCATTGGACGCACTGTCCTGGGCCGTGAGAATCGTATTCAGCTCCTTCTTCTCCCAGTCCCACTTATATATATTCATGGCATGGTTGCTGTCATGGTCCACCAGTTCTGCCAGCAGATCTCCGTCCCAATACATCTTCATATTCATGGCGCTGGGACAGTTTTCACTCAACACCTCTCCCGCAAAAGACTGCAGCGGCGTTCCGGTAGAGCCCCAAAACTCCCATCCCCTGCTGGTGGGATCGATATCCGCCGCCCGGGATCTTCCTGTATCCTTGGGCTTGGTCTGACCGAAAACCACCTCTCCCGTCAGGCCACTGTGAAGTCCGATATTAATCGGCAACTTGGGCGTCTCCCGGCACGCCCATACAAAATATTCCTGGGTGTCGGGACTCATAACTGCCACGTCAAAAGCGTCTCCATGTCCAAGCTTTACCTCGGTTCCGTCCTCTTTCTTTCCTGTAACCACATAGAGAATACTGCCATCATCGTCTATTGCAGCAGCGCCGGTAATAATCTCGTCCCTGCCGTCATAATCCACATCTGCCACCGCAATACTGTGATAACCCGTATTGTACAGGTTATCCAACGTCTGCACATTCTCACTGCCTATATTCCACTTTAAAGCAAAGTTTCCGTCCACGATATCATACGCCGCTGCTTTGCAGCCCGCCCATGCCCCCCGGAAATGCACGATGCTGGGAGTCTCTCCGTTCAGATACGCTATACACAATGCGTAATGACTTGCACGTTTCACCCTCTTGCCCCGATCATTGGGATTATACCAGGACTCCAGCGGCTCTCTGGACGGCAGCAAATCGGTTCTGGCAATTTCCTTGCCGGTCTCACCCTCATACATGGATAAAAATTCAGGCCCCATGCAAAGATAAGAACGATCCTTCATGGCGATCAGCGCTTCGGGTATCAGGCTGTAATCCGTTATACCATCCCCATCTTCATCTCCTATCTGATTGCCCTCACCGTCAACAGTTCCTTCAAAGGAGCGCATCACAACCTCGGATTTTCCGTCCCCGTTCACATCATAGACAATAAAATTAATATCTATGGTACAAATTTCATTGGGTCCTATATTAATGGTCCACATATGTGTTCCATCCAGCCGATATGCCTCTATCAACGGGTAAGCCACACGGGTCTTCACATCCATATCCGCAGGCTCACGTCTTACCACGATCTCATACTCTCCGTCTCCGTCCAGATCTCCCACAGAGGCATCATTAATATCATAATCGCCCACTTCATACTGCTTTACCGGAACCGACAGGTAAGCACCGTCAAAGATCAGCGCCTCTTGGGTTTCCTCCGTAACTTCCCTGCCGTCCCTGACAGGCACCAACGTATAACCAATATTCCCTTTTTCCGCCGCCGTATAAGAAGAATCCATATAGCTGGTCACATCCCCAACCGGCTCTTTTGTCAAAAGCTCCTGATTTTTATAGATATTAAACGCCAGATCCTCCTCATCCGTCCCCAAAAACCGCCAACTCAGAAACATTCCCTCTGGGGAGTCCACCGCTACAAAGCCCCTGTCCAAAGCCTCCATCTGTTTTAAGGAAACCGGACGTTTCTCATACAGTGTATCCGCATCCTCAAACGGCCGTTTCGTCGGCTCAGGTGTGGCAGTGGGAATTGGCGTCTCCTGAGGGTTCTCCTCCGGCACGCTTGTTCCTTCCGGCACCGATGTCTCCTGAGGTAATGATGTCACTTCCGGCGGTGGCGGGTTGTTTTCCTTGCCGCATCCTCCCAAAAGCAAGCCTCCCATTAATATCAGTGCCGCCATATACACTTTTTTCATACAGTTATCCCTCCGTTATTTAAAACCCTTCCAGAATGATCCTGCCGTCTGCCTGTTCATTCTGTTATTTTCATTTTAAATGATATCTGATGAAATCACAAGTCCTTTTCATCTGCCTCACCTTGATATATTGCGCTTCTTCCCTCAGCCACGGCCCCATGGGCTCTATAAGCCCAAGGTCCCTGGCACACTTGCAATTTTACCTCTAGTACCTTTCAAGTGTCGCCGAATCCTCACCGATTTGCCCGCAGGTTGCCTCCTTCAGCTGCTTTTTATTCTCGTACATCAACTGGTCCGCCCTGCTCCTGGTCTTGTCAAGATCGGCATCCCTCTGCGCATCATATTTCGTATAACCTATGGCTATCTGCATGCGTACTCCCTGGGATTCCTGGTTGTACAAAGCCTCCTCATGCAAAAGTTTCTGTATGAAACCGTCTATTTCCTCCTCCGATGAATCTTGCATAATGACACAGAATTCATCACCCCCAATTCGGTATACCCTTCCACGAGCCTCGAACACCCCTTTAATCAAATCGGCGGCGTCCGTCAGATAGCGGTCGCCCTCCATATGCCCCAACGTATCATTACATTTTTTCAGATCGTTCAGGTCAAACATCACCACATAAACATTATTCTCCGCATCTTTTCTTCCCGGAAATACATTCCCGGAATTTGCTCTCTCACTGATCTTTTCTCTGGAAGAGGCTCCCTGAGATAAAGTCCCTTTGGAAAGTATTTCTTTAATGTCCTCCGAATAGGCATTCCTGTTGTAACACTTAGTCAGCATGTCCTTTTCCGCAAGCTCTTTATAAATTTCTGCCTTCCGTATCTCCGCAATTTTTTCAGCGGCGTCCGAAGCCGTTTCCAGACCCAGAATCATGATATAAGCCAATAGTCCAAACATCCCGAAAATCTGCATGCCGGCAATCTGTGTATAATAAGCAAATAATTCCACACCAACCGCAAGTACCAAAATCAGCAGGCCCACCGTATTCAGCCCCACATGCCTGCCGCTCCGTCCACAGCGCATCTTGCCCAATATTCCCGACAAAAAATAAAGCAAATCCCCCACCAGAACGATATGGACAATCATCACCGTTTCCTTAAAGTCCGCAATATCAAGCGCCTGCAAAACCATCATAAGGGACATTCCCCCGATGGCAAACACCGCCAGAACCTTATGAAAATAACGTCCCTTTCTTGCGATATAATGTTTTACAAAGAGGATAAAAGTAACCCCGATCAGCATGAGCAACACATATGTAATATAAGAAGCATACACCCTGTTGTCAAACAAAAGCATCACAGGCTTCTCTTCCGTAAAGGCCCATGTACCGATCAATACCGCCGAAATTCCGATATAAAACAATTCCCGGGCTACGTTTGTCCTGCGGCATAGAAACAGCCAATAGATAATCATACAGACGCCTATGATAACAAGCAACACGCTTACCCCCATGGCAAAAACGGAATCCTCAACCATCTGGCGCAAGATGCCCACTCCGTTCCCCATGTAAAAAACATGCTCATTTCCCGCTCCCGACCGGTATATCGCCTTGATGATTACCGCAATCTCTTTTGTATTTGCAGGGAATTCCACCATGTTCCACACAGCACCGGAAGTATGTCCGAAAATCGTATCGGCCTTCCCCCTGCTGTAAATCAGTTCCTGTTCCGCATATACCTGAACTTCCTGATGATTTGTGTAAAACAACAGACTGTCATCCATGCCGTCTGACTTATTTGCAAAGATGTAACGCTGCGTCCCGTCCTCCAAAATCTCATAGCTGTCAGGTTCCCATACAACACAGGAACCCTCCTCCCTGAGCTCAAACCGATTCTCCTTGACGGCAAATCCGCCGATTACAAGAAGCACCATGTGAACGCAAAGGAATACCATATATACGGCCTGCAGTGTTACCCTTTTCTTCATTCGTATCCAATCCTTTTCAATATGCCACGTCCATGTGTCAATTTATATGCTCCATTATTATTGTACCATTCCGATTTATAAGAAACAAGCACCTTTCTGCTTTCAATACAATTTATTGGAAACCGTTCATAAGGAGGGCGCAGGGACGGCGCGGCTGAGACAGTGATTGATTTTACACAGAAGAGAAAGAATCGTATTTACAAGAAGTAAATAATTTTTTATAATCAAATTAAAATACTGTATTTACGGGGGAACTGATATGTTTACTCTTTCATTTTCAGACTGGACATGGCGTAATATTCTGATCAGATTAACCGTATCCCTTGTAATCGGGATGGTAATAGGAATTGACAGAGGCGCCAAACGGCGCGGAGGCGGCGCAAGGACCACCATTACCGTGTGCCTCGGCGCTTCCATGATAATGCTCCTGGAACAATACCTGGAAGCGCTCTATCCGGAACGGCTGGATATCTCCAGAATCGCCGCCCAGGTCATCAGCGGCGTAAGCTTTCTGGGCGCAGGCTCCATCCTCATATCCGGCCATCAGATCAAGGGGCTCACTTACGCCGCAAGCATCTGGGCCAGCGCCTGTATCGGCCTTGCGGTGGGAATCGGTTTTATTGACGGCGCAGTGATATTGACTCTTTTCTGGCTGACAGGACTGCACTTGATTCCATACCTTGAAAACAAAATCTATAGACATTCAAGGTATATGACACTCTATATAGAAGCTGTGGACGGAAAAGAAATCATGCTCATCTCCCGTAAATTAAAGGGCGACAACTGTTTTATTGACACCTTTACGGTGGACAAACCAAAGGCAAAAGGACAATATTATCAAATAATGACCACCTTTAAACTGCCCAAAGGCATCCATAAAGATGCATACCTGCATGCCCTGCAGGAACTAAGCAGCGTGGGAACAGTAAATGAATTATAGCCTTTCCCACACCGTCGCAAGATTCATCTCCTGCTGCAGGGGATGAAATCGTCTTTCTTTTCCTGGTGTATCACATTGACTGGTTTCATCTCCCGGAGCAAGGACTTAAGGCCGATTTCCCATCCAATACATTCTTGCTTCATAGGGACGCAAAACCATCTTCCGTTCCACGTCCTTGTAATTGCTGATGAGCAGCTTTCCGGCAAAAGCCTGCTCTTCCAATGGAACATTCACTGTTTTATCATAGAAATTGCAAATCACTAAAAGTTGGGAATCCTGATCCGTCCTGGTGTAAGCAAAAATAGTTTCATCCTCTTCCAGCAGCATCTGAAATTCCCCCTCCACAAACACAGGGTACTCTTTCCGAAGGCAGATCAGTGTTCTGTAACATTGGAAGACAGAATCCTCGTCTTCCAATTGTGCCGCTGCATTGATCTCTCTGTAATTGGAATTCACCCGAATCCAGGGAATTCCGGCCGTGAATCCCGCATTTTCTCCCCCATCCCATTGCATTGGCGTCCTTGCGTTATCACGACTTTTTGCATGGATAGAACACATGATTTCCTCTTTCGCGTAGCCCTTTTTCAAACGCTCCTGATATACATTCAAGGTTTCTATATCCTGGTATTCTTCCATTTCGTACCGGACATTGGTCATACCCAGTTCCTCCCCCTGATAAATATAGGGCGTCCCCTGCATTCCATGCAGAAGAATTGCAAGCATTTTAGCGGATTCTACCCGGTAAGCCTTGTCATTTCCCCAACGGGATACGATTCTGGGCAGATCGTGGTTATTCCAGAAAAGGCTGTTCCATCCTTTACCATACAGTTGCGTCTGCCAGCGCCCAAAGACCTCCTTCAGCTTCCCAAAAGGCAATGGCGCTAAATCCCACTTTTCTTTCCCCGCCATCTGATCCAGACAGATATGCTCAAACTGAAATACCATTGACAGTTCACTTCCATCCGGATTGCTATACAATTTTGCAAGCTCCGGAGTGGCTCCCCATGCTTCTCCCACCGTAACCAAATCTGCTTTTTGAAAGGTTTCCCTGCTCAGCTCCTGCAAAAACTCGTGAAGCCTTGGTCCGTTACAAGTAATCCGCCTGTCAGGATCCTTGGCGATCTGATCAATCACGTCCAGCCGAAAACCTCCCACACCCTTTTCAATCCAGAAATTTATCATGTCGTAGATTTCCTGACGCAGCTTTGGATTTTCCCAATTTAAATCCGGCTGTTTTACGGAAAACTGATGAAAATAGTATTGTTCTACGCCTGGCACCCATTCCCAGGCCGATCCTCCGAAAGCGGCCCGCATATCATTGGGAAACTCCCCTGCCGCACCGTCCCTCCAGACATAATAATCATGATAAGGATTTTCCCTGCTCTTTTTTGCTTCCTGAAACCAAGGATGCTCGTCCGAAGAATGGTTTAGTACCAAATCCATAATAATGCGAATATGGCGCTTCCCAGCCTCCTCAATCAGCTCCTCCATATCCTTCAAAGTACCAAACATTGGGTCAATATCCTGATAATCGGAAATATCATATCCATTATCATCCTGGGGCGACCTGCATACCGGAGAAAGCCAGATAGCATCTATCCCCAAATGCTCCAGATAATCCAGCCTGGAAATAATTCCCTGAAGATCGCCAATGCCGTCCTGATTACTGTCCGCAAAGCTGCGTGGATATATCTGATAAACCACGGCACTCTTCCACCATTTTTCTGTGTTTACGCTAATTTTATCTTCCATAAAACTTTTCTCCTTCCAAAAACTCCGGGACACATCCCAAAACTGCTTTCCCCGCCGCTCTTCCAAAGCCTTCTTTTCCTGATTTGTGACAGCAATGTCACCAACGGCACTTCCCCAAATCGTCTAATATCCGTGCAGTAAATCCGCGCCAGCCCTCCTGATAAATACGTTCAAGCTCGTTAATATGCCGTAGTAAATACAGTTTTCCGGCGATGGCGGCAAACTTATCCCAATACATCCCGGTATCGGCCGTTTTGCTGTAAAACGCCTGCTTTTCCGGATCCGTTTCCGCCAGCGCTGCCCGCAATGTGTCCTTTGCTGCCTTAAACTTTTCTTCCATAAATTCGTCAAACACAAAGTCTTGAAGATTCTCCGGATAGGACAATGCATGCGCAAATCCCTCGTTAAAAGCAGTGTAATTCAAATCTTCCATGTATGACATTTCCTGGGGTGCAGGATAATCTTCCATCAGGCAAAGATGGATTACTTCATGGGTCAGTATTCTACTGCAAATATTGTCTCTATTCAGGGCGTCCTCCTGAAACTGAATTAAATCAAACACCAAACAGGGCTTTGCATCATGCTCCAATACCATGGCGTCATAGGGATCAGGAAACCCGACAACCAACAGAATAGTACAGCCGCCGATGACATGGTCAAACTGCGGGAAAAGGCGTCTAACGGCATTCTCATTGCGCGGGACGAAATTCTCAAGCTCTTCCCTAAGTTTTTTATATAATTTAGAAACCCATTCTCTGTTTTCAGGCGCAGGAGACTCAAATACTGAATGCCCGCCAAAGCAATGATATATCCAATTATCTTTATACCGCTCCAAATCTTTGCCAGCTATATAAGCTTCCGCTATCTGTGCGTCAATAATCATTTCACTTTTTCCTTTCCAGCTTTTCCCCAGTATATCTTAAAATCAACCGAAAAGCAAGAAATTTGTCCGGTCAGGGTGAAGCGGGGCTTGGTCACCTTGGCCGCCGGGAAGTCCACGCTCATGGTGTAGAACACCGTCTCTGTACAACTTATCAAAATGGAAATCAGCATCCCCGCATAAGAATCTGATCTGGAGGTGAGGAAAATATCCAATATCAATCCTGTTGCCGCAGACGAGTAGAAAAGTTTCACTACAAGCAGCGGCTTCAGTTGGACCGACAGTCCCCTTGCTAGAGCGTGACCGCTTTCCTTTTTGATTGCAATAAAAGAACGGATGGGAAATAATTATAGTCGGGAATACAAAACAAACGACTGCACATGGAATATGGTTGATGCACCAAAAATATTTTTTTGCAGAATTGGTATTGAAGAAGATATTAGAAAAATATCAGATAAGCACAACAAAGATTGGGGTGCTTTTCAACACAAAATACGGCTATTCCGCAGGTAAAGAGTTGCATAAGCCGGGCAGAAAGATACAAAAAATTTAATAAGAAACCGATAAAAGAATCATACCCCCACAACCTACGGTTGCGTTTCTGTAATTTTTCATAAACATGCTTATAATTGTTTTTCATTTGAATACAAGCTATAATAAAATTGCGATTGCAATTGAAATTCATATGAAAATTATAATATAAAATTACGGAGGAATAGTATGTTTAATCAAACCGATCTTGGAAAAAGAGTAAGAGAATTTCGCACAAGAAAGAATTACTCTCAAAAGGAGATTGCCCTTAGAATAGGCGTTTCCGAACAGGCTGTATCCAAGTGGGAGAACGGCGACTGCCTGCCTGACATTTACAATCTAAAACTGTTAGCACAAATGCTTCACATTTCTGTTGACACCTTATTGGACACCCAAATGCAGAATTCGGAGAAAATTGTAGAAACCATTAATGTTTACGGTGCACGCTTCGATATAGTCGAAAAACCTGAGGCCATACTTGCAGGGAAAATTATTTATGCAAAGGATTTCCCTGATATTGACAGCTTTTATTCCGCAGCGGACGCTCTCGCGGCAGATAAGGACAAGCCATATTTCAGCACGCTGAAAGAAAGCGTCCTGCCGATATATGACATAAACTTAAGCGTAAATTTCTGGCTAGACGAACAAAGCCGCGCATACGGTGCTGTAAGAGAAGTTATGACAGAAGATCAGCCCGCAGTCACGGATATTTACAAAGCCCCTGCGTCGTTATATATACGAGCGTACACGGATAAAGAGACTTCAAGAATTGTCTGCAAGGAGCAATGCGAAATATGGGAGCTTTTTGCATACATCAGAAACCATTTTATGCCGTCCTATAATTTTAAAATGGCTCAAAACGGAGCGCAGGAAATGGAGATGTTCGATACATTCGACCACAAGTCCGGTTACGCTTATATGCCTGTAGAAAGAGACGCGTGATTGGTTTCTAATCTTTTAAAGGAGTGCTTAATAACATAAAACAGCGGCTTATTGCTGCCCTGTTCCAGTTCCGCTTTGATGAACAGCCATACTCCAAAACTGAATAACCGCCGCTATATAGAACAGCGCACCTTATAACGCCCTCTCCCAAGAGGTACAAGCCGCCATAGCAGAGCTTGCCGCCTTGAAGTTTGTAGTCTTGCAGAAAGCAGGGGAAGCCGCCCACAACATTCAGACATATCAGCTCTAAAAATGCCGATTATTGGGCGGCTGAACAGTACCTAACCTTTGAGCATGACGAGTTTACCATGGCCTTTGTGATATTGCTATCTGCCTGCGGCATATCCGCCCCACCGAAATCATCCTCAACATCCCCCGAACAGACATCATCACAGCCAACTAATATAGCTTCTGCGTATTCCACCCTCACAACGCTGGAGCCATATTCCAATCTCCGGTATCTGGATTTTGTAAATGGCAGCAGACAGCGTTATGAACTAAATGAATACAATTCTGAAGAAATTTACACATATACTTTTAACCAGGATACCATCTTGGAAGGAAATGCGGCGCTTCAGTCACAGATTTTGGAAGAAGGAAAAAATCCCGGATTGGGCATAATAGAATTACACAACCAGGGCATCACCGGAAAAAACGTGAACGTTGCTATCATCGACCAGCCTATGCTGACAGACCATCCGGAATTTGCTGGCAAAATCACCTCCTACTATGATACCGGCTGCGAAACAGACACAAATTCCGGTTCTATGCACGGCCCCGCCGTAACCAGCATTTTAGCAGGCACCACCACGGGCGTCGCACCGGACGTGAAGGTATGGTTCGCCGCCGTACCTTCCTGGAAGGCTGACAGCAAATATTATGCCGATGCTCTAAACTGGATTGTTTCAGAAAATCAAAAGCTGCCAGAAGATGAGAAAATACGTCTGGTATCTGTTTCTGCTGCTCCTTCCGGCGAAGGCAGCCCATTCACAGAAAACCTGCAAATGTGGGACGATGCAGTAAAAGCCGCCCAAGAAATGAACATTTTGGTACTTGACTGTCGCACCAATGAAAATACCGGATTTATCTTCCCTTGTTTCTTTGATCCGACTGACCGAGAAAATGTCTCCTTGTGTTCCGGTGGATTTCCTACGGCACCGAATCCGCTTCCAGATTATCTCCATTATATCTGTGCGCCCTGTGCCTACCGCACCATGGCAGAGGAATATACTGCAGACAAGCCCTCCTATCAATACTGGGGACAAGGCGGTTTGAGCTGGAGTATTCCTTATTGCGCCGGCGTTTTGGCGCTTGGCTGGCAGGTACGTCCCGATTTAAGCCCGGAAGAAATTATTAGAATTCTTTTTGAAACTGCCGCTTCTGGAAAGGATAGCAGTCGAATCATTGATCCTCCGTCATTTATTAAAGCAGTCCGTAATTTTACACCATCCACTTAGTCAGAACAACGCTGGCCACGGTCCCCGCCAAGGTGGCCAGCAGCGCCCCGGTCAGGGTATACCGAGTCTTTGTCACCTTCGCCGCCAGGAAATAGACGCTCATAGTATAAAATACCGTCTCCGTACAACTCATCAAAATAGAAGTCAGCATCCCTGCATAAGAATCCGGTCCGGAGGTGCGGAAAACATCCAATACCAGTCCTGTTGCCGCAGACGAGGAGAAAAGCTTCACTACAAGTAGCGGCATCAGTTGGGCTGGCAGTCCTATGGCTGTGGTCACAGGTCCCAGCAGCGTCCCCAGCATGTCAAAAAAGCCGGAAGCACGCAGCATTCCCACCGCTACCAACAATCCAATCAGTGTGGGGACTATGTCTACCACAATTTTCAGCCCATCTTTTGCACCCTTTAAAAATGTCTCATATACTTTTACTTTGGAGACAAAACCATATCCCACGATAAAGAATATAAGTATCGGAATGACAATATCCGAAAGATGCGCCAGCACATTCATACCTCTTTTCCTCTGCCTTTCCCATGATCTTTTAACTTGCAATACACCACTGCCACAAAGGAACTGAATAAAGTAGCCGCTATGGCCGGAACGATAATGGCAGTTGGATTCGCGCTGCCATATTGGGCCCTATAGGCAATCATATTCACAGGTATCAACTGTAAAGATGATATATTTAAAATCAAAAAGGTACACATTTCATTGCTGGCACGTCTGTTTTTAACTGCATCCTCCCACCGCTGCTTCCCAATGTCAGCCCCTCTCTTGCCTGCCTTCTGCGGATATGCGGAATTTTTGCCCTTATATGAGGAATCATAATTCTTGGTACCGGCTTTTTGTCCTGTTGAACCACTATCTTCCGTTAAACTGCCCCCCGATTCCAGATACTCAGGATTCCCTCTCTCCGCTTCCAGCTTCGCCAGTTCCTCCATGGCCTTTAAGCCCGCCGGGGTACACGCCCAGCCCAGCCCCAAAACGTTTGCAATTATATTCGTTGCTATGTACTCCCTGGCCGGGTGCTTTGCGGGGATTCTGGGAAACATATATTTCAAAAAAGGTGCGATCCCCCTTGTAAGTTTCTCGATCAGTCCTGCCTTTTGGGCAATCTCCATCAACCCCATCCACAATGCCACCACTCCCGCCATAGTAATACAAAGAGAAATAGCTTCCCCTGCACTGTCCAACGCCGCATCCGTCACAGTACTCATATGTCCTGTAAGGGAGCCGTAGATCACCGCCATCAATATCATAACCGCCCATATTGCATTTAACATTTTTTCTACCCGATAAATACTATTATTCTATTTTATGTATTAAAGTCAAAGATATTATCCATATCCAGCTATTTTAGACAGAATTTGCATCGTCTCCCTCCGCCCCATAATATGCGGAGCGGTACTGACACAGGATCTGGTCATACCCCTTTAATACTTCTCCAAGCTGTATGTCAACAAAAAACAGCCCTGCTGTCAACTTCTAAAATTCATATTCATTCTTGACAGTCCTTAATTTACGGCCGTATAATTAAATTATGATTGCAGCACTCGAATGTTCTGCAAAATATAAGTTCAGAGAGGTTATCAGAATGAATTCTAAATTATCCAATTTATTACAGTTCTTCCACGATATTCTGCCGGCCAAAAATATGGAAGAGCTGGAACAAAGGCTGGCCAGGGCACAGGAACGTAAAGACTTGCCTGGACTGGCAAAAATTTACTATGACATGGGTGTCCACTGTATGAAGAACAATGATCCCAATCGGGCAATGATGTATTTAAGTCGATGCGATACTATTTTCAGCTCACGGGATGACATATATGATCAGGTAAAGGAATCCGTTCGTGAAGATTGCTCGGCCCGGCTGGGGCAGTTGGAAGATATGCCACTGCTGACCAACCAGTTGCCTGAACAAATCAACGAACAGGCAGAATACTTATTGGATGACCTGCAGATACGTCTGTGGGGACTGCTGACCATGGCGCGGCTGGTTGCGGTAGGGGAGCGTCTGGCTGTCCTGCCCGGATGTGAAGTGCTTGGGGAGTTGGGTCGAATCACAGATCTGATACTGCGCTCCTTCCATGAACAAATTACCCAGGAGGAGTTTCAGTTTCTGATGGATGTATGCAACCAGTTCTATGAGTTAGAGGATGAGGAATACTTTTCTGACTTGACAAAGGAAGTGGGCATTCCCGGAGGTGCTCCCATTCAGGCATTTGACTTAAATGGACTTCTGGTACTGACCGAACTGAATTTGTACATTGATTGCCACATGCGTCTCCTGACTGAGGGTCCGGATAACAATCCGGCTGATGTGGGCTTGGTTCCCTGCGCTCTCCTGCCGGACTATTACCTGCGTACCTGTAAGGACGATCTCTCCCTTTTACCTCAGATTCAACAGGAAGTCACTCGAATCCAGGATGATTTTGAATTCATCCGCTCTAAAATAACCTGGGAAGACATTGCAAGACGCATTGCACAGTATAAAGAACTGGACATTCTCTCCTGTGAATGAGGCAGGACACGTTTATAACTGTTCCCACGGCGAAAGCCCTTCCGATCCTAATAAATCCGAATCGGAAGGGCTTTCATTACTTTCTGTTCAGACTACTACAGTGTTCCCTGTGTGAACAGAGACTTCACATGGGCAACCTCTTCCTCCGTAGCCTTGCTGGCAGGAACATAGTAAGATTTTTCCCTTGCAATATTGTACAGCTCCTCCTGTGACTGCTCACAGGCATTTCGAAACTGCTTTAAGGTCTGCTTCAATTCTTTGTTTTCGGACTGTGCGATCATCTCCGCATAACGAACCAATTCGCCGTTGATACCGGCCAGAGTGTCCGCAACCATGGTCTTTTCCTGTAATTGCATATTTTTACCCTCTCTCTTTTCTGAATCCTAAATCAACGTCCTTGCGCCCTGCCTTCTGCAGCACGGCACAACTTGCCCCAACACGCTCTATCTCCATCATAACAGATGTCGATAGCTTAATGGCGGCTTACTGCAGGAATTTCATAAGCTGCTGCTTATTGTCCATAGCGCATTTTGCACCTTTCTCAAAGAACTGTTTCACCTGAGAATCGGTAGCTGCCTTCGCATATTCCTGCATTTTACAATGTGTTGTGTCATAGCCGCCAATCAAATGACGAAGATTTTGCAAGTCAAGTTCAGAAATGCTTGTCATATCCATAACCTCCTTTATTCCCAACGGCACCCAGGTCACGCAGATTCTTCAGCCAGTCCCTCTGGAACCTTCATCACAGCCATTGCCATCGCAGCCATAATGCCAAAAAATTCCACGTTAATGCCTCAATACATTCGACGCTGTAGTGCCGAAGCACAAATCCCCGAAATCATAATAGCCGGGGTTTCAATTTTAGTACGAGGTTATTGTTTGCCCCCAAGAGTAAAAATATGCTTTCCAATTCTTATGGGTTTTTCAAAAATTATCAATTATAGCTGATGCCGAACAATTCCATATTCATCATACCGTTGAAAATAAGAACATTCTCTCCTGTTTCCCGACAGGAAACGATACATCTCATCCTCGTCCAGATTCACCATACAGTTGTAGCATTCACATTCTTCATCATATACATAATTAACACAAATTTCACAAAGATCAGCTGCCATTTTATTCTCCTATTCCAGTTTCGCATCCCCCCTTCGCATCCGGGTGCTTACGGGCGGATGCTGAGGGTTCCAGTTTCGCATCCCCCATGAAGATACGCGTATATTTCTCGCTTTCCAACGCCCCTGTCCTTTGCCACCTGTTTCATGGCCGCCTTATGGTCCAGTCCCTGCTTTTCATAGTAATCCATATGTTCCTCTATGCCCATGGACTCCCAGGAAGCAACTTCCTCCCGGCGTAATTCTTCCACGCTTTTTCCCTCAACCACCAACACATATTCTCCCCTGGGTTCTTTGTCTTTATAATACTCCAATGCCTGTCCCAAGGTAGTGGGCATCACAGTCTCAAATTTTTTGGTCAATTCTCTGCACAGAGTAACCCGGCGTTCTCCCAGAACGCGATACAATTCTTCCAGTGTTCCCTTAAGGTGATGCGGCGCTTCATATAGTATCACCGTGCGGCTCTCCGACACCAATTCCTCCAATATCCTCTTCCGTTCCTTTTTATCTGCGGGCAGAAATCCTTCAAAGCAAAACCGTCTGGTAGACAATCCTGAAAGTGTCAACGCCGTAATGCAGGCTGAAGGACCAGGCAAGCTGGTGACTGGGAGCTGATTCTCATGGCACATACGAACCAAGATCTCTCCTGGATCCGAGATGGCCGGAGTCCCCGCATCGGTGATCAATGCGATATTCTTTCCCTCCTGTAACATTTCTATCAGCTGCTTGGCCTTCTCAACCTTATTGTACTCATGATAACTTGTCATGGGGGTATGAATATTAAAACAGTTTAATAATTTAATACTGTTCCGTGTATCCTCGGCCGCAATTACATCTGCCATTTCAAGTGTCTCAATAACCCTTGGCGTCATATCCTGCAAATTTCCGATCGGTGTGGCACATAAGTATAGTATCCCTGCCATTTTCTCCCCTCTCTTCAAACTCAAATTCCTTTTTCGTCTTCTCAATCCGTCACTTTTATTTCACAATATGCATCACACATTCTTTAGTGCTCCTCAAACATTTATAAGCAGCCCTTGGATCAAGTCACTCATTGAAAGCACCAAAAAAGCAATGTCTTTAAGCAGTGGCTGGTCTCAATGCCACCAGAAAAAATTACTTCCATGATTTGAGTCCAATGCACCTAGCTGTAATGATTCAATATCCATATATTTCATATATTTCCGGCATGTATACTCCGGGTTCTCTATATACGATCAAAGGCTTTTCCACCGTCATCCTTGGCTTTCCCCCTCGCACCGCCTCTAACAGTACCATATTTGGTTCCTTATCCACATAAGGATATACCAACTGCATCCGTTTGGGCTCCAGCTTAAATCTCATCAATGTAGAAAGGATTTCTGCCAATCGAAACGGCCTGTGTACCAGAAAAAAATGTCCTCCCGATTTTAAAAGCTTTGCTGCCTGCCCCGCCACATCTTCAAACGTACATAGCAGCTCATGTCTTGCGATGGCCTTGGAGCTGTGGGGATTTACAAGTCCATGGCTCCCAATCATATAAGGAGGATTACAGGTAATACAATCAAAAGAAGCAGACGGGAAAATTTGGTCTGCTTCTTTGATATCTCCAGTGACAATCCGAATTTTATCTGACAATCCGTTTAGTCTTACGCTTCTGTTCGCCATGTCGGCACTTTCTGCCTGGATTTCAAGCCCAACAAGGTAATTGCAATGATATTTTGCCTCCATGAGAAGCGGAATAATACCCGTCCCAGTCCCCAAATCCAGCAATTTGTCTTCCCGTCCTGCATGGGCAAACCCTGTTAAAAGCACCGCATCCATCCCAAAACAAAACTTCTGCGGATTCTGAATGATTTGATAACCATTCCTCTGAAGTTCATCCAGGCGTTCATTCTCCTTCAATTCTATCACCATTGGTTTGAGGCTGCCCTTCCTGTCTGTTTCGTCTATCATATCTGTTTTTATTGTCATGTCGATTTCTTCCGCCCTGATAGCCATTATATTCCTGGTAGTAACGGTTGCCATTCTGGTAATGCCTTCCGTCCTGACGATTTCCTCCGTTCTGGCGGTTTCTGTTTTCTGACTGGCGCCTGCCCTCCTGACGACTTCCACCGTTTCGGTAGTCCCGACCTTCCTGGCGGAAACCTCCATTTCGAAACTCCCTGCCTTCCTTGTGTGGATTTCCGTTTCTGAAATCACGCCCCTCCTGATTGGATTCTCCATGTTTAAAGTCATGACCCTCCTGGCGGGATTCTCCTTCCCTGATGCTTCGGCTCTCCTGGCGGGATTCTACATTTCCCAAGTCTCGGCTCTCCTGGCGGGATTCTACATTTCCCAAGTCATGACTCTCCTGGCAAGATTCTCCTTCCCTGATGCTTCGGCTCTCCTGGCGGGATTCTACGTTTCCGAAGTCATGACTTTCCTGGCAAGATTCTCCTTCCCTGATGCTTCGGTTCTCCTGGCGGGATTCTACGTTTCCGAAGTCTCGACTCTCCTGGCGGGATTCTCCTTCCCTGATGCTTCGACTCTCCTGGCGGGATTCTACGTTTCCGAAGTCTCGGCTCCGCTGATAGGATTCTCCCTTCTTGATTTCACGCCTGTCTTGACGAGATTCCAGGTTTCTGGAATCACAGCCCTCTTGACTGGATTCTCCTTCCTTATATTCACGGCTTTCCCGATGGCTTCCTCCGTTCTTAAAATCACGTTCCTCCCGGTGTGATCCCCCATTCCTGAAATCCCGATTTTCAGAACCATTGCCTCCATTTTGACGGGTTCTACCTTCCTGACGATTTCTATTGTCCGAATGATTTTTATTCTGTCGCTTTTTATAACCCTGATGCAGACCGCCTCCTTGATCTGACGTTTCGTCCGTCTGACTCGTCTGTTTCTCGGCATTCTGACGGTTATTTTGATAATTTCGTTTCTCCTGACGGTTCCTGCCGCCCAAACGCTGCGTCCCTTCCGCTTCTGCCATTCCACTTTCCTGAAGTTCCTGCTGTTCCTCTTCCTCCAGCCGCTCCAGTTCCTGTAGTTCCTCCTTAGAGAGCTCCACTTTTTCCTTCCTGCCATGCTTACGCTTAAATTGCAGCTGCTCCACGGAATATTCCTTGATCTCTTTCTCGTCCCCTACATCCACTACCACTTTTACCAACTGACGCAGCACATTAACGCTCTGCACCTCACCTTTAAGCCCATCCGCCGTAGTAACATAGTCTCCAATATTAGGCAGCCTCCTGTTCAGCTCCTCATAGGTTTCTTCCTCATTTTTCAGACAGCACATCAGCCTCCCGCACACTCCTGATATTTTTGCAGGATTCAGAGAAAGATTTTGTTCCTTTGCCATTTTAATGGAAACCGGTATAAAATCCGACAAATAGCTGTGACAGCAAAGCGAACGTCCACAGATGCCAATCCCACCCACAATCTTCGTCTCATCTCTGACACCAATCTGACGCAGCTCTATCCTGGTCTTAAACACACTTGCCAGGTCCTTTACCAATTCACGAAAATCAATGCGTCCGTCAGCCGTAAAGTAAAAAAGTACCTTATTATTATCAAAAGTATACTCTGCATCAATCAGTTTCATTTCCAGCTCATGCTTCCTGATTTTCTCCAGGCAAATCTGAAAAGCTTCCTTCTCTTTTACTTTATTGGCAGCCTCCTGTTCCTTATCGCGTTCATTGGCAATGCGCAGCACAGGCTTAAGCGGTTGGACAATCCTGTCCTCCTCCACTTCCGTAATGCCCGTAACCACTGTGCCAAATTCAATTCCCCGAGCCGTCTCCACAATCACGTGGGCGCCCCGTTTAATATCAAAATGCAACGGGTCAAAAAAATAGATCTTACCCGCCGTCCGAAATCTTACGCCAATAATCCTAACCATCTATCTACCTCACAATATATTCAGCTGACATGCAGCCTTTTGCCTGATCTTAACTTCATACAAATACAATCAGCATTATTTTAACATAATTTTGTCCAAAAAACCATAGTTAATATTGGAATCTGTCTCCCTAACTGTTCTCCTGAATCGTCAGCATCAAAAGTTCCATGACCAGCTCAAAATTCACATTGGCGTCCAGACGCTTCTTCGCCGTATCCAATGCCTTTATAATGCTTTCGATTCCCTCATAGCTGCTGCGTTGTGCCGTCCGGCGCAGCGCTTGTATCTCCTCGCGAAATATCAGATGATTCACATCATTGGTTGCCTTAAAAAGCAGTGCATCTCTGTACCAGATCGCACAGATATCCAGATAGTCGTTTATTTCAAGCTTGTACTCCGTTATCTTTTTCACTGCCGCAATGATTTCATTCAGTTCCATATCCTGTATGTACTTTAACAGTGATAACGCCTCTGACTTTACGTTCTCAAAGTCCTCACTGGACGCCAGCGCCTTTGCCCTTCCAATATTTCCCCGGGCGAATGCGGCGCAGACTTCCGCTTTATAATCCGGTATCTGAAGCTGGCCGCAGAGATATTCTTTCACCAGCTCATCCGCCACCGGCTTCATGTGCAGCATCACGCACCGGCTCATTATAGTGGGAAGCAACGTATTCACATTGGAAGTAAGCAAAATGATAACCGCATACTCCGGCGGCTCTTCCAACGTTTTCAGCAACGCATTTTGCGCCTGCACCGTCATCTTCTCCGCCTCTCCTATCAAATATACCTTGCGGGGAGCACTGTATGGCTTGATAGCCACATCCCCGTTTACCTGTCTGCGGATATCGTCCACGCTGATTGTATTGGGTTTCTCATGCGTCACGTAAATAATATCAGGGTGATTGCCGGACAATGCCTGTTTACAAGAGCGGCATTCCTGACAGGGATCCATCTGGCCCTGTTCACATTGCAGCGCCATGGCAAACACTTTGGCGATAAATTCCTTTCCGGAGGATTTTTCCCCATTGATAATATATGCATGGGACACCTTGCCTGTGGCCAACGCATTTCGCAAATGTTCTTTGATCTGTTCCTGTCCGATAATATCCTGAAATCCCGCCATAATTTACAGCCCCCTTTATCCTTTCCGCGTATAACTTCTCTCTTGTTTCCAAACCGCAATACACGCACACGGTTCCTGCTTTGGCAGCATATCGTATCAGTGTCCTTCAGGTGAATATATCCAGCAATAATCCCCTGATCTCCCCAATCTTGCTCAAAATAGCCAGATGATCCTGCTCATCCTTCATCAGTTCCTGTGCCAGCTGATCCATGTTTTCGTCAATCAGCCGTATGATACCATATACCCTGTGGCGCCCTCTTCTGTCCAGAAAGTTCTCTCTGGTAAAAGTATGGGATCGCGTCACCACCTCATTTAAAAACTGTTTCACCAGCCCCCGGTACCTGCGCATATCTTTTACATCCCGATGTTTGGCAAGTTTCTGCCCCTGCATGGTGATGTCTTCCATCAGTGTCTGTAATCTCGCCTGTAATTCTGACTCCTCAATATGACTGGCAAGCATAAACTTAAAACTGCCGTCAGTGGTCTGCGCCTGTTGTGTCTGTTCTATCTGGGCCGGTTCTGGCTGCCCAACCTGACCTATTTTAATTGGCATATCCATACCCCCTTGTGTTCTTCCTCAATTCCTGACACCTTCCATACCTTACGCACTGCTTTTCGCTTTTCATCCCTGAGCAGCTTCAAAACTCCGGTTTATTTTCTCCACCAATGCGCCAAGTCAACACAGATGATCTTGTGCTGTGCATAAGGCCCGCCAGAGGTTGTCTTAGGCAGTTGACAAATGCCGCGAGAGTCAATACCAGGGGCCAAAAGACACCTTCCGTTTTGCTGCGATGCAAGATAAATGCCCCCTCAGCTTGCTGCGGGTAAATTGACTTTCCTGTTGTTAGCATTTCAGCAGCAATACGACTCCGCTCTTCCCGCATAATTCAGAACCTCAAGGCCTTATACAACCTCCACCACATGCAGCATATTGGTAGTGCCCGCAATGCCCAAGGGAACTCCCGCCGTAATCACCACGATATCCCCTGCTTTCACATAGCCCGCATTTTTTGCCTCAGATACGGCAGCGCCAAAAAGTTCCTCCGCCTTATCTTCTTGTTTTAACCGCAGCGGTTCAACCCCCCACAGCAAATTTAACTGCCTGCAAACTTCTTCTCTGACAGTGCAGCCTATGATGGAACACTGTGGCTTAAATCTTGCAATGGCTTCCGCAGTGTATCCTGACATGGTCACCGTGATAATAGCCGCCGCATTCAAATCCATTGCAGCCGTACAGGTAGCGCAGGCAATCGCCTTAGTGATATCCCCTTCTTCTCCGTGCTCAATACGTCTCATTCTGGAACGATAGTCAATATCTTTTTCGGCACATTCCGCAATTTTCGCCATGGTTTTCACTGCATCCACAGGATATTTTCCCGCTGCACTCTCTCCCGACAACATGATCGCCGTAGTTCCGTCGTATATAGCGTTGGCAATATCCGTTGCCTCTGCCCGGGTAGGCCTTGGATTGCGAATCATGGACTCCAGCATCTGTGTTGCTGTAATTACATGTTTGCCCTGGGCATTTGCCAGCTTGATCATCTTCTTTTGCAGGATGGGAACTTCCTCCATGGGAATTTCCACCCCCATGTCTCCCCTGGCTACCATAATGCCGTCAGAAACTTCTAAAATTTCTTCCAGATTCTGAATACCCTGCATATTCTCAATTTTAGAAATTATTTTCATATCGCTGTTATGTTCCCGCAAAATCTTGCGTATTTCCATTACATCTTCCTTGCAGCGCACGAAGGAAGCTGCCAGAAAATCATACTTCAACTCAATGCCAAACAAAATATCTTCCCTGTCCGTCTCACTGATGTAGGGCATTGACAAAATAGCTCCCGGCACGTTTACTCCTTTATGGTTGGACACTCTGCCCCCATTTATCACATGACAAACAATTTCTTCCCCACGGATCTCCTCAACTGTCATTTCAATCAATCCGTCATCTATTAAAATCGTTGTTCCTACACTGATATCATTTTTTAGTTCCTTGTATGAAATAGCTGCCTTTTCAGCCGTGCCAAGCATTTCCTCCGTAGTCAATATAAACTGTTGTCCTGAAATCAGCTCCGCACTGCCTCCCTGAAAGTCCCGCAAACGGATTTCAGGCCCCTTTGTATCCAGCAGGGTCGCCACAGGAAGTCCCAATTCGTTGCGAACCTGCAAAACTCTCTGGAATTTTTCCTTCTGTTCCTCATGGGTGCCATGTGAAAAATTAAACCTTGCCACATTCATCCCTGCCAGCATCAATCCCCGAAGGGTTTCTACACTCTCGCTTGCCGGTCCTATCGTACATATAATCTTTGTTTTTCTCATTTTATAATCCTCTCTTCCACTATGTTTTTATCTCTTCAATATTATATATTATAACAATCTTAAATCCCTATGTGAATGGCATTGTCATGATTTTCATACAATCTCCATTGCCCCCTGCTGATTAACAAGAACCTGTAGAAAAATCCCCTTCTCTCCTTCCAATTCTATCCCCTGCACCGTCAGGCCCTGTTCCACGCTCTTGCGGATCGTTCTGCACATGGGTTCCGTAATCCGCTCTCCGGGCACCAACAGTGGTACCCCCGGAGGATATCTGTTTACAAATTCCCCCACATACCTGCCAACACTCTCCTCCAACGCTACTCTTTCCGTGGTACGGTCCCATGCGGCCGCCAAAGGGAGCACATCCTTCTCCGCCTCCAAGGCTTCCCACGTCTCCAATGCCCTCTCATGATACTCACTGGAGCATTGTTTCGCCATATCCCCATCAATTTCCAACAATGCCTCCGTCATACGCCTATAAGCTTCCTCCCCATCATTGACGGTAAACATTGCCAAAACAAAACTTACGGACGCCATCTCCGTCTGCAAATGATATTTTTGCAGCAATAAATCATACAACCATTTTCCTGAGTATTCCGTATCCTTCACAGAGATCAGAAGCTTTCCCACATCCTGTCTTACGCCGTCCTCCGGAAGAAACTTCAGCCGCCTGCATTTTGATAACGCCCCCATCATGCGTTTATAATATACTCTAAAAAGAAAGAACTTCTCCACGCCTTCCCGTTTTACAAATTGCAGCCCATTGTCAATGCTTGCCATCAATAAATAGGATGGGCTGCTGGATTGATAAATATGCAGAAAGCGCTTCAGTCGCCCTCGGTCCACCAGAGAACCGCTTACGTGAATCAACGCTGTCTGCGTCAACGCAGGAAGGGTCTTGTGAACACTGTGAATCACAAGATCTGCCCCCAACTGGCAGCTATTTGGCGCGAAACCTTCTGCCAGTCCCAGGTGCGCTCCATGCGCCTCGTCAACAATCAGCGGAATGCCTTTTTCATGTACAATATCTGCAATCTTACAAATATCCGCAATTCTACCCTCATAAGTGGGAGAAACAATCAAAACGGCGCCGATACTCGCTTCCGTTTCCAAAGCTCTGCGAACCTGCCAGGGCGTAACTGCATCAAAAATATCATACTCTGTCAAATAGGGCGGATATAGATAAGTGATTGCCAGATTTCTCAGGTATGCAGCATGATATACTGATCTATGGCAGTTCCGCGCCATCAGAATGTGTCCTCCAACGGGCAGCACCGCGCTGACAGCGCTCAAAAGTCCACAGGTACTGCCGTTGACAAGGTAAAAGCTTTCCTGGGCGCCATAGAGTCTTGCCGCTTCTTTTTGCAGCTCAAGCAATATCCCCTCCGGCTGATGCAAATTGTCAAATCCTTCAATCTCTGTAATGTCATTTTCATACATGGTCCCAGACAGTGCTCCGCAACTGCGGCGTTTATGTCCCGGCATATGATATGGATAGGTATCTCCTGCGGCATATTCCCGCAGTTTCTCAAATAAATGCTCCAACTCAGTTTTCCCTTAACTTTTCAAGTATAGCGCCCCGTCCCTTATACAGCCGCAATGTTTCCAAAAGAGAACACCATTTATCCGCTGTGGTCACGATCCAAGCCTCCCGGTACTTGGGCGGCACCACTGTCAAGGGCCACATATGTCTTTGAATAATATTCTTTTCCCGCTCAGTGAGCACATATTCCTTAGAGGCATTGTACAGTGCCTTCCCCGGATGAAAAAAACCATGCAGCCTGTGTGGATTCACCTCATCCGGTATATGCCAGTCATACAAAAAATAGTCGTGAAGCAACGCCCCTCTGATCAATTCCCTCCGATTACAGGGAATATGCAGCTTATCAGATATTATTATACTATATCTTGCCACATTCATCACATGAGCGTTTACAGTCACATTTCCATGCTGAATATATTCTTTCATCCGCCAAAAATTCCTGGAACCTAAAATATCTTCGGCGTCTCTTTTAATTTCCCTGTGTATTTTGCGATACCGCTCCAACTTCCTTTTCCATTTTCTGGCCTGTGATGCTGTTCGTTGCATAAAACCTCTTCTGCTCTCCTTTCTCTTCCCGTTTTCTTACGGTTCTCTTCAACTGCAATTACACTGCTTATTCCTCATCCCACTCATCTCCCTGATCATCCTCCCAATTATTATCATCTCCATTATCGTTCCAATCGTCTTCGCTGTCGTCCCATCCGTCATCTTCCCAATCCTCATTCGACTCTTCGCCACCTTCTTCTTCCTCCTGACCTGCCAACGGATCAACCTCATAATAATAACAGATGACAGGGAAACCGGCAGATACATACTGGTAGATTTGAGCTGCCATATCAAGGGGTAGATTAATACAGCCATGGGAACCATCCGCAATATATATGCTTCCGCCAAATTCACTTCTCCAGGTGGCGTCATGCATCCCATAATTTCCATAAAAAGGCATCCAATAATTCACAGGTGTTTGATAACCCGCTCCTCGCAGGACTGCATTGGTAGTCTTATATGACAGCCCAAATACCCCCGGCGGCGTCACACAGTCCGGCGTTGAACTCATGCTGCCGGACACAAAATCCGTTTCCAGTACGACGGAACCATTCTTATATAAATATAAGTGCTGATGGGTCAGATCCGCTTCCACATAAGAATTTCCAATATCACTCATTCCTTTTTTCTTTGCAGTACTATTATACACTGGCTCTCTTTTTATTACACTGCCCTGATAGATAAGTCCGATCAGTTCTTCTGTCTCTGCAGCCACGTCTGTCTTCCAGCCATAATAGCCGCTTGGCAATAACAATTCAATTCCCAACGCCGTTACAAAATTTCTCCATTTACCATATGTATCATGTTCAGAGGCCTGCTTCTTCACAAACTGCGTCACTGCCTCCTCATCCAGCACAGGCCCACTGGGCCCCATGGAAATCCAATCTCTTAAAAGCTCATAATCCAATTTTATCTCTGCGCCATTCCAATCATAGGAAATACTGGTTTCTAACCATTTATTAGCAGTATCTACGGCTTGATTTAAAGTGATATCCTCTCGCAGAACCGAGGCTGTCCTGTAACACTCTTTTCCTTCAAGCTCCAACACCGTCTCACGCTGCCTGACAGCATTATGGACAAGTCCAATCACTTTATCCACATCCAGCTCTGTCCCAACAGTTTCAGGAATTATCTCATAACGGTTATTTTCATGGGAATAAGGGCTGACATATGCATTCTCTGCTTTTAACATATTACCTTTCTGGCAGGCCTCCCAAGTCTTAACCACATCTTCCAGCATTTTCTCATTATATGATATTCCCTGCTCAAAGGTGTAGTCCGCATGATAATCAAAATATATCTGTATCCATTTAGCCGGCTCCTGCCAACTCATATATGTCCAAACAGCCTCCCTTGTGCCGGTAAAAACAAGTTCAATATCATCTGGTTTGATCTCTCCCAGCACTGCGCCCGAAGCACCTGTCTTATAATCCCGCCCTGTTACTTCCAGTATATAATGCTCCATCCAGGCGTCCAACATTGCAATGACCGGCTCTACCTCCATATTCCCACAATCCACTCCGTTGATGGTAGTATTGGGAAAAAAATGTGTTTGATAGTATACCGAAATCTCATAGTAACGATATCCTGCCGCTCCGCCCAGTCCCAATATGGTCAAAAGCAAAATACATAATATAATTCCTCTTAATTTGTGAGTGCTTTTTTTCTTTCTCCCAACGTCCTCACTGAAATTTTGCTCTACTGCCTCAGCCTTTCCCTCTGCGGTAGATTTCCCAATGTGATTCTCTCCTGAACCTGCATTAAACGGAATTTCCTTTGTACTTTTGTCAGTTCCCTCTAACTCTTTGTTATTTGGATTTTCTTTTTTCTTCTTCATTTTTTCCCTTGATTCTTTATCGCTTCCTGTAATCTCTTTTCCTTTTCTATCTAACCCCTTATCATTTTCTTTTGTCAATTTATCGCTTTTATCCCTTATTTCTCTATTACTTTGATTTGACTCTTTATCGCTTCCTTTTACCTCTTCATTCTTTGTACCTTTCTCTAAATTTTCATTTGCCACCACCGAATTCAAAGATCCCCTCTTTTGTTTTTCTTTCATAATTTTACTCCATTTAACTGATATACGCCCCGATATTAATAATACATAATCAAAATAATTATAACATGCTTTAAACCAAAAAAATAGCACTAAAAGGCATAAAATATACCTTTCAATGCATCCTTTTATTACCATGATAACAATAAAATGCCCAGAACCGGAATCGAACCAGTGACACGAGGATTTTCAGTCCTCTGCTCTACCAACTGAGCTATCTGGGCATTGAGTAGCGGGGACAGGATTTGAACCTATGACCTTCGGGTTATGAGCCCGACGAGCTTCCAGACTGCTCCACCCCGCGTTATTAACTTTACTAATATATCATATGCTTCTCTCTCAAAAAAATACCTTTGAAAGGTAAATGGATGGAGGTGGATTCGAACCACCGAAGCATTGAAGCAACAGATTTACAGTCTGCCCCCTTTGGCCACTCGGGAATCCATCCATACGGAATTTCTCATTTCAAAGCCGATGATCGGACTCGAACCGATAACCTGCTGATTACAAATCAGCTGCTCTGCCAATTGAGCCACATCGG
>CAJTPN010000020.1:0-10618 GCA_910578185.1 uncultured Acetatifactor sp.
GAAAAATGCGCATTATTCATGTGGCGGGCACCAATGGTAAAGGCTCCGTCTGCGCATATCTGCGCAGTATTTTGGAAGCGGCAGGGTACGAAATTGCCGTTTTTACATCGCCTCATCTGGTGGATATCCGGGAGCGGTTTGTGATGAAGGGGAAAATGATTTCCAGGGAGGAGTTTCTGCAGGCATTTTTGTATATTTATCATCGACTGGACTGGGATGCGCTGGAGGAAGGGAAGTGCGGCGCATATCATCCCACTTATTTTGAGTATCTTTTTTTGATTGCCATGGTTCTGTTCTCGGAGTGTGAGCCTGATTTCTGTATTCTGGAGACCGGCTTGGGGGGCAGGCTGGATGCAACCAATGCGGTTTCTCATAAGGAATTGTCAGTGATCACGCATATTGGTCTGGATCATGTGGAATATCTTGGAGATACGGTGGAAAAGATTGCCGCTGAGAAGGCGGGAATTATGAAGCCGGATTGTCCCACGGTTTTTTGGGATACCTGTCCCGGGACAACCGATGTATTTTTGGCCCGGGCCAGACAGCTTGGGGGCTCCTGTCTTTCCGTGTCGCAAAAGGACTATACTTTTTCAAATTTTAATGGAAAAACCATTGATTTTTGCCTTTGTACTGGGTATTATAGAGATGTTCATTTTACTTTACATACGATTGCCGCTTACCAGATGGAGAACTGTGCCCTGGCGGTGAGGGCAGTGGAAGTGTTGGACGGCGGGAAGACCATTACGGCAAAACAGGTTCAAAGAGGTGTTTCTTCCTGTTTTTGGCCGGGACGTATGGAGGAGATTCTTCCGGAGGTCTATGTGGACGGTGCGCATAATGAGGATGGAATCAGAGCGTTTTTGGAGACTGTTGCGGCGGACGGGCATGTGGGAGGCCGCAGCCTGTTGTTTGGCGTGGTTCAGGACAAGGATTATGAACACATGATTCACGCGCTTGCAAAGTCTTGTCTTTTTGACAGATTTGCCGCCGCACCCATGCAAACCGGGCGAACGATTACTGCGGAAAGACTGGAAGGATTGTTTGGCCAATATCCGGACTGTATGTTTCATGTATATAATGATGTGGCTTCCGCACTTGGCAGCCTGCTGAAAAGCAGGGGAGAAAAGGAACGTATTTATGCTGCGGGAAGCCTGTATTTGGTTGGAGAGATAAAGGAGCTGTTTGAATATGATAAATTTTGAGGAAGAACTGAAAAAATTTTTCCCCAGTCTAGAGGTGGAGGACGCCGAAGAGTCTATATATAACCAGGATCTGACGGATTTGGCCGATATGTTGGTAAAGACGCTGATGGAATCCGCAACGACCACAGAAGAGGTGCAATAATGTTTTGTTATAATTGTGGATGCACTTTATCGGAACATGATTTTTGTACCGCGTGCGGGGCGGACGTCTATATGTATAAGAAAATAATGCATGTGTCCAACATGTATTATAACGACGGACTGGAGAAGGCCGGCGTGCGGGATTTGACCGGCGCAGTCACAAGTCTGCGTCAGAGCTTACGTTTTAATAAGAATCATATCGAGGCCC
Organism: uncultured Acetatifactor sp.; assembly: GCA_910578185.1. Classification (GTDB taxonomy): domain Bacteria; phylum Bacillota; class Clostridia; order Lachnospirales; family Lachnospiraceae; genus Acetatifactor. The sequence continues at coordinate 1,552 of CAJTPN010000020.1, forward strand.
GGAATCTGCTGGGCTTGGTGTATTTTGAGATGGGAGATACGGTGACGGCTCTGGGCGAGTGGGTTATCAGCAAAAATATGCAGCCGGACAAGAATATTGCGGACGACTATATAAACAAGATACAGTCCAATGCAGGCAGACTTGCTTCCATCAATGCAACCATCAAAAAATACAATCAGGCCTTGCTGTACTGTAATCAGGGCAGCAAGGATTATGCGGTGATCCAGCTGAAAAAGGTTCTGTCCCTGAATCCAAGATTTGTGCGTGCCCATCAACTTTTGGCTCTGCTGTACATGGACAGGCAGGATTGGGAGCATGCGGAGCGGGAATTGCGCAAGTGTATGGACATTGACAGAAACAATGTTCTGACGCTTCGCTATCTCAAGGAAGTGGAAGCAGCCCTGACAAATGAGGAAACGACGAAATCTGCAGTCAAGCGAAAGAAGGAAGAGGCGGTAAGATATCAGAGTGAGAACGAGATGATCATTCAGCCGCTGAATGTGAGGGAACCCAGGCGTAACGGAGTGTCCACCCTGTTAAATATGGGGATTGGAATATTGATCGGACTGGCGGCCACGTACTTTTTGCTGGTGCCTGCGGCCAGACAGGCGGTTCGGATGGAGGCGCAGGAAACCATTACCAAGATAGGCAATGAATCGGATACCAAGACGGCACGTATTCAGGAGCTGGAAAACAAGATATCCGGTATGAACGGAGATATTGCACAGCTGAACAAACAGATTCAGGACTTTGTAGGGGAAGATGGAACGCTGCAGACTTTTGAGGAGATGCTGGTATCTGCAGCCGCTTTTATAGAGACGGGTGATATCCATGCCGCTGAGGAAGATCTGGAGGCGATTGCGGCAAATGTGCGTCTGGAAGAGATGACGGAAGGATTTCAGAGCCTGTACCGAAAGATATTTGAAGCCATTGGTCCTGAACTGTCAGCAGAGTATTATAAGGAAGGTCACGAAGCATACCGCACGGAAGAGTATGCTGTGGCAATAGAAGTGTTGGGCAAAGCGGTGGCTTATGATCCTGCCAATATGGAGGCTTTGTATGAATTGGGGCAGGCTTATGCCAAGAATGACGATACGGAAGATGCGATACGAATTTTTGAACAGGTCATTGAGTTGTTCCCCAATACACAAAGGGCCAGAAATGCACAGCAACAGATTAATTCCCTGACACCGAAGGCAGACTAATGACAAAAATAAAGTGAAAACCACGAAAGAAAAGAACCTGCGGATAATAGGCCGTACAGGTTCTTTTTTATGCGCAGGCCCGCCTATGGAATGGGCAGCGCTGCCCTGTGAGAATAATACTTTGGAAAGGATGGGACTGTTATGGAACAAATTACAACGGAGGATTTCCGGGTCATTGACAACTGCCTAATGATCCGTCTGCCGGAGGAGATTGATCATTACGGAGCCGGATTTATCTGTGAAAACGCGGACAGGTATCTCATGCGGGAGGAGGTGCAGCATGTGGTGTTTGACTTTGAGAAAACCAGATTTATGGACTCTTCCGGAATTGGCATTATCATGGGACGTTACCGGAAGATATCCTGTTTCGGAGGACGTGTTTACGCCATACATGTGGACAGGCAGATTCAGAGGATTTTTAAATTGTCCGGGTTAAATAAAATTGTGGAGGTACTGGAATCATGAAAAATGAAATGGAGATTATTTTTGACGCTGTTTCTGACAATGAAGGTTTTGCACGGATGGCAGTGGCTGCGTTTGTGGCCCGTCTCAACCCGACAATGGAGGAGTTGGCGGATATCAAGACCGCCGTGTCGGAAGCGGTGACCAATTCCATTATACACGGTTATGAGAATCTGTACGGATATGGAAAAAACATTGCGGCGGCGGCTCAGGGTGCGATTCATCAGGGGAAGGTGAAGATTCACTGCATTTTAGAAAAAGAAATTTTACATATCGAGGTGATTGACAGCGGAAAGGGGATCGAGAATGTGGAACAGGCGATGGAGCCGCTATATACCACGAAACCCGAACTGGAGAGATCGGGGATGGGATTTGCGTTTATGGAGGCATTTATGGATGACTTGGAGGTGGAGAGCATCCTGGGACAGGGGACAACCGTACGCATGGTGAAAAAAATGGGTGTTGACGGATGGATCGACAATGGCTAGGGCGTGCCGTGAGGGTAGGATATATGCCGGCAAAGGCAGCATGGAGGTCGATATATGGAAGAAATGTCAGTACTGATTGCCAGATCACAGGCGGGAGAAAAGGATGCGAGAGAGGTACTGATAGAGAAAAATCTGGGGCTGGTACGCCATATTGTAAGGCGTTTTGCCGGCAGGGGATATGATTTGGAGGATTTGTTTCAGATAGGCACCATAGGGTTAATGAAGGCCATTGATAAATTTGATCTAAGCCTTGGGCTGCGCTTCTCCACTTACGCGGTGCCAATGATCACCGGAGAGATCAAGAGATTTTTGAGAGACGACGGTCCTGTCAAGGTATCCAGAACGATTAAGGAAAACGGAATAAAGGTAAAACTGGCCAGACAGCGGCTTCAGGCAAAACAGGCGAAGGAACCTTCACTGCAGGAGATTGCGCAGGAGGCAGGGCTTGACATTGAGGATGTGGTATTGGCCATGGAGGCGTCCATAGAGGTGGAATCTATCTATGCAGCCGTTTATCAGGAGGACGGCAGCGAGGTATATCTGGTGGATAAGGTGGTGCGGGGAGGTTCCGGCTCTGTGGGCAGCAGCGCCGTGGGCGGATGCGACAGCGATGATGCGGAAAAGGATGCACTTTTGAATCATATGTTGCTGCAGCAGCTTTTGGACAGCCTGGATCCGGGGGACAGGGAGTTGATCCATATGCGATATTTCCAAAATAAGACACAGGTGGAAATTGCTGCACGGCTGGGCGTCAGTCAGGTACAGGTCAGCAGAATGGAAAAAAGAATTTTGCTGAATCTGCGGGAGAAAGCCAGGTGATCTGGTATGCCCCAACCGTTACTTAACTTTTTATAAAATGCCCCGTTTGGCTTCCCTTCTAAAGAGATTTCGTTTACTATAGAATAGTAGTAAGTTGGTTGAGGTACATTTAGAGGAGAATATATGAAGGATAAGATGGAAGATACTTATTTTGATCAGGAGGAACTGGCATCTGTAAGACGCGGCAGGCGCAGAAAACAGGAACGGAGCCGTGCGGTGCTTACGGTTATGGGATGCCTGGTGGCGATGGTGGCGGTGATATATTTTACCGCAACCATATGTGTATGGATAGATGGGAGAGTGAATGGAGAGGAGCAGTCAGGGGCGCCTGGAAACATAGGAGGATCACAGGATGGAGAAGCAAATCAGGGGGGCGAGGATATACAGTGGGAGAATGACGGCTTGGGAACAGACCAGGGTTCAGGGGAGGCCTCCGGTACGGGAACAGACCAGGGTTCAGAGGAGGCTTCCGGAGCGGACTCGAAGGATGTGATTGGTGCGGCATCAAATAAGGTGGTCTATTCTCAGGAGGAACTGGAACATCAGGTGGAGAACGCCAGAGAGCAGGCTGTGGAGGAAGTGCTGGGAAGCATTCGAAATGGGTTAAGCGACGGGGAAACCGTATTGCAGACGCTGCGGCCTCTTTATCAGGATGAGCTGGTGGTTTACAGCAGCGGGAAATATCATTTTATACCCATTAATCATCAGTTGAAAAAGAATCAATGGGATGAGTCCTGCCTGGACATTTTGGAGTCCGGCGAATATCGTTATCTCCAAGATGGGGAAGTAATCTCTTATAAGGGAATTGATGTTTCGAGACACCAGGGGAAAATTGATTGGAATCAGGTGGCGGAGGACGGTGTGACGTTTGCTTTTATCAGAGTTGGCTATCGGGGATATGGCACTGGGAAACTGGTGGGAGACGAGTACTTTGAGGATAATATCAAAGGCGCCATCGCCGCTGGGATTAAAGTAGGGGTCTATTTCTACAGTCAGGCCATCAATGAAGAGGAGGTGTTGGAAGAGGCAAATTATGTGCTGGAAAAGATTGCGCCGTATCAGATTGACTGCCCTGTGGCTTTTGATGTGGAGAAGGTTACGGGAGCTTCCGGCAGGATGAATGAAATATCCGTGGAAGAGCGGACCAGGCTGACGGAGATTTTCTGTCAGGAAGTGGAAAAGTCAGGGTACCGTTCTATCATATATTATAATACGGAGATGGGGGCGTTGCTGCTGGATCTTCCGGCATTGGAAAACTATGATAAATGGTTTGCGTCCTATAGCGACGAATTTTATTATCCCTACGAATATGGGGTATGGCAGTATTCTCAGACAGGAAGCGTCAAGGGAATCAAGGGAGACGTGGACCTGAATATCAGTTTTTCACCTTTGTGGGAGGAGTAATCGGACATAGAAGAGCCACAAAGAGGCATACCATATGAGGCGTTTGGGATTTGAGTAAACAGCCGTATATGGTATGCCTTCTGTTTTGTGTGATATTTTTATAGATTTCCCGTGCTGATATTCATGGTATAGCGACACTGGGGAAAGTTGCCGCATCCCCAAAATTCGCCGAATTTTCCTTTGCGTTTCATTAGAATTCCTCCGCATTTTGGGCAGGAGGAGACAGGTTGTTCGGCTGTGCCGCCGGGATTTGCCAGCAGGAGACGGCCTAATTGTTCATAGCATTGCAGGTTTATGTTACAGTCGTTGAGTGCCCGGTGGGCGCCTTTAATATCAATTTTAAAATAGGCGGCAATGTCTGTCAGACGATGGCGAGGCAGCCGGGGGAGACAGCTTTTGGCCAAATACAGGGTGTCGATATATTGGTTGGAGATTTCCCTGTGAAGTTCCCGGGCGGCACCGTTGTACAAAAATTGCATGTCAAAAGAGTGGATATTGTGTCCTACAAGGATATCATTTCCGATAAATTGAAGGAATTGTTCCAATACGCTTCCCATATAAGGCGCTTCCTTTACCATATCGTCAGTGATGCCGTTGATATTTGTTGCGGCAACAGGGATGGGGCGATTGGGATTGACAAGGGAGGTAAATTCTTCCAATGCCTGCCCGCTGCGGACCTTTATGCCGGAAATTTCTATGATTTCGTCGTCTATGGGTGATAGTCCCGTGGTCTCCAAATCGAATACAACATAATCCTTTGTATAGATATTTAAAAGTTTCCCCTTTTTAAAAGCCATCGTATTTACCTGCCTTTTCTTTTTCTCTTTCGTTTCCCTGAAACGGTTTGGCCCGGGGCCAAGTCGTCAATTAGGGAGGTAACAAACATTGTATCCCGTGCTTTTGCCGTAAACGAAGGAAGTTTTTGTGCCATCGCCGCGGCCTGGCCGTTGACGATAATCCCATTATATTAAACGTTGGAGATTTTTTCAATGCTAACTTGGCAAATAGCAGAACGAACCGGTATGAAAGGGAAAACCGTAACAATCAGGAAAATATCCGTAGGCATTTGTGTACATTGTATTGCATTTGGATATAAGTGGAGATATAATGTAAATAAGATTATCATGCAAACATATTTGTCGGATCGGGCTTTCAGAGGACGGAGGATGTTATGCCAAGGACAGAGCGGAAATTAATGACAGGATGGGAATTTGCACTGAAAAGATGCACACCCCGCTGGGTCAGAAAAGAGGACTATGGCCGTTTTGCGGTGTGCGGACCTGAAAAATATGAGCTGCCTCCGGATTCTGACTTCAGATCGGTGAAGCTGCCCCATGACTGGGCGGTGGCTGCTCCGTTTAACAGAGGGATGGAGCAGGGGGCGCCGCAGGGGTATCGCGACCGCTGGGGTATTGGCTGGTATCGCAGGAAACTGGAAATAGAGGAAAAAAAGAAGGGTTATCGGTATTACTTGGATTTTGGGGCTGTCTATGAGAACTGTTCCGTTTGGGTCAACCGGAAGTTTGCAGGCGGCCAGAAGTATGGATACACTCCTTTTCGGCTGGATGTGACGGAGGCGTTGTCTTCCGGCGGGAATGAGATTTTGGTCAAGGTAGATAATTCCAATGCGCCGGTGGATCGGTGGTATAGCGGTTGCGGAATTTACCGCACTGTTAAGCTGGTGGAAGTAGAAGACAGACATCTGGACGAACGGGAAATTGTGGTACATACACAGATAAATGGTGGGACGGCGTCTGTGAGAGTGGATGTGGGTCAGCGTTGCCAGGTGTACGGAGCTTTGCAGGAGGCAGGTATCTGGGAGAGGATCATGGGTGACGATGGGGCCTGGGCAACCGGAAGCGGCAGTCCCGCGCATAGAGAAATCCTTCCCAAGGCGGCATTGTCCAGAGAATTTGTGGCGGAAGGGACGGAGGGGGTATTGTGTTTTGAAATTCCTGAGCCCCTTTTGTGGACGGCAGAGACCCCAAACCTGTATCAGCTGAAATTGGAGTTAAGGGACGGGGACCGGGCGGCGGATGCGGTTTGTCTGCGCATTGGTATTCGGAGGGTAGAATTTATTCCGGGGAGCGGAATGTATGTAAACGGCAGTCCGGTGAAATTAAAGGGAGTATGCCTTCATCAGGAGGCGGGCTGTGTGGGGAACGCGGTGCGGCCGGAAGTGTGGCGGCAACGCCTGGAAAATTTAAAGGAAATGGGCTGTAATGCCATTCGTACCGCGCATCATGTATTTGCTTCCGAATTTATGGATCTTTGTGATGAAATGGGCTTTTATGTCTATGAGGAATGCTTTGATAAATGGACGGGGGGATTGTATGGCAGGTATTTCGCATCCTGGTGGCAGCATGATTTGGATGCCATGGTGAAGCGGGACAGGAACCGGCCCTCTGTTGTCATATGGGGCGTGGGCAATGAAGTGGAGAACCAGGCACAGACGCCCATGTTGGAAATTCTGAAAACGCTTACAAATTATGTGAAGGTTCTGGATGGGACACGGCCGGTCTCCTGTGCCATGAATCCGCATTTTTCCAGGGAATCCGTGAAGAATATAGAGGGCGTTAAGGATATTCAGAAGCTGGTGGACGAAGAAAGCAACACGGAAATATTTGATGTGGACGAGAAGATAGATCAGATTGGTAAGATAGGAGAGATTGTGGATATTCTCGCCTGCAACTATCAGGAACAATGGTATGAACGGATTCATGAGAGAATTCCTGACAGGTTGATATTGGGAACGGAAATTTACCAATACTTTCAGGGGCATTATGACCAGATGCAGAATTTCACGGAAAAGAATCCTGCGCTGGTGCCTGCAGGAAGAGATTATTGTATCGGAAGCTTTTTGTGGACGGGATACGATTATCTGGGTGAATCCATGGGGTATCCCGCTAAGGGTTGGAGCGGCGCGCCCATCCATACCAACAATGAGCGGAGGCCTGGGTATTATATTTTACAGAGTTATTGGAGCGAAAAGCCCATGGTACACTTTTCCGTCATGGATTATTCTGTGTCGGACGAGGGGGTGAAAGAGCATTGGGATATGCCTTTTTACGCGGATCACTGGCACTTCCCGCAATTTCAAAAGGCAGTGATTCCCTTTATCATTGTCTGTAACTGTGAGGAAGCGGCTTTGTACTTAAACGGAAAGCGTTTCTTCCTGCCAAAGCCTTCCGAATGTCCGGACGGGGTGATTCATGGTTATCTTCCCTGGCAGGCAGGGACGGTGCGTGTGGTTGGGCTGCAGGACGGCAAAGAGGTATGCAGCCATGTAACCGTGACGCCGCAAGCGGCGGTGAGTCTGCGGTTTGACAGAGAACTGACAGAAACGGATGCCGTGGCGGGAAAGCAGTTTCTGCTTACGGTACGTGCGGTGGATGACAACAAGACGCCTTGTTTTCGGGAGAACGGAAAGGTGTGTTTTCGAGTGGAAGGACCTGCAGGCATTGTGGCAGTGGATAACGGAGATATTACGGGAAATGAGCCGTATCAGGAGAACTTCATTCATCTTTACCATGGAAGCGCCAGCGTGATGGTGGAGTTGAGCGGGGAGCCGGGGCGTGTGGCCGTCTGGGCAGATGGCTGCGGTTTAAGGAGCGGCGAGACGATTCTTGTTGTAGGAAACAGTTGTTAATAAAGGGAAGTGAGGTATGCAATATGAAAAAAGAAATGGATTCTAAAAAGGCGGTCATAGCTGCGGCTGCAGCGGTGGCAGTGGTAATCCTGGCAGTTCTTTTATTCATGTTGACACGGGGGGAGAAGAACGAGGGCTATCGTTCCATTAGAATTGTGGAGTTAGAGGGAACAGTCACAATTGACAGGGAGAACGTGGGCAATCTGAGCGCATCCGTGAATATGAATTTGATGTCGGGAGATTATGTTGCTACGGAACAGGGAGCTTATGTGGTGCTTAGACTGGACGCTGATAAGTATGTGATGTTGGGAGAGTGCGGCGCCATGGAAGTAACTGCAGAGGGAGACGAGACGGTGGGAAGAACTTCCATCCGTCTGGATGCCGGCAGTGTGTTAAGCGAGATTCAGAATCCGCTTGGGCAGGGCGCCGCTTATGATATTGTAACGCCCAAGGCAACCATGTCCGTGCGCGGAACCGTATTTGAGGTGCGAAATCACGGAAACGGCAGCGAAGATACGGTGTCGGTGCTGGTATATGACGGCAGTGTTGAGATTGATTTGGACGGAAGAGAACCTGTAATGTGTCGGGAGGGAGAATATTCGGAGTTTACGCAGGGAGAGACACCCCAATTCCTGACAGAAAAGGGAACTATCACAAAAGATCAGGTAGACGGACAGATTTTACGTTATCTGCAGCAGATACAGAAAGAGGGCAGAGAAGTCAGTATGGGTGTGAGCCAGGAGGTGAGCGGAAACGAGCCGGCGGCGCCGATTCCGGAAGCAACGCCTGTTCCTGCAGTTGGGCCTGTTTCGCTTCCCACACCTGTACCTACTGCTGTTCCGGAGATGACGCCGCAGCCTACGGCTATTCCGACTCCGGAGCCGCAGCCTTCACCGATGGTTCAGAGACCTGCGGCGATGGCGACTCCTGTGCCTGCAGCGACGCCGGAAGCAGAAGATGATAAGGATCTGGATGAACAGGAACCGGAGGCAACGGCAACCCCGAGCCCGGAACCCAGTGAGACGCCGAAACCGGAGGCA
>CAJTPN010000020.1:10626-60180 GCA_910578185.1 uncultured Acetatifactor sp.
CCGGAGGCAACGGCAACCCCGAGCCCGGAACCCAGTGAGACGCCGAAACCGGAGGCAACGGCAACTCCGAGCCCGGAACCCAGTGAGACGCCGAAGCCGGAAGCAACGGCAACCCCGAGTCCGGAACCCAGTGAAAGTCCGGAACCAAGCCCCAGCCCGGAACCGGGAGTGCTCGGCAATTTGAGATGGGAGATCACAAACGACGGGAAGCTGATTGTAACGGGAAGTATGGACGGACTTCCTAACTGGGGATGGAGTGAAGGACATGAGGATTGGAGCTGGCTGAATGCTCCTTGGAACGAGCGCAAGGATGAGATCAGGGGTGTTTCTCTGAAATTTAGCGGAGCGGAATCCATGGCTCATTTCTTTGACGGATTTGAGGCATTGCAGAACTTGGATTTGTCAGACTTTGACATGAGCGGCGTAAAGGATATGTCAAGTATGTTTGAAGGCTGCAGGGGACTGGTTTGGCTGGATATGAGTCAGTTTGATACCGGTAATGTAACCGATATGAGCAGAATGTTCTACGAATGCGAGAGTTTGCTTCAGCTGGACTTGAGCGGATTTGATACAAGTAAGGTGGTCAGCATGGAAAGCATGTTTGGAAACTGTCGCAGCCTCAAAAAGATAGATATGAGTGGTTGGAACACCGAGTTGGTGAAAAACATGGCGGGAATGTTTGAAGGATGTGATTGCCTTGAAAATTTGGATCCGAAGAAATTAGACACAGTTGAAGTGACAGATATGAATTCCATGTTTTCCGGCTGCTGCAGTCTGCTCTATTTGGATTTAAGCGGATTTGATACAAGTAAAGTGACAGATATGGGTAATATGTTTGCAGATTGTACACGGCTGCAGTTACTTGATTTGACGAGTTTTGACACCATTAAAGTGATCAACATGAACAGGATGTTCGGCGGCTGTCGAGCTTTGATCAGGATAGATGTGGGGAGTAAGTGGATGATCGGAAAAGGAGTCGATCAGGAAAATATGTTTTTCGACTGCGGTGTCAATAATATTACAAGAAAAAATTGATTTCTACGGACAGTGAGCCAGGGTCCGCGGAAACCCATGCGAGAGCGGCGGGGTTATACCCCGCCGTTTGCCGCATTACCATATATTTGGAACAATAGGAAACAGCCATGGCAGGTGGGCGATGGGGATTCGCTTATCAGACAATGTCATGAGAAACAACAAAACGGAGGATGTTATGCAGGAACAGGAAAAGCTTTTAAAGGAAATTATGCAGCCGGATGTGGAGTTTACCCCCATACCTTTCTGGTTTTTTAACGATACCTTTGAAGAGGAGAGGGTAAAAAATCAGCTTGCGGATTATGTGGAGAAGGGGGTAAACGGAATTGTTCTCCATCCGAGAATCGGGGTGCCCAAGGAGATGCCGTATCTCTCGGAGGCATATTTTGCGGCAGTGCGATTCATAGTCAAAACAGCGGCGGAGCTAGGGATGAAAGTGGTGCTCTACGATGAGGGGATGTATCCTTCCGGTTCCGCACACGGTATGGTAGTGGAGTCCAATCCGGAATTTGCATCCAAAGGAATTATCCTGTTGGACGAAGAAAAGGCAAAAGCTAAGCTGGCGGCAGAGAAAAGCGCCAAAGTGATTGCCGAGCTTTCGGACGGAAGAAAAATCGTGTACGGTTTCAACGGAGGTACAATCCGTGGAATTCATTTTGGCGAGGATGACGGGCAGCCAGGGGCACCCAAGGCGGCAGATATCTTAAATCCGGCTGCGGTGGATGAATTTATCCGTTTGACTCATGACAGATATTATGAAGAATTGAAAGAATATTTCGGCACTACGGTCATTGCCTTTTTTACGGACGAACCCAGCGCGTTGGGAAGGAGCTCCAGAGGTTATAAATCCTGGGCTGACGGTATGGAGAAGGAGATAGAAGCGGCAGGGGGTAAGCGGGAGGATTTGGAAGCGCTGTTTGTGAAGACGGGAAAGACTGTGGCGGGCAGAAGCGATATTGCGCACACCGTGGAAAATCCTACGGTCCTGATCTATCGTCAGTTGATTAAGAAAAAATTGAGAGACATTTTTTATGCAAGACTTTCTAACTGGTGTGAGGAGCATGGAATATCTCTGATCGGGCATCCTGCGGAAAGCAACGATATTGAGGAAGAATTGTATTTCCACATCCCAGGTCAGGATCTAATCATGAGAAGGGTGTCTCCGGAAACAGGGGGACTGCGGGAATTTGATTCTGTACAGGCAAAGCTTTCGGCGGATATAGCGAGGCATTTGGGGAGGCGCAGAAATGCCAATGAGTGCTTCGGCGTCTGTTACCGGAATAAAATCCCTTGGTATATGACTGGGGGAGATATGAAGTGGTATATTGACTGGCTTGGTTTACGAGGGGTAAACCTGTATATTCCCCATGCTTTTTATTACAGTGTGGAGGGGGAGCGGAAGGGAGAACGTCCGCCCGATGTGGGACCCAACAATATTTGGTGGAATCATTACCGTAAATTCTCCGATTACATGAAGCGTTTGTCCTATCTGATGACGGATTCCGTAAACGGTGCGGAATTTGCGGTGCTCTGTGACAATAATCGTGTACCCTATGAGGAAATTGCCTGTCTGTATGAAAATCAGATAGAGTTTAACTATATTCCGGCAGCACTTTTAGAGCAGGCGGATGTCCAGGACCATAGCGTGTGTATCCAGGGCTATGCCTATAAGGGAGTATTAAATGTACTTGGTCAGACTTATGAAGAGAGATTCCGCGGGAAGCTGGGAGAACTTTTGTGGACGGTTCCGGCGAAAGGGGCAGAGGAAAGCGAAGCTGTTTTGGCCAGAGTCAACGAAGCCTTGCAGGAGATATCAGGAAAAGGGGCCGGAAACGATGAGGGAGGAACAGGAAAACGGACAGTTGGAGTCCGGGGAGTAAAGCTTGCGGTGTCCTGCGAAACACTGCGGAAAATTGTGCTGAAGAAACAGGGTGTGGATATGATCTTGTTTGGAAATGAAGGCGCGGAGGTCGTATCTGTGGATGTGACGGCCCCAGGGCTGAAGAACCCATTGTTTATAGATTTGTGGAAGGGAAAGTGCTACCGGGTGGAAGGGGCAGGGGAAACATTTCACTTAAGTTTACAGCCCAGCGAGACGGTATTGGTGGTCAGCGGGGCTGAGGAGACATTGGAAGCCGGAGATGGTTCCGCATCTGTGGAATACCGGAAGGCGGACTGGTACCTGGCAGAGTATCCGGATTGGACGAATCGGTTTACCCTGGTGGAGAAAACAGAGAATAAGGCTGTGTACCATATGTGGTACAATAGTGAAAAAGCGGGTGAAAAAGTACAATTTGCCGTAAATGGAGAGGAAATGGCAGAATGCTTCTGCAACGGAGAATTTGTGGATGTCAGCTTCTTTGGAGAACATCGTTTTGACGTAAGCGCTTTTCTCCGGGAAGGAGAAAACGAAATCCGGCTGGTGATGACAGGAAATGCCGCAAATATCTATGAAAATGCAGGAATTGAGTTTGGTCTGAAATAATGTATAAATCTTAAGCTTCGCATCATACTATAGCTAGTATAATCTAAAAAAGGATGGCTGATAGTATGGTGCGGACTTTTTTTCTGATATTGATTGGTACAAGCTATGGGCTGCTGGCGGCGGCAGGCGTATTTACCGTGTTTGTGGCGGTGGGGCTGGTTCCCCGTTTTGCCGGGAAGACTCATACGGCAAAACATTTGCTTTTGTATGAGGAAATGGTTATCTTTGGCACGCTGACAGGATGTATTTTAAGCGTATTTTCCAGGTATTGTCAATTTGGTGCGTGGTGGCAGCGGACATTTCCGGAGCGGCTTTCCCTGCTCTATGGCATAGGAACATTCTGGCAGGCCGTGTTTGGACTGTTTTCAGGGATGTTTATCGGATGCCTTGCGCTTGCCATTGCGGAGATGCTTGACAGTATTCCTATTCTCTCACGACGAATTTCCTTTCGGCATGGGCTGGGACTTGCGGTTACCAGTATGGCGGTGGGAAAACTGTGCGGTTCTCTGATTTACTTTTATACGGAGCTGCACCGGACCGCATAGTGGATTGGAATAGAGAGTCTGAGGTTCAGGGATTGTTGACTGCCTTTTTGATGTAATATTTTCGGAAAATATAGGGAGTGAGGGTTTGTGCCATGGCAAATGTTGACGTATACTTAAAATGTGATAGGAATGCGGAAGTACAGGCGGAGGACGTTTTTATGACGGACATTGGGTCGCTGCAGTGCGCTGACACCGCTGTGGCGGCAAAGCTGAAGGCGTTAAAAGTTTATCATTTTGGCAAAAGTGAGTCTAAACGGTGTGTGATCAGCTCCTTGAAAATTGTGGAACTGATGGAAAATACCTGTCCCAATATCAGTGTCCAGATCGTAGGGGAACCGGATGTATTAGTGGAGTGGGTCAGCGTGGACAGACATAAGGGCTGGCAGCAGTGGCTCAAGGCTGCGCTGGTTTGCCTTGTGAGTTTTTTTGGCACGGCCTTCACCATTATGGCTTATCACAATGATGTGGGCATAAATGAGATTTTCACGGAAGTGTATAAAATGGTGATGAACAGGGAACCCCAGGGGCTTAACACCCTGGAAGTTTCTTATTCCATCGGGCTTGCGGCAGGAATTATTATCTTTTTTAATCATATCGGGGGCAGACGTCTTACAAAGGATCCGACGCCCATAGAGGTGGCTATGCGCAATTATGAGGAGGATGTGGACAAGGCGTTGATCGCTACGGCGGAAAGAGAAGGGCGGGAAAAAGACAGTATTTAGAATCAGCCCATTTTGTATATACTTATTGTTCCAGTACATTGAATTTCTGGGCTGTCAGACACACCCTGGTGAAAGCTGCAGGTATTTTAAAATAGTGGTGCATATTGCCAAAGGTTATGGTATGATGGAATAATAGGCTGATGAAGGAAACAAGTGAGTACAAAAGCGAAGCGTTCGCAGGCTGTGGCCGACTGCCGGAAGGGGCAGCAGGAAACCGTAAGACGGACAGACGGGAGTCATATGATGAAAAAAGGTTTGACATCAGGAAAAGACGAAAAGTTTCGGGATTTTACCCTGAACGGTAATCTGTGGCTTCTTTTGCTGCAGGTAGGAATACCCCTTGCGCTTTATCAGAGTCTGAGCATGCTTTTTAAGATACTGGACTCCATGATGGCCTCTCATATCAGCGCGGAGTCCGTATCTGCGGTGGCATATCTGTCACAGATCAACCAAATGATCTCCGCCATAGGAGGAGGGCTGGCTGTGGGCAGCAGTTTAAAGGTCAGCCAGGCGTATGGCGCAGGGGACTATAAATTGGTGAAGCGGCGTATCAGCACCCTCTTTGGCATCTGTGGAATTCTGGGAATTGTGCTGGTATGCCTGATTCCATTTACGCCTGCCATATTAAGGATTGCCAGGACACCGGAAAATCTTGTGGATATAGGAAGCCGTTATTTTGCCATAGAACTAATCGGGATCGTAATTAGCTTTTTAAACAACGTTTATATTGCGGTGGAACGAGCCAGGGGGAATTCCCGCAGGATTTTATATCTGAATCTTTTTGTAATTGCTGTAAAACTTGGTTTGACAGCGTTTTTTGTGTATGTGCTTCGATCGGATATTACCATGATTGCTGTGGCCACGGTGATCTCACAGGGGATACTGCTTGGCGCGGGAATATATCATATGACTAGAAAAGACAGCGCCTTTTCTTTTTCTTTCAAGGCCGTCTCTTTTCGCAGAGAAACCATCGGTCCCATGCTTCATATTTCCTTTCCTGTTATGGTGGAAAAGGGAGCGTTTTCCTTTGGCAAGGTGGTGGTAAATTTTATGAGCAGTATGTATGGCTCACTGACGGTGGGGGCATTGGGGATTTCTAATAACATCAATGGTTTTACCACCAGCGCCCAGAATGGATTTCAGGATGGATGTGCGGCTGTGATCAGTCAAAACCTTGGAGCGGGAAATAAGAAGCGCGCCATAGAGGCCTTTCAAAAGCTTTTGTGTATCAATGTGTTGGTGGGAGTGACCGGGTTTGCCGTTACGATGGCTTGTCTTCAGCCCATCAGCCTTTTGTTTGCCACGGCGGAAGGGGTGGTAAACCCGGAATTTCAGGAGATGATCATTGCCATTAACCGTTATGAGCTGATCGGCGGCTGCATTCCGTTGGGGGTGTTTTCCTCTTGTATGGCGCTGCTTTTGGGATTTGGCAAAACCAAGCTCACATTGCTGATTAATTTCAGCCGTGTTTTTCTCTTTCGGATTCCGGTGTTATGGGGGCTGCAAAACTTTACAAATCTGGGAACGGAAAGCGTTGGGATTACGATGATGGTGAGCAATATGCTGGTGGCGGTTATGGCGTTGGTGATAGCGCTGGTGGTAGTGCGCCGGGAGAACAGGTAGTCTTTTTGAACTGTTTGGACCTTGGAAGGCAGAAGGCAGTCGGTCATAATGGAAAACTTAATCAAATCATGGAAAAGGAGAGGGTGATATGTCTGAAGTCTTTGATGAAAAAAATATGAGGCAAGTTTTGGATGCATACATACCCGATGGGGAAACACTGTTGGCGGGCATACATGCAGTATCAAAAGAAACAAATGTGACGGGGATATTTGGGAAATGCGTTCGCACGGAAAGCGGACTGGTTCCGGATGAAAACGGAGGCGTAATCGCACTCAATAAGAAGAAATACGCCATGTATGACGTTTATGTCGGAATCACACAGACCTTCCTGGTGATTGCCGAATGTGAGAGGAACAGCTATTATTATGAATTTGACGACGCTCCGGAGGTGAATGGGGCGGATATACAGGAGATTACTTCAGAAATACACTTTACCGATATGGGAACATGCTTTCCTCTGACGGATATTAAGCGTTGCGAAGTGAAAAAGGGATGGATGGGGTCTGTCAAATGTTTTCTTACCATGAAGAATGGAACATATTTCAAACTTATGTTTCCAAAACTGGGCGGATTGGGCGGAGGTATGCCTCATTACACGGAGTACCGAGAGAAAATAATCGAAGTGTTGGGTAGAAGCAACGCATAAAATTTCTGCCTCTGCGGCATAATGGAAGAAAGAGCGAATATGATTTTGGCTTTTTTTTCAAAAGGAGGTAGGCGAAATGGAAGAGGCTGGCAGTGAAAAAAAACAGCAGCAAAAGGAGTATGAACAATATGTCAAAGGGGTGACGCCCACCCATAATCTGTGGCTTCAGATGCTGAAAGCATTTATTACGGGCGGATTGATTTGCTGTATCGGACAGTTTATCTTAAATTATGCGGGCGGCCTGGGACTGGATAAGCAGGACGCAGGAAGCTGGTGTTCCTTGCTTCTGGTATTATTATCAGTTTTACTCACCGGTATTGGTATCTATCCTAAGATCGTAAAATGGGGAGGCGCAGGAGCGCTGGTACCGATCACAGGGTTTGCTAACAGTGTGGCGGCGCCTGCAATAGAATATAAGACGGAAGGACAGGTTTTCGGCATCGGCTGTAAAATATTCACCATTGCAGGGCCGGTAATTCTGTATGGAATCTTTACCAGTTGGGTGCTGGGGATCGGATATTGGGTTTTAAAAATGTTTCATGTGGTTTAAGGCAGATGGAAAAGAGGCTGAATAATCAGCTTTGGAAAGCAGGGGGATGAACGATAAATTCATTTCCCTGCTTTTATCGGCGTCAACCCTTTCCGATCAATTTTTAATAATTGCACAAGTGCATATAGTAATGTAAAATGGTAGGGAGAAAGGCTGTAAAGGAAGAGGTATTCAAATCATGGAAGAGCTATTGGCATTTGCGCTTTTGCTGGAGGAAGAAATAGTGGATGAAGATGATTATTTGAAAAGGCTGGACGAATTGTTTCTGGAGAATCCCAACAGCGACGATTTACTTTTTTTGGAATGGGAAACAAATATAAAGAGGGCTGTTATTTATATAAGAACACATGTGGATTTCAATAATTTGGACTGTGATCTGTTCGGCAGCATTTTGATGGAGAAGATAAGGGCGTGTTACGAAAAGCAACCCGATATCAAAAGCTTTGCAGGTAAAATGTATCGCCTGTGGAAGAACCTGCCGGGGAAGCTGCAAGTCAAAGAACCGTTTTTTATACTGTGTTATGCTGACGATCCCCTGTCTTGGGGAGATGAAGAACAAACCAGAAATATTTACGAGTATATGATGAATTATTATAAAGACTGAATTTGCTTTTTCGGAGGAAAAATGCTACATATAGCAATTTGTGATGACGATAGGATTTTGCTGGAAGATCTGCGGCGTGAAGTGGAGAGCTGGGCAAAGGAAGAGCATGAGGCGTGCAGTGTGGAACTGTTTGCCACGGCGGAAGCCTTTTGGTTTGCCTGGGAGGAGAAAAAGAATATTGAGATATTGCTTTTGGATATTGAAATGCCCGGTATGAGTGGGATGGAGTTGGCCAAGATGCTTCACAGAAGCGGGGAGCATATCGGGATCATATTTGTAACGGGAAATCCGGACTATGCTCTGGAAGGTTATGATTTGGAGGCGGTATCCTATCTGGTGAAACCTGTGGACAGGGAGCGTCTGTCCATGGCGCTGCGCCGTGGGGGGCAGCGGGCCAGAAACAGAGCGGCGCTTTTGGTACCTGTCTCCGCCGGGGAAGTGGAGCGGGTATATGTGTCAGATATGGTTTTTCTGGAGGGCAACGGCCATGATACGATTCTCAGGAAACGGGACGGCACCTGCATAGTGGCCAAGATAACTCTGCAGCAGTTGGAACAGGGGCTTCAGGCTAAATCAGAGTCATTTTTCAAACCTCACAGATCGTATTATATTAATTTGAGTTATGTGGAGAGGATTACGAAAAAGGATGTGCAGATGGAAGGGGGGACTTTGGTTCCCATTGCACGCGGTAAATGGGAGGCTTTGAACAGGGCATATATGGAGCATTTTCGACGGTATTTTTGAGAGCGGGACAAGTTCCCGCTTGCGGGAAGCGAAATAGAAGAAGGGGATTGAAGGATGGGTGTGAAGTTATTGGAAGCGAGAGGTAAAGTCGCATGTTTGAAGTGGTGATTCAGCTGATATGGCTTTCGCTGTATCATTATTATACGGGACAGATCAGCGAATTGGAACAGGGCGTTGGAAAAAGGATTATGGTGTGGGTCATTACACTGACAGCCGTTTTGTCCGTGCAGACGTATTCCTTTTTTCCCTGCTGGGGCGGGCCAGGGTATCGGCTTGCAGGATGGTTCGTTACGCTTTTGGTATTCTTGCTCTATGTGCTGTTCTATGATGCGAAACCTTTTGGGCGGCAGTGGTGGAAAATACTGGTTCCGGGAGTGGCGTTTTTGTTTGGCGCCATGATTGTTTCATTGCCCCTGATGGTTTTTTGGAACAGTGTTATAATGGTGATTTTACTACTGCTGCTGGGATATGAAAGAGGTTATCTGCAAATTTGGCAGAGTTTCCTGAATGTGATTCTGTATCTTTCTCTTGATTTTCTTTTATGGGGCTTTGGAGGAGAAAGTATGGGGGTTTTGGCAGGAATCCTGGTGGAATTGCTGCTTTTCTTTTCCCTGGAGGGTACCTTGTTTTCCTACCATCGTGGATTTGAGACACGAACAGAGCATTTTCAACGGGAAATCCTAAGCCGGCAGTATGAGGAGGTCAGAGAAATCTATTTAAATATGCGCAGCTGGCGTCATGACTATCACAATCATTTGCAGGCCATCAAGGCACAGCTGGCAGCTGGACAGTTGGAGGAAACCAGGTTATATCTGGACGCATTGGAACAGAACTTGAACAAAGTGGACACCTATGTGAAATCGGGCAATTTGATGGCGGATGCAATTTTAAACAGTAAGCTGACGCTGGCGGAACAAAGAATGATCAGAGTAAACTGCAAGGTAGTGCTGCCGGAAAAAATTTCCGTTGAGGATGTGGACTTATGTGTGCTTTTGGGAAACTTGCTGGACAATGCCCTGGAGACATGTGAGAAGATATCCGAAGGATGTCGGTTCCTTCGGATATATATGGTGGCAAACGGCCAGCAGCTGTATTTGTCGATTCAAAATTCCGCCAAGGAAGAGTTGGATTTTGATGAACGCAACTATATTTCCCGGAAGCGGGGCAATCATGGGCTTGGAATGAAACGTGTGAAGGTATTGGTGGATAAATATGACGGCTATCTGAATCTTGCCAATGAGCCGGGGATTTTTGCGGCGGAGGTGACGCTCCCGCTTTAGGCCGTGGCTGATAAACGGTTCTGCTTTATCAGCCGCAAATCAAATTGTTTCATTTCACGCTTAGAATAATACAATTCGTGCAAAAATCCCCCAATGTGGGGATTTTTATTATAGTCTTTGCTTGAAGGGTATCCTGTTGTGAGGATATTCAATATTATAGAATAAAAGATTAAAATCTATTTGTTTTACAGTTCAATAGGAGCACATTCTAAGCAGGAAGCGGAAGGATTTGTGGAAAGAGGGATGTCTGCACATTATCGTATGAAGCACACATGGAGGGAAGATTATGAGAAAAGGCAAGGGTGAGGAAAAGGGAAAAGAGAAAGCGGGAGATTACCGACGCTATTCCATTTGGGATAACTATCGTGTGGCTTATGGATGGATGTTGGAATTACAGGGGGCGAATTATTTTGCAATTACGGGAGTGGCAATAGTAATTTCCGTTATCCAGCCATTTCTTGCCATAGCACTGCCGGGGGCGGTGGTATATCTGTTGGGAAGCGGCTGGGAACCGGGGGTGATATTGCTGGTGCTTGCGGCGTATGTGGCTTTGCTGCAGGGGCTCCAGGCGGCCAAAGGATATCTGAGCGGGCGCAGCCATTGTCTGCAGTTTCGTCTTCGGGTGGGGCTTGGCCCCCAGTTTGCTAAGGCATGCATGGAGGCTGATTATGAGAGAATCGAAAGCGAGAGAGGACAAAAGAAACTCAAAGCTGCCCACAGAAATCTCTACATGGGAAATCAGGAAGGAATAGAGGAATTTGTAAAAAGCCTGGAGGAATGTATTGTCAATCTTTTGGGAGTAATTCTTTATTCCCTGGTAATCGGCAGACAGAATATCTGGATATTATTACTTTTGATTTTATCTTCGTGCATAATGTGGGTAATTTACTATATATCCAATAAACGTTCCGTGACCTATGATGATAAATATGAAAAGGCATGGTGGGAGGGAAATTATCTGGGAACGGAGGCGCTGACGCCGGCTAATGGCAAGGACATCCGCATGTATCACATGTGGAACTGGTTTTCCAGAGAATTCCAGCAGATCAGGAAGGAATTTATTCATTTGGGCAGTAAGTGGTGGTGGTGTAACAGGGGGATTGCTGCCGTCATAGAAAAGGGGATTGCCTTTGGGAGGGATATTCTGGTGTACGGATATCTGATTTATCAGGTGGCACAGGGGAGTATAACGCTCAGTGTGTTTTTGCTCTATATAGGTATTATTTCAGGATTTGGCGGTTGGATGAATCCACTGATGAATACGTTTTCCAGGATGTTGAAAAACAACAGAAATATGGACTTATATCGGGATTTTCTGGAATTTGCTGGGGAAGTTGGGGGCGGCGCAGATCCGGTGGAAAGGCCGGGGCAGCCACACGAAATCCGTTTGGAGCATGTGTCTTTTCGTTACGAGGGAAACGAAAATGATACGATCCATGATATGTCCCTTACCATTGCGCCCGGAGAAAAAATAGCGCTGGTTGGGATGAACGGGGCTGGAAAATCTACGTTAATTAAGTTGATCTGCGGTCTATACAGACCATCCTCAGGCAGAATCTACCTGGACGGAAAGGACATTACGGAATTGTCCGATCTGGAATATCGAAAGGAATTCGGAGTAGTATTTCAGGAGGTATTTGCCTTTTCATTCAGCCTGGAGGGAAACGTATCCTGTAAGGAATTGAGATCAGGAGACAAAGACCGGCTGAATTTCAGCCTGCAAAAGGCAGGACTGTGGGATAAGGTTCAGGAGCTTGAGAAAAAGGAATGTACTTATATGAACAAGGAAATGGATGCTTCCGGTGTGACGCTGTCCGGCGGTGAGCTGCAAAAATTAATGTTGGCCCGGGCGTTATACAAGGATGCCCCGGTATTGATTTTAGATGAACCCACGGCGGCTTTAGATCCCATTGCAGAGAGCAGCTTGTATGAGAAATATTATGGGATGACCAGGGAGAAAACCAGTATTTTTATTTCTCACAGGCTCAGTTCCACCAAGTTTTGCGACCATATTTTATTTATGGAAGAGGGCAGGATTAAGGAGGAGGGCAGTCATCAGGAGCTGATGGGAAAGCAGGGAGCTTATGCGATGATGTTCCACACCCAGGCGCAATACTATGAATCGGGTGGTGCGGATGCTAAAAAGTGTGCTGAGGAATCAATACGGAGAGGTAATTGACATGAAGAAGATGACAAAAGGATGCAGTGGTGCCTTTGGCATCCACAAAATAGGGCTTGAATTGATTAAATTGGCTCATAAGATAGATTCCTCTGCGATTCCTTTGCGGATAATACATGCCGTTTTGCGGGTGGCAGATGTTTATCTGAGATTATTTTTGACTGCCAGGCTCATTGACAGTCTGCTGGGGGGAGAACTGAGGAGGTCGCTCTTATACGGGGCGCTGGTGGTTTGCGCGGCATTGTTCTGCGGTATTGCGGAAACGGTGCTGGCGGGTTTGTATAAGAAATCTTCTGACCGTTTCATGATAGGATTTTATGTGATGATGCGGGAAAAGGCGATTTCCTTAGATTATGAGACCATGGAACAGCCACATGTGGCGGAAAAGATTTTTCATTCCGAGCGGACATCCATGATGTATGGCGGGCTGAAAACTGTGATCGACGTTTACAGGGAAATGTTGGAGAGCCTGATTACCATAGGAATGTCGTTAGGGATGACAGCAGCCCTGTGTTTTGCAAAACCCCAGACCGGCGGGATCCTTGGCTATGTGGCGCACCCTGCGGTTTCCGCAGTGCTGGCGGCGATATTTTTTGGCGTGGTGCTTTTCTTTTATAACAGGGGAAATCGAAAATATGAACGGGAAAATCAAGAAATATTTAACAACCATACGGATATGGAATTAAAGTTGGGGTATCTGATGTCGCAGGTAATAGAAAACTATGAGGCAGGAAAGGTGATACGCATCTACGATATGAAGAAAATGCTTCTGGATAATTTCAGAAAGTTTAACAGAGAGTCCACGGCTTTTTACGAAAAGATGTTCGAGGTAGGGAATTGTCAGAATCTTTTTAAAGATACAGTCAACGGATTTATGATGATCGGTACTTATTTGTTTGTGGCGCTGAAAGTGCTGACGGGTGCCGTCACCATAGGCGGGTTTACGCAGTATGTGGGGGCGATGACAAAACTGGCCGGAGGATGTCAGAGTCTTGCCATGACAAAGGCGGAAATATACAAGAATTGTGTGTATATGAGAGACTTTCTGGATTTTATGAAAACAGAGAATACCCATTGGGCAGGTACTATTCCGGTGGAAAAGCGCCTGGACGGGGAGTATGAGATTGCGTTTCATGATGTGAGCTTTCGGTATCCGGGCGGAACGGAAATGATACTGAAGCATGTGAATTGTACTTTGACCATGAAAAACAAATTGGCTCTTGTGGGGCAAAACGGTGCGGGCAAGACCACCTTTATCAAGCTGCTCTGCAGGCTGTATGAACCCACCGAAGGTATGATTACCCTGAATGGTATTGATATCAGAAAATATAAGGAAGAGGAATACAGGGAACTGTTTGGAGTGGTATTTCAGGATTTTAAACTTTTTGCATTCCCAATCTGGTGTAATCTTGCGGCAGGATATGAGCGGGATGACGAGAAGCTCTGGGATTGTCTGGAGAAGGCAGGGGCTGCGGAGTTTGTAAGGAATTTGCCCAAGGGGACTGATACCATTTTGTTCAAGAATAAGGAGGGCGGTGTGGATATCAGCGGGGGTGAAGCACAAAAACTGGCGTTGGCGAGAGCATTGTATAAAAATGCGCCTGTGGTGGTGCTGGATGAGCCCACCGCAGCGTTAGATCCCATCAGCGAGGCCCAGATTTATGCAGGTTTTCATGAAATGGTAAAGGATAAGACCAGCATCTATATCTCTCACAGGATGAGCAGTTGTCGGTTTTGCGATGATATTATGGTGTTTGACAGAGGGCAGATCGTAGAGCGGGGAAGCCATGAGGAACTTCTGGCAAAGGAGGGGCAGTACGCAAGGATGTGGAATGCCCAGGCAAAATATTATGTTGAGTGAAAGCAGTGTGTTTGCACATGAAATTAATAATTTTAAAGTTGCCAATATTTTAATTTCACAATATAATATTCTTATCAGTGGTGGGACGGTGCTTTTGGGCCGATGAATTGGAAAGATTTGATAAGGAGAAAAAATGGACGAGAAGAAACTTATGGCATTGATGGAACAAATTGAATTGTGGGAGGAAGCGGAGGAGTATCAGAAGATAATAGACAGCATAGAGGCCATTCCGCAGGAGGAGAAGGATTATGATTTGACGATGATTCTTGCCTTAGCGTACAACAGCTTGGCTGATGATGAGACGGGTACGGCATCGCTGGAAAAGGTGGTGGAACTGTTGAGCACGGTAGCTGAGGAGGGAGAAGATGACCCTCAGTGGCAGTTTCAGATGGGATATGCACTGTTTTATCTGGACCAGGAAGAGGAGGCCCTGATTTGTTTTCAGAAAGCTGCAAAGCTGGATCCGGAAGATATGCAGGCAAGAGAATATATCAGGGAATGTGAGAAATATATTGCCGGAGACTACGTGGAACCGGAATTGTATGAAGAAGATGAATTAGATGCGGTGGAGCGGCATATTACTCAATATTACGGGGCGTTTGAGACTGTGATGCACGAGCTTGTTTCGCCGGATATTCATGTGGACATCTGCCTGATACCGCCTGCAAAGGACAGGGATTATATAACCCTGGTCACCATGGGGATGGGGGCTCACGCAATGAATGTTCCAGAGGATCTTGCTGAGCATGGTATTAACCCCGCAGGGTTGAAGAGGGCTGAATTGCTGATCACGTTGCCCTCGGATTGGAAACTGGATCAGGAGTCAATGCAGGATGAGAAGTGGTATTGGCCCTTGCGTCTGCTCAAAATGATAGCGCGGCTTCCGGGTGAACAGGATACCTGGGTGGGCTGGGGACATACCATCGCGTTAAACGATGATGAGTTTTACGCGGAAAATACCAGGTTTTGCGGCGTTATGCTGACGGATCAGGAGATGTACGGGGAAGACGCCGATGTCTGTGAACTGCCCAAGGGGGATGTGGTAAACTTTTATCAGTTGATTCCCATTTATCGCGAGGAAATGGAATTTAAGTGTGAAAACGGTGCGGATGCTTTGATGGAGAAGCTGGAACAATACGGGCATGTGATTAATATAAACCGTACAAATGCCGTCAAAACAAGGGAAAGGGAGACGGAATATTCTTACTATGTGAATTTAAAGCTGAATGCCCGGTTTCAACCGATGCATCGTCATGGGTTGGAGGATGCGTTGGAGGATGTGCTGGATTCAAAAGGATTGGGCTGCGTAAGCGGCGGAGGTACACTTCAGCTTCCTTCCGGTGAGGTTGAGAGCTGTGATATTGAGTTGGAAGTGAGGGACGGAAATAGAGAAACGATTGAGGAGATTGCGAAAATCGTCAATGATTTTGGCATTCCCAAAGGTTCCGAGCTGACGGCGGGAGACATGACTTTGGCCGTGGGAGAGTTGGAAGGAATGGCGTTGTACATAAACGGAACGGATCTTTCTGACGAAGTGTATGAAAACTGTGATATTAATTACGTGGTGGAACAGCTGAATACGCTGTTGGAGGGTATCGGGCGCATGGACAGCTACTGGAGCGGCCCGAAAGACACGGCATTGTATTTTTACGGAGTATCCTACGAAGAAATGCTGGCGGCAGTAAAAGGATTCCTTGAGGAGTATCCGCTCTGCCAAAAATGTGTTGTTAACCAGATTGCATAAGACCGGAAAATACCTTTTGATCCCTACATTATTGCATAAGACGTATCAAGAGAGGCAGAGAATTCATTTTAACAGAGAGGTGGGAAATGTATACAAAACAGGATCTGACGGCACAATTAAAGAATATGGGATTAAATCCTGCCGACAGGGTAATGCTTCATTCGTCCATGAGAGCCATTGGGGACGTGGCAGGGGGCGCGGATACGGTGATTGATGCTTTTCTGGATTATCTAAAGGATGGTCTTTTTATGACGCCTGCCCATACCTGGGCGCAGATGAGCGAAGAATACTCCTGTTTCGATCCGGCGGTGGAACCGGCATGTGTGGGCATTATCCCTAACTTATTCCTGAAGCGTCCCGGAGTGGTTCGCTCTCTTCATCCCACCCATAGTATTGCTGCCTTTGGTACCTTGGCAGCGGAATATGTCCGCGGGGAGGAAAATTGTGCCACACCCTGTGCGCCGGGCGGCTGTTGGGACAGGCTGCGGAATATTCACGCCAAAATTTTACTGGCGGGCGTTACTCATATCCGCAATACTTACATACACAGTATTGAAGAGGTAATGGAGGTGCCGGAGCGTTTTACCCCTGCGCCGGTCAGCTTTCAGATCAGGATGCCTGACGGAACATTAAAGCCGGTATCTGTATACCGACATTTTAATCCCCACACCGCACATATCTCCGAAAGCTTTGACAAGCTTGGGGAAGGGTTTTATGAGACAAAAGCGGCCAGAAAAGTTTCTCTTGGCGATGCGGAATGTATTCTCTGTGAAGCAGAAAAGCTTTTTGAGGTTACATGCCGTGTGCTGTCCCATGAACGCAACTGTCTTATGGAGTGGGAGACAATTCCACCGGAATGGTGGCGGTAATTTCACAGTTTGGATTGCCTGCTTACAAATGAACACTTTTTTCAAAAAAGAGCCTGTCAAATTGCTGTATAAACTGTTTGGCAGGCTTGAATGTCATCTTTGCATCGCGCTCTGTGCTGAATAAGTGCGATTATGGTGTAGGCGACTATAACCTTAACGTGGTGGAGTTCCTGCCGCAGAGCCGATATAATCGGCAGATCGGTATTGACAAAATGGGGGGGGTGATATAATAAAGGAAGTTTAGGCTCTGGACAACGCAGTGGAATTTGGCGTTGGAAACCGGGAGGTAAAGCGTAAAATGCAGAGCATGAAACAAAAACTGAAGGAGGAAGAAGAGAAATGGAAGGAAGAAAGGCGGCAAGGATGATCAGCCCCTGGCAGAGCCGAGAGGGGCTGAGCCTGGGAGAGGTATGGCGGCGGGCAGTCAGGCTTCTGGGATGTGCGGTGCTGTGTCTGGCGGTATGTGACGGGAACGATGTGCGTGTACAGGCGGAGGGACAGGAAGGGACTGCAGCTTTGGAGTGGAGAAAGGATGAGGAGGGACGGGAGTACTGGTATGAAAACGGCGTGCGCCAGGGCTACCGTCCGGACGACCCCTCCTATCGTGGAAAGGAAATCTATGATCCTGTCAGCGATGCATGGTACTGGCTGGATAATGTACAGCAGGGCGCAAAGGCAGTGTCAAAGGATGTGTATCAGGAATCGGAGGCAGGGCTCTGGTCAGAAGAAGGGGATGGAACCGGGAAATGGGTGCGCTATGACGGGGAAGGCCATATGGTGAAGGGCTGGAGCACAAACGAGAACGGAACCAGCTACTTTGACCCAACCTACGGCACCATGGCGAAGGGAACCGTTACCATAGACGGAAGCCAGTATCATTTTGACGAGAACACAGGCATTATGACAGGAGGGCCTGTGGGCGGAGAAAACGGAAGCTGGGCCTTTGAGGAGGGAGTGCAGTACTGGTATGAGGGAGGCGTGCGTCAGGGCTACGATCCCAGAGATCCCTCCTACCGTGGGAAGGAAATCTATGACCCGGAGAGCGACGCGTGGTACTGGCTGGACAATGTGCAGCAGGGAGCGAAGGCAGTATCAAAGGATGTTTATCAGGAATCCATTGCAGGACAATGGGGCGATCATGCGGGGGAGGACGGTGAACGTTATGGCAAATGGGTCCGCTACGATGAGAGCGGCCACATGGTCAAGGGATGGAACACCAATGAAAATGGCACCTACTATTTTGACCCTGTCTATGGAACCATGGCCAAGGGGCAGGCGCTGATCGATGGGACGCTTTGTGAATTTGACGGGGATTCCGGCATATTAATCGAACAAAAAGAGATGGATAGTGCGCCCAGCCGTAATAAACATTGGCAGGACTACCAAGCCTATTCGAGTCCTGTGACTTCCTATCTGTGTGAGGGAAAAGACGGGGGCTTTTATCGAGTTGAGTACATCCGTCAAACGATAATTGATTTGGATAATCCTGAAGATAAGAAAAGATTGATCGTGGAAGAATACAATAAGGATCATTTTCTGGTTGATCAGTTTGAGCTTCCAATAGAGTTAAGTATTTGGGGCGGGTTTTATGCGGGCAATGACGGGAATTACTTTGTGTTTGGTGAGAAGAATGATGGGGAAGATGACGGGGCGGAAGTATTCCGTATTGTGAAATACAGCAAGGAATGGGAACGTTTGGGGGCCGCAAGCCTTTATGGGGCAAATACGACGGTACCTTTTGATGCTTCCAGCGTAAGGATGGCGGAAACAGACCATATCCTGTATGTCATTACGGGACATGAAATGTATACATCTGATGACGGATACAATCATCAGGCGAATGTACATATTGCCGTTGATAAAGACAAGATGGAAATTACGGATTCCCGGACCGTGGTTTTTAATATCAGCACAGGCTATGTGAGCCATTCTTTCAACCAGTTTATCCAAGTGGATCAAGACCGGGTTCTGACGTTAAACCACGGAGATGCATATCCCCGGGCCATTGTGCTGGGCCGATTCCGGGATTCTGCGGACGCAGGTAAATTTGGCAACATTACCTATGGTTCATCACCTTACGAAAGCCTGAATGTGATATCCTTCCAGGGTGAAATAGGCGATAATGCTACAGGCGCAACGGTAGGCGGCTTTGAAGTATCCGATACCAGTTATCTGATTGCCGGCAATATGGTAGCACAGGATCAGAATTGGCGACAAAATATGGTCCGTAATATTTTTCTGGCAGTTGTGCCCAAGGAGCATTTTCCGAAGGAAGACGTTTTGCTGAAACAGTTGACAGATTTTCCGGAAGGCGGGGACTACAGTGCCTCCACGCCGCAGTTGGTTGAAATTTCCAAAGACAGATATGCGGTTTTGTGGGAAGAAAAAGTAAAAGAAGAATATACGATTTCGGCGGGGGAAGGAGAGGGTAAGTTAGCTTATCATTATACGGAGTGGGATGATCGGATGGATAACATATGGGAAGATGACAGCAAAGGTAAAGTAAAGATAGCATATTTCGACGGAGAGGGTAATCAATTAGGTGAAATTCAGGAGATGGATGCTTGCATTTCAGACTGTCATCCTGTTGTTATCAACGGAAAGTTAATGTGGTATAGCAGCGGCGGAGGATGGTTTGAAAGCAAACCAAGCTTCTATTATCTGCCTGTCAAATAGGATAAGAGAAACTGGAATGATAAACAGCCGCCCCAATATGTCCGGGCAGGTTCTTATCCAATCTTGGGTAAGAACCTGTTCCTCCCATTTGAGGCGGTCTGCTGTGTTGACAAAAGGAGAGAAACTTTAGAGTAATTTTTCAAGAAGGTGACCGTTTCTTTCCTTTCCTTCGAAAAGGGGGATATTTCAGAGAGGCCGCAGTACTTAGTCCCTGACGCATACCTTTAGGGGACGCATCGCTCCTATGTTTCTTAGCTGAAAACATCCGTCTCCCTGAAGCAGGAATTCTGCTTCCAGATTGGCCTTATTGAGTTCTTCAAGCCCCTTTCGGAGGTTGGCTGACGGAACGTCTAGCTTTCCGCTTCTCCATTTGCACAGGCCGCAGATTACCCTGGTTTTCCTGGCAAATCCCATAACATCACCCTTCTGTGTGGTTACGACGACAGCCATTGGAGAACTTCCGTCGGTTTCCAGAATCCTTTCGGCATACTTCAGCATTTTCAGAAACTTCTCTGGGATTTCACTCATTTTCATAGCCACCCTCCAATAAACATTTTTGAACCAACATCGAAACGGCATAACAATTCTAAGAAGAACCGCCTCTATCACAGTAAGAGCTTGAATAATTTAATCCATAATAAGCTTTTGCCGCAGCCGGAGACGCTCGTCCGTATAGCCAAGTTCAGCCCTCTCAGCAGAGCCTGGCGGCCGGATTGCCGCATCCTTACATTGGCTCCCGCACATGCCAGGGCTGCGGCAATGACTTCATATAGGGGTGATTTGTGCGGCATTTTTTTGTTTTCTTAATTCCATACCCACTAGCACAACAGATAGCACAAACGCTGAAAAATCAGCTACAGGTCCCGCAAGCAATACCCCCGTGATTCCGAGACGGAGTGGGAGTAACAGAATAAGTGGGATTAGGAAAAAAACTTGCCTTGTCAATGCCAATAAAGCTCCTTTTATCGCTTTCCCGATAGCTGTAAAAAAGCTGGATGAAAGCAACTGCACACCGTTTACCAACACCATGAAAAGATATATGCGCATGAATAAAACTGAAAACTCAAAATACAGTTCATTACCATCTCCAAACAGAGAAATGATAAATTTGGGGAAGCATTGAAACAGGAAAAAACCGATTGCAGAAATGATTAGATTCCATTTTACTGCAAGCAGATATGCTTCCCGTACACGGGGGTATTGTTTTGCGCCATAGTTAAAGCCTATAATCGGCTGGACTCCCTGCGATATTCCAACAACAATCGCAAGGACGATAGCATTTGTTTTCATGACGATTCCGCAGGCAGCTAAAGGAATATCCGTCCCATATACCGTTTGCGCCCCATAATAAGTCAACGAATTGTATAGGACGATTTGCACAAGGGTGATTGCAATTTGGTTTGAGCTGCTGCTGATTCCCATGCCACAAGTTTTCAAACTCTCTTTGAGGTTTAACTGAAAACTGTTTTTTTCAAAATGGATGGTTTTGAAATGCCATAAATAACGTATTGCAAGGATAAATGAAATAATTTGCCCCAGAACCGTTGCTAAAGCCGCTCCCCAAATGCCCCATTGGAAGATAAAAATAAAAATTGGGTCAAGAATGGTATTGACAATAGCTCCTGCAACCATGCAAGTCATAGAGTACTTTGGACTTCCATCTGCCCGAATCAAATTACTCATGCCATTCGTTACAATGAGAAATGGCATTCCAGTTAAAGTGATACTGGAATACTGCTGTGCATATGGGAACACTTCTGTAGTTGCTCCGAACAATTTCAAAAGCTGGGTTAGCAGGATTTCGCCTGCCATTAAGTAGGCAAACCCTAAAATCACCATTAGGACAATACCATTTCCAGCTGCTTTGGCGGCTGATTCCGGCTTTTTATTTCCGAGATAAAGTGAAACACGGGAAGCGCTGCCAATTCCAACCAGCAACGAAATTGCAAGACAAATGGTAGAGAATGGGTAGGAAACATTAGTTGCGGCGTTTCCCAGATACCCTACTCCCTGACCAATAAAAATCTGATCCACAATGTTATAGAGCGAACCGACAAGAGCCGCTGTCTTTTCTCATATCGTCTGTACCTTGTCAATTACAGACAACTCACGTTCCGTAGGATACGGCTTACACGTCCGCTTATCCTTATCATGCGGGGAACGTGTAAGCATTCCCTGCTTTTCCAATGCAGCAACTGTCCGTACAATATTGCTCGGATGAACATAAAATATATCCATCAATGCATCCTGTAAAATGCCGGGCGAATGACAGATTTTATTCAAAAGTATTATAATATAATATGTGTGCGCACGCAAGTATTTTTGAGGTGTGGAGTATCATCATTTTTGGTCTGCCAACAATAATTTTTAGCATTAGGCATAAGAACGTATAGCGTTATGTTCGGAATGGTGGGGTGATTTTTGTTAATAAGACTTGCACATTTAGGAACAAACAAGTATAATCAAATATAAACAAGTGAAAATAAATAGAAATGCGAAATAGAGGTATTTATTATGTTTATGGAAGAACGACAGAAGGATATTATTAGTAAGATAAACCAAACAGGACGAATCCTGGTATCAGAAATTCAGGAATGTTATCAAATTTCGGCAGATTGTGCAAGGCGGGACTTAAAAGTATTGGAAAGTAAAGGATTGCTGCAGAGAACACATGGCGGTGCCATTGCAGTTCATCCAAAAGAAATATATCCCGCGCCGACATATAATCCAATAGATATAAAAGAAATACAGACGGATTATCTGGCAGTTGCAAAAAAAGCTATCAAATATATTCAAAACAAGGATGTTATTTATATTACCACATCTTTGGTTGGATATTATTTGGCTGAAAATCTGCCGGAAGATGTAACAATCACCGTATTGACAAATTCCGTTACCATTGCAGAGGTGCTGCGGAAAAAAATAAATATATCCGTTATATTATTGGGCGGAGAAATGTCCCATCGTGGTCACTGTCATGATTTTTATACCATTCAAATGGTAAAAAATATCCGCATGGATAAAGCGTTTTTGTCACACGCAGCATTGTCTTTTGACTTTGGAGCCTCCATTCATGATCCCGCCGGTGTGGAATTTGGAAAAGCTGTTATGAAGAACAGCGGGATGAATATTGGGCTATACCCGTCTAAGAAGATCGGAAAAAATTCTATCCATTCTGTATGTCAGGTAAAAGATTATGATTTACTGATTACGGATGATAATGTATCTGAGGATTTTCTGATACAGGTAAGGGAACTTGGAGTGGCTATAGAAACAGTTAATTTGAAGGGGGGATGAAAAATGTATTGTATATTGGTGACAGGCAGTCCGGCAGCAGGGAAAAGTACCATGGCGAAAGTCCTGTCAGAAAGGTTGAAACTGCCTGTTATTTCAAAGGATGCCATAAAAGAATTGCTGTTTGATCATGTTGGTTTTCAGTCGAGAGCAGAAAAAGTAAATTTGGGGATTACCAGTATGGACATTATGTATTATGTCGCGGGTCAGCTTATGAAGGCAGGACAACCTTTTATCTTAGAGAATAATTTTGAATATTCGGAGACACAGAGAATGAAAAATCTTTCGGAAGAATATGAATATTCTGCATTGACCATTACATTAACAGGTGATTACAAAGTGATCTATCAGCGTTTTTTGAAAAGGGAAAGCAGTCCTGACAGACACAGAGGTCATGTTGTGAATGACTGTTATCCGGAAAAGAAAGAGAATCACCCCAAAAACTCAAAGGCAAAAACAATTTCTTATGAAAGTTTTGCTCATAGTATAGAAAAAAGAGGATACGATGCCTTTCTGGTTGATGGCAGACAGATTAAAGTTGATACGACAGATTTTTCAAAAATTAATATGGAGGAATTAGTTTCACAGATTGCGGCATGGAGGGAGGAAAGAGGATAGTTTACCGGAAAGAATTTTTTGTGACTTTTGTTTTAATGCTATTGACATATTTATTTTATTTGCATATAATTACATCAGATGTTTTAATACATGTGTTGCAAAACATAAAATTCAAAACAGAGAGGAGATTATATGCCGCCGAAAGCAAAATTTACCCGGGATCAGGTGATACAAATGGGACTGAATCTCGTAAGAGAAAGCGGAATGGAGGCGCTGACGGCAAGAGCGCTGGGCACAAGACTTGGGAGCTCTGCAAGACCTGTATTTACAGTATTTCAAAGCATGGAGGAAGTACAGGAGGAAGTTAAAAAGTCGGCAAAGGCGCTATATGACGAATACGTCCAAAAAGGGTTGGCACAGGAACTTGCGTTTAAGGGAGTGGGCACACAATACATCCTTTTTGCTATTCAAGAACCTAAATTATTTCAACTGCTTTTTATGTCGGAGCAAAAACAAAAGTCTCCGGTTGTCAGCATAATGCCAGCGATAGACGACAATTATAGAGACATTTTATTGTCCGTTCAAAACGAATATCATTTGTCAGAGCATCAGGCGGAACAGTTGTACCGCCACTTATGGATTTACACACATGGCATTGCAGTGCTTTGTGCGACAAATATGTGTGTATTTACCACTGAAGAAATAGACAGGATGGTTTCAAAAGTATTTAAAAGTATTTTGAAAGAAGGGCTTGTTGATTGAAAGACGTTATCTGTGAGCCTTTTTAACGCTTATATGTTGGCCGCACCATAATCGGCATTTGAAAGAAAAAAATAAAACGTAGAAAAACAAAGCATATTCAGGAGGAGAGAAAAATGGATTTATGGAAAGAATTTGAGATAAGTGAAAGAATAACGGATATCTGGAGGGAATTGGGAATAAGCGCAGGAACGGCAATTATTGTGTTGATTGTCTTATATTTTGTCATTAAATGGGCGGTCAAAAACGGAATTAAGGAAGCCCATGAAGAGATAACTAAAAAGAATACACATATCAATCAAAAGACAGATAAAGCAACGGGTGTTTGAAATATCAGCAATACACAAAAAATACTTGATTTTCTCTCAACCCCGTATTATAATAACCAAGATACATAAAGGTAAATTCTTCGGGGCAGGGTGAGATTCCCTACTGGCGGTATAGTCCGCGACCCATGGCTGGGAACGGCAGCAGAGGCTGACGTTAATGATATTCTCGTCATGGCTGATTCGGTGAAAGTCCGGAACCAACAGTATAGTCTGGATGAAAGAAGAAAAGGATCGGCCTTCAAGGCCGAAAACCGTGCGTGAAGTATGCCCCGAGCCGGATGGCTGCGGGGTGTTTTTTGCGTGAGAAGAATTTTCCTGCAAGAATCCGGAGCTGACAGCCCGGATAAAAAAGAAAATTGGAGGAAAAAGTATGAACGATCTATTTCAAAAGGTAGGAGAAAATCTGTTGTATGTGCTGGGCTTTCTGGCAATCATTGCGGCGCTCTTTGTGGTGGCAGTTTTGCTGGAAAAGGCCGCGCAGAAGAAAAACGGGAAAAAGGAGCCGATTTTCAATGTGAGGAAGATTGCCATGATAGGTATGTTTTCCGCAGTGGCAATGATTTTGATGCTGTTTGATTTTCCGCTTCCGTTTGCGCCTGGTTTTTACAAGCTGGATTTCAGCGAGCTGCCCATTTTGGTGGGAACATTTGCTTTTGGCCCGGTAGCAGGGGTAATGATGGAGTTTGTGAAAATCATGCTGAAACTCTTTATCAAGGGAACCAGTACCGCATTTGTTGGTGATTTGGCCAATTTTGTGATAGGCTGCAGTTTTATTTTGCCCGCGTCCGTTATTTATGCCTTTCGCAAAAGCAAAAAGTCCGCAGTCTTTTCCTGTATTGCGGGGACTTTGGTTATGACTGTGTTTGGCACGGCGTTTAATGCCGTCTATCTGCTGCCCGCTTTTGCAAAGCTCTATAACAACATGCCCATTGAGGATCTGATTGCCATGGGAAGCGCGGTGAACCCTCTGGTAAGCGAGGGCAGTATCGTCAGCTTTGTGGCGGCCTGCGTCGCGCCCATGAATCTGATAAAAGGTCTGGTGGTTTCCGTGGTGACATTATTGATCTATAAACCCCTTAGCCCCATCATCAAGACCGGGCACAGAATGTAGAATAAGGCAAATTTTGAAAAGCTTTTCGGGTGATCCGGAAAGCTTTTTTAATGTATGTGATCTTATAAAAGGTTAGATAAAAGTCTTGACAAAAACACTTGACTACTGTATTGTATAAGCAGTACAGTGATACAGTAATGCAAGGGAAATAGGTATGCGCCATTATGTGAGATTTGGAGAGGAAAAGACATGGGAGCATTGGTAGAAATCAGGGATGTATGTAAGATATACAATCCTGGAGAAAATGAGGTAAGAGCCCTGGATCATATAAATGTGATCATTGGAGAAGGGGAGTTTGTTGCGATCATCGGTCAGTCAGGGAGCGGTAAGTCCACATTGATGAATATGCTGGGATGCCTTGATGTGCCTTCCAGCGGCTCCTATTGGCTGCATGGACAGAATGTCTCGGAACTGGACGACGACGAACTTTCCGATATAAGAAACAGGGAGATCGGTTTTATTTTTCAGGGCTTTAACCTGATTCCCAATTTAACCGCATTGGAAAACGTGGAGCTGCCTCTGATCTATAGAGGAGTGGGAAAGTCAAAAAGAAAAGAATTGTCAAGGGTGGCGCTGAAGAAGGTGGGACTGGAACACCGCATGGACCATAAGCCTTCGGAAATGTCGGGGGGGCAGCAGCAGAGAGTGGCTATCGCCAGAGCGATTGCTCAGGCGCCGCCTGTAATTCTTGCGGATGAGCCCACAGGCAATCTGGATTCTCACTCCACTCAGGAGATTATGGGTATCTTGAGAGAACTGCACAGCGAGGGAAGAACGGTCATATTAATTACCCATGACAACGAGATAGCGGCCCAGGCTAGACGCGTGATCAAAATAAAGGACGGCAGGATTGAGGAAGACTCTTCCGGTCAACAGTGATTTGATCTGAAACGAAAACACGTACATTGGTCTGTAACGGCTTTGGAGCAGGATATACACAGAATTTGAGACAGCGGGAG
The DNA here is from genome assembly GCA_910578185.1 of uncultured Acetatifactor sp. Taxonomy (GTDB): domain Bacteria; phylum Bacillota; class Clostridia; order Lachnospirales; family Lachnospiraceae; genus Acetatifactor. Next base: position 37,197 of record CAJTPN010000020.1, read on the forward strand.
GTATGGATATGAAAAAGAGAGCATCAAAGGATTTGACACAGGATATGACAGAAAATGTGATGGAAAGGCCGGAAAAGAAAAAGCGTAAGAAACATAAAAAAGCGCCCATTGTCATCGCAGTCATTGTTGTCATATTTATTGTTTTCCGTGTGCTTGGCAGTTTCGGAAACACACAGGCGGGAGTATTGGTGACGACTGCGTCGGCAGTGCGGGGGGATGTTCAGGAAACGATCAACACCAGCGGAATGGTTGTCAGTGAGGAGGTTAAGGTGATTTTTGCGCCGGTGGCAGGGACGTTGGCCGAGGTGAATGTGGCGGCCGGTGACGCGGTAAAGGCCGGTGAGATGTTGATTGGATACGACATGGAGAAGATGGAGAAAATGTTGCGGCAATCCGCTCTGCAGCTGGAGAAAAGTATGGCGGGATATGACGACGCACTATCCAGAGATTCTAAAAGTCAGGCAGAATTAAACGAAGCCACCATCAATCTGGGGGTATTGAATCAGCAGATCGAGGACAATAAGGCATATTTGAAGGATTTGCAGGAGAGTCTCAGCCAGAATCAAAGAGAGACCAGCAATGCGTTGGCGGAGGAGAGTTTTGCACTGCAGGAAAGACTTAGCAGCCTGACGCCCGGGACAAAGGAATACAACGAAGTGGCCGGGGCCATATCACGAAACAATTATCTGCAGCAGGTTGCAGGGTCTTCGGATTATGTGGTACAGATGCAAAAGGAAATTCAGGATGTACAGGAGCGTATTGCAGGTTATGAGGAATATAAGGCGCGTATGGAATCACAGAAGACCTCCAGTGAAACCACTGTGATGAACACATACGACAGGGTGCAGTACGATGCGGATCACGAGCTTGCAAACTTAAGCTATCAGGAGACGGAAGAGGAATATTACATAGCGAAAAAGGGGATTGTGGCGGAATTCGACGGTATTGTAACCGAATGCGGCGTTGTTCCCGGCGCAGGTGTCAGCGGCGGAATGCAGCTTTTGACGCTTGAAAACAGTAAGAATCTTAAAATTACTTTTCAGGCATCAAAGTATGATATCGAGAAGTTGGAGCTGGGGCAGAGGGCGGATGTGGTGATTTCCGGCAGCAATTATGAGGGCACTGTCAGTAAAATAAACCGGATGGCGGTGAGAAATGCGTCAAATACCCCTATGGTGGGCGTGGAAATTCATCTGACGGAGGTGGATGACAATATCATTCTTGGCATGGACGCCAAGGTGACTATTTATACCAATCAGGCACAGAACGCGCTTTTGGTTCCTGTGGAAGTGATCAATGCGGATAAGGAAGGGGATTTTCTTTATCTGGCAGAAAACGGGATCGTGGTGAAACGATATATTGTATGCGGTGTTTCATCGGATCTGTATACAGAAGTGCGGGAAGGGCTTACGGAGGAAGATGTGATCATTGTCAGCGCGGGGGTAGAGCTGGAAGAGGGCATGGCGGTCATGGTTCTTCCCGAATCCCAGGAGGGAAACGGAAGCTTATAGGAGACGATTTTCCTATGTCATTCCTATGGATTGGGAAGGTCGTGGAAAGGGAGGAATTTTATCAATGGCACAGGTATGGGAATATATCAAAATTGCCCTGATGAACATCAAAAGCAACAAAGGGCGTTCCGTGCTGACCATGCTGGGGATCATCATCGGAATATCGTCCGTGATCATGATTATCTCCATCGGCAACGGGCTTAAGGGAGGAATCAACAGTGAGCTTAACGCCATTGCGGGAGGACAGATCTATATCTACGCCGACGGGAATAATGACGAAGGGATAAGCATTGAATTTACGGATGAGGATATTGAGGCCATAATGGAGAAAGTTCCCCATGTCAAGGCCGTTACATCTAATTGGAGCACTCAGGGAACCGTCTCCGGCAGAAAGGGCATGTTTACCGCTTCAGCGTCTTTTGGGATGCCGGGACTGGAATATTCCAGCAATGATCCGATTATCCGGGGACGATATTTTAACGACAATGACTATTATTCAGCAAACAGAGTCTGTGTAATGACGGAGAGCAGTGCAAAGATGCTCTTTGGGAATACCAATGTTGTCGGTATGACTGTGGAATTCTCCATCTATGGTGTGTCCCAGGACTTTACGATTGTGGGGATCCGCAGGGACAATGTATCGTCAAGCTTTGTGTCCGTGGACGTGGCGGCTCTGGAAATGCCTTCGTCCGTGGTTTCCTCCGTCTACGGATTTTATGTGGCCAACACAGGGCTGCTGATTATGAGTGAAGGCTCGGAATACTCAGCCCAAGTGGCGGCGGATACGCTGCGGCTTATGGAGAATCGTCACAATGTGCGTGGAAAGAACGCCTTAGGGATAGAGAGTTTCAGTGATATGGTGGGGGAGGTCAATCAGATACTGGATTATATCACTACCTTTGTGGTGTTTGTTGCGGCGATTTCCTTGTTGGTAGGGGGGATCGGCGTGATGAATATCATGCTGGTTTCCGTGACGGAGCGTACTCGGGAGATCGGTATCCGCAAGTCTCTGGGCGCAAGGACGGGTTCCATTCTTTTGCAGTTTCTTTCGGAATCTGCCATTATTACGCTGATGGGGGGTGTAATCGGTATTGTGATCGGTGTGGCTGGGGCTTTTGGATTTTGTTCACTGATCGGTTTTACGGCCAGGATCAGCTTGGAGACGGTTTTGCTGGCAAGTTTGTTCTCATCGGCCGTTGGAATATTCTTCGGCATTTATCCTGCCAGAAGAGCTGCCCGATTAAGCCCCATTGAAGCATTGCGGCATGAATGAATCTATTAAATCCGGCCCCCTCGGGGCATTGTGCTTTGCCGTATATCATATATGCATGACCAGGTCAGCATGGAAAAAATAGCGTCCCATCGGACAAAAAATCCCGCACTGCCGCATATGCGCGGCGGCGCGGGATTTTTTGCGTGAAATTTGGATTGTTATTCATTGCTGATTTAAGGGGAGGTGTTTTAAATTTGGGACTTCCTATTTTGAAAAAAATGTATTATAATGGTAAACAGGACATGATGTTCGATCATGAATCAAGGAAGCACGTCAATGGAGAATCTGGCTGTGACCCCCATTTAATTTTATGATGTAAAATATCAGGAGGAGTTTATGAGAGAAAAGTATGAATCACTGGCGCTTGTACAGTTAAAAGAGCTTGCGAAAGTTCGCGGGCTGAAAGGCACTTCTTCCATGAAAAAGGCAGAGCTGGTGGAAGCGATGCTGGCAGAAGATGAGCGACTGGAAAGTCAGGAAAAGGAAAGTGCCGCAAAGACGAAAAGCGGTGGTGCAGTAAAGCGTGAGGAGAAGCAGCAGGTTGGCGACGGTGCTTCTAAGACCGTGCGAAAAAAAACAATAATCACAAATTTCAAACCTTCTGCGCCGGTTCAGGAGCGGGGGGAGCGTCAACAGAACGCGGTAATGAACGAGAGTAGTTACAGAGCAGAGACTATGCCTCAGAGCGATAATTCCAGACGGACGGAGGAAACTGTCAAAACGGACCTGCCATTTACGCCCAGGCCGGACGCAGCTGTGCAGAAAATGGACGGGACGGCTTCCGCGGCGCCCCGGACGATACGTACCAACGAGGTCTACGACGAGAAAACATATCCCAAGGAATTGGACAGCGGTGAAGAGGCAAGTGGTATTCTGGAGGTGATGCCGGACGGTTATGGTTTTATCCGCTGTGAAAATTATCTGCCCGGGGAAAACGATGTGTATGTGGCGCCCAGCCAGATACGGCGTTTCGGATTAAAGACAGGCGACATTCTACGCGGGAATAAACGCATCAAGACCCAGCAGGAGAAGTTCAGCGCACTGCTTTTCATCCGAACAATCAACGGCTATACCACGGAGGAGGCGGCAAAGCGTAAGGCGTTCGAGAATATGACGCCCATTTTCCCTGACGAGAGGATTCGGCTTGAGACGCCTGGCAGCAGTGTGGCAATGCGGGTGATGGATCTGGTAAGTCCCGTGGGCAAAGGACAACGTGGCATGATCGTGTCTCCGCCTAAGGCAGGTAAGACAACGCTGTTGAAAGAGGTGGCCAAGTCTATTCTGTGCACCAATCCTTCCGTGCATATGTTGATCCTTTTGATTGATGAACGTCCGGAGGAAGTGACAGATATCAAAGAGGCCATCAGCGGTAAAAATGTGGAGGTGATCTATTCCACTTTTGACGAGTTGCCGGATCATCATAAGAGAGTATCCGAAATGGTGATGGAGCGTGCCAAGCGTCTGGTAGAACATAAAAAAGATGTGGTGATCCTTTTAGACAGCATTACCAGGCTGGCAAGGGCATATAATCTGGTGGTACCGCCCAGCGGGCGTACGCTTTCCGGAGGTCTGGATCCGGCGGCGCTGCATATGCCAAAGCGCTTTTTTGGCGCGGCAAGAAATATGCGGGAGGGCGGAAGCCTTACCATTCTTGCCACGGCGTTGGTGGACACCGGCAGCAAAATGGACGATGTGATATATGAGGAATTCAAGGGAACGGGCAATATGGAGATGATTCTGGACAGGAAGCTTTCCGAGAAGCGCATTTTCCCGGCTATAGATCTTGCCAAATCGGGGACCAGAAGAGAAGATTTGCTCTTGACCGGCGAAGAGCTGGAGGCGATTAATATCATGCGCAAGGCGCTTAACGGCATGAAGTCGGAAGAGGCCACAGATCGTATTTTGGATATGTTTGCAAAGTCGAGAAATAATGCTGATTTTGTACAAACGGTAAAAAGAAACAAATTTATTTAAAATAGGACTTGCACCTTTGCATATCATGTGCTACAATAATAACGCTGTTTGTGGTTCCATAGGCAGTGCGGATGAGAACGACAAATAATGAGTGTTAATTATTATAGAGAGGTGAAGAAAAATGAAAGAAGGAATCCATCCCCAGTACTATCAGGCGACCGTTACCTGTAACTGCGGCAATACTTTTGTGACCGGCTCCACGAAACCTGAGATCCACGTTGAAGTGTGTTCCAAGTGCCATTCATTCTATACCGGGCAGCAGAAGACAGCAAGGGCCGATGGGCGTATTGAGAAGTTCAATAAGAAATACGGCGTTAAATAGGAATTGCGGAAAAAGGTTGAGGTGCTTGTATCTCAACCTTTTTAAGTGTGTTGCGCAGTGTACATGGGGGATTTATTCGCTGTGAGGCAGCGATTGTCCCGCAATCGGGCTGGAAAACTTTCCGCCCGACTGTAAAAGGTTACGGAATCGGGAGTGTGTAATTATGGGAAAGAAGAGACATCATTTTTATTCCGGTATCGGCGGGCAGGCCGTATTGGAAGGCATTATGATGAAAAACGGCGAGAAATACGCCGTTGCCGTGCGGAAGCCGGATGGCAGGATTGCCGTGGATTTGGACAATCATCAGGGAATTCTGGAGGGGAATTGGATAAGGAAAATTCCGTTGGTGAGAGGCATTTTTAACTTTATTGATTCCATGGTTCTGGGGATGAAATGTCTCAACCATTCAGCGTCCGTGGCGGATGGCCGGGAGGCGGAGGAAGGAGAAGGTGCAGGGGATAAATGGCTCTCTGCGTTGATCACATGTTTTGCGGTGGCGCTGGCCATTGGTATCTTTGTGGTATTGCCCTATTATCTGGCATCTTTGTTGAACGGATTTGTGAGGAATCAGTCCGTCATTGCAATCGTGGAGGGCGGAATGCGCATTGTTATTTTTATTTTTTATGTGTGTGGTATCAGCCTTATGAAAGATATCAGGCGTCTGTACCGTTACCATGGGGCGGAACATAAGTGCATTAACTGTATTGAAAGAGGACGGCCTCTGACCGTGAAAAATGTCATGCGCAGTTCCCGGCTGCATAAGAGATGTGGAACCAGCTTCCTGTTTCTGGTGTTATTTGTGAGTATTGTTCTGTTCTTTTTTATCCGTGTGGACAATGTGGCGCAAAGAGTGGTGCTGCGCATACTGTTGATGCCTGTGGTCGCGGGAATTTCTTATGAAATTATTCGGCTGGCAGGACGTTTTGATAATATTTTAATAGCGATTATTTCGGCTCCCGGCATGGCGATACAGCGACTGACCACCAGGGAGCCTGACGAGGAGATGGCAAAGGTTGCCATTGCCGCAGTGGAAGCTGTGTTTGATTGGAAGAAATATCTGCAGGAAAACTTCGGATATAAGCCGGAAGAGCTGGAGGACGCTTCCCAGGGAGAAGGTGTTTTCGGGGAAGCTGCCGTAGTTGAGGGACAGAGCGATATATGACTTACGGAGAATTGTTTTATCAGGGAAAGGATATCCTTTCATCAGTGGGAATTGAGGAAGCAAAGCTGGATGCGAGACTTTTGCTGGAGTATGTCTGCGGGACAGACCTTGGAGATCTGCTGGTCCATGGGGACAGGGAAGTGCATCCTGATCAGGAGAGCGCTTACGTGGCGTTGATTGCCAGAAGGGCGGAGAGGATTCCGCTGCAGTATCTGACGGGTACTCAGGATTTTATGGGACTTACGTTTGCGGTGAGTGAAAGTGTATTGATACCCAGGCAGGATACGGAGATTCTGGTGGAGGAAGTGTTGAAATACCTTCATGACGGGATGAAAGTATTGGATATGTGTACCGGTTCCGGCTGTATTTTGATAAGTCTTCTCCACTATACCAATCATTGCGAAGGCGTTGGGATCGACATTTCGCAGTCTGCGCTGGATTTGGCGAAGCAAAACGGAGAGAGGCTCCTGGACGGGAAGAGCGATGCCGGGGAGGGCGAAGGGTTTGGCAGTATTCGTTTTTTACAGGGAGATTTGTTTGAACCTGTGGAGGGGAAATTTGATGTGATCGTGTCGAATCCGCCCTATATCCGCAGCGGTGAAACCCAGGCTCTGATGCCGGAGGTGAGAGATCATGAACCGTTGCAGGCGCTGGACGGCGGAGCCGACGGGCTTTTGTTCTACCGCCGGATCGTTGCGGAGTCAGGAAAATACCTGTACGGCGGGGGCATGTTATTTTTTGAGACAGGCTGCGATCAGGCAGAAGCTGTGGGAGAATTGATGCGTCAGGCGGGCTTTCTGGATATCCGGGTGGTAAAGGATTATGGCGGACTGGACAGGGTGGTGTCTGGCACGTTGGGGTTTGGGGAAGCCGGGCGTAATTCAAAGGAATGGTAACCGCTTGGGAGGTGCTTGGGCCAAGGGGGGAGTGCGGTTGCAGAACCGGAACAGATTGATATCAGTCGTTGTAAACGGCGGAATGTGAGGCGTTATGTTTGATAGATTGGATGATTTACTAATTCGTTATGAGGAGATCTTAAGTGAGCTTCATGAGCCCACAGTGGCGGAGAACCAGGAGCGTTTTCGCAGGCTGATGAAGGAGCAGAGCGATTTGTATCCCATTGTGGAGGCCTATACGGAGTATAAGAAATGCAGGCAGGATATCGAGGATTCCCTCGCTATGCTGGAAGAAGAAAATGACGAAGAAATGCGGGAAATGTTGAAAGAGACTTTGAACGAGGGCAAAAAGCGTATGGAAGAGCTGGAGCAGACCATGAAGGTGCTTCTGCTTCCCAAGGATCCCAATGACGACAAGAACGTAATTGTGGAAATTCGCGCAGGTGCAGGGGGGGATGAAGCGGCGTTGTTTGCGGCTGAAATTTACCGCATGTATGTGCATTATGCCGAGAGCCAGCGCTGGCGGGTGGAGACGTTTAACGTGGACGAAATCGGTATCGGCGGCATGAAGGAAGTGCAGTTTGTGATAACCGGACAGGGGGCTTATTCCAGAATGAAGTATGAGAGCGGCGTCCATCGGGTGCAGAGGGTGCCGGAAACGGAGAGCGGAGGGCGAATTCACACCTCTACCATCAGCGTGGCAGTGATGCCGGAGGTGGATGAGGATATTGACGTTGTCATTGATGAGAAAGATATCAGAATTGATGTGATGCGGGCTTCCGGAAACGGCGGACAGTGCGTCAACACCACGGATTCTGCAGTGCGGCTGACCCATTATCCCACAGGGATCGTAGTGTACAGCCAGACCGAGAAATCTCAGATTCAGAACAAGGCAAAGGCGTTGGCGTTGTTAAAGGCCAAATTGTATGATATTGAGCAGCAGCAGCGGCATGACGCGGAGGCGGAGCTTCGCCGCAGCCAGATCGGCACCGGGGACCGCTCCGAAAAAATTCGTACCTATAATTTCCCTCAGGGACGTGTTACCGATCATCGTATCGGACTAACACTTTACAAACTGGATAAGGTCATGAACGGAGATATCCAGGAGATTCTGGATGCCTGCATTGCCGCCGACCAAGCGGCCAAGTTAGTAAAGATGGGGGAAAGCTAAAAGCTGCCTGGCCGGTTGAAATCGAAGCGGCGTCATCTTCAAAATGGAGTGGGATCCAACAAGGGAGTAAGGGAGAAGTTTTTATGTGGACTGTAGGCAGAAGATTTTTTTGCAGGAGTGCATTGCTGATTCTGATGGGCGCAGTGATCGGCACCGTGCTGCTGACACTGGCGTATATGCTGCCGGTTGATGTTGTAAACAAAAGTATTTTGATGGATAAGCTGAATGCGTCTTGGTATCCCCGGGTATCGGAGGCGGCGTTCTCACAGGATATTTATTTCGATTCCTACCTGCCAGATGTGCTGGACGATTCCACGGATATGCTTATGCTGAGTACGGCGCTGGATACCAACGAGGGAGATCCGCTGCAGCGGGCAATGAACCAATACAATGAATTTTCCGGCAATTATCCAAATTATTGGCATGGATACGTGAGTATTCTAAGGCCTTTCTTATTATTGTTTGACTACTCTGAGTTCAGAATTTTTAACGGGGTATGCCAGTTGCTTCTTGTAGTATTTTTGTCGCTTTTGATAGGACGGGAGAAAGGGATACAGTATGTGCTGATGCTGGTATCCTCATATGTGCTGCTGGGAGCCATGGCGCTTCCTCTGTCCCTGCAGTATACATGGGTTTTTGACATCGCTTATGTGGGAACTTTGGTGATGATGCTGAAACGGGATTTCTTTTCCGCCAACGGCCGATATGTGTATTTCTTTCTCTGCATGGGAATGTGCACAAGTTATTTTGATTTGCTGACCTATCCTTTACTGACATGGGGAATGCCGCTGGTATGGTGGATGGTAATGGATCGAACCCGGAAAAAAGAACTTGTCCGGGCCAGGCAGGTGGTGGGGTCCGGAATTGGGTGGATCGCCGGGTATGCCGGAATGTGGATTATGAAATGGGCTTTTGGAACAGTGATTCTGGGGCGGGATATTTTTGCGTCGGCTGTCGGCAAGGTGTTTTTTCGTTCCGGCTTAAAAGAGAAGGATATCTATGGGCTGTGGGGAAGAATGAATGTGCTCTACGACAACTGGAAGCACTATGGATATAAGGTCTATGCGCTGATTTTGGGCTGCTGGCTGTTATGGTGGGGATATCGGACCATTCGCAGAGGCTTTCGGAGGAATTCCGGAAGATATGCTTATTTTCTCATCGGTATGTCAAGTATAGTCTGGTATTTTGTGCTTGCAAATCATACCCAGGCACATCACTTTTTCACATATCGTATTTTTGGGGTGAGCATACTTGCCTTTATGGCGATTTTACTTGAAAGTACCGAAGGAGCTGTTAAACAAGACGGAAGGGAACGGCTGGCGGTATTGGGGGTATGGCTGGCAGTGTTTGTCTTGGCAGTGCCGCTGGCACTGCTTGCCAGAGAAAACAGGTGGGTTCATAATGGGGACTGTGTATCTTTCCGTCAATATGAAATGGGTGCAAACGGCCGTCTGGAAACCGAATTCTCGCCTGCGTTTGATGAGGTGAAGGGACTGAATTTAGGATTGGAGTTTGCCGGGACAGAGGGCCGATATGTTATCACGTTGCTGGATGGGGATGGGCTTATGTACAGGGAGACATTTTCTATAGCGGACTGTTCCGGACATTTTCAAGGAGTGGATGTGGCTTGGAAACTGGATCACCGCAAGACATATCGGTTGCTGATAGAGGTGGAAGGGAATGAAGCGCCTGTGAAGGTGTGGTCCACGGAAGGTGAAATGCCGCTGACAGAATACGGAGCGCTGTGGGTGGACGGGGCTGCGGCGGACGGGCAGATGCTGGCAGGGATCACCTATTGGTGTCTTCCGGCGTCTGCCACTTGGGTATTGTTTTTGATCATGACCTGGGTGGGGATAGGAATATGCTGCTTTTATGTCTTTTTGCCAAACAAAGTATTTGAACACTTATTTCCGTCGGCAATGAGCCGGGGGATGCATAGAGAATCTTAACTGGTCATAGATAGAAACCATCAGCAACAGTTCAGACAGCATCTCCAGCGAAGCCCAAGTTGCCCTGTAATGATTGCGGCAGCGACGGGCGGGATATCCGAAAGCTTTTGGCGGAACTTCTTGATTTTTTTGATTTAATAGAGTAAAATTGCAGATAGACGAGAATTTTCGCTTTGCGTGACGTGCCGGAGAAGGCGGGTGTCCGATGGTATGGAGTGAAAGAGGGAAAGCCCATTTGTATGTGGCATAGTTTAAAATTATATGTTTAGAGGGATGGCAGATGATTCAGATTACCGTGAAGATCGAGGCGGGAGATCTATATGATTATATGTTGATGCATTCTTATAATAGTCCGGCAGGAATTTTGGGAAGTACCTTTGGCGCGGTGCTGATAGTCTTCGCATTGGCCACAAAACAATGGATGTTTATCGTGCTGGGGCTGATTATGCTTTTGTATCTTCCCTGGTCGCTGTTTATCAGAAGCAGGCGTCAGATATTGAGTAATCCCAGCTTTCAGGAGCCGCTTCAATACACCCTGGATCAGGAGGGGTTGACCATCTCGCAGGGGCAAGAGGAGGGCAGGATGGCGTGGGAGGATATGTATAAGGCGGTTTCCACAAGCCGCAGCATTATTCTGTATACGTCCCGGGTGAACGCCACCATATTTCCCAAACGGCAGCTGGGAGATCAAAAGGTTGCGGTGATAGAGATGATATCTACGCATATGCCGCCTGCAAAAGTAAAGATAAGATCTTGAAATGGATCAGAGGATTTATAGCATGGGGCCATGACAAAATTATTTACAGGAGGCCAATCCAATCAGTATTATAAAAGAAATGATAGAAAAATTGAATACGGACGGCGTTGCCTTCGTGGAAACATATGCACCGGAGGAAACCTTTTCCATTGGCCAAGAGCTGGGAAGGATGTGTACCCCGGGCCGTATCTATACTTTGTCAGGCGGACTTGGGGTGGGAAAAACGGTGTTTACCCAGGGGTTTGCCAGAGGGCTGGGCATTGTGGAGCCGGTGAACAGTCCGACTTTTACAATTTTGCAGGTCTACCAGGAGGGGCGCATGCCTTTTTTCCATTTTGACGTATATCGTATCAGCGATGTGGAAGAGATGGAAGAAATAGGATATGAAGATTGCTTCTACGGGGACGGCGTATGTCTGATTGAGTGGGCGGAGCTGATTGAGGAGATTTTGCCTGAAAAATATGTAAAAGTGACCATTGCCAAGGATTTGGAAAAGGGCTTTGACTATCGACAGATTACGTTTGAGGAAGTGAGTTTGTGAAAATATTAGGTTTGGATAGTTCGGGGCTGGTGGCCAGCGTTGCGGTGGTGGAAGACGATGTGCTGCTTGCCGAATGGACCATAGATTACAAGAAGACCCATTCTCAGACGCTTCTTCCCATGTTGGAAGAGGTACGTGAGAGACTGGAGCTGGATTTACATTCCGTTGACGCTATCGCCGTTTCTTCCGGCCCCGGTTCTTTTACGGGGCTGCGCATTGGTTCTGCCACGGCGAAGGGGCTGGGGTTTGCGCTTGGCAAGCCTTTGGTGGAGGTGCCTACCCTGGAAGGGCTTGCCTGGAATCTGTACGGGACTGACAGGATTGTTTGTCCCTTGATGGATGCCAGGAGAAATCAGGTCTATACGGCGGCATATCGCTTTTGTCCGGCAGGGGAAAGATTTGACATGCAAACATTGATTACACAGAAGCCGGTTGATATTGCGGAGATGTTGGATCAGCTAAATGCCCTGGAAGGCGCGGTGATCTTTTTGGGAGACGGGGTGCCGGTATACAGGGAAACGATTCGCAGGTGTTGCAAGGCAGCGTACGGGTTTGCCCGGGCGGGAAACAACCGGCAGAGAGCGGCCAGTATAGCATCCCTGGGAGCGGTTTATTTTGCCGGGGGACGTAGTGTGGACGCGTCGCAGCATCGACCGGAATATCTGCGCAAGAGCCAGGCAGAGCGGGAAGCACAAGAGCAGGTAACCCATGGAAAGAAAGATTGATGTCCGGATCAGGGAACTGGAAGAAAAAGATATAGAAGAATTGGCCGGGATAGAGTCGGAAGCTTTTTCAATGCCCTGGTCAAAACATGATTTTGAGGAGCTGCTGCGCCAGCCCTATTGCCGTTATCTTGTGGCGCTGGTCAACGGACGTATCGCCGGCGGCTGTGGATATACGGAAAGCCTGGGAGAGGCGACCATAGACAATGTGGTGGTTGCGGAGGCCTACCGGGGCATGGGAATAGCCCAGGCGATGCTGCGCGAATTAATCTTGAGAGGTGAATCGGAAGGTGTGGGGGCATTTACCCTGGAAGTTCGTGTCAGCAACACCATTGCCATCCATATTTATGAAAAAAATGGTTTCAAATCGGAAGGAATCCGGCCCGGATTTTACGAAAAACCCAGAGAAGATGCAATGATTATGTGGCGGCGCGGGACGATTGTACAATAGAAAAAGAGGATACGGCAGCAATTACCAAACGCATTCATGTATATTTTTAGTATAATGGTTTCAGACGGATCGGATGACTTTAACCGGAACCGACGGCAGGAGGAACAGGAGACATTATTCATGACAATAGAAGACTCGCGAAGCGTGGATTCCATTGTTTGATATGCATGAAGAGGAGAAAACCATATGCGTAGATATGAGAACGGACAGAACGGAAAACTGATGGAAGTAGTCTGCAATAAGTGCGGCAGGGTTCTAAAGGTAAAGGACGGTTATCTGAAAGAATTTTGTTTTGCGGCGGATACGGCTTTCGGTTATTTCAGCCGTAAGGATGGAGTGACGCAGCATTTTGATCTGTGTGAGGATTGCTATGACAGTCTGACTTCTCAATTCCTGGTGCCTGTGGAAGAAACGGAGAGGACGGAGCTTTTGTAAGCTGCGCCCGGAAGAGAAGATGCCGGGCGTGGGGAAGAAACGTCAAAATGAGAGAAGCGGATGAAGTTTTTAGATAGAGAAAAGGAAACGAGAACATGCTGGATGTAAGCTTATTGGGGACGGGGGGAATGATGCCGCTGCCTTATCGGTGGCTCACCGCTCTGATGCTTCGGTATAATGGAAAAAGTATATTGATTGACTGCGGTGAAGGGACGCAGATTGCGCTGCGGGAAAAGGGATGGAGTCCCAAGCCCGTTGACATTATCTGCTTTACCCATTACCACGCCGACCACATCAGCGGGTTGCCCGGCATGCTGCTTGCCATGGGGAATGCCGAGCGCAGAGAACCGCTTCGGCTGATGGGTCCCAAGGGATTGACCAGAGTGGTAAACGCTTTGCGTGTGATTGCGCCGGAACTGCCGTTTGAGCTGCAGTTTCAGGAGATTGGGCAGGAGGAAGAGACATTTTCTTTTGACGGATTTCAAATTAAGGCTTTCAAGGTGAGTCATAGTGTGGTATGCTATGGGTATAGCATGACAGTGGAGAGAGGCGGGCGCTTTGACAGGGAGCGTGCGCTGGCCCGTCAGATTCCTCTGAAGTTGTGGAGCAGACTGCAAAAAGGAGAAACGATTGAGGAGGGTGGTTTGACCTATACTCCGGATATGGTGCTGGGGGAGCCCAGGAAAGGATTAAAGGTGACTTATTGTACCGACACCAGGCCCACGGGAAGTATTGTCTCCAATGCGGAAGGGGCGGATTTGCTGATTCTGGAAGGAATGTATGGGGAGCCGGAGAAACTGGCAAAGGCTAAGGAAAACAGGCATATGACCATGTATGAAGCGGCATCGGTTGCCAAGGCGGCCGGAGTGCCGGAATTGTGGCTGACGCATTACAGTCCTTCTCTGCTGCGTCCGGAGCAGTATTTAAACGATGTGAAGAAGATTTTTCCCAACACCGTGGCTGCCAGGGATGGCAGGTCTGTCGAGCTAAATTTTGATGAGGAGTAAAAGGCTTTGAATGCGGGGAAAAGTATGAAAAGTAAGACTACAAAAATTGCGATTATTTTCATGGTGCTTGTTGTGGGGGTGGTGAGTTTCTATGGCTATTTGTCCACAAAGCAGAGACAGGCGGCGGCGGACGCGAAGATGACGGCGGCGCAGATCGCCTTAAACCGTGATCTGGAAAATGATTATCCGCCCACGGTGAGGCAGGTCGTATCTTATTTTACGGAGATACAGGAATGCTTTTATAATGAGGAATGTACCGAGTCTGAGATCGAACAGCTGGGTATACAGGCGAGAAAGCTGTATGATGACGATTTGTTGGAGATCAACGAGGTGGGTACTTACCTGCTTCAACTGAAAGCCGAGATCGAACATTTTAAGACCAATAAGAGGAAAATTACAAGAATTTCTCTTGCGGCTAGCAATAATGTAGAGACGTTTAAGGAAGACGGATTTGAGTTTGCCAGAATTCACTGCAATTACTATATTTCGGAGAATGGGCGTCTCGGTTATCAGGATGTGATTTATCTGCTGCGCCGGGACGAGAACAGGCGTTGGAAAATCTATGGATGGGATCTTGCGCCGGTGAAGGAAACCGAGTAGTAGTGTGGGTGTCCACCCCGGGAAATGAATGAAAATACGGCCTTTCGGGAATAGAAAAAAGTCAGGGGGCATTTGAGACATTGGAACGACAAATTGAACAGAGGAATCGGGAAGGGAAATTGCCCGGGGAGGATGTACTGATACTTGCGATCGAGACATCATGTGACGAGACAGCGGCTTCCGTGGTCAGAAATGGCAGGGAGGTGCTGTCTAATGTTATTTATACACAAATTGCGCTGCATACGCAATATGGGGGTGTGGTGCCGGAGATCGCATCCAGGAAGCATATTGAGAAGATCAATCAGGTTATAGAGGAAGCGTTGGCACAGGCCGGGGTTACGCTGGAAAACATTACAGCCGTTGCCGTCACCTACGGTCCGGGGCTGGTAGGCGCACTTTTGGTGGGAGTGGCCGAGGCGAAGGCGATCAGCTTTGCCGCAGGGCTTCCGCTGGTGGGCGTACATCATATCAGCGGTCATATCAGTGCCAATTACCTGGAATATCCGGAGTTGGAACCGCCGTTTGTCTGTCTGGTTGCCTCCGGAGGACATTCCCATCTGGTGATTGTGAAAGATTACGGGGTTTATGAGGTGATAGGAAGAACCAGGGACGATGCTGCTGGAGAAGCCTTTGATAAGGTTGCCCGGGCCATTGGCCTTGGGTATCCGGGAGGACCTATGATCGACCGGGTTGCCAGGGAGGGAAATCCGGAAGCAATTCTATTTCCCAGGGCAAAAGTGGCGGAAAATGAGTATGATTTCAGTTTCAGCGGTTTGAAGTCCGCGGTGTTGAATTATCTGAATTCTTGTCAGATGAAAGGGGAGACATTCTGCCAGGCGGACGTGGCCGCTTCGTTTCAAAAGGCTGTGGTGGATGTGCTGGTGGAGCATTCCCTCACAGCTGTCAGGGAATTTGGATATGATAAGTTTGCCATTGCGGGGGGCGTGGCGTCCAATTCTTCTCTCCGGGCTGCATTTGAAAAGGAATGCGGCAAAAGAGGGATATGCTTTTACCACCCTTCTCCGGCGCTATGTACGGATAATGCGGCAATGATTGGCGCGGCGGGATATTATGAGTACAGGAAAGGGGTGCGGCATGACTATACGCTGAACGCGGTGCCGAACCTGAGACTTTAAAGCAGGGGGAGCAGTGTTTAACGGGCGCCAAACCTGATTTGAATGGTATGCCTGGGAATGTTAACCATGGGGATCGGTATTGAGAAGTAACCTTTCAAATATAGATTGTTGTGTGAAAATACGGGAAGGGGTAAAGATGGAAAAGCCGGAAAAAAGATCTACGGCCATCGTGTTGGCCGCAGGAAACGGCAGGAGGATGAACAGCCCTGTGGCGAAACAGTTTCTGCTCTTGGAGGACAGGCCGGTGCTGTGGTATTCTCTGCAGGCGGTGGAACACTCCCCGATTATAGACGACTGTATCCTGGTCACAGGGGAGGATGACATTGCCCATGTGCGGGAAGAAATAGTGGACAGGTATGGATTTCATAAGGTGGATGCCGTTGTGGCCGGGGGCAGAGAGCGTTATGAGTCGGTTTACCGCGCCTTGTGTGTGTTGGCAGAGGGAGGATTATCCGTACCCAATCGGGACGGATATGTGTTTATTCATGACGGCGCCAGACCTTTTCTCACGGAACGGATTCTGCAGGATACATTCGACGCGGTGAGGGCATATCATGCCTGCGTGGCGGCGGTACCTTCCAAGGATACGGTGAAGCTTGCGGATGAGGAAGGATTTGCGGTTTCCACCCCAGCCAGGCGGCTTGTCTGGAATATTCAAACGCCGCAGGTTTTTGATACGCCGTTGGTTTTGGCGGCTTACTTTAAGTTTATGGAAGGGTTGAAAGCCGGGAGTGGACAAACGGTAACGGATGATGCCAGTGTGGTGGAACTGTACTCGGATATCAAGGTGAAGCTGGTGGAAGCATCTTATGAAAACATAAAGATTACCACGCCGGAGGATCTTTCTTTTGCGGAAAGTTTGCTTCGGAGGATGGAAATTTACGCCAGCGCGCTGACGCATTTACATTTCGCCAAATGACTTGCCTGAATTTCCAGCTGTGTGCGTTGCTGTCGGTCAACGATGCCGCCGCATCGCCGCCCTCCGCCGCCTTACAGACTGAAAATTCATTCGGTGTCATTTAGCTGAAATTAAATGTGTCAGTTCACTGGAAAAATTCATGTTTAAGTTTTGTTAAGAATGTAAGAGGTTTCATCTCTAAAACTAAAAAATTGTATATTTTTTATAGAAATTGACCTGATTGCATGTGCGCAGATGTATATTTTTTTTAGTTTATGCTTGCGCAATATAGCAGAGTGTGCTATTATGATCATGTATCAGGTTTGTACTTGTGCAATTTTTGCATATGTATTAGAAAAATTTAAGGAGGAATATTTATGAAAAAGAAATTACTTTCCGTTCTTCTTGCCACGGGCATGATTGTTTCCATGGCAGGATGCGGCAGTGACCCATCGTCAGATGGGGGGGGCAGTTCAGCCGGAAAACCTGAAGAGATTACAATTCTGGTGGACGGTACTGTATTTACCAAGCCAAATGCCCAGAAGGAGTTTATTGCCAAGCTGGAGGAGAAGCTGGGGATTAAGATTAATGTCATTCAGCCGGATCACGATGATTATTACAATAACGTGAGCCAGATTTTTGCCGGAGGCGACTGGCCGGACGTAGTGATCCTTTCTTCCACGTATTATTCCGGATATGCTGCAGAAGGTGTGCTGTGGGATATGACGGATGCATGGGAAAACTCGGAATTAAAGCAGAGACAGGAAGCGTTTAACGGCGCAGGCGTTGTGGAAGGCATGAAGATCGACGGACGTCTCTACGGAATGCCTGCCGCTCGCGGCAACGGCTGTGTTACTTATGTAAAGAAGACCTGGATGGATAACTGTGGCATTACGTCGGTTCCCACCAACTATGAAGAGTATCTTGCCATGCTGGAGAAGTTCACAACCGGCGATCCTACCGGAACGGGCAAGAAAACCTACGCTGTGACCGCAGCAGGTTTTATAGGAAACGAAGCTCCCTATATTAACTTCCTGCCTGAGTTTTATCAGGACGCTTATCCCAGCTTCTATAAGAAAGACGACGGTACCTGGGTGGACGGCTTTACGGAAGATTCCATGAAGAAAGCGCTGGAAAGGCTGCGTGATGCGGTGGCAAAGGGCTACCTTGACAAGGAAACCTTGAGCAATGGTACAGGCGACTGCCGTAACAAGTTTTACAGCGATGATTTTGGTATCTTTACATATTGGGCAGGTACATGGGCAACCAACCTGAAGACTAATCTGGAGAATAATAAACTCAGCGGCGAACTGGTAGCGCTTCCTCCCATCGCGGAAGTAGGCGCATATCTGGATCGTATTCCTCCTGTGTGGAGTATCACCACCCAGTGTAAGAATCCTGAGGGCGTATTTAAGTATTTCATCGAGCCCATGCAGGACGGTGGAGAGGTACAGTTCCTGTGGACTTACGGCGTTGAGGACATTCATTGGTCCAGAGCCGCAGAAACGATTTACGCTGGCACGGAAAAGGAAAAGGTTTACACAGAAGGTCAGTTCCACGGCCGCGATAACTTGGAGAATCCTGGTACGCAGTACACAAAGGCACACATTGACCCTGCGCTTGCGCTTGTTGACCTGGCAGGCGACCCTGCAAAGGAGAGCAGGCCTGCAGAAAATACCGCATCCGCACAGTTGTTTGCAACTAACAGTGTGACGGCTGTATTGGTTCCTTCCACGGACGTAATGACACAATACAACGGTGATCTGACTACCCTGAAGAAAGAGTTGATTGCAAAGGTTGCCTTGGGTGAAATGACAATAGAAGAGGCATATGCTAAGTTTGAGAAAGACGGCGGAGCAGATTGGTCAAAGAAAATTGTTGATTCACTGAACGCGAAATAAGCATTGCTGTCTAAGTGATTGTTTGGGTATGACGATAGTATGTAGGCGATTGTGAGAATAGTGAAACCTGCGGAGCCATGGTGCTTTCCATGGCTCCGTATTGGTTTAAAACCGGCGAAAAGGCCATATCCATACCATGATCAACCCGAGATCATGGTATAAACAACTTTGGGGAAAAGGATGAGTGTGTATGAATAATAAAAATATAAAGACGGTTGCATCTGTCCCGAAGGGTTCAAAGAAGTCAGTGTGGGCCAAGGTAAATCGGTACAAGGGATTTTATCTGATGTTTATGCCTGTATTGATCTTTGCCCTTATATTCAATTATCTGCCAATGTTTGGTATCGTTTTTTCGGTGACAAATTATAACGGAATCAAAACGCCCGACTTTGTGGCATTTGAAAACTTCAAGAGAATGTTCTTTGAGATGCCGAAGTTTTGGACATCTTTTCAAAATACGATTGTGATCAGTGTTGTAAAATTAATCTTGACCACCTTTTTCGCGGTGGTAGTTTCGCTGTTTTTGAATGAGATTATCAATATTCATTTTAAAAAGGTAGTGCAGACCATTATTTATCTGCCCCACTTTTTGTCATGGGTGGTGACGGCATCGTTGTTTACATTGATTTTGGCGCCAAACGGATATGGACTTGTGAATTCCTTCTTGGTGCAGATCGGCGTGATCGATGCCAATGATATGATATATTTCCTGGGAACTTCAAAGTGGTGGAGAATTACCTATTATGTAATCAATATCTGGAAAGAAACAGGATGGCAGACCGTTATATTTATGGCGACCCTGGCCGGAATGAACTCCGAGCTGTATGAAGCGGCGTCTATTGACGGGGCAAACAGATGGGGGAAGATGCGATTTATCACTTTCCCGGCTCTTGCCAATACGATTTTAACCGTATTGATCTTGAATCTTGCTAAAGTCATGAATCTGTTTGAGTCCGTATTCGTATTACAGAATGATGCTGTTTTGGATGTCTCCAACGTATTGGAGACGTATATCTATTATCAGAGCTTTAACAGTGGCGCCATACCCAATTTCGGATATTCCACTGCGGTTGGTGTATTTAAATCAATAGTCGGCTGTGTGCTTGTGCTCATATGTAATCATTGGAGTAAAAAAGTGCGGGAAGGCCGGGGGATTGTTTAAGGAGGGGTTCAAACATGAATAATTCAAGAAAAAAGATAACAGTCTTCTCGGTGATCAATGGCCTTGTCTTTATTATCATAAGCCTTATTATTTTGGTGCCGCTTTGGAAGATCCTGGTGGACTCGTTTGATTTGAGAACGGCATACGGCATGAAAATGTGGCCGGAGGAATTTGGACTTGACGGTTATAAACATATATTTTCCAATGTGACGCTGTATCGACCGTTGCTCATATCCGTGCTTACCACCATAAGCGGTACGATACTTGCGCTGATTTTGACCACCATGGGAGCGTACGTGTTGATCCAGTGGGATATGCCGGGACGTACTCTCTTTGCGAATCTATTGTTGTTCACCATGATTTTTAACGGCGGTATGATTCCTACTTATCTGGTTTTGAATGGGCTGCATCTGACGGATACTTTATGGGTCGTAATTTTGTATCCAGCTCTGAATGTATATAATCTGGTATTGATGAGAAACTTTTTTGAGGGCATCCCCTCCAGTCTGTTTGAGGCGGCCACATTGGACGGATGCTCGCCCATGCAGACCTTTATCAGGGTGGTGCTTCCCATGTCCAAAGCGGCGCTGGCTTCCATCGGTCTGATGTTTGCGGTTTCTTACTGGAATGATTATACCCATTACAGGTTGTATATCCGCAATTCGGATCTGTATAACTTTCAGATGAAGCTGCGAGGGATGATTATGGGCAGCGAGCTTCCAACGGTATCCGGAAACGCTACGGAAAATACGCTGAAGAATGCGGCTGTTATCGTGGTAATCGTTCCGTTTATGATCTTGTATCCATGTCTGCAAAAGTATTTTGTAAAAGGTGTGAATGTGGGTGCGGTGAAGGAATAATAGATTTAGTTGAAAGCATATTTGTGAATGTAAAAGGGAGCATCCCCTCTTTGTGCGGGGACGCTCCTTTTGAATGTGTCAGTATGGTTGGTACACAGGTTACCTTGAAGGCATCTGGAAACCTGCAAGTGCCTTGTTTAAATAATCGTTAAAGGGTTTCATCGCCTCATAGATCCGTACCATTTGCGGCAGAAAGGTGTCAATGTCCAGCCAAATTTTATCTTCCACAGGGTATTCAAGATACCAGCTTTTCATTTTAAGAAATTCTGCCTGGGGGTGTTCCTTATCATAGCCGGAAGGAACATTTTTCAATGAGGTTCCATGTACTGTAAAATATTTTTTGAATTCGGTGTCTTGAATTATTTTATCCCATTCGTCGGAATTTTGTACAATGTAATCGCGTACCATCTTTGTAGCGTCCTTAAACATGTCGGCAAAAAGACCGCCGCCCAGAAAGGATTGATTTCCCGGTTTTAACATCAGATAGTATCCCACCGGAACGGGAAGCTTTCCCATGGCTGAAATATGTGCCCGAAAGGCAGGATTGTATGGCGATTTATCGTGGCTGAAACGAGTATCTCTTACAAGCTTAAAAGTGAGGTCTTTTGGTATGTTGTGCAAAATAGTGCCGTCTGTTTTTCCAAGCTGAAGAATCAGCTCCTGTATCAATGCTTCAAATTGCGCGTTGGCTTCTACATATTCTGCTTTATGAAGATGATACCATTCACGATTGTTGTTTTCACTCAGTTGGGATAAATAGTTAAATATTTGTTGTGTGTTCATAATATATGTCTCCTGTTCAAGTTGCTGCGTGACGACCCTAAAGGGTGAAAGTCTCGCTGCCATTTAATGTGTTGTTATGAATTTTTAACTGTGGAAAGAGAGGTTGAGTTCATAAAGTCATTTATGAACCGTGTAATCTGTTCAGGGGATGCATAGAGTTTACTGAACAAAAAATGCTGTGCCAAATCATCGATTTCTTCCATGGCCTCTGTTACGTCGAGCATGGTTTGACGTGGGATAACGGTAGCGGCGGAGTAGTCCAGATGACATGGGTCAAGTCTGCGGTTTTGAATCGCATAATTGATTCTGTCGGCGCACTTGCATTTTCCGCATCCGTATTCGCCGCAATATTGACCTAAAAATTCGGCCATCTTTTTCCGTACACGTGACAGACGCTGGCGATACGCTTCGGGGGACATGTCTAAAATTTCACCGGCGATACGGCTGTCTAGCTTAAACATTGTACCCAGCACAAAAATACACCGATTTTCCATGTCCAGGCATTGCAGCATGACATTGGTGCATGACATCTTAAGTTCCTCTGCCAGAAGTGTTTTTTCTACGTTCTGTGTTAGATCGGGCACATCGTTTATGTTTCCGTTTTCGATGTCGTCGCCATAATAGTCAAAGCTTAGGGGATAATGGGCAAACATGTGTTTTTTGTAGTTTTTCAGGTGATTTGCCGCAATGCTGAAGACCCATGTGGAAAATGAGCTTTCTTTTCTGAAAGAGGACAGGTGTGTGATGACTTTTAATAAAATGTCCTGTGTTGCGTCCTCGGCGTCTGCAAAAGTGCCTAACATTCTGAGTGACAGATTAAAAATCAGATCCTGTACGCTGTGGACAATGGTTTCAAGGGACTTACTGTCTCCGGCAGTAGCCTTCTCCACCAAGTCAGATAATGCTTCCGTTTTTTTCTCCATATACTTTCCTCCTGTTTTATGTTCTCGTCTGCGAGAGCTTGTCACGGTTTCTGTGATGCAACATCCCCCGCAATGTTCTTTCGTTACGGAACCGCTTTGAATTCCGACTTTTGAACTGCCAATGCTTGATAAGCCGCCTTTTGAAATTTCATGGCTGCCTAGTTAAAGCGTGTGTGCGACTGCACTAAAAGGTGAAGTGCAATCGGTGTGCTGAGCGTTTCCGTACTATAAAGTTAGACAAGACAATACGACTTGTGTGACAGATAAATTAAATTTTATTGAAAGATTCTCGGCATTTATAATGATGCCCATACCTGCTGCACTACATTGACATATCGTATTTTGGTTTTTTGTGACATACGCATAGTTTGATTGTATTTGATAAATTCAATCATGGCAAGACTGAAAAGAGATTTACCTGATCCTGCGCGATTAATTAAGGAGAAGGATTTGAAAGCAGCGATTCAGAAAGCGGCATTTTCGCCTGCGGAAAAGGCGGGAGTTTGACACTTCTTTATTAACATCATATCGCAAAAATCCTTTATTTAAG
>CAJTPN010000021.1 GCA_910578185.1 uncultured Acetatifactor sp.
GCCAGGAAGCGGGAGCTTGCGGAGCAAAACGAGGTGGAAGGCCCTATGTTTAAGATGGAAGACGATCCCCGTGTGACCCGGGTGGGAAGGTTTCTGCGCAGGACAAGCATAGATGAACTGCCGCAGTTTATCAATGTGTTAAAGGGGGACATGAGCCTGGTGGGGACAAGGCCGCCAACGGTGGATGAGTTTGAACAGTATGAGGCAAAGCACCGCTGCCGATTGAGCATGACGCCGGGTCTGACGGGCTTGTGGCAGGTAAGCGGCCGAAGCGATATCAAGGATTTTGATGAAGTGGTAAGGCTGGATATGGAGTATATAGACAACTGGAGCATCTGGAAGGACATACGAATCTTGCTGCTGACGGTGAAGGTAGTGGTGTCGGGGCAGGGGTCGCGGTAAAGGCCCCCTTGCCGTCATAAACCTAATCTTGCTTCAGACACAATAACCTTTCAAGCACAGCACATACCCCTTCGGCCACCTGGCATTCTAAGCCTGTTAGGAAGGCGGAAGGTTTTTTATTGGTTACGGGAGGACAAAACAAATGGATCATAGATATGAACCGGAAATTGATTTACGCAACCTGATATTTTATATCCTGTATAAATGGCGCCTCATTCTGTCATCGGCCCTGTTGTTCGCAATACTGCTCGGAGGATTTGCATATGTCCGAGATACCATAAGATTGCGAAAAGGAATTCAGCCCAAAAAATTGATAGAATATGAAATCGCTTTAGCGGAATACCAGCTTACGCAGACCACTCATATGCAAAACATTGAGGAATATCAAAAAAGACTGGAACAACAACAAACTTATATGGAACAGTCTGTATTGATGCAGGTAGATCCATATAAAAAGCCTACGGCAACCGCTGATATTTTTATCAAGCTGGATGAGGCGGAATGGAATATTTTACCGGATAATATTAATCTGGATCCTACAGACAGCCTGATAAGGCTCTACACTTCCAACTTCCTTTCCACTATCGACTGGAAGCCTATCGAAAGGTTGACGGGAAAGGATGCCATTTACCTGAAAGAACTGCTAAGCGTTGGCACAGATTACAACAGCAATACCTTTACCGTGGGCATTGTATACAATGACGGAGAGATGGCGGAAAACATTTTGGATATTGTAATCAGCCAGATTGAAGAACGATCTAAAAACACTGAACTGAGCAAGCACAGTATTTCTGTTATGAATCGCTCCCTGTCCTATGCAATTGACAATACACTTGCAAACTTACAGAAAAGCAATACGGACGCACTTACAAATTACACGCAGGCAATTTTAGATTGCCGTAAACATCTTGAGGAATTGGAAGAGCCGGATGCACCTTCACAACTGGGATTTTTAAAATATACCCTCATCGGTTTTATTATAGGCGCCTTCGCGCTGTCTGTTTTATATGGGGTGTTATATATATTGGATGGCAAACTCCACAACGCAGCGGAATTGCAGACCCAGTACGGCTGTCGGCTCATAGGCGTCTTCCCCAAACCTGTAAAAAAAAGATTTCTCAGGAATATCGACAACTTATTAATAAGAATTGGGGAAGACTTGGAAGCGCTTACAGACGAGGAAATATATCGTTTTATTTCGTTAAATATTGCCGCCATTGCCGGACAATATAAGAAAATTCTCGTTACCGGTACAATAGACAGGCTTCGTCTGGAAAACATTGTCGCCGTCATTGCTCCCACTTTGGAAAGTATTACCTTAACCCCTTCTCCAAATATGAACCGGAACGCGGACACCTTAAACATTCTCGCAGATTGCGACGCAGTTATTTTAATCGAAGAAAGGCATATTTCATCGGTATCCGAAATTCATAAGGAGCTGGAAAGTATTTTTGCATTCAACAAACCGATTGCCGGATATATCCTGACATGACCCTGACATAATACACTATACTTCCCGGTTTACAAGCCTGACAGAGTGCACAACAGATTGGAAAGTGCCGAAAATATGAAGTCAAAAATAATGAGGATAAAGCGAAAACATCCGCTGATAGAAATAACGCTTCTGACAGAATGGCTGTATTTGTTGACAGTGGCATTCTATATCTTTAAATCCTTTTCACAGGGCACGCTTTTTTATTTTCCATGGCCCCAAAACTATGATATCGTCCTTCGCTTTATCACATGCATGATTATTTTTCTAAAATCCGGATACTCGGAAAAATATGCAGGTAAGGAATGGGGGATTTGTATCCTATCAAGTACTATTTGGGGATTATCCTGGATTTCCACCGGATATGCCTTTCTGCTGGATACCGCTTTGCTATCCATGGGCGCAGTTGGCATATCCTATCAAAAGATCCTGAAAACAGGCTTCTGGGTAGGATGCTATCTCATGCTTCTTGCCATGCTGGGAAGCTGTACCGGCTGTATAGACGATTTAGTCTACTCATCGGAGGAGCAGATCAGACACGCTTTTGGCATTGCCTATCCCACCGACTTTGCGGCGCACCTTGCATTTCTGGCCATAACAGGTTGGACTGTCTACGGCGGATATCAAGTAATGTTACCTGTTATTGGGACACTGGCAATTAGCATTTTCATATTATATTTTGCTCAAGCTAAATGCAGCACCATTGTTCTGCTTTTTCTGATTGTCGCCATATTATATGTCTCCCTTACGGAACGTAAAACGCGACAGCCAGCCGGGCTGCAATCATTAATTAAAAAAGTTGATTGTGCATTAATTTATATTATGCCTGTCTGTGCCCTGCTGATGATCGGACTAACATGGTTTTATAACGAAGAGCTTCCCGTTATGACCAGGATAAATCAATTCCTGAATAACCGTCTCAGCTATGGCCGTACTGCCCTTGACACCTATGGCGTTAAATTATTCGGAACCGCGTTTGACATGGTAGGCGCGGGAGGCGGCATGGAGAAACGATGGGATTATAACTTTATTGACATCTCCTATGTCATGATATTGGTTCGTTATGGTTTCATGGTCTTATCCGCTTTAGCCGTTCAATATGTTTGGACAACCCGAAAAGCACTTGGGGCAAATCAAAGGAAACTTGTCTTTGCATTGGCATTAACGGCAATCCACAGCATGATAGAACATCATCTGCCGGAGTATGCCTTTAATTTCTTTCTTTTGCTTCCTTTTGCAAATATTGCGCCAGACACAGAACAAGTGCTTCCCAGCAGCCCCCGGACAGGTGCCGTCATCCCCCGACGGCATGTTATCTATAGAAATCAGACAACTGCAAGGCCTGTCATCAGAAAGATCATCTCCTATCTCATGATAAGCCTTACATGCATTCTGATATTTGCCACATTACCCATAAGCATATCCTATTTGAAAACAATCGTAGATATGCTTGGGCTGAAGAATCCGGAAAACCACTTGAAATATATAGGAATTGTAACCGTTACCCTTTTTGCGTCGGTTTCGGCAATCTGGCTGCTTGGGAAAGTGGCGACTACTTTAGCCGAAAAAGCCGCCTTTCCATTAAAATACTGCATTGGCCTGATCGGCTCCCTTCTGTTTAGCTTCATCCTCTTCCTGGAAGGGGAGCATATTATTCAAAACGGCTGCAGCTACAGAGAATTATTAAACGCGGACAGGCCTGTCATCGAGGCGCTTTTATCGAAAGGAACCGCCGTTGGCAGAGTCTATGTAGACCATATACCTGAGATTTACAGGAGGGAATTTGGAACCGTTTCCGGCGGCATTGTATCTCCCGAAGGCGCAACCTTCTACAAAGACGCCACAATCCTTGTCAATGACCACAGGGAATTCCGCCCTCTGATCGACACCGGTTTTGTCTATGGGGAAATTTCACCGGGGCGCGCAGTCTATACCAACAGCAACTTGGCCAAGACTATCTTGGAAGAGCAGGGAATTGTTCTGACAAGTTTCTATAGCAAACGAAAAACCCTGGATCTGAACATGCTGGCGGAACAAAACCAATTAGAAATGACAAATGACGGAACCCTCCTGTTAAACGGAACCGGCCAGTCCCTCCGACATGGTCCGGGCGAAAGCATCTATCGCGGATGGCTGCGGGTGGAATACAAACTAAGGCTCTTAAAGGGTAATACGGACAATAATATTGCTGCAACCGCACAGGTCACTTCTTCCTGGGGGCAGATCCTGTGGAAAGAGCAGGATATCCTGCTGACCGACTTTGACGAGCAGGGCAATTACACATGCTCCTTCCGTGTGGGACTAAGCTATCATTCCTCGGGAATCGAATTTTTACTGTTTGTACCAGATGGCGTGGAGCTGGAATTACTAGAAATACAATACGGTAAAGAACAGTAAATCCATAGTGTTTTTGTATATTATGACATACAGTTCCCAGGATAGAGACCAGAAACATCTAAATTTTAAAATATGAGGAAATGAGAATGGAAAAAAAATATAAAATTGCAGTGGCCGGCACAGGTTATGTTGGTCTGTCTATGGCAGTCCTGCTTTCACAACATCATAAAGTCGTCGCCGTAGATATTGTTCCTGAGAAAGTGGAACTGCTCAACAGTGGAAAATCCCCCATTCAGGACAGAGAAATTGAGGAGTATATGGCGTCCAAATCCCTGAACCTGTCGGCAACCCTGAATGCCGAAGAAGCATATACCGATGCGAATTTTGTCATAATCGCGACTCCCACCAACTATGATCCGAAAAGAAATTTTTTTGATACCTCAGCGGTAGAAGACGTAATAAAACTGGTAAAGCAATATAACCCCAGGGCCGTTATGGTCATTAAATCCACAATCCCTGTAGGTTATACAAAAGCCGTCCGCCAACAGACAAACTGCGAAAACATAATTTTCAGCCCGGAATTCCTGCGAGAAGGAAAAGCGCTCTATGACAATCTTTATCCTTCCAGAATTATCGTAGGAACCGCCATGGACAATATTCACCTTGTGGACGCCGCCCATAAATTTGCTGAATTCTTACAGGAAGGAGCCCTGAAGAAAGATATTACCACTCTGTATATGGATTCCACCGAAGCAGAAGCCGTAAAGCTTTTTGCCAATACATATCTGGCCCTGCGGGTGTCCTATTTTAACGAATTAGACACGTTTGCCGAGATGAAAGGCTTAAACACCCAAAGCATCATTGACGGCGTCTGTCTGGATCCTCGCATCGGAAATCATTACAATAACCCAAGCTTTGGCTATGGCGGTTACTGCCTGCCCAAGGATACCAGGCAGCTTCTGGCCAATTATGAAAATGTACCGGAAAACCTGATACAGGCGATTGTTGAATCCAACAGCACGCGCAAAGATTTTATTGCTGATCGCGTATTACAAATGGCAGGCGCTTATGAGGCAAACAGCAGCTGGGACGCCAGTAGGGAAAAACAAGTAACGATTGGAATCTACCGCCTGACCATGAAGAGCAATAGTGACAATTTCCGCCAAAGCTCCATACAGGGCATTATGAAAAGAATAAAAGCCAAAGGCGCAACGGTAGTAATCTATGAGCCAACCCTGGCAGACAGCGAAACCTTCTTTGGAAGTAAGATCATAAATGACCTGGCGCAATTTAAGGAACAATGCAACGCCATCATCGCCAACCGATATGACGGCTGTCTACAAGACGTCCGCTCCAAGGTCTATACACGGGATTTATTTGGCAGGGACTAGAATTAAAAACTGCTTTCCCCAAGATATGATTTATACTTTGCGGGAAACAAGCTCCAATATAGGGAGACATAGTGATGCTATATTGACCAAATTGGCGCAAAGCAGGCCCCAATGTGGAAATAGGTTAACATTGTCCAGAACGAAGAAGGGAGACATAAATGAAAATATTAGTTACCGGCGCCAACGGCTATCTGGGACAAGGGATTGTCAGACAGATAATCGAAAGCAGCCATACGGTGATTGCGACTGATTTTACCACACAATATGTAGACGATCGCGCCATTAAAAAGGATTGCAACCTCTTCGAAATTGAAAATCCTTACGAATACTTTGAAAAACCGGAGGCAGTATTGCACCTGGCATGGAGGGACGGTTTTATCCATTATTCCGATGCTCACATGACGGATCTGCCACAGCACTATGCTTTCCTGAAAACTATGATAACATCAGGAATTCACAAAATTGCCGTCATGGGAAGCATGCATGAAGTTGGCTTCTTTGAAGGCAGCGTGAAAGCAGATACGCCTTGTCATCCATTGAGTCTCTACGGAATCAGCAAAAATGCACTTCGTGATTCCGTACAGCTGCTGGCTCAAAAGCAACAAATTATATTTCAGTGGCTCAGAGGATATTACATTGTTGGTAATTCCGGTTTTGGATGTTCTGTCTTTTCTAAGATTGCGGAAGCCGCAGCGGAAGGGAAAAAGGGCTTTCCTTTCACCTTAGGTCAAAATCAGTACGATTTCATAGATTACGAAGATTTTTGCCATCAGGTTGCTGCTGTGGTTTGTCAGGATAAAGTTGACGGAATCATAAATATCTGCTCGGGCAAACCAGAGAAGCTTGCCGACAGAGCCGAACGCTTTATCAAAGAAAATAACTATGATATCAAATTAGAATATGGAGCGTTTCCCGACCGGCCGTATGATTCCAAGGCAATTTGGGGAGACGACAGCAAAGTAAAACAAATATTGGAATCAGGTAAGGAATATGACAAAAACCAATAAAAAGCTTCTGCTGATCATGCCCATGTTTTTCGATTATCCACAGATTATCAAAAGGAAGCTGTACGACATGGGGTATGATGTGGATGTTTTTGACGACCGTCCCAGCACAAGCGGATGGGTAAAGGCAGCGGTGCGCATTGACAGAAATTTGCTGAAAAACTACATAAAGCACTATTTTGATACAATGATGAGCACAATCGGTAAAAATCATTATCACGTGGTACTTTTGATTTCCGGTCAGTCCCTGTCCCTTGGCAAGGATATGATTGAAACCATCAGAGCGTCACAGCCACAGGCATTATTTGTTCTATATCAATGGGATTCCCTTCACAACTTCCCATACATAGCGCAAATGCATTGTTATTTCGACAAATTATATACCTTTGACAGACATGATGCTGCTCAAAACGATCAACTTAAATTTCTGCCTCTATTTTACTGTGAACGGTATGAGCAGATAAAAAAACTTACTTCCTGTAATTTTCAATATGACTTCTGCTTTGTAGGAACCGCCCACCCTAAGAAATATAAGCTGGTCAATAGAATGTCTGCGCAACTAAAACCGGTATATCCAAACCAGTTTATTTACTTTTTCTACCCATCCAGACTGGTGTTCTTCTACAGAAAGCTACGAAACCGGGAATTGAGGAAATCCCATTATGGGGAATTTCATTTTACACCACTGAGCGGCAAAGAAATGGAAGATATCTTTAAGGCATCCAGGTGTGTGCTGGATTCTGCTCAATCCGGTCAGACCGGACTGACGATCCGTGTGCTGGAAGCTCTTGGCGCCGGTAAAAAACTGATTACCACAAATGAAGACGTGAAAAACTACGACTTTTACAGACCGGAAAACATCTATATATACGACGGAGACATAGACATGTCCTCTCCCTTTTTTACGGAATCATACAGGGAAATTGACACTGTCATTTATGAAAAATATTCACTGAGATCATGGCTGGAAGAACTTCTCTCACCCTAAAATTGACTTACAAGTCTCCCATAATTTCCAATAAGCGCGTACATAGCCACATTGTGATTTGTCGCCTTGCGGAAGGTTTTGTCCAAACTGTTACCTTGCATTCATATTGATAACCAAAAGGAGCGAAAAGATTATATGGCAGACATAACGGCCATCATATTGACCAGAAATGAAGAAGAATTCATCCGTGACTGCATACTGTCAATTCACAATATTGTAAAAAGAATCATAGTTGTGGACAGTTTCAGCGAAGACCGGACTGTTGAAATTGCCCAAAAGCTTGGCGCCGAAGTTTACAGTCATGAATTTGTAAATTATGCGAAACAGTACATGTACGCCGTTGAGATTGCACAGGTCAAAACCTGCTGGATTCTGCGCATTGACGCGGACGAACGGCTCACGGAGGAATCCGCAAGGGAGGCGGAACAGCTCTGTAACGCCAACACAGAAACGGATGTCTCCGGCATTGTACTGCGTTTTTGCAACATGTTTCTCGGAAGACCTATGCTGCACGGCGGCGCATACCCTTGGAAAAAATTAAGTCTATACAAGGCAAGTTACGGCGCCATCGAAAATCGAAATATGGACGAGCATATTATCTTAAGCTCCGGCAATACCATAGAAGCCCATAAAGATTCCATGCATCTTGCCTTTCGAGGACTCACATTCTTCACAAATAAATGCAACTGGTACAGCACTCGGGAAGCTATGGATTATTTTGAACAAAAAGAGACGACGCTTCAAAACGCAAGCTTTAAAACCAGAATCAAAATGAAGGTATATTATAAACTTCCCATCGGATTCCGGTCATGGCTTTATTATATCTACAGATACTACTTCAGATTGGGTTTTTTAGATGGCAAGGAAGGTAAAATCTTTACCTTTTTGAGCGCCTATTGGTATCGCTTCCTTGTGGACGCCAAAATATACGAGCACAACAAACTTGGCGCTGCATTTGATCCCACAGGCCCCTTAAGATAGCTTGCCGAATTATCCAGAATATGCCTAAATACCGCTTTCCCCAAGAAGTGCGTTACACTTTGCGGGATGCAGTCTCCAGTTCAGAAGACATAGCGGTGCTGCATGACCTGATTAGAAATCGGCACAAACATCAGTCCCCTGGCAATTCTGAACAATGTGCGTTATGACAGCACTTCCGCCGTCCGCACTCTTGTAAAAATGGAAAGGGCATCTATTGGCAAGTGCTCCTCCATTGGGAAAGTGATTATAACTGGCACGCACACACCACAATCGGAAACGATGTATGAACAGACATTCGTACATTTGTTCGGTTAGGAATAAAAATAGGTGACGGCGACATTATCGGCGCCGGAAGTGTAGTCACAAAAGATGTGGAGCCCTACGAAATATGGGCGGGGAATCCCGCCCGGCTTATCCGTAAACGTTTCGACGATGAAACCATCGAAAAGTTGCTGCAATCTAAATGGTTTGATTGGGAAGACAATCCATTAAAAGAAAAAGGGATCTTGTTTACGGACGTAAAAAAATTTATAGATAACTTGGAAGAAAAGTAAGGAGGATTGCTTATGGTGCGGATTCTGGTAATCTTAGGCGGTTTGGGAAAGGAAGGGATTACAAATTCTGTACTGACCTACCTGGAGAAAATTGATAAAGAAGGAATAACGCTCCATCTTGGCATTGCCGGAAACGCGGAACCGGACGGTCTGAAAAGAGCAAACGCCATCGGCATCCCCATCCACATGCTGCCAGGCAGAAACACAGATCCGGTGAAATATTACCTGGCCTTGAAAAAGCTGGTGAAAAGAGAACACTTTGACATTGTTCATGTCCACGGCAACAGTGCTACATTAGGAATCGATATGGCTGCTGCCAGAGCTGGCGGCTGTCCCGTCAGAATCGCCCACAGCAGAAATACCTCCTGCACACATCCGGTAATGGACAAACTGATGCGTCCCGTATTCTATGCAAACTATACAGACGGGTTCGCCTGCGGCGAGGAAGCCGGACGATGGCTTTTTCGGCAAAGACCCTTTACCGTAATTCCAAACGGCAAAGACATAAACCGTTTCCTCTTTCGTGAAAAAGACCGTGTTGCCATTCGCCGTCAGTATGGCATAGAAGATAAGATAATCATAGGACATGCAGGTGTTATGAATGCCCAAAAAAATCATACCTTTCTCCTGGACATATTCAATGAAATATGCACAGGAAGCGACCGTTATGTGCTTTGGCTTCTGGGGGAAGACGGCGGAACCAAGGCTCTGTTGGAAGAGAAAATCAGGCGCTGCAATCTGCAGGAAAAAATTATGTTCCTGGGTTTTCGTCCCGATGTGGAACGCTATTTATGCGCCATGGACATCATGGTCTTTCCTTCTCTCTATGAGGGCTTGCCCAATGCGGTGATCGAATGGCAGATATCAGGACTGCCGTGTATTCTCTCTGATACCATCACAAGAGAATGTAAAATCATGGACAATATAACCTTCCTGCCCCTTGGGGCCGAAGCAAAAGCGTGGGCGGATAAAATCACATCAACTGCCATCGCGGAACGGAGTGAAGGTCAGGACATGATTCGCAGCAAAATGATGGAGGCCGGATTTGATATTGCGCAAAACGTCGTCAGGTTAAAAAGTCTGTATCAACACCTGGCCTTGGCAAAAGGGAGTTAAGTCTATGAAAAAAATACTTTTTATTTCGGGCAGAATGGGGGGAGGCGGATCGGAACGTGTGCTGACATTGCTTGCTAATCGTATGTCAAAACAGGGCTACGAGGTGGGCATCCTGACTTTCGGACAAACTCAAAATCCATATGAAAACGATTGCCCTGTAACCATACTCCGATTTCACAATGATTTTGATCAGATTCTGCAATTAAGAAAGGCTGTTAAAAAATATTCACCAGACGTCGTGATTGCGTTTGAATATTATGTGGGCATGAAGACCATCCTGGCCACACGGGTGCTACCTGTTAAAGTCATTATTTCCGAACGAAATGATCCTCATAAGCTGGACGGACAACCACTAAAAAAATGGCTGAGAAATTGTTTATATGCTTTCTCCCATGTTATAGTCTGCCAGACAAACGATGCAAAAGAATACTTTCATCCTCGGATCCGCCAAAAGACCGTCGTCATCTGTAATCCGGTAAAAGACAACCTGCCTGTCTGGAAGCCAGACCAAAATCATAAAGTGATTGTAAACTTTTGCAGACTGGAAAAGCAAAAAAACATTCCTTTGTTGATTGAGGCATTTGAAATTGTATGTCGGAAGCATCCGGACTACCAGCTTTGGTTATTCGGAGAGGGCTCCGAACAGGAGACTCTCCATAGTCTTATCAGTAAAAAGGGCATGGGCCAACAGGTGAAGCTCTCACCCTTTTGCAGCAATATCCACGAAATTGTAAGCCAATGCTCCATGTTTGTCTCATCGTCCGATTATGAGGGCATTTCAAATTCCATGCTTGAGGCAATGGCCATCGGTATGCCGGTAATCTGTACGGACTGCCCCATTGGAGGCGCCAAGATGACGATACAAAACGGCCATAACGGCATCCTTGTGCCTGTAAACGACACACAGCGGCTGGCCTCGGCTATGCTGAATCTGATTGAGAATCCTGAACATGCCATGGCCATGGGAGACAACGCAAGACATCTCCGCGAAAAAATATCACTGGATAAAATTACGGAAGAGTGGATTAAGATCCTTTAGGAGTAAATGCAAGGAGATGATTGTATATGGAGCCTTACTGGGACTTGACGACTTTACTTTTTTACATAGCTCTTGCCTCAGTGGGATATGTGTCCTTCCGTCAGGCAAAAGCGGCGGAACGGCACAGTTCAACCCCCCTGAAACTCAGCACAAGGCCTTACATGATCTGGGCGCTGATATGGGTCATGGCAGCCTCTTTCCGGTATGTGGCAGAAGGCGTTGGCGGTGCGGATGCCATAGAGTATATTCGCTATTTTGACGTCTGCCTGGACGAGAATATGCCGGTCAAATATTACCACTACGATATTGCATACCGTATTTTTACCCAGGCAGTCAGGATATTTACAGACAATTATCATGTATTTTTTCTTGTTTTTTACACGATCCTGATATTGTCTTATTTCCTGTTCCTAAAGGAATTCTGCCCCCCGGATATCAGTTTTGCACCCTTTATACTGATTTTCTTTCTCTATTTAAGAGGCTTTACAACACTTCGCACCAACTTTTCCGTGGCGGTTTTGTTGGTGGCGCTGGTCTTATTGAAACGGGAACGATTTAAATCAGCCTTTATCATGATGATACTTTGCGTGCTGATTCACAAAGCTTCCATTATCTATGTATTAATTTACCCGTTTTACCTGTTTTACAGGAAACGTAAGCTTACGGTAAAGGCAGGTATTCTATTAACCGCCTGTATGGCCGCGGCAGGCGGAATCCTGCGCTGGCTTATGATGGGACGCCTGGGGCAAATATTGGGAGACGCCTATTCTTCCTATGCCAGCCGCTCTCTTTCTGCCTCCTTTTTCGACGGCTTCTGGAAGATTGCCTTTGAGCAAATGTTTTTGGCACTGACAATGATAATACTTCACAGGAAAATTAAGTCAGACATACAGTTTGGCAGTCCGGCACGCAGAGAGCAGCTCAAAATGATATGGATCTTTAGCATCTATGATTTTATGATGATACCAATCACTTATATTCTAAGCGTCTGGCGGGGATATGAATACCTTTATCTGATCAGACTGATTATGTGGGGAGAAATAATTAAGCTGGTGAAAGGCCTTTTTACTTCCTCCTCCAGGAGATCAATAGAATTGCTATGCCTGGCCGCATTTATCCTGTGGCTGGTCTTCCGTATCGCAAGCACCTGGTCCAGCAGCTGCCTGATGCCGTATATGCTGGCCCCTCTGGGAGAATAGCCTGTATGCCCGGCACCTGTAAAAATCCGATGTTAAGGAGCGTAAAATTATGTTAAACAAAATCTACCGAAAGTTAATTCGCATTTGGTATCTTTACATCAGAAAAGATAGAATTACCTATGCCAGAAAGCTGGGCGTGAGAATGGGTGAGCGCTGTCAGCTTCTATGTGATCCTTTATTTGCCTTCGGCACGGAACCCTGGCTGATCCGGTTGGGCAATCATGTAGACGTGACCGCCGGGGTGGAATTTCTCAATCATGAAGGCGGCATTTGGTGCGCCAGAGGCATTGATTCAAAATATGAACCGCTGGATAAATTTTTGCCCATTGTAGTGGGGGACAATGTTATGATCGGCGTCCACTCCCTGATCATGCCCGGCGTAACCATTGGTAATAATGTCATAATTGGCGGGCACAGCGTTGTCACAAAAGACGTGCCGGATGGAACCATCGTAGCAGGCATTCCTGCCAAGCCAATTTCAACGGTGGAGAAATTCATGGCTCGGCTTGATCAAGACTGTGTTCCCACAAAACATATGACCCAGGAACAAAAACACACTTATCTGAAAAAAATACATCCGGAATGGTTTGAATGATATGGATAGAAAACTAAAAGTCATGCACATGGTATGGTCCATGGGCGACGGCGGCGCCCAACGGGTTATTTTAAACTATCTGAGAGATTTTAAAGAGGATCCCGATCTGGACATGCAATTATATGTATACAACAACGCCGAAGATTCCTTCTGCAACAGGGAAATCCGGGAGCATGGTTTCAACGTTACTTATTTGAACAATCCCCAAAGTAAGCTGAATCTGCCGCTCATCAAGAGACTGTTTAATCCTGCAGTCGCACAAAAGAACTGGGAACAGGCAATTCGCGCATATCAGCCCGATATCGTACATGTACATATCTCGGCATTACTTGGAGTAACTTTAAAGCCTATTGTCAACACCGGCGTGCCCGTGCGCTTTGATACCCTGCACAGCGATCCCAGGCGTTATAAAGGAAAAGCGCTGCAAACCAACAAAACTGCATTTGGAAAAGAGCATTTTATACCGCTTTGCCTGACAAAAGAACAATCCGCCATCGCAAGACAACGATACGGATTTGACCATTGTGAAATCCTGCCCAACGGAATTGATTTTGCCGCGCTGCGAAACAGAAAAACAGAGAAAGCTGCCGCACGTGCAAAGCTGAACCTTCCGGAAAACGCCTTTCTCGTTTTGGGCGTAGGGCGACTGGATCCCATCAAAAATTTTTCTTTCCTGATAGATGCTTTTTTCTGTTTATATAGCCAAAATCCTTCCGCCGTATTGGCTCTTGCCGGCAGAGGCTCCCAACTTGATACCCTGCGGAAAAAAGCGGCTGAATTGTCCCTGGGGGACAAAGTTTATTTTCTTGGCAACCAGGACGATATGGCTATGGTTTACAGCGCGGCGGATGTATTGGGCGTCACTTCCATATCCGAATCCTTTTCGCTAACTGTCCTGGAAGCGCAGGCCTTGGGCGTTAGATGTGTCATTTCCGACGGTGTACCGGACGAAAGTATTATCACCGACCGCGTTAAAAAAATGCCTCCTTTTGCCTCTCCTGAAGAATGGGGAAATGCGCTTGCCGAAAGGGACTTTATCGGCAGGAAAGTATGTGATGAAAAAGATTATGAAGTACACGCCATATCTGCCAGGTTAAAGCAAATTTATTTACACTATTGGAAGGAATACTGTGATGGGAAATAAAAAGATTTTTTTGATAACCGTTGATACGGAAGCCGACAATCAATGGGATGTAAACCATCCCATCACTACGGAAAATGCAAAATTTCTTCCACGTTTTCAGGAGTTATGCGAAAAATATGACTTTAAGCCGGTATGGCTTACCGACTATGAAATGGCCTGCGATCCTTTTTTTGTGACATATATGAAGCCCAGGCAGGACGCAGGGTTATGTGAGATCGGAATGCATTTGCACGCATGGCACACGCCCCCGGAGTATTCTCTGCAAAAAGTCAACAATCAACGGGAATATCTCATTGAATACCCACCGGAAATTATGGAACAAAAGATCAGAACCATGACAAAACTGATCACAGAGAAATTTGGCCTGGCTCCCACATCTCACCGCAGCGGCAGATGGACCATGAATACGCAATATTTTAGCCTGCTTGCAAAATATGGTTATTTGACGGATTGCTCCGTAACTCCCCATGTGGACTGGTCACATCTTTGCGGCGCAACCGGAATACCCGGCAGCAATTACACAAACGAGCCGGAAACGCCGCATTATATCACAAAAGAGATATTGGAGGTACCCATGACCATCAGAAAGGTAAGATTTTTTAACAGGGAATACATAAGCAGCTTCCACAATTTCCTTGGTGAGACAAAAAGGCTGCTGGCAGGCCGATATCAATGGCTCCGCCCTGACAAGACATTATCCACAAAAGGGTTATTACAGCTGGCAAAACAGTTATCCCGGAACGACCAATACATCATGTTTATGATTCATTCTTCCGAACTGATGCCCGGCGGAAGCCCCAGCTTTACCTCCAATGAGTCTATCGAAGCATTATATTTACTGATGGACTGCCTTTTTGGCAAAATTAAAGACCTAGGCTATGTGGGACAAACGCTGCGGAAATTTACCCAGGATTTTGGACAAAATCAGGAGGACTGAAAGTTGTCAGACAATATAAACGATACAAAGAAAAAGGTTGCTGGCGGTATCTTCTGGAGTTTCGGAGAACGAATAACGGCGCAACTGATTACCACACTGGTGACAATTATATTGGCCCGGATTCTGGATCCTTCACGTTATGGCATCATATCCATCGTGACAGTGCTGATATCATTGTGTAATGTATTTGTCACCAGTGGTTTTGGAAGTGCATTGGTGCAAAAAAAGGAAGCGGATGATACTGATTTTAACACGGCATTTCTTTTGAGTTTTCTTTTTTCCTGGGTACTGTATGGCGTGTTATTTTTGTTAGCTCCATCATTTGCAGAATTCTATGGCATGGACGAGCTGAATCCTGTTTTAAGAGTAATGGCGCTGCGTTTACCCATCGCCTCTGTCAACACAATTCAACAGGCCAATATAAGCAGACGTATGGAATTTAAACGTTTCTTTTTTGCAACCCTGTTTGGCACAATCATCTCCGGGATTGTGGGTATTTTTATGGCATTAAACGGATTTGGCGTGTGGGCCCTGGTCTGTCAGTACTTGACCAATGTATCCGTTGATACCATTATTTTATGGTTTATAGGAGGATGGATGCCCAAACTTGAATTCTCGTTGGCCAGAGCAAAAAAAATATATTCCTTTGGATGGAAGGTTCTGGTGTCCGAATTAACCTATAACCTGGATGCAGAAATCAGAAGTCTGGTGGTGGGCAAGAAATTCGGAGCCTCGGATTTGGCCTTCTATGATCAAGGCAGGAAATATCCTTCCTTGCTGGTAACCAATATCAATTCATCCATAAGCAAAGTAATGTTACCGGCATATTCAAAATATCAAGACGACTTGCCCCAATTAAAAAAGATGTTAAGAAAATCCATTCATATCAGCGTATATGTGTTATCTCCTATATTGTTGGGATTTGCGTCCATATCCAGGGAGTTTGTAGCAATCCTCCTGGGAGACAAGTGGCTCCCTGCCGTCCCGTACTTACAGTTATTCTGTATCCTGTACTTGACAAGACCCTTGCAGACCGCCTGTCATCAAACCTTGCTTGCAATCGGGCGCAGTGATCTGGTCTTATATATCATGATAATATTGCAAACCATATCCATCAGTTCCTTATTGGCTGCAGCATTTCTTTTTAGCAATATGTTTTTAACAGCGGTTGGTTTACTCCTTGCAGAACTTGTGGGCTTATTCTGCTTTGCAGTTGTTGCCAGAAGGGAAATTGATTACAGAATAAGCGAACAGATAATAGATATTGGCAGCAGCTTAGGCATTGCATGTATTATGGTAATGGTTATATTCTTAGTAGACTTATTACCATTGCCTCTATGGCCTCTTCTTGCACTTAAGATTATCGCAGGATGCCTTGTCTATTTTCTTCTGTCCGTTTTCACCAAGAACGCATCCTTCTGTTATATCAAAAAAATAATATATGACCTAAAACTTAAAAAAGGAAAATGAGGCGACCTTGAAACAAGGTGCTAATCTTAACCAGGAGGGTATCACAATGAAATTACATGCT
Source organism: uncultured Acetatifactor sp. (assembly GCA_910578185.1). Classification (GTDB taxonomy): domain Bacteria; phylum Bacillota; class Clostridia; order Lachnospirales; family Lachnospiraceae; genus Acetatifactor. Next base: position 16,711 of record CAJTPN010000021.1, read on the forward strand.
TCAAAAATAGGCTGGATACTAAGAGCTATACTTGCCAAACCCTTTTTCGGAACCTTTTGTATGCCCTCATATATAGGGAAACCGGTCTTTATTGAAGGGAGAAGAAATATTCATATCGGAAGACACGTGAGAATTTTTCCCGGTATCCGCATGGAAGCAATAGGCACCGGACAAATTCAGATTGGAAATAATGTGGCAATCGAACAAAATGTTCACATCACCTCCATGGGCGGAATCCTGCAAATCGGTTCCGATGTGACCATTGCAGCCAACGCCTTTATTACCAACTTAGACCATGAATATACCAATGTGAATATAAGTGTAATGAACCAGGGGCATATCTTAAAAGATACACAAATAGGCGATGGGTGCTTTATCGGATATGGAGCCGCTATCCAGGCAGGCACCGTACTTGGAAAGCATTGCATAGTAGGCACAAACGCCGTTGTTCGCGGACACTTCCCCGATTACAGCGTGATCGTGGGCATCCCGGCAAAAGCAGTCAAACGGTACAACGAGAATACTAATTCCTGGGAAAAGCTGTCCAGCCTGAGCCCCTCAAATCCAACACAAGGAAGCTGAATGTGCCATACGACCCTTTTGGCATTTGCTCCCGGCTGCTTCTGCCAAAAATAATTACCCAAATGTGTGACTGCTTGGGTGATTGCTCTTTAAAACAGATTTAAACTTAAACGGACACAAGGAGGAGCTTACAAATGCCCATACAAAGCAAAGCCGATCTGAAATATTATCTGGAGCAAGATAGAATTGCCCTAAAGCGCAGACAAAGTTTCTTTCATGATGATATCTGGAAATTTGAAATTTTACTCCGAAAAGCGGAGTACTTCTGTAATTGTTACCCCAAACCTTTTAATAAAATCGGTTCTGTCTATAAGCGAAGAATGTTCCGTTTAGGTCAAAAGTGCGGCGGATTTAATATCCATATCAACTGCTTTGGCCCCGGATTAAGCATCGCACACTTTGGTCCCATTGTTGTAAACACCTCCGCACGAATAGGCAAAAACTGCCGTATTCATGAAGGGGTGACGATCGGTGCCACCGGAGGAAGTTCACAGGCGGCAACAATCGGCGACAATGTGTTTATTGCAACCGGAGCAAAGGTGATCGGCAATATTACAATCGGCAGCGATATTGCCATTGGCGCTAACGCCGTTGTCACAAGGGACTTCACGGAAACCGGAATCACTTTGGGGGGGGTACCGGCTAAGAAAATCAGCAATCATAATTCACATGATTTTTTAGCAAAAGAATTGTTAAATTTATGACATTAACACAAACGATAACACAAACCATAAAATACCTTGACAAATTTACCCAATATGTTAGAATCAGGTAAAGCATAATACTCTCTATCCAATCACTTAACAATTCCAAATCAGTGGAAAAATCCAATGCATAAGAAAGGGAGAAAAATGAATAAAAACGCATTTCATCAGTTATCTTACGGAGTATATGTAGTCAGCACCTGGGACAAGGGAAGGGCTACCGGTTGCACGGCAAACAGTATCATGCAGATTACCTCCAACCCTGCTACCATAGCTGTAAGCATTAATCATGACAACTATACAAATCAGTGTATTCAGGACACAGGGAAATTTGCCGTTTCCATTCTGGGTGAGCAATCGGATCCGGGCATCATTGGTACCTTTGGCTTTCGGAGTGGAAAAGACTGCAATAAATTTGACAGCGTAGATCATATTGTAAAGGAATATATGCCTGTGATCTCTGATGCCTGCGCATATGTGGTATGTGAGATAATCGACAAAATGGAGACCTCCACCCATACGGTTTTCCTGGGCAAAGTATTGGATGCAGATATCTTGAAAAAAGACACACCAATGACCTATGCTTATTACCATAACGTAATTAAGGGAAAAAGCCCCAAAAATGCCCCAACCTATATTGAGTAAAAGCATGCCATGAAATCTTATATGGCATACCCCAAAGCCACATGTTATCGTCCCAAGTAAAATTCGGTATAATACCACATTTCTAAAGACAGTCAGCATTTTCTAAAGCTTTTTGTGCTTATAATTGCTTATGCAGCAACACACAGTACGGGAATAGGGCAGCCTATTCCCGTTTCTTTTATGGTTGCCCTTGATAACAGGCCCAACAGGTCGTTTTGAGCGTACAATAGAAACGGCCAAACAAACCAAACCGCCGAGGCATTTGCTTGCCGCTGCCAAAATAAGCAGGAACACCAGAGGCGAAGTTTTCCGGCTCGGATAACCACGCCTTCATTTTGCCGGTGCTGCCGCTGGGAGGGAGAGTGCCAATGCGAAATGATAAGGCAGACTGAACATGACAAACAGAATCGCCCGCAGAATCTGGTAGAGCAATCCGCCCAGCATCAGTCCCAGCGCCAGAGCTGCGCCGCCTACCGCTAGGTTTTCTAAGTTCCCAATTCCCGCCGGAACTGTCATACAAGCTAATCCATAGGCATATGACGATAATACTGCAGCAACAGTTTCACCACCCGACTGTAGCTAACCGCCCCATCGGCAATACCATTGACCTTCAGGTTCGTATCTATAAACACGTCCGCAGCCGCGTCCACAATTTCTGTGTCAATCAACGCCTTCCTGTTGATTCTATCCCATTCCTCCTGAGAAACAAAGATATTGTCCTCCCAAACCTGCGCATCCACCGTCACCGGAGAAACCAACAAAGCAGCTTCCTCATAGACGGTACGGTTGTTTTCCCAAGCCTTGTACAAATCATTATTCAGGTAATTCAGAACGCTCAGATATCCTGCATACCGAAATACTGCATCCTTCGATTGTATACAGGCCAGATAACCAATGAAATTTGCCTCATCCTCATAGATATATCCTCTTAGATGAGCCAACTCATGACACATCGTGGATGGTATATTCAAAAGATGCATTACATCGTTATAATTTGCTTCCATGGAAAAAGGAAAATAATAGCCCTGCATATGCTGCTGGCACATAAAATCTGAAGAAAGCAACGCCTTGGGCCGAGGATAATAACCATCCAGTTGAGGATAAGTCTCTCCTAACTGTCTCATCAACTCCCTTGCCATATCCGCCATGTCAAGACATCTTCCGTCTTTTCCAATGCTTCCCCCATACAATACCATACCGCTTTCATCCCGCTCCATTACCTTGGCAAGACTGTTACACTGTTCTGCCACCATATTATAGAGCCGAATCAATTCTACAAGTGTATATTCGTCTTCTCCCGGCCCAAAATAATGTTCCGAAAAGGTTGACCCATGATACAGAATAAAACAATTCAACGTCATGACAAAACTTACCATCAAAAAAGTCCACGCACAAAATTTATAAAAGTTCCGCGTAAGGTTCCAAAATGCTGTCAGCCTGCCGTTCCGCAATCCACCTGAGTCCACTGCTCTATTTTGCCCTTCTGCTCCTTGGTCCTGACAGTTTTCCTCCGGTTCTAAGGCTCTATTGCTCCCTTCTGCTCCTTGATCCTGACAATTTCCAACCAGTTCCACTGCTCTATTTTGCCCTTCTGCTCCTTGGCCCCAGCAATTTCCAACCGGTTCTAAGGCTCCCATATCCACTCCAAGCTTACAGATTTCACGGTTCCTTTCCCGCTTCCGCCCTCTCCATATTTTATACATCAAAAGTACAAAGCCGATTACGGCCCATATCACGCCAAATACCAGCGCCAGAGCCACTAGCGCAACACCCGTTCCAAGCATCCATTCGCCTACGGAAAAGGGAAATATCCCCGTGACGCGCCCATATGTATTTACCCAGACAGGGAAAATATTGGCAATATACCAATCGGAAAACGCAGTGCTGTTCCATGCCGCCACATTTAACAGCACTGTCAAAATACCAATTCCACAATATACCGCCACACTTTTTTTAAACCAAATTTTCCGCTTTCTGTCCTTCATCCCTCTTTACCTTAATCCTTGGCTTCTTCCAAATACCCATAAGATACAAAAGATACAAAATCACGGTCGCAATCCCATTACTCACCACCACAGAATACCAAATACTGCGCACTCCCATATGCAGCACAGTTTCACAGAACCACAGAGTAAAAAATCGAAACACCCACAGTCTCGCTGCACTTATGGCCATCGTTACCTCCGTGTGGCCCGTTCCGTTAAACAGTCCTATGGCTGAATTATATACGCCGTTGGCAAAACACCAGAAGGCCATAATACTCAAAAAATCCGCCGCCATGGAAATCACAACCGGGTCATCGGAAAATATGCTGACGATTGCCGTAGAAATCCTGTCAAGAGATAAAATCAGGCCGCCTGCCAGCAAAAACACTACCGACCCCCACATCGCCACACGAAATCCTTTTTGAGCGCGCTGCTGCTGCCCAGCCCCCATATTCTGCCCGACAATTGTAGCAACGGCAGAGCCGATTCCATTTGTAGGTAAGGTAATCAGGCTGTTTATCTTGTTGCCCAGGCCGTATGCAGCCATTGCCTGTGAGCCATATGCAAACACATTTCTGCTCATAAGCAGAAACCCGAACTGCATGGTACTGCCGCCAATGGCAGTGGGCAGACCGATCTGCAGAATCATTTTTATATTCTCCCATTCCGGCCGCATGGCATTTCTCTTTAAGGAGATCTCCTGTTTTGACATACTTAACAAAATCAGCGCCGCCGTAGCTGGAAGAAGTTTTGCAAGAAGCGTAGCCCAGGCCGCGCCACCGGTTCCCATTGAAAAACCTACAATAAAAAGAGGATCCAGCACCATATTAAAAAGAATTCCTCCCAGATTCAGCAACATGGGTGTCATCGTATCTCCCTGTGCCTGATGTATTGAGGAAAAAATATTGATCGTAAACAAAAAAGGCATATCCCAGATCACAATGCTCAAATAAGTAACTGCATGGCCATAGGTCTCCTCATCGGCTCCCAGCCAATTCACAATGGCCGGAGAACACAAAAAGCAGATTGCCGCACAGACAAGCGCAAATCCAACGGCACATACCAAGATCTGATTTGCCATTCTCTCAGCCTTATCCTTCTCTCCTGCACCAATATATTGGGCAATCAAAACAGACCCCGCCACCGTGATACCACTCCCAAAATTGATCACAATATTCTGTACGGGAGACACCAGGTTAATGGCTGCCAGCTGACCTGTTCCAAGCTGTCCCAGCCAATAGGTATCCGTCAGATTATACATTGTCTGTAATAAGCTGTTGACCATAACAGGAATGGCCAATGCCAGTACCGCCTTCCACAAACTGCCATTCAATATTAATTCCTGGTTGTGTTTTGCCGCTTTTCCCATTCCGCCTCCCTCGTCAGATCAACTTCCGTTTTTCCTTCTTTCTTCTTCTCACAACAAAAGAAAGAAAACAGCATAAAAGAGAAACGCAGTTCTCATCAATCGAAAACTGCGCTTTCCGTAAGTGTGCACACCTTATTCATAAGATATGTACTTTGCATAATCTTCCCATATACAGCAAATCCAGGTCTTGCCCTGATTAAAAACAATCTCATTGCCGTTTTCATCCAAGAACAGGTTAGGCGCGTAATCGCTGTCACGCCGCCAGGTTCCTTTAATCACCTTGCCGTTTGTAAACACATAGGCGTCACCCGTTCCGTGTACCCTAAATGCAAGATAATCGTAATTAGGATCATCCGGGAATCGCTCTTCACCGTAACAAATCTTAAACACCACATTGGAAACGGCGAGTTGCTCATTATTCATTTCATCAATATGTTTCTGGTTATACTGTGTGCGGTAGTATAGTCCATCTTCCGCGTTATAGGCAAAACAGGGATTACTGATACCGTAACCGCCAGAATTGGACTGCGTTCCGCCGGGATAGATCATAGTTGCGTCAGGATGAGAATCATAGGTGGCCACATATCCCTCATCCGTAAAGGTAAACGCCTGTTCAAAGCGATCCGTATATTCCGTGGCATATTTCTTCAGTCCTACATCCTTTTTATACCCTTCAATAAACATGTATCCTGAATGTACACTGTCATAACCGGGTCTGTCGAGACGTCCAAAGGAATTGGGCGCTCCATCTTTAATTCCTTCCAAGGGTTCGCTGATATTATCAATTCTGTCGGAGTTGATCAGATCCTCCACCGCCAGCCTCATCAGTCCCCAGTTGCAATATATGGAATCATATGCCATGGCCTCATAGAGATAATAGTCCCTGGCGCTTCTGACAGAACCAATATGATCCAAATCATCATAATCCTCAAAGAATCCCATCAAACGGGTAATACGTCCTTCCACCGGCGCCTCATAGATAATGCTGGCTGCAGATATACCGTATTGAGGAAGGGACGCTTTGATATTATTGATCATAACCGCCATATTTCTGCGCTTTACCACACTTGCATCTTTCCACTCACCGGTCAGATAACTCTGCATTTTACCGTCTACTACCTTGCGCTCCGTGATTGGATGTCTCTCACCGTTTGCCATTAAACCATTCGACAACAATGGCTCCGAAGTCGCCTGGGGCTCTGCCGTAACATCGGGTGATGGCGCCGGCGTAGTCTGTTCCGGGTTGCTGGAAATGGGTTCCGGCGTAGCAATCGGTGAAGGCACTTGTTCATCTCCGCAGCCTGTCAGGATAGCCATTGCCAATATGACCGCTGCTATTACTTTCTTTTTCATTGGAACTTCCTTTCTTTTTCAATATTTTTCTTTCTGACCCAACTTATTTCTATTTTATCTCTAACTCTTCAGGTTGTCCATGACTTTTATACAAAATTTAAAAATTTAAGATACTATACCTTGCTTCCAGCAGAAAAATGCCTGCAGAAAATCCATTATTCACCCGCAGCAGCCTAGAAATGCCCATTATTGTGCATATTTCCTGTACACGGCCCCAACTCCCGACACAGGAATCGTAATCTCCCTGCCAGAAGCATCCTTACAGACCACCTCATAAGCTGTTATCTCCTGGAATACCAGTCCGTCCAGTGTATTCCCCAAGCCGTCCGTCACTCCCTCCGCCTGCATCCGCGCCAGAGATGTGGTAATCAGCTCCGCCACCTTCAAAGCGCCATGATATGACAAATGAAGGGTATCTTCCTCCACTGCGGTTTCCTGGTTGTAGAGATGATAGTTCTGCATCACATAAGTTCTGCCCACCTTGCCATACCATTCTCCTGTGAGCTTTCCCGTGTCTACCAAAAACACTTCTTTATCCGCCGCCAACTGCCTGATGGCCTCCATATAGGATGCCAGACCACTGCCCTCGGGCGTTCCGTATTCTCCCAACTCATTGCCGTTTTTATCCTTCCAGAACTTAGGAGTCTGCATGGCAGTGGCCAGTATGACAATAATTCCTTTTTCACGACAGGCGTCAATCATATAAGTCAGATATTCCACCATTTCCTTTTCATTGCTGTAAGAACGGTCATTGATACCGGCCTGAATCAGAAAATAATCTCCCGGCTGACCGTTTTGAATAACACCCGGAAATGCCGTCTCATACCACGACTTAGCATAAGTGCCGCCGCCGGCAAGATTTGTCACCGCATTTTCTTCCGTGACATATTGACAAAATACCTGTCCCCATCCTGTCTGGAACCTGCCGGGCTGCGGTTCCGTCTCCTCGATGGGATAATAATTGCTTACCGTGGAATCACCGCCCAGATAGATATGTACCCTGCGGCTTATAATCTCCGGCGTTTTCCTGATTTCCACCGCCGCCAGCGTGAAATCTTTCTCTTCCAGAGAAATCCTTGCGGTTCCGCCCTCCACTCGAACATCCTCCATCAGATATGTATAGGGAGTGATACCGGTTCTGCCGCCCGTGCCGGGGTTTCCCACATTGGTTCCCACAGAAGCATCGTTAATCTTTACGGTAGATCGACCGGTGCCTGACTTTGGCTTGGTGATACGGATATTATAAAATCCATCCGGCAGCGCCGTTACAAAGTAATTCGTCATTCCGCGCATACTGATGCCGCCGGCGGTATTCGCCACTTCACCATAAAATCCACACAATTCCTTTCCCGTGTACTTATCGTCCTCTGCAACCTGCAGATATCCCCGGGTTTCGTCCAGCTCACATTCTCCCAAGCTGAACCGAAGCACAGGCGATACTTCCACTGCCTCCGCATTCTGCAGAGTCAGCTTAATCTTACCATCCCCGTCCGCTTTCCTGTCCTCCGTGGTGACGCTTCCATCCCCATGACGCACCGTCACCTGATAATCCGTATTTGCTCCGGCATTTACCATCCCCGTCACATCCACCGTAAGCTCAGTCTTGCCTGCCAGATCCTCCTGCACATAAACATACGCCGCACGATCTACCTGACGCGCCTGCGTAAAATCTATCTCCCGCACAGGGGTAAGCTTCGCCAGTGCAAGACGCTCCATTGCAGCTGCATCCGGCTGATAATCCGCCCGGTTACTTATGATAAAACGCTTTTCCACCGTCAGTCCGTCTACCGTGGCATACACTGCCGCAAAAAGCTCTGCAGCCGACCTGGTATTTACCACAAGCTTTCCGTCCTCTACAGACAGCTTCTTATCGCTGAACTCCCACTGCACCTGACCATCGAAAGCCTCCATGGGTTCTCCATACTGATCCTTCCAGCCCGTCAGAGAAATATCCACTGTCTCTCCAACCTTCACGCTTTCCGGCAGCAAAATTTCAAAGGCTGCAGCCCGCTGTGACTCACGCACATGCAGAGTCGTCGTGGCCGTCATGCCTTCTTCCGCGCTTTCTCCGCCCACAGACGCCTGAATCACAATGTCCGTACCGTTGATATCTCCTGCCACATACGTATCTGTGATGGTCACCACGCCTTCCTCATCAATGGATGCTCCCTGAGATGAACTGAGGATCTTCCATACCACATCCGTCAAAACCTGCGTATGTTCCCCCTCTCCCACCGTTGCAGTAAACGGCGCTGTCCGCGTCTCCCCACCTGAATGGGGCGCATAGACAAATTCCTGACCTCCCGTAATGATCATCGTCTCGCTCTTCCCTTCCTTTCCGCATGCTGTTAAAAAGACTGCCGCCATTATAAAATACCCTGCGGCCAAACCAAAACCTTTACTGATTTTCTTCAATTTGTTCTCCATATCCTCCCAACTTCATTTTATCAAATCCTGGTTTTCAAGTGCGGCTCACCATAAATTACTTCATACCAGGCTTATCACACTTCAAACCAAAACGGCATAAAAATTCTCCTTACACCACCATAATCAATGTTCCCAGCCCAATTAAGATGCAGCCAATCAGAGATTTTGCCGTAAAATCTTCATGCAGGAACACAAAAGCCAATATCAGTGTCAGCACCACGCTCAATTTGTCTATGGGAACTACTTTTGATGCATCCCCCAGCTGCAGCGCCCGATAATAGCACAGCCAAGACCCTCCTGTGGCAAGCCCTGACAAAATCAGAAATATCCAGCTTTTCCTGCTGATGGACATAATACCGCCCTGGGTATTTGTCAAAAATACCATTCCCCAGGCCATAACCACAACCACCACCGTCCGAACCGCAGTGGCAAGATTGGAATTTACACCCTCAATACCCACCTTTGCCAAAATGGATGTCAATGCCGCAAAGACAGCTGAAAGAATTGCATACAGAAACCACATAAATTGCCCTCCTTAAGCACTTTAACCGCATTTATGATATGATTTTACCACACCACCATGCCTGAAACAAGATAAAAAATAGAATCCCCAGTTTGAAGAATTCTATTAAATTCCGAAAAATCACAGCGCGGTTAGTTATGACACCATTTATCTCATAAAAATACTCCCTCTTGATAAGAATTACAAGTTGCAAATTCTTGTCAAAAAGGAGTATTTTATCATACCTGGAAATTACTGTTGCAGCACCCCGGTAATCTGGTCAAAATTATATTCTTTTCCTTCAATGACAACTCTTCCTTTTGCCATTGAGCCCGTGACAGGTTCAAAATAGAAGGTTCCTTCTTTCGTAACTTGCCAATCTTTTATCATGCGTCCGTTTTCGTCATAGCGCACCCATTTTCCATTACTATCCGTATAAGCATTATAGGATTCCTGATAAACATCCTTACTTACCGCCTTAGCGCCCTGCTGCACATTATCCAGCCAATACCAGGCATCAGAACCCGGATCATAAATCTCTTTTCCTCTGTAAGCCGGATTATTTGGATCATATCCCTGACGAACCCCGTTTTCATACCAATACTCCTTACCGTTTATGGTAACCCATCCGTTAGATGTGTCCCCCCCAGCCGGCTGTTTATTCGTAATCCCCGTAGCATCGTCAAAGTAATAAGTAACTCCGTCTATTGTTTTATATCCTTTATACATCGTTCCATATTTCATATCAAAATAGTATATACCATCTTCGTTGGAATCCCAACCTTTCACCATATGGCCGGTCTCATCATAGCGAACCCACTTGCCGATATTTCCCTCATCATCGGCTTGAGACTCTTGATATACGTCTTTGGAAATTGTCTTTGCGCCGCCCTGTACCGCATCCAGCCAATACCAGGCATCCGTCTCCGGGTCATAAATCTCTTTCCCGCGGCCTTCCGTCCCCTGCTTTACGCCGTCTTCGTACCAATATTCTTTGTTGTTTTTGATATCCCTATTCCAACCATCCGGTATAATAAGTACTATGTCATAATAAATATTATCATATTGATCAGAGCCGGTTATACAAATATAATAAGTGCCAAATTCCAACTTGTCCACTTCCGCCCCATATACGGTAGATTCTATCTGATGAAAATCTAATTCTCTTTTGGAACCATGACTATCTATCAGGCTGATATTAAAATTGCTATCCTCCATTATGGCGTCGTACTCAATTCCCAAAATTACTTCAACCCTATCAGAGTTGGAATAGAAAGAAAAATAGTCATACATATCCCCATCCAAAGAGCCTGCATAATGCTCCCAATATCCGGAAATCGGCGTGGCAGTATCCAGCGTATTATTGGGCTCCAATTCAGAATTTTCAGTTGTTAAGGCCCCATACGAAAAAAGCATGGTATCATAATAGTATTCGGAAAAATATCCCCCACCAGACCTGCTTATGTTAAGATAATAGGTTCCTTTTGCAAGCCCTGCGCGATAAGAATATACTTCTTCATCAGTTAAACCGGATCTTTTGGCCGTATCGACTTCCCATACTTTCTCTCCGCGTTCATTTGTGATAGTTAGCTTAAAGTCAACGCTTTCCTTATTTTCATTTCTGATTCTGGACAATACGATTAAAATAAACTGATCCTTCTCCAGCACAATTTTATTGTAAAAATCATTATATTGATTATCTTTTGTGATGTCTCTGGCGTAATAGATGTCTTCCTGCATCATATTTGCATCATCAACCGTAGCTCCTGCATCAGAATCAACAAGTATAAGGTCTGATGAGTCCTTTGTCTGTATTTTTTCTGTATTCATTTCTAATGCCGCTTTCACATCGGTGTCTTCATTGAGTATTTCCGCATGTGCTTCCGCATTAAAAGACATACCCATCAAAAGACATAAAACCATAGCTGATAAATTTTTTAAAAATTTCTTCATTTACTCACCCTTTCTTAAAATTTACATTGCAAACTTTAGTTTTTGTTGTAGTACAACCATAATATCATTATTTTACACCATTATCAAGACATACTTAGACTTATTTGCAACAAATTTTAAGTAAATTACTATATTGCCCGAAAGTTGTATTATTTGTGTAAGCCGAAAAAACGCCGAATATGGTGAAATCATTGTTTATGGCTTTTTCCAAAAAAAATAAATTAACTGTTGATAATATACATATTATGTGTGTATTATAGAAGATATCAATTTGCAAAGACAGTTCCAAGGCCATGCCCGAAACCCATTCTGCCCATCCCCACAAAAGGCGGAAAACCGTTTTCACGCCAGCCCTGGAAACCAAATTCAAAAAAGGAGCGGCGGTCGTTATGCTGGAATTTAAATATGACACACAGTTGTTAATTGAAGGTAATAATCTGGACGAGGATGTGATCAGTGCATATTTTACGGAACATTTCAAGGGAGACTGCCTGCTTGCCGTGGGAGATGATGAGATGATCAAAATTCACTTCCATACCAACGAGCCCTGGAAAGTACTGGAATACTGCGCTTCCCTGGGCGAAATTTATGATATTGTCGTGGAAGATATGGACAGGCAGTCCCGGGGGCTAAAAGGATAAACCCTTTGTAAGTCCACTCTGTTATCATGTCATGCCCAAAGCCTAAGCATACCTGTTTTGGACACACTTGGTTGACATGAAGCAGAAAGGACATTACAATAAAATGCAGTGAAAGGTACGAAGGTGATATAATATGTATTTAATGCTGAAGGATACGGAGGTTTTATATTTTGACTTGGAGGATTTTGTTGTGGAGAGCATCAGGGAGGATCTTCTGCCCTTCTGCCTGCGCGGGAACATCCGGGCCCCAAAAAGGAATAAGGATATCTTACATAATATTCAGGAAGTGAAAAGCTACTTAAGCAGCAGGGTATTGTCTCTGTCGAGAGACAACGCAAAGTTGATCTACACCGCATTCCAGATTCCTCAAATTGATTCCATTGATAACAGGGTAAATATCTGTGTCAAGTGCAAGGGGGTTTCCATACAGGACAGCTTTTGGATCAGGGATGACAATGAATCCGTAAAATGGCCCAATATCAACATCCGGCAGAACAAATTGAAAGACATTGTAGATCTGTCCCTAAACGGCTTCAGCCCCACCATCACTACAAGCAACATATGTCCGGAGCTGACGACAAAAGGATTATTCCGAAAGGGCTGGATCCGTCTGGGTGATAATCTATATCTGTTAAAATCCGATAAAACGTGGACTATATCAACACAAAAATGGAAGTTCTGGCATCCGATATCCTGGGGTGTTTTAAAAACAAAATCGACTGTGTGGCATACGTGAGCGATATGAAGGACACTGCTGACGGCGAATCACTTGTGTCTATCTGCAAAAACTTCGTGGGAGAGGATCTCTCCTTTGTGGAGGCCTGGGAAGTCATGGAATATCTCAAAAGACGCAAAGAAGATTATATCGAGTATTGTATGGGCCGCTGGAAGAGGCAGTTTGCCAGTATACCGGTTCTGGATTACTTCATTGTAAATACGGATAGACATACACAGAATTATGGTTTCCTGATGGACAACAAAACCGGAGAACTAATTAAAATGGCGCCGTTATTTGACTACAACTGCGCGCTTACGGCAGATTATTTCTCCCGCGACGCCGAAGACACACTCAGCCAGATGTTTAACACGGCGGAAACCCTGCGCGATCTGGCCCATCGCTTTATAGAACATACGGATATCATATTTTATGAAGAAAAATTTAACAGATTAGCCAAGCGAATCGACAACAGGAACTACGGGCATATATTGGAAAAGGTTTACGAGAGAATACGGGAGCTTGGTGTCGTTTAAAAAATAGCTTCCGCAGACGCCTTTTGTTGAGATATAGGGAAAAGGCAGCCCCCAACTCCCGTTACCAGGAGCATGGGGGCCCTTGAACGGAGGCCGGTCCGGATCAGGACGCAGGGTGCAATTCCACCCAGTTTTCCTCCCCCAGCCTTTGAAGCAGTATCTTCTGATAGGGTTTTTCATAACCGGCGTGAAGAATCTGGCAGCTCACTTCTCCGCTCTCACTCACTGTAAAGCGGTAATGATGGTATCTGCCTTCTCTGTATCCAAAGTCCTCTCCGTTATCCAAGATATGATCATAACTTCCCTCCCCAGGGTATACTTTCAGCAGAAGTGTATCCCAGGGCTTTTCTCCCACATAGGACTGTGGCTCCATCACTGGAAGAACGGTACCTGCTTTTACATAAATCGGACAGCAATCCAAAGGCGCGTCCCGCACAAACCACACCGGTCCCGTAATCATTTCATGCGTCCAGTAATCATACCACACCCCTTCCGGCAGATACACCATACGTTTTTCAATCCCCTGATTCACCACCGGTGCCGCCAATATCCGACTTCCAAGCATAAATTCATCATTACAGGTCCTGGCCCATTCTTCTTTTTCATAATGAAAAACAAGCGGACGCATAATTGGCGCACCCGTCTGTTCCTCCTCATAAAACAAATCATAAATATAGGGTATCAAACGGTATCTGAGTTTTACGTACTTTCGATAAATGGCCATCACCTCCCGGCCAAACTGCCAGGGCTCCTGTCTCCTGGTGCCTGCGGCGGAATGATTCCGAAACAGGGGCGAGAAACATCCCACCTGAACCCACCTCGCCAATAGTTCCGGCGTGGTATCCGCTCCAAAGCCTCCCACATCCGTCCCAACAAAAGGCATTCCTGACATTCCCAGGTTGCAGAGCTGGGGTATCGCCATCTGGAGATGCGCCCACAAGCTAGTATTGTCGCCTGTCCATGCGGTAGCATATTTCTGGCTGCCTGCGTAACAAGCTCTGGTGATTACAAAGGGCCTGCGTCCATCCAGTTCCTTCAAGCCTTCGTAGGCTGCCTTTGCCATCAAATGCCCGTAGACATTGTGCATTTCCCTATGAGTGGCCTCTCTGTCCTCATCCGTAAATATCACGTTTCCCGGCAAAGGTCCCCGAAAGCTGGCAGGCTCATTCATATCATTCCAGATGCCCCGTACCCCCTGTTCCAGCAGAAATTTCTGATGCGCCCCCCACCATTTCCTGACGGCGGGATTTCCAAAATCCGGGAACACAGCCTCACCGGGCCATACGGTATTTACATAGACCTCTCCCTCCGGGGTCTTAGCAAAATATTCCCCCTCCACGCCTTCCTCGTATATCTCATAGCCCTTTTCCACCTTCACACCCGGGTCATTGATGACCACAGGCTTAAAGCCTTCCCGGGACAATTTCTCCAGAAATGCTTTTGGATTGTTATGATAGCGCTTCTTGTTCCAGGTAAATACTTTATAATCCTGCATATAATCAATATCAAAATGAATGGAATCGCATGGAATATCATTTTCCCGAAGAGAAGCCGCCACTTCCGCCACATCCTCCAAGGTCACATAACCCCATCGGGATTGTTGATATCCCAGTGTCCACTTTTGAGGCAGCGGACATCTTCCTGTCAGATAAGTATAACCTTTCAAAACTTCCGCCAGGGAATCTCCCCCGATATAATAGTAGTTCAAATCGCCGTCATCCGCGCCGAACCAATAGTAATCCACAGATTCCTGACCCATATTGAAATAACTTTTAAACGTATTGTCCAGGAACAGGCCATAAACATTTTTTCGTGTCAATGCCATAAAAAACGGAATTGACTTATACAAGGCCTTAAAACTGTCCACATGGGGCTCCGGATTATCCGTGTTCCACATTTCGTAATCGTATCCTCGCTTATCCAGAAATCCCGTCTTGTCTCCAAGGCCGTAAAAGTGTGTAAATGTATCCAATTTTTTCAGCACTTCAAACGCATGCTTCTCTCCCCCGCCCTCTGCGGAATGCCCTTCTTCCTCCAGCAGTTTCAAGACTTCCGGGCTCACTCTTTCCAAAGGCTTACGCTCGCCCCTGTAATCCCCGCAGACTTCTTCTCCGTCTTTATTATAAAAGTCCACAAAGAAGCCGTCGCTGACTCTGACGGACACTTGGCCGGTATGAATCCAGATGCCTCCCTCTTCCTCTTCCACACGGACCGATGCCGAAGTCGTCTTATCCCCTTCGATTGCCTTGGAATGTGCCCTTTTGTCTCCTCTGCCATAAAAAACATTGATAATATAGGGCGTCACTACCTTGATCCGCCCTTCTTCTCCCTCAAAATCAAGCAAGATTTCCTGCCCCCTGATTTCATATCCCGTCAATTTCCCCAGCCTCATGAAACCGCTCCTTACATCCTGTATTTAGGTTATTCAAGGGATACCTATAAACCCTATGATTGCCCCTCATTCTTCCTGTTCGTTATCTTCTCTCAGGATTAATTTGCCGATCTTTCCAAAGTCACCATCCATGACGCAGTAATCCGCCGTAGAAATGCAATCCTGCTCGGGAGAGATTTCCGTATGGAAATACAATGTGTCCATTCCCACACTCTTAGCCCCGGCGATATCCGCAGTCTCATCATTCCCAATCATAATACTCTCCGACGGTTCCAGGCCATATCGCTCCAACAGCCTGCGGAAAAACAAGTCGGAAGGCTTCTTACAGCCCTGTTCCGAGGACAGAAAGATTCCGTTAAAGTATTGGTCAATGCCGAGCATCCTGATCTCCGGCATTGTAAAGTCCGCCTGGGCATTGGATAACAAATAGATACCCTTTCCCCTGCGGCGCAATTCTCCCAACAATTCCTCCACGCCGTCGTAAAGACGAAGGTAGTCCCTGGACAGCGCCCGAAATACAACTGCTGTCATTTCCGCCTTCTCCGCTTCGCAATATACTCCCTTCTCATGATACAACGCCGAAAACACTCTGGTCAAATCCGGTTCTGCATTCTCCCGCAGCGTATTTTCCCGACCGGCTTTTCCCTTCTCCCGCCTCTCCAGCTTCCGGAATGCAAGCTTAAGCTCCCGGGGACCATACTCCGCCCCAAACGCCCTGTATATTTCGCTCATCTTTTCCCAAAGCCACGGATTATCTTCATCCGTATGAATATCTGCCAAGGTTCCGTAGAAATCAAATATATAATTCCGGTACATGTCATACCTCCCCATTTTTGTTTTGATCTGTGTGCTGACCGCAATCCGGAACAATGCCTCTTAACCGGAAACCCCCATGCTTAAGCTGCGCAGGATATCTACGACCGCAAAGCGTCATAGACACGAAGTATCTCCCCAACGCTCCACGCTTGGGCAAAACACCCTTTGGAAGACACAGGATTGGCGCCATCATAAATCTCAGCAAGCTGTCCGATACATCCCTCCCGCAACGCGGCCTCCAGATTTTGAAGCTGTCCTCTCACACAGGCTTTGGCCTCCTCCGAATAACCGTTTACCTTTAGATAGGCCAGATAATAACCGCCCAGGGGAAATACCCACACCGTGCCTTGATGATATGCCAGATCTCGCTCCAACTGACCGCCGCCGTAGACAGGCCAGAATTCCTCGTCCGCCGGGTCCAGGGTTCGCAATCCGTATGGGGTGTACAGCTTACGAAATACCACATCCACCACCTGCTTCTCCCTCTCCGGCGAAAGCACGGAAAAGGGCAAGGATACCGCCCAAATCTGGTTACAGCGGATCTGCGTATCGGCCCTGGTACCGGAAAGCACATCTTTCAGGCAGCCCGCCTCTTCATTCCAAAATTTTCTGAAGCTCTCCCGCACCTGAACTGCCAAAGCCTCGTAATCTCTCTTTTTCCCCGTACAAAATCCGCTAAATTCTTTCATGATACACAATGCATTGTACCAATAGGCATTGATTTCCACAGGTTTTCCATGCCTGGGCGTGGGCAGGTAATTTTCTACCCTCACATCCATCCATGTGACCTGATCCTTTTCCATACCCGCCTGGATCAATCCATCTTCCTGCATTTTTATCCCGAAATCCGTTCCCTCAATATACCAGTGAATAATTTCCTCCATGGTATCATACATACTTTGCACAAAGTCCGTATCTTTTGTTTTCCGATAATATTCATAGACTGCCAAAATAAACAGCAGTGCCGCATCCACAGTGTTATAGCCCGGCGCTTCCTTTCCCTCTGGAAACAAATTTGGCATCAGTCCTTTTTTACAATACGCCTGAAAGGTTCTCAAAATACTTTTTGCCGTGCTATACTGCCGGGTCGCCAGACAGCAACCGCTTATGGCAATCATGGTATCCCTGCCCCAATCTTCAAAAAAAGGAAATCCCGCCAACAGGGTCTGACCCTCCGTTGAGGCTCGATACGACACAAACTGATTGGCACTCTGAGCAAGCACCCGGGCCGCCCCTTCCGGAAAATCGGCCTGTTTCGCCAGCTCCTCCCGGCGGCGGCAAATATCCTGCAGCATATCCTCCATCTTAGAAGGTTCGGGCTTCATGCCGTAAACCAATTCCAACTTTCCTGTTTCCCCCCCACTCACCCGGAACAGGATATGATGGTTAACCGCCGTACATCCCCATTCTCTCCTGCCGTCGCATGCGTCGTAAGCATAATATAGTTCCTTATGAAATGTAAGCGGAAGTTCCGAGAAATCTCCGTTTGTCTTATAATACAATCTAAGGCCATTGGAAGCAATACTGTCTCCTTCCACCGCAAACACCTGCTGGTCAGATAACAGCGACCCCTTTGGTATGAACTGCAAGTGAGGAAGCACTTCCAGGGTCACATCCTCTTCCGAACGGTTCCTGATCTCGTAAGAAACGCCAACCCCGTTGCCCTCCTGCATCAGCACCAGCTTTTTGACCACTTCCACACCTTTCACCAGGTAACTCCAGACGGGATAATCCTCATAAGAAAAACCGCACTGATAATAATATCCTTCCTCCCTTTTCCTCTTTCCCCTGCGGAAATCCTGGCTGGAAATATGTATTTTCTCTTCTTCAAAATGCAAAAGCTCCTCCAGCCTATGAATCATGTTATAGCGATGATTAGGAGATTTCACACATGCCATCAACACCCCATGGTCATTTCTTCCGCAGGAGCCGATCATGGTAAGGGATGAGAATCCTCCCAGCCCATTGGTCATGAGAAAGCAATTTTCCTCTCCTCTCTCAAAAGTTTTCCAATCCTGTTTCCCGTATAAAAAATTCATCCCTGCACCTCTGTCCGTTTTATTACTCTCAATCTAAAATATCGTCAACCTTACGCACCTCAGAGAACCAGGCACCTTTCGCAGAATCAGTAACTTCCCTATTGTTTTGCGCTATTTGACTATCCAGTTTATTGTTCTTTCTTTTTTCTTTAGAACGGCTTTTACTGTCCATTTTATAGGACTCAACATCGTTTGCGTCAGGCGGCTCCTCACGCAGCTCTTCCGAAAATTTTCTCTCCTGCCCGTTCAGCCGGAAACTGATCCTGGTCAAGTGATAGATTCTGTCCACTACCTCCTGGGACAGCATTCCCTCTTCCATTCTCCAGATCCAGTTTCCTCCCAAGGTGGAGGGCTTATTCATCCTGGCCTCCTGTCCAAGTCCCAGATAATCCTGCAACGGAATGATACAGGTATCCGCCACACTCATCATTGCCAGCCGCACAAAGCTCCAAATTTTCTCGGGCTCCGGTTCGTTTCCGTGATTCATGTATTCCGCCGCAAAATCCCTGCTCTCCTTGTCCAGCCCCCGATACCACTGCACCAAGGTCTCATTGTCATGAGTTCCGGTATACACTACGCAGTTTTTATCATAGCTGTGGGGCAGATAACCGGTATCTTCACCCGGATGAAAGGCAAACTCCAGGACTTTCATGCCCGGATAGCCGCTGTCCTTTAACAGTTGGTGGACGGAGGGCGTCTGAAGCCCCAGATCTTCGGCGATAATCTCCCCTGCACAGGGGCTGTTTTGCAATGCACGGAACAATTCCATACCAGGCCCCTTTTCCCAATGCCCCTTTTCCGCCGTCCTGTCCCCATAAGGAATGCTGTAATATTCGTCAAAACCCCTGAAATGATCAATTCGTACCACATCATACAGCAAAAAGCAATGTTCAAGCCTCCGGATCCACCATTGAAACCCTGTCTGCCTGTGATAGTCCCACCGATAGAGCGGATTCCCCCATAACTGCCCCGTGGCAGAAAATGCATCCGGCGGGCAGCCCGCTACGGCAATGGGTTGATAGGATTCATCAAACTGGAACATCTCTGGATGAGCCCAGGCATCCGCCGAATCAAAAGCCACATAAATGGGAATATCGCCCACGATCCGAATTCCCTGTCGGTTGGCATAAGCTTTCAGTTTTCCCCACTGTAAATGAAACTGAAATTGTATATACTTATAGAATTCAATATCAAAATAACATTCCCTCCTGTAATAGTCCAATGCAAATCCCCAACGCTTCCGAATGTCCTCCGCCCAAAGGCTCCATGCCGCTCCGTCAAATCGCTGCTTAACCGCCATAAAAAGAGCATAATCCTCCAGCCAATCCGCATTTTCTTCCGCAAAGCGGATAAACTCCGGATTATTGGAAACATCACTGCGCTCATATGCCCGTCGAAGCAGACCAAAACGCTTTCGATACAGTTTCTCATAATCTATAAGCGTAGGGTTTTTTCCAAAATCGCATTCCTCACATTCTTTTTTCATCAATACGCCCTCTTTGATCAGCGTATCCAAGTCAATAAAATAGGGATTTCCCGCAAAGGAAGAAAAAGACTGATACGGCGAATCTCCGTAACTGGTGGGGGACAGCGGCAAAATCTGCCAATAGCTCTGTCCGGCCATTTTCAATCTGTCAATAAATTCATATGCCTCACTGGAAAAGCAGCCGATGCCATACTTTGACGGCAGGCTTGCCACCGGAAGCAGAATACCGCTTGCTCTATTCATTATGCACCTCCTGTCCGCCGTGTACGGACACCTAACTCTGTCTTTAATCAAATGCGTACTGCCGCCATTCTTTTACGCTCCCAGGACGGTTTGTTTCGATACCTCTTTCCCTGACACAGATGCTCTTCTGCCAAGCAGCATCCCGCTTCGGGCTTCCACTGGAACACCTTTTGGGGTTTGAACCGGTATTCTGCGGCAGTCCGTTTCCCTGCCATCGGCAAGAATCTCCCAGCTTCCTTCGGACAGCGCCACATGGCAGAGCTTGTCAGAGACGTTATAAATCACAAACAATTCTTCCCATTCATCATCACCGCCCACAGTCCTGTTATCCACTTGAAAAGAGAATATTCCTTCTCCATATATCTTCCGGCCAAAGATACGATTCGCTGCGGAAGACGACTTATCACATAAACCGGGCAATTTCTTTCTAAGCCGGATCAATCCCTTATAATAATCCACCAAATCCGCAAATTCCACCGTCCGATGCCACTTGAGCATATTAATCTCCGGAGCCGAACGATAGCTGTTCTCCTCCCCGAATTTCGTGCGGCCAAACTCCTCTCCCGCCTGCATAAACAGCATTCCCTGGCAGGTAAAATACATAAATGCCGCCAGCTTATTAGCTACTACTAATTTCTCTTTCCGTTCCAAATATTCCGGCTCATCACACATGGAAAGCACCAGTTTATCCCATAGCGTAAAATTATCATGGGCGGACACATAATTGATAATCTGAGCACAACTCACCGGCCGGTAATCCGCTCCCCCGTCTCTCCATCCTGTCACCGCATGTAACAGAGAATCTTCCAGTCCTTCCGCTCCGTTAACAATCCCCGGCTCCTCCCCGTGAAAAGCGTCCCCTTTGATCAGATCCCTGGTATCGTCGCAGAAAAATCCAACCCCCTTATCCAGGTATGAGGAATTCTTTTTTACAGCAGCCCTCTTTCCCTCTTCCATAGGCGAATGATCCGCACTCCAGGGTTCCCCGTAGAGCAGCTTTTCTCCCGGCCCGAATTCCTCATCCAATTCCCGGCGTATCCGGTTCATCAGTTCCACGGGCAAAAGTCCCATCAGGTCAAACCGGAACCCGTCCACATGATATTCCTTCGCCCAATACATCACAGAATCCGCAATATAGTTATCCACCATTGCCCTGCCTGCCGCCACATCATTTCCACAGGCCGAACCGTCGAATAAACTTCCGTCCTCCCTGTGACGGTAATAATATCCCGGCGCCATTCTCTGAAACCAGGAATCTTCCCTGTAAGTGTGATTATAAACCACATCCATCACCACCCGCATTCCATTGGCATGAAATGCCTGTATCATTTCCTTGCACTCCCTGATTCTGACCGTTCCGTCCGTTACATCCGTTGCATAGGAGCCTTCCGGCACATTGTAATTCACAGGATCATATCCCCAATTATACTGCTTCTCGTCCCCCGCCTCGTCCACGGAACCATAGTCAAAAAAAGGCAACAGCTGCACATGGGTAACACCCAGCCCCTTCAGATATTCCATGCAGGTGGGATACGCGCCGTTTGAAGTCTCTATCGTAAACGCCTTATATTTTCCGCGATAATTTTCCGGTACACCGCTCTGTTGATCATAGGAAAAATCTTTAATATGAAGTTCGTAGATGATCTGCTCCTCCTGAGGCAGAGGGGCCACATCTGTTTCAAAGCCGACGGGATTAGTCCGTCTCAGCTCCACCGCCATACTTCTCTTTCCGTTACAGCCGCAGCCCACGGCATAGGGATCCCCGGTGACAACCTGCCGCCCATTTTCTTCCACCAGATAGTCATAATACACCCCATGCAGATTCTCCCGAAATCTGGTTCCCCATACCCCCTTTTCTTCCTGCTGCAGCTCCCTTGTCATCCACACTCCAGAGGTATCATCCCGATAAAGTCTAAGCTCCACCTTATTGGCAAACGGGCTCCAAACCTTAAATACAGTACCCTCATCCCCGCAGTGAACTCCCAGGTCTTTTCCATCATACTGGAACTTCTCATTAAACTCTCTGCTTACAAAATCCTCATCCGTCCATTTTTCTCTCTTCAAATTGACACCCCCTTGCCTGTTTCCATAGGCATTTTACGCCCTTTTATAGCAAAAGGACCGCCGCATACATGACGCCCGCAGCGGCCCCTTTCCAATTCAATTCAACATACGCCCATGGCCATATTATCCCTTTACGGCTCCCGATATTCCTTCCACATAACACTTTTGTGTCAGCAGGAACAAAATAGCTATGGGAATGGAAATTATGACACACCCTGCATAGAATTGGGTGTAATAATACTCCACAAACTCTTTTTCCAACATGGTCCACAGCCCGATGGCTATCGTGTAGTAATCGGAATCATTGCCCATGATTACCTTTGCAAAAATATAATCCACCCAAGGCCCCATGAACGCCGTAATCAAGGTATATGTGATAATGGGTTTTGACAGCGGGACTGTGATCCGAATAAAAGTATCCCACTTGGAAGCCCCGTCGATATATGCGGCCTCATCAATGGTCTTTGGTATGGTGTCAAAGAATCCCTTTGCCATATAAAAGCCCAATCCTGCCCCTCCGGAATAGACCAGCACCAGAGCGACCTGCTTTAACACGCCCGTCTCCAAAAGCCCTAATCCCTTCAGGATATAGTAAACGGCTATCATGGACATAAAGCCGGGGAACATACCCAAAATCAGCGCAATGTTCATAAACTTCTTGCGCATTTTAAAGCGCAGGCGGCTCATAACATAAGAGACACACAGCACAAAAAATGCGGAGAGCACAGTGCTGAAAATAGCGATGATCAAAGTGTTCATAAACCATCTGTTAAAGTTAATGTTGGTATTCCCGTGAAACAAGTTGATATAATTATCCAGAGTAAACCCCTTGGGCCAGATATAACTTTTATAGGAACCCCCTTCCGCTCTGAAGGAGGTCAGCACCACATACAATATCGGCAATATCCAGATAATGCTGAGTACGGCCAATAAAGCATGGCAACCTAAATTTGTAATAAATCTTTTTGCTCTCATTATTGGAACGCCCCCTCATCTTTATACGCACCTGTTCGTCTGTATGTCAGCAGCGACAGGGTGGCAAGGATAATAAACACCAGGATACCGATAACAGCACCTAAATTGTAGTCCTTCTGGGTGATCGTCAGACGATACAGCCAGGTCACCAGCAGGTCCGTCTTACCCGCATAATAATAATCCATAGAATCGGGACCGCCGCCGGAAAGCAGGAAAATCACGTTGAAGTTATTGATATTTCCTGTAAAGGAGGTAATCAGGTTTGGCGTCATCACAAACAACATATAGGGCAGTGTGATCTTCCGGAAAATAGTAGGCGCGCTTGCACCGTCAATCTTGGCAGCCTCATACAATTCCCCTGGAATATTCTGTAGGATACCTGTTGTGGACAACATGGTAAACGGAACGCCGATCCAGATATTGATACAGATAATGGTGATTTTGGCATACAGGGAATTGGTAAAAAAGGGAACGGATTCCGTGAGCCCGATAATTCCCAGTTCCCGCAAGATTACGTTAACAGGTCCGTTGGCATTGAATATGGTTCTCATGCTCAACAAAGTCACAAACTGCGGCACCGCCACGGACAAAACAAACATAAATCTCCAGAATCCCTTAAATCTGGTACCGTTGCGATTGATCAAAAGCGCCAGCAGCATGCCCAGGATAAAGCAGCTCACAGTGGCAAATACAGCCCAAATCAACGTCCAGGACAAGACGGGCCAAAAGGTATTCGCCAGCTTACTGCCTTGAGAGAACATTGCCGCAAAGTTATCCAATCCCACCCAGGAGAACAGATTTCCCGGCGGCTGATGCTCATGGTCATAGCTGGTAAATGCAATCAAAATCATAAAGATTAAAGGTACAATGGTAAAGCACACGATTCCAAAAATAGGGAAAGCCAACAGGAACGCGTGTAGATTTTCTTCTTTCAGAGATCTGATGTCGTCCATAAACGTGGGAATCGCCATTCCCTTTTCTTTTCTGAATTGGGTGCAGTATGCGCTCTTCCCGGACATACATCCGATAAAGACCATAACCAGGGTCAATACCAGCGTGATTACGCCGTACAGCAGGCAAAGCATGGAATCGTCCCCAGCGCTGTATTCGTAATACCCCAGCGCCTCGTTAAAAACTTCCCCCTGTTCCACGGTACCAAGGGTGATAAAATCTCCCAGTGCCTTGAAGCCAAAGGAAATCAGATACGCGATATAACCGATCTCCAGCGCCAGAAAAATCAGTCCTCTGACAATTTGTTTGTTTATAAGATTTCCAAGTCCAAAAACGAAGAAGGAAATCCTGGTGACGATATTTCCGTCCTTAAATGCCTGAGGTATTCCCACATCAGCCGGTCTGCCAATGGCAGACCGGACTTTATTCTTCTTCATTCCCATAGAAACCCCCTCCACATCTTTACTTTGTCATTGCTTCCACAAAGGTATCCAGCTTCTGCTGCACGTTTTCCTTGGTGATCTCCTTACTTCTGATCTCCGTAGGAATCGTATTTGCATAGGTCCAATACCTTGCGCTGAATACGGAGTTTGCCGGCTGAGCCACGCTGGCCGTGTTGGATTCCAAAACTACCACTGCTGCCAAGGGGTCTTTCTTCACGGCTTCGCTTTCTCCTGCCTTCATGTTGGAAGGAATCTGTGCGGAAAGCTCATAGCGAAGAAGCTGATTCTCCTCATTGCCAAGGAATGCCGCAAATGCAACTGCAGCTCCCATGTTCTTGGACTTAGCGTTAACGCCGATGCACTTGGAGCCATAGAAGCCCAAAAGCTGATAATCCTTGCCGTCGGGATTAAAGGTGGGAATCACTGCCATGCCCAGATTATCGCCCAATATTCCTTTGTAAAGGTCATATTCCCAAGAACCGCCGAACCATGCGCCCAATCTGTGACTTTCAGCCAGCTCTGATACGGAGATCTCGCCGTCATAAGCACATTTGGGATTGTTGATCAGGTCAATGAGGTAATTGGTCACTGCAACGCCAGTGGGATTATTCCAATTTACGCCTGCGCTCAGATCATTTCCGTCCTCGCCAAATACGCTCAGACCTGCTCCATAATAATAAGCTCCCAGTTTCCAGCCGCCGGCCGACTCAAAGTAGAAGTTATACACATTGTCCGCCGTCTGCTTTGCCATGATCTTTTCCAGAGAAGTAATATCCGACTCTCCCATAATGGTCTTGTCATAGTACATAAAGAATGTATTGTGGGTAAAAGGAATCGCATAGATGGATCCATTCACCGTAGCCGTAGCCACAACCGACTCTGCATTTGTCTCTTTTACCATAGCCTCCGTGGTACCGCCCAGCTTCGCGATTGCTCCGGCTTCCACCAGAGACGGCAGCTGATCGCTGGCAAACATAAACACATCCGCAGCCGCGCCCACATCCTTGAGCACGGATTCCTGGCACTTATCCTCACCTACGATCTCCGTAACCCATGTAATGTTATACTCGGGATGGGCCTCGGCAAATGCCTTCTGTTGTTTTTCCATAATCCCTGTGTCCACCTGGTTCTGAGGACACCATACCTTTAAAGTAATGTCAGAAGCTGCCCCCCCCACTTCGCCGTCGCTGTTTCCGCACCCGGCCATGCCAAAGACTGCCATGGATGCGATTAACAATGTTACCAAAAGCTTTTTCATACGATTACCTCCTTAAGATATATTAGTTTTGTTAAGTTTCGTTCTGAGAGCATAGTAGCACGGAAGGAAAACATTGTCAATATCATTTTTATGCACATTTACCTTATACAAAAGTTTAATCTTATATTTTTGTGCATTATGTATATATTATCTAAATTTTTACGAAACTTGATCGCGAAACTATATTTTATAATTTTCGTAATTTATATTCTGGTTATTTAATACAAAGTATATTTTTACGATATGAAGACCCATCTGTTCTTCCTTTCTGATGCTTGATCAAAAATGTCTTTGACATCATTTTGATTGCTTTTTTTCATATTGTTCATGACTTTTTATTAAATTGTATTATTTGTCAAGTAATTTTGACTTCTTTAGAACCTTTCGAAATATCGATAAAACAAGCCTTCTTCATATGGCAATATATATTTTTTTCCAAAAATATTCTTCTTGTATATTTATTATACACAAATCAATTTCTAAGCCCGTTTTCCTGTGTGAATTCTATTCCTTTCCACTGCTTTCCTTCCATAACTCACTGATTTTCCCGGCAGTCCTCTCCTCCCTTCTCCTCTCCAAGTTTCGGTGCAAGCCTTGTTTTTCCTGTCTGATCCTGCTATAATTATACTCACATGATAATAATTTCTTGTCATTTTCAACAAAAATTCGGGGAGGATGATTATGGCTACCATCAATGA
Source organism: uncultured Acetatifactor sp. (assembly GCA_910578185.1). Classification (GTDB taxonomy): domain Bacteria; phylum Bacillota; class Clostridia; order Lachnospirales; family Lachnospiraceae; genus Acetatifactor. Next base: position 43,488 of record CAJTPN010000021.1, read on the forward strand.
TATTGCGGCAATTCTTGGCATATCCAAAAGCACCGTCTCCAAGGGTCTCAACAACGCCGAAGACGTTGGCGCCGAGACACGCAAGAAGATTCTTGAGACTGCTGTGGCACTGGGATACAGCAATAAGCGCCAGCAGAAAAAATCCAGGAAACTATGCATTCTGGTGGAAAATATGGAATATGACACCCCAAATCAGTTTGGTCATGATATTGTTCTGGGTTTTAAGCAGATGGCCGAGCCGGAAGGGTGGGCGGTGGACGTCATTCCCATTTCCATTGACTTCCAAAAGCTCACCCCTTACGATATTTTTATGATGCAGGGCGGCTATCAGGCGTCTTTCATCCTGGGCCTTTCCCTTCTGGATCCCTGGATGCCGGAGCTGCGTACTTCCAGCGTTCCCACAGTACTCTACGACAATTACATCAAGAACAATCCGAATATTGCTTCCGTTGGCTGTGACAGTCAGGAAGGCTTTGAGCTGGCAGTAAAACATCTGATCCAGCTGGGCCATAAAAAAATAGGCCTGATCTCCGGGCCCTTGGATTCCTACATCCTGAAAGCCAGATATCATGCCTATTTGAACGCATTAAATAAATATGGTCTGGAAATAAACGAAAACTATATTGGTCTTGGATACTATGTGGCTGAGTCCACCAGAAAATACATTCCACAGCTGACCGGCGAAGGCGTCACTGCAATCCTGTTTTCCCATGATGTACGCGCCATTTCCGCCATCACAGAATGTAAGGACAAGGGCCTGCGGATCCCCGAGGATATCAGTATCATAGGATTTGACGACCTGCCCATGACGGCGTATACGCTTCCGCCGCTAACCACCATACGCCAGGACAGGATCGCCTTGGGTAAATGCGGCTTCTACGCCCTCTCCTGCCTGCTGAACAAAGTTACCATCGGATCCATCCTGCTGCGGGCTCCTTTGATTGTCAGGGAGTCCACCGGCCCGGCTCCTCATCAGAGTGTAAGCCGCCCATAAGATCCGCTTCCTCTGTTACACCGTTATACCAGCCCGCATTAATAGCCCCTTATATTCCAGGTTGATGAGATCAGGCAGCCATGACTGAAAATCCAGTTCCTTTTGCCCCATAGCGGCATCCTTTCCCTCCTCCAGATACCTCAGCCATTCCCGTCCCTTATGGTCCATCTTCTCACTTTTTATCTGATCCTTATACCTGGAAACCAGCTTAATGATATTTTTATCCCCGTTATTGATTTTCAGCCCAAGGCAAATGGCCGCCAACCCTGCCTGATAATAAGCCTCCGTCCGGAACTGAGAAAATAACTCAAAAAAGGTTTTTGCAATGGAATACAGATTGATGCAGGCATTTTCCACATTGATCTGCTTCTCCTCCGCCTGGTCCGACAATGCGATGGCCGAGAGGCAGACGCTGGCAGCCTTATTATCCATGATTGCCTCCACAAGTGCCCATTCACAAAAAAGGGAGCGATGCCTTAATTCATAGCCGATACTCCGAAACATCTCCATCGCTTGTTCCGGCTGCTCCACATCCCTGTAGGACTTGGACAAGTGTACCATCACATACGGATTAAAAGGCTCCAGACGAAGTATCTCCTGATCAAGCGAAATAGCCAGCGACGCGTTATCCTCAACAAAATATTTGGATAGGTATCTCCATTTTTCCAATCCCGCCACAAATGCGCCGCTTCGCTTTGCCTCCAACGCCGCCCTGGCAAGATCAACATAAATCTTATCGAATTCCACACCAAATTCCTCATCAAGGATTTTCCACGCAGCCTTCGCAATGGAGATATGCCTTGTAAAAATCATTTCTCCGTTGACGGTGCACGCCGCCTCATCACCCAGAGGGGTTAAAATTTTCTTTTTTACGCTTCCCCATTCCATGTTGTAAACCTTTGCAATCACTACCTTAGAGAGGAAATAAAGCTTTCTGGAATGCATTGCCACTATGTAGGAAAAGGCCTCCAATAGATTTCCTTCTGTTCCCAGCGGCACTGCCTGCAGTCGATTCAGCATATCACGGATGTGACTGTACAGCCCGTCCCCATACCTGGTCATCAACATTGCCCCCAAAAATGCCCCCTCGTCAGAATCGTTTTTCGCCTCCTCATCCTTGGAAAACCGAACCAGCTTATTTTTTGCCTCCTCCAGCCCCAGGCCTTCCAGCTTGCCCAATCCCTTTTCACCATAGCGATTCCATGCGGCTACCACCAATGCCGCATCCTCCGGGCTGATTCCCCTTAATTTACGTATCTTTAAGTCGGCATAGTCCCCCCAGGTTAGTTTATCCGCCTCACTGTTTTTCCAATCCGTATCCCTGGAGCACAACAGTAGATGCGTATTGCGGCTGTCTCTGTTGGCAAGCCTTTTCAGCAGCTTAAATAGCTTGTCCGCAACCAGGAAACAATTATCCGCACATATGAGCCAATTTCCCTCCTGTGTGATCTTTAATATGGCTTCCTCATAGAGATTTGCCCCCTTGTCCACCTGAGACCCCCCAGCCGTGCTCCTCCGCCAGTGCCCTGACTACCTGCAGCAAAACCGTTGTTTTGCCCTCGCCCCCCGCACCTGTGAGCAAAACACATTTTATTTTTTGATCTTCATTACATCTGATATATTCCCTGACAATATCGTGGACGATTCCCCTTGTGGGAATGGCACCGGAAAAAATGCCGCTGTAAGAAGGTTCTTTGCCGTCAAAGTACTTTAAAATATCCTCATCCTGCGCCTCTTTCCTCTGATCGATATATGTTTTATCAATCCAGTGCCATCCTTCCGGCACCTTTATCGTCATTTTCTCAGGCAAGCCTGTTCCCCCATCCGCCTTTTTAGTCCCGGAAACCGTAAACGTATAGTGAAAAAGCCAACTGTCCTTCCCTTCCTCCCGAAACAATTCCGGCATATTTTCGGATATATCCGGTATAAACATCTGATTTGTGGAGGACCATCTCTTTGGGGTTATTCTCACAAGACTTTCCGTAAGGTCAATTTCTCCCCATTGTAACGAATTGTAATATTTCTCATCTTCTCTGGCCAGAAACGCTGCGCCGCATTGCAGCGTAAGAAAGCCCGTACTCTGAATCAGGAAATATTCCATACTGTCCTTATGCATGTGACCATGCAGATACATAGCCTTTGACTTCCCCAGCAACGCACAAATCTGCTTTTTCTGTTCGTCATGAAACCAGCTTAAAGGATGATGCCCCAGCACAATCTTGTATTCACAGTTGTTCAGCGCATTTAGCGCTTCCTCCAGCATATACTTTCCGGGCGATAACTTTTTTTCATCCTGGTCTGATTTTGAAAGCCATGCCGTGTTAACCCCGATAATGCCTATATTGACATTCTCTTTTTTTATGGTGTCTACATAGCAGCCCTTTTCCTCAAAAATCCCCTTTGTGGGAAAGCATAACCCCTTTGTGGTTTTCTTTTGAAATTCGGAAAATCTGTCCAAGATCCCTGTCCGTACTTTCAAACCCGACTCATCTGTGTCAAAAAATACCGATGATTTATCCGCCAGAACACTGTATAGAGATTCTGACGCCAGGTAACACTGTCCCTTATCCTTGTCCCTGTCCACATCATGATTTCCCGGAACCAGGTACACTCTCTCCAAATCTATACCGATGTCCGATAAGGGCAGTAAAAATTCCTTCTCAAAAGTCTCATAGTCCGCCTCCTTCCCCTTATTGGCAATATCTCCTGTAATGAATACCGCGTCAGGAATCCATCCGCTGTTTTTCCTTTCTTTGATATGTTCCAATAGATATGAAAATAACTTAATTTGTCCGTAATTGTCCTTTCCGATATGAAAGTCCGACAAATGCAACCATCTGAAGTTCCCCATTTTATTTTTCTCCTGTATTTTATTTTTCATTTGATAATAACACCATTTATAATATCATTTTCTTGATTTGTCCTAACCTCCCTTCTTTAGAAAAACCCTTTTCATTTTATGGACAGAAACCATACCTCATCAATTATGCAGCCCCTTACCTGCATAAATCCTGACTGCAGCCCTTTCTTTTATCCACCAATTCTTCTCTGTCTATGGCAGTGGTCAGAAGTTTCCGAGAAAGAAAGAATTTATTTTGCCGCTACTATCGTAAACTCTCCCGGGATTTTATCATTAGTCCATGCAGGGTGTTCATCAAATTTTTTTAATGTAAATCCGCAGTTTATCACAGAATTGATAATTTCACTCATGGTATATTTTCTGTAAAGGCATTTGGGCATTTTGTTTCTGATTTCTTCTTCAAAGAAACGTGCATGTGCCATTTCACCTTCAAAAACATCTGTTGAAAAATAACTCATGGAAGGCTGCTGGAAATTTAAAATATCTGCTATTTTTGTAAATGGGTGGAAATCGCTGCAAATCATTTTTCCGTTTTGTTTTAGCAAATAATACATGATATTCATAAATTCATTGATATCATGAAAATAATGCAAGATACCGCCTTCCATGAATACTACATCAAAATAGCTACCATATTTTTTTGTATCAATATCTAAAATATCACATACCTCATAATTGATGTTCACATTGGCTGCCGCCGCTGTCTCCAGCGCATATTTTCGATTATCCTCTGAAATATCAAAAATAGTTACATCCGCTCCCAAAAGGGCTAACGGAATTGCTTTTTTTCCACAGGAGCCACATATGTTTGCTATCCGGATATCCGTATAACTGTCAAAATAGTCGGCATACTTTTTTAATGCTTTTAAAGGAGCTTCCATATCTTTTTTGGCTCTTTCTGACGGGCGCCCGGAATTTTTAATCCAAAATTCATAAGCAGAATATTCCCACGCTTTTTTGTCAAGCTCGTTCGTCTAAAACTCCACTCGATTTGTTGTCCTGCATGAAGTTTTTACCATAAACATACTGTCTCCACAGTATTACCTTTTTCCCACAAAAGCCGACTTATCTCCTAACCGTCAAGATATATCGGGAAATTGAACTCTATAGACTTCAAAGGCTTTTCTTTTCCTCGCCACTTATTATATCATAGAATTTCCCAAAATTCTGCATGATTTTATAAATATTATCCAAAGTAATTGCTTCTATTACAAGCGGCTCTGCGCCTTAAGTGCCTGGCTCAAAGACAGCTACCCCATATCCACAAAACCCACCCACACAGTAACTATTTTTCTTTTGCAGGTTGGACCCCCTCTGTTCATTGTATTCAGAAAGCACAAAGCCCCCGCCGTGATTGTCGGGTGCTTTGTGCTTTCTACCATGGTTATGCCGAACTTCTCAAAAGCAGGCTACTAAGCGGACAGCCGCAGCGGCTAACAGCATCTTCTAACAGCTCCATCATACAAACATGTTCGCATTCCATACCAGATTAACAAGCTGAACAAGCAGCCGAAGCCGCTCTGCTATTTCCGTTTTGCCAAACTGTGTGTAAGCCTTGAAGCTCAGATCATTGTCAGCGATAAATTTTTTGAACTTCGGATTGTTCCGGTAAGCCTGATCTCCAAGAGACTCGGTGTAAATGTTGCCCTCGTTGGAGCAATATTTCGAGAGCTTGTATTCGTATTGGGAATCTTTCAAGCTGGCATTAATGCTCTTATGGAGAAGCAGCAATGCACCAAAACTATTTCTCCACCGCCTGAATTCCTCCTGATCCGCATATTCGCTGGTAAACCACTCATAATGATCCGTAATAATATGCTCGATTTCATACGGATTCTTTGTCTGCGTGTTCATGTAATTGCAGTAGTTTGATGCAACCCCGGTCTGCTCTTCGATATAACCGGTGATGCGGGCAAGCATATTTTTGATATATTTTTTCGTAAAGCTGTTCAAGCGTAATTCCGGAAGTACCACTGCCGGGTCATATGCAAGGTTGTCATATTGCGCTTTCAAACAAGCCTTCAGTTCCTCAACAGAGCAACGACGAATATTCTTTGTCACATTGAACACATAGTTTTTAATGGTACTGTAATCAACGGATTTATAGTTCGTTACTCTGGCCGTAATGAACAGATCAATAAACCGAGCGACTAAATTCATCTTCTCAATAACCACAGGCCACATATCTTCGTAACAGATCGGCGCCAGCAGCAACTGCGGCTGGAGCGTAAAATTGACCTGCGCATTGTAACATATGTACTTTGTCACTTCTGCAAAAGTGTTCTCGGCCTGGCGGATTTTCATATAAACATCAGCGAATTTCGAGAATCGCATGATAAAAAGCTCAAAGTCGTCGGTTGTGGCAAGCCCCAGCTTGTCACGCTCATCACGAACCCATTTGTGAAAAGAGCCGCCGATGATATCAAAGTCCTGATTCACAGCACCGGCCTTCGTCTCGCGAATCGTCTCAGCGTATTGTGCTCTCAGCCATGCCTTGATAAATGTTTCATCACCCTTGTCATCATCTTTCTTAAGGGCGAGAATCTTTTCTTTCCAAACGCAATTCAGCCTTTCACGCTTGGTGTCATCTTTAATCTCAGACAACAGGTACCCCTTCAACATTTCTGTCGATGTAAGGCTAAGGCCGCGGTCGTTCATGGTCACAAATACCTTATGGGCATCCTGCTCCGTAGTGGCCACAATCTCAATGAAGAACACCTTCTCCGCCAGCCAATCACAGAAATGCAAAAGCATGTCATCTTTAATATCATTTACAGGAAAGACGTCAATGATATCATTGTACCTGCCATACAGATTTTTCACAGACTCACCAACATCGGTGGTGTCAAACGGCTGATCATTAAAAATTGCATTCATGCATTTTGACCGGTCCTCAACATTGATATTGAAGGACTTCGTGCCATAAGCCTCAGAAAAAATCATCTGCTCAATCATGCTGCAGCTTTGGCCAAGCATGCGCAGCCGATTGTTGAGATACATCAACAAAAGGGTAAGCGAAGAAAATCTCTGCTGCCCGTCGATGATGGCATTTTCTCTTCCGGCCAGAACAATGGAGCCCATGAAATAAGCACCATAATCCTGTACCTTCTGGCGGTTATCACCCGGAACATAGTAATCCAAAAACTCTGACGTCAAGTCGTCGATCAATTCCTCGATATGCTTTCTCTGCCACATGTATTCCCGCTGATAGTAATGGATGGAATACTTCGTGTTCTGCAGAAGCTGCTTTAAACTCTTAGGAGAGCCTTCGATCTTTTTCATGTGTTTCCTCCAGACTTTTATTGCGCCTCGCCGATAAACACCTCCGGCATGTTTAGTGTAATTTCTTTCACGTAGATTGGCTTTTTGTCATCCGGATCAATTTTGCCACTGTCAGTATAACCATTTGATTTCCAAAACGGTTCACCTGTAACAGAATCCGGACAGATATACATTTTTCTTGCCCCATCGGAATAAAGCGTTTCTTCGATATGTTTGTTGAATGAAGTCCCTAAGCCTTTTCGCCTGAATTTGGGATGAATATAGAACCCCATAATGGTTCCATAACCTTTTTCCAACAAACCATATACTGTTCCAAGATCAATGGCAAACATTGCAATACCAATAGGTTCCTCATTCACGTTAGCAATCTCAAAGTGCATATCCTTGCGACAACCTTGAATTGAAATTCTCTTTTTCAAGCCATTGGCAATCTGTTCTTCTGATTGGTATGTACCAACATGTTCGTTGACTTCTTTAATGAATGGTATCCATAATTTCGATGCCAGTTCAAAGTGTGCCACATTATTCTTCTCGATTTGGATAAAGTTGATTTGTTTTTCCATTATATTTCCTCCAAAGGATTTTTTCAGTGAGTTAGGAAACACGAACCATGGAATCTGCCACCTGCAATAATGCACGATAATGCGGACAAGAAAGCCGTATATGATATTGTCGGCACACTGTGTCGACAACCTTTGAAATTCTTTATAAAAGCGCAGACAGTGATAAAGATTACTGCGGTCATAACCTTTCCCATACTGTACGGTTAGCTCTTTGGATTTTAAACACCTTATTGTAAAGTAACTGTTGACTAAAGATTTTAATTTAATTACGATTATTCTACGATTTCTTTAGCTTCATGGAATGTGGCCAACTCTTCAATCGCAAGATCAATAGCTTTACAATCATGAAAATCATGATTGAATATATTTCTTTCTTTAATAATAAATTTCTTGGTTTTCCAGTCCATTTTACAATCAAGATAACCAACAAATTGATTTCCTGCAAGAATTGATAGCGGCCATTTCATACCCTTCTTTTTGAAATATTCAAAAGAAAATGAGTAATCAAAAAAAGTTGTAAGCCAGGTTTTATCTCTCACAATTGTATCCATCGGAGATATAAGCCGAACTTCACGGCATTCCTCATCCGTATTTTCATTCAGCATCTGCATTTTTGAAGAATGAACATAATAATATTTGCGGCCGATCTTGTATGGAAGCTGTACTATCTTTTTTTCGGATTCCAGCTCTTCAAAAACAGGTATCATAGCGGCAGTCTTATATCCTGAGATATGCGAAACATGAACCGGGTCAGTGACGCCCAATGAAGCTATCAGTTTTTCAACGATACATTTTATAGCTTCTTTTTCATCTATTGTATCATTAGCCCAATCAGAAAAGCCCACCTTTTCTTTTAAAATAAAAACAGGTTCCCTAAAAGTTCCCGGATTTCTGCCGCACACCAAAAGATCTCCCTTGCGGATCAGTCTGTAATAAGCGCGAAAGATAGGCAGATTATAGCTTTGGTCGTGTTCCCGTCTGTATTTATCCCATTCAAAAGATAAGCCCAAATGCTCCCAAATTTCTCTGGCAACAAATCCGTTGAAGCCTTTTAAGCTTTCCTTTAATTCCTTTTCTGCAGCCTGAATTTCAGGACTATCTCCCGATGCCAGCCAGCTTTCATCGGAAGATCCCCATCTCTCAATACCTTTTGTAGCAAACTTATACAATGAATATTCATCGCTTGGTATAAGAAACATATTGCGTTTAAATGTCCATGTTTCCACAACCTTAAAATCTTGATATGCTGCTTTATCCAATTGCTCCGGCTTAAAATCTTTTTTTCTGTTCCAAAGCATTATATATTGGTTTAAATGTATCGCAGGATATGGATCATATTGTAATCCGCAGATGCCCGATACAATATCTTCTATACTGTAACAACTTTTCTTTAGCAAGTGCTGGCTATCCAAAATAACGTTGCGCAGAGAATTTATATTATAAGTTGTATTGGTCATGGTACACCTCCGTTTCAGACACATTCCATTGTAAACCATTTGATTGCTCTTTACAACTAAAAAATACCCGCAGCCCGCCCCCTCTACACCGAAGGGTTCATCAGCACAATCGGTCGTCCAAAAGCACTGGATGCTTGCTATGGAGCTCACTGGCGATTACCCCGACCAGACTACCTCCGGCAATCCGTTGACAGCTTGCAGAACACACGAATTTAACCCGCTTAATCAGTGCCATTATTCCCCACTAAACGATACGTCGATTGAAAAAAACAGAGCAAAGATATATAGTTATAGCAAGGAGGTGAAATGAATGGACACAAAAGTATTCGGTGCATTTATAGCACAATGCCGTAAGGAAAAAAATATGACACAAGCGGATTTAGCTATGAAATTAAATGTCACCGATAAAGCTGTAAGTCGTTGGGAAAGAGGAATCGGTTTCCCAGATATTAACACAATCGAACCATTGGCTTCAGCTTTAGAAATAAGCGTTCTGGAGCTTATAAAATCTGAACGAATCATATCAAATGAAGTAACAAAAGAAGAAGCAACAGGTGTTATTACCGATACCTTAAATGTTGTAAAACAACAACGTAGGCAGGAACGCAAAAATGTTCTTTGTATTTTAGGAGTTATAGCAGTAGTTATAATTTGGGTTTTATTTCTTGATAGTATGCACTGGCAAATGGACACCTTCATTTTTACGGGTATCAGTGTTGTTTTTCCATTATTTTGTGTATTTGGATTTCTTGCTTTATTGGGGAATGGAATACGGCGGAAAATAATCGGGAAGCCATACGGTCAAACTTTAGCAATGGCAATGGCATTGTTGCTGCTACTCATTATTTTTATGGGATTATTCTTCTTAATCGGGGCTTTGGGAATAGGTTCTGTTCCAAACTAAACAATTACAACATGGTATCTGTAGAAAGGTGAAACTTATGAAGAAGATTTTCGGAATAATATTATCAGTAATAGGAAGTATAATAGGATTGATTTTAAAAATAAAGGGTCAAGGTGAAGCGAATGGCCCAACTTCAATATTTATCGCTGGTAAAATTGGAGGTACTTCGGCAATTATAGGAATTTTTGTAGGTGTTATATTGATTATTGTTGGAGTTTCTATTACCGTAAGGAAAAAATAATTTATAGTTTTTCTGTTATTTGCCATAACTATTAAAATTGGTGCTTGCCACATATAGCGAAAGATAATCAAGGGGAGCATATCAGAATTTTCATTCGTTAAAGCGACAGCCCCTCTGAATTATAAAAAACAACTGCATACTTTGCAACGCGCTATGTGGGAGAAGGTGGGAATCACCTATGCCTTGCACAGAGGCATACAGAGCACACATCATTTATACGTTCAATGGCTTTTGCAAGACCGTAATACGCTTTGCAGCTATTAATGCATGGCGTGACAGGCACAGACGGCAATTACTTTTTCCGGGATTATACACAGCAGGAAATTGAGGAAATGTACGGACGCTGCCGGAGTACGACCGGGTATCAAATCCGCAGGACTTTACAGCTGTTGCATTGTGTCCCCATATTTTTGAAAAGGTTCTTGACAAATGTGTCTACACAATGTAGTCTGTATATGAGACTACATTGTGTAGACAGGAGGCTGTATTTATGGCAGAAATTCAATTAGGGGCTGTAGAGGCTCGTTTTGCGGACATCATCTGGGAGCGAGAACCGGTGACATCCGCCGATCTTACTAAGCTGGCTGCGGCAAAGCTCACCTGGAAACGGACAACAACACACACGGTGCTGCATCGGCTTTGCGACAAGGGCCTGTTTCAAAACAATAACGGCGTGGTGACTTCTCTTATATCCCGACAAGAGTTCTATGCCCGCCATAGCAAGAAGTATGTGGATGAAACCTTTGCGGGTTCGCTCCCCGCTTTTCTTGCCGCGTTTACCAGTGAAAAGAAGTTAACAGCCGAGGAAATTACCGAGATTCGTGAACTGATCGAAAAGGCAGGTGAATGATATGGGTGATTTATTCCTGAAAACTCTGAACATGAGCATTGCCGCAAGTTGGTTGATTCTGGCGGTTATACTCCTTCGGTTCGTACTGAAAAATGCGCCGAAGTGGATCGTCATTCTTTTGTGGGGTATTGTCGGTCTGCGATTGGTGATTCCCTTCTCCTTCGAGAGCGCATTGAGCCTGATCCCCAGCGCCGAGACCTTCAATGCCCATAACATCCAATATGAAACACCCGCTATCAGCAGCGGTATCCCCATTTTAAACAATGCGGTCAATCCCGTCCTGGGTGAGATCTTTGCGACGAATCCGACTGACAGCGTCAACCCACTTTATGTCTGGACGTTTATTGTGTCGGTAATCTGGTTCATCGGTATCGCCGCAATGCTGCTATATGCTGTTATCAGTTATGTGCGGGTACGTCGGAGCGTTTCGGAAAGAGTACCCTATGAAGGAAACATCTTTCTGTGCGACCATGTAAAGTCTCCGTTTATCCTGGGGCTGGTTCGACCCAAAATCTATTTGCCTTCCAACATGGAACCGATAGCCATGGAACCGATAATTGCCCACGAAAAGGCGCATTTGGCAAGACGCGACCACTGGTGGAAACTTATGGGCTTTCTGATCCTGACGATTTACTGGTTCAATCCCCTGTGCTGGATCGGCTATGTGCTGCTTTGCCGGGACATTGAGCTGGCCTGTGATGAGAAGGTAATCCGGCAGATGGATTTGGATGGAAAGAAACAGTATTCTACCGCCCTGCTGGAGTGCAGTACTGGGCGGCGGCTGGTAACAATTTGCCCACTGGCCTTTGGCGAAATCGGGGTAAAAGAACGAATAAAAAATGTATTGAATTATAAAAAACCGACAGTTTGGGTCATCGTTATGGCTGTCATTGCCTGTGCGGTGGTAACGGTGTGCTTTGCGACGAACCCAGTGACAGCAGAACCCAGCACCCCAAACGCGGAGCGTCCAACTTTGATCATGAACGGCGATGCCTATGTCAACCCATATATGCCAGTATCCAGCTTACCCTATGGCTACCAGTCTGCCGGGAAGCTGACAGAAGAACAGGCAAACAATACAGGACTTATGGGCATCGAGTATTTCATTCATCCATCCGGAACAGAGGATTTTTATACCTATCAGGAGTGCGGAACCCCCATTAATCTCAATACGGTGGACTCCGAAAAACGTCAATGGGCCTATATGCGCTGGATACTGGTAAAGAATGATGGGATTGAAAACCGGAAATTGACCCTTGACGATGTAGTCATGTTGTCGCAAAAGGGAGACGCGCTGACCTGGTCGGATTTTGAGCGATATCAGGGACAGGATATTGGCTCAGGGCTGTATATCATGCGCTACGAAATTGATGAGCTGTTTGATGTCCTGGTTGGTGGTTTTCCAAAGAAGACGCCCATGTATATCTATCTGAGAGTCAATAATGAGGCAGATGATAGAATTGATATCCGTACAGAGAATGTTTCCACATTCATCGAGACACACAGAAATGATGTGCTAAAGGACATTGAAGCAAAATCCGATGACAGCGGCAAACCCGCACCATAGGAACCTGATTTGTCAACTCTTTCTGACGAAAAGACCTCAATTTGTCAGGCAATTATGGGGCATAGCAAGTCTTCCAACTCACAAAATTACGATGTAGCCTGTTGCAGCTTCATCACATTAGAGACGCTCTCTGGCACACCGTTGGCGGGAATGTTTCAAATACTCTATCACATTACCTTTGCTTTCGGATGAAACATTCCCATTCATCCTCCAAAATGATATTTCCTCCAAAATTTTTCTCTTTTTACCATAGTGAAGTTGTGGCAAATTTTCATAAATATTCCCATCAATTTTTCTTTGATTGTCTCTTGCATCCATTAACATCTCACAGCATCTTTCATATAATTCCATCTTGCTTTCTGGCAATTGTTCATTGTTTAAATAATTTAATGCACAAATCATGGGTAACCGCCAAATAATGATGCGGTCAGATATAAAATTACCCCAGCCCTTTGCGAGTTGGAGTAATTCACTATAATTCACATGCGATTTTTGATAGATTGGAGTTTTTCACTCCAGGGTGCAAGCTCTGCCAGCTGATCATCTCTCATCTCTTTCGTTGGACCATGCTCCAGCAGAAATTTCAGATATCCGTAAATGTTCAGATCGTGCGCCTTTGCCATCTCAACCATTGTATAGACTACAGCACTGGCATTGGCTCCTTCTACAGAATCACTGAACAGCCAGTTCTTCCTGCCGACCGCAAACGGACGGAGCGCGTTCTCACTGAGATTGTTTGTGTAGCTGCAACGGCCATCCTCCTGATAAGTCTGTGCTGTTTCCCGCCGGTTAAGGACATAATTCACCGCTTTATCCATGCGGGTATTCCGGACTGGCTTTTGCTGCTCAAGCCACGACCAGAAAGCCTCCAGAACAGGTTTTTCCTTCTCGAGACGCAGCTGCTTACGCTTTTCATAATCACCGGGATATTTTTTGTTAATGGAATCCTCAATGGCAAA
>CAJTPN010000022.1:0-14792 GCA_910578185.1 uncultured Acetatifactor sp.
AAAAACATATCAAAATCTTTTTCATAAAGTTCTTGACATATTACCAGAATGCTATCACTTTCCACTTATCGTCTCACTATTTATCATAACCCCAATCCCAGGTCTTGGATACGGTTGGTTTTCCAGCCAGATTTCCTGCCTGATGGATATATCACACAGACAGCCACATGGGCGCTGGGTGGATTGGGGTTATGGCACAAAAACAGCGCCAGACTATCCTCTCGGACAGCCGGCGCCTTTTATTTTCTTTCCCTTCAGCACACAAACATCCAGCCAACGCCGCCTTAAGCACTGCGCACACATAATACGCCACGGTGTATTGCGTCAAACGGGGGCTGGCATTTACATCATTCCGCCCATTCCGCCTGCACCTGCGGGCATTGCAGGCGTCTCTTCCTTAATGTTTGCAACAACACTCTCGGTGGTCAGCAATGTGCTTGCCACACTGGTTGCATTCTGCAGAGCGCTTCTTGTCACCTTTGCGGGATCAAGAATACCTGCCTTCACCATATCCACATACTCTTCTTTCAGCACATCGAAGCCCACACCTGCCTCAGACTCTCTCACCTTGTTGATGATGACGCTGCCCTCCAGACCTGCGTTTGCCGCAATGTGGAACAGAGGTGCTTCCAATGCCTTAAGGACAATGCTTGCGCCTGTCTTCTCGTCACCCTCCAGGGTCTCGGCCAATTTCACAACGTCCTTAGCCGCATGAATATAAGCAGAACCGCCGCCACAGATAATACCTTCCTCAACAGCAGCTCTGGTAGCAGCCAAAGCGTCCTCCAGACGAAGCTTTGCCTCCTTCATCTCAGTCTCGGTTGCCGCGCCCACACGGATCACTGCAACACCGCCTGCCAGCTTCGCAAGCCTCTCCTGCAGCTTCTCCCTGTCGAAATCAGAAGTGGTCTCTTCGATCTGTTTCTTAATCTGAGCAATACGTGCCTCGATTTCGCTCTTCTCGCCCTCGCCGTCAACGATAACCGTGTTCTCCTTCTGAACCTTAACAGATTTTGCATGACCCAACATATCCATGGTCACATCCTTCAACTCATAACCAAGTTCGGAGCTCACAACAGTACCGCCGGTCAGGATTGCGATATCCTGCAGCATATCTTTACGTCTGTCGCCATAGCCCGGAGCCTTCACAGCCACTACGTTAAAGGTTCCGCGAAGCTTATTTACGATCAAAGTGGTCAGAGCTTCCCCTTCCACATCCTCAGCTATAATCAGCAATTTGGCACCGGACTGTACAATCTGTTCCAACAGCGGCAGTATCTCCTGAATGTTGGAGATCTTCTTATCGGTGATCAAAATGCAGGGATTCTCAAGAGTTGCTTCCATCTTATCCATATCCGTTGCCATATAAGCGGAGATATAACCCCTGTCAAACTGCATTCCTTCCACCAGATCCAATTCCGTCTGCATGGTCTTGGATTCCTCAATGGTGATAACGCCATCTCCGCTGACCTTTTCCATAGCGTCCGCTACCAGCTGGCCTACTTCCTCGTCTCCTGCAGAAATTGCTGCAACCCTTGCAATATGCTCTTTGCCGTTAACCTTCTGGCTCATTTGAGAGATTGCTTCCACCGCACATTCGGTGGCTTTCTTCATACCTTTTCTCAAGATAATGGGGTTAGCGCCTGCAGCCAGATTCTTCATACCTGCGTTTACCATTGCCTGTGCCAGCACGGTTGCCGTGGTAGTACCATCACCGGCCACATCATTGGTCTTGGTTGCCACTTCCTTAACCAGCTGTGCGCCCATATTTTCAAAAGCGTCCGCCAGTTCAATCTCCTTTGCAATGGTAACACCGTCGTTTGTGATCAACGGCGCACCGAAAGATTTATCCAACACAACATTTCTTCCCTTGGGTCCAAGCGTCACCCTGACGGTATCTGTTAATTGATTTACACCGGACTCTAATGCTGCACGGGCTTCCGCACCGTATTTAATTTCTTTTGCCATTTTCATTGCCTCCATTTATAATATAATAATTTAATAACCGCAACTGCCTCAAAACTCAATTTCCGGTCAAAATCCGCTCTATCTCACAGGTCAGTCCCACCAGGAGCTCATCCCTTTTCCTTACTTCCCGTTGTGACGTCTGTCTTAAGCGGCTCTCAGTTGTCAATGACTGCCAGAATATCATTCTGCTTGACAATAATGTATTCTTCCTCGTCAAGCTTTACTTCGGTTCCCGCATACTTGGAGTAAATTACGTTGTCGCCAACCTTTACTTCCATTTTAATCTCCTTGCCATCAACCACGCCGCCAGGACCCACTGCCACCACTTCCGCCTGCTGGGGTTTTTCCTTGCTCTGTCCGGGAAGGACGATACCTGATTTTGTGGTTTCTTCTGCAACTAACTGCTTTAATACAACTCTGTCACCTAAAGGTACTAACTTCATGATCATTGCCTCCTGTTATTTCAAATTTTCTTTGTTAGCACTCTTATGATTTGAGTGCTAATTGCTAAATCATATAATAATTTCATATGGAAGTCTTTGCAAGTGCATTTACATTGAACTGCATTTCATTATCTCATCTTTTCTCTTGTTTTCTCTTGTTTGCTCTATATCTCTTATCTTGCTGCACATGAACGGATTTTATACTTATTTTAGAAACGTTTATCCTAATTTTTTCCTTTTGTTATGCCGATATTAATTATAGAAACAAAGTATTGCACTGTTGAAATACGCATCCAAGGAGGGATTAACGCAGCAAACGGATTTCAGAGCAGTTTCAAAGTGTACCCGGTTCAGATGATATCCAGGATGCCAAAGTTAAAAAGGGAAAACGGACAGCCCGGACAGCAACAGTCCAGGTCATCAAAACCCGTTACCTTTGACACCGTCTTGGAAAAAGCCGTGGCAAAAGAGCAGCCTGTGGACTGTTATACGGTAACTTATAACAAAAACAGCCAGCTTCAGACCTATTACTACAGTCAATCCAGGGAATATACATTCTGACCGTCAAAAAGGACATTTGCACATGCAAATGTCCTTTTTGACGAAACTTTGCCATGTAAAAACGGTATGACTGAATTGTTGCCAAACTGATTCAATTGCACAAATAATCCTTTCAAAACATCTTGAAACTCCAGCCCGGAAGTGGTATCATAAAAAAAATAATCCAGGAGGTTCTAATATGACTGCAAACGAATGTATCATTGGGCGCAGAAGTGTCCGCAGATTTACGAACCAACCCGTACCCCACGATATACTTGAGAAAATCGTGGAGACGGCATCCTATTCCCCAAGCTGGAAAAATACGCAGATCACCCGTTATATTGCGGTGGAAGGCGAGAAAAAAGCGGCGCTTGCCAAATGTACCAGCCTTTTTCCCGGCAACGGCGTCATTATGGAAAATGCTCCCATGGTCATTGCAGTTACCATAATAAAAGAACGCAGCGGCTATGAAAGAGACGGTTCTTATTCCACTCCCAAGGGCGACAGATGGCAGATGTACGACGCAGGTGCAGCCAGCGAGGCCTTCTGTCTGGCAGCCTATGAACAGGGACTTGGCACCGTAATTATGGGATTATTTGACGAGGAAGAAGCCTCAAAATTGTTGGAGCTTCCGGAAGAGAGAGAACTTGCGGCTCTCATTCCCATCGGCTATCCCGCCGAAAGTCCCACCGCACCAAAACGCAAAACTGTTGACGATCTATTATCCTATCAATCGTAGGATATGTTTGAAAATTACTTTCATCATATATCAGATGCCGGAAACCGGATTTTACTTTAACAAAAATCGGTTTCAGATTACCCCAGTCGAGAAAGAAGAAAGTAATTTTCAGGCAAAATAAAAAGTCGAAGATAAATCTTCGACTTTTTTTGAGGATAGAATCAAGCGAATCTGGTATGAATCATTAGTCCGCCCGGGCGGACAGGGAGGTAGAAATATGAGACATTTGATGAGTCCCCTTGACTTCACCACAAAAGAGTTGGACGAACTCTTTGACCTTGCAAACGATATTGAGAAAAATCCCGAAAAATATGCACATGCCTGCGAGGGCAAAATTCTGGCCACCTGTTTTTATGAGCCAAGCACCCGCACGCGGTTAAGTTTTGAATCGGCAATGACAAGGCTGGGCGGAAGCGTTATCGGTTTTGCCGACGCTGCTTCCTCTTCCGCTTCCAAAGGAGAGAGCGTATCAGATACCATCCGCATTATCTCCTGCTATGCGGATATCTGCGCCATGCGGCACCCAAAAGAAGGCGCTCCCATGGTAGCCTCCGAAAAATCCTCCATTCCGGTCATTAACGCAGGCGACGGCGGACACCAGCATCCTACGCAAACTCTTACAGATTTACTTACCATCCGCAGTCTGAAAGGAAGACTGGGCAGTTTTACCATAGGCCTCTGCGGCGATTTGAAATTTGGACGTACCGTACATTCGCTGATACATGCGCTGGTGCGATATGACAATATACGCTTTGTCTTTATCTCTCCTGAAGAGCTGCGGGTACCGGATTATATCACTGATAAGCTCAAAAGCAAAAATATCCCCTACCAGGAAGTGATACGCCTGGAGGAGATCATGCCGGAATTGGACCTTTTGTACATGACCAGAGTTCAGAAGGAACGCTTCTTCAACGAAGAAGATTATGTGCGGCTGAAAGATTTCTACATTTTAAACGCGGCTAAAATGTCACTGGCAAAGAAAGATATGTTGGTTCTGCATCCCTTGCCCCGCGTAAATGAGATCTCCATAGAAGTGGATGAGGATCCAAGGGCGGTTTATTTTCAACAGGCCCAATATGGCGTCTATGTACGTATGGCACTGATAATGACACTGCTTGGAAAGGATAGGTGAGATTATGCTGAATGTAGGGAAATTGGAGGAAGGTTTTGTGCTGGACCACATCCAGGCGGGCAAAAGTCTGGATATTTATCACCTGTTACAGCTTGACAAACTGGACTGCACCGTGGCAATCATCAAAAATGCCCGCAGCAATAAAATGAATAAAAAAGACATTCTGAAGGTAGAATGCGATATCAATACACTGGATTTTGACGTGCTTGCGCTTATCGACCACAGCATCACTGTAAACGTGATCAAAAACGGCAAAATCGTGGAAAAAAAAGCATTGGCAATGCCAAAGCAGATCAAAAATGTCATCAAATGCCACAATCCCAGGTGTATCACTTCCATAGAACAGGAGCTGCCTCATATCTTCTACCTGGCAGATACCGAGAAAGATATCTATCGCTGCAAATACTGCGAAGAAAAGTACTCCGGCGATTCGGAAAGCAGTCTGAAATAAGAAGAGCAGGAAAAAACAGCCGTGCCACCCTCTTTGATATGGCACGGCTTCAATTTATCTCTCAGGATAGCTCCACCAGCTCATACGCCCTGCTGCCCACGCCTATTCCGGCAGCCGCTTCTATGGTGTGAACGCCGTTCCTGGATTCGATACGTTCCAGCAGATGATCTCTGCCCGGATCCTCCGATGCATACACCAAGTCAAGACATGCCTGATCCAACGCCACCGGATCGGTGGAGGCGAGAATCCCGATATCCGCCATTGCTGGGTCTTCCGCCACAGCACAGCAGTCACAGTCAACGGACATATTCTTCATCACATTGATAAATACAATCCTGCCCCTGTAATATTCCACAATGGACTTGCTGGCATCCGCCATGGATTCCAAAAAAGAATCATGATCCGACGTCCAGATTTCCTCCACTTTTCCAGCTCCGTGAATATAGGCCTTGCCGTGGGAAGATGCCAGACCAATGGAAATGTTCTTCAGCGCGCCGCCAAATCCCCCCATGGGATGTCCCTTAAAATGAGATAACACAAGCATGGAATCATACTTCTCCATGTGGCTTCCGACAAAATTTCGTTGAATTACCTGCCCTTCCGGAACAGAAAGCTCCATCTCACCCTCTTCGTCCAGAATATCCACCTCCGCAATCTCCGTCCAGCCGTGCAGTTTCATGGTTTCCCAGTGCTCCTTTGTGGTATTGCGCCTGCCCTCATAGGCCGTATTGCATTCCACAATGGTTCCTTTCACATGGTCAATCATGGGTTTCATAAAATCAGGACGCAGAAAATTTTGATTTCCCACCTCACCTGAATGAAGCTTTACCGCCACTTTCCCTGGAAGTTTTACCTCCATCGCTTCATATGCTCCTATCATGGCATCCGGTGTAATGACTTTCGTAAAATAGACTTTTGCCTTTTCCATATTCTGCACCCTCTCTCTCATTCCAGTTCCATTTAATCGGATACTGTCTATCCAGCCTGGCATCTCACATGACAACTCTCTAAAACAGATTCTCCTATATGGAATGCGGCTGTTGCCTATATATTAGCATATTACAAGAATAAAGGGCAAGACCTAATTTCAAAATCATGAACCTCCTGCAGCTGTTTAAAAATCCTATATTATCCGAAACGTCAGTGTCACCTTAAACAAATCTCCATCCGTCACAATCTCCATCCTGCCGCCCTGCAAATCCACAAGGCTTTTGGCAATCGACAATCCCAGCCCGTTTCCTTCCATGTGCCTTGATTTATCACCTCTGACAAAACGTTCCTCCAGCTCCTCAGGGGAAATATCCAAAGGATATTGGGACATATTTCGAAAAATAATCTGTACGTTCTCCTCCCTTTTTTCTACGCTCAGATAAACCCTGGTGTTTTCCTGCGCATACTTGCAAATGTTATTCAGCAAATTGTCAAACACCCTCCACAAGTGTCTGCCGTCAGCCATGATTTTAACCGTATCCTCCGGCTGACGCGCAATCAGTTCTAAGCTTTTTTCCTCCATCTTTTTCTGATACTCCCCAACTGCCTGTGTGAGAAGTACTCCCGCCTCACAGGGTTCCAGATTGACTTCAAGATTCCCTGTAGTCGCCTTGGAAGCTTCCACCAAATCCTCCAACAACTTTTTCAGCCGCCTGGATTGTCGCAGCAGCACCTCCGCATACTCCGCTATCTTAGAACGCCCGGCAAGAAAATCTTGTTCCTCCTCTTCATCCGCTTTGCACGACGACTCCTCATATATCAGATCCGCATAATTGATAATGGAGGTCAATGGGGTCTTCAGGTCATGGGATACATTGGTGATCAATTCTGTCTTCAGGCGTTCGCTCTTCATCCGTTCCGCCACGGCCTTGGAAATCCCCATGCCCAGACTGTTCAGATTCTCCCCATGCTCCTTAAAATCCCCAAACATCATGGAGGTATCTACTCTGTAATCCTCCCGTCCTTCCGACAGCGCCCTGCTTGCCCGAAGCAACCTTTTACATGTCAACGCCAAATAAAGAAGAAGTAAAAACAAAAATCCCTTCTCCACCACCCATAATAATCCGAAGATGCTCTCCACTCTTCTGACAAACAAAATGATCCCTATCAATTCAAACAAACATATCCCCAAAAAAATTCCCACAGACATTACAACTGTCGGGATTCCTTTTAACAGCCTCCCAATCCCTCCTGTAACCCTGCAAAAAAACTTCCAGCTCCAGCTTGTAATCACATAGATCAAACTGTGCCTCCAACATCTTCCAAGCTTCAGCCGCAGCGCAAGCTCCATACAATATATGGTCAGCCATACTGCAAGCACCGTCAGACCAAATACCTCCCAAAAAAGCCACAAAAGTTCATTGTCTATAATCCCCTCAGCCTTCAGGATGCAGAAAATAAAAAATATGGCTATCAAACCAAATCCCACTGTCAGAACATCCAGATGGACCCCTGTCAGCACCCCAGGCACAACCTCTTCTCTGCCAATCCGACGTCCGGCGCCGCACATGAGAACTAAAAAGCAAAGGACACACACCAAAAAACAAACCACCGTTATCATCACCAGCAGATACCTGGCCTCATACAACCTTGTGACAAGCTTTGCAATCACCTGTAAATTATCATTTTCCGGAAACGTTGGATCCAGGTAAATGTGAAGAAGATAGTCGGAGCTTTCCTTCATCCTGACGCCCCCTATCCAAACCTCTTTTACCGAATCACTTTTCTTAAACTCAAGCATCATGGAAAAGGAAAGCCGGGTCTCATATCCATCCCATGTTCCCCATAAAACCTTTTCTTCACCGTTGTCATTTAACCATACTAACTCGGCGTCCATATTCCGGCCTTCGCACACCTCGGCCGCCGCTTCCACATCTCCCTCCATAAGACAATTCTGAATGAGATGTGCCGCACTCCTGCTTTCCCCATACAACACATCTCCCAACACTTCATTCAGGCTTTTTATGTAGAACCCTGAAGACAACATATTCCCGCACAGAAAAAATCCCCCCAGAAATATAAAACATGAAATTGCCAGCAGAAAAAAGACCAGTATTTTTGCCGTCATTCTTCCCACAAATCGATAGGCTTTTTTCTTATGCCTGCCACTCAAATATAACTCTTCCACTTCCAATTTTTCTTCCATCGCCGCCTCCTATTTCCGTTTTATCTGCGCCTGAAAACCATTTATCCATACTCTGATCAAGGTTTCTTCCATTTATAGTTTCCTCTTTCCAAAAGAATCCTGTATTTTCTCACATTTATATCCCTGCCCCCAAACTACCTTCAAATATCTTGGCTCCGCAGGATTAATCTCCAATTTCTCCCTGATATGCCTGATATGTACCGCCACCGTATTCTCACTGCCATAGGGCAGATCGTTCCATATCTTCTTATAAATTTCCCTGGGAGAAAAAACCTGTCCCGGATGCTGCATCAGAAGCTTCAGAATTTCATACTCGGTAGGGGTCAAGGATACCTCTTCCCCATCCAACACTACTTTCTTTTGTATATCATCCAACTCGATACCGCCGCACCGGAGCAGCTGCTGCCGCGGATTTCCCGCCCCCAGCTGCATATATCTGCGCAGCTGGGATTTCACCCTGGCCGACACTTCAACCGGATTAAACGGCTTTGTTATATAATCGTCAGCCCCTACCGTAAGGCCCAGAACCTTATCCGAGTCCTCCGATTTTGCAGTCAGCATAATAATGGGTACATTACTCTTCTCCCTGATCCTTACCATCGCCTCCATACCGTCCATTTCCGGCATCATAATATCCAAAAGGACCAGATGTATATCCTGTTCCTCCACTACCCTGACCGCCTCTCTTCCGTCAAAAGCCTCAAACAATACATATTCCGTGTCATTCAGATAAATTTTAAGCGCATTTACAATGTCCCGCTCATCGTCGCAAATCAAAATATTGTACATCCATATTCCTCCCAAACGTATCCCCGATGCCATCACAATAAATCCTCTTACATTCGAATTCTTGTCTTTCACAGTAGACGGAAAAACACCCAAAACCGTTTGGAGGACGCTATGTACCCGGCCCACGTATGTCCCGGCTTTCTTTGTGGCAGCTTCAGCATTGATTGTATCAAAATATATTTTAACATAAAACATTCTAATTGTTTAAGAATTGCTTAAGAAAAAAAGTTCTTGACTTTTCCGCTCCTACTGCATATACTCAATATATACACTATAGCATCAGCCGGCTTAAAGTGTGAAAATAAAAAATGTCCCAAAACAGAAGCTCCCGGCAGCAGAGAATTCAGACAATATATTTACATCTGATTTTCCACTCTAAAAGGAGGTTGCAGAAAAAGGACATAGCATACAAGGAGGGATAAAGTGAATATAAACATATCTCTGCAAAACGAGATGCCCGCATATGAACAGATCAAAATGCAAATTAAAGCCCAGATTCTATCCGGCAAATTACCCCCTGACACCCCCCTCACCTCCATGCGGCAGCTTGCCCGGGATCTACGCGTAAGCGTCATCACCACCACCCGGGCCTACGGCGACCTGGAAGCAGAAGGGCTGATCTATACACTTCAGGGCCGTGGGTCCTTTGTAAAATGTGATCCCGAAAAAGTTCGCCAGCAATATCTTTGTTCCATCGACGAATCTCTGAAAACAGTCATTGAAAAAGGCAATGCCGCCGGACTGAATTTGACGGCATTGCAAAGCAGATTGGAGGAACTTTATCATGAACAATGCCATTGAAATCAAGAATCTATGCAAAGCTTATCATTGCTTTGCATTAAAAAGCATCAGCTTTACAGTTCCCCAGGGCCTGTGCTGCGGATTTATTGGTTCAAACGGCGCCGGAAAATCCACTGCCATAAGAATCATGGCAGGATTGTCCTTCCCTGACAGCGGGGAAGTCCGCCTGCTGGGAAAGCCTGCATCTGATCCTTCTACCAGAGAGAAAATCGCCATCCTGTTTGACCAGCCTTACTATCAGGCGGACTGGACCCCAAAAGACATCGAAAAAAGTCTGCGCCCCTTCTACCCTACCTGGGATAGCACCCTCTACAGGGACTATCTGGCACGCTTTGGGCTGGACTCGGGAATTGCCTTCAAATATCTTTCCCGAGGCATGAAACAGAAACTGGCAATGGCCGTGCATCTCTCACATCAAACAAAAGTTCTGCTGCTGGACGAACCCACTGGCGGACTGGATCCGGCCGCACGTGACGAACTGCTGGACATTTTCCGCGAATATCTGCTTCTGGAAGACAGAACTATTTTGTTTTCCACCCACATCACCAGCGACCTGGAGCGAATTGCCGACAAAATTGTCTATATACACGATGGTGAAATCATTTATGAGGGCGACAAGGAGACGTTAATATCCTCCTACTGTATCGTTCGGGGAGCCAATCTGCCTGCAGAAAAGCGGGAATATGCCATCGGCCTGCGGCAGACCGCCAGCGGATATGAATGTCTTATGGCGCTGAACCATATTGGTGGTCTGCCCTCAGGCACAGTGACAGAAAATGCAACTATCAACGATATCATAGTTTTTAGAGAAAGGAATGGAAAAAATGCTTAAGATAATGAAATTAGACTGGAACGCATTAAAATATTATCATATAAGACTTCTGATTATCCCTCTGACTCTGCTTGTGTTAGGATTGTTTTCCTCCATTTACCTGGTTCCATTGGGCGTATTGCTATCATTTTCCTTCTCCATCAATTCCTTTTTAGTAGAAGAAAAGAGCGATTTAAACAGGCTTTATCTGACGCTGCCGATAAAAAGGAGCCATGTGGTTTTAAGCAGGTATCTTCTATCCCTTATCCTGTCTGCCTCAGGCGCATTGTTGGGACTTTCCTTCATGCCCCTGGCAAACCTTTTTTCTTTTTCAAAATGGTATCCTGATTTCAAGTGGAGTCTGGCCCTCCTTTCCTTCAGCTCACTTCTCTACGCCCTGATGAATCTTTTCATGTATCCCGTTCTGTTTAAACTGGGATACCAGAAGGGCAAAATATGGGGATTTTATATCCCCACAATACTGATTTGTCTGGCGCTGAACGCCTTCCTGCTGGCAAAAGGAAACTTAATTTTCAATCTGCTGGTATATGCCTCAGAACATTTCAATACCGTTATCTGTGGAACCTTAATATCCAGTGCCGCAGTGCTTACCGTTTCCTGTCTGCTTTCCATAAGAATATACTCCCGACGGGAATTCTAGGAAGTCAAGCGCCAATTCAGGCGGCGCAGCATGCCGCCAAGTGAAACATGCCAGAAAAGCCGGCTGTTGTTAAGCATTCGCTTAGACAGACGGCTTTTTCCTTATTTTTTATCTTGTTTTTCTTTCTTTTCTTCTCTTTTTTCTGCCGCCTTCTGCTTCAACTCCTCCAGACCTTCCTGAAATCTTTTTGAGGTCATATTAGGATTATTCCGAAGCAGATTTCTCTGAAAAAAGTCCTTCAGCCCGCTGAGGCGATGACTCAACTCCACATTAAAAATATACTTGGCCTTCAGCTCAAACAATTCCTCCTTCACACTGTCCAGAGACGCCGAATATTTGGACTTAACCGAATTTTTGATACTTTCAAATTTATTTTCAATTCCGCCTCTCACATCCTCCATGCTCTTTGACTTTACTTCACTCCAGCCTTCGGACCAAGCCTCCTTATAATTCTCCATGCCCTGATTGACCGACGCCCAGATCGCCTCCAGGCGTTTCTGAATATGAAGCATTTCTTCCTTTATCTGTTCCATCTTTACCAGTACATCCCGCAGATCTACAGCAGCTTTAAAGGAAAGCGTAAAATCCGCAACAATATAAACGGTCAAAAGCAGCGTAACCACATTCAACACGCTTTCCGGTATAGCCAACATAAATGTCTCTATCGGCACATGGATCAATTCCGTCATCAAAATGGTCAAAAGTCCCCAGGCCAACGTGGTCCCCAGGCATACACGCCCCTTGATATTAAACGGCAGCTTGGAATAATCCCAATAACGGACTTTGAACAGAGCTTCCATTATCATGCCTGTCACATACTCAAGCACTGTGGCACCAATACAGCCCGCTATATAAGTCTTCACAATGCTGTCCTGAAACGGCATGGACACCACCAACATCATTGTAGCGCCACTCCCATACAATGGCAGAAACGGCCCTCGCATAAATCCTCTGTTGATCCAGTGACGCTTCCGTATCGATACATGTACGGATTCCACACACCACCCCAGAAAACTATATAAATAGAAAAAGAACATCCATTGAATCATCGTATAAGAATACATATAACACTCCCCGCTATCGATATACCGCCGTCTCCACGGAAAGCTTACCTTTCTTTGTCTCCCGCATTTCACCTGTCAAGGTGAATTTCCCATATCCTCTGGCGTTTACCGTCTCTCCTGTGCTTAACTGCTGTGAATTGTTTTCGCAAAGCCTGCCGTTCACATATACTTTTCCCCCTCGAAACAGCTCCAGGCTCTTCTCTCTCGACATATTATAAACCTTTGCCAGTACCGCGTCAACTCGCAGAGACTGTACTTGAATTACCAATTTCTCCGGTTCTTCCTGAGGAATCTGTGCATATGCCTCCACAATTGCACATTTTACATGTGTATGCCTGACCTGCTGTAAATTTTCACAGATAAATCCTGCAATGGTATCCAGACAAAAAAGGTAGGCCTCTTTCTCTCCCGCTATGATATCGCCAAGGACATCTCGCTCTATCCCCAAGTTCATCAGCGCTCCGAGAAAATCCCTGTGAGACAGCTCATCCGCAAACTTCCGGGCAAGAGGCTGAATATGAACACAGACAATGGGAAAGCTCACTTCGTATCCCAGCTCTCCGGGATCCCCAAAGCGAACAATCACTCGTTCCGCCATCTCATGTCCTCCCTCCGTAGAATACCCTGCATATCTGAGCTTAGGCTCTTCCTGCCAGAATATCTCCTGTTCATGCAACCCCAAGAATCCTGTAAAAGTATAAATGCCCTGGCGAAAAGCTTTCTCTGCCAGATCATGAAATCTGTTTTTATGCTGTTGTATTTCCTTATCCTGGCTCTTATTATCCTGCGCCATTTTGATACCTCCGTAACTTCACAGATAAACTGCCAAAACCATCGCATTCAAATACCCCGCAGCAAACTACGGGGTATGAATCCTGGCGGGAATATGCCCTTTCCTCCGTGCGGCAGGCCCACTTAACCGCATCACCGTTAAAGTCGGGAATACTCCTGTATCTTGCATTATGAAAAGCTGATAATAGCCTCCTTGGGCGCTTTCGTCTTCTCCACGCTGACGGCATGAAGCATCGGCCCCTCTCCTTTATAATCCGCCCAATACTCCTTTGAAATCGTAGCCGTAACCTTCACCCATGCTCTTTGTTCTAATTCAGACGCTCCCTCAAACTCACAGGCATAGCCCAAAAAAGCCATATCATCCGCACAGCAGGTCATGGCCATACGGCCCGGCACAAAATAATTCTCGGGAAAATGATCCGGCTTTAAAACCATCGCAATAAACTGCAGTTTTTTTCCTTCGTACCGCTCCAAGTGATCCATACAGTCCAGATACCAGATACCATAGCCGTTATTGTCCAGCACAATGGTATCCTGTGTCAGGTCATAAGGCAGATCCTCCTCAAAAATCTCGTCAATCTCGCCCTCCGCCCCCTCAAAAATAACATCCGCAGACGCATTTACCGCCTTGATATTCCGCTTATAGCTGCTCAGCTGATCCCGTACCCCATCGCACCTGTTAAAAATAATCATCTCGGACTTACGGATCATTTCGGCTAAAAGAGACCGCATGTTTGTATAATACATCGGAAAGGTGGATGCGTCGATGGTTGTAATCTGTTGTTCCACTTTCCAATACCAGGGCAGTCTGGCATTTTTATAATTCCACATTCCGTTGTACTCTATAATGATACGTTCTGGTTTATGCAATTTTTCCAAATCCGTCAAGTGTGCAGGGTTGAAATCCTCTTCCTTTTCAATCAGCTCTATCTCCGTACGAGTCTTCTTCAAAATAACAGGATCATACTCAATTTCCCCCTCTTCACAGAGAATCAGCAATGTCTTTCCCCTGACTTGAAAATACTGCTGTGCAAGGGTAAAGCAGATAAATTCCGTCTTACCGCTTTCCAAAAAACCATTTATCACATATACAGGTTTCATTTCCACTCCCCCTTATCGGAACAGTTCCTCCAGCTTATCTTCCTTTAGCTCTGCGCCGATCACACATAATTTCCCCGTCACCTCAGGCTTACCTGACCTGATATCATGCTCCATTGGCACATAATCATAATAAATCCAGGTGCCGTCTTCCGCCGGAACCATTCCCTTCGCACGAAGAATATTGCCATATTCACCGCTGTCCAAAGCTGTCAAAATACTCTCGATCCGCTCCACCGAATACTTCCCAGGTGTCTCCTTACCCCAACTGGTAAAGACCTCATCCGCATGATGATGGCCATGGTGATGATCATGTCCGCAGCACTCTCCCTGGTGATCATGATGATGATCCTCATGGTCATGTCCA
>CAJTPN010000022.1:14890-50621 GCA_910578185.1 uncultured Acetatifactor sp.
CAGCACTCTCCCTGGTGATCATGATGATGATCCTCATGGTCATGTCCATGTCCGCAACACTCTCCCTGGTGATCATGGTGGTGGTCCTCATGGTCGTGATGGCGGCCCTGTTCTTCCCTGGCGTGTTCCAGCATTTTCTTCATCATTTCATCCAAGGTATCAGCACCCTCTATGGTTTCCAGCACGACACTGCCCTCCAGCGCATCAAGGGGCGTTGTAACAATGGCAGCGCCGGAATTATGTTCACGGATCAAAGCGACACATTCCTGAATTTTATCTTCAGTAATCTTATCCGTTCTACTCAAAATAATTGTGCCCGCATATTGTATCTGATTGATAAAAAACTCCCCAAAGTTTTTTATATACATTTTTGCCTTGGAGGCGTCCACCACCGCCACCGCACTGTTTACCTGCACATCCAGATCTGCCGCCACATTTTCAACAGCTTTCAGCACATCGGAAAGTTTTCCCACCCCTGACGGTTCAATCAGAATACGTTCCGGCGCGTAAGTTTCAATCACTTCCTTCAAAGAAGCGCCAAAATCTCCCACCAGAGAGCAACAGATGCATCCCGAGTTCATCTCCTTAATCTCAATTCCTGCTTCTTTCAGAAATCCACCGTCAATGCCGATCTCACCAAACTCATTTTCAATCAGTACCGTTTTACTGCCATCCAGTGCTTCCTTTAACAGCTTCTTTATCAAAGTCGTCTTTCCAGCCCCAAGGAAACCCGAGAACACGTCTATCTTTGTCATTTCTATCCATCCTTTCTTTGGACTGCGCAGAAAAAAGTTTCAATTCCCCACTTCCTGTTTCGCCACTGTTTATTTTGAGCCATATTGTTACGGTTGTCAATAACCCGAATCTAAAAGTTTTCTGAAATACCCCGCCGCAAGCGACGGGGTATTTCCTGTGAGCAAAACGATAAGCCGGGTTATGTCGTGAATAATCATCTATCTAGCACGGCTGTTGCCAGCCGCGTCAAGCAACCTACCTGAAAGCAGGCCGGGCAAGCCTGTTGCTCTCTGCTTGGTCTTGCTTCGGATGGGGTTTACACAGCTCCGCCCGTTACCGGGCGAACGGTAGTCTCTTACACTGCCTTTCCACCATCACCAGGCTCGGAAAATGTATGGCGTCCCTAACGGAAGTCAAAGGAGGACCTTCGATCTGCCCACATAGTACTTAACCTGGCTGTTAATTTTTCTGTTGCACTGGCCTTGGAGTCGCCTCCACCGGACGTTATCCGGCATCCTGCCCTGTGAAGCCCGGACTTTCCTCACCCACATGTATCCGAATATGGCTTGACGCCACAGACGTCACATGCAGCCGCGATTATTTGTCTTACTCATCCCTCATTATAATCGTAATCCCGCCTAAAATCAACTACATTTTTTCAGGCACTTCAAAACCCAGCAAGTCCGTACAGGTTTCCATCACATCCCGCACCAGCATCAACAGCGCAAGCCAGCTCTGCTTTTTCGCCTGGTTCTCCTCGGACAGAATTTTGGTCTCATGATAAAAACGGTTAAAGGCATTTGCCAGATCATACACAAAGGCACATACCTTATGGGGTGCAATCTCGGCTATTGCCCCTTGTATCATGGCATGGAACTGCACCAAAACCATCTCCAATGCCTTCTCAGCATCGCTTTCCGCCTCCAACAGCGCAAGTCCCTCCAGGCTGCCGCCCTGCTCCCGATATTTGTTTAAAATAGATTTAATACGCACAACGGTATAGAGAATATAGGGACCGGTATCCCCTTCCGAGGAGGTAAACTTGTCCATATCAAAGATATAATCCTTTGAAGCCTGATTGGACAAATCTCCGTATTTCAGAGCAGAAACAGCTACAACCTCCGCGATCTCCCATGCCTCTTTCTCGGATACCTCACGTCCTTCCCTGGACTTTCCCTCCCGGATCTTTTTAAACATTTCATCCTTTGTCTCCTGCACCAGTCGCTCCAAGTGCATGACCCCGCCGTCACGGGTTTTAAAAGGCTTCCCGTCGGTGCCGTTTATGGTTCCATGTCCCAGGAACCTTAACACGGTGTCCGGTTTCACCAGCTTCGTCTTGCGCGCACAGCGAAATACCTGTTCAAAATATAATTCCTGTCGTTTATCCGTAATATAAATCATTTCGTCCGGCGCATACAAACGCATGCGTTCCATTATGGTGGCAAGATCGGTGGTGTTGTAAAGGACCGCGCCGTCAGATTTTAAAATCATGCAGGGCGGAATTTCCTTTGTATCAGTATCCTCTTTCACATCCACTACCAGCGCGCCCTCGCTGATATGAGCGTAACCCCCCGCCTTCATATAATCCACCATCTCAGGGATCAGGTCATTGACATCGCTTTCCCCTTTCCACAAATCAAATTCCACATTGATACTGTCATAATTATGCTTCAGATCCGGTATGGACACATCCATGATATGTCTCCACAGCGCCCGATAGCCACGGACACCTTTCTGAAATTTATGAGTGGCCTCCATGGCCCTGGCTTTATATTCGGGATCCGATTTTGACCTCTCGCTGGCATAGGGATAGATCTCCCCCAGCTGGGCAATGGTGACAGGGGACTCTTTGGGATATTCTCCCTGATAGTTTTCGTCAAAGTATACCAGCCCGGGCTGTCTCTCCTGAATCTCCGTGATCACAAGGCCAATGGGCATACCCCAGTCTCCCAAATGCACATCGCCGATACATTCATTTCCCCCATAACGGCAAATACGCTTGATACTCTCGCCTATGATAGCCGGGCGAAGGTGGCCCACATGAAGCGCTTTAGCCACGTTGGCCCCACCGTAATCAATAATAATCTTCTTAGGTTTCTTTGGCATTTCCAGCCCAAACTTTGGCTCCTCGATCATTGATCTTACCATATTTAAAAGAAATGAGCCGGATATTTTCAGGTTCAGGAAACCCGGTGCCACCGCCTCCGCCTCCTGAAATACCTGACTGTCAGCCAGTTTCTCCGCCACATCCTTTGCAATCATAAGCGGCGCTTTTTTGTACCGTTTTGCTCCCGCCATGGCGCCGTTACACTGATATTCACACAAATCAGGTCGATTAGACAATGTCACCCTGCCCAATTCCGCCTCATAACCCGCCGCCTCAAACGCCTTTCCCATCTCTCTCGACAACTGATCCAGTATTTTCTCCATAACAATCTTTCACTCCTTACATAGCACTCTTCTGAAAATAAGCCAAATATCCTAAAACAAGTCCACATGATGTCAGCCCTGAAAACAACAGAGCCCGCATTCTCATGGCCCATGACTTAAAAATACCTGTTTTTCCAAATATTATATCCCATTCTCTCCCATTTCGCAACCAAAATATAGCTTAGAGCCATAAAGGTTTGGCCATTCTAACGGAAGCGTTTATATGAAAGGCAGCTCCAAACATTCTGACGGACAAACTTGACTCTTCCTCTTCTCAGCCGCTATGCATGTGCCAGGGATGGTATTCTAAGCTTCTCTTCTTCCACAAATTCCATTCCCGGTCCTTTGATAAAAAAGGTACAATCCTCCTCCTGAAGTTCCGCAATATCGTAACCATCCGTTTCCATCGGCACAAATCCAAGCGTAACCTGGCGGACATCCCTTCCGAACAATTCCGCCACTGCCTCCAGATCACTTAACGTACCGGAGAAAACCTGGTGAAGAAACAGTTTTTCGCCCTGCTGCTCCCCTATCACATATGTATCCGTTCCCTGGTGGTAATATACGCTGTCTTGCATAAACTTTGTCACATAAAACATAATCAGTCCTCTGTTTCCCACCAAGTCCAATCTGCCCCGAAACTGATTTCTCTCCATGGCCTGTTCCAGCTTCTTCCATTTTCCATGATCATTCATCGGCACCTTTACAAACTGACACTCCCCCCTGTTGGAAAACCTTCTGGAATATTGGTACTCTTTTGCCTTTTGAAATCCGAATTTGGGGTAAAAGCCAAGTACACTGTTATTTGCAAACAGATAGCTTCCTTCCCCGCAATCCCTGCAGTCCGCCTCAATCCATTCCATAAGCCGCCTGCAAAGTCCCCGGTTCCTATATGTCTCTCTTGTCATAACCGTTCCCAACTGAAAAAAACGCCGCACACTGCCTCCATAAAGCATATCAGTCCGGTTTAATGAGACATTGGCCACCACCCTGTGATCTTCCACAACAGAGTAGGGCTCATAACTGTCACTCCAAAAACCATTTTGATACCAATCCTCGAAATTCAGTCCAAATGTCTCTTTTGCCAGTTCGTTAAAACTTCCCCGCAATAAATCATTATCTCGATAACCTTTGACCATTCGATACATATTCTTTTCCTTCTCTGTTCAATAATTCGTTAACCTCTTGCTGCCACCCTAATCGGGATACTCATATTCAAAAGATGCCTTATCCGTTTGAACGTACAAATCAATTTGTTTCCCCTTCCTAAAACGATACCTTGTCATACAGGCAACACTTTCGTGAATGATTCTGTTCATATCCCCACTGACGGGAGCCTTTAGGGGTTTACCGATTCTCTCCAGAAGCTCCGCCTCCAGTTCCATATCGCCCTGGACCACCTTTATCAGTCCATTTTGACGTCTGACCACCCTTGCCCCCAGATATGTGGCCAGCCTGTATTCTCTGCCACGCCACAACACCACGCCAATGACTCCCTGAAAGTGAAATCCTGCCAGAGGAATATCCGCCACGGACAACATAAGTGCTCCTTCCGGAAAACTACACTGGGTCCAAAGATATTCCTTTGGAAACGAGCGCCCTCCATCCCCTTCCCAGTATCCTTCCCCACCCCGGAAGGTGTATAATTTACCGTTAATACGCACGGAACCCCAAACCGTGTGTTTCATACTCCATACGCTGTGACAGCATTCCAAAAAAGGCACCAGTAAAAACGGTCCCATAATATGATATTTAAGCGGGGTAAGGGGTCCGAAGTTCAGCTTTCCCACTGCATTCAGTCCCGGTATCCGCACCGACAGCCGAATTCCCCTATCTCCGAAGTGATTTTTCCCGATGGCAATCCTCATTCCCTTGCGTTGATACGCCTTGGCGGGAAACGTAACGGTCCACGCCTCCTCTTTTGTGATGATTTGAAGGGAACAGGTCCGCCCCCGCCCTGTTCCATGGACGGCCGGTATCACCGCCATCGTCCCCATATCCGACTGACACTTGAAATACCAGCCATAAAAAGAGCCTTCTCTTTGCAGATTCATTCTGATCGCCTCCTGCAGTTCGTCTGTGCCGGGTCGTCAATCAGATGTCCTTCTCTGTCAAATCTGGATCCATGGCAGGGACAATCATAAGTTTCTTCCTCCGGATTCCACTCCAGCCTGCATCCCATATGAGGACAGTTGGGAATGATCTCCCTGTTTCCCGACGGTATCAGATGCTTTGCCAGACCTTTCACCGTATGTCCCCCGTGTACCGCCAATTCCTTTGCCGCCCGGGCCGTAAAATGCCTTTGGGGAGAAAAAATATCCGCCTCCGGGCAAGGCTTTCCGGTGATCAGCGCCGTCAAAACCCGGGCACTTACCATCGCCGAGGTCATCCCCCACTTTCCAAATCCCGTAGCCACATACCACTGGGGTTTTCGTCGGGAAAACCTGCCGATATAGGGGACTTTGTCCAGCGTCATGCAGTCCTGGGCGGACCAACGGGCAATTTCCTCACAACCGGGAAACAGCGCCTGGGCCTTATCACGCAGCATTCCGTATCTGCATCCGCCCACCCCCTTAGGTACCGCATCATGAAAAATCCCCCCTTTCCCAGCCTGTTTTGTTCCTGTCCGATGGCCATATCCGCCAAGCAGTAATGTTTCCCCCTGGGATCGAAAGGAAAGCCCCTGCTCGTCGATCCCAAGATACATGCCCTCCAGACTTTTCACCCCTTTCATCGCCTCCACATAGCTCCGCTCCTGATACATTCTGGCAAAATAATATCCCGGTATATTGATAAAGGGGAAATGCACGGCAAACACAATGAAGTCCGCCTCCACACATCCTCTTGCTGTCTCCACACGATTTCCATCCACCTTCAGTACCTTTGTCTGTTCATATACTTCCACTTCCTCAGCTATTTGAGCCAGAAACTTAAGCGGATGAAACCTGGCCTGGCGTTCAAATATCGTCACACCTGCCACAGAAAAAGGAAGTTCACATTTCTTCTCAAAGGACGCCTCAATCCCCAATGCCCTTGCCGCCTCCGCTTCCCGCTTAAGAAGCACCTCTTCTTCCAAAGAATACAGGCCGGCCGGACACCATGTAAAGTCACATTCAATACCTTTTTCCTGAATCAACCTTTCATATTCCCGAATTGCATCTTCGTTTGCCCGGGCATAATGCCCCGCCATCCGCTGACCAAACGTCCGGATCAAACCATCATAAATCATACCATGCTGTGAAGTAATCTTTGCAGTTGTATTTTTTGTCTGTCCGCTGCCGATCCGATCCGCCTCCAGCACCACTGCAGAAACCCCGGCCTTCTCCAGAAAATACGCTGTCAATATTCCCGCAATTCCGGCTCCAATCACCGCAGCCGATACCTTCCTATCCCCAGGAAGCGGTTCCCGTTTCCTGATTTCAGTTCCTGCCATCCAGATCGATTCCACCTTGTGCCTCCATTTCTGCTTTTCCCGTACTGTTTCACATTTTCCTGTCACCCACGGCACACAAAACGGCGTAATATTTTAACCGTTGACTTGTTTGTCTTCAGGGTTCCCACGTGGTCAAAGCACATCCTTAGACCTATCTTGGATAGCATATGTCAAAATACGACGATTATACAAATAATCAGGTTTGCATTTCCCCTCTTCTGGAATATACACAACCGCAATAATTTTGCCGATACAAATCATATTGCGCAGACAATTCTATGGACCGCTTATATCCTTCCTTTTTCTTGAAATCGGAAGGCAGCCAGCAAACACCATATTTCTCCGATAACGCTTCTCCGATCTCATTGAGCTTTCCCGCGTTTTTCAGCGGACTGACCGTCAGTGTAGTGGCAAAATAATCACTGCCTGCCTCTGCAGCACGTCGGGCAGTCTCCTCCAGCCGCAACTCAAAACATCGAAAACACCTTTCACCGCCCTCCGGACACACCTCCAAGCCTTTCGCCATTTCAAAAAAACGCCGGGGTTCGTAATCCCCCTCCACAATGGCAATAGGATACCCCTTCCCCTCCGCATTATATGCCGTTATCAGCCGTTTCTGCTCCTCCACACGCTTTTTGTACTCTACAGCCTCCGTAATATTGGGATTGAAATAAAACACAGTGATCCCAAAATACCTGCACAGATATTCCAGGACATAACTGCTGCAGGGTGCACAGCAGCTGTGCAGAAACAACCTGGGGACTGTTTCTTTGCCCTCACAGGATAATCCGTTCAATATTTTCTCCAGCTCTTTTTGATAATTTACCTGATTCATGAAATTTCCTCCACTGAAACCGCAAAATTACCTTTTGCGGCTCTCACAGGATCTCCACTTTGCTGCCAATCCCTCCTCCGTCACGTCCTTTTGTCACAATGATCTTCTTCTCAATCTGCTCTTTCAATTCGGACACATGGGAGATAATCCCCACCAGGCGATTTCCTTCCGTCAGGCGCGCCAGTGCCTTCATAGCCTGGTGAAGCGCTTCCTCGTCCAAAGCCCCAAAGCCCTCGTCAACAAACATGGAGTCCATCCTTATCCCTCCCGCATAAGACTGAATCTCATCCGACAATCCAAGCGCCAGAGAAAGAGATGCCAAAAAAGCTTCTCCCCCGGAAAGTGTCTTAACGCTGCGTTCCGTACCGTTATAATGATCCACAACATCCAGCTCAAGCCCTGCCTTTTCCTTTCGGTTCTCGCTCTCCTCGTTCCGCTTCAATTCATATTGCCCATTGCTCATGGTAAGCAGTCTCAAGTTGGCCTGCCGCAGAATTCGATCAAAGTATGTCATCTGAATATAGGTTTCCAGCTCCACTTTCCGCTTTCCACTCAAGGTACCATTTGCAGTATCCGAAAGCGCTTTCATCCAGACATATTTTTTCTCCACACGGACAATCTCCGACTGCTTGCCTTTTACCTTTCGACAGACTTCCATATTGGCGGCAAAAGCGTGATTTCTTTCATCTCGTCTCACGCCCAATTCCTTCTTCTCCAAAAGCCATCCGGCCTTTTTTTCATTCATCTCTTCTTCCGGAATCTTCCCGGCTTCGCCTGCCGCCGCAAGCTGTTTCTTTAAGATCTCAATGGCGGACTCCATTCTTTCCTTCCTGGTATTACACTCCTTCAAATTGAATTCCGCCTCTTTCAGAGCATCCTCCAGTTTCGTCTTTCGTTTCACTAAATCCAGAACATTCTGCTCCAATTCCTCCCGACAATCCGTTCCCAGCTGCCCCTGCAGCAGTTCCGTCTGGGCTTTCCTTGTCTCCATTCCCACCCTTTGTCCGGCCTGAATCACCTCCGCCTTTCGGAC
This sequence comes from uncultured Acetatifactor sp., assembly GCA_910578185.1. Taxonomy (GTDB): domain Bacteria; phylum Bacillota; class Clostridia; order Lachnospirales; family Lachnospiraceae; genus Acetatifactor. Next base: position 23,357 of record CAJTPN010000022.1, read on the forward strand.
TTCTTCATCAAGCACTTTGATCTTGACCTCTTTTTGGGGAATCTCCTGCTCCAACTGTTGCCTGCGCAGCTGTTTTTGATTGTTCTCTTCCAATTCCTCCTCCAGAACGGATAACCTTTCTCCCAGTTCCTTCTCCACCTTTCCAAAAAGCTTCCTCAGTATCTCTATCGGCACCGGGGTCCCTTGGGGATGTTCCTCTGCAATCTCCGGAAGGGCCTCACACAAACTTCCAAAAAACTGCGCCTCTTTCTCACAGCGGCGGTTTATCATACCTTCCAGCTGTCTCTCAAGGCTGTTTTTCCACTCCTGGCTTTCAGAAAGCGCTTCTTGCTTTTGTTCCCTTTCAGACTCCATGTGCTTCCTGTCCCTGATCTGACCATTGAGTTCTTCCCTGCGCCCTTTCAGCAGTTTCGCTCCCTCTTCCATAACGCCCAAAAGTGCCGGAAGCGTCTGTGTCATTTCTTCGCAATCTCCGATTCCATACTTTGATGCATCCATTCCCCAGGGTGCTTCCATCTCCCACCATTTTGCAGCCTTCTCCAATATTTCTGCTGCTTTTTTAATCTCCCCCAAAAGCTGCTTTTGCAGAATTCTTTCCTGTCCTTTCAAATCCGCCGATCGCTCCTGATTCTGTTTGATCAGCTCCCTCCAGGTTCGCCTTTCCTCTTCCTCCTGAACCGCTTCTCTTTTCAATGCTGCAAAACGTTCTTTATCCTCTTTTGCCTGTTTTTGCTCCGCCTCCCACCGCTTCAGATCCTGCATAAGATACTGTTTTGTCCCTTCGGGATTTCCACAGATTTCTTCTGGCAATTCCAATCCTGCCAAAAAGCTTTCAAATCGCCGCTGCTTATCCTCCAATATCCCCTTGGCAGCCGCATATTCCTGCTGTTTCTCCCCCAAGGCGGCGTCCAGTCGGCCTCGATTTGCTTCCTCCTGCGCCAGCAGTTCTTCCAGATTAGTCCTGCGGATAATCTGACTTTCCGCCCGTTCCAATTCCTCCCGCAGCCGCTCTGTTTCCCGCTCCGTTTCCTGCCGCCACTCCTTTAACTTTGCCCGCAACCTGTCCAGGTCTGCATTTCCCCACGTTCCCTGATCTTCCTTAACCTCGCGCTCCCCCAAAAATACTTCTTTCCCATCTTTGGTCAAAACAGGGGACGCTCCAAACAGCTTCCCCGCCATCTCCTCCACTGCCCGCTCCTGTTCCCCCAGCCTCTTTAACAATAGCCCTGCCTGGGTGCTGAATCTTTCCGCCTTAGCCTCCGCCGCAGCAAGCTGTTTCTTTCCTTTATCCAATCCTTTCCTATCCGGTGCCTTCTCCGAGACCTTGGCAGGTCTGGGATGCTGGACAGCTCCGCAGACCGGACAGGCGCATCCTTCCTTTAAGCCCCTGGCCAGAATCCCTGCCTGTGCGTCCAGAAAACACTGTTCCATCTCCTGATATTGGATGGCAAGCTTCTCTTTTTCTTCCCTGGCATTTCGATATGCTTCCTGCATCTGCCCCAATTCAAGACGCACATTTTCCAGCTGCTCCGCCTGGAATGTCAGCCTGGCCTCTGCCTGCCTTAACGCCTCTATCTCCTTTTCCTTCTGTCCCCACAATATCCGGCGTGTATCTGCATCCTTAACTTCCTCCCACTCCTCTTGCAGCGTCTCCTGTCTGTTTCGACATACGAGTACCTGATTGCGAAAGGCTTCACATTGATCCTCCAGTTTCCCAAGCGTGTTTCTCAAGTCGGTCAAATCCTCTCCCTGACTGCAAAACACCTTAAGTCTTTCCCTGGCCTCTGCCGCCATATGCCCACTCCTGATTTCCGTTTCTCCCGCCTCTTTCAGGCGCTCCAACTCTGCCTTCCTGTATTCCTCAGACTCACAATAAACACTTTCTCGAGCAAGCAGCGCCTTCCCCTCCTCCGTAAACCTTTCTATTTCCGTTTTGACAGACTGCCACTCCGTTCCCTCCTTCTCCAGAAGCAGTTTTTGTTCTTCCAAGTCTTTCCCCAGCCCTTCCACCGCAGAAAGCAAGCTCTCCCTGTCCGCCAATTTCTCTATTTTCTCTCCATATTCTTCCAATAAAATTGTAAGTCGCCGGATTCTCTCCGCTACTTCTCCGACATTTGCTTCCGTTTTCTGCTGCCTGACAAGCGCTTCCTCCCATTCCTCCATCTGCCTCCGCAATTTTGCTCTCCGCTTCCATGCGGCTTCCTTTCCGTTTTCCAGACGTTCTCTTGTCTCCCCTATATTGGCAAGCGTTTTCAAGTTTTCCCTGTCCCTGCCAAGCGCCTCCTCCAATGCCTGTTTTTTTACCGTCAGTGTTCGCTTCCGATCTGCCGTATCCAGGATAGCCTGTTCCTCCCCAATCAACGCCTCCCTCTCTTTTTGCAATTTGTCAAACAGCGCCAGCTTATCCTGCTGTTCCCTGATCCGCAGAGCAAGATTTCCACACTCCTGTGCCTTCTCCCTTGCCTCCTCAAATCGCTCCTTAGCCTTTGCAAACTTGGGCTGCTCTTCCTGAAACTGTTCCTGACTCTTCAGCAGTTCCTCCTGCTGTTCCTTGATCTTGCGGATATTTCCAATCAGCTGATCCCCCTTCTGAATCCTCTCATCCAACTGTGCCAGCGCCTGATCCAATTCTGCCAGCTCTCTCTCATCCTCCTGACATACCTCTTCCAGAAGCTTTATACCTTCCTCAATACCACCCTCAAACTTTTCCTTCCGAAGCTTAGAAAGCTTTACTGCAGCCGGCGTTGTTCCCTCACACACAATTCCATCCATATACTGATCAATACTCCGCTTCAGCTCGTCATACTCCCTCCATTGACTTCTCGCCTCCGTCTTAAGCTGGTCCTGTAGCTTACGGTACAGATCAGTCTTAAAAATCTGCCTGAATATATCGCTCCGTTCCTCTGTCCCCGCAAACAGCAGCTTACGGAAATCTCCCTGGGCAATCATGGCAATCTGCGCAAACTGTTTCCTGTCCACCCCGATCAACTCCGTCACCGCCCTTGTGACCTCTCTGGATTTGGTCACCGGATGACGCTCATCCGGATAAATCAGTTCCGCATCTGCCTTCCGTACCGTGTATCCCGTCCCTCTGTCTTTTGGACGCTTGTATTCCGGATTCCTTTTTACAGTATAGCGTTTATCTCCATATTCAAAAGTATACTCCACATAAGTAGGAACCGTATCCGCCGCATATTTGCTGCGAAGCATCTCCGCTTTTCGGTCGTCGCCGCTGGCTTCCCCGTACAGAGCAAACACAATGGCGTCAAAAATCGTCGTCTTCCCCGCCCCGGTATCTCCGGTGATCAGATATAATCCCTGTCCTCCCATACGGCCAAAATCAATCTCCACGGTTCCCGCATAGGGACCAAATGCACTCATAATCAGCTTTATCGGCTTCATTCCAACCTCCCCTTATACCTGAAACGGACAAAATCACCCTCCAAAACCCCTGCCTGTACCTTTACTCCTGAATTTTAAATTCTTCCGTGGCCGGAGCTCCCTGCCAGGTATTTCCATCCGACCTGTGATACTCTCTGATCACGGTTCCGTCCTTTTTGGTATATTGAATCACAAAAACCTGTCCCTCTTCTATTTCCATAGGATAATTATTATACGGCAGCACGTTTCCGGTGGTTGACCTGCTCTTAAAGTCATCATATGCGTTCTCCAGCCTCCAGAATTCTCTGTACTGAAAATCCGGAAAGATTACGGACAGATCGGTTTTGCCAAAATAGGACGCCTCATATTCCTTCCCTTCCACAAGAATTGTATCAACTCTATCTGCTTCCTGCCGCAGCAACAAATAGGACAGGTCCTCGGAATGTACCCTGTCGCCATAAATATTAGTCAACTGATTTGCCATACAGGGTACTGTATTCGTATAATAATCCTTTGCACCCAGCTCCGTATGCGCCGAACCATATATCCCCATAACACTGAGGCCGTCCAGACTGTCAAACGCCCTGACAAAATTCTTCGTCATAGTGTTTTCTCTGTATAATCCACTCCCGCGCCGATAATAGTATTCTCCCTGCTCCACGTTTTCCTGAGCCAGTCGGTAGGCTTCCGAATGCTCCAGTCCGTTTGCCGCCAAATATTCCAGATAGCGCTTCCCTGTGGTTTCATATTGATGTCCCACGTCCGTTCCGTGAAAAACCGTCTCCGGGCAATCTTTTTTGATCTGCCGATAAAAATCCAATACTTCCTGGGTATGGATAGCTGTTTTCTCCCAATCCACGTAAAGTTGTTCCAGAATCTCATCGTTTTCGGACCGCATCCAGAGATTTAAGAATTCCGCCGTATAAAAAGGCAGCTCCACAAATAAATCCCTCATCCCCTCATTTTCATAATAAAATGCCCACTGCTCCATCTCCTTTTCCAACAGCGTTTTCACCGAATGCGTTTCCCCGTAGAGAAAAATTTCCCCCGATGAATGTCCGCCGGAAATGGAACCTTCCCGGTGTCCCAGTGTAAGCCCCAGCACTGCCGCCACAATCACAACTGCAGCTGATGCCATGATTATCCAGATCCACTTATTCCCCAGCCCTTTTTTCATTCTGATACCTCCTGATTTGCTTTGTCGAGCATAGCACATACACTGACTTCTTGTCGCCACATTTGTTGCGGTAACTGTAATATTATCCATGATCACACCAGCCCGTCTTAAACTCCTCTTTGGCCTTCTAAACGACTCTCTTCAATCAGCTTCCCTACAAAGTCCGCCTGTTCCCGGGTCATGGACTGATTATTCTGCAATTCATAAAACGCACCGAACAATTCCAGTTCTGATTTCCTTTCGATATCTTGTTCCGCCTCTACCACCCGGCTGCGGCCGGTTCGGCTGTTGTCATATTCCAGGCGCATCAGGTTGGGATAAATAATCCGAAGTTTTCGCAGGCCGTCGGGGATATCCTCCTCATCCGTCAGCGTAATCTGCACGTAATCCTCGGTGTTTGTTCCCTGGTAAAAGGCTCTGGCCGTGACCTCCATGTACGTCCCCCTTATCCTGCGCATATCGTGAAGCGGGAGAAGCGAAACCGTGCCCAGCCTCACCTCGCCCTTTTCCCCAAGCTCCACTATCGTCACGGACTTCTCTTGCCCGGCCTCCGAAAATGAATATTTCAAAGGGGTACCGCAATAGCGCACCGTCTCCCTGCCAACCCACTGTGGACTGTGAATATGCCCCAACGCCACATAATCAAAGGAATCAAAAATCTCCCCGTCCACATTGTCAAGCCCGCCCACTGACACGTCTTCCGAATCGCACCGCCCTGCGCCTGTGACAAATTGATGTGCAATCAACACATTGCGCTTTGTTTCATCCACTTGCATACGCTCCACCGCCAGTCTCACCGCATCCTGATAACTGACAGGAAACCTGCCGCCCGATTCCGTCGGCTCCGATTCTGGAAGGCTTCCCCCTTTCTCACAGTCGGAATCCCTATGCTCCCACAGTGTAGTCCCCCCTTCTCTTCCACATTCCTGCTCCAATACATGACGCACCACAGCAGGTTTGATAAAGGGCAGCAGATAAAGATACACTTCCCCATGGGCATCCTCCAAAACAATTTTTTCCGCTTTACCATTATAGACCGGCGAAAAATATACGCCCCTACCGCTCATTAGCTGCGCGCCAAACGCAATCCTTTCCGGAGAATCGTGATTCCCACTCACGGCAAACACCTTGATCTTTCTTTTTGCAAGTTCTGTCAAAAACCGGTCAAAGACCTGTACCGCTTCTGCGGAAGGCACGGATTTATCATAGATATCTCCGGCAATCATCACGCCGTCCGCCCCTTCCTCCTGTGCGATTACAAGAATTTGATCTAATATGTACTTTTGATCTTCCAGCATGGAAAACTCATTTACCCGTTTTCCGATATGAAGATCAGAAATATGAAGTAATTTCATGGTATCCTCCAAGTTGCCCGGGACAACTTTCCACCTTACTGCCCCACCGCTGCAAGACGTATAAACGCGTTTTCTTCTTCCGTCACTCTTGTCACCGTCACGGAACATCCCGGAAGCCTTCTTTGTAAAATGCCGGGCTGTCAGTATAAAACGGCGATACCTTTTTCGATTTCTGAAAGCTTGTTACTCCTCCAATGCATAACCTGCCATTTGCCACAGTCATCCCCCCACGGCAAACAGATTCCACAACGTATCCCGTCCTTGAATATGGTCTTATTTTACCATAAATTCCTTCTATTCACAATCAGGAATCCGAACACAAATAAAGGGAAGCCGCAACACCATCTGCTCCGGTGAGTTTGCGGCTTCCTCTTATCTAAAGCTCTTTCAGCTCCCATCACATCCTTCGTAAATGAAGGCTCTTCGTCACGCCTGCATGGCGTCCTCGTATCTTTTTCCGGCTTTACGCCAGTTGATCAGACTAAACCATCCCTCCACGTAATCCGCTCTCCTGTTCTGATATTGGAGATAATAGGCATGTTCCCATACATCCACCAACAAAACAGGAATCTGCTCCTCCAAATCCGGCACATCCTGATTTGCCGTCTGCACAATGGATAGCCTGCCATTTTTGTCCGTCACAAGCCATGCCCATCCGGAACCAAATTTACTCACTGCGGCCTGCTTCATTTTCTCCTTCCACTGCTTGTAAGACCCAAAATCCCTGTCGATCGCCTCTGCCAACGCCCCTGACGGTTCCTGCCCTACAGGACTTTTCATAGAGTCAAAATAAAGCTCATGATTGTAGACGCCGCCGCCGTTGTTTCTTACTGCTGTTCTAACCGCACTTGGCAAGTTATCCACATCCGACAGAAGTTCCTCCAGGCTTTTCTTCTGCAGTTCCGGATAGTCAGCCAATGCGCTGTTAAGATTATCCACATATGTCTTATAATGCTTGTCATGATGAAACGTCAAAGTCTCCGCATCCAACACTGGTATCAGTGCATCATATTCATAAGGTAACGGGCGCGCCACAAAAGGGTAGGTTTCTGCTTGCATGTCTCATACCCAGCCATGTTATTCAAGGCTTGTATCCTTTCTTTTTTCTATTTTCTATTTTTAAGTATATACGACTCTTTCCTTTCCTATTCATCTTTTAAAAATACTTTTCGGTATTCCGTCGGATACTGTCTGCCCCGCTCATATCCTGCCTTGGCCCATGTCTTCCTCCTGTTTCCGCCCATGACGGCTGCCTGTCCGCGCCTTCCCACGGCAACAACTGTCCTTTCTCTTGGCTGCTGACAGTATGGACGCATTGGAGAAGACATTGTCCAATAATATATCATTAAAATGCCTCTAACAGTCCTTTTAATCCCTGGGTTTCATAAATGTTTTTATAATATGCCACTTCAGCTCTGATAATTTCATCAATTACCTGTATGCCCAACAATTCTACCGGAGCTTTGTCATCCGTCAAAAGATAAGTACCCGGTTCATACCTCACAAGTAAAGAAGCCACTCTCTCCATCATGTTAAATAATTCCTGATCCACAACCTTTCGTCGATTGGTTTCCAGATTGGCAATCATTCCTGTCCCGCAGGAGGCAAACAATTCACGATTAGTGGAACCCTTTACCTCCACCGTATATACCTCATCAAAAACGGAAGAAATGGTATCTGCCAGATATTGATTGATATTGCCCTCCCCGGTTCCGCGCATGTTCATATTGACCACCATAACGCCGCCTTCCTTCAAATGCTCCTTGACAAGTGTGAAAAATTCCACGGAAGACATCTGAAAGGGAATGGTAATGTCCTGATAAGCATCTACCATGATCACATCGTACTTTTGGTTCACAGCATTCAGAAAAGCTCTCCCGTCATATGTGGTTACGGGAACATCCTCCGGCAGATAAAAATAATCCCTGGCAAGCTTCGTAATCTTATCATCTATCTCTACGCCCTCCATTGCCATATCGCCAAAATACTTCCTGCACTGCGTGGCATAGGTGCCTGTTCCCATACCCAGAATCAGCACTTCACAATCTTCCGGCTCCCTGTCCTTCAGCATCAACGGTGCCGCCATGGCATAATCGTAATACATTCCCGTCAGCCCCTGATTTTTCATATAGATAGACTGGACGCCAAAAAGTACATTGGTTGAGAGGATCACGCTCCTGCCGCTCTCCTTCACCTGGAGATAGTTATACACCGATTCTCCTTCATATGCCAGATTGCTCTCCCAAAAAGCAAAACTGTCTGAATATCCCAGCGCACAGCAGCATAGATAGCACAACACAGACACTATCATTTTTCCCTTGCCCCCTGACTCCCTGACAAAAACCGCTTTCTGATCTGTGGCTTCCTTATGATGTGACACATTCCGCGCACTTCTGCCCGCACTGATAAAATACAAAATTCCCAAAACCAACAAAATTCCGGCAAAGATTAAAAAAGTAACGGAGGTTCCTACGGAGGGAATTGTCACAAAGGTAGGTACAAAGGTTCCGATAATACTTCCTATTGTGTTAAAGGCCCCAAGAGTCCCCACTACCTTTCCGCTCTCCTCCAGATTTCCCACGGAATATTTTGCCAGGGAAGGCGTCACCGTTCCCAGTAAAAACAGCGGAAAAACAAAAATAACCATACATGCCGCAAAAGCTGCGATAATCAGAAAATTACTGTTAACGGAAAAAATCAAAAGGGCCGAAACACCAAGGATTACATATTTTCCCAATACCGGAATCGCCGCAATCCAGACGGCAGCAATTAATATTCTAGCATATAGCCTACCGGGATCCGGATGCTTATCCGCACTCCGGCCCCCGTAGATATTTCCAAGGGCCATTGCGATCATGATCGTCCCGATAATAATGGTCCAGACAATCTGAGAAGAGCTGAAGTAAGGCGCCAACAGCCTGCTGGCTCCCAATTCCACCGCCATCACGGACATACCGGCAAAGAATTCTGTCAGGTACAAAAAAAGTTTGTTTTTTAATATTGAGGGTGTGTGTTCCGTACTTTTACCCATGATTCTACCTTCCTCCCTGTCCACTGTCTGCGGACATTCGCTGCACAATTTAAAACACCTTTTTGTAAATCCCTTCCATTATAAATCCTCCGCCCATCTAAGGCAATTCCTTTTTACGTCTCTTTTCAAAACATGCAAATTACCTGCCCAAGCGTTCCCTGATCATAAGCGGCCTTCAGCCGAACCGCCAATCCGTCAACAACGCTCATAAAATATTCCCCTAAAGCCTCGCTGTTTTCATAATTATCCTGAAAGAATGCCTCCGCCGCCTTTTGAAACCCTCGTCTGACTTCCTCCAAATCCCCTTGGGCCACCACCTCCCGTATCCTAAAATATGCTTCCTCCCCCAAATCCTGTTCCGTCAAAGGCTTTGCCCCCAAAATGTGAATCAAAACCGTTTCCAGGACCATACCGCCGATATTTTCCACCATATCTCGAAAGAATACATCCCTCCTTTCCAATACACCCATCACATAGTCCACGGGAAATTTCAGCAAAAATGTCTGTTCCAGCCGGACGCAGGACAGAAATCCGTATATTCTGTCAATTCCCCTATATTCTGACAAGTCTTTTAACACTGGATAATCCAGCGAAAGAATAGTACTCTGCGGATCAAACTTCATGTCATACCATTTAAAAAATTCCGGTAACCCTTTTATAAAGGTATCATTCAGACAATGATTTTCGTAAGAAACAAAATGCGGCAGCATCTCATTATAGTGTTCCAGCGCAGACTTTACCTTTCGCTCTACCAGCATCAGGCCAACTTCATATGCACGTTTTGCAGTCATTCCTCCCTCTGGAAAATCGCCGTCCCCAAATCCGCAAAGCGATCTTATAAATGACCGCGACCGAGAATCATGCTCACCCTCTGCAGCAGACAAGGCTTCCGAGTCCCAGCCTTTTGTCTCGTGAATACAATATAGAACTGCCTCCATCAACTGCCCCGCTTTTTCATACGTAATGGAGCTGCTTTCAAAACCTGTATATTTCTCCGCCAATCTGCCAACGATTGGAATCAGTTCTTCCATCCTATATATTTCGTTTCTTTCCTCATGATTTGATTCCATTATCATCACCCCCAGCAAAGCTCCTGCAAGGCTGCATAATACAAACCATAATCCCATCTCACCTGCTGATCAAATTTCGCATACTCCCCATAGCCGTCCGTTCCCTTATACCCTTCATATCCCGCCCGGATGGCCTGTGCAAAATGATGCAGACAAGTTCCCTCCAGATAATCCAAATCTCCAAAGCAAAGCACTTCAAACTGTTCCTTCATCAGATGAAGCAGCTCCTCGTCCGTGATCTCATCCTGCATTTCGTTTTTAAAGAGATAAAAAATCTCCTGCAGCCTGATCACGGTATCCACATAGTTATTCTGATCAATAAAATCGGAATCACAGAACTCATAGATAATCCTGGATGCAATCCCCTCTCCAAACTCAACCCGCTTCTGTTCACGCAAGGCATTACCCCGCTCCTGCAAGATCAATTCCGCATCCTGTTCGCTTAGACGAAGTCCAAATTTCTCAGTAAATTGATTGGTTTTCATGACTCCGGCCAGTTGGTTTTGCCTCTGTAGTAACACCATCCAGTTTTCTTCCATGATATAGCCTCCTTTTCCCGACTCCCTTTCGCGTCGTCAAAGACGCATTGTTCTTGTCCCCTGCGAAAGAGCGCTATTCGAGCATTTCCTCAGCTAACGGCTCTTTCGGCCTCTTCCCGCCAGGGTGTAAAAACGATTATAGCATTTGAATAGACGGGATACCAGACTTGTCTTTTAGATAATTTTATGCTATAATATAATTGTGGAAAAATACCTTTGATAATTGATAGATAGCAGGGTAAAGCCTGTTGTTAAATTGTTTGATATCATAGATATAAGATGATATAATGAATATATTCAATATGAAATTTCTGCGCAGGATCAACCGCTGGATAAATATCCATTGGATGACCCTCTTTGTCTGCCATTCTTATAAAATGCCCATCGCACCACGCTATTACAAACCATTTGTGCGCTTCCTGCCTGATACAATCCATATTTAACTTAAACTATTTTCACTACCCATTTTGATCTGTATCAACTTTATCATTATTTCCCTCATCCGAATATCTTTTACTCTGAACGGAAAACATCTCCGCATATTTTCCTCCGGCTTCCATCAAAGTCTCATGGGTTCCCACTTCTATAATCTTCCCCTGATTCAATACCACAATCCCGTCCATATCCTTTACGCAGGATAGGCGGTGTGTAATCAAAATAAGTGTCCTGCCCTGGGCCATTTTATATATCAGCTGATACATTCTCTCTTCAGCCAACGGATCCAACGCACTGGTAGGCTCATCCATAATAATGACGCTTGGATCCGTATAAATAACCCTCGCAATCGCCATTCGTTGAGACTGTCCTCCTGAAAAAGCCGCACCGGATTCATCAAACTCCCTAGTGACCTCTGTCATCAGTTTTTGTTTCAACGTTCCCACATATTCTTTCAACCCCACATCTTCCAATGCCTTCCACACCTTTTCCTCATCTTCGGTAAAATCTTCTGACAGCAATGCTATGTTTTCTTTTATCTGAAATGCATATTGATTATAATCCTGGGCAACATTCCCTATAAACCTATGTATCGTTTCCTGTGTCAACTGACTATACGGTATATGATTCATCCGAATTTCCCCTGACTCAGGCCGATACAGGCCCATAATGATATTCACCAAGGTCGTCTTTCCGGCTCCATTCTCTCCAACAATGGCTATTTTCTGCCCCTTCCGGATTTCCATGCTGATATTTTCAAGTGCGAAAGATGACGTTCCAGAATAATGAAATGACACCTTTTCCAGACAAATCCCCTCAAACTCCTTAATTGATACCTCCTTGTCACCGCATATCTCTTCTGAAACCGGCATATGAAGCAGTTCTATATAATTTCCTGCATAAAGGCTATGTGAAACTCCCTGGGGAATGATGTTGGACACCTGGAGCATCGTGTTGCTCAACTGGTTCACTGTCTGCGCCAAAGCCGTTAAGTCTCCTATGCTAAATACCTGTCGAATTACCCCGGCAATCAGATAAAGGTATGCAATACCAATATTCCCCACATTGAACAGCCAACTTCCTGCAATCGCTGTTGCAATAATCCGTGGCCAATGCTTTTTAATCAATCCTTCCCTGTCTGTCAGTTTCTCTTTATATAACCTTCCAAGCTTCCGGTCCAACCCGGTACTTTTAATATCCTTGGCATACTGCGGCAAATAGAATATTCTCGTAATATATGCAATCCTTCTGTCAACCCCGGTAAAATCCTGATCTGCCTTATAGCCATTTTTTGTATTTGCCACGTTTGCCCACATGGTCACTGCCATTCCAATAACTGCTATTACAATCAGCACTGGGTCCGCAGTTATCAGGATCAAAAACAAACTTATTAATGTCAACAGCGTTTCCAGCAGATTTCCCAGATAATTTAGCATTCTGCTCACATTCCTGTCCACCTGTGAAATAGCCCTCTGATACTTATCATAAAACTCGGGATTTTCCATGTCAGCCAGATCAATTTTTTTGACCACTCGAAAAAGTGCCATTGACAATTCGCATTTAATCTTTTGATCTGTTTTCTGATAAACGTAATTGTTGAAAATATTGATAGAACACTGATATAAGAGTAACATACCAAGTTTTACTCCAATTACAGCAAGAAAATATGGCATCTGTTCTCCTTGTGCCAAGCCCTCGATAATATACTTCAAGAAAAAAATACTAACTATGGAATTTAATAAACCTGTAATGACTTCTATAAAAATACAGAAAAACCGAACTTTAGAAATCTTAAACATTTCCTTATACATAAACATTAAGTTTTTCATACTGTTTTTCACCTCTTCAAAAAGAGACGGACAATAAAGGCCAAAATGTCCGTCTTTTCATATTAAGTCAATATTAAGTTATGAGCATCCTGACACGCAGTTACCACAGTTTGCTCCGCTGGCATTTGTACATTCATTTACTGCATAAAATGATACTCTTGCGTTTTTTCTGAACTTTTTTACTAGTTTTCTTTTTTTTGATTCACTTTTCATTTTAAAATTCTCCTTATTATAATTTTGATATATAGTTATCCATTGGCCTTTTCAATTTATTTGCAGACATTACTGCTTTTATTCCAAGACACGACAAAAATACAAATACTTTCATGCTTAATCCCCCTATTCCTGCTATCCTTCTTCCACATTTCATTAGCCAACAGACAAAACATGATTTTAAGTCAATATTTTTGTGCCTCCTCTGAAAAGCAGGAACGCTAAAGACCAAAATGTCTATGCCATTTAGTCTATAACATTCTTGATAACTCACGAGCATTTTTGCACACAATTTCCACAATTTGCTCCACTCTCATTTGTACATTCATTTACTGCGTAAAATGATACTCTTGCATTTTTTTTGAACCTTTTTACAAGTTTTCTTCTTTTTGCTTCATTCTTCATCCTTAATTCCTCCTGATTAATATAATTTGGTTATATGATTATCCATTGGCCTTTTCCAATTCATTAGTAACAGTAGCTACAACCAAATCAATAGTATATTGATTTTCTATTGCCAAAAACTCGTCTGGAAATTCAATTTCAAAATCTTGTTCAATAGAAACTATAGAAGAAATAAACTGAAGAGAATCCATATCTTCCAAAGTTCCTTCCTCACTGACACATACTCCGTTTTGTTCAAAGATTTCAATTATTTTTTCTTTAATCATAATTCATTCCTCCAGCAAATCCAAATATTTCCACATATCACTACATTTTTCTATACATTCCAAATAATCATCCACATATGTTTTGACACCCGAACACACAAATTCTCCATCCTGATTTTCATTATTTAAATTACAATATATTCCCAAGCATGATGGGTATAAAAAACAATGATAGCACATATTTTGGGAAAAACATGTTTTTCTCTCTGTCCAAAACTTAATTTTTTGATTGTCCAGCTCCATAGTTCCATCTAATCTAAGCATCCCAACTCTATTTCTATCATCTTGGAATGCAACCGTACACTTATACACCGATCCATCAGAGCCTATAATAAAAGAATTTTTATTGCTGGCATAGCATATATCCCCATATTTTATCAACTGTCCTTTATTGGTTTCCAGCCTCAACGCATGTTTTGCATTTTCATGCAAAACATCTCTTAAAGCACTCTGATCAAGGTATGTATCACAATTTCCGGTTTGTGGATTCCAGGCAATTTTCCATAAAAAATTGAACCTAGCATCATTCCCAAAATTTTCTTTCATCTCTTCAGCAAACCCTTTAAGTTCCATATAATTTTCTGAAGTAACATTGCACCGAATTGTTATATTAAAAAAGTTACTATGGATGTTATCCCGTATACACAATAAATTAGACAAAATCACCCCATAAGTTCCCTCTCCTGTTTCTAATACCCGCTGTTTATCATGAGTTGGAGCACTTCCGTCCAAAGTGACCTGAAACCTAACTATCTTACACTTTAATAGTTTTCTAAATGTCTCTAATGATAAATAGTAACCATTTGTTGTCATAGACGCATAATAAGGCTTCTTATTATTTTTACATATTGCAATGAGCTTCTCTGACAACTTAAAAACTATTTCCTTTTCATACAGCGGCTCCCCACCAAACCATTCCACACGCAAAGCCTGATACTTCCCAATTTCTTTCTCTACATATAATTCTACTGCCTTCATCAGCTCTTCACTCATCACATTATGTCTGTGATCCTCATAACAATAGGAACATCTGAAATTACAATCTTCCGTAGGCAGTATAACCAAATGCAAATAATCTTTTTTATTCACAAAATCCTCATATAACTTATCACATCTCTGTATATGATCAATGTTATCCTCTATTATAATATTGTTTTCTACCAATATGTGTCTATCATCTATTTTATCTGGAAATTCTAGTGCCTTGTCCAATAACGGAATTTGTTCCTGTTTTACTCTAAAAAATTTCCCTTGAAGTACTTCCAACAGAAGGCAGTCGCCATTGCTGGTAATATACCGATGTAGATAAGGTGATACAATTTTCATTTCTTTCTCCTCCGTTTTTTGCTTTTTCTAATCCTAGGGTGTAAAAAACTTTTCAATATCATTACATAATATATTAATGTCATTTTTACAACCAATTTCGTATATTGGAAGCTTCATTCTATTTCCTATCTGTTCTTTAAAATGCTTTACTTCAGAAGGACTCAATTCTCTGGCAGAATACTTTATTTTTGTAACTGTCTCTTCAATCTTTCGAGGAAATAGAGCCAACGCCTTAACCTTTCCATCACCTTGTGAATTGATCAGTTGTATACTTCTTTCCAAATATCCGATATCATCAAAGGGATTCACACACAAGATGCTATAGTCCGGTGCTGCTCCCAACAAAAATCCATATTGTTCAATGCAATAATTAAATAAGTTTGTAGCTTCATAATGTGTAATAGCAGACTGACAACCTGTTACAACAATATCTTTTCCTTCCACTTGCATTCTAAATATATACTCATTGAGAATTGAGATAATATCTCGTAAACCCAAACCTGTATCTGAATGATATCCAAAATGAAAAACAAAATCCGCATTCACCAAATAGCCAGAAGGTTCTGTAGACAAAAAACCAACCTCATATTCCTTTTCTCTCAATTTAGCTACTATCGCATTTTGTAGCGAGTACTTTCCTTGGGAAGAAGATGTTCCAAATACACCTACCACTGGAACAGATATTTTATTCAATTTGTTTAACTTAAAATAGGGGATCATTGTACTATCCAACCTTGGATAAAATACTGTCTGATTTTCCTCATAAGCAGTTTCAAATGAATATATGTTTTTCCCTGCCAATTTGCTCTGTTTTAAGAGATCCTCCGAATAATTCTTACCAGTTAATTTTTGTAAACTTTGCACACAAGACAAAATAACCGTATCAAAAGTATCGTTCCAATTTATCTCCTCATAAGCTTTTACAGCAAACCCAAGATATTCTCTGCCTACCCTTCCAGAAACCCTTACATCATATACTCCAACTATAGAAAAACCCAGTTTATCCACATTCCTCAAAATAACATCTGTTTCCTTATTAATCGGGAATATAATTGCCTTTCTGACATTAAAAAGAGGTTTCGATAAATTCTTGCTTTCTTTGCATTTGATTGTCTTCGTTACAACTAAAGCTAAAAACTGTTCAAAATTTTCTATTTTTTCTTCTAGCAGATATTTTCCATATAATCCTGCCATATATGCACAAGAAAAGCTGGTTCCTTTCAATATTGCCCTCTCCCCATTTTTCCAAACAGTCCTAAAATAATGGCTTGGGAGAATGCAATTTACGCACGAATGCTTCAAATAAATGATCTCATCCTTTCCACAATGATCAGAACAGTCAATCCCTATCACTTCTGGAAAAGCTGCCGGATAAGAAACCGCGCCATCATTATCAAAAGCCGAAAAAATCAAACAACCTTTCTTGGTCAAACGCTTACATATATCATCCAATCTCTTATAGTCATCAATGTATGTTAAACCAGCACTGATATTTATAATATCCGCTTCTAAGAATTCAAAAATATATTCCAATGCAACAACTAATCCCTCTTCATTTACCTCTTCCAATCCATCGCATATTCCAAAACTGATTATTTCTAATCCGGGAGCAACGCTGAAAATAATATTGGTGACAGCCGTACCATGCCCCCATGCATCCTCCTGACAATCTTCCTCTACAAAATATTCCCCCTTGTCAAATCTTACGCAATAAGATCTTTGAATTTCCCCTTTAAAATTTTTTGATACGCCGCTATCAACAACAATAATTTTTACATTTCTCATATTTATCCCCATTAGATATCTGTACTTTTCTGTTTTTTCAATATACCCTGTTTCTATTTTACATCATAAAATATCATTCGAAAAGCGGACAAATCTCTATACAAAAAAATGCTGAGATTTGTCCGCTTCTATATTAAGTTCCCTCTCAACTGCGGGGTTGACTTGCACCTTTTTCCCGATCGGCATCTTCATTCCCATACCCCATTACTGAGCCGAACGCTGTTAATATTATTAAAAAAGGATTGAGGATACGACAGTGCGCATGGGATTGCCCCCTTTATTTTTTATCATAATACTGAACTGAATACACTTTAGAAGCTCCTCTTCATCATCCATTGCTTTCTCTACAGGGATTCCTTTTTGCTTGCGCATATCATAGTTCCACCATCTTCCATAAATACATTTGGGAATCAGCGCCATCCGACGAAACCGCAGGCATCCCTCCAGGATAATTTGATTATAATAATCAGATTTATCATACTCTCCCCTGTTTGCCCAATCGCTTCCCACATTGTACATGGCAAATTCATACATATTCCATTCCCCTTCCCATATACCCCGATCAATATAGAATCGATTCATCTCTTCTAGCCGTTCCATACATGCCAGGTACTCATCACTTTCCTTTTCCATCGCCTCCATACGGTTAAGAACACAGCATTGCTCCATATTTGTCACATACATCTTTCCCCCTTTCAGAAAAACCAGATAAGGCAAGGTCAGTTCCAGCACTCCCTGCATCTGCGAAAGATATTCTTGCTTTCCAATCTCTCCCAGATGCCATTTTAGAAGGACTTTACTATTTAGTAATGTCTGTTGATTACAGCGTATGTCTACCGACACCCTTTCTCTGATACGCTGCCACACCTGATTCGCCTCCTCCCAAAGCCCCATGTTTAGCAACCTGCGAAGTTCTTCCATCTGTTCCCTGGCTTCCTGGCTCTCTGTCACCAACTCCGTCCGTGTAAGCGCCCCCGGCAATCCGAGTCGCTCCATTAATCTCTCCGCAATGACTCTATTAGGTCTTGTTTTCCCATTTTCAATCCGCCGTAACGTTTTTTGATTACAAATGCCTTGGCACAGGGCGCACTGACTGATTCCCAATGCTTTACGCCGATTGAGAATAGCATCATTGATACAATATCCACCTTTCATCACATAGAGATAACAGAATTCGAAAGTTTCTCTCGGCACACCCTGCTCCGCATAAACTTTCTCCAGAACTTGTCTCCATGTCTCCATCTCCTGACTCAGGTTCCTCATGACGCTGCTCTTCTCACACTCTCCCCTATAATTCAATTCTTCTGCCCTCACATCTGCCAATTTCTCCCGCAGCTTTACAAGCTCCCACAAATAATACATCCTCTTATGCTTCCGCAATATCTCAATAGCATATCCGCTATTTTTCAGCATCATTCCTGTTTCTCTTCCCTCAGCATCTCCCATTTGCTCTATACTCCGGCACAGAAAATACACTGCTTTTGGGTATATTTTCGCCATCCCCACACCATCAAAACCGCTGTGTGTGATATAATCCACAATTTCCCTATATCTCCAAATCCGTTCTCCCTCCTTACGACAGTGTTCCGCCTCCAGAATCAAATTCAATTCCTTCACAGACAATGCCTGATCCTTAAGCGTTTTCCTCTCCCATCCGGGCACCGTCAACTCCACAGCTTCCCGAAATATGCTAAACAGCTCTTCATCCAAACTGCCCTGACACCGCTTGACTTGCGCTTTCATGGCAAGCAAAAACTGTCTCTCATATTTCCTGCTTATGTCATAGTCCTTTTCATATCCCACCAACAATTTTTCCGCCTGTTCTGGTTGACAAAAAGTAATGCTGTGCAGAATCCGCAGTCTGGCTACCCAACGTCCATAATCCACATAATCCAATCCATGAACATAATCCTCCGCCGCTACTCCTAACCGCTCCAATATACTATCCTGCAAAAACTTATCCGGCTCCCAGCATCCGTTCTCCATAGCCTCCACCGTACCGTGACTGCAGAGTCCTTCACAGAGCTGACGCAATGTATACCCTTTCTTTACCCTTAGTTCATTTATAAAATTATAAAATTCCCTTCCCTCTTTTGAATTCCCCATAATCCCCTTTCCTCCTATTAAATTCAGCGAAAACTTGTCTTGGTTCCTATGCTAAAGCCCCCCCAAATTTGAACTCCCATGCCATTCCTTACTATTCTATATCATTTGCTTTACACTTTAAGAAAGCTCATTTCACGAAAAAATTTAATCAAAATGTAAATAATAAATAAAAAAAGCGCAGAGCTACTCTCTTTATCTATGAGATCTGGCTCTGCGCCGAAAAAGTGTAATTATTTAGTCAAGCCCCAATGCCCTACAGCTTTGCAACGTCCACCAACGTCAGATCGTTGCTGGCATTTTCCAGGCTGGTTACCAGTGCTTTAGCCGTATCCATGGCAGTAATACAATGAACACCTGTCTCAATGGCGGTACGACGAATCAGAAAACCATCCCTTGACTTATCACGCCCCTGCGTCGGAGTATCGATGACCAGATCAATCTTGTGTCCCAAGATCAAGTCCATCACTGTGGGAGATTCCTGTGAAATCTTGTTCACCTTTCTGGCTTTTACTCCTGCCTCATTCAGTGCGGCAGCAGTACTTCTAGTGGCGTAAATCGTATATCCTAATTTCTCAAAACGCCTGCCAATCTCAATGGCTTCTCCCTTATCCGCATCCTTTACTGTGATAATCATATTCTTGTATTTTGGCAAGCTGACTCCTGCACCTAAGAATGCCTTATAAAGCGCTTCGTTAAAATCCCTTGCAATCCCAAGACATTCTCCTGTGGATTTCATCTCCGGTCCCAGGCTGATCTCCGCACCGCGAATCTTTTCAAAAGAAAACACCGGCATCTTAATTGCATAATATTCTGCCTCCGGCTGCAGTCCCGGCTCATAACCCAGTTCCCGTATGGTTTTACCGATAATTACCTCCGTGGCAAGATCTACGATCGGGATTCCTGTTACCTTGCTGATATAGGGAACAGTACGGGAAGATCTGGGGTTGACCTCAATAACATACACGTCTTCACCTATGGCAATGAACTGGATATTAATAAGGCCCTTTACATGCAGTGCTTTTGCCAGTCTTCTGGTATACTCCGCAATCTTTTCCTTAATCAGTCTTCCTATGGTAGGCGCTGGGTAAACAGAGATACTATCACCCGAATGTACGCCCGTCCTTTCAATATGTTCCATAATACCCGGTATCAGAATATCCCGGCCGTCGCAAACCGCATCAACCTCGATTTCCTTCCCCTGCAGATATTTATCCACCAGAATGGGGTGATCCTGTGCTATGCGATTGATGATTGCCATGAATTCCTCAATCTCCGCATCGGAAATGGCAATCTGCATTCCCTGGCCTCCCAGCACATAGGATGGACGCACCAACACTGGATATCCCAGACGATTGGCAACCTCTTTCGCCTCTTCCGCTGTATAAACCGTACCTCCCGCAGCACGGGGAATCTGTGTCTCCTCCAGAATCTTATCAAAAAGTTCCCTGTCTTCCGCTGCATCCACATCTTCCGCCTTTGTGCCAAGGATGGGCACTCCCATCTTCATCAGGCTCTCGGTAAGCTTGATCGCCGTCTGTCCGCCAAACTGCACCACCGCTCCGTCCGGCTTCTCAATGTTTACAATGGATTCCACATCCTCTGGCGTCAGAGGTTCAAAGTAAAGCTTATCCGCAATATCAAAATCCGTGCTGACCGTCTCCGGATTATTGTTTATAATAATGGTTTCGTAACCTGCCTTGGAAAACGCCCAGGTGGCGTGAACGGAACAATAGTCAAACTCAATTCCCTGGCCGATACGAATGGGACCGGAACCCAATACTAACACCTTTTTGCGCCCCCGAGTCTCCCTGGCCTCACACTCTCCCCCGTAAACGGAGTAATAGTACGGCGTGGATGCGGCAAATTCCGCTGCGCAGGTATCTACCATTTTATAAGCCGCCCTGATACCGTTATCATAGCGCAATTTCTTTATTTCTTCCTCACGTTTTCCGGTCAGTCTGGCTATCACGTTATCCGGAAATTCTATCCTCTTCGCCTCTTTTAAAAGCGGAACCGTAAGCTCTTGTGTGCGAAGTGCCTGTTCCATCTCCACAAGGATGGCTATCTTGTCAATAAACCATACGTCAATCATTGTGATATTATGAATGGTCTCGTAGCTGATCCCCTTCCTGATCGCCTCCGCGATCACCCAGATCCTTTGGTCATCTACAACCTTCAGGCGCTTCTCCAGCTCCTCCACGGAAAGGCCGCTGAAATCATAACTGAGCAGGCAATCCACATGCTGTTCTAAGGAACGGATCGCCTTCATCAGTGCTCCCTCAAAACTGTCACAGATGCTCATCACCTCACCCGTCGCTTTCATCTGAGTAGTCAGCGTGCGTTTTGCTGTTATAAACTTATCAAACGGAAGTCTGGGAAGCTTTACGACACAGTAGTCCAAAGTGGGTTCAAAGCTGGCATATGTCTTCTGTGTGATGGCGTTCTTTATCTCATCCAGAGTATATCCCAAAGCGATCTTAGCCGCAACCTTGGCTATGGGATACCCCGTTGCCTTGGATGCCAGAGCGGAAGAACGGCTCACACGGGGATTTACCTCTATTACACAGTACTCAAAACTGGTTGGATGAAGAGCAAAC
The DNA here is from genome assembly GCA_910578185.1 of uncultured Acetatifactor sp. Lineage (GTDB taxonomy): Bacteria > Bacillota > Clostridia > Lachnospirales > Lachnospiraceae > Acetatifactor. Next base: position 44,872 of record CAJTPN010000022.1, read on the forward strand.
TGCACATTACAGCCGCCGGTTATCCGCAGCTCATTGATGATATTTAATGCAGAGGTACGTAACATCTGGTATTCCTTGTCACTCAACGTCTGAGATGGTGCCACTACAATACTGTCTCCCGTATGGACACCTACCGGATCAATGTTCTCCATATTACACACAGTAATGCAGTTGCCCGCACTGTCCCGCATCACTTCATATTCTATCTCTTTCCAGCCCGCAATACAGCGCTCTACAAGCACCTGCCCCACTCTGGAAAGCCTCAGGCCATTCTCCAATATTTCCTCTAATTCCGCCTGATTATGAGCTATCCCCCCTCCTGAGCCCCCAAGGGTATATGCTGGTCGAAGCACTACCGGATAGCCGATGGAATTGGTAAAGTCTATTCCATCCTCCAGATTCTCCACCACTTTTGAAGCCGCACAGGGTTCTCCGATGCGCTCCATCAAATCTTTGAATTCCTGGCGCCCTTCTGCATTTCGTATGGTAGCCGCAGTGGTACCCAACAATGTCACCCCATGGGCGGCCAGAAATCCCGATTCCTCCAATTCCATACCAAGATTTAACCCCGCCTGCCCTCCAAGGGTTGGCAGGATACTGTCCGGTTTTTCCTTTTCAATAATCTGTTCCAGCACCTTTACAGTCAAAGGTTCAATATAAACCTTATCCGCAATATCTTTATCCGTCATAATAGTTGCGGGATTGGAGTTCACCAGAATCACTTCCACCCCCTCTTCTTTCAGGGAACGGCATGCCTGAGTGCCTGCATAGTCGAACTCAGCCGCCTGTCCGATGACAATGGGGCCGGAACCAATCACCATAACTCGTTTTACATTCGGATTCTTAGGCATTGTAAATCACTCCTCTCTCATCATTGATTTCCCGGGGTATCCAGTAAACCCTCCCCGGCATCGCCCCGCATCATGCGGATAAAACGATCAAATAAGTATCTGGAATCCTGAGGTCCCGGACAGCTCTCCGGATGATACTGCACGGTAAAAATATTTTTTCCCGTATAAGCAAGGCCTTCATTCGTTCCATCGTTTACATTGATGAACGCCGGAACGGCGACCTTCGGATCAAGCTTGTCCATATCCACCACATAACCATGATTTTGAGAGGAAATATAGACCCTGCCGGTCTGCAGATCCTTCACCGGGTGATTTCCTCCCCTGTGACCATATTTCATTTTATAGGTGTCCGCTCCCGTGGCAAGTGCCATAAGCTGATGTCCCAGACAAATGGCAAAGATAGGAATGTCCGTATCATAAAGCTTCCTGATCTCCCTAATGATATCCTCACATTCTTTCGGATCCCCGGGGCCGTTACTCAACATAATACCGTCAGGATTAGAGGCAATAATTTCCTCCGCAGACGTGGAACAGGGATAGACGGTAACTTCACAACCTCTCTCCGCCAAGGAGCGGGCTATATTATCCTTTGCCCCCAAGTCAAGAAGCGCTACCCTAAGTCCCACTCCGTTTAACTCCTTAACCAGAGAGGGTCTGCCTTCCCGTCCACCGCTTCCGTAAAGTCCACTGTCAAACTTTGCCTCACCGGACAAGGGACCGTTTTGTTCCAGGGTGAGAGAGGGAGGTACCACAAACTTCTCCTTACAGGAAACTCTCTCCACCACTTTCCCGGTAACATACTTCTTTATTTCCGGTAATATTTCTTCCAGGACAAAATTTTCATTGGTGGTAATCATGCCGTTCATAGTGCCCTTCTCGCGCAGAATCTTCGTCAGGGCTCTTGTATCTATACCGGCAACGCCGGGGACATTATTTTCTTCTAAAAATTGCTGAATGGATAAATCACAGCGGAAATTGCTGGGGATGCGGGACAGTTCCCGCACTAGAAGTCCATCAGGCCAAGGTTTTAAAGATTCCATGTCATCCTTGCAGATGCCGTAATTACCGATCAAAGGGTATGTCATACATACTGCCTGTCCCGCATAGGAAGGATCCGTCAATACTTCAAGATACCCTGCCATGGATGTGTTAAACACGATTTCACTGATAATTTCCCTGTCGGCTCCTATGTGGATCCCCTCAAACACGGTGCCGTCCTCTAAAATCAAAAACGCCTTCATCTTTATACCTCCCTGACCGCTTTATAAGAGAATGTACAGGCATCCTCCCTGACACTCGCTCTATTATAGCATAGAAAAAATAGACGGGCAATACAAACCCGTCTATTTTTTCATTCAACATAACAGTTTAATCAGACCATTCACATCAGGCATTCGCTCTATAAAAGTGCTAGTACCACAGAATTACAGCCATACAAAGCAGTCTTTTGTATGTACTTCCCTTAGTTTTCTCCAAACATCAATTCCCTGTACCAACGCAGCGCATTTTTATAGGCCCCATTCAAAGATACCATATCAATGTTCTGCAATACCATCAGCCTGGACACTTCCGTCCAGTTTGCCACTTCATACTCCGTGATCAGCTCCAGTATCGGTGACAAAAGACCATTGCGCTCTATCAACGCCTCCTTAATATTACCCGTTACCTTCACCATTTCCAGCGCTTCTTCCATGGGCATTTCCAGGATAATATCCAAAACGGAAAACAATCCCATCAGGAACAGTTCTTCCGATTTCCCCTGCAGATTGAAATCCGGAGCCAAATTCTCCGCAAACTTTGCTCTGAGAAGAGAAAGCCTTGTAACCTCGCTTGGCTTATCCGCGTACAGCTCGTTTACCACCGCCGTATTAATCCACTTTCTCAGCTCCATCTGCCCCAACATGGCTGCCGCATGGCGAATTGTAGTAATTCCCGAGTTAACGGTCATCCTGTTGACCATTTTCAACAGCGAAATGGTCAACGCCGTATCCCGCCCGATAACATCCGCCGCATCGCTCAGATCAAAATTCTCATTATTTACCACATTCAACAGTTCTATATAATTCACCTTTAAGGGCGCTACTTCATGGCTTCCCTTTGTCACGGAAACCCGGTAGAAATTGCCCTCATAGAGCTGATAGCCTCCACCTGCCTTCAACTGCTCAAAGACTTCCATCGTGTCAATATTGCCGGCACATAATTTAACTTGAGGATACAGCCTTCCGAAATAGATCTTTGCCTTGTCAATGGCAATCTTATGACTGTTTAAGAAAATATAATCCGTAAGTTTCAAAACTTCCCTGTAACTTTCCAAATCTGCCACCGCAATCTTGCGTATAGCCAGCTTATATCCCATCGCCTTTAATTCTTTCAGGCGATTTATATACATATCAATCGGCGGAATCGTATTGTCTATCAAAAAAACCAGACGCTCATGAGGCGCGCTGCACTGACTTTCCACATCGGAAAAAATAGATATGTTCGTCACAGGCACAAAAATTTCCGCTTCTTCGGAAATCGTCTCAATTCCCATACTCTGAATCAACTCCAGACCTTCAACCACCGCCGAACCATCATACTGCGCCGTTCCCAGAAGCCTGGGATTCAACAGGAAGTTATGTCTCTGTGAAAAAACGGAATATGCCTTCACCGCCATATTTTCATCAAAAAGAGGTATTAATGCCAGCAACATAAAATACACCTATACAACGTAATATCCGTTGCCCTTTCTTATAGTTCATATGATCATACAACCCTTTTCCATCTCTGGACACGATTTATTTTATCACAATTCTATGAAAATTTCCACTATTGATTTACATCTTATTGAAAAAAGAGTATCTTATGTTATAATGTGCTATAGTATAAACACTTTAGGGCAGAAAAGAACTTTGTCAATCTACCTTTTTCACAGCTGACAACTATAGCCGGGGGAATTCAGCCCGCAGCGAATTAACTATGAATACAGGAGGTTCCTACTATGAGCGCATATTTATTTGTCCATTTTAAAGAAAAACGCACTCCTGACGGCGAACAAGTGTACTTTGGAATCAGCAGGGACGGTTTCCATTGGGAGACTGTCAATGATGGAAATCCAATACTTTGGAGCTACGAGGGCGATAAGGGTGTCCGTGACTTTACCATCACCCGAACAAAAGAAGGAAAATTCATTATCCTTGCCACCGATTTAAGTCTGGCATACGGAATGCCTTACCAATATGAAGATTCTTGGGAAAAAGTTTCCAGAAACGGAAGCAAATGTCTGGTAATGTGGCAATCCGACAACCTTATCCACTGGAGTCGTCAAAAAATGCTCCCTTTGGGGGATGAAAATTTTGGTTGTCTTTGGGCGCCGGACATTATCTACGACAGGGAGCAGGAAGACTATGTAATACATTGGTCTTCCTCCCATGCCTGCAATTCTTTTGGACCAAAAGCAATTTTTTATACCAGAACCAGGGATTTTGAGCACTTCACCAAACCTGCAGAACTGTATCGCAAAGAAGATGGCGGCACCGTAATTGATTCCGCCATGTACGAAGAAGATGGTATCTATTATTGTTTCCTGAAAAGCGAAGGAATCCCTTCCCATGTAATATTGGTAAAATCGGAGCATGTGACCGGACCTTTTACCCGGGTAGAGGCATTTGATAAATGTATGGAAAATCTGGAATCAGGAAAATACGAAGCCCCCACCGCCTTTGTAACAGCTGACGGCAGATGGTGTCTGCTGTTAGATTTCTACGGCTGCGGTGCAGAAGGCCAAGGCTATGTACCTTTCCTTGCAGACAGCCTGAAAAGCGGAAAATTTATCCGTTCGGATGCTTCCTTCTCTTTCCCTTACGGTTTTAAGCATGGCACCGTACTCCCGATCACCAACGAGGAATATGACCGCCTGAAAGGTTACCACAAATTACCCTCAGAACGTTAATGTTTCCCAATGTTTTCCTCCAGCTTTCCCGCAAGTACCAGCGTCTCCTGCAAAACTTCCTGGATGGCACCAATATCTTCCATATGCTGTTTTGCCATCCCGTTGGCATCTTTAATAGAAGAAATAATGGAGGAAAGATGCTCCGTAATAACATGCAAAGTGGCTTTGATCTCAGTGGCCGATCGTCCGCTGTCATTTGCCAGTTTTCCCATCTGAGAAGCGACCACAGCAAATCCCCGTCCATACTCCCCGCTGTGTGTCGCCTCAATGGATGCATTCAATGCCAGTATATTTGACCTGGACGCATTCTGGCTGATCTTATTTACCACTCCCACCGCATTATTGACGTCAGATTCCACACTGTTTGTCATCTCGTTCATGCTGGTGAGCATTCCAAACAGTTCTTCAATCCCGGATAAGACGGTTCGAATGGAGTCCGTGACGTTATTCACCGATTCCTGAAACTTATTTGTGATTTGAGCCATCTGTTCCCTCTTGTCAACAGAATATGTACAGACAACACATCCCACCACTTCCCCGCTATCCTTCACAGGTACCAGTATACCTTCCAGCGCCTCTCCCACGACCTCCTTAGGGAGATAATTATGTTTGGACTTTCCTGTTTTAAGCACTTCGTACAAAACACCTGTGGAATCCTGAAAGACTTCCCCCACAAAAACTTTCGGCTGCACTCCGTTTGGAACCTCAACCCCCTGAACAACCGCTTTCCCATCCATAACCGTCAAAAACACATCCTGTTCAAACAGCTGCTTAATTATCGGCAGCACATCAATGATCTGTTGCAATTTTTCGTTTAACATCTCATTCTCCACCTTTTTTATTCTTATTCGGCTTCCCCAACGCAAAACGCTCCCATCCTTGGCAAACTAACACCTTTTCAGCGTGGTCAGACATTAAGTATCTTACTATCATTTTAAGGCAATGTCAAGCTGCCCAGCCTTATAGGC
>CAJTPN010000023.1 GCA_910578185.1 uncultured Acetatifactor sp.
AGATATGTTTATAAACTCGTACTTAACTCATTGTCACTGTTCACTCCGTTTAAAATAACTGATGCGCAGCACAGCTGTGTCGGGTTTATCGCGCAAAAAACAGTTAAAAAAACGTTGCGCACAGGCACAGTCCAAGATTTCATGCATAACTGCTGACGTTGTACATTGACTTGGCCCTGCCTGGGCTGTATACTATTACCATAATAGAATCGCTTCGCAAAACTCGCTCGGCACACGGTACCGAAGGAGCAAAACCGGTTTGGAAAACCGGAAGAAAGGAGTCCCTCTCATGATGAAGATCAACAAAATCTACCGCAGAAAAATGATCCCTGACGAGTACACCCTGTTAAAAGACGATATCATTGTTTTCCAGGACGACACCATACTTGTCACCAAATGGGATACCATCAGACACAAGACCGCCTTTTCCCATGGCAGCTCCTGCTATTTTCTAAACGAAGGCTTCAAAGTAAGTAAATTCTACCGCGAGGACAACAGTCTACTTGCCTGGTACTGCGATATTGCCGAATATAAACTTGATTTTGAGGAGAACTCGCTGACCATGACGGATCTGCTGGCCGACGTAGTGGTCTATCCTGACGGCGGAATAAAGATAATGGATCTGGACGAACTGGCCGACGCCATGGAACAGAATCTGATAACCTCCCATCAGATGACCGCCTGTCTGCGCAGCCTGAACCGGCTGCTTTCCATCATATATCAAAATCAATTTGGCACATTACAGGAAAAACTGAACCAGCTTGGTCTATAGGACACGGTTATGGGGCCAACGTCAAAAACGGGGCTGTGGCAAAGCGAAAAATCCTTTTAAACGCTGCAGCAGCCCCGTCCTATGTCAATAAAAAACATGCCCTCCGATATTGAGACCGGTAAGTCCGGGAATCGGCGTCCGGAAAAACACACGGTTCCCCACATTTGTAATGCCGGACATAGCCTCGTCCGCCGCCTTGTAACATTTATCCGTTGCCATATTGGTACTCAGCGCCAAATCCAGCCGCCCGCTGGCCACCGGTGAAAACTGTCTGTCCTGATAGATAACCCCCACCACGGAATCCGGGAACTGGGAACTGAGTACACGGTTGATCACCACGCTGGCTACGCCCAGTTGTCCCTCATAGGGTTCCCCTCCGGCTTCGCAGTAGATCAGATTGGCCAGAAGATATCTGTCATCCTCCGAAAAATTTACTTCCGAAATGTCTCTCCAAGCCGCGTTTGCCGCCGCCTTCGACAAAGCGATCTCCTCCGCCAGTTTTTTGTTCAGGTAATCCAGATCTTCTTCCTTTTTCTTAATCGCCGCCTCATACTCTCTTGCCTTCTTCTCTGCGTCATATATATCATCCGCATACTTGGTAATTGATTTGGCAGTCTCACCGATCAGACCGGAAATCTTATTTTTTTCCTCTTCCGCCAGCAGATGTAAATTTCCCAGATCAACCTTTTCCTGTTGAAGCCGTTCTTCCTGTTCCTCAATCAAAATCCTGTTTTCCGTGTATTCTTTCAGCATCTTCTGCTCATAAGCCACTGTCTTTTCTATGTAATCCGCCCTGTTGAGCATCTCCGCCAGACTTCCCACGGTGAACAGGGACGACAGATAATTGCTTTCCTGCTGTTCATACATACAACGAACGATGGCAACCATACTTTCGTACTGCCATTCCTCCGTCTTCTTAGCCTCCTCCAGGGCGGCCTGGGTGTCGGAGATTTCCTGTTCCTTTTCCCTGATCTGCCGTTCCAGTTCATCCAGCTTTCCGACAATTTCCTTCATTTTGGCATTCAGATATGCCAATTCTTTTTCCAGCGTATCCCGCTCCCCTTCCAATACATCCAGGTTTTGCTGCGTCTGATCCAGATTATTTTCCAGATCTTCCTTTTCTTTTTCCGTCTTGTTAATCTTATCCCGCGTCTCGGAAGACGCCAGAACCGACACGGGACCGGTGACAGGTTCCGTGACCTCCAGCAAAACCGCCATTATCAAAAGGATTGCAATTTTTTTACCAAAACACTTTTTCATCTCTTTTCTCACCCAATTTTACTCACAAGCATTAAGTTTTGCCGCTGCCTCACAGCGGATTCCCTTGTATGTCAGATCAAATCGCATACATTTTGCTATACTTTGATATGTATCTGCCTACCGGTTCTCGAATACGGCACATATGTCACGCCCGCTGCGTCAAACATACGCTTGGACGCCTGATTTGCAGGAGTGCCGCAATATTTATCGCTGTCATACACCACCGTTTTGATCCCCGCCTGTATAATGGCCTTCGCACATTCGTTGCACGGAAACAATGAGACATAAAGCTTTGAGCCTTCCAGAGAACCTCCCCTGTAATTCAAAATAGCATTCAATTCTCCGTGGGTCACATATGAATATTTTGTTTCCGGGTCATGGCCCTCCTTTGTCCAGGGGAAATCCTCATCGGAACACCCTGCCGGAAAACCGTTATAACCCATGGACAAAATTTTGTTATCCTGACTGACGATACAGGCGCCTACCTGAGTGTTGGGGTCCTTGGAACGCATGCCCGACAGATGCGAAACCCCCATAAAGTACTCGTCCCAGCTGATATAATCTTCTCTTTTACCGCTCATATACTTCCTCCGCGCTGTCCGTGCCCCTTCTTCTTTCCTTAGGGCGTATCACAAAACTGCTTTCCCCAAGTACACCCTAATTACTTCGTCCCAAAAATGCGATCTCCGGCGTCTCCAAGCCCCGGCACAATATATCCTTGTTCATTGAGCTTCTCATCCAAAGCCCCCACATAGAGATCCACATCGGGATGCGCCTCCTGCATGGCCCTGACTCCTTCAGGCGCTGCAATGATACACATAAAATGAATGTTTTTACATCCTTTTTCTTTCAACATACGAATGGCAGCTACGGCAGAGCCGCCTGTGGCCAACATGGGATCTACCACAAATATTTCCCGCTCCGCACAATCTGGAGGAAGCTTACAAAAATACTCCACCGGCTTCAAGGTTTTCTCATCCCTGTAAAGCCCAATATGCCCCACCTTAGCGGCGGGAATCAGGCTCAGCATGCCGTCCACCATCCCCAAGCCAGCTCGCAGTATGGGAACAATGGCCATCTTTTTTCCCTGCAGTTCCTTCACCCTGGTCTTACAGATGGGCGTCTCGATCTCCACATCCACCAACTTCAGTTCCCTTGTGGCCTCATAGCAAATCAGCATGGCAAGCTCGCCTATGGTCTGCCTGAAGTCCTTCGTCCCTGTCTCCTTCCTGCGGATCAGACCGATCTTGTGCCGAATCAAGGGGTGATCCATTATGGTTACCTTAGCCATGTTCTCTTCCTCCTATGCAATTTACTCCCGCTGACACCGGGCTCATACCCAAAATCAAATCCCCCACGGATGCAGCACCTCTCCGTCCCATAAAAATTACCTTCGTCAAATTTTCTCAATCAATTCAATTCGTCTATTATGACGCTCTTCCCCCGAAAATTCCGTCCCCAGAAAAACGTCCACAATCTCCTTCGCCAGATTCTCTCCCACAATTCCAGCTCCCATGGCAAGCACATTGGCATCGTTATGAAGCCTGGTCATCTTGGCTGAAAAACTGTCGCCACACAATGCGCATCTAATTCCCGGCACCTTATTTGCGGCCATACTGATGCCGATCCCTGTGGTACAGATCACGATGCCCTTTTCACATCTCCCCTCCGCCACAGCTTTTGCAACCGCATGACCAAATATGGCATAGTCACAGCTTTCCTTTCCATGACACCCCATATCCTCACAATGGATACCTGACTCCTCCAAGTGTCGAATCACCCGCTCCTTCAATTCATATCCCCCGTGATCGCATCCTATGGCTATCATATTCCTTGCCCTCCTATTACAGTTTTAACCCTTTGCTTCCCGCTTGGAATCTGTTTCCTGTTCCCTCCAAGGCTACTGTTCCTGCTCCATACTTCTTTCCCCGGCCTCGTCCAGCCTGACCACCCTGTGTCCCGCCGCCTTCAGCAATCTGTTCATGATCGCCTGCCCCAGCCCCTGCGTCGGAAAGCTTTCCGAATAAATTCTCGTAACCCTTTCCTCATCAAAAGACCGCAGAGCGGAAAATAAATTTCTTGCAATACGCTCCTCGTCTTCCCTGTTCCCCATGCATTTTATCACATCTGCCTGATACTGTCCAATTTGCTCCCTGGTCCCAAGTATCCCTGTCTTCTCCCCGGCAGCTTTGTCCTTTGCGGCCCTTTCGTTGATATACGCCGTTACCTGTCCCGGCTCCCCCTCTACGATTGTCAGCCTGCCCGCAGGGGCATAATGACGATATTTCATGCCCGGGGCCTTAGGTGTCTGGCCGCTGTCATCCCGCATAATTGTGACATCCATGTCAATTTCCCCCAGTACATGCTCCAACATTTCCCGGGTCACATAGCCCGGCCGCAGTATCTTAGGCGGCGTTACAGTCATATCTATAATTGTGGACTCCAGCCCAATCCCCACTTCACCGCCGTCCACCACCATTTCTATCCGGCCGTCCATATCTTCCAGGACATGACGGGCCACTGTTGGACTGGGTCTTCCGGAACTATTAGCGCTGGGCGCAGCAATAAATCCTCCCCCATATTCAATCAGCTTCCGCGCTGCCGGATGAGAGGGAAATCGTACTGCTACGGTGTCCAGCCCTCCGGTGGTTTCATACGGCACCCTCTCCGCCTTCTGCAATATCATGGTAAGGGGTCCCGGCCAAAATGCATCCGCAATCCTGTCCACATTCTCCGGCACCGCTCTCACGATATGCCGAATATCCTGAAACCTGCAGATGTGTACGATGAGAGGATTGTCAGATGGACGCCCCTTTGCCGCATATATCTTTCGTGAGGATTCCGGATTCAGCGCATCTCCCCCAAGGCCGTACACAGTTTCCGTGGGAAACGCAACAAGTCCGCCCGCCTTCAAAATTTCTCCCCCCCGGCGCAGTCCCTCCTCCGCCGCCGAACCAATATGATTTTGATTTACCCTGATAATTTCTGTCCGCATTTTTATCATCTATGAACACTGCGAAAGCATTAAGAATACTACGCCCGGTGTTCTTCATTTATCCTTATCCAGATTAAGTATAACATATATTATTAGAATGTAAAGATGTATTAAATTTCCACTTCGTTCAATTCCACCACTGCCATGGCATATATTTTCATCGCTTCCAGCAGAAGGCGCAGATTCAAGGCTTCATCCGGCTCGTGAGCACCTCCGTGTCCCGGTTTGAACAATTTTTTCTTGGCCTCTCTGTCAGAATCCTCCTCCCGCATTCCACCCACACCATAGGCAAAGGCATTGGGAAGCTTTCTCGCATAGGTGCCTCCTCCCATAACAAAGCTTTTCGTATCCCGCCCTGTTATGTCATTATAAAGCGTCGTTAAACGATCCACCGCAGGATGTTCCCTGGGAAAATAGCTTGGCTTGGAATTCCGCTGAGTCTGCCACTGCATCCCATTGGCAATTCCACATTCTTCCAGAGTACGGATATTATCCTCATCCTCTGCCGTGATGGCATAACGAATGTTCAATGTGAGACAGACATGACCCTCCTCCAGGGCAAGCATGGTAGCCGCACAGGTGGTTTTGCCGGAAACCTCATCCTCATAGGCAATTCCCGTCTCCACCCCATAATATTCTCTGGATAGCTTTTCCACCCCTGCAAAAACGGCTCTGTCCGTTTCCGACACAGTTGACAGCTTCCTCAAAAAATCACATAATTCATGGATGGCATTTACACTTCCTTCAGGGAAAGCACTGTGCTTACTGGTTCCGTGGGCAATCACCCGTATTCCTTCCTGCTCCGCCCTCCACACAATCTTTTCCGCCCTCTCCATGACTTCACCGGACTGCCGCTTTATCTGCTCAGCCGAAATCTTCCGCTCCAAGACAGCTCCCCCCAAGGCTTCTTTGTCTCTGGTCAACCAGCCCGACACACCCGGCCCCGAAAACGCCTGACCGCCCCAACCGTCTTCCGCTCCAAGCAGACGCCCAAGCTCCTCCCGAAGCGCCTCCCCATCCTCCAGCAAGACGCCGGCCCGGTCAGGAATCATATTGCACGCAACGCCTCCGTAAATATCCAGTACCTGAGAAGTGACGCAGTGAACCGAGACCATACGGCCTTCCAAAATTCCCTTCTCTCCGTAACAAACCGGGAATCCACTGTCCGCTATCATGGACAATGCGGGGGTTTTATAATGCGCCGTGTAATGTTCCAGGTCCGCCATCCCCCTCTCTTCGTCCGTCCCCACAAACAGACACAGCTCATGCTTCAATGCAACCTGTAATTCTCTCAGGCACTGCATCACATAGAGTATCCCCACCGCCGGCCCCTTGTTGTCCTGAGCTCCCCTGCCTATCAGAAAGTGCTCTCTGATCACCGGCGCAAACGGCGCATATTCCCATCCGTTTCCCGCCGGCACCACATCCATATGATTCCAAAACCCGATCAGATTTTCCCAGTTCTTATCTCTATCTCCGATGCTGCCCACAATATTGTCATAATTCTCCGTATGAAAGCCATGCTCCCTCCCAATCGCCAGCATTTCCTCCAACGCTTTCAGACATCCCGGACCAAAAGGCGTGCCCTCCGCTCCGGGCCGTGCTACGCTCTCAATCCGCACCAGACGCATAATGTCCGCCGCCATCTCATCCTTATGGGCTTCAAACCATCTGCTGATTTTCTCATATAACACTCTGTCCATATTGATATCCGTCCCCCTGCTCCCTGCGCAATTCTTCCATTATTATATCATCAGCAGCTCCACAAAGCAACGGCACGCCAAAAAATTGTCAGGGCAGATCTCAGAACCGTTACTTTTTGTCCACCGACGATTTACGGACCTTATTTTTTGCGTTTTCATCCCTGCCGGGAGTAAAAGTCTGCAATTCTCCTTTGCGGAGCCGGAAGATTACATCCGCCTCGTTTGCCAACTCATTGGAGTGAGTTACCACCACAACACATTTTCCCCCTTTGTGCGCGCTGTCTTTTAGAATTCCAGTGATTTCCCTGGCGGTTTCCTCATCTAAATTCCCTGTGGGTTCATCTGCCAGGATTACCTGGGCATCGCTGGAAATTGCCCGGGCAATGGCAACACGCTGCTGCTGGCCCCCGGACAGCTTCAGCACATTCCGCTTTGCCTCCGCTTTTGTGATTCCCAGCTGTTCCAAGATTGGCAGCGGCGGCAATTTGGAAGTCAGCGCCACATTTTCTTCCGGCGTCAGATAGTCGATCAGATTATAGCTCTGGAAGATAAACGCCACATGGCGGCGCCTGTGTATCGCAAGGCCGGTCTTTGCGATATCTTCTCCCTGGTACAAAATTTGGCCGCAGGAAGGACTGTCCATGCCTCCCATCAAAGAAAGCAATGTGGTCTTACCGCACCCGGAAGGTCCCAGAATGACATACATTTTACCCTGCTCCAGCCGTACGTTGACCCCTCCCAGAACAGACTGTTTACCATATGCATATTTGACGTTTTTCAGTTCTATAACAGACATTTCCATTCCCTCCTCAACTCATATTTGACAGAATTTCTCTTGGCTTCATTTTCATAACAGGACTGCTTGCCGCGCAGACACAAAGCACTGAGATCAACAGTCCCATTGTGTATACCTTTACATACATCCCGGCAGAAATGGTTATGTTTAGTTCCTCCACCTCAGGGGCGGCAAAAACAGGATTTAAATTAATATCGTCTGAGGTAATTTCCATTCCTGGCCGTATACTGTTGGAAGGCGATTCCGGGACTTTGTTTTCATTCGCCTGTGCCAGCAGCATATTGCCCACCCTGTCTGCCGCAAGTCCGCTTGCCCCATAGGAACACCCAAACGCCAAAGCGGCAATCAGTGTCATTTCAATCATCCTCTGTGCTAAAATCCCCCGCCTGCCCTGACCCAGCGCAAGCATTACGCCAGTCTCCCGGACACGGAACCTGGCCCAAATTGCCAGCAGGAGCACCAAAACGGCAATACCGGACAGAACAACGGCAAAAATCATCATCCGTACAGAGCTGTCCATACCATCCAGCACATTCTTTACATTTTGATAGTTGTCATCATCCACCTCAATTTTAAAGCAGTCCCAGTTGATTGCCGGATTCTGTTTCAGTTCCCGGATAATAGACTCTATTTGGGCAGGGTCATTCACACTGAAGGTTACATCCGAATATCCTATGGGCTTCTCCCCAAGGGATATCATCATTTCATCTATATACGGCACCAGTGTACGCATGTCAACGAATACCCAGTTCTGAAGCATTTGCGTCTGCCCCGTGAAATAACTGATCTGCTGTTCTCCCAAAATATCAAATATCCCGACAATTTCAAAGGTACACTCCTGATATGCAGACGGAATATCAAACCCGACAACTTCGCGGTTTGTCTCCAACGTAAGCCGGTCTCCTATGCCCAGCCGATTCTTTTCCGCCAGTTCCCGACTGATCACGGCCTGCCCGTAGGCGCTTTGGGAAAACATCTCTCCTTCCGTCACCTTCAGCATCCCGTTTGCAAAATAAGAACATTGTTCCAGTGAAGTCCAACCTTGTATCCAGGCCCTGTGTGCATTGGCAGACGAATAATAATTCTGTTTATTTTCCACCAAATTACAGTACCGTCCGTCGTCGGCCTTCAGATTGGCAGCATGTTCAACATGTGCGCTGTAGTCGGCAATTCCGGGTGTTTTCAAAACTTCGTCAATAACGTTATTGTCTATGGTATCTCCCGCATAATAGCTTGCGGTATACCCGTCGCCCACAATCCCACTCTTCATATTTGCCGGGTTACTCATATCAATTTCCAGGAGGAAGGTTCCCCCCAGCTGTCCCCGCAGATTTGCCGCCGCTACGGCGGAGGCGTCCAAAATGGCAAGACCAACCAGTGCGGCAGTCCCAACCGTAAACAATATCAGAAATGTGATCAGACTCTGCTGCCACTTTCGGAACACATACAAAAATCCTCTATGCACAAAACTCATTGTGAATCCTCCTCAGCTCAATCTTGAAAGAATTTTCCTGGGACTTAGCCGCATGACCCAAAGATTTGAAAGGATCACAGATATAAGCAGTCCCAATATCCCACCTACGACAGTTACAGAAACCACCGCCGCCATGCTTGCCACCTCTAACCGATTTATAACGCCGGCTGTATCCGTGTTAAAAATTCTGCTATTGATATAGGGCCAAACGGTAAAACTGATACAGGCTGCAAGCACAAGGGCTGTGGCTGCCAACAGGGCTGTCTCAACAAAATGCTGCAATAGAATCTCTTTTTTTGAAATCCCCACGGAAAGCATAATCCCCATTTCATGCTGTCTGCTTTTATGAAACAGTGCTTGTATCAATGACAAAACCACCATACTCACAACTCCCATGATTGTCAGCAGCGTGCCTGCCAATTTCCTCACAGTCAACAAAGGCCCCGCCGCTTTCTCGTATTCGCCTATTCTGGCAGTGACAGTAAAGCATCCCCTTTCCATATGGCTTATCTTCCCAATATCCTCCATCATCTCATAAACCTGTGCAGGATCATTCACAAAGAAGTCCACATAATCCGCCCCTGCCGCTCCCAATAACTCCATGCCGCTATTTGGATTCAGAAAAATTCTATTCTCCAGCAAATAGACTGGAGCCGCATTATCCTTATTCTGCTGCCCTGCCTCTACCGCAAAAAAACCGCTGATTTTCACCTGGACGGAAGTTCCTGATTCGTCATCACAGGGAAATATCCGGATTTCGTCTCCGACTTGCAAATTGTTTTTTTGTGCCAGCGCTTCGCTGATAATCGCCCCGATTTCCCCGCTGATGCCTGTGGTATTTCCGTCTGTGAGTCTCACCTGACCCGTTTGGAAAAGATTAGACCGCAGAGGATTCGTGTCCGCCTCCACAGATACCAAACGGGAAACGGTCATATCCTCCTGATACCTGCCATTGTAATCAATCAGGCTCAGATTCTCTTGCAGCAATGCTTCTCCCCGAATGACAACATTGTACTCAAGGATCTCTTGTACGTCCAAAATCGCTTGAATCAATTTCCAATCAAGGGGTTCCCCGATATAAGTCATGCTGGTTTGCCCGTCCACCGTATCCACCGCTATATTATCCCGGTTTTGCATATCGGGAGCAATCCGAAAGCCTCCGCCTATATTTTGCCGGACTTGCCGTATCGCCGCGTCTGTGGTGTGATAAAGCAGTATTCCCACCATCACTAGTGAAAACAATAAAAGCATGACAAGCAGTAAAAGCATGGACTTCCCTTTTTTGCGCCGGATATAAAGCCACGCCCGCCGCCATATTGGCATTTTAACCACATCCTTTCTATTATCCCGTTTATTCCATATGGACAATAGAATTGTACCAGCGCTATGTTTCATCCGTGTGGCGCGTATATTTCACCAGCGTTTCAAAACCAAAAAAGCTCTCCGCCCAAAAAGCGGAGAGCCGAATGTGAACTTATGAAAAATAAATGGTAAAACGCATACCGCTGTATCCATGGCCGCTTGGACATGTAAACGGTCTAAAAGTAAACGGAAACCCCAGCGTGTCTAAAACTTTCCCGGTGATATATAGCCCAAGACCGTTCCCGCCTTCCGGATTTTCACTGTCAAGGTTTCGGCTGCGGGAAAAATCCGGCCTGTAAAAGGGTTCAAAAATATGGGACAGCACATTTTCCGGAATCGGCTCACATTCGTTTTCAACGATAATGCTTCTGCCGCAAAAGTAAATATTTATTTTGCCCGAGGGCTTGGTATAATTCACCCCATTGGAGATAATGTTTGACAGCGCTTTTTCCATGGCATTGATTGGAACTTTTACAGAAAAATCATCAGAAAAATTCATATCCAGCACGATCCCCTTTGTCTTTGCAATCAGCACATAGGGGGACAGCACTTTCTCCGTAAGCGCCCCCATCATGATCTCTTCCTGCGCTTCCGATTCAAAAGACAAATTCAGCTTTGACGCATCTAATATTTCCTGTATCATGACGCCAAACCTCCGCACCATATCCCGGCACACCGGCAAATAAGTCTCCCAATCTTTATAACGCCCTATCCCCATTATCATATTGTCAAGCATTCCTCCCAACGCCGTAACAGGCGTTTTCAGCTCATGGGACGCTGCCCGCAGGAAATCTACCTTGGCGGCTTCCGCCTCACTGACACGCACATTTTCTTTGTGCAGACTGTCAATGGTAGTGAGCAGACTTTCATAAAGTGCATTGATATTTTCCGAAAGCATTCCAATCTCATCCTGGGTTTTAACGCAGCACAGCGCCGACGGGTCAAGGACTTTCATTTGCTCTGTTGTCTCTGAGATCTCTGACAGGGTCCTGGTTATTCTGCTTGAATAGAGCAGGGCGAATATGACAGACAGCAGCAGGGAAAGCAGCAAAGTAAGCGGCAGAAATACGACAACAGCTTCTTTGGCTTCACTGACTGGCTGGAGCGTAGATAATAGAAGAAGATAACACGGCGTTTTGTCCGCGGCATCAAAAAGAGAACCGGAACATAACTGCGAATTTGTTTTTTGATAAAAGTCTCGGAAAAGATACGCAAAATCCTTATCGCTCACTTCCGAGGGGACGCTCCACAGGGTTTGAACTGTTTCCTGCAAATCGTCCCTTTCAGAGGAGGCCGTGCTATCCACTATATAATTATATGATGTTCCACGGTAATTTAAATATACGTTGACTTTGTATTGCACTGCATACTGTGACACAATGGCTTCCATCTGATCCGACGAAGCGTTTTTTAACTCCTCCACAAGCAGTTCCCGTACTGCTTGGAATTTGCTCTCCTTTTGTCCAGTGTAAACCACGGGCATCATAAAATAAAACAGCATATGGCTCATCAGCGCAACAACCGCCATGGGTGAAAAAACATACAGGAAGGTTTTGGGGAACAGCTTTAATTTTCTCATGGCGTTACCTCGAAGCGATACCCCACGCCTTTTACCGTCGTGATACAATCCAACCCAAGCTTCTGTCTTATTCTACGAATATAAGTGTCGATGGTTCGATCATACAGGGGCGCGTCAACTCCCCAAACACCGTCAATCAGCTTTTCTCTCGTCATGACCCTGCCCGCATTTTCAATCAATAATTTTAACAGTTGAATTTCCTTGGGCGCAAGCTCTATTGGCTCACCGTCCTTCTCCGCCAGGTAACCGTCAAAATCTACCGTTATATTTCCCCACTTCCAGGTACGATTTGCCTCAAATTTGCCAAAACGGCGCAGCAGGGCAAGGACACGCTTCCCCAGCAAAACCATGGAAAATGGCTTTATAATATAGTCATCAGCTAAAGAATCAAAGCAGCTGACCTGCGTTTGTTCATCGCTCAACGCAGTCAGCATAAGAACCGGAACAAGGCTTGTTTTGCGGATTTCCTTCAGAACCTGCAAGCCGTTCATATTGGGCAGCATAATGTCCAGGATAACCAGTTCCACCGCCTCCCGGCGGAAGCAATCCAAAGCGTCAGAGCCGTTAAAGGTTGAGAACACCGTATGCCCAGCATCCATCAGATAGTCGCTTACCAGATCGTTTGTAATCAAATCATCCTCAACAATTAAAATTTTTGCCATTCCGTCACCGCCTGTATTCAGCACATCACCTTCCTGTTTGAACTGTTGAAAAGCCCAAAAGATAATACCTAGGCCATGGCATCCAGCTTTGCCCTGACCCATTTGAAACGCTCTGTGGCAATATCCGAAGGCAGCGAACAGTCCGCGCCGATCATCACGCCTTTCACGCCCGCCTCCTTCACAAGCTTCTCCGTTTCCGCCTCAATTTCTTCTCGGCTTCCCGAATACAATACGCCGCTCTTGCGATTGTCAAAGCCACCCAGCACACAGCGTCCCCCAAAAAACTCCTTGCCCTCCCCAAGGGACATTTCTTCCACATACACCGCCCAGTTTACCACAGCAGAAGGGTAATCCTGCCATACTTCAACCCGATTTGGATCCCCTGCCCAGCCACAGCAATGCAGGATATTGTTTGCGCTCAAAGTATTCGCATATTCCAATACCGACAACTCCGCAGGACGCACAATCTCTCTGTATTCCTCCGCCGAAAACCGAAACTTTTCCGCATTCTGCACGCAATAGTAAATCCCATCGCATCCGGCCTCGGTAATCAAGAGCTTTACCAGAGTTTTCACATCCTGGGCAATCACCTCAAAAGCATGCAGAACAGCTTCTCTGTTCTCCCGCAAATGCCCCATCAGCAGCTCTTCACTGGTACCAAAACGCATCAGAGACATGGGACAAAACACATTATAAAATACACAGCATTCCTTTCCAACCGCTTCTACCACTGCCTTCGCACGCTCAACCTGTCCGCGAATGTAAGGATGCCCTTCGCCCACGGGCGTCATTCTCATCCAGTCCTCCGGGGATTTAACCGTGGAAATAAAGGGATTGGGGTAATTAAAATACCCGTCGCACATCACCTTGATAAAATCCATATCCGCCTCACGGTAAAGCTTTATATGTGCCTCCACCGTCTCACGTCCCAAGTCCTCGTCCGGGGAAAAATGATACCAAAATCCCATGGGCAGCTTGTCCACCGGCTTGTTTTGAAATGCGTTTAAAACCCGTTCTCTCTTTGTCATCTTGTCTCTCCTCTTCCTGGATATTAAATAAACTTACCAATCTGCCAAGTACACAGCCGCGCATACGCCGCCCTGCTTACGGGCCGTTTTCTTCCCGCCATTTTCAATGGATTTAAGCAAAAGTTCGGGAAACACAGTCTTGGCGCAACTGCCCTCAGGAAAGGTACGTTACCTTTAGAATCCTAGAATACACTTGAATTTCATTGTTTATGGAAAGCATATCATAGTTTAGCGTGGAACGCAACCTTATTTTAAGGGCTGCGGAAGCAGGTTGAATCCCGGCTTCCTTACCGGCAAAAGTTCTTGTCCGCATATACCACCCGGAATCGTTCCCGGTGACGTTCAAAGAAAAAGCTCATTAATCTCTCTGACAAGAAACCCGGGTAACGGTTCTGGTAGACATCGGACTTCTCCCCCGTCTTTTTTGCCGCCGCAAACAGGATGGGAAACATCCATTGGCATAAATCGTCCAGAACTTCCCGGCGCATGATAAACATATTACAGGGACTGTAGAGGTTTCTCCCAAAAAATGCTTTGGCTTCTTCGTATTCCTCACAACCCTGTTGTCTGATAAGCTCCATCATATATTCCCAGTCCCTAGGATCGTGACGGTTTTTGTAGTTGTCCGCTACACTTGGGGCAACGTAAAGGGGGGTGGGCAGGATGGCATCAAGCTTGTGCAGCCCCATCCGTTGCTGCCAGTCTTTTGGCAGCAGGAAATGCCTTCGGTAATGGGCCAGTCCAAGAACTTCTTCCCTGGGGTGTTTCCAGAGCCAGTAGAGCGCCGTCAGTTCGCAGAATTGTCTGTTTTGGGCAGATATGTTGTCTCCTGTGTGGTCTGTCAGGATCCCCTCAAAGAGGCGTTTGCCGGTCAGGGCTGCGCCTGCCTGTATTTCTTTTTCATAAGGAGCTGTGAGGTATGGGGTCTCCAGAGGGGCGTCGCCTGCCGACCGCACCACGTAGATTGTGGCATCCTCAATATTAGCGGATGTACCGCATCCGTCAGCTCCGTCCCCATCCATTTTCAGGTCATCTATTTTAACAAATTCTCGTCCCACCTCCGCAAAATATCTTTCCAAGTAGGTATTGCGCAGCCATCGATCCAACGCAGCAGTCACCGGAATGATCTCCCGAAATCCCATCTCTTCCAACCGCGTTAAAATCTTTTTGTGAAACACTCCTCTCGTCCCTATATATACCGTATAATCTGTGTGAAGCCCTGACCTTTCCTCCAGCGGAAGAACCGGCGTATTCCCAATCTTTTGGGGATTTGGCTCGTCGTTATCATACAGGTAAGCCTCTACTGCCATCTCCGGATACAGCTTCTCAAGATATGCTGCCAGGGTCTGTGCTCTGGAATGGGCTCCAACAATATATATTTTTCTTTCCATCTTTATTCCCTGTAAAGCGCGGTTTCCAATTCCGCCTTTCACTTTCCTTTCGGCTCAAACGCCGTTTGTTCCATTGCCTCTATCGTCTTGATCATGGCGTTATCTCTCTCAATCCATTTGATCTGACTTTTATTTACTCCGCTTCTCATAAGCGTTTCTTCGATGGCATCCTTTGATTTTTTCCTTAATACCGCAATTACAATAACATCTTCCTGACAAATGCTTATTTCCGCAGGTTCCTTTACCGGAAGTCCGAGACATTTATATTTCTCCGCAGCCGAATCCAGCCATCCCTTCATAAATAATTTATCTGTCTCACATACATACTTCCATATAGCTTTTCCAAATGCTCCCGCACCATAAATTATAATGCTATCCCCTGACCGAATCCCTTCAAACGGCGGCAATACGGTTGATGGCGCCTGTTCGGCAAAAGCTCCGTATGCCCTTGTCAAAACATTGTTTATCCTATATCTCTCCAGCTGCTTTTCCACATATGTCTCAATTCCAATCCGTCCAAAAGCTTCCCTCAAGGACTTATTTACCGCAATAATATTGCCATATTCAGATCTGATGCGGTCAATCTCTCCCGTCATAGAAGTACCTCTGATACAGTAATGATAATGACTGTCTTCTGTAATCACGATTTTCCCTGCCATAGCAAGCATGGGATACACTGCGACGGCGTCCTCTCCCACTTTAATGCACGAATCAAGGGTAAGCATATGGGCCAATACGAGTTCCCTGCAAAACAATTTATTCCATAAATAGGGTAAAATCCCCATGCAAAAAAAGTCTTCGCAACTCAGCATATTTTGCCAGATATATTTTCGCTCCTCCTCCGACGAATAAATACCCTCCGGAATCATGTTTTTGATTTCCCTGAAATTACCGCAAATCTCTTCTTTCAGCCCTTCCATAACCACATCGGCATGATGCTCCTCCGCCACAGAATATAAATTTTGATACATATTTTTTTCTATCCAGTCGTCCGCATCCACAAATGCAATATATTTCCCTTTTGCAGCCCTGATTCCGGTCTGTCTGGCACTGACAAGTCCGCCATTGGGTTTATGTATAACTTTTATGCGCCTATCCTCTGCGGCATATTGATCACAAAGCTGCCCGGAATGATCCCATGATCCATCGTCAACCAAAATAATTTCCATTTCACGGAAGGTCTGCATTCTAATACTCTTAATACAGCGTTCCAAATACTTTTCCATGTTATATATTGGAACAATGACACTAATCCCAATCTCCATATACTACCCCATCGAAAACGTATCACAGTACCTGCAATTTCCCCACGCCTTCCTTCCCTCATGTAAACATTTCCTGACCATTTGAAAACGGGGGCCGTACCAAATCTCTAACAGCTTTTCCTGATTCAAATCCCCTAACGTATACTTTCCGATGGCATCATTACAGCACAGAGAAACCTTTCCATCCGGACGTATAATCATTTGTTTAAAGGGCAGCACACATCTGTCATCCCCATATTCCTTTAAATCTTCCCTGTTTGGAGCCGTACCACCTCTTGACGTCAATATTTCATTCGGCTTCCTTAACACAATCGTAACTTTCTTTTTTAACTCCGGATGCTTTTCACAATATTCTACAATTTCTTCGCTTGGCTTTATCAATTTTAAATCCTGCTGATAATTATCAATAATTAACTCATCCAATACTTCCGCCATCATAATAAACTTCTCCAATGTAAGAAGCGTCCCATTTGTAAAAAGATGCATTCTGGCATATGGCAGTTTTTCTCTGGCATATTTATTAAAGTCAATAATACGTTCATCCAGCAGCGGCTCGTTGTTCGAAAAAGTGGTAAACCTTCCGCAATAGTTTACTTCCGATAATTGTTCCACAATACTTCTAAACATTTCCCATGTCATAACCGCCTTGGAGCGAGGATCTGCTTTTCGGTTGACCGGACAAAACGAACAGCTGCCATTACAACGATTTATGGTCTCTATTTCAATATGATTGAACATCGGCTGACATGCAAACAACTTTTCTGTCTCATCAAATACTGCCTTTCTGCTGTATGACAGCTTTTCCTGCATATGCCATTCTTCTTCTGTCAATGCCTCCGTCCCGTTTTCATAGGGATTTACCACCAGTTCCTCCGTCTCATAGTAACCGTGCAAAGTATTTCCCTCAAATATCTCATATTCTGTTATCCCCAGCCCGTCAAGCTGTTTCTCGATGCTTGAGGAATAACTGCTTGCCACAACAATCTTGAAATTTGCAATACATGGCAACATCTCTTTCAATGACCTTACCGGCTTTCCGCAATACAGCGATCCCTGCTTCACCATACTGTTATCCAGAAAGCATTCCACCTGCTCCTCCCCATAAAACGCCAGCGCTTTCTTTCCGTATACACCGGCGCCAAAGATCACTATTTTCTTCCCGTTGTTACTCATGCCCAGTCTCCTTTTTCCGTCCTCACGGTCAACGCTGATTCCTCTCGGAAACTTCCCTTACAAAAACATCATCCAATATCTTATAGGAACAAACTCCTCTTTGTTCTAATAGGGACAAGATATCTTTCTGGTAATCCGCCCCTACCGCAATGAGAATTCCATCACCTGATCTGCGCATACTCTCCATATACTCTGCAAACGCAACAATAGGAATTCCCATCTTACTCTCGCTCTGCTCTCCTGTTGCTTCGCTTACCACAATAAGTTCAACATAATGCAGCATATTCTTCTCCCGCAGGAACAAAAGAAATTGCCCTGCTATTCCGCCCGCACCATATAAAACTACTCTATTCTGTTCCCTGACCCACCTGCATATCCTTTCCTCATATTCGCCATTGGCCGCAACGGTGTTTGTTATGATTTGTTGCAATGGGCGTATGGCTTCCTCTGTTTTGGTGTTCTCTTTAATCCATTGGTCTGTCTGTACCAACAAACATAAAAGTCTTACGTCCTTTTCTTTTAAGTTATGGCAAATGATACTGCAATAATCATAATTGAGGCGATCCAGTTTCCTTTGAAGCAGCATCTCCAATCCCTTTTCATGTGCAAAAGCCATCACGTCCCTTACGGCATTTACCATATCAATGGTTTTCTCATAGTTAAATCGAAAGACTGCATTAGGCGCACGGTAACAATATAAATAAGTATCCGCGATTGCAAATTTCCTGGCATGGAAAAAGCTCCTGGCCAGAAACATCGGATCCTGATCTCTCCGATATAGAGGAAACCATATATCATGCAGCTTAAGCATTTCTCTCCTGTAAATAAAACAATAATATCCATGATCAAACTGATAATCCGCATACTCATAAATTCTGTCCGGCCGCAGCATTTCATTATACAGGCAATAATCTTTCACATTCCCGTCCGGATGTACCATCTTGGAAAAGCTCCCGCAAATATCCACTTTTTTATTTCCGCACATAAGATACATTTTTTCCAATGCATCCATATCCAGGTAATAATCATCTGCATCCAAAAAAGCGATGTATTCTCCGCCTGCAGCTGCAAGCCCTTTATTTCTGGCTGCTCCCGCACCCTGATTCGTTTGTGTGATAATCTCTATTCTGGTATCCAGCCGCCGATATTCCTCTAATATCTCCAGCGACCCATCCTTAGAACCATCATCCACACATATAATTTCCATATCCTTTATTGATTGTGCCAACACACTGTCCAAACACACAGAGAGATATCTTTCTGCGTTATATACTGGAATGATTACCGATATCTTAGCCATGTTTTTCTCCATTTACTCGATATTTCCGTCCTTGATCATATAAGGCTTTTGTCATAAAGATTTTGCCAGCTCCAACCAAACAAATTTTATATATCACGTTCTGACACTTTGATACAAACGCATTAATGTCTGCCCATACTGCTCCGGGTCATGCATCCTTTTAATCCTGTCAAGTGCACATATTCTTTTTCTCTGAAGCGCTTCGGGATTCTCAAAAATATCTTCCAGGCAGCGATTCAACTCCGCAATCAATGTCTCACGTAAAAAATCCATCCCCATATCCTTCCTGCAATATCCTAAATCATTTACAGGAAGATTACATATCCATCCACAATTCTTATCATTAATTTCAGGAAACGCGCGGATATTGGACGTAATGACGGGAACGCCTGCTGCCTGCATCTCCAGGCAGGCATATCCATATGTATCGCCGTAGGATGGAAATATTCCAATATCTGCTTCTTTGCACTTCAACAGTACTTCCTCATTGGGAAGACTCTCATAATGTTCAATCCATGGATTTTCCGCTATCAGGCCAAGACATTCTTCTTTTTCTTTTTTAGGCGCTGCTGTAAAATAGTCATTATATTTTAGATTGCTGATTATGATCAGCCGAAAATCAATCTCTCCATGCCATCTTATCAGCACCTCTAACATTTCTTTTCCGCCTTTCATAAAAAACTCCCTGCCAATAAAAAGGAATGTCATTTTACCGCTCCTGGCATACGTCCCTCCTGCTTCCATCCTTTTTATTTCCTCCTCATCAAGCAATACCTTTTGAGGCGGATGCAGAACCGAAGTTTTTTTCAATATATTTGCCGCCCTTTTCTCTCCCAGTTTCTCTTTCAGCATACTTGCCTGAATATCCTTTGCATTTTTACAAAGAGGAAACAGCTGCAGACAATTATCCTTTTCTATCAGTTCTGCCAGTCTATCATAATACCTGTCATCATATGCCACCGGTACGCATGTTTCAAAACTTGCACACCATGGCAGATCAGTGTGGCATACGGTATTCATGGTGTGAATAATATCCACACAGGGATGGTAATATCGTGGAATATAAAGTCCCTCCATTGCACGCCATTCCTGCATGGCATCATCCCTTTTGGTTAATTCCACTTCTTTGGGTATCACACAGTACTCTATATCTTTGCATTTTTGTATAATAAGTCTTTTTTCAGGATATGCGGACCCAAATTCCCCTTGCTCCAAATACCCTACCTGCAGCCTGCTGTCAGTTCTTTTTTTCTTTGTACTCTCCCTTTCCGCAGCAATCTGCCCATAATAAATCTGCAGAATCTCATTGAGCAGATGATCGGAAAGCAACACGCCCTTTGGAACCTCTAATTCGCGCAGCTTATCTGTTATTTCCTCCTTCACAGCTCCTTTGACGGCGATAAGTATGGTAGCCCGCTCCCTGATCAGATCATCA
Source organism: uncultured Acetatifactor sp. (assembly GCA_910578185.1). Taxonomy (GTDB): domain Bacteria; phylum Bacillota; class Clostridia; order Lachnospirales; family Lachnospiraceae; genus Acetatifactor. The sequence continues at coordinate 20,196 of CAJTPN010000023.1, forward strand.
TATGCCTCTGATAACCCCCACACCCGCATTCCCTGTACCCTTGAAGCTTCTGGTTTTCCAGTGACGAGAAAACCTCTGCATACAATTTCTTTTGCCTCCAGGTAGTGATGGACGCAGCGCCCCATTTGTCCAGCTCCATAAATCCAAATGCTTCCGGCACTGGATACCAACTGATCCAACAGATGAAGTTCTTCTAACATATTTTCCCCCTTCATCCCCATCCTCCTTCACTTAATCCGTTACTGCAAGATAACTCCGGTTCCGCTACCTTCCGTCATCCGGCAGCGCTGCGTTTGAGATCAATTCTGCCAGATTGACAGAAAAATACTTTTGCAACTGTGCCAATACAATATCATTCTGGCGCTGATTTACATTCAGCACCTGCAGCGAATCTTTCTGGGTTTCCTTAACATATTTGAGGGGAAGCGTTCCTATTGCGTATGCTTTAATACCATTTAATAATTCTATAACCTTCAGCCATAGATCATCTGCAGTCAAGGCATAATTTAAAATAGCCTCCCTGTTTAAAAATAGTTTTCGATAAGAACCATACGGATATAACACTCCCCCCACTCCTGTGGGGCATATATCTTCCGAAGGACAAACGCTTGTTACGCATCCCTCCCAATCATTGTAAGGACTTAAGTTGAAATCACTTGACGTCATCTTATGTCCCCGCCGGCAAATGATTGTATTCGGATACTCTAAATGCTTCAAATATAAGTCTTCAATCAGTTTATCATCATATATGATATCATCATCAATCGTAATAATATCCGCATCCTCAAATTCTTCCATAGCATAGTAATATTTGTTGTGCGGTTTCAAATTTTCAACATTCCTCTTTATAGTTAAGCCCGCCTGCACCAATTCCTCTTCATATTTAATCCGACAATTTCCCGAATCACTATCCAAGTATAAAACAATTTCATCTGCTTTCTTTGTTTGATACATGATACTTTTAACTGCAATATACACCGTTTCCAGCCTTTTTCCATAACTTGTAAGCGACACCACTAATTTATGCCGTCGTATCTCTTCTCTGTTAAGACCGCAGTCCAATTTTAACGCTTCATAAAAACCTTCTCTGTCGCACACGTATTCATATAATAATTCACCTTCATAACCCAGCACCGGTATTCCCCTGATAAATGGTCTTTCATCAAAGATTTTCCTTGCCCTGTCAAGCTCTTTCCCATCAGCTGTCAAAAATATGCTATTTCTGTTTATTACCACCTCTTTGCATTTCAAGCTTTTATCATATTCCATTCCGCTGATACAACCAATGTATTTCCCTTTGTCTGTAATATATAGAATTGAATTTCCTGCGTCATTAAGCCTAGCCAGCTCTCCAATAGACAACTCCCCAATATCAACTGATTCCACGACCTTTTTTTTAATAAGGTAATGCTCCATTCGTAACCTCCCGGAATAAGTAAAGTAAACTCTATTTATACTATGTATAAAATATCCTCAAGCGATAGAATTGGACAATTTACTTTTTTCCTTAAATTTTCCTCAATTTCATCAAAGGATTTAATAGCTGTGACAACAATCGCATCCACCATTTCCAACGGATCATCCGGAGATACCACAGCAAATTCTCCATAAATATCATGGACCTTTTGGTCAATGCCATACTTGATTACAACACTGCTTCCGTCCAGTTCATTTACCAATGTTTCACCGGCATAACTCAACCCATATATAGCAATCTCATGATATCCATTCTGCTCAAAATAAGCTGCAAGATTCTTTCCCTCCTGTTTTACTTTCACCCATTGATTCATCATTAAAAATAACGCTAAATGTTTATCAGACATGCGCTGTGCTTCAACCACTTTTTCCCCCATCATTTTCCCCATTCCAGCGGCTCCGATTGCTGCTCCGGCCAATCCTGACAAAACATTAACAATACCCTTTTTCATATTTTCACCATTTTCCTTTTCTCTTTATAAATATCAAACATTATAGTCCAGTTGTTTCAGCAACCACATTGTTTTCTTTTTATATTGTTGTAAACAATACTTATCCATTTTATTCTTTACTATTATTTTTCCCTCTTCATATAGACGAATCAATTCCGGTATTTCTGATATATTATGGTATCCTAAACCCTGTATTCCATTTTGCTCCAGTAATTTCCATGGCGCCACGGGAACCGCACCCATGAAAATTCCTTCCAGCAAAACGCCGCTGGTCTTCCCGTCATAACGCCTTGCATCGTATGGCAAAACCACATATCGGCATTCTGACAGGTATTTCAGATAAACATCATATGGCAAGTTTCTGTCTTCAATAGTTACATTGTCAGCCTGAATCCTTTTTACTCGCCTGTATAATTCCTTATCCTGAAAAGAGCCGGCAATCATCAGCGGAATATCTGTTTTTCCCATTACTCTTACCAGTCCCAAGATATCTTTACCATTCCGCATTTCTCCCAGACAGACGCACCCTTTTTCCGTCCCATCCCTGTGATATTTTTTTATTTCATCCGTAATATAATAATCCGGTATTCTTACATACGGCACTTTGGGACGATACAATGCATTCGTCACGATACATCCGTTCAGACGTGAAAGCCCTCTCTTTACCAAAGCCCTCCTTATCGGCTTATCCGCCAGGTTGTTACTTATATACATATCCCAATGTTCATAAGTAACAGCAATCACTTTTTTTCGGCCTTTATAAAGCGCAATCCCCCACAGTAATTCTTCCGGTGTGACCGTATATATTAAATACCTGCCTTTCGCAGCTGCCAGGGATACAAAATAATTACACAGTATTTTTAATGCCGCCCATTTTCTTTTTCCCGCATAAATACAATACGGTAAATTTTTCCCTTTACCACTGATATATTCTTTTGCTGCTATCACTTGGACGCTCTTCCCAAATAATTCTGAATAATCTCCAAGTACCTTTAATTCGTGACCTACTGGCGCCTCCTTATCATCAAGGCTATTCACTACATTAACTAAATTAATCATATTATTTACCCTTACTTAGAGTGTGCCGACCAACAACCCCCCTGCAATGACAAGGTCAACCGGTTCATTTATATCCACCGCTTCCGTTTCATCAATGATAAATCCATTTGCATGAGTTCCCAGAACGGAGCAGGTCTCTCTTAACGCTTTCACATCCGTCATATAATACGCGCTGTTCTCCACATACAGGGGCTTTCTCTCCTGCCGCCTCCTGGGCGCGTCCTTATACAACCGCTCATAATTGCCGTCCTCCGTCTGAATCCAATAATCGCTTCTGCTTTCATTCAAGGACAGCAACGCGTCATACTGGGGATAGTTTTTCTCAAAAGCCTCAATAAACGCCTTTAACGTTTCCTTTTTTCTGAGCGGCGAAGTAGGCTGGAGGGTCAAAACGGCTTGATACTTTTTTCCCTTTTTCTGTTCCATAACATCTATCGCATGCAGCAGTGCCGCTTCCGTAGAGGCTCTGTCCCCAGAAATCTCCTCCGGCCGGTCAACCACATCCACCTGTCCGAAGGATAAAGCCAGTGCCTTAATATCCGCAGAATCGGTGCTCACGGCTATGTCCGTTTCCGTCAGTTCCGCCGCCAGCAGCAACTCCAGCGTATAGCAAAGCAACGGCTTGCCATTGAGAGGATGTATGTTCTTGTGCGGAATTCCCTTTGAACCTCCCCTGGCAGGGATCACAATCAGCTTATTCATGTCGTTGTTCCTCCAAATAAGTGTAAATATCGTCCAAGGTAATCACACCCTTCAGCTTGTAGTCGTCATCTATGATGGGAATCATGGTAATCTTCTTAGACCGGAACATCTTGTAAGCCCTCTCCATATCCCGACTTTTGGTATACAAAAAAGAAGGTTTTACAATAGTCTCCACCTTGGAAAAGATATTTTTCCCCTCACATAAGGCTCTAATAATATCCCCCTGGCTGACCACTCCCACCACTTTGTTGTTCTCGTTCAGCACAACGGCCACCCTGTCCTTGTTCTCGTCAAACTTTTCGATTACTTCTTTTATGGTATACTCTAAACGAACGCAGTATTTCGTCATGGCATGCTCCTTTTCCTCACATGGAAATCCCCTTATCACTCTAGCAAGTAAGATTTTTCACTATCCAATGTTCATCTACTTCCGTATGAATTAACAAATCCAGAATTCTCTCTGAAGAATGTCCGTCCCCATAGGGATTGATACAATTCTCATCTAAATACTGCCTGAATTCCGCCGAAACAGCCTTTTCAATCGCCTTCACAATAAGTCCCTTGTCAAAGGGAACATCTATCACATTGATCCCCCTGAAGCGAAGATTTTGCCTTCTTCCGATATTGACGGCAGGCACCTTAAAGGTGGGCGCCTCCAGCAATCCGGAACTCGAATTTCCCACAATACATTCTGCATTTTTTAAAAGCCCCAGATAATCTCCACGGCTCAAATTGGAATAGACATAATACTCGCCGTATCTGTCGTTATAGATAACATCCTTTACAAGATTTGAACCCGCATCGTTATTGGGCAGTATCACCACCTTGGGAAATGCCACTTCGTTCAAAGCCTGGATAAATATCCTCGCCTGCTCTCCCGCCTTATCGGCTTCCTCCGTCACCGGATGCATCACTGCCAAAATAAAACCATCTCTTAAATTCACCGACAGTTTTTCTTCCAGCGCAGTAAGCTCCGTAAACCTTGACTGCACCATTTCATCAATCTGAGGCGCCCCCACGTTAAATATCCGAAAGGGTTCCTCCCCCAGCCGAATCAGTCTGTTCACCGCATCCTCGTTGGCCGCAAGATGCATATGTACAAATTTACCTATGGCATGTCGTGTCATGCCGTCAATATTTCCCGACAATTCCCCTGCCTGAATATGTGCCACCGGCGTATAGGTATATGCCGCCGCCACCGCCCCCATTAATTGTTCGCCCCGGTCCCCGGCCAGCAATATCCAATCCGGCTTCTCATTGTCTATAATATCCGGCAGGCTCATAAGACAGATGCCAAGGGATTTTGCGTGCGTCACATGGTTATAACCGTCCAAGGACATATGAATCTTGTAGTCGATCTTAAAACCGTCTTTTTCTATTTCCTTGTAAGAGTTACCGTATGCCTCGATCAGGTGCATATTGGTAACCACCAGAACCAGCCTTACGTCTTTTCTCTTTTGCGCCAGCTTCATTATGGGCCTGATATATCCCCATTCCCCTCGGGAGCCTGTCAATATCATTATCTTTTTCATCTGGTTTCCCCGTCACTCATAGTCTTCTATTTTCAACAGGACATTTTCCTCAATATCGTGCCTGGCTCTCCTGCCGATTACCGTGTGCATCTGATGAGATGGAATTCCGGTTCCCGGACGCTTTGACCAGATCATGTCTGCTTCTATGATCTCACCAGCCCTGATGGGTCTCCTTGTGACAATACTGCGAAAAGCCCATTCCCGTATGGATTGCTCTTTTTCGTGTACTTTCTTTTCACACCCCAACGCAAGCTGAATTTTTCTGATACCGTCAACCAGATGATACAAGTCGTGAAAGTCAATGGATACCGTCTGATCCGGCCCCGGCGTCTGCTTGGAGACAATCACATGCTTTTCGATGATCGACGCGCCCAAAGCCACTGCCGCATAACAGGTATACAGATCAGGTGTGTGATCGGAATGACCAATGACTGCCAAAGGGAAATTCCTTTTCATTTCCCCGATATAGTTGAGATTCACGTCCTCATATAACGGCGGATATTCTGAAAGACAGTTAGTCAGCGCTATGGGCGTTCCAAACGGTATCAGCGCATCATAAGTGCGTCTGATCTCCTCCGTGGTACACATTCCCGTGGATATAATCATGGGTTTGCCCAACTTGGCAATTTCTGTCAGAGAGGGGATATCCGTCATTTCACCGGAGCCTATCTTAAACGCGTCCACACCGATCTCATTCAGTTCGTATGCGGCTTTCAGACTAAAGGGCGTACACAGATATTGAATCCCGATTTCCTTACAATAAGAAAGCAACTCAACATGCTGATCCAGAGTCAGTGCGTGAAGTTTCAAAAAATCATACAACGGCATATCAAAATTAGAAGACATGGGAACTTCTTTCAGCATCTCTTCATCGGGAAGATGATGCTGAAATTTGATACAGTCCGCTCCGGCCAGCTTTGCCTGCCTACACATTTCCTTTGCCACTTCCATATTGCCCATATGGTTGTCACAGCCTTCCGCAATCACATAAACCGGATGCCCCTGGCCTATTTCCCTGTCTGCAATCTTAAACTCATTCATCTGCTTTCTCCTGATTATATTTTTTCCATAATCCGGCGTAACCTCTCGCCGAATTCTTTTCTCGTCCACCTGTTTATCCTGTCGTATCCCTTTTGGATCATTTCCTGTCTTAAATCATCATCGCACCACATTTTCCTGATACATGCAGCTATTTCCGCCGGAGCATCCGGATCAAACAACAGGCCCGCATCCCCTACCTGCTCCGGCATGGCATATTTATCCGACACGGCCACAGGACAGCCCAGCGCCATGGCCTCCAGCGGCGGTATATTGGTTGGTCCAAAATAAGATGGCATCACCAGCCCCACCGCATGTCGATATAAATATTTTATATTGCCATTACTGACAAAGCCTTTAATCATCACATGTTCTTCCAACCCATTTTCCCGGATATAACGCTTCACTTTCCTTACACCATTCTTCTCGGAACCAACCAATACCAGCCTTATATCCGGCAATTCTTCCACAAGGTACTTCACTGCTTCCAACAGATGCATATGGTTTTTATGCTGCCAAAACTGCGCGGGATAGAATATATATTTAGACGGAATATCCAGAGATTCTTCCTCACATTCCAGAATATGCCCCGGTGTGATATACGGCAGACTGACCAAATGCGGCAGGTGCGCTCTCATGTAACCCTGATATGACTCCGCAAACTGCCGCTTTCCCAACTTTGACTCTGTCAACACACACCACCCATACTTTGCTTTTGACGCAAAGCTTAACTCTCTGTTTTCATAGGAGCCGCTTACCTCGGGAAACCGCCCCTCATAGCGATGCATCAGATCATGCACCGGTACTATTATTTTCGCACACAAGTTGGGAATGAACGCCCCCTGCACGGTCACAAACACAGCATCCGCTCTTTCCTTACGAAGCGCCTTGCCGAATTCTGTCATATACATACAGCGAATTCTGGAAAACAAAGAATACTTCATATGCAGTCTCTGCTCCCGCTCCGAAAACATTGGCCAGGATACCTTTAGGATTCGCACTCCGTTTTCATCACACCATTTTTTCCAGTATCTGCCCCCGCATACTGCAACCAATTCTAAATCCTGGGCTTTTATCAAGCATTCCATCACAGTGGATACATATTGGTGTTCTCCGCCCCATTCAGGTTCCGTACACAATACAACCAAAAGTTTTTTCTTCATAAGAGCTCCTCTGGCTAAACGGCCCTGGCCACAAAATAGCATGTCCATGAATCATAATCCGTGGCGCCAAGCGTATTGCAATCCAAATGCTCCACCAATTCAAAGCCTGACGCTCTCAAATAGAATTCCACTTCCGGCCTGAAAAAATATCGCATGCTATGAACCTCCTGCAACATCTCCGTACCTCCTGTCTCCTTATTGATTGCCAGAACTTCATAGCAGACATCCACCACGTCTCTGTGGTCATACATCACCGGTCTTGCAATCCGCACCAGTCTGTACCGCTCGTCTTCCACCTCTTTTACACGTACTGTTGGCTTGTCGCTCAGCACTCCCGGGCCATACCAGACATCAAACAAAAACAATCCTTCCCTGCGCAGCGCCTTTCTTGCTGACCGAAAAGCCGCCAGAATATCTTCGTTGTCATTCTGGTAACTCATCACATGGAACAACGATATGACCGCATCATATTTCTCCCTCGGTTCGTAATCCCTCACATCCGCCACACTAAAATCTATTTTCAGCTTTTCCCTTCGGGCATTTTCTTCTGCAATCCCAATCATGGTCTCACTCATATCAATCCCCGTACAGCAATAACCCATTGCACAGAGTTCCACGTCATGTTTTCCCGTGCCACATCCAAAATTGATGACCCTTTCTATCTTTTCACCGTATTTTTTCAGCAGCAGATCAACCTGTTTCGCCTCCGCCCCATAATCCTTATCCCGATAAAACGCATTATAGTAATATGAATAATCCTTAAATACGTCCATGATTATCTCCTTATTTCCGCAAGTATGTAACCTGCTCGTCCGTAATGCCCTCGAACCTCTTCTTGTCATTTTCTCCCGCATACGGCCCCTGTTTCACTTCTATCATCTCAACTTCTTCCAGCACATGAAAACCATGCCCTCCGGAAATCAACAAAATAATATCGCCTGCATACAGCTCTCTGCTCTCCATATAATCTTCATATTCATCATAGAAATCCACTCGCAGAACACCCTTTTTCAGGAACAATACCTCCTGGGTCAGCACCACGTTCCTGTGAACCATATTATGCACATGGGCGTCTATCACTTTCCCCGTGGCATGATGCATATATGCCACCTGCTGAGAATACTCGTTTGGCGTAATAAAATTTACCCCCTCACAATGAAAGTCATTGCGAATGATCATTGCCAGCATCCTGTCCTTTTTCTTAATTTCCTCGATCTGCCCCATATTACTACCTCTCCGCTTGTCCGTTGTCACCGACTTCCGTTACGAATCGTATGCATTACCTTTTTGACCTTGGCCACCACTTCCTCCATCTGAGCCTGTGTCAAAGCAAGGCCGCTTGGAATGTAGAATCCCTTTCTGGCCAGATACTCTCCATTGTGATAACTTCCCCCAAAAGACATGCTCCCATATACAGGCTGCTCATGCATACACCAGAAAAAGGTTCTGGCCCCGATCCCTTCCTCCGCCAATAATTTCAACACCACCCTATTGTCAACGGCAATCGTTTGATCCAGCACCAGCCCGTAAACCCAATAAATATTTCTGGCATATTCCGTCTCTTCCACCGGAAGTATCAGCCCTTCCTCTCCCTGCAAATGCTCCGTATAATATCTTCCCATGGCTCTTTTTCGTTCCACAAACTCATTGAGTCTTTCCAACTGTGCAAGTCCCACCGCTGCCTGCAGGTTGGTAAAGCGATAATTTCCACTGAGTTCGTCGTGAACATATCTGACATCCTTCCGGAAGCACAAATTTCTAAGCATTCTGCATCTCTCCGCCAGCTCCTCATCATCTGTCACCACCATTCCGCCTTCTCCGGTGGTGACATGCTTATTGGGATAAAAGCTGAATGTACTGATGTCTCCAAAGCTGCCACAGGGGATCCCGCGGTAGGTCTGCCCATGCATTTCCGCCGCGTCCTCGATGACCTTTAAATGATATTTATGTGCCAGGGCAATGACCTTATCCGCCTCAACAGGAAGACCATATAGATGCACAATCATGATGGCTTTCGTCCTGTCTGTAATCCTGGCTTCGATCTCATCTACTTTCATATTCCATGTACACAGGTCGCTGTCAATCAATACCGGCACACCGCCTGCTTTTGTGACAGCCATGGCACAGGAAATAATGGTAAAAGTGGGCATGATAACCTCATCCCCTTCTCCGATCCCCAAAGCCTGAACGGCTATTTCCAATGCGGCCGTGCCATTTGACACCGCAATTCCATATTTTCTGTCCACGGTTTCACTCATCTTTTGCTCAAATTCTCTCACAAAAGGCCCTTCGGACGATATCCATCCCGTATCTATACACTGACACAAATACTTCTTTTCATTTCCGTTTAACAGCGGTTCGTTTACCGGTATAAAATGCTTCACTTTCATTACCTCTTACATTCCAATGCCTGATATACTCTCTCACACACATTGCCGTCAAAATTCCGATTCATCCTGTCTTTGTATGGTCTCTGTTCCTGTGCCAATTCATCCTCTCCCCTGCAGATCATACGGATAAACGCCTCTATTTCCCGTTCTTCCTCCGCAATATAACAAGCCTTATACCAGGCCTCTTCACGATATTCCATTGCCATACAATGATAATACATATTCAATTTGCCATCCAATAATAGCAGCGGCTTTCCGGTAAAAATATAATTCACGGGGACACAGAAAATAGCCATGCCGATCATAGCTGTGGATGCGTTAAATGCATTTCCATATGTCCTGTTTTCGTCTATGAGAAGACACCCTATCCGGCTTTTCAGTTTATCTATCTTGTCCATGCAGCTCTTTGTCCCCATAAATTCCGGATCCGGTCTCCAGATAAAGCACAATTCGGGGAACTTGGCAAAAATATCCACATAAAGTTCTGGGTTCTCAATGGTAAGCAAAATTACCTTCCTGCCGCCAATCCGCTCCGACCATTCTGCCGGCAGCCCTGCCCTGTTCAAATTGCCATAGAGAGTATCCATCTTTGGGTAACCTACACGCAGCATCTTGTCCCGAAAGGCGTCGTTATTCCTGTCAAACCATTGGCAGATATAATCGGAACCCACATAATAGTCAATATCCGTAAGCTCATCATATAATTTTTCCATGGGAATCTGGCTCTTATAAACATGTTTATATATGCCCGTCGTCTGCACTGCCACCAACCTGTCAGCAAAGGCTCTCAATATCCCAGGAGACGTATCCAACGAATACTCGCTGCAAAAAAAACAGGTTCTGAATTTTGCCTTCCAATCGGTACAATCATCATATAAAATACATTGACCGCCTTCGTTTTGAATTTCCCTCATCACATACTTTATTCTGTTCAGGTTTTCCCTTGTCCACCAGAAATTCACCAACTTTCCGAACATAACCACACACTTGTGCCCTTTTTGGGCATACTTTCGAAACAGAGGCAGAACGTTGGTCCAGAAGCTCTCAAACAACGGCGCAAAAAAGAGAATGGAATTCTCTGCATCCTTGACAGCGCTTGCCTCCACCGCCTCGCTCCGAAGCTGCTCTTTCACAAAATCAAAGCACAAACTGTCAATATCCTTTAATTCCGCGGCAGAATAAATCCTGACAACTTCCCTGTGCTTACAATCCGCATAGAGAAGCTTCCTGGCCTTTTCTTCAAAGTCTCCGGCAGCACCCAACATGCTTTCCATTAACGTGCGCTGCTTTTCCACACCCAAGGCCTGCTCCATTGCTTTGAAATTAAGAATATGATCCCCATCCGCAAAAGCCAGCAGTTCATCCTGCATCCGCATGTTTAACTCGCTGTCTTCCACTGTCAAAATGATGCACATGGAATCATCAAATTTTTCCCTCAGCTCCCCAAGGCTGATAATGTTGGGATTATATTTTGTGAATTCGTTGTCCGCCACATACAAAGGCCCAAGTCCAAAGTATTCGTACAATATGGTCTTGACCAAAAGACCGTTATCCCCAAAGGGATAGATGACAAAACGGTCCATGCCTTCCGAAATCTTTTCCTTTAATCTCTTTTTGATCATGTGACTGCCAAACATTTCCCTGCTCACCTTTCCCTGATATTGTAATAGACTCCGTCCATGGGCTTATAATCTATCAATTCCTTCTTTGCAAACGCAGCCGTCTCGGAAATGTACAGCCCGCACTTCCTGCATATGCCGGGAAGCTCCCCCCTTCGAAACGCATTCCGAAACCGGCGGGCTTTCCTGCTCCTCCAGATAAGGTCCAGCCGCTCCTTCCTGCAATCTCCAATTACATATTTTTCAAGCCAGTCTATGCAGCCGCAGCCGACTACCTTTCCGTTGGCCTGCACCGCCAGCGTAGCATAAGGAACTGCACAGTTTTCTCTTTCCTTTGTATTATCTTTGATAATCAGTTTGGATCCGTCTATCAAATCTTCTTTTTTAATACTTCCGAACCAGTCAAAGAACTTATCCTTGATATCCGTATCCTTTCTATGCCTGGTGATAATTTTCCTGTAAAACCCGCTGGAGACAAGCGCTTTTTTATCATAGGTCCGAAAACCAAACTTCAAGTAACAGTTGATATGATTTTCCCGGCTCAATCGCTCCACCCGTTCCAATTGCTTTTCCAACATATGAAATCCATTAATCCCGGACATTCTGCGATAGGATTCTTCGTCATGCCCTTCTACTGAAATCTCCAGATAGTCGAACACACGCAATATTTCCGTCAGCTCCTCATCTGTATACTTTCCACAGGATATCAATGGCGTGGTACTGTAGACATACAAATATTTTTTATATCTTTTAAGTATCTTTATCCTTTCAAGCAGCAGCGGATCCGACAAGAAATCAGACTGCATGGCGCCAATCCCAACAGCGCCCCCGCCGAATATGACGCAGTACTCCCTTACTATCTTTTCAAACAGTTCCACGCTCATCAGGCTGTGTTTTCTGTCAAATTTTCTGTTGCAGCAAAACACACACTTCATGGGACAGAATGCATATGTTTCAATGTTGATATCCAGCGGTCTCTTCCACAATAAAAACCTGATTTTCAAATACGCCCCAATGTCCAATAAGCCCTTGTCTTTCATCTAAATACTCCCTGTCCCTTTATAGCGGTTCAAAGCCCGTCTGAACTGTTACCCGTCAAAAGCTATGCTCCTATTACTTTCTGACAAATAATCCTTATAATTGGAGGATTACTGTCCCCGTATGGCGCAAAATCCGTATCTTCCACCGCACTCACAACCTCAAAACCCGTTTCCTTTAATTTTTCAACCAGTTTCTCCATTTCTATAAACCTTCTGAAATGTCCGTCAAATACATAGGAGTTATGCCCTACCTTTTCCCCTTTTCCAAACAATTCATCATTTACGCTTCTGACTTCAATAAAAAACATCCCCTGTTGCTTCAGCACTTTAAAGACATTATGTAATACTTCCGTCTCCTGTACTTCGTTGATCGCATGCAATGTAAAGCGGCTGTACACATAATCATACTGCCCGGAAAAAATTGCCGAAGAAGATACAAAATCATCACAGATAAAACAGATATTATCCTCGTCATACTCCGTCTTCAGACGTTGAATCGCCGCATCCGACGCATCGATCGCTGTCACATTCAATCCCAAGCCGGAAAAATAAATACTGTCCCTTCCGTTTCCACAGCCCAGCTCCAGCAGATTCTTGGAGCGATTCAGCGTCTCCCCCACTGCTTTTGCGAACAGGGACGGCTGCGTAATATCCAGTTTCTTCTTATAATACTGGTTCCAATACTCCGTATCCCGTTTAAAATCATCCGAAAACGCCACCTGCACATTAAGGATCCTGTTTACACATTCTTTAATGGTGATACTGCCGTCATTTTTTAAAATCAGATCAGGATTCCTGGGAAACTCCACCTGCAAATCCATTCCGGCAATATTGCTGGCTTTTCCCTTATGGTATTGGCTGTAAAGTCCCTTTTGATCCCTCTGGACCAAAACTTCCATAGGTACATCAAGGAAAACTTCCACATAGGCCTTGTTATTTTTTCTGTTCCAGTCCCGTACTTCATCATACATTGCAATGGTACAGCAAATGACAATGATGCCCTGGTCCGTAAGCATCTTGCAGATTTTCGCGTATTTAAAAGCTCTTTTTCTTCGATCGCTTTCCGAATAGCCCAATTCATCTCCCACTATACTTTTCAGCAAGTCTCCGTCAAGCAGCACCACATTATCCTTATCCTGCCTGAGTTCGTAATACAGTCTGTTGCCCACCGTAGTCTTTCCCGAACCGGACAGCCCCGTAATCCAATACAATATTCCGTTTTTCACACTGTTTCCCTGTTTCATATTCCACCCATCCGCTCACTCTGGAACCCGTTCAAACACATAATATGCTGCTTCCCCTCTCCCGTCCGAAAAATACACTTCCGTGGGAACACTGGCTCTATCTCTTTCGATTAACTTGTACTCCGCTCCAAACAGGGCCAGAATCTCTTCTTCTCTGAAAATAGTCATGGGATAACTGCTTTTGTAGTTCGTCACGATTTCCCTGCATATTCGCCTCTTTCCCCCAACCATAATCCTGTCAAGGATGATGTAGCGCGGTTTCATCCGCAAAATCCTGGAAATAATATCCTCATACGGATAAATAAACTGGAGGCTTCCGGATATCAAAACAATATCCATCATACCCAAATGACTGTAATCGTCCCCACTGTCAATAAATTTCAACGTCTCATTTTCCAGATTTTCCCGTCCGTAATCAGCATAGTTTGTCTGTTCGGCTATGATATATTCCAGATGATGTACATCCGATAAATACTGTCTGTTCTGAAAATATGTGCTACCCAATGCCCCCCCCAAATCAAATACGCGTACCCCCTTATTATGATTCTTCACCGCACATCTCAATATGGCGGCACAGATGCGATAGACATATTTCTGCTCATAAAACAAACATCCGTCTCTCTCCCATGCGGCTTCTCCGGAAATGACCTTCAAAACGGCATCAGCCACCCTGCTTAAAATATTTTGATCCTCATACCCCTTGCAGGCCCTGTAGGCCTCAGCCCAATTCCCGTAGTCTCCCTCCACATATACCGCCGCCTTCTCTCTGTCATACAACTTATAAAACGGTGTGGTTTCCCCCTCCTCATACAGTTTTATTATCTGTCCCTGATAGTGGAAATCCCCTTGAAGCATTTCTGTGATCCCCGCTTCCCTGCCAGGCACTGAAATTACCACCGTTTCCGTTTCGTTCCAAGAGATCTGTCCCGGCGCCTTTACCATATATCCAAAGTATTTTTTCCCCTGTTTCCCGGGATCCATATCCACAATATTGGCAATATTATAGTCAAGCAGATCCGTCTTTTCAAAAAGATTCGCAGTGTGGACGCCAGCTCCCCAGATCACCGTATTTTTCCTATCCTTCAAAGCCCCCAGTCTATGATTAAGTTCCGTTATTTTCTCCTGAATAAACATTTAAATTACTCCTTATGAATCGGCAATATTAAAACAGCATGTCATAATCCGCCCTTTCAAAGACATCCAGCAGCCCACCTTTAGTGGCATTGACTATTTTCACACCTTTATTCTCTGCCAGTTCCTTCAATCTCTCATACTGCTGCCATAAACGCCCATAAACCCGCAAATACTTCCGAAAATCCGCTGTGGTCTCATTATTTGGCTTTACGCCCATATCTTTATCGCCTATAATGCTTTCGCTTCTGTCATAAAAGTACCCATACTGCCTGGTGAGAATATCGCTGTGTTCTACTCCAACCAGATAGATCTCCCTGAATCCCATGTAAAGCGCCAGCTGAATACAGTCAACGGGCACTGACTGTCCTGCCAGCATCTGATTCGTTATATCCACATCCTCATAAAGTTCAAGTTCTAAATTTGCCAGGTGCATATAGTTAACGGCTTTGTCCTGGAAATCCCTGCACTGTTCTATCAACTGTTTGTCCGCTATATGAAAGAAAAACTGCGGACTTGCGGATTTTTGTCCGATCTGCGAAATCAGTTCACTGTAAAAGGCATCATTTATTTTCTCTGTTTTGTTCAGCTTGGCAAAACAATAATAGTCGGGATTTATCACTTCGTAATCCTTATGCAGATAAAAGTTATGTACCACCATCTTCCTGGCGTCTCTTATCCGTGTCAAATCCGTTTCTTTGATACTGGGGCCATTGCCTATAATAACGATTCTTTCTCCTTGATGAAGATTGTGAAACTTTTCATTTCTTTTCAGAATGTGACGATATTCCATCGGTGTCTGCAGCTGCGTGCGGGCCAGATGGCTGTAAAAGGGTTTCGTCTGTCCAGGTGCATTCAGCTTCAAAATCAGCCCCTTAAACTGATATTTCTCAAGCAACACTTTCTCTATCTCATCCTCATGATAATAAGAAGAAATCACCACCGCTTTTACTTCATTCCAGCTAATCTGATCCGGCTTTTTGACCATATACCCTAAAAAGGACTGCCCGTTTCCGTTGCTGTCAACAATCTGGCTTATATTGTACCTTGCCACATCCGTGTATTGAAAAAGCCTTACGGTATTCTCCGCCGCTCCCCATACAATGTTTTTTCCCAGGGTATCCATTTTTTTTAATATATCGTTAATTCTCCCAACTTCTTCCTCCAGAAACATTGCGACACTCCTCTTTCATATCGTTTTCGCATTTATACTATAACCTTGCACAGTTTTAAAAACAGCACTTCCCACCATCTGCTCTGTCCCAAAAGTGTCTGCCTTGACACCGTCTCCTGCCAATTCAAACAAATCTTTCAAATCGTATAAATTCCCTCGCTCCTGTATCAGAACACCATCGGAAATGCACTTCCTGATTTCTCTGTCCAAGGCCGCCTTAATCCGTTCCACATCAAATTCCAATGTCACTTTTTCATGCTTTCCACCGGACAGATCAATGCGTATCAGGTGATTCCGATCAGAAACAACAAACAGCCATTTGTCTTCCTGCACATGTGTAAAGCGATAGGTTTCCCCCGGCTCCGCATGAATTGTCCACTCCTCTTCCAACGTGGTGAGCATAACTTCCTCAGTAGTGTCTTTGATCTTAATACATTTGTCCGAAAAATAGGAGACAAAATAAATATGGCCGTTTTGGCAGAATCCGTCGCGAAAGATATCCTTCTCCCGGCTCAATTCCTCCGATTTAATGAAGGTGTTTCCTTTTTCCGTCTCCAGATCATACTTTATAATCTCGTTTTCACGGGTAAGCATGTAAAGATACTTTCCCTTTCCCAATATTTTATAAAATCCTCCCTGAACATTGGGAATCCGAAGAAAGTCCATGGAATGTATATCTGGCTTTACTTTTACAAGCAGATTTTGTTCCATTGCCGCAAAATATATTACACCGTTATAAAGATAGATTCCGCTGTCGCTGCATGCCCGATATTCCGTCCCTGTCTCTTTCTTGTATTTGTCCTTAAAATCAATCCCGTATTCCAGCGCAGTAAGGTTTTTGTTGATCTTTCCAAACAGCTTTCCAAAAGAAGGGACCAGACAATAACCGTCTTTTGCTCCTTCCGAAATCTGATACATAAGAAAAGACTGTCCCTTTATCTTATCAATGTTCAGGTGCGAAATACTTTTTTTTCCGATTTGGTAAACATATGTATTCTTTGCATTACAGGGGCAAATAACAATCTCATCCCCCCTTTGCAGAAAATTAGATGAAAGAGTGCAGCCATCCATTCTTTCGCCGGCAAAATTCCCCAGCATAACCACCTTGCCTGTAGTCAGATCTGCGGAAAAGAAGCCATTATAATTTGCGGAGGAAAAGTACAATTCCTCCCCAGAGTAAAAGCTTCTTGTAAACTCCGGCTGCCATTTATGATTTCCCGACATGTGTATTTGATTACATTCCTGGTGCATGATAGGTTTGCCTGTCTCCTGATACAGCTGCACCACCGAACTGTAATCTCCATAATAGGCATCCGACAATACCACCGCCCTGTCTATGTCTGCGGTGTCGTCGTAAATTCCCCAACCTTCCTGCCGGAATGTATCCACAATTTCCTTATATGCCCTCCAAAGCCTTGGTCTCATGGATTCGATCGTCGCCCGAATCAACGGATGCGGCCGCCAAAGCAGCGCCACTTCTTCCCTGCTTTCATAAAAAATCCGAAACACATCCCTTATTTTTTCAAGCATTTGTTCATTTTCATTCAATAAAGCTGTCACACTGGTATTATAAAAGACTATCTTCTTCCAGCTTCCGTCCGGCTTACAGATAATCTTTTTCCATTCTTCCGGTATCTCCAGCTCCTTCTTTCCAGTGTTTTTCACTCTGTCCAATTTGGGTGAGCCAAGTCCCAGAATCTTCTGTTCCCAGTATCCCCTGGTTCTCTGTCCTGACTTTTCCGTCAGCAGCGTAAGGTAAACCTGGCGCATCTCTTCCGACTGTACAATCACCTGATCCGCATTCAGCACACCGGGAAGCAGGCAGAACTTTTCCATCCCTTCCAGTGCCCTCAGGTCATCGGCTTTTACCTCTGGCAAAATAAAATAAGGTATATATACTAACTTTTCCGTATACTTTTTCAAATTCTTGGAATAGAAAAAGGGGGCTACGCTGGTCACAAAATTATACTCATCATAGGGATTATGAATAAAAATTATATCCGGCAGCCGTTTCTCAAAATCATATTCCTGATATCCTATCACTGGCACATTTGCCGGATATTGATCCGCCTCATAATGCATTTCCCCAAAGCTTCCGTCTGGATTTCTGTCGTAATAGGGAATGGGGATCACATATGCGTCACAGTCCTCCGCTTCCTCCGCCGCCTTCCAGACGCTTTCCAGGCTGTCCCACATAGACGCCTTGTAGGGCAGAAACACCACCTCAAGGCGGACTTTGATATCATTTTTAACACTGCTCTCTATCTTCAAATAAAACTGCCGCAGCAGTTTATATATTTTTGACTCTGACAAATAAGCGGGCTTTTCCTGGGCGTCCGCACAACTCAGCTGCGTATGTATTCGAAAGAGTATTTCACAGTATGATTCCAGCAGCGGAATGGTGGGGGCGTTCTCCCCTTCCGTCGTCTCTATCAGATTCCCCAGTGAAATTGCGCCTTCCTGGCAATCTGCCAGCAGGCTGAGGGCTGTGGCTGTATTTTTCTTTTCCACTGCTTTTTTGATTTCTTCGTGTACTTGTCCCAGCAGTTTCACAAACGCTTCCGCCTGCTTTTTTTGCACTATTCTCATGCCAATCCTCACATACCCGACGCCACTTAAAGGCATTCGTAAAATTTAATAAGGCACATTGGACCTATTCCCGATTCCAGCATTAATATTATATGTCAAAACAAAAAAATGAAATTGCAAATAAAACTTTCGCAGATTGCCATAATCTGCGAAAGTTCGTAACCATCTTAAATCTCAAAGAACATCTCATGTATTTTTGTCGCCTGCACATCACTCATTATATTAGCTCTCATATCATTTGTCAATGAAAAAATATGCTTGACATCCACGGGCCAAGGCTAAAAATCCTGATTTTTCCTTGGTTTTTTCCCGTTTTTCTTGGTTTATGCATCATTAAGGGTGGAATAAATGGTCAAAATTGGAAATACGTTCATTTTATAAACTCTGTTGCGTCAGGAACCCCAAAACCCATTCCCTGTATTCTTCCCCGGTCCGCAATTCCATATCCGCTGTAAGCCGTCTCCTTGTGCCAACCACTGTCCGCTCCCTGATGGGATCATAGCCCTCTTTTTCATATGTGACATCATACAACCCTATCCCCCGCTTTTGCCATGAGGGAAGATCGTTAAAATTGATATTTTCCGAAAAAAGCAATTCGTTTTTCCAGGAGACCGATCTTCCCTGCAGCTCCTTTGTGGCTTCCGTGGGAGAAATTCCCTTTTTTCGAAGCATCCAGTAGCAATGTGCATTCAGGGAATTTCTGTGCGCATCTTCCTGTCTCCAGGCAAAATAATCCCCAACGCATTCCCGGTTGGGCAGCGGTATTACCCTGCAGTCAAAACAGGCGGACACCCCCAAGCCAAGGGACAGGCAGGAACTTGCCTCCCCTGCCAGAACGGAATTGACTTTTCTGGTTTTGCGCCCAAATGTATTGTCGTCCGGGTGAAACAGCAGGGAGATCTCATCACTTTGCGTATATCCATAAACAATTCGAAAACCGCATTCCATTAAATGTTTTGTGGTTTCCACCATAGCGTCTCTAAAAATGACATCAAAGGGAGCCTCAAACTGGCAGGTCTCCTTGGTAAGCCTGGTAAAATTTCGGCCGTCCGCCCGGGCCACCATATAGATTTCCGGCCATATAATCTGATCCAGCGACTGTTCAAAGCGCCGCATCTTCCTGTCCAATTCCTCGAAATTCATTTCCGCTCCTTTCCGCCATGCGATACGAAGGCCAATCCGGCTGACTGACGCAGCAAGCTTCCACAATGCACTGCAATATATCCCCTGCTATTATATCGCTCCGTTATGCCTCCATGGTTCCACAGCAAACCCATCCCGCTCCATTCTGACAAAGTAAAGTCTGTCAAAACCTTCCTCCAAATCAGGCAGTTCCAGACGGTTTGAAGTACCGGCTATGGCCTTGTCAGGAACACAGGCTTTCCCTTCCCGGTTACGGTTGCGCAAAATACAATCCGCAAGAATTGATTGAAAATAATACCCTTCCACAAAAAAACCATGGGCCTTGGCGGCATGAATATATTTTTCCCGTTCCGCCGCAGTCGGATTCGTGTTGTCTACCACAAAGGAATTTCCATTACGCAGACATTCCTCCAGCAACTGTTTTTCTTTATTCCGCGTATGCAGCGTGTCCAGATTGATATGAATATATTCCGACATTTTTCGTTGATAAAAAGTTGATTTGCCGCTTGCCTGCAGACCGATAAACAAGATGGCTTTGGGCGCTTCCCTCATCGCCTCCATACCCCTTCCCCCTGTGCGAATTGTGTTTTTATCCTAATTGTAACTATTCTTTGAGAAATGTCAAGCAAAAACCACCCTGTATCAGCAGTCATCAGGAGTCATCCCTATTCATGTGTCTGATCAGCAGCAATGCAAGCCCAGTCCGCCTCCATGTCCATTTTCTTTCCATTCCTTTCCTATAGTTTTCCATACTTACTTTACCTCTTACGCATCTGCCAACACCTGAGGGCCATCTTGATCAAAATGTGTTACTTTCGAGGGACACGACACAAAACGGCGGCATACGCCGCCATCGAATTGGGCGACATTTCCGCCGTCCCATGGGACAATGTGATAAAGGCAGTTTTATTCAATATTCTCACAACCTTCCATTCTCCTTTATCCCTGACAAAAATAAACAGATACCCATTGGCATTCTCCCTGTCATCACCTGACAGGGTAAAGCGTATCCGGCAGGCGGCCAGCGTATCCGAATACGACGTATATTCCGCAATTTCGGCATCCTTTAGCCTGGTGTCCCTATCATTGACCCACTTCAGGGATCTCTGCGCCATTGCCGCCCGTTCCGCCGCCTCCGACCCCGGTACAAGAAAGGAAAGATATCTTTCGTAATTTTCCGAAAGCGCTCCATTGCGATTGCCGCTGTAAGCAATATATGCGTCAAATACCGTCATGACATAATCCGAAAAGTCCTCTGGAATCTCATCCTTCCTTTCACATTGGTACTCGCCGCCCCTCACCGTACATTCCAGCTGTTTTCCGTTATTGGTTTCCGCCTTCACTTCCGGCGGCAAAATCAAGCCTTCCACATGATACCTGTCCCAACCCGGAACGAATGGAATGAAATCTTCTATCCCCTCAAAATCCTCATCGCTCACGGTTTCAATCCGGGCGTTTTTCTCTGTGAGCAGGATACCGTTTACCGTGACAATACTTCCGGACGGAACCAAAATCCGGTAATCTTCCATAAGCGGCGCATAGTAACAGGAATTCCCAACGCAGTAGGACATATCCAGCACGTTGCCTTCGCTGTCCGTGACAGTCAATCCTTCCGTGTCGTAACTATGATTGATTTCGTATTTAGAAAGACCGACAATATCCTCCCGATTGCGATCAAAAATTCCAAGGTTCAGTTCCTTGGCGTTTTCCGCCACAAGACAATCTCCGTCAATTGCCTCTCCGTCAATCCGAATCACCGCACCCTGCGGCACATAGACACAGAGACCGCTGTCTGCCGTCTCCATGGAAGCTACTTCCCACAAATGATCTCCAAAGGAAATTTCTTCCCCCACTCTAAGGTGAACCAGAAGCATGTCCTCAGCCCCAAACCGTACCCCGAAAACAGGGGTCTCATCGGTATACAGATCCATTCTTTTATAAAAACTCACCTCATCCAGGTCAAGCTGATTTATAAAACGTTCACTCACGCCCTGTACCAGCAGAAATTCTCTCCAATATGTGTGGTCTGCCCCGGCCAGCAGCGCTTCCATGCTATGTTCCGGACGGGATCGTTCGTAAGACTCCATCCTGCGCCAAAGCAGCGCAAGCCCCAACAATACCACCCAAAAGAGAAACAACATATAAAGAGTAAATCCCAAGGCAAATTTTCTTCTTTGCGCCGTCCTTCTCTTGGAAGGCCTCTCTGCAAAACCAAAATGCCTGGAAGATTTTTTCTCATTCCTCATCTATGTTCTCCCCCGCTTACTTTACCAGGAATGCGGTGGGCAGCGCACGGGGGCCTCTCACGGAAGCATTCACATTCAATGTTTCGTCGTTATATATCATCTGTGTGGAAGACCCCCCGTCCAGATTAACCGCATTCACGGCTCCCTGTTCCAGCATGATACCGATGATATCCTCCAGGGTAGCGCCAAGACTTGTGATCTGCCTTCCGTCCACCGCCAGCATCAGCACCGCACCATCCGCCCGCTGCCCGATGGCAGTCCTGGGATTGACGCCGCTTGCAAGATTATTGTCTTTACTCACGGATTCGCCGTTTACCACAAGCACAGGCCCAAAGCTACAGGCCCATTGCAGTTTTCGGTCCAGGGCATCCCTGCCCGACATATAGCCTGCCTGGAGGATCCCTTCTTTGTCAAATCCCACCACGGTGGACATGGTTCCCTCCTCTCCCCAGATAAGCGCTCCATCGGTAATCACAATCCCATCTGGCGTGCCGCCGGTTCCCCTGCCGTCAGGATCGTAAAATCCTCCTCCGTTGATGCCCCCCGCCGCATCATATTTTGCAATCATGGCCTCAAGCGTAAGCCCCTTTTCTCCAAACGTATCCGGCACCCCCACAAAGAGCCTGGAAGGGTCTTCCACAATCATCAGAATGCCCCGATAAGACGCCCCGGTAATCTCCACAAACTCCACGCCGTTTGCTCCTTTGGAGGTTTCCCCATCCTTAGAATCCATTTCTTCCCCATCCGACTCCTTTCTGGACGCAGATATCGTCACCAGAGATGTGTCCACTTCCGCAGCTTCAATCTCACCGGTTCCGGCACTCATAATCTCTTCCACCCGTTCCGCAGGAAGAAACAAATCCGGTATAAATCCCACCGCGCTGGTCTCCTTCAAAGACCGGGTAAGCAGTTCCTGCGCACTCTTTGAAGGCCCGCAGAGGATCACGTAAACCACTCCCACCAGAGCAAACAACGCCATAAAAACCGTGCCTGACACCACCATAAAGCTTCTCCTTAGAGCTCTCAAAAACCTGTTTCTTTTCATCTGATGTTCCATTTCTCTTTCAGAATATTTTTCCCTGCTGCTGCAATTTAGGTTGAAAACCTGACAATTACCGCAGGGAAAGCTGTCTGACTTGTTATACTTTTTATTATATGATAGAAGAATTTTCATGTCAACCAAAGCGGAAACCGGATACGGTAACCGTTCGGACAGATCATTGAACTGTTGCTTGACTTTTTCCCTGTTTCATATTATAATTACGAAAATCGAACACAAAAGCTACGAAAAGAAACAGTAAGCATCTTGGATTTACAGAGAGAAGGCGGCTGGTGCAAGCCTTTATTGACAAGATGCCCAACCCCTCTTTGAGCTGTGCGCCGAACGAATCTGTTTTCAGTAAGCGTTACCGGATTTCTCCCGTTACAGAGATATGGCATCGGAACAGGTAAATAATTTGTCGTTCCCGTGCCTAAGAGAGCGGATTTTATCCGAATTCAGGTGGTACCACGGACTTGTTCTTGTTCGCCCTGGACTGATCTTATGATCGGTCCGGGGCTTTTTTGTGTTCAAATCAAACCATTCTGCGGCACTGACTCTTTCATGCTGCGGAAGAGAAAAATGGAGGTATCTTTTATGAAACTAAGCAAACTTGCAGGGGAGCGGTTCCGTGAGAAACCGGCAGACTGTATCGTTGACAGCCACGCATTTCTCATACGGGGCGGTTATTTAAAGTATGTGGCCAACGGCATTTTCTCATCCTTGCTGCCTCTAAAGAGAATAACCCAAAAAATCGAACGAATTCTTCGCGAAGAAATGGACGCCATAGACGGCCAGGAGGTACAGCTTCCTGTGGTAATGCCCGCCTCACTCTGGCAGCAATCCGGACGATATGAAAGCATCGGCAGCGAACTGGTACGCTTTCAAGACCGCAACAGCGCTCCTCTCGTTCTGGGCATGACACACGAGGAAGCAGCCGTCTCGCTGGTCCGGGAATACGGAAGCAGCTATGTGAAATATCCCTTTATGGTGTACCAGATTCAGACTAAATTTCGGGATGAGGCAAGACCGAGAGCCGGTCTTATCCGCGTGCGGGAATTCACCATGAAAGACGCCTACTCCTTCCACACAAGTCAGGAAGATTTGGAGGCATACTATGCTCAGTGTCACAAATCCTATGAACGGATTTTCAAAAGAGCAGGACTTCCCCAAGTCATCTCCGTAGCTTCCGATTCGGGAATGATGGGGGGCAATATCTCTCATGAATTCATGTTGTTAACTCCCATTGGGGAGGATTCCATCGCCATTTGCAGCGATTGTGACTATCGGGCCAATCTGGAAGCTGCAGAATGTATTGTCCGCTCCGAAAGAGAAGATCTTTCTAAACCGCTCCAAAAGGTTCACACACCACACATACAAACCATTGAAGATTTGTGTACGTTTCTTGGGTGCGCCAAATCCGCTTCCTGCAAAGCCGTCATCTATCAGCGAAACACTGATGACCGTTATATCGTTTTGTTCCTTCGGGGAGACTTGGAGGTAAATGAGACAAAGCTTACCAATTATCTCGGATATGACATTCACCCTGCCGTCATCACCGAGTCCTGCGGCCTGAGTGCAGGCTACATCGGTCCCGTTGATCTGGGCGGTGATTTTACAGTACTGTATGACCGGTCACTGGAGGGAAAGAATAATCTTTCCTGCGGCGCCAATACACCCGGATACCATTACACAGGTCTGGATATGCAGCGGGACGTGGCAAACGCGAAATACCATGACTTTGCCAAGATACAGGAAAACGGCATTTGTCCCGTCTGCGGCAAACCCACAATCCATATCTTTCGAGGTATAGAAGTGGGTAATATCTTTCAGCTGGGCACAAAGTATACTCGTTCCATGCATATGACCTTTATCGACAAAGAGGGAAACATACAATATCCCATCATGGGGTGTTATGGTATTGGCGTGGGAAGGCTTGCAGCCGCGGTCTGTGAGGCACATCATGATTCATATGGTCCCATCTGGCCCATGTCCATTGCGCCATGGCAGATCCATCTGTGTGCGGTTCGATCTGACAATCCTGAGGTCAAGGCATGTGCCGACCACTTATATCACCAGCTTCAGGACAGGGGTGTGGAAGTCATCTATGACGACCGCAGTGTCAGCGCAGGCGTTATGTTTTCCGATGCAGATCTGCTGGGCGTCCCTTACAGGATCATCGTCAGTCCCCGCAATGTAGCGGCAGGGACAGTGGAAATCCTTTCCAGAGACAGGCAGTTTACGGAGACAGTCCCTTCGGAGACAGCCCTGGATAAAATATGTGACCTTGTGCGTTTATCTTTGCAATCATAGTGCTTCTTATGGCCTTTGGAAACGCTGTGCGTACCATTTTGACAGCGTTTCCGGCCGGATGCAGGGCCTAATGCGTCTGGTTCAAATACCGCAAAATTCCAATATGTATGGCCCATGCCACCCGTTCCTGATATTCCTGTGTACAGAGTTTTTCCGCTTCGGCGCTGTTGGAGAGGAAGCCGCATTCCACAATCACTATGGGAACGTCCGTCTTTTTCAACAGATAATAACTGTCATTGGCCTTAATCCGCCGTGTGTTATCCGGATCCACCTTTTCAACCAGCTGTGTCTGAATACAATCCGCAAGCTGTTCTCCCTGGGTACTGCCCTCATAATAAAATACCTGTGCCCCGTGAACATACTCCTCCGGATAGCTGTTTTGATGTATGCTGACCGTCATCATCGGTTTCGCCTGATCTATCAGCTCAATGCGTCGTTTCATATCCTGAACCTTTTTATTGGAAGCATTTGCATCATTAAGCCCCTCGTCGGATTCCCTTGTCATCACAACCTCAATGTTATTTTCTTCCAAAAACTGCTTTACCAGAATGGCAATCTGTAAGTTGATGTCCTTTTCTTTTGCACCGTTGATTCCCACTTTTCCCGGATCGTCTCCCCCATGCCCCGCGTCAATAACCACACACCATTTCTCCTCACCCACATCGATGGTCTTTCCCGTGACATAGGACGCCGCCTCCTGTCCCACATATACCATGGAGGCCAGAAGAAGAATCGTCATGAGAATCGTCAGCAGCCTGCTTTGTAATTTGCTCATCTTTATCCCTACCATTTTTTTCATTTATTTTATGTATATTCACACTCCATCCTTCCATTCATGGTTTGCCCCATCTGTTTCCGCGCTGCGGTCCCCGGCAGCCGTTACATGACCTGTCTAAACTGTTACGTTCCTTAATTTTTCTTTAAAACCTTTTGAAACGGTTGCATTGTACCCTTTTTTCGTCTAATATAAAATCAGAGAAAGGTATCAGATTATGAATCAGACAAAAAAAATTATTTCGGCTGTGCTGGCAGGCATCGCCGTAGTGTGTTTCATCCTTATCGCTTTCTTTGGAATACGTCAGTGGCTCGACGATAAACGCTGTCAGGATGCCTTAGAGGAATTGCGGCAGGCTGCGGAAAATCTAAAGGACACTCCGTCCTATCCGGAGTCCACCACGATTCCGGCCGCACCAACCCAGATGCCGCCGGATACATCGCTGCCTTCCCCTTCTGCGGTACCAGAACCCACTCCTGTTCCAACTGCCACGCCGGAGCCCACTCCTGTCCCTCTGACAAATCCTTATCGTGACAGTTTTCTTGCAAACGGCGATATGGCGGCATGGATTCAGGTACCGGGAACTGTTATTGATTACCCCGTAATGTGGACCCCTGACGATGAAGAATATTATCTTTATCGTGATTTTAACAAAAAAGATAATTCCAACGGCAGCCTGATCCTTGACGCTGACAGCTGCGTTGACCCTTTGACGACTAATTTAATTATTCACGGGCATAATATGAAATCGGGAGCCATGTTCGGCCATTTGAAGGACTACGAAAACAAAGACTTTTTTGAGGAGCATAAGGATATCGTCCTCTATACGGACGGACTGCAGCGCAACTATCAGGTAATTGCCGTATTTCGTTCACAGGTTTTCAAAAAGTCAGATAAGGTCTTTAAGTACTACAATTTTTTTCAGGCCAACACCCAAGAGGAATTTGATGACTTTTATCAAAATATTAAGGCTCTTTCACTTTACGACACGGGCGTCAGCGCTGAATTCGGAGATCATTTCCTGACCTTGTCCACCTGCACCTATCATGTGGAACAGGGCCGATTCGTCGTTGTTGCCAAGGAAGTGGAAAGCGGCGACATCTACCTGCCGATCGCGGAAAATGACGAACCAAAGAGCAATTAAAAAATGGCAAAAGGAGGTTTTACTATGAAAAAAATGAAAAACATGATTACCATGCTGGCAGCAACCGCACTTTTGTTGGCTCCTCTGAATGTGCCGTTGAAGGCATCTGCCGCCGAACCGGTCACTTACACCGTAAAGTATATGGAGGATACGAAAGATTGGCGATATCGAACCGATTCTTCGGAATTTGAAGATCCCAACTATTACAGGGAAGTGGATGTCATTCCCTTGAAGGACGGGGATATCGTAGCAGTTTATTGTGATGTCACCACCGATGAAGATCCCAAGCTGGACTTGGGAAATGCCCGTCTGAGCAATCTGACCGTGACCCAAAGTCCCTCCTTTCTCATCATCCAGTCAGGGGATATAGACGAATGCTTCCTGCTTTCCGGAAGTTCCTGTTCTATCAACGGCAACGTCTCTACAGCGTACGTTTATGAGAAATCTTTTTGCAACTTTAACAAAAACGTGAAAGACCTGCGCTTTATTTCCGGGGATGAAGAGACACACTCCAATATTGGATGCAGCGGAACGGTGGGACATTTCTCCCATATTGACTTTGAAAACAATATTTATGATTACAATCTGTATAATTTTGCTGCAAACACCTTCAGCCTGCAGGATGGTATCCTTCAAACTGCTGAGGAGCATTACAGCCAGACACCTACCCAGGGAACTGCACCTGTGACTCCTCCTGCACCTCAACAGACTTCACAGCCTTCGTCAACGCCCTCCGACGAATATGATTCCGTTCCTAAAACAGGCCAACGCAACTTTACTCCCTGGCTTCTTGTCTTGGGGACCGCCTGTGTGGCAGGATGTGTTTTGTTCAGCAGAAAAAAAGCTCACTGAATCATTCTACGGAATCTCAAAAGGGTATTGGGCAGTAATTAAGTAAAAAAACAATAGAATCCCGGCTTCGCAAAATTCTATTGTCTTTAAGTCAAGACCACCGGCTTAGCCGGTGGCTTGCACTGCCCCTATAAGGGGCTTTTACCGACTTGCGCCCGGAAGGCGCCCGATGGATCTGCCAACCGCACTTCTTTCTCAGGCTTGCCCTAAAGGGCTTTTTTACTGCCTACTACTTCCTGCCAGCTTTAAAAGCCTTTTGCGATGGCTTTCTTCACTGGCTTCCCCTTTCAGGGGCTTTACTTCTTACTGCCTTTTTGTACCGGCTCACCCGTGAACGGGTCGATATACTCGTTTAGGGTCATCTGGTCCGCTTCGTGATCCTCTTTCAGCTGGTTTGCAATGTAC
>CAJTPN010000024.1 GCA_910578185.1 uncultured Acetatifactor sp.
AGCCGGTGTGGGTTGTGATAGAATGAGACTATCCGATGCAGCTCAGGGCTTTCCGTCTGAGTACACATCCGCAACAAAATATAGACTTTAAAATTTGAATTGATTTGCATGAATCAGCATAGAAATCAAATGGTGATTCTGCTAATTTTCTGCTAATCGACGTTCCTAAAAACGGCTTCTGCTAATTTTTTGCTAATTTGATGAAAGTGGATAGTAGTAGATAAAATTGTGCAATATGCAATAAAAAAGCACAATAAGCTGGGTTCTACGAGGACACTTTAGATATAAAAGAGCATGAAAAGATGTGTAAGGTAACCGTAGGACAAGGTATAAGTTTTCCTCCTAAGCGATAGGTCGGACGTTCAAGTCGTCTCGGGGACGTTGGAAAGCATTGAAACCAAAGATTTCATTCTTAGGTTTTCAATGCTTTTCTTTTTTGTCTCAAAAGAAAACCTGGGATTAGAGGACTTGGTTTTTGGAATATATGTTATCACTGCCAGAGGATAGCGGAATTCAATAAGGTCATCACGGTGGACATCGGGGGATTTATGTTGGATTGCCTGCTGATCCAGGGAGGCATTCCGGACCATTTCCTGCGCCGGTGTTCCGTCTCGTAGTTCCAGAAAAAGAAAAAAACAGTCCTTGACACAGAACTTTTCATCGTGGATAATGTATTATACAAAGAAAAGAAAGCAGAGACGCAAGGGGGCATAATATGTGCTTTGTCATTAAGAGTAAAATGTTTCGCATTATGAAAAACCCAATATATTATATTGGCATAATAGCGATGTTAGTATTTGTATATATGCAGTGCGGTGGGTATCTGAAAATAAACTACTTTTCCGATGATTCGCATATAAAGCCTCTTGAAGAAGCCCTTATCGGAGACGCGGATGTGATGGATGGGTACATACCGATGACGGAAGAAGAAAGGTTCGATGACGGACTGCTTAGATTTAGAAAAGATTTGGTAGAAGCAATTGGAAGGGATGAATCTCAGATAGAGGAATTATGCAATAACGCACGTAAAATGGAGATGCGGGATGCGATAGATTATTTAAATAAGGAATGTCCTTTTGTGGAAGATGTTTCCCGCTACTTTTACATGCGAGGGAAAAAATTGGGAACTGTAACAGAAGTTAATGAGTATATAAAAGGTGCCTTGAGCAGGGAAGATTACATGGATTTTATGGGGCGCAAGTATGCGGATTACTTGGGAACTATTTTTGTGTTCTTTTGTCTGATTCTTTATCCGTTCTATTTTGGCTCGGATAGTAATAAAGATATCTATGAGCTTCTTCATACCAAGCCTATATCAGGCAGAAAGTATATTTTATCGCAGGCTCTTGGCAGCATATTTATTGGTTTGGCAGCAGTTTTGCTAATAACACTTGTGTTTCAGGGCATTATTTTTTTTGGCAAAGACAGATTCGATTTTACTATAAATACTATGAGAATATGGAAATATACGCTTTGGTCACTGACTCCGAGCATTGTTTTTTTTCCCGCAGTTTTTCTTCTTTTGAGCAATGTTTTTAAGTCGCCTTTTCCGGCAATTCCGATTATATTTATCCAGATTGTGTATTCGAATGCTGGAATAGAAAATGTTGAAGGATCTTATGGATATATGCATCGTCCGGGTGCGATTTTGATCAGATATCCCGAATTGTTTTTCGAGACGAAAATGGCAGATCAATTTTATATCAATCAGATAGGGCTTCTTGTTTTGGGCGCTTTGGTGGTGATACTGGCTATAGTATTATGGGAAAAGAAAAGGGTATAACGAAAAACTATTATGAAATATTCATTATTAAGAAAAATAAAAACTTACATTGAGGTATCTCTTCCTTGGTATATCAGTATCCCGGTGATTATGTTTTCGATTATGTTTCCGATATTGTTCGGATGTAACACGTATGAGGATGTTGGGGTTATTTTGGACAGATGTTTTAGTTTTTTGGCAGTGATCACTTTTTCAAACGTTTATTATATTGAATTACAGCAAAAAACTGCCGAAGTCTATAATTTGTTGCCAAACAAAAGAAAAACGGCGGATATTTTAAAAAGATTGATTGTAAGATTTCTTTTTCTAACGTGTATGATAGGCATCTGCTTTGCAAGCTACTCAATTAAAGGGTTGCATGTGTATGTTGGTAAAGAAGCGGGGACTATGTTTATTCAGGCTTTTTTTTCAGTAGTGGCGGTAATGTTTTTGTTTGGTGCCATAAGTTTTTTTTGTGTGAATCTATCAAGTAATCTGGGCGTGGGAATCGGAATAGGCATTGTGGCTTGGATGATTTTGACTTCGACCGTGGCTTTAAACTTGCCTGCTTTGTTCAATTTCTTTGCATATGGTGTCAAAGATGATTGGTATATAGGAAAGGTGACGGCGATAGTTGTCGGGATGTTGTTTTTGTTTATGGGGACATCATTAATTGATAAAAAATCAAATAAAGGTTAGTGGGTAGTGCTTTGGCTTGGAAGGCAAAAAACAAAGAATCTGTATTGCCTGAACACTTTTTAAAGGATACCCCATCTTGGTTTTGGATGAGACCACTTCAGCGCTTGATCAGATAACGGAACGCAAGCTGCTGGATAATTTGGCTGAGAACATTAAAGGGAAGATATTTATTTTGATAACGCATAGATTAACCAACATTGTTGATGCATGCGGATAAGCCAATATGAACTGATGCAAAAATCGTCGTATTATAGTACAATGTTTGGGCGCAAAGAAAACATTGAATATTGAAATATCAGGAGGAATAACTCATGAACATTACGATTGAAAATGTATCTATGAAGTTTAAGGAGAATAAAGCATTAGATAATGTCAGCTTTGAAATTGGTGAAGGAATCTTTGGCCTTTTGGGAGAGAACGGAGCCGGAAAGACGACGTTAATGAGGATTCTGACCACGTTGCTTGAACCTACAGAGGGTAGCGTTACCGTCTGCGGACAGAAGCTTTGTGCGGCAAATAGAGAAGAGATAAAAAAATTGATTGGATACCTTCCGCAAGAATTGGGGCTGTATCCGTCTCTGACCGTGAGAGAAACTCTGGACTATTTGGGCGGCCTGTGCGGGTTAAAAAATGGGGAGAGAAAAGAAAGAATAGATATGCTTTTGGAACAAACCCATATGCATGAGCATCAGAACAAAAAGAACAGGCAGCTGTCCGGGGGAATGAAGCGAAGAGTCGGCTTGATGCAGGCGATGCTAACAGCTCCCAAAGTGCTCATAGTGGACGAGCCAACTACCGGACTTGATCCTGAAGAAAGAATAAGAATCAGAAATTTATTGTCCGATTTTTCCAGAGATAAAATTGTTCTTTTTTCCACTCATGTGGTTGAAGATTTGAGTGCAACTTGCTTTAAACTTGGAGTGTTAAAGAGAGGAAAAGTTATATATCAAGGTACTTTGGCGGATATGATGAAAGCAGCCGATGGTCATGTGTTCCAGAAAGTTGTAAAAGATGAGAAAGAAATGGAAGAATTAAAAAACAGTTATAGTATTGTAAACAGTGTTTACGGGGAAGAAGGATATAGGGTTAAGTTTATTTCCAAGAGCAATCCTGATATAACAAACGCCGTCAGAACGGAGATATCTTTGGAAGATGCATATATGTATTTAAGCAGTTTCTCTGATAGTTAAGAAAAATCAAGCTGCCTTTTCATTTCATCATCAAATCGAAGGCTTACTGTAGTCATGCTATCACTTCCTTTCTGCCTCCATCACAGTATAATTGAAGCAAAATGCAGCAAAAATCATTCAAATTGAATGATTTTTTTCTTATGTGGACAATAAAGGATATTATGCAGCTTTTTGCTCTTCATCCGGGGGAGGAGAGTCCGGTTCGGATCCGATACTCTTTTCCAATCGCGAGGCAGTGTTCGTTCCCTTTCGTATCCATGAGCAGCGGGGCTGTGCGCCGGCAGTAGTTCAGGCCCCGCAGGTCCGGCGTTACGATCCGGACGGCGAGGTCCGTGGCCTCGACCGCGGTGGGCGTGAAGAAGTTCAGCTTGTTGGAGAGCGCCGTCGTCAGCATCTGGGTGATGACGGAGATATGCAGTATGTTCATAAATAATCTGGAGAGATAGGAAAAATTCGCAACTCTGACACATCTATTTGCTACAATAAATATATTGGAGGTTTTGGGATGAATGTTTTGATTGTAGAAGACGATGCGGCAATCGCCAATTTGCTATATATGGATCTGAGTGATGAGGGGTATCAGTGTGTATGTGCCCATGATGGGAAAGCTGCAGCGGATCTGCTGGAAGAAAAGCAGGAATTTGATCTCATATTGTTAGACATCATGCTTCCGGAAATAGACGGCTATGAACTGCTGGAATATATCAAACCCATGGATATCCCTGTCATCTTCCTGACAGCAAAAGGCTCGGTAGGCGACCGCATACACGGGCTGAAAATGGGGGCAGATGATTATATCGCAAAACCCTTCCAGAGCGCAGAAGTGCTTGCCCGTATGGAAGCCGTGCTGCGGCGGTATGGGAAAAACCGGAAAGAGCTTTCCTTTGCGGATGTCATAGTAGATTTGGAGTGCAGAAAGGTATTCCAGAATGAGAAAGAAGTGGATCTGACAGTAAAGGAATATGACCTGCTGGTGGAACTGATGCAGAATAAGAATGCGGCACAGCACAGGGACAGGCTGTATGAGAAAGTATGGAAGGAGCCTTTCCTGGGGGATACCAGAACGCTGGATACACACATCCAGAGGCTGAGGAAGAAACTGGGATGGGAGGAGCATATAAAGACCATATTCAGGATAGGGTATCGTCTGGAGGACTGATTTTATGAAATTAGGAGCAAAGATCATAGTCTCCATTATGATATTTTTCAGTGTCATGTTTCTTTTTGGCGGATATGTCCTTATTTCCTATTTCTATGAGGTTACCATGGAAAGGGAAGTTGAGGGAGCCATAGAACAGTACCAGTATAACAAATTTGTGGTGCAGGCCAACCTGATCACCAGAGGGGAGGATTGGTTTAAAGGTGCGGCGGACGGGCAGTATGACATTAGCAGCATGGCTTCGGACATGAATGGCACGGTGGCTTTTCTGGCAGCAGACGGTTCCGTGCTGTTTTCCGGTTTTCCTGCTAAAACAGAGCTTTCCGTACTGTTTTCAGAAGCAGAACAGGATATGGTAAACTATCGGTTTATGAAGATCAACAACAGAACATTTCTTCTGACCACAGGAATAGTTGCCCATGGGGAGATAAGTGTATATCTCATAACAGGAGTTGACGTGGAAAAAATTCAGGACCAGCAGGCACAGATCATAAGGAAATTTGGGGTTGTATATGTGGCAGCAGTGGGCATAGGCATTTTCTTGATTTTTTGTATTTCCTTTTTTATAACCAGACCAATCAAGCAGTTGACGGCGGCTACTAAGGAAATAGCAGAGGGAAATTATGGGGAACGTGTGGCAGAGAGCGGCAGTGACGAGGTGAGCCAGCTTGCGGGGAATTTTAACCGGATGGCAGAGGCTGTCGATGAAAAGGTACAGGAGCTTTCAGATAGTGCAAGGCAGAAAGAGGATTTTGTCGCCAACTTTGCACATGAGTTAAAGACTCCCCTGACTTCCATTATCGGCTATGCAGACCGGATATATAAAAAGGAACTTCCCAGGGAGGAACAGAAGAAAGCGGCATGGTATATCTGGAACGAGGGGATGCGTTTGGAAGCCCTGTCGCTGAAGCTGATGGATCTGACCATATTAAATCATAAGGATTTCTGTCTGCAGGAAGTAAAGACAGACATTCTGTTTCAGGAGCTTACAGCTGATGTGGAGTATCTTATGGATACAAAAGGGGTTTTGCTGGATTGTACTGTGGAGCTTGCCTGTATCGAGGTGGAATATGACCTGTTTAAAACGCTGTTCCTGAATCTGTTGGATAATGCCATAAAAGCAGGAGCAAAACATATTCAGGTAACAGGGATTGTGGAAAAAAGGGCGGAAGTAACCTGTTTTACCATGCAGGTGAAGGATGATGGAAACGGCATACCAAGGCAGGAGATAAAGAGAATCACAGAAGCGTTTTACATGGTGGACAAGTCACGTTCCAGGAAGCAGCATGGCGCAGGAATCGGTCTTGCCTTGTCGGATAAAATAGCACAGATACATGGAAGCAGACTGGAATTTGAAAGTGACGGCAGGAACGGGACAAGTGTGAGGCTATGTCTGAAATGCAGAGGAGATTAAATTTTGTTTTGGAGACTAAACATGAATAAAAGCAAACCATATGTCCTGATTGTACTATTTCTGTTGTCGTTTGGAGTTGTGATTGGCGGATGGTTTCTGACAGAAGCATTGCTTCTTCAGAAACAGGAAGAATTTCTTGACAGAACCGGGCGGATTGCAAGGCGGACTGGAATGCCGTCCGCCTTGCAGCCAGGGGAGACCTCACTTTTTTCATCCAATCAGCCGGGGGAAACGGGAGGGGATTTGGCGGAAGGTATTTTATTTGAAGGGCAGTCCTTATCCGAGGAGATAATGGCGGAGGTGTTATCTGTCTGGGAAAGCGGAGCAAATGAGCTGCCACATGAACCCCAAAAGGGACAAATGAATATGGAACAGGCGATTGAGACAGGAAAAGAGTGGATCACAGTCATGGCGGAATGCGGCATTGTCCCGGAGGGATTGGCAGAATGTGATTTTGATAAAGTTGCTGCGAGACTGTGTACTCTGGATACCCAGGTTGATTTTGACGATAGCCTGCTTAGCTGCTGGCTGGTTCAGTATACGGAGAACAATGTGGCGGTTAGCCTTACGGTGCATGCTTCCAGTGGGAAAATATGGAGGGCCAGTCTTTCCATGAAAGAAAGTGACAGAGTATCAAATGAATACAGCTATGAAGAAATGCTGAAGATTGCATTTCCATTCATTGACAGAGGAAATACAGGAACTGCAGGTCTGATTAAGAATGATTTTTGTGAAGTCATGCCAGGGGGACTTGTCTACGCAGCGGTAAAAGAATATCAGATTGCTGTTAAGAATCAGGATCCTGTTATTGTGATAGATTTTTGGCTGGGTAAGGTATAAAAAGAGAAAGATAAGTTTGACAGTTTTGACACATCACAGACGAAGGTATGAGACATCTCCTTGCTAAACTATTTTACAAACATTTGTAAAATGATTTGGCAAGGAGGTTTTTATTTTATGAGAAAAGGAAAAAGTTTGCTTTCGGTTCTGCTCATTGTAACATTTGTTTTGTGTGGATGCGGTAATGGAACTGCACCGGAAGACAGTGGAGGACAAAGTGATGCTCCGATGCAGGAAGCAAGCGGGGTATCAGGGGCAGAGGAGCGTTGGGGAGGCCAAGTGAAAACACCCGATGTACAGGAAGCAGTACCCTATGTGCAGCCGGAAATGAAGGGCGAGATAACCATATCCTGTCTGTTTGCGGAAGAATTTCTCAATACTGCCGCGGAGCAGTTTATGAAGCGGTTTCCTGATGTAAAGGTGACCGTTAACAGTTATAAGGAATCCTCCGGCGAGAGTACAGTGGAAGATTACCGGACATACCTGAATACAAAGATCATGACAGGTAAGGCGGAAGACATTTTGGTTACCGGCTTCCTTCCCATTACAAAATACAGTGAAATGGGTGTGTTTGAAGATTTGAGCGGATATATTCAAAAAACACCGGAATTGAATGATGAAAACTATTTCATGAACGTACTGCAGGCGGCGAAAGAGGATAGGGGGGAAACTTATATTGTTCCTTATATGGCAAGATTTGACACATTGGCGTTTTCAGCAGAGTTTATGTCAGAACACAGCGGCAATGAAAGTGATATGCAGGGCATCTGCTTTGGGACAGCAATGGATCTGGCAAAACAGCTGGTGGATGAAACGGATAAAAGCAATGTGTTTTTGATACAGATGAACGAGGTGTCCTACGCCCATTATTTGATCAAAGATTCCATTGGGCGGTTTATAGATGGAAGCACTAAAAAAGTAAACCTGGATTCACCGGAATACATTGCGCTTTTGGAGTCGGTGAAGGCTCTTTCTGAAAATGGTTACTTTGATTCAGAGATTGATTTTTATAACATGGAATATTATTTTGCTGCAGAATGTGATTATGATGTGCAGGCAGCTTATTACAGCATGGATACGAAAAACGGAATAAACCATTGTATGCCTCTTACGGATGCGGAAGGCAGAACGCTTATGAAATCAAATTCCTGTGTGGCCATAAACAGTGCATCGGAAAACAAGGATTTGGCATGGGAATTTATCAGATATCTGCTGTCTGACGAAGTGCAGACGTCTCCCTCCTTTCACGGCCCTGCAGTGAGCCGGAAAGGGCTGGAAGCAGTAGCAGAGCGTTATTATGCTTTTTACAAAGAGGGCAATGGCGGAGCCGGGTTTGGAAGCGAGGCGGAATACAAGGCAATTCTGGAAAGCTGGATGGAACAGATCAATGGCTGTGACACTCTGGATTCAAGTATCACGGATTTAATAGATGAGGAAAACAGTAAATATTTTTCGGGACAGCAGACAGCGGAGGACACGGCCAGGAGACTGAAGCGGCAGCTGGAACAATATTTTAATGAATAAAGAAAAGAATCAGTTTGATGAAAAAATGGTGAACGGATTTATGGAATTATCACAATTTTCAATTGATCAGGAGTATGTATATGAGAAGAAAAAAAGAATGGAAACGAAATAAAATGATGCCATGCATGATGCTGCTTATCAGTCTGACAGGGTTTTGTTTCTTTTACCTGATTCCGTTTTTGCTGTCTTTTTCCTATTCTGTCGTGGATAATCCGGTAAACGGAAAGCTTTGCGGGATGCTGAACTATAAGGCACTGTTCCAAAACATTTATTTCTTGAGGGGGCTGAAGAATACAGCATGGTTTATGACAGTCAGCATTCCGCTGAATATGGTTCTTTCCCTGTGTGTTGCTTTTGTCGTCAGGAAAATGAAGGTATATTCCAACTATTTCAGCCTTACTTTTCTGATACCGCTGGCGATTCCCTCTGCTACATCCGAATTTTTCTGGGAAAATTTCTTTGGCCTGCATGGAACGCTGAACAGATTTCTGTCAATTTTTCATGTGGAGGCTATAGACTGGCTGGAGAGCAGTTATGGAATGATGGTAATGGTAATCCTATTCATCTGGAAAAATATTGGATATAATATGGCCCTGTTCATAAGCGGATTAAGCAGCATCCCGGAAGAATATTATGAGTGCGCTGATGTGGAAGGGGCGGGAAGGTTCTGGAAATTCA
This sequence comes from uncultured Acetatifactor sp., assembly GCA_910578185.1. Lineage (GTDB taxonomy): Bacteria > Bacillota > Clostridia > Lachnospirales > Lachnospiraceae > Acetatifactor. The sequence goes on from CAJTPN010000024.1 coordinate 9,267, forward strand.
GAAATATCACTTATGTATACCTGACGCCGACTTCGTTTCTGGTGCTGATCATGACATTTGTGAATTCATTTAAGGTTTTTAAGGAGATTTATATTATGACAGGAGAGTACCCTCCAGACAGCCTGTATGTACTGCAGCATTATATGAATAATATGTTCCGCTCCCTGAATTACTCAAAGCTGGTCAGTGCGGCTTATATCCTTACGATAGTCATTGTATTGTTTGTGGTCTGCATATTCCGGACAGAGAGGAAGTTATCGGAGAATCTGCATTATTAGAGCGTGTTTAAAAAAGGCTTTCCCTGGGGTGTGCGTCACACCTTGTGGGATGCAAGACTCAATTTGGGAGGCGTAATAGGGTGTACAGACTGGGGGAAAGGTTTTTCGAACACCCTCTAGTGTGAGAAAGATTTCTTCGTCTGGCACGTCAGAAAGGAAATAAGATGAAAACAATCAGGGCAATGAAAAGAATAGTTTTACATGTGTTATTTATTGTAATTGTTGTAGTTTACATGATGCCGCTGATCATCACTTTTACGAATTCCTTCATGGGAAGCAGAGAAGTAGAAAACAATTACTCTACAGGCAGCCTGGGGATAGATGAATATGTTGATATGGATGTGGTACCCAAAAAGGCAACGCTGTCACAATATGCCGCCCTGTTATTTGACAGCCCGGTGTATCTGCATATGTTCTGGAATTCCGTGAAGCTTGTGGCGCCGATTGTACTTGGACAGATATTGGTGTCGGCGCCTGCAGCGTATGCACTGACTGTTTTGAAGTTCCGGGGGAAGGAAGGTCTGTTCTTTCTGTACATGATCGTTATGCTTTTGCCGCTGCAGGTAACTTTGATGCCTAATTATATCGTAGCGGACTGGATGGGCATTACGGACAGCTGCCTTGCCATTATCCTGCCCGGTATCTTCAATCCGCTGGGAGTGTTCCTTTTACGGCAGTTTATGAAAAGTATGCCGGATGCTTATATTGAGGCGGCAAAGATGGATGGGGCAGGTCATGGAAAGATATTTTTATGGGTGGTGCTGCCAATGGTAAAGCATGGGATAGCGGCAGTAGCCATGCTCACCCTTTTGGACTACTGGAATTTGGTAGATCAGGCAGTGATATTCATACAAAATTCAGAAGCCCAGCCGTTATCCATTTTTCTTGCAAAGATTAACAGCGGCCAGTTAGGAATTGCGTTTGCCGGCTCCTGTTTCTATGCGCTGCCGGTACTTTTGGTTTTGCTTTATGGTCAGGAGTATCTGAAAAACGGAATTGCCATTACGGGGCTGAAAGGGTAAGGGATAAGAATTTTAAGGCATCACCGGAATTTTTGTTCTGTGAGAATATGATAGAAAAATGAAAGGAATGAAAAATGGATCAGGCGGAAAATGGACAAGAAGTATTCCAATGGAAAAAGAGATTTCAGAAAATATTTGCAGTGTTAGCTGCTGTTTTACTGGCACTAACGTTTCTTTCAAAATCCTTTTATAATTACCGGCTTCCAGTGGTAACGGCAGCACTGCCCAGACAGGGCAGACTTTCCTTTACAGTGGAAGGAACTTCAGAATTTGTCTATGCATATACAGAATCTGTCTATGCGGACATCGACGGCAAGGTAAGGGAGATATTGGTGGATGTGGGGGATGAGGTAAAGACAGGCCGGACCTTGATGCGGGTTGAACTGAATGGAACAGGGGAAATGTTTGATGTCAAAGCGGATAAAGATGGGATTATCTCATGGATCGGCGTCAGCAAAGGGATATATGTGTCCTCCGTGCAGAATACGGTTTTATACGAGATTGCTGAAAAGTCGGAAGAATGGGTATGCCGCCTGATTATCAGCGAAGAACAGTTTGAACATATCAGCATGGAAAGCGTTCCGGTGCTGGAGCTTGTGGATCAGAACAAATTTGTGAAGGGAGAAATCAGATCCATCTTTAGCTATCAGAGCCAGGATCTGCAAGGTTATATAGTAAATATCACAGTGAGGCGTGCAGATGCGTCCCTGGCAGGGGAGCGGGTGAAGATAGCCATCAGCGAAGACAGCGAGCTGTACGATACGCTTATTCCGGCAGCGGCACTGTGCAAAGATGCAGTAGGCTATTATGTTCTGGTAGTGCAGGAAAATGACAGCGTGCTGGGGGAAGGATACAAGGCTCACAGGATGTCCGTGGATTTACTGGATTCAGATGAAGCCTATTGTGCAGTAAGGGGACTGCCCACAGATGAACTTATCGTCATAGCATCGACAAGTGAAATCGGGGATGGAAGCAATGTATATTACGAGGGAGATGGCACATGATGAAAGGAATATTCGGAAGGAAATTACTGGTGCTGCTTATTCTTGTGGGAGCGGCAGGAACGTGCCTGTTGTCTTGGCTGAAAATGCAGAGTGCGGTATGGGACGGGGTATATGCATTATCATTCCAGTGTGACGAGCAAATTTTTACAGAAACGGACATTGCCAATATTGAAAAGGAGGGGATTGACCTGACCTACACGCTGCAGGTTTACCCCGATGTGTCAAACGGTTTCCGCAGGGAGGAAATTCCTGTCTTCCTGACCAACGAAAACTATGCATTTTTTACAAATACCCACATGCAGGAAGGAGCTTTTTTTAACGGTATGCAGATAGACAGGAAGCTGTCGGTAATGGTGCTTAATGAGGCGGCAGCAATTCAACTTTTTGGGAACCGGGAATGCGTGGGCGAGACTGTGTATCTGAATAAAATGCCTTATCGGATCATAGGGATTATGGCAGGGCAGGACGGGGAAGAAGCGGGAATATATATACCATATTCCACAAAGAATCTTTTGGATATTCAAGGTTTGGAAATCAGCCAGGTATGGTGTGGGTTTCCGAATCTGGCTGATGCGGCATTGGTGATGAAGAAAGCGGGGTATCCCATAGAAACACTTAAGATTACGCAGATAGATCTGGTAAAGGGCATTTTCCGGCAAAGGTTTCTTTCCTTGCTGATAATAGCAGGCGCTTATGCAGTATTTCTTGGCTGCAGATCGGTATGGAAATGGAAGAAGTGTATTCCACGAATAGAGGCTTTTAAGCAGAATGGGAGTATAGACACGAAATGCCTGAGTATCAGTGTGTTACAGGTTTTGGGGACTTGCATAGGGGTTGTTCTGTTATGGAAGGCTGTGAAACTTGCATGGTGTGTGCCGCCTAGCTATGAATTGCTGGGAGGCAGTTGGAAAGATATATTTTTTTGTATGATGGATTTTTATCTGCTTGCTGGTGCAGAATTAGACAATATGCCGTTTTTGCCATATTGGAATTTGGTTTCCATCCTTTCCGCAGCAGTGTATTTTTATTTCTTTTCGTTGTGTATAGTTGCCCGAAAGCCTGACAGGAGATAAATTGTCACCAGGATAGGTTTCGATTATTTTAGGGAGAAACAGGATGAGGAACAGCGGAATGAGGATCACGATGGTGGTGGACTTTTTGATAAATAGATGAATTCCCACACCGCTTTGCCTGTTCTCTCTGTTCTGCCAAATCTGTTTTGCAGCGCAGCACCAAAAAGGGGAGGCGGCCTCCCCTTTTTGCGTCCATGAAATGAATCACAAATTAATTTAGTTAATGTAAATGATTCTCAGTTTACTTCCTTTTGAAGAAGGTTCAGGAATTGTTCCATAGTCATTACGCCCAAATCACCGTCATCTCTTTTACGGACAGAAACACGGTTGGTCTTAATTTCCTTTTCTCCAATTATAAGCATGTAGGGTATTTTTTCTTGCTGTGCGCTTCTTATTTTGTAGCCGATTTTTTCCGCTCTTCTATCCGTTTCGCAACGAAATCCGGCCCTTTTCAAGGTCATTTCAATTTCGTTTGCATAATCAATATATTTATCCGAAATGGATAATATTTTTATCTGCACTGGTGAAAGCCATAATGGGAATTTTCCAGCAAAATGTTCAATCAAGATACCCATAAATCTTTCGATGGAACCAAATACAACTCTGTGTATCATAATTGGACGATGTTTATTTCCATCTTCTCCAATGTACTCTGCTTCAAAACGTTGTGGTAATTGAAAATCTAACTGAATTGTCCCACATTGCCACGTCCTTCCAATCGAATCCTCCAAGTGGAAGTCAATTTTGGGGCCATAAAATGCACCGTCTCCCTGGTTTACAACATATGGTAGCTTGAGATCATCCAATGCATTTTTTAATCCATTTGTTGCCATTTCCCAATCTTCGTCGCTGCCGATGGAATTTTCTGGCCTTGTGGATAATTCTACATGATATTTGAATCCAAAATTGGAATACACCTCGTCTATCAGACGGGCAACACCTTTTATCTCTTCCTGTATCTGTTTTGGTGTCATGAAGATGTGAGCATCGTCCTGCGTACAGCAACGAACGCGCATAAGACCGTGTAAAGTACCCGATTTTTCATTTCGGTGTATCAATCCCAGTTCACTGATGCGCATAGGAAGCTCACGATATGAGCGGGGTTCCATCTTATATACCAGCATGCCGCCTGGACAACTCATGGGTTTTATGGCAAAATCCGTTCCATCAATTAAAGTTGTATACATGTTATCTCTGTAATGCTCCCAATGTCCGGATGTTTCCCAAAGCTGACGATTTAACATAATTGGAGTGGATATTTCCATATATCCCTCTCTTTCATGCAAATTTCGCCAATAGTCTATTAGTAGATTTTTTAATATCATTCCTTTTGGGAGAAAGAAGGGAAATCCCGGACCCTCTTCAAACAGTGCAAATAAGCCTAATTCTTTTCCCAACTTTCTATGATCCCGCCTTTTTGCTTCCTCCAATCGGTTTAAGTATTCCTCCAGGAGCTGTTCGCTTGGAAATGATGTGCCGTAAATTCTGGTGAGCATTTTGTTTTTTTCATTACCCCGCCAGTATGCGCCTGCAACCGATAGCAGCTTGAACGCTTTCACTGTGCTGGTGTATGCCACATGGGGGCCGGCGCACATCTCCAAATATTCTCCCTGCTGATAAAAGCTGATTTTTTCATTCTCCGGCAGCTCATTTAAAATTTCTATTTTATATATTTCATTTCTTTCTTCCATAGCTTTCATAGCTTCTTTATGATCTGCCGTGAAATGCCTGAGCTGTAAATTCTCTTTTATGATTTTTTTCATTTCTGCTTCTACTTCTGCAAAGTTTTCTTCACAAAAGCGAAAGTCGAAGTCAAAATCATAATAAAACCCTTCTGCAATACAGGGACCTATTGCACATTTGGTTGTTGGATACAATCTTTTAACGGCCTGTGCCAAAATATGTGCCGTGGTGTGTCTAAATGCATTTCTGCCCAATTCTTCTTCAAAGCCAGCTTCCTGAACGGAACCATCTTTCATTTTAATTTTCATTTTATCATTTCCTTTCATGAAATATTTTCAGTCACATAAGAAAAGCACTCTTAAAGATACTAACTTTGTACCTTTAAGGGTGCTTTTGCACGGTTCCACCTTAATTTTTAACTTCAGATTCCATCAAATCCTAACCTTTAACGCAGGTGTACGGTAATACTTACGTCTACTTTCAGTATTACAGCTGGGGAATGGTTTTCACATATCATCCACATAAACATCTTCCACCAAATGATGCTCTCTCTGTCTGCGACTTATATGCTACTTGTTTCCGTCATCGCTTTTTCTTATGCTAACTTGTTTAATATATTAGCATTTATACAATGGATTGTCAATAGCACAAACACTAAATATTTAAATCTGGCGATAAATATATAAAACAGTAAATAGGTTGCCAAACGGTACATTCCAGAACAACGGAAAGCCAATCCATTTCTGCCTCACTGATGACAGTGACTATATTAATGTGGATTTCTGGCTCATGTGACACATTGGATTGGAAATTTATGTTTTGTTTTCCGTATGCTTCCAGCTGGCCTGTGAGTGGAAGCAGTCTATGTGAACCTTTTCGTTGGTAGCAGCATGTCGGAGTGGCTTCTTTTTTCTTATATTGGGATTGGGACAAGACAATATTTAAGAATACACTTTGATTAATAATAGGGTTCCTTCCCGCACGTAAACTTTTGCCTGACAGCCTGGCAGCACTTCATTGCTGATCCCATACTGATATTCGCAGGTAATTTCCGCATCCTGAAGGGGATATTTGGCGTGTTCCACATTCACTCCTCTGGCTGTTCCGGTGATATTTAAAAGGGAAAAAAAGGCGAAGGAGTCAGGAATAAAAACGGGTTTGTGAGAAACCATTTCCATTTCTGAATAATCGTCCAGAAGCATTGCTTCCCTGCCCTTGGCATGAAGCATATAAAGCAGAGAAAGGTTTCCCAGCGCATGATCCATTCTGGCTCCGGAGACGCCGATTAAGAGGAATTGCGCAAAACCTCGCTTCAGGGCTTCTTTTGCGGCAAATACTGTGTCGGTATCGTCTTTTTCACAAGGTAACACGATGGTTTCTGCGGGAAGATGCGGATTGGGGTGAGAATCAAAATCTCCTACAATCAGATTTGGGGTGATGCCCAGAGAGTCCTGATGGCACAGTCCGCTGTCGCAGAAAATATAATAGTCTCCTGCTTGCAGGTATGTTCGGATGCGGTCATAATTTTCAATCCCCGCGCCCCCAATAATAACACATCTGTTCATATCCAATGGGTCTCCTTTGTTAATGATAATGTTCCTGAATTTCATATAAATACATGTTTCCCTTTTTTCCCACACGATTTACAATATCAAGGAAATACAGGATATTTAGTACTGTTTGTGCCAGCGATACACTGATATGGGCGGCTTTGGCAAAGTCCTTGGAGGTAAAGGAGTTCTCAAGTTCAAAGGGCACAAAACGCATGAAATCTGCAGGACAATCAATTTCCACTTCCTCCGTAAATTCAGTGGGAATACGGTCATAGCGGCTTGCTCCTTTTTTTCTGTCTCTGCTCCAACCATTGAGAAGTTTGTATTCTTCTATATTCAACAGTGCCAGCCTGAAGTGCAGATTGGGATCTTTTAAAAAGGGTTTGATCTTATATAGTTCCGGAAAGACCATATAGGGGTTGCCCTTTACGGGAGATTTGCGCTTTTTGCTCAACTCACCGGTTTCTTCATCGATCCAGATAATCCACTTTTCCCGGGGAATCGGATATACGATGGTTACAGGATACAGGGGGAGGAATGCGGTCAACTTATCCCGAAGGCGGTTAAACTGCCTTGTCTGAATCTCTATGATCGTTCCGTTCGTAAGAATATCGGCTACATAATTTTCTACAGGAATTTCCTGCTTATCTTCGTCAGGTTCATAATAGTTTTTCAGGATGGCATGTACCGTTTTCTCAGAGAGTGTACCAATGCCCAGTCTTTGTCTGTCGATTCCGATAATTTTCTTTTTGGCATTTTCAAAGGCTTTTCTGTCAGGCATATGTTTCCTCTTTTTCTTGGGTTTCTGTTTTGACTTTTGGCCGCCGGCTTAATTTCAGTATAGCGGATTTTGGATTTTGTTACAAGTCTCACAATAATTGCATATGAATATTTTTACTGTTTTCTTGACAAAGGAAGCATCGAGGGGCTTTTGAGCAGCTATCTCCATCAAATAACGCCCCCCATATTGAAAGCCATCTCCATCTCTTTATACAATATAATTCAAAATAATTTATTGTCATATTGACAATGGTGTATGACATACAGTATAATGCAACTATGGATCAACAATTGAGTAGTAGATTTCGAGAAGGAAAGGTGGTGGTAGACTTGGACGAGGATAAGAACTTACTGGCAGGCCTGTTGCTTGAGCTGCGGCGGGGTACCTTGGTGCTGAGTGTTTTAAGCCAGATGGAGGAACCGAGATACGGATATGCTTTGGTACAGAGTCTGGAGGATAAAGGGGTGGCCATTGATCCCAATACGCTGTATCCTTTGCTGCGGCGTTTGGAAAAGCAGGGATTGTTGTGCAGCGAATGGGAAGTGGGCGAATCGAAACCACGAAAGTATTATCGCCGCACGGCTTTTGGGGATCAAATTTACTGTGAATTAAAGAGTCAGTGGGAGCTGTTGGCAGCAGGAATGGAGCGGTTGTTAAACGAACGGGGAAGCGTGGAGACGGAACTGGAATAACCCGGCAAAGGAAAGCAAAGAGATCCTTATGGAGTATGAGCATTTTGACAAGGCAGAAAATAGAACAGTCTCCAAGCGTAAAGCGTCCGGGTGAAATTTCAGACGCTGTAAGCGAATGAAATTTTACCCCGCAAGAGGGCGCGGAAGCGTGGAGACGGAACTGGAATAGGAGGAAATATGACGCAGAGGGATCAGGAGTTAATGGAGCGGTATATATATCAGGTCGTAAGCCGACTGCCCAAAGACCAGCAGGAAGATGTTGGGCTGGAATTGCAGGAATTAATTGACGATATGCTGGAACAGAAGGGTTCCATGGAGGAAGTGCTGACCCAGCTGGGAGATCCGGCAATATTTGCAAGAAAGTATAGGGATGACGCCCATTATTTGATCGGGCCGGAAGCTTATGACACTTATCGTTGGTTTATGCGCCTTGTTCTGGTTGGGACTTTGATGGCCAGTACGGTGGTATTTTTACTGGAGTTTGCGCTGCAGGATTTCGCAGGGAAAGGTTACAGTGATATCAATGGAAGTATGGAAATATTTGTAAAAGGGATTGCCGGAATATTTGTGGATTGCCTTGCCAACGGTATAGCAAATGCCGTAATATCCTGTCTGGGAGCTTTTGGATGTGTAACGCTTGTTTTTGCCATTATGGAACGGCAGAAGGTAAAGCTGGACTGGAAAAGGAAAGAGAAATGGTCCGTGGAGAATCTGGCAGGAAAAACATGGAGCCCCAAAGAGCTTACACGCATACCGGATAAGAAAGCAATGATAGATCGTGGAGACAGTATCGTGGGAGTGATATTTATCGTACTTTTTAGTGTGCTGCTGATTACATCGCCAAAAGTTTTTTCTCTCTTTTTCTGGGAAAAGGTGGAGAATGGGAGTCTGATTATGATTTCGCCTTTGCACCTGGAACAGTGGGATGTTATTCTGCCGACATTGATTTTCGGGTTGTTTGTGGGGCTTGCGGACGAGGTGTTGAAACTTGTAAAGGGAGTATACTGCAGACTGGTAATGTACAGCAGTATCATTTGCGGAGCAATTCAAATTGTTCTGGGAGTTATTCTGCTAAAAGTACTGCCCTTTTGGAATCCTGATTTTGAACGACAGGTAGAAGAAGCGCTGGAAAAAGTGGGGCAGGGTGGAAAGATAAACGGTATTTTGTTAAACTGGAATGTAAATTGGATATCAAATATGTGTCTCTGTTTTATAATTCTTCTGACTCTGATAGAAAGCGGTGTGACGATATATCGAACACTGCGATATGGAGTGGATTGAATATAATATCAAATACCCGCAGCAAGCTGACGGGGTATGAAGCTTGCTGCGGGTATTTGACCTTCGCGGCACTCGCCAAATGCTCCCGCAAGCGCGGCACTTGGCTCATTGCCCGCGGGAATAAACTATTATAAACAGTGCATCGAGTGTACTTCGCCTCTTTAGATTTGTGCACAGCCATTAACAGAACCAAGAAATGTCATGGGCTTACTATAAAAATAGCATGTGGGGTGAGGTCATATAACAGGTCAGACAGCCTTTGCTGCGAAGTCAAAATTGTTTCCCAGGACACATATGAGCGGCCCCTTTTTGCTTTCTCAGCAGTGGCCGAGACGTAATTTCTTTTCTGTTCTTGATCGTAGAATGCCTGCATTCTATGATATGAGTGCATCTGTGTAACTTTTCAGTGAACTGTCTGAGCGCGGTCACGAGGTCACGAAAGTGTGCTCAAGTCATGACAGAACTGGATTCAAAACAGTCCTGGGAGAGTTGTAGTATAAAATGTGCTTAAGTACATGGCGGAACTGGAATAGGAGAAAGAATCCATGATAATTAAAAATGGTCTTGTATATCAGGAAGATAAAAAGTTTGTGAAAAGGGATCTTTATCTGGAACATGGCAGGATCGTAGAAAAGCCTTACAGCACAGCGAAGGAAGAAATTGTGGATGCCGAGGGATTGCTGGTGCTGCCGGGATTGATTGATGTCCACAGCCATGGTGCCGTGGGATGTGATTTTTCGGATGGCAGCTTGGAAGGTTTAAGAAAAATTCTTGCTTATGAATATGCCCATGGTATTACTTCCTATTGTCCCACATCCATGACACTGGAAAAGGATGCGCTCTACGAATTATTTGAGGGGATGAGATGCTGGCAGGATGGCAGGGGAATGTCCCGCGTGCAGGGGCTCCATATGGAGGGGCCGTTTCTGGATATGGCCAAAAGAGGCGCACACAGAAAAGAATGTATTTTGGCGCCGGATGTGGATTTCTTTCGGAAATGCAACCAGGCATGTGGAAAACGGATTCGGATTGTGACTTTGGCTCCCGGCGGAATGAGTGGGAATGGTTCAAGGAAAGAGGGGGGAGATTTTTCCGGACAGTGGGCGGTATTGGATGTGATTGAAAGATTGTGCAGGGAAACGGTGGTATCGCTTGGACATACCTGTGCGGATTACGATACGGCCAAGGCTGCTCTTGCTGCAGGTGCCAGCCATATCACGCATCTTTTCAATGCAATGATGCCGTTTGATCACAGGGAGCCAGGGCTGATAGGCGCGGCGGCGGAAGATGTGAATTGTATGGCAGAATTGATCTGTGATGGAGTACATGTGCATGAAAGCATGGTACGCGCAGCATTTAAGCTCTTCCCAGGAAGAATTGTTCTGATCAGCGATTCCATGCGGGCCACCGGGATGGGGGATGGAATATATGACTTGGGAGGACAGATGGTGGAGGTGAAGGGGCCTAAGGCGACATTGACGGACGGGCGGCTTGCCGGGTCCGTCACCAATCTCTATGATTGTATGTGTCAGGCAGTAAAGTTTGGCATTCCTATGGAAGAGGCCATAGCAGCAGCCACCATGAATCCGGCCAGGAGCATTGGCATTTATAATGAGGTGGGTTCTCTGTCCCCAGGCAAACATGGGGATGTTCTTCTGGCGGACAGGGAACTGAAGCTTTTGAAAGTCATTTAGTCCTCATCGTCATTTTTTTCAGATAGGGGAAGGGAAAAAATAAATTCGGTTCCCACGCCTTCCGTACTGATGACATTGATGTGTTCTTCATGGCAGTGCAGGATTTCCTTTACAATGGAAAGACCCAGGCCTGTCCCCTTTTTATCTCTTCCCCGCGACAGGTCTGATTTATAGAATCTATCCCATATTAACTTTAGGTCGTCCTTTGGAATCCCAATGCCCGTATCTTTTACGGAGATAAACAATTTGTTTTTCTTTACGGAAGTTTCCACTTTTATTACGGAGTCATGATGACTGAATTTAATTGCGTTGTCTAAAAGGTTGTAGAGAACCTGCTGAATTTTATCCATGTCCGCGTTTACATACATTTCGTCATCAGTGAGGATCAGTTCAATGGCAAGGGTTTTCTTGCGGCAGGTTCCCTCAAAAGAAGCCGCAGTGGTACGGATCACTCTGTTGATTTCAAAATCCGAGCGATTCAGCAACATTCCTTTGGTGTTTAAATTATTCAAAGACAGCAGGCTGTTGGTCAGTTTAGTCAAACGCTCGGTTTCATTCAGTACAATATTTAAATATTTTTCGTACATTTGCGGAGGGATCGTGCCGTCCAGCATGGCTTCCAGATATCCCCGGATAGAAGTCAAAGGGGAGCGGAAATCATGGGATACATTTGCTACGAATTTTTTCTGGTCGTCTTCCGCATTGGCGATCTGGTTTGCCATATAGTTCAGGCAGGCTGCAAGATATCCAATTTCATCGTCGCTTTCCACCTGGAATTCATAATGCATATTGCCGCTGGCATACTGTTCCGTGGCGTGGGTAATTTTCCGCAGGGGAACATAAACCATTTCGGTAAAAAAAATCAGGATGATCAAGGACAACAAAAAAAGGATAATCAATGTGATATAGGAAATATTTAACAGGCTGTTGCAGGCGTCCTGGATATCGGCCATATCACAGTGGATCACAACATATCCTTTTACCTTGTAATTGGTGGTGATTGGGGCGAGTACGCTCAGCATTTCCGAATCAAAATTATCAAAGAATTTATTGACCATATAATAGGAACCGCTGGCAACCGTGGGGTCAAAATTTTCAATGATAACTTCCTCTTCCACATTTAAAGGAGAGTCCGTATCCAGTATCAGACGACCGGAAGGGTTGATGATCCGTATAATGGATTCCAGGTAGACGGCAAGGGCATCCAGCTGGGCTTTTACCGTCTCCAGATCCGTCTTGCTGGTATATAGTTCAAGGGCATAGGTGTCTGAGATCAGGGTTGCCTCCACATAAAGATTTTCTGCCTTTTCCCGAAGCAGATGTTCTCTGGTCATACTGGGGACAAAGGTAGCTACGATGATAAAGCTGAATACCCCAAAGATAAAATATGCCAGCACAAACTTCAGATAGAGGGTTTTTTTCATGAATTGATTACCTCAAATTTATATCCGATTCCCCATATGGTCGCTATTTTCCAATTTTGGTGATCTTTTATTTTTTCACGCAGACGCTTGATGTGTACGTCCACAGTGCGTGTATCGCCAATGTATTCGTAGCCCCAAATTTGATCCAGCAACTGTTCTCTGGTGAAAACATGGTTTGGGGAGGCGGCGAGAAAATAAAGAAGCTCCAGTTCTTTTGGAGGCATATCTACAGTTTTCCCTTTATAGATAACGGAGTAATTGGTCAGGTTAATGGATAGATCCGTATATTGCGCGCACTTGTCTCTGGAACTTTCCGTGGTGGTGCTGACGGGCTTATAGCGGCGTAGTACCGCTTTCGCCCTTGCCACCAGTTCCTTGGAATCAAAAGGCTTTTCAATATAGTCGTCGGCACCCAGCTCCAATCCCAGAACTTTGTCAAAAACTTCCCCTTTTGCGGAGAGCATGATGATGGGAACGGAATACTTTGCCCGTATCTCCCGGCAGACCTGATAGCCGTCAATGCCGGGAAGCATAACATCCAGAAGGATCAGGTTGGGGGCAAAGCTGTTCATTGCAGGCATCACGGATTCGCCGTCATTGACAATCATTGTCTCGTAGCATTCCTTTGCCAGGTAGAGAGATATCAGTTCCGCAATGTTATTGTCGTCGTCTACGATTAAGATTTTCTGTTTGCTGACCATGTTTCGGTTGCTCCTGTCTATCATATTAAAAATTACTTAAAGGTCACGATGGTGACGCCTGCATCGCCTTCACCATATTCTCCCAGACGATATTCCTTCACATATTTTAATCGTTTTAAATGGCTGTGCACCGCGTTGCGCAATGCGCCTGTGCCTTTGCCATGTACTACCCTTACGCTGGGGAGATGTGCCAGATAGGCATCGTCAAGATACTTATCCAGGGCAAAGATAGCTTCATCCACCGTTTTGCCCAAAAGGTTAATCTCCGTAGAGATGGAGAGCGTCTTTGACATTTTCAGCTTGCCGGATCCGGAGACCACAGGCTGAGAAGCGGGTTTGCTGACAGTATTTTCTTCCATGACGGCCAGATCTTTAATATTTGTTTGAATGCGCATAATGCCGCATTGAACGAACAATGCGCCTTTGGCGTCTGGCAGCGTACTCACGGTTCCTTTAAGCCCCATGGAAACAATTTTGACGCTGTCCCCTTTTTTCAACTTTTTCGGGTCAATGGTCTTTCGAACGGACTGGTTTTTCTGGCCGCCGTTTACGGAGAGACGTTCATTTTTTTCATTTATTTTGTCACGAACGTTTTGACGTTTTCTTTCCAGATCCTTCATATCCACATTTGCACTGACTTTGTTGAGATCACGAATGGTTTCGTCAGCCAGGTCTTTTGCTTCCTGCAGAATCTGACGGGCTTTTTCATTTGCCTCTCGCAGAATACGATCCTTTGACTGATCAAGCTTTTCATTTTTCTGCCGCAGCTGTTGTTCAAGGGAACGGATATGCTCTTTGTATTCGGCGATTTCTTTCTGCTCTTTCTCAACGGTCAAGCGGCTTTGCTCCAGGTCTGCGATAACGTCCTCAAAGCTTTTATCTTCTTTTCCGATCTGTTCTCTTGCGGCGTTTATAATCTCCTCGGATAATCCAAGCTTGGACGAGATGGCAAAGGCGTTGCTCTTGCCGGGAATACCAATCAGCAGCCGATAGGTGGGCTGTAGTGTTTCCACGCTGAATTCACAGCAGGCATTTTCCACAAAGGATGTGGAGAGGGCGTATATTTTCAGTTCGCTGTAATGGGTGGTTGCCATGGTGCGAATTCCCCTGTCATGGAGGAAATTCAATATGGCTATGGCCAATGCGGCACCCTCTGTGGGGTCGGTTCCGGCTCCGAGTTCGTCAAAAAGACACAGGGAATTTTCATCGGCGTGCCCTAGGATGTGGACAATACTTTTCATATGGGAGGAAAAGGTGGACAGACTTTGTTCAATGCTTTGTTCGTCTCCTATGTCCGCATAGACCTCTTTAAAAACGGATAGCTCGGAACGGTCGGCGGCTGGGATGTGCAGCCCGGCCTGCCCCATGAGCGTGAATAATCCGACGGTTTTAAGAGAGACGGTCTTGCCCCCTGTATTGGGGCCTGTAATGATCAAGAGATCAAAGTCCCTGCCCAGGTGAATATCAATGGGTACCACCTTTTTCCTGTCCAGCAGAGGATGGCGGCCTTTTCGTATATGGATATGGTGTTCGGTGTTAAATATAGGTTCCGTAGCGTTCATATCCATGGCCAGCTCCGCCTTGGCAAATATGAAGTCAAGGAGCGTCATAATTTTCTGGTTATCGGTAAGCTCCTCTGTGTGCACTGCCGCCTGGGCGCTTAATTCCATAAGGATTTTTTCAATTTCCGCTTTTTCCTCCAGTTCCAGTTCCCGCAGTTTGTTGTTCAGGTCCACCACAGCCGCAGGCTCGATAAAATAAGTGGATCCTGTGGCGGATTGGTCGTGAACCATGCCAGTGACCTGGGTTTTATATTCTGCTTTAATGGGAATACAATAACGGTTATTTCGCATGGTAATCACTGCGTCCTGCAGATAAGTGCGGCAGGAGCCGGTGAGCATGGAAGCAAGCTGCGTATGGATTTTGTCGTTGGTCTGCATCATGGATCGACGAATGCTCTTTAATTTGGGACTGGCGTCGTCGGCAATTTCTTCTTCCGATAAGATACAACGGTTAATTTCGTTTGACAGAAGCGTCAGAGGGGAAAGGCGCTCAAAGTACTCGGTCAACGAATCATCCGGCAGGTCTTCCCGCTTTTTTCGGCCATATGATTTGATGCGCGCAACATTCTCCAGCATGGAGGCGATTTTTAATAGTTCGGGGATGGAGAGCGTACTGCCGATTTCAAGGGATTTAATGGAAAAGCCCAGGTCACGGTTATTGCCAAAGGAGGTGCTGCCTGCGGCAAAGAGGCGTCCTATGGCGTCGGCTGTATTCACCTGATTGGCTCGAATCTCATCCAGGTCGGTGGAAGGAAGCAGCTCCCTGCACATCTTTTTTCCCGGTTCGGAATTGGCCTTGGCGGTTAACATTTCTATAATTTTGTTATATTCTAAAATTTTTAATGATTTTTGGTTCATGGTAGTACTCCTTTATAATCAAAATAATTGGTGGAGGCAGACATGGATAAAGATATTATAGCATGTATCAAGAGAAAAGGCGAGAACATTTCAATTAGGAATAGAAAAACATGGGGGGATGTGATAGAATGAGGTGCGAAGATTTCTGGAGGAATTAGAATAAAATGAGAGACGGATATGGAAAGACGATCTATGCCTGCTTTATCGCATATATTGTACAGGCTATTATTAATAATTTTGCCCCATTACTTTTTCTGATGTTTCGGAGCAGTTATGGTATTCCGCTCTCGCGGATTACCATGTTGGCAACGGTTAATTTTGGGCTGCAGCTTCTGGTTGATCTGGCATCCGTCGGATTTGTGGATAAAATCGGGTATAGGGCGTCCATGGTAATGGCCAATATTTTTGCGTCTGCGGGTCTGGTGGCGCTGGCAGTATTGCCGGATTGTGTAGCAGATCCCTTTTTTGGCCTTCTTGTGTCAGTGATTCTATATGCCATTGGAGGCGGTCTGCTGGAGGTTCTGGTCAGTCCCATTGTTGAGGCCTGTCCTACGGACAATAAGGAACGGGTTATGAGTCTGCTTCATTCTTTTTATTGTTGGGGACATGTGGGAGTTGTATTGATTTCCACAGTGTTTTTTCATTTGTTTGGTGTTACAAACTGGAAGATATTGGCCTGTGGGTGGGCGTTGGTTCCGCTATATAATGTGTTTTTGTTTGCCAGAGTGCCCATTGCTTCTTTGATTGAGGAAGGGGAACAGGGTATTTCCGTGAAAGAATTGGCAGGGCGGAAGGTTTTCTGGGTCTTTATGCTGATGATGCTCTGTGCGGGAGCCAGCGAACAGTCCGTAAGTCAATGGGCTTCTACGTTTGCGGAAAAAGGGCTTGGGGTCAGCAAGACTGTAGGCGACCTGGCGGGGCCTATGGCATTTGCCCTTCTTATGGGCAGCGCCAGGGCGTTTTATGGGAAATATGGGGAAAAGCTGGATCTGGAGAAATTTATGAAAGGCAGCAGTATTTTGTGTGTGCTTTCGTATCTGTGCATCTGTCTCACTGCCAGCCCTGCAGCAGGGTTGATTGGCTGTGCTGTGTGTGGGCTTTCCGTGGGGATTATGTGGCCGGGAACCTTCAGCAGAGCAGCGGCATGTATTCCAAGGGGCGGCACCGTATTGTTTGCGCTGATGGCCCTTGCAGGGGACCTGGGATGCTCCGGTGGTCCGGCGCTGGTGGGAATGGTGTCCGGTTTTTTTGGAGAAGATCTGAAAAAGGGAATTTTGGCCGCCGTTGTGTTTCCGGTGCTGCTCCTTTTCGGAATTTTGATTTGCAGGAAAATGACGGAAAAAGGTCCAGCATAGTCTTTTGTTTTGGTTGAAATTTTTCCCATGTGTGTGTATACTGTAGAGGTCCTGGAACCTGTCCGGCGCTTTTGCTGATGTTTGCAGGGAGTGGATTTTCTGTGTTGAGCGTTAAAGGATTGATGCTTTGTGGCTTACGGCTGGGCTTTATTCTGCCATGTAAAATTTATAATCCGGTTGGAACGCTCAACTGTGGTTGAGAGATTTCGGATTTGAAGAGAGGAGCTTAAATGCCTGATTTAGAGCAAGACGGTGAAAATGATTTTCTGATAGAGAAGATCAAGGTGAAACCGGTAAACAAGAGGAAACTAATCCGAAAGACGTTGATAACAGCCGCTATGGCAGTTATCTTTGGGCTGATTGCGTGTTTTACTTTTCTGATACTGGAGCCGGTTATCAATAACTGGCTTTATCCGGAAGAAGATCCTCCGGTAATCGTGTTTCCGGAGGATTTGGAGGAGATGCTGCCGGAAGAGATGTTGGCGGAAAACCTTCCCACGGAAAGCCCTGAACCCACCTCTGCTCCGGAGCAGGAAGGGGTGGTGCTGGAAAGTGAGCAGATTCAGGAAATTCTCTCAAAAGTCACGTTGGATTTGGATAATTATGTGGAGCTGTACAGCGTTATGTCAGCATATGTGAGTAAGATTAAGAACTGTATGGTAAGCATAACGGCTATAAAGTCTGCGGTCAGCTGGTTCAGTGATGTGCAGGAGAGCAGAAATCTTTGCTCCGGTGTGATTATTTTTGATACCGGAAGAGAATTGCTGGTACTGACGGATTATTCTTCCGTTATGCTTGCAGAAAAGCTGCTGTTAACTTTTCAAAATAATGTCATAGTGGAAGCGACATTAAAGCGCCAGGATCCGGAAACGGATCTGGCGGTGTTGGCGGTAGATCTGGAGGATATGCCGGAGGAACTTATAGAGGAAGGCTTTTCCGTAGCGCCGTTAGGCTCTTCTAATGTGTGGAATCTGACAGGTATGCCGGTGGTGGCGCTGGGAAGCCCCATGGGGAGCAGTAATTCTGTGGCTTATGGGATGATTACATCGGCCAATACCACATTGTCGCTGACGGATAGAAATTATAACCTGCTGATGACGGATATCAGCGGAAGCCGGAACGCCAGCGGTGTGCTCTTTAATTTAAAAGGACAGTTGATAGGTGTTATCACTAATAAGCGCGCGGAAGCGGATATGGAGAATCTAATAGGCGCATTCGGTATTTCGGAGCTGCAAAAGATTGTGGAGAAAATGTCCAATGCCAGCGATGTGGCTTATATGGGGATTAAGGGCGGGGATGTGCCCCGGGAAGTACATCAGGAATTTGGCGTGCCTTATGGGGCATATGTGGAAAAGATCGACATTAATTCCCCTGCAATGCGTGCGGGAATTCAGCAGGGCGATGTGATTACGGGGATTAATGATACTACATTTACTTCTTTCCGGGGGTACAGTAACTTCCTGCTGCAGGCGGAACCGGAGCAGACAGTAGACGTGAGCGTAATGCGACAGGCCCAGGGCGGCGAGTACAGGGAAATGAGTTTCAGTATAGAGCTGGAAAAGATGAAATAAACTTGTGTATCGGGGGATATAAGACAGTCTCAAAGCGGAAGGCATCCAGAAGAAATTTCAGACGTTTCATCGGATGAACATCTCTTCGCCATATGGGTGCAAAAGCAAAGAGAACCGGAATCAAAATAAGCTTGCGGATCGGGCTTGGAAAGGTGAAATCAATGAAATATTTAAGAGATTTAAAAGAAGGCGACAGAGTATTTGATATTTACCTCTGCAAACACAGACAGGCGGCTGTGACAAAAAATGGCAAGGCCTATGAAAACGTGATTTTGCAGGATAGAACGGGAACCATGGACGCAAAGATCTGGGAACCTAATAATCCGGGTATCGGTGAATTTGATGTGTTTGATTACATAGAGGTCTACGGGGATGTAAATAGTTTCCAGAGTACTCTGCAGGTCAGCATTAAGAGAATTAGAGTTTGTAAAGATGGGGAATATAATCCGGAAGACTATCTTCCGGTCAGCTCCAAGAGTATCGACGGGATGTATCAGGAATTGCTGGGCATAGTGAAAAGTATCGGCAATCCGTATTTGAAACAGCTTCTGGAAGGCTTTTTTGTGCAGGACGAAGCATTTGCAAAAGCTTTTCGCAATTCTTCTGCGGCAAAAACGGTGCATCATGGGTTTGTGGGCGGATTATTGGAGCATACTCTTAGTGTGACAAAATTATGCGACTATTATTGTGGAGCATATCCTATTTTAAAAAGAGATTTGCTGCTGACTGTGGCAATGTGCCATGATATCGGCAAAACCAAGGAAATATCTCCCTTTCCAGAAAATGACTACACGGATGACGGACAACTGTTGGGACATATTGTCATGGGAGCGCAGATGGTGGCGGAGCGTGCCGCCCGGATTGAGGGCTTTCCCCATACAATGCTGGCCCAGGTGCAACATTGTATTTTGGCACATCACGGGAAATATGAGTATGGTTCACCTAAGATTCCGGCATTGATGGAGGCGGTGGCACTAAACTATGCGGACGACACGGACGCCAAGCTGGAGACCTTTAAGGAATTGCTGGAAAATAACAGCGAGAACCAGGGCTGGTTTGGTTATAACAGGCTGTTTGAGTCAAATTTACGCGCAACCAGGGACTAAAGTGTGAAAACCCCCAGATGCGTCTATGATTTTTGGAGGGCAGTGTGGAGTGAGCGGAATAAAAAGGAGGCAGAGTATGAAAGTGACAGAGGATGTTTTTTATGTAGGTGTAAATGATCATGAGATTGATTTGTTTGAGGGACAATATAGGGTCCCAAACGGAATCTCATATAATTCCTATGTGATTATGGATGAAAAAATTGCGGTGATGGATACTGTGGATGGAGCGTTTGGGCCGAAGTGGCTTGCGAACGTAGAGGCAGTGCTGCAGGGTAGGACGCCGGAATATCTGGTAATTCAGCATATGGAGCCGGACCATTCCGCCAATATTCCTCTTTTTCTGGAAAGATATCCCAGTGCCAGGATTGTTGCCACGCCGCAGGCACTTAAGATGATGCATCAGTTTTTCGGGCTGGAATCCGGCGAGGGTCAGGTGAGTGCGGCAAACGGCGGAGAGCTGGATTTAGGAACCCATAAGCTGCAATTTGTCTATGCGCCCATGGTGCATTGGCCGGAAGTAATGATGACTTATGACACAAAGGACAAAATACTGTTTTCTGCCGATGGATTTGGAAAATTTGGCGCGCTTGACGCAGAGGGGAATTGGGCGGATGAGGCACGCCGTTATTATATCGGCATCGTAGGCAAATACGGCGCGCCAGTACAGACCGTACTGAAAAAGGCAGCAGGATTGGATATTCTTATGATTTGTCCGTTGCATGGACCTGTTTTAAATGAAAACCTTGATTATTATTTAAAGCTCTATGACATATGGTCTTCTTATGAGGCGGAGAGCAAAGGGGTCACGGTTGCATATGCCTCAGCGTACGGTCATACAAGGGAAGCCGCATTATACCTGGCGGAGGAGCTTGGCAAGAACGGTACGGCTGTGGCAGTATATGACTTGGCGAGGGATGATATGTCAGCGGCGCTGGCAGATGCCTTTCGTTATGACAAGCTGGTTTTGGCATGTAATACTTATGACGGGGGAATCAATCCCTTTATGAATGATTTTATTACACGTCTTACAGGGCATAATTTCCAGAAGCGTACGGTTGCGCTGATTGAAAACGGTTCCTGGGCGCCTGTGGCGTCAAAGACCATGCGAGCCATGTTGGAGAAAAGCAAGGAGATCACCTACGTAGAACAGAATATAACCATACTGTCCTCTGTAAAACCGGAAAATAAAGAGCAGTTAAAGGCATTGGCAAAGGAATTGGCGTAAGGTTTGGAACTGACGGAGGTTAGTGTCAAAAGAGGATGGCTTGCAGCAGTTTAGGGCCTGCATAACGATATTTTTACTTAAGCTGTTTATGGGTACAGCAATACGAATAAGACTGCAAATGTAAGAGGTATGAGATGGAGCTTCGGAAAAATGATTATGTGCGGGTAAGAATTCAGGATATCGGAAGTGAGGGCCAGGGGATTGGCAAAGTGGATGGTTATACACTTTTCATACAGGGGGCCGTTGTGGGTGATCTGGTAGAGGTGAAAATTGTAAAGAGTAAGAAAAACTATGCTTTTGCCAGGATGGAGAAGGTGTTGGAGCCTTCTCCTTTCCGTGTGGAGCCTAAGTGCAGCTGCCACAGGCAATGCGGCGGCTGCCAGCTGCAGACGCTTGCCTATGAAAGGCAGCTGGCGTTCAAGCAGGAAAAGATTCGAAATAACCTGATCCATATTGGCGGTTTCACACCGGAATATGTGGAGCAACGCATGGAACCTGTCATTGGGATGGATGAACCTTTTCATTATCGCAATAAAGCACAATATCCCATAGGAACAGACAAAGAGGGCAATCCTATCGCCGGCTTTTATGCCGGCAGAACCCATAATATCATTGCCAATACAAAATGTTGGATTGGGGCGGAAGAAAATCAGGAGATTTTGGAGTGTATTCTGGCATATATGGGCCGAAATGGAATACAAGCCTATAATGAGGTCAGCGGAACGGGCCTGGTGCGTCATGTACTCATTCGCAAAGGCTTTACAAGCGGTGAGATTATGGTATGCCTGGTGCTGAACGGAAAACGGCTTGGAGCTGCCGGTAATTTCCTGCCAAAACAGGAGGAATTGATCTCTGGGCTGACCGGAATAGAAGGAATGACTAGTATTTCCGTCAGTATTAACATGGAGCGGACCAATGTTATCTTGGGAAAAGAAATACATACCATCTGGGGCAACGGTACCATATCCGACACCATTCATGTCCGGGACATGACAAAACCCGGGTATCCTATGACAGGGGAAGAACTGATTTTTCATATATCTCCCCAATCTTTTTATCAGGTGAATCCGGTTCAAACGGAGAAACTCTACAGTCTGGTTAGGGAATATGCAGCTCTTACCGGACATGAAACGGTTTGGGATCTGTATTGTGGCATTGGCACGATTTCCCTTTTCCTGGCCGGAAAGGCCCAAAAAGTCTGCGGAGTGGAGGTAGTTCCCCAGGCGATTTACGATGCCAGGGAGAATGCCGCGAGAAACGGTATTCGCAATGCGGAGTTTTTTGTGGGAAAAGCAGAGGATGTGCTGAGAGAATATTATCAGTCAGATTCCTGTAAAAACAGGTGCATTGATTCCGAAAGAACTCTTGCAGCCGGGGATGAGGAAAAAGCGGAGACGCGAGGTGTTTTGAAGGATAAGGAAACCATTGGCCCCGGCGGCCTGCTGGCGCCGGATGTGATTGTGGTAGACCCACCTCGAAAGGGCTGTGATACCGCCTGCCTGGAAGCAATGCTGCGTGCCAGGCCTGAGCGAATCGTTTATGTAAGCTGTGATTCTGCAACACTAGCCAGAGATTTGAGAGTGTTGTGCGATGGAGGGTATGAGGTTGAGAAAGTTAGGGGGGTGGATCAGTTTGGGATGACGGTGCATGTGGAGACATGTGTCCTTTTGTCGCGTAAAAAATCAGGAGGCAAATCCACTAAGATTGAGATAGAAATTGACCAAAGTGAAGCAGACAGGCGGGAATGCATCGGTACAGCAACATATCAGGAAATTAAGGACTATATTTGGGAACATTATCGGACAAAAGTTTCTCCTTTGTACATAGCACAAATCAAGAAAAAGTGTGGTCTTGATGTAGGGGAAAATTTGATGACGTATAATAAGTTTCGCAAATTAATTTCATAAAAATAGACATGGTCTATAGTCGTTTGGTAGAATAAAGTCACCACAACAAAATTCACCATAGGAGGTATAGAACCATGTCTGATAACATTATACAACTAAACGAGGACTTAATAAAGCACGATCTGAGAGATCTTGTTCGTTCCAGTGTGGAGGAAACCCTCAATGCCCTGCTCGACAAAGAAGCTGATGAACTGGTCAATGCCCAGAAGTATGAGCGCTCCAGCGAACGCCAGGGCTACCGTTCCGGGCATTATAAAAGGAACTTTCAGACCACAGCAGGGGAAGTGGAACTTAATGTTCCCAAGTTAAAAGGCGTCCCGTTTGAAACTGCCATCATTGAGCGTTACCGCCGCAGGGAATCCTCCGTAGAAGAAGCCCTGATCGAGATGTATCTTGCCGGAGTTTCCGTACGCCGTGTAGAAGATATCACAGAAGCTCTCTGGGGAACGAAAGTGTCACCCGCTACGATAAGCAACCTGAACAAAAAAGCCTATGAGCATATCGAACAATGGCGAACCCGCCCGCTTTCCGGCAGATATCCTTATGTCTATGTAGACGGTGTCTACCTCAAGCGTAGCTGGGGTGGCGAGATACAGAATGTCTCTGTCCTTGTGGCCATCGGTGTCAGTAAAGATGGCTGCCGTGAGATCATCGGAGCGGCGGAAGGCATGAAAGAAGATAAGGAAAGCTGGCGCTCTTTCTTTGTATGGCTCAAAGAGCGGGGACTTTCCGGCGTCCGTCTCATCATTGGTGATAAGAACCTGGGTATGCTGGAAACGATCCCGGAGGTGTTCCCTGATGCGCGCTATCAGCGTTGTACCGTACATTTTTACCGTAACATATTTTCCGTCACACCCCGAAATAAGATGAAAAGTGTTTCCATGATGCTGAAGGCCATCCATGCACAGGAGAGCAAGGCGGCCGCCAGAGAAAAAGCGGCTCAGGTGGCGGAGAAGCTCAGAGAGATGAAGCTTTTCGCAGCGGCAAAAAAGGTGCAGGAAGGTATTGATGAGACCCTGACATATATGGACTTTCCAACACAACACTGGACTAGGCTCAGAACCAACAACACTATCGAACGGCTCAACCGGGAGCTCAAACGCCGGACAAAAGCGATCGGTGCCTTTCCCGATGGTCAGAGTGCGCTGATGCTGGTATGTGCCAGACTGCGTCATGTAGCAGGCACCCAATGGGGAACAAAGCGCTACATGAATATGAATCATCTTTACAACATGGCGCTGGATACAGAGTATGATAACATAGCCGGCTGACTACCGGATACTAGGCGGCAAAAATTAAATTTGCGAAAAAATCTTGACACAATCGAAAATTTCAATAAGCCCAAGACAGAAGGAAACAGGGTTCTAAACTGCCCAATGGAGAAAGAGAGGATGATTATAGAAGCACTGGAATATTTCGGTATGATAAATAAAGAGTAAATAACAAACTCCCTGGATGGCAAGGTTCAGGGAGTTTCAGTATTTTTGATTTCTTCTATTTGGAAATGAGGTATGGATGAAATTGTTTTACAAAAAGCCCATATTTTATATGAGTGTTTATCTCCATATTTGTCATTACAATTCATCTTTATTTTGAAACAGCAATTATCTTCTGTAAGAGCAGGATTGCCCAAATAGATAGTTGCCTTATCATTTGCTTGAATTATATCAAGATGAATAGCTGATTTTTTGTCCCATAAAATTTCTTTACTGTTTGAGAGGATTTTCACATCAAATAATACAATATCGTTAGCAATATTTTCAGAAATATTTTCTATATCTAATTGCATTTTTTGTATGTTTCCCTGACTTCCAACATGTCTTAATCTGAATCTTGGCATATTACTTTCATGTTCTCTTTGTTCTAATAGTTTAGCTCTTTTGTCCGATTCCTGCTTGATGATTTGATTTTGGTATAAGGATAATGCACCCAAAATAACAGTTCCTAAAAATGCAAGGATTGAACCATAGTAACTCAATAATTCTCCTGCAGTCCATTCAGCAACGAAGAAGTCAACATTAGGATGAAGTTTAAACAGAATATGTATGATTAAAGGTACTCCAAAGATAACCATAAAAATAGTGAAGGCAATTAACTTTTTATGATTTTTCATCCAATCAAACATAATAAATCTCCTCTTTATATAAATTCATATCCAAGCATCACATTGATTAAATTGTAATCAATACCTGCATCTATGTATTTGCACACATCATAATCATAAATATCTGAATTTGGAAACAGTTTAAATGGGCTTTTTATGGTATACCCATTAAAATTCAGGAATTTCTTTATTTCATTGGAGGTTGGCAATCCTAAGAAGAAAGCCATCTGTAAATAAAAGTGTTGTTCCTTAACAAATTTTTTCTTAGTTGTTTTCTTGTAGTCAAACCAAGAACTGCCTGTTAATCCTTTTGATGTCAGATAGGATGTAAATGTAACTCGCCTGTTATCCTTAATAATAAAGAAGTCTCTGAAATTCAAAGTGCTATCCTTTTGCAGAGTAGTAAATATATTGTCAGTCATGTTTCGTAATATGCGGAAACGTTCTTTATTTGTTTTTTGTTGTTTAAATGTTTTATTCAAGTTTTCTGTATCATATCCTACAAGATCATAATTGATATAGTAATAGAATTTCTCACTTGCTTTAACAAGTTCCACTACTGCATTTGTAAAACTGTTCTGTAAGGCATCTGTGTTAGAAGTAGAACTATGAAGCTGTGCTATATTGGCAATATCATACAGTTTAACCTGATTACTGTATTTCTTTGTATAATCCTCAATAAGTTCGATTCTCCTTTTAATGGTGTTGATGTATATTTTTCTCTTATTATTTGAAGCATTCAGGGCATCGTATTCATTATCGAAGCCAAAAGAGGCAAGAAATTCATCAAGGCACATATTGTGGATAACAAGGTCATTGATAAGAGACTCGTATTTGCCCCAGATTTCATCTTTTAGGTCTAAAGCCTCTCAGAACATCATAAAAGCATTCTTCTTTATTGAATCCCATCTTAAATATAGAATTAACAAGTGAATTCAGAGCGGCATAGTTTTCAGTGTATATGTAGTTGGCAGCATCTATATTAATATCTTGAAGTTCCTTTAAAATTTCCAGTTTTGTCATACAAACCTCTTTACTGTAAGGGAATTTCTCTATGAATTATCTCCTCAAGGAAGAAAACGACAATTATAATATATCATAAGTCAGGAATGTTGGCATTAAAAATATTTTCAAACTGAATACCCGTAATGATTAGAAGAGAATATTCCTATCTAAAATTGTAGAAACGAGGGGGTGATTCAATGCACATTAAGAAATTTTATCCGAAGGATGTGAGATTTTTCAAAGTTCTTGCTACCGCTGGGAATATCAGAAGTGCAGATGCAAACAAGATTGATATTTCGGATACAAGGCTTAAAAACATGATAAAAGACTATCTGATAAAAGAAGTAAGCTATGTGAATCCCAAACATAAAGAAGTGGAAAGTTGTAAAATCTACTGTTTTACCGATAAGGGCAAACAGTTTATCAACAAAAAATATCGAATAAACAGAACTCAATCCCATGCACCAATCAGACATAATTGCAAGGTGGCTAAAGCAATTTGTTCTCTGCAAAAGAGGGAAATTGATACAATCAAACCAGAGTGGGAAATAAGAGACCAAATGAAAGAAGCGATTGAAAACCTCAGAGATTAAGGGGAGTTAGAGAGATATGATGAGTATATGGAGATGTTAAAAGAGCAGCAGTTATCGGCAATAGATTTCACCTATGTAAATATGCAGGGAGTAGAATGCGGAATTGAAGTTGCAACAAACAGTTATTCAGATAGCGACATAGCAGGAAAAGAAATTTGTTCAGAAATCATAAATGTGCCTGTAAGTTATGTTGGTGCATAAAAAATCAGATTAGATATTCAAGTAAATGAGATTCATTTTGCAGGAAGTTGGAAAGGGCATTTTAGCTTTGAGATTAAATTTGAAATGCAGAACTAATTTTTATTGCTATAAAGTTTATTGTGGCAATCTGTTATAGTGGCAGATTGCTTTTTGTATGACAACATCCTACCGAGCACCCAGGAATTATAAAATGTCAGGATTCTTGTATAATCAGAGTACCTTAAAATTAAGGAAAACTTTAAATATCCCAAAACGGGGGAAGATAAGCCATGCAAACAGAAGGAAGACCAGCTTTATATACAAATGAACAGTTGCTAAATGTTTTGAAAGACTACCAAAAGGATCATCCAAATCAAAAGATAAAATATACACAGTTGGAGAAGGCTACAGGTATCAAAGTTCATATATGGAAATACCAAATGAGAGATATCATAGAGGCAATTAACAAAAAGATTGCAGGAGCAAACATTCCTGCAAGAATGAGTTATAATTTACCGAGTGTGGAAGATATGCTCATAAACATTGAAAATGAGCCTGCTATGCAAAAGTGTTACTTACAAACACTCTCTGATATGGTGAACAATCTATATCAGTATAAAGAAGCAAGTAAAAGTATTGACATCCTGAATGCGGATCATAAAGAGGAAGTAGATATTTTGAAGATAGAAAATGAGGAATTGAAAAAAATGCTGGATAATCAGCAGGATGTAATCAACAGATATATTCTGTCCTCTGCTTCAAAACAGAAAAGGGAGCAGGAAGGAATTAAAGAAAATATCATTCAGCTTGATGCTGATAGTCTGAAAAGATATGATGAAATGTTTGAAGCACTGATGAAATAGAAAATAATGAGCAAACGGAGAGATTCTGTTTGCTTTTTTAGGATAAATGATGGGTATTCGCTTTTTGAAAATTTGAGCATAAAATGTAATATTATAATAAATTATAAAACTATATTTCAATAAATAAAACAATATAGCAAAAGATGAAATAATCTGTTATAAGATGCTTAAACTTCATCTTCTGTATAGGAAAAGAAAACATCAAAATAAATCCAAAGATTAGGTTTTATAGACCAACGGGTCGAGCGTATCTCGAATGGAAGAAGACAATAAGCTCCAGTGGAGGTTATTGTTTTCTGGAATGTCCCGTATCAGGTTGCTGGTTCCCAAGCTAAAATGTTCAGCGAGCTGGATATTTTACCTGATAGACCCATGCTTTTTATGGGGCGTCAAGGGCGAGACAACCTGTTCAGCAAGGAACTTGCTAGGTTGGCGAGACCCGTGTACTTTGTAAGTGATACTTTAATAGAGTTTATGCAGTGGGCATTGGCTTTATTTGGATTTTCTGAATGGAAGCGAATACCCGAAGATGAGATTGGGGCTGATTAGACATAAATTGGCTTGCAATCTTATGCAGAAGCATTATAATAATACCATAGGAAAAATTTTTGAACATAAAAGGTGATGGTAATGAACAAAATAGAATTTTTTACAAATGATAGATATTTGGTATTGAAAACATTATATGAACATCAGATAGAGATTAACAATGCGAAGATATGCCCTATCACACAGCAGGAGATAGCGGATGCTCTTGGATGCAGCAAAGCAAAGGTAAATATGGTTCTAAATGAGTTGATCGACAATGGTTATGTTCAAATTTACAATAATACAAAGGGCAGATATGTCCTGACAGAAGATGCAAAAAAGATAATAAAGAAATTAAAGTCCTGAAAATTGGACATCAAATAAATTACAATAGAAAGAATTGAGGGAGAAAAGATTATGCAGTTGACACCTGAAGAAATTGCAGAGCAGCAGAAAAACGAAGAAAATACAAAGAAAAAGTATATTACACCTATCATTCAGGAGAGATGGGGAAAAGAGAACTCTGACAACATTATTATGGAATATTATTTTACAGATGGCAGGGTAAATATTGACGGAGATAAAGTATCAAGAGGAGATAAGAAAAAGGCAGATTATTTACTCCTGTTTAAAGACAACATTCCTTTAGCATTGGTGGAAGCGAAGGGGATAGAGCATAGTGCAATGGAGGGATATCAGCAAGTTCTTGAGTATGCTGAGATTTTGGATATTCCGTTTGCTTATACAACAAATGGTGTTGATTTGATTGAAGAGGATTTATTCATCCATAAGAATAACGATAAACTGAAAATGCAGGATTTTCCATATCCAGAAGAATTGTGGGATAGGTATATCAAAGAAAAAGGGCTGACAGAAGATGAAGTCAGATTGATTAACCAACCTTATTATATTGATGCATCAAAGGCAAAACCGAAGAAACCACGTTATTATCAGAGAATTGCTATTAACAGAGTAATTGATGCAATCGCACAGGGAAAGAAAAGGATGCTCCTTGTTATGGCTACGGGAACAGGCAAGACATTTACTGCATTTCAGATTGTATGGAGATTGTGGAAGAGTAAGACAAAAAAGAAAATCTTATATTTGGTTGATAGAAATGCACTTGCAGACCAGACAATGCAGAAAGACTTTAAACCATTTGTAGATGCTGGAGTTATGGTAAAAATGAAAAGTGCAAATATCAAGAAAGATACTGCCTATGAGGTATATACAGCTCTTTATCAGCAGTTAAAAAGCAAAGATAAGGATTATTATAAAGAACTCCCGCCTGATTTCTTTGATATGATTATTGTGGATGAGTGCCACAGGGGTTCTGCTGATTTGGATTCTAACTGGCACGAAATATTGGAGTATTTTGGTTCTGCTACACAGCTTGGCCTTACTGCAACACCAAAAGAAACGGAAGATGTGTCAAATATTAATTATTTTTGTGCGGAGACAGATGATAAACCATTGTATACTTATTCATTGAAACAGGGAATTGAAGATGGTTTTCTTGCTCCATACAGGGTTATTTCAGTTGAACTTAATATTGATAAGGATGGATATAGGCCACCATCAGGAAAACTGGATGTGGAAGGGAACCCTGTGGAAGACAGAGCTTATACTCAAAAAGATTTTGACAGAACTATTGTCGTGGAAGAAAGGCAGGAAATTGTTGCAAAAAGAATCACTGATTATATGAAAGAAAATGATTGCAGGTATGCAAAGACAATTGTGTTTTGTGAAAATATTGACCATGCGGATGCGATGGTTTTGAAACTGAAAAACCTTAATTCAGATATGGTTCAGGAAAATAGCAAATACATAATGAAAATCACAGGTGATGATGAAATTGGAAAGGCAGAATTGGAGAACTTTACTGATCCTAATTCAAAATATCCTGTTATTGCAGTTACAAGCAAATTAATGTCAACAGGTGTAGATTCAGAGACCTGTGAACTGATTGTTTTGGACAAGTCTATTGGATCCATGACAGAATTTAAACAGACAATTGGCAGGGGAACAAGAATTAACGAAAACTTTACGATTGATGAAGAAAAGAAAAGTAAACTGCATTTTACCATCTTAGATTTTAGGTCAAATTATCATCAGTTTGAAGATCCAGAGTTTGATGGGGGGCCTGTGGCTGTAATGGAAGTTGGAGAAAATGGCTCATTCCCAAAAGGAAGTCCTCAAAAAGAAACAGATGAAAATGGTGAGGATAAGGATAAAGGTAAATCCAAAGGTCATATCCAGAAAGTAAAAGTGAATGGTGTAGATGTCACTATTGATGGGGAGGAAGTTCGCTATACAGATGAAAATGGAAACCTTATTAAGCAAAATATTGAAAGCTGTGTAAAGAATAATATTTTGACACAGTATCCGACATATCAGGATTTTTATGTTTCCTTCAAAGCATCAGATGATAAGGATGGAATGACTATGGAGCTGCTGATTGAGAGAGCATATGTAAGAAAGATTAGTGAAACAGTTGGTTATTATATTGATAAATTTGATATTATTGGGCTTGTTGGATATAAGAAACCTCCGAAATCAAAAGAAGAAAGATTACAGAAGATCTATGAGTCTGGAATCTTAGATCAATTGGATATTGATAAAAGAGATATTATTCAGACTATTTTGAATGAATACAAGACAGAGGATTTTTCAAAGCTAAAAGATATAACAGTGTTTAATCTGCCTGTATTCAAAGAGAAGGGATATACCGCCATGAAGATATTGAAAAATGTTTTCGATGGAAACAAACAGAATTTTATTGACTTAATGAAACAGATAGAAGAAGTGTTATATTAGGCAACGAGGAGAGAATTATGGCATTAGCTACATTAATAAAAAGATTGCAGGACATTATGCGCGGAGATGCAGGTGTCGGTGGGGATGAACAGAGATTATCCCAAATTGTATGGATATTGTTTTTGAAGATTTTTGATTATAAAGAAGAAGAGTGGGAACTTACACAGGATAATTATGCTCCAATTATTCCAATAGGCTATCGTTGGAGGGATTGGGTAACGGGGACTTCTGTTAAGGATCAGATGACAGGAGAAGAACTGATTGATTTTGTTAATAACAAGCTATTCAGAGTCTTGTCAGGAGATGCTGTTAAGGATGAAAAAGGGGAAGATGTATACCTTTTCACAAGATCGGACAGGGCATCTCTTATTGTGAGGGAGTTAATGAGAGAATCTACGAATTTTATGAAAAATGGGGTTCTTCTTAGGCAGCTTCTTAACATATTCGACGAAATTGACTTTTCTGATTATAACGAAAGACATGCTTTCAATGATATTTATGAAACATTGCTGAAAGGTCTGCAGAAAAATAACGGAGAGTTTTATACTCCTAGAGCAATCACCTCTTTTGTGGTTGATAAGGTTAATCCGAAAATCGGAGAAAAGGTTGCAGATTTCGCATGTGGTACAGGCGGGTTTCTTGTAGATGCACTTCATCATGTGGAGGATGCAGGAATCAAGGTAGAGGATTTACCCAAACTGCAGCATTCCTTTTATGGAGTGGAAAAGAAGCAGCTTCCTTATATGCTCTGTACAACGAATATGCTGTTAAATGACATTGCAGAACCTGATATTATGCATGACAATTCGTTGGAGCAGGATGTAAGAAGATATACAGATGATGATAAGTTTGATGTTATATTGATGAATCCCCCCTATGGCGGTTCAGAACTTGAAATTGTGCAGAAGAATTTTCCTGCTGAACTTAGAAATTCAGAGACAGCAGACCTCTTTATGATAGAGATTATGTATCGTCTTAATAAGAATGGAAGGTGTGGGGTAGTTCTTCCTGATGGCTTTATCTTTGGAACTGATAACAGTAAAAGTGCAATTAAGAAGAAGCTGGTAGAGGAATTCAATTTACATACAGTAATCAGGCTTCCTGGGAGCTGCTTTGCACCTTATACAAGTATTGCAACTAATTTACTTTTCTTTGATAAGACAGAGCCAACAACAGATGTCTGGTTTTACAGATTTGATTTGCCAAATGGACAGAAATTCTCTATGAAAAAGAATCCTATGATAAGGGAGAAAATGTCTGCTTTGGATGGGTGGTGGGATAATCGTGTAGAGATAAAAGATGAAAAAAAAGACAGTTCTATGACAGAGACTTGGAAAGCGAAAAAGATTTCTGTGGAAGAAATTGTTGCAAATAATTATAGTTTAGACTTTTGTGGTTTTACCAATGAGGAAAAAGTGATTCTTTCACCAAAAGAGACAATAGAAAACTTTAAAGCGGAGAGAGAAAGACTTGATCGGAAGATGGATGCAAAGCTACAAGAGATTATGGATATGTTGGGAGTGTAGTTATGGTATTAGCAGAAGGTTTAAGACAAGCAGTATTGCAGGCTGCATTGCAGGGGAAGTTGACAGAACAGCTTGAAACGGATAGTAATGTGGATGAATTGTTGGTAAATATACGATCTGAAAGAGAGAAACTAATTGCCGAAAAGAAGATAAAAAAAGAAAAACCATTGCCAGAAATTCAGGAAGAAGATATTCCATTTGATATCCCTGATAATTGGAGATGGGTGAGATTAGGGAAATTGGTTCAAATAAAGAATGGATTCACACCTAAAAGAACAGATGAATCACTATGGAATCCTAAAGAAATTCCGTGGTTTACAGTAGAAGATATACATGAACAAGGTATAATTATTCATCAAACGGCACAGGCCATTTCAAAAAAAGCATTAGGAAAGTCAATTAATAGACTTATTCCACCGCACACAGTTTTATTGTGTTGTACCAGTGCTACTACTGGAAGATATGCAATGACAGAAATTGAGCTAACAACCAATCAACAATGGAATGGATTGGTAATAGGAGAAGAATGCAGATATGTTATTTGCTCAGAATATATTTTAGTATGGGTATCTTCCTTAAAGGAAAAAATGACGGAAATTGCTAAGTCAACTACATTTCCTTTTTTATCTGTTGATAAATTGGCTAACTTTATTATCCCGCTTCCTCCAATCGAAGAGCAGCAGAGAATTGTTGACAAAATTAATGAGATAATGCCGAAGATAGATGAATATGAGAAAATTGAGAAAGAGTTGGAAGCATTAAAAAAAGAATTTCCGACAGATATGAAAGATGCACTTCTTCAGGCTGCTATGCAGGGGAAATTGACAGAGCAGTTGGAGAGTGATAGTAGTGTGGATGAATTACTGGAAGCAATCGGACAAGAAAAAGAGGAACTAATTGCACAAAAGAAAATCAAAAAAGAAAAAGCTTTACCAGATATTAAGGAAGAAGAGGTTCCATTTGACATTCCTGAAAATTGGAGATGGGAAAAAGTCGGAAATATTTGCGATTGTGGAGCAGGGGCTACACCAACTAGAAGTGATAGGAGATTTTATGATGATGGAACTATCTTTTGGTTAAAAACAGGAGAGTTGACAGATGGATATATATACCAGTGCGAAGAAAAAATAACCCACT
This sequence comes from uncultured Acetatifactor sp., assembly GCA_910578185.1. Lineage (GTDB taxonomy): Bacteria > Bacillota > Clostridia > Lachnospirales > Lachnospiraceae > Acetatifactor. Next base: position 42,790 of record CAJTPN010000024.1, read on the forward strand.
TAGCATTAGAAAAGTGCTCGTTACGTTTGAATAAAGAAGGAGATATTTTGATTGCTATGTATGGGGCAACTATAGGGAAATTGGGAATTGTGACTTTCCCATTAACTACAAATCAGGCATGTTGCGGATGTAGTCCATATAAAGGGATTTATAATTTATATTTGTTTTACTATTTTATGTCTGCAAAAAAAGTGCTGATTGGCAAGGCAGAAGGTGGGGCACAACCCAATATTTCTAGAGAAAAAATAAGGAATTCTTTGATTCCACTTCCACCAATAGAGGAACAGCAGAGGATTGTAGAGAGGTTGGAAGCAATGTTGCCATTGTGTGAGGAATTGAAGGAATAGCATTCTGGTAATATGTCAAGAACTTTATGAAAAAGATTTTGATATGTTTTT
>CAJTPN010000025.1 GCA_910578185.1 uncultured Acetatifactor sp.
CCGGTGTGGGCTGCGCTTCACTGCCGGACACGGACAGCGGATCCGGTGTGGGCTCTGTGCCGGAAAGATTCGATGGGGCAGGTGTCATCTGGGGTATGGTCACAGGTTCAATCGGCTCCGGCGCAGCCGTTACATACTGCCCGCCGGCATACAAATCACCATTTTCTCCCCCCTGTACCTCCGGATGTGTGAATCGCCACAACCCCAAACAAACCACCACGGCCAGCACTGCCATTCCCAAAAGTACCCCTGCCAGCACCCCAGGCTTTAAAGGTTCCGATTCGTCTTCCCAATTATCTTCCATCCCCTCCGGCTCTGTCTGCCGTTCCTGTTCCGATTCCGGCTTCCACTCTATCTCCTCCAGCAATTCCAGCTCAGGATCAAAGTTTATTTCCTGAAATGTTTCCATTTCCGGTTCCGCTGTCTGCTCTCCTTCAACGCCTGTCTCCCCGGCGGAATACATCTCCTCCTCTTCCCGGACGATGTCCGTCTTCTGTTCTTTTCTGACACTGCCTTTGGTTTCCCGGTTTTCCTTTTGCTTATCCTTTTGATACGCCTCTTGGTTCCGGATCTGTTTTTTTGTTTTCATATCCATACTCCTCTGCTCGCCACATTGGGACGCCAATACAAAATTTGGAAGCACATTTCTTCCGGCTTATCTCTTCCGCATATCTCAGAATGACTTGGAAACCGCCGCCAACAGAAAAAACCCCCGCAATGCGTGGATCTTTTCTATCTGTAGGTTTCTGTTATCCATTTTTAATCTTTGGTGTGCCCATATACGACAGCTAAGGAATTCCCTTAAACTTCATATTTTTTGCTCTGTGTGCGAATCAGATCCGTATCTTCAAAATAATTGATACGCATGGCGCTTTTAACCTCGGCCAAAGTCCCTGCAGCCATCCGGCGTGCCTCATCACTTCCTTTTCTCAATATTTCATAGATGGCGGGAATATCTTTCTCCCATTCCTTTCTACGGTTACGAATCGGCTCCAATATCTCCTGCATGATATTGATCAGGAATTTCTTTACTTTTACGTCTCCCAGACCTCCTCTTTGATAATGAGCCTTCAGCTCATCCAGATCCGCATAGTCCGGCAGATATCTTCCGAAATGCTCCTGCCTGCAGAAAGCGTCCAGATAAGTAAATACCGTATTTCCCTCCAGATGCCCCGGATCGCTGACCTGCAGGTGCAAAGGATCCGTATACATGCTCATGATCTTGGCGCGTACCTCATCCGCCGTATCGGCAAGATAAATACAGTTTCCAAGAGATTTACTCATCTTCGCCTTGCCGTCGATTCCGGGCAGCCTCTTGCTGGCTTCATTTCCTGATAAAAGCGCCTCAGGCTCCACCAATACAGGTTCATATACCGTGTTGAATTTATGGACGATTTCCCTTGTCTGCTCTATCATGGGGAGCTGGTCATCTCCCACTGGTACGGTGGTAGCTTTAAAAGCCGTAATGTCCGCCGCCTGGCTGATGGGATAGGTAAAGAATCCCACAGGAATACTGGCCTCAAAATTACGCATCTGGATCTCGCTCTTTACGGTGGGATTTCTCTGCAGCCTGGCTACCGTCACCAGATCCATGTAGTAAAATGTCAGCTCACACAACTCGGAAATTTGAGATTGTATCAACAAGGTTGACTTCTCCGGATCCAATCCGCATGAAATATAATCCAAGGCAACCTCGATGATGTTCTGCCGCACCTTCTCCGGATTCTCAATATTGTCCGTCAACGCCTGGGCATCCGCGATCATGATGAATATCTTCTGATACTCCCCTGAATCCTGCAGCGCCACACGCTGTCTGAGAGAACCTGCATAATGCCCCACATGCAGCCTTCCCGTAGGTCTGTCACCCGTCAGAATGATCTTCTCTCTTTCCAATTTCTCCATTTTTTCAATTTCCATACCTTCTTTTTCCATTCTTTCTCTCTCCATACTCTCTTTTTCCATCATTACCTCTTTTCACCCTGGATTTTTTCCTTTTCATTTCATGCTTTCTTTTCCACTTTTGACCCGTATTCCCCTGAAGCGCCATTCAGTCCTGCTGCCTGCAGCGCGCCTGCATCATTTCATCACTCAGAATCCGTCGCTGCAAATACTTGACATCATTATGAAGCATCAAATCTGTCACTGCCACAAAACGCCAAAATTCAAATAACTCATTTCCAGTTGCCAAATACGAATTTCCGATGACATGATACATTATATCATGGTTTTTCTCACAGGCAAATATTTTTTTACCCGTATTGATACCTGTACAATTATCCTTGAGCCATGCCACTCTTGTAAAGTTTTTGCAGCCCTGCCGAAGCATCCATGGATAAAATTCGTCAAAAGCCGTATACTATCCGACAAGAAACACGCGCATATGCAGAAACGAGGTCATAATGAGAAAAATAATTCCCTTTAACAATAACTGGAATTTTACAAAAGACAATATCAACTGGGAAAGCGTAACGCTGCCCCATACCTGGAATGCGGTGGACGGCATGGACGGCAAAGGCGAATATTACCGCGGACAATGCTGTTACCTGAACCAGCTTGCCACGCCGAAACTCCAGGACGGACAGCGGGTCTGCCTGGAAATACTGGCTTTGTCCCTGAGCGGAAAAGTTTTCGTAAACGACAAAGAAGTGGGCAGGCACGAGGGCGGTTATTCCTCTTTCACCGTAGATATAACCGACTTCCTGCACCCCTGTACCGATGAAAGCGGACTGTCTGTGGAAGCCGCTCCCAACACCGTCACCATTCTGGCCGACAACACGCCCCACAGCAACATTTATCCTCAGATGGCAGACTTTACTTTTTACGGCGGACTGTACCGGGGCGTCAACATTTTGATTTTGTCCAGAACACATTTTGAAGTGGGCTTCCACGGTGCTTCCGGGCTTGCCATCACACCCGAGATTATAGACGCCGAAAATCTTACTTCCCGCAGTCAAACAACAGACCACAATGTTTGCCCTTCCTGTTGTTTCTCCGGAAGCATGTCTCCAAAAGCCATGATACACCTGAATTCCTGGATCACGGAACCTACTCCTGATTATACGGTATATTACCGAATCACCGACGGAGACGGATGCCTTGTTGCAGAGGCCTGGAGACCAAGCGAAGACCCGAAAGCGGATATTCTGTTATCACACCCCCATCTGTGGCAGGGCGTGGAAGATCCCTACCTCTACACCTGTACCGCCGCTTTGGTCTATCGCAACGAAACTGTGGATGAGATAAGCAGTCGCTTTGGTATCCGCTCCTTCTATGTGGATCCTGAAAAGGGATTTTTCTTAAACGGGAAGCCAATGATGCTGCGTGGCGTCTCCAGACACCAGGATCGGCTGTACCTTGGAAATGCCCTGACCAGACAACAACATTACGAAGACGCCGCACTAATACACGAAATCGGCGCCAACACCGTGCGCCTTGCCCATTACCAGCACAGCCGTGACTTCTACGACGCCTGTGACGAGTATGGCTTTATCGTTTGGGCCGAGATTCCTTATATCAGCTGCCAGAGCGACGACCCTGCTGCCCATGAAAACTGCCGCCTGCAGATGGAAGATCTGATATACCAAAATTATAACCATCCCAGCATCTGTTTCTGGGGAATTTCCAATGAGATCACCATTGCCGGAGAAAAACCCGGCCTGGTGGAAAATCACAAAGACTTAAACGCCCTGGTGAAAAAAATCGACCCCAGCCGTCTGACAACTGTCGCCCATGTCACCATGTTAAGCCCTGACAGCGAGTTACACGGTATTACGGACGTGGAGAGCTACAATCATTATTTTGGCTGGTATGGCGGAACTTATGACAACAATGAAAAATGGCTGGATCATTTCCATTCCATTCACCCGGAAATCTGTCTGGGCCTGTCCGAGTACGGCGCGGAAGGCATTATCACATACCAACCGGACGAGCCCAAATGCCGGGACTATTCGGAAGCCTATCAGGCCGAATACCATGAGCATATGGCAAAAATTCTCATGGAACGCCCTTACCTTTGGTCGACCCATGTGTGGAACATGTTTGACTTCGGCTGTGCAGCCAGAAACGAGGGAGGTACCGCAGGACGCAACAACAAAGGACTTGTCACCATGGACAGAAAGATCAGAAAGGAGGCCTTCTATGTGTACAAGGCATACTGGAGCCGGGAACCTTTCGTACACCTCTGCGGCCGACGCTATGCCAAACGAACCGGGGATACCACTACGGTAAAGGTATACTCCAATCTGTCCCATGTAACCCTGTATGTGAACGGCGAAGCTTTTGCCACAAAATACTGTGATAAGATATTTGTATTTGAAAATGTTCCTATGTCGGATGGTTTCACTTACCTGACCGCTGAGGCAGGTTCCGCCCCTGCCTGCGCGGACGCCTGGTTGTTTCTGCCCCACAGCCCCGTCACGGACACCATCACCCTGGAAAAGGTGGAGAAAAAACCGGAAATCTATACACTGCCCCAGGAAGAAGACGACGGCGACGGTGTCGCCAACTGGTTCGAAACAGTGGAAACCGTGGCAAGCGACGCCCCTATGGAATATTCAGATAAACATTTTTCCGTATACGATAAGATTAACACCATCTCCGCCAACGAGGAAGCTTTCCGCATTCTGTCAAACGCAATGTACTCCATGACCGGTATGCGAATGAAGAAATCTATGTTGGCCATGATGGGAGAAAAGACCTTTTTTGATTTATCCGGCATGTTAAGCGGCATGGCCGGCTCGGATTCCGCTCAAAAAATACCTGAAAATGCCTTACAAATCATTAATTCCGAACTGAGTAAAGTAAAGAAGTAAAAGCATATTGACCATTGGGCTGTTCCATGCCTTGAATTTGGACTTATTGTACTGCCGACAGCGACGTAAAATGCGGAGAGAAGGTCAGTCCATGAACCTCCTCTCCGGCATATGTAGCTGTATGCCAAGCACTTCCGCAGATTACCGCTCCCTGCCGAAAGAAAATAACACAATCAGTTCATGAGCAAACATGGGGGACGCAGCCAAAATGATCAGCCGCAGCCACTCGTTTCCCGACAAGGGCGATGTGCCGAATGCCTGAATCAGAAAAGGTACCTCCGTCACTGCAAACTGCAGCAGGAATCCCAGAATGCAGGCGCCTATCATCAGCTTATTCTCCAAATGTCTCATTCGGAACACGGATTTATGTACATCCCGCATTCCCACGGCGTGAAACAATTGGGACATGCCAAGTACCGTAAAGGCGTAGGTCTGCGCCTTTGCCAGCACGGAAGGGCTGCGCAAAATCCCTGCCAGATTCCCAAGGCTGATCGCCTGGTCGTTCAGGCCAAGCAGCGCGCAGGGCAGCATCAAAAAAGCCGTGAGGCTCACCGCCGCAATCAGCACACCGTAAAAACAGGTGCTGGCCAGTCGTCCTTTTGCAAACAGACTTTCCTTTGCCCTTCTGGGCGGTTGTTTCATCAGTTCCACACCGTCATTTTTATCCACTCCCAGCGCCAGCGCAGGCAGAGAATCTGTAATTAGATTAATCCACAGAATATGACTGGACTTTAACGGTGATGCCAGACCGCAGCTCACCGCCAGAAACATGGTGATGATCTCGCCCAAGTTGGAAGACAGCAGAAAGATCACCGATTTTCTGATATTTTCATAGACGCCCCTGCCCTCTTCTATTGCACGCCGAATGGTGGCAAAATTATCATCGGTCAAAATCATATCTGACGCCTGTCTGGCCACGTCCGTACCATTCATTCCCATGGCAATTCCGATATCCGCTTTTTTCAGGGACGGTGCGTCGTTTACACCGTCTCCAGTCATTGCCACAATCTCCCCTCGCAGCCTGAACCCGTCCACAATGCGCACTTTTTGCTCCGGAGAAACTCGGGCAAAGACACGGATGTCTTCAATTCTTTCGGCAAAATCCGCATCCGAAAGGCGCCCCAACTCTTCTCCCGTCATACATTGGTCAAAGCTGTCCACAATTCCAAGCTGTCTGCCGATGGCAAAGGCCGTATCCACATGGTCGCCGGTAATCATAACCGTCTTCACACCTGCTTCCTTGAAATCCGCCACAGCCATTGCCGCCTCCGGTCTGGCCGGATCCCGCATTCCCACCATTCCCAGAAAAGTCAGATTTTCCTCCTTAGCCTCTCCAATATCCATCCGCATGGCCACCGCCAGCGTGCGCAGCGCCTCACCGGACATTTCCTCCACTGCCAACCGGATTCTCCTGCAGTATTCTTGAGAAAGCCTGACCACACCGCTCCCGGTAAAGACATGGGTACACCGCTTCAAAACTTCATCAGGAGCTCCCTTTGTATATGACACCATTTGCATGGCACCGGATCTTCCCGTCCCGTAAGGCATACTGTTCCCGGCAAATTCTGCCGCCCGAAGCTCTCCTGATGCCCTGGATGCTCCCCTGGCGTAAGCACCTGCACGCTGCGCCGCCTGAAGCTCTCCGGCTCTCCCTGTGCTGCTCCTTGTACCTGCCTTCCCACTCCCACCTTTCTGAAACGTTCCGGAATCATTCATATCTTTCGAAACCGCTGTTCCCATACCTCCAAACGCAGCTCCGCGTCCCCTTCTTCCGCTTAAAAATGCAGCCGCCTGAGCCGTGTCGCGGCTGTGCAGTGTGGTCATCATTTTTCTGTCGGAATCAAAGGACAACTCAGACAATCTTGGCATCCAACCCTCCAGTTCCTCTTTGCCGATGCCGAAGCGTTCCGCTGCGTCCAACAGAGCAAGCTCCGTTGGGTCCCCTGTCCGATTGCCGTTTCCCAGTTGGGCGTCATTGCAGAGCACCATCCCGTAATAAAAATCCGGGCAAAGGCTTGGTTTACACTGCTCTGCCTTCAGCACTTTTCCGGTTATCCAGCACTTTTCCACCGTCATCCTGTTTTGGGTCAAGGTGCCGGTCTTATCGGAACAGACCACACTGACCGCTCCCAAAGTCTCTACCGAAGGAAGCCTGCGCACAATGGTATTCACCCTTACCATCCTGGTGACACTCAGTGCCAGACAGATTGTGACCACTGCGGGAAGACCTTCAGGAACCGCCGCTACAGCCAGGGAAATGGCAGTGATTAACATTTCAGGCACATTGCGCTTTTGCAGCACAGCAATGGCAAACAATGCAGCGCAGAGCAGTAAAGACAGCAAACTGAGTACCTTTCCCAATTCTCCCAGGCGTTTCTGCAGCGGCGTCATCTCCTCTTTACTTTCCGTAATCATGGCGGCAATCTGCCCAAGCTGTGTTCCCATACCTGTGGCGGTGACAATTCCCTGTCCCCTGCCATAGGTTACTATGGTGGACATGTATGCCATATTCCGCCTGTCTCCCAAAGGAATCTCTTTGCCCCTGGCTCCTATAAAACCGGCGTCTTTTTCCATGGGAAGGGACTCCCCGGTAAGAGCAGACTCCTCAATCTTTAAGTTGGCTGATTCCACCAAACGCAGATCCGCAGGCACCTGACAGCCGGCCTCCAGATAGACCAGATCCCCCTTCACCAATTCCGCTGCCGGAATCTCCATGCGTCTGCCCTCCCGGATAACCATTGCCTTGGGACTGGTAAGCTTTTTCAGGGCTTCCAGCGCCTTTCTGGCTTTCCCCTCCTGCAACATTCCCACCAGGGCATTCATCACCACCACCACCCCGATGATAACCGCATCGCTGACTTCTTTTAACAGCACCGAAACCACCGCCGCCACAATTAATACATAAATCAGTGGATCATTGAGCTGTTCCAGGAAGGACTCAATGAGCGTCTTTTTCCGTGGCGCTTTCATCTCATTCCTGCCGTCTCTCCGCAGACGTTCGCCCGCTTCCCTTATGCTCAGTCCCCCATGGCCGTCGCTCTTGACTTTTTCTATGGTCTCCGCAATACTATATTGTTCAAACACAAGAATCCTCCCCCTGGCTCCTCATCCGTCCGGGCACGAACCGAACACTGACCCCATTGCTTGTCAGCAATTTCAATGCCCGACGAACCATATTTGCTTTGCATTGAAATTCTATGCGGGAGATTGGGAAAGTATGTCCCTGCCTTTCAACACATCACACGGAGAAAACTGTTCATACGGCATGGAAACCTTGGTTATCATCATTTGGTCTGCCAGACTATAACTTCTCCATCAGTGCCTGCAGCAGCAAAATATGATATTCTTCATCCTTGATAATCCGCAGCAGCACCGCGTTGACGCATTCGTCGCTGATCCTTCCGTTTCGCAGGACATTCTGTTTTGATTATTGATATATTGCGTAATCGCACTCATTTCCGACACCGCTCCGCAGTAGTCAACCTTTAACAGCTCCGCATAATCCCGGTTTCTGCATTTCACCTGAATGGGCGGATATGGCAGATCCAGCATTGCCGGCTTGATGCCGGACATATTACAATCATTCGTTATGGGACTCGTATTTCTTGCCATTAGAAAACCATCCTTAATCTGTTTTTCCTATACTATATTCCCCTTTCTCACTGCCGTTACTTTCTCTTTCATCTTCATAGAGAAAAGGCCTCTTCACTATTCCGCCGCCGTCTCCAGGCTTACGCTCCGAAATTGTATTATGCCATCTCATCCAACTTCCCAGATTAATAAGCAGCATACCAACGCACCGGGATTTTTACTCATATTTGAGGATTCCACGTCATACCATAGCCTAAAGACCTCTGGGAGTTTACCCGTGAAAATAAAAAATCTAAACACATTCCTGCCGGCACTTCTCATTCCCATTGCCGTTGGCATTCTGTCCGCGCTGTTTAGCGGCGGCATGAAAATCTACACCACCTTTAACAAGCCGCCCCTCAGCCCGCCCGGATTCATATTCCCTATTGTGTGGCTATTTTTGTATGCCCTGATGGGGGTATCCTCTTACTTAATATATGAGTCAAACAGCCCTTATCGGGAAGCCGCTCTGAAAACTTACATATTACAGCTTTTTTTCAACTTTATGTGGAGTATTCTGTTCTTTCGGTTTTCACTCTATTTCCTTGCACTTATGTGGTTGTTTGTCATGGTTGCGCTTATTCTGATCATGATCTATCAATTCTACCATGTCAAACCTGCAGCGGCATATTTGCAGATTCCCTACCTGCTTTGGTGCCTCTTTGCAATTTATTTGAATTTTATGATTGCAATTTTAAACTAAACGTAAGCCTCGTTTTCATTGCAGGGACTTAAAAACCGCCCTAAGACGCGATCCTAATTTCGCGGCAAGGGCTGTCCCACTGTCGCAGCCAAACCGTTACCGCAAATATATTTTCATTTTCCCTTGAAAAAAACAGAATTTGGTATTATGATTTATAAGGTTTTTACAAGAAATTCAGAATAATATTATTTACCATACCTGGGAGGAAATCAAATGGAAAAACTAAAGCCAAAGTTGTTTTCGGTGATGAAAACTTATACAAAGGAACAATTTATGAAAGATATCATTGCCGGCATCATTGTTGCAATCATTGCTCTGCCCCTTTCCATAGCACTGGCGCTGGCGTCGGGTGTGGGACCTGAACAGGGAATCTACACGGCAATCATAGCCGGATTCCTGATCTCTTTCTTCGGCGGCAGCAGGGTGCAGATCGCAGGCCCCACCGCCGCTTTCGCCACCATAGTGGCGGGGATTGTGGCTTCAAAAGGTATGGACGGACTGATACTGGCCACCGTTCTTGCAGGTATCTTCCTTGTACTTATGGGATTGCTGCGACTAGGCAATTTGATCAAATATATCCCTTATACGATCACCACCGGTTTTACTGCCGGAATCGCCGTAACCATTGCTATCGGACAGGTGAAAGATTTCCTGGGCCTGACATATCCCGCAGGTACCACAACAATCGAAACCATGGAAAAACTGGAAGCCGTGATCAAAAATATTACTTCAATCAACTGGCAGGCCGTCATTGTGGGAATTGTATGCCTGGCAATCCTGATCATATGGCCCTATATCAATAAAACCATACCGGGCTCCCTGCTGGCCGTGATCGCAGGCATCTGCATGGTTCAATTCCTACATATGAACGTAAATACCATTGGCGACCTGTATGAGATCAGCAACAAACTGCCCGTTTTCCATCTGCCTTCCTTTACCTTTGGAGATATCAGAGACATTATGTCGGACGCGCTCACCATAGCGATCCTTGCCGCCATTGAATCACTGCTTTCCTGTGTTGTGGCGGACAGCATGATCAACTCAAAGCATCGCTCCAATATGGAGCTCATCGCCCAGGGAATCGGCAATGTGGGTTCCGCTTTATTCGGCGGTATTCCCGCCACAGGCGCCATCGCAAGAACTGCTGCCAACATCAAAAACGGCGGTCGGACTCCCATTGCAGGTATGGTCCATGCGCTCACTCTGGTTCTGATTTTGGTAGTACTGATGCCCTATGCGGCTTTGATCCCCATGCCGTGTATTGCCGCCATCCTTTTTATGGTGGCTTACAATATGTGTGGTTGGAGATCCTTTGTCAACCTGTGCAAATCCTCCCCCAAAAGCGATATTTTAGTTTTGGTGCTTACCTTTGTGCTGACAGTGGTATTTGACCTGGTGGTGGCCATTGAAGTGGGAATCCTGCTGGCCGCAATGTTATTTATGAAGCGCATGAGCGATGTGACGGATGTGGAGGGCTGGAAATATGTGGATGAGGAAGACGACCCGGACAGCATCTCCCTGAAAGCAGTGCCGAAGCATACGCTGGTGTACGAAATCTCAGGTCCCATGTTCTTTGCAGCGGCGGATAAGATACTTCATATCTCCGTAAATGAGGACACCAGATGTCTAATTCTGCGAATGAGAAGCGTAAACGCCATTGACGCCACTGCCATGCACTCCCTGGAACAGCTCTATGAAATGTGCCGCAAAAAAGGGATCACCATCATTCTTTCCCATGTCAACGAACAGCCGGGAAAAGTGATGGCCAAAGCGGGCTTCAATGAAAAGATAGGCTCGGAAAACTTTTGCGCACATATAGACGCTGCGCTGGAAAGAGCCAAGGCATTTGCAGAATCGTAACCGTTTTGAGCCGATCTCGCAAACCGTAAAAACCACTGCCTCATGATTTGATAATTCTTCATGGGGCAGTGTTTTTTATGAATCATTCAAGTATTAAATATTCTAATGCTTTCTACCAAAATCCTATGTTTCAACTATTGTGATAGCATTTTAATCTTCCCTTTCATTTTTTCCCACCATTCTCCTTTGGATGAATTATCGTACGACTTGTAACGGAATACTCGCCTAATTGGAAAGGGTGAAAAGGATTCTGAATCAAAAAAACTTGATAGGGAGTGGCTTCCTCCACCTCTGGAACTGTCAAATCGAAATAAAAAATTTTGTCTTTTTCCAATTTAACCAATTTATAAGGCTCTCCTTCTATCGCAGATTGCTCCCAGTCAAGGAAAGCAATCATGACATATGTTGAACCCACACCTTCCCTCACATTACCAAGAATTAATTTTACATTATCACCACCATTACAATTCGGCATGATTGTTCTTTTCTCCAAATCCTTTGTCATATAAATCCCAGCATGTTGACCATAAATATCTATTGTATTTAAATCCTCACAAAACTCGTAATCCGTTTCATCATATTGATATTCGTTAAGATAATAACTCTCCGCAAAGTAGCCACTGGTTGAATATAGTTCATCACGCCCCTCTATTTCCCAAGTCAATTCTCTTAACTGAGGCTCATAAATAATTAGATAAGTCAGTATCTTCGCATCCTCAGAAACCTCAACATCAATGACACAATGATTTCTGCATTTCCTAAAACAAACTTTCCCCTAAATATTTATCATGCGGAACGATCAAACATTTTTCTATGGGCTTCCAATAGGTGTCGTAAAGGTTTTTCTGTGCCGCTCCATAGCTTTCTTTCGTATCAAATTCCCAGTAAAGCATGTACTTGACACTTTTTACAATACGCTTAATTTCAAGCGGTGGAAGCCCTTCTTTAATTTGTTCCATGTCTATATGATATCCTCTTTTGATCAGCCGAAGTAACAGCAGTCCTTCTTGCTTTTCCATAAAGCTTTTCGCCTCACCCATCAGTGTTTCAAATTCCTCTACTTTTTGGGGTTTCACCTGGTAAATACATATTTCAGTAAACGACATGTCAGTTCCTCCTTAATTCTGTTTGATTTGATAAGTGCGATACCTCTCGCAAAGCCACAAAGACCGGATTCTTGAATATATTGTAGCACAAATCCGAATAAATGATAATAATAATTTTTTAAATAGCAATGTCAACTAAAATTTAAATTATTGAAAACAAAAAGGAACTGCCTGGATCATTCATCCGCAATTCCTTCTTTCTAAAGTATCCGTATCCGAACAGGTGGAGACAAAGGGCGCCCATCACCTTTTGAGAAACAGCCTGTGCAGAAAAATTGTTTGCCAAAACTCAGGCTGACTCACATAGTAACAGTCTGGTATATGCTTCTCTGGGGCTGGTAAACAACGCCTCTGTCTCACCGATTTCTATAATTCTACCGCTCTTCATTACCATGATTCTGTCACACATCTGATAAACCACATTGATGTCATGTGAGATAAACAAACAGGACAAATGCAGTTCTTCCTGAAGCCCACGCAATAACTCCAGTATCTGCGCCTGGATGGTCACATCCAGGGCAGATACTGGTTCATCGGCAATGATAAATCCCGGTTTGGTGATCAACGCCTGGGCAATGCTGACTCGCTGCCGCTGACCGCCGCTTAACTGGGAAGGCTTCCTGTGAAAATAATCATCTCCCATCCCCACCCGATGAAGCATGTCATGGGCAGCTGCCTCCATATCCGCTTTGGTCATATCCAGCGCCTGATCCCGGACACAGGCAGCCCTTAAAGGCTCTTGAAGGAGCCATCCTATCGTCTTGGTTGGATTCAGACTGCTGTAGGGATCCTGAAATACCATTTGGGGACGCGGTGCGGCATGTATGATTTTGCCCTGAATATCCCGGTTCATCCCTAAGATTGCTTTGGACAGGGATGTTTTCCCGCATCCGCTCTCCCCTACCAACCCGAGACTTTCTCCCCGATAAACCTCAAAATCCGCGCCGGATACCACACATTGTTTTTTCTTGCGAGAGAACAGACTGTTATTGCCTTCCTGATAATATACGGACAGATCCCGCACCTGAAGAACCGGAGCAGCCCCATCCAATCTGCCCCTGTCTTCCTTCTTTGTCACATTTGCCACCGGACGCCTTCGATGCATCCTTGAAGGCACCGCTTCTATCAGTTTTTTGGTATATTCTTCCTTGGGATTCCCAAAAATATCCTCCGTCCTGCCGTATTCCACCACCATACCATTCTTCATCACCGCAATCCGATGACAAAGCCTTCTGGCAAGATTTAAGTCATGGGTTATGAAAAGCATGGCATTTTTCTGCTTTTGACTGATTTCTCCCAGCAGCGCGATAATCTGATTTTGAATCGTCACATCCAGGGCAGTGGTAGGTTCGTCGGCAACAATCAACCTGGGATGCAGAATGACCGCCATGGCGATCATCACTCTCTGACGCATTCCACCGGAAAGCTGATGGGGATAACTGGCATATACTTTCTCCGTATCATGCAGCCCAACCGCTTCAAAAGTATTCAATACCCGCTCCCTCATTTCCTCCCGGGTCAGGGATCCGTGAAGCCGAAGCACTTCCTCCACCTGTCTGCCCACTCTCTGCGTTGGATTCAAAGAAGTCATCGGTTCCTGGAACACCATGGACATCCTGGAACCCTGATATTGTCGATACAGGTTTCTGTCACAGGTTCTGCCCGCTTCCTGCAATACCACATCGTCAAACAGGATACGCCCTGTGGTAATTCGAGCCGAGGCGGCACAAAGCCCCATCAGCGTCAGGGCCGTGACCGACTTACCGGAACCAGATTCCCCTACCACGCCCAGGATTTCTCCCTGAGGCAGTTCCAGGCTTACATGCTTTACAACCTCTGTGTCCCCAAACGCCACAGATAAATCTTCTATTTTGATCATAGTAGTCCTCATTCCAGTTACGTCCCGCCCCCATAAGGATCCTTTCTAAGCGGGAGGATATCTTCTGCTTCGCTGCTCATATTCTCCCCAGTCCCTAATTGACGCAGGCGCTGTTATTTATGCGGCAATTTGGCGCCGCAGGCCTTCGCTGAATAAAGAAAAGCCCAACACCACCCAGACAATAGTAAGCCCGGGGGCCAATGCGTACCAGGGCGCGGACTGCAGATAGCCCTGGGCGTCCGAAAGCATCATACCAAGACTGGCGTCCGGCGGCTGTACCCCTATTCCAAGATAACTCATACCCGATTCCGCAAGAATGGCGTTGTTAAACCCGATCATTACCGACACCCAAAATACAGAAAATATATTGGGAAGGATATGCACAAACAAAACCCGGAAACTTCCCACGCCCATTAATCTGGCCCGCTTGATATAATCCGCGTCCCGCAGCCGTATAAATTCGCTGCGCACAATCCTCACATAGCTGGGCACAAACACCAGTCCCAGGGAAATAATTACGTTCTGTCTGCCGCTGCCCAGAACGCTGATGATAACAAGTGTCAAAAGGATGCTGGGAAAACCGTTCAGCGCATCCGTGATACGCATGACTAATTCATCCGCCACGCCGCCGAAATATCCTGTAAAGGCTCCCAAAAAAACACCTGCGGTCCCTGAAAGCAGCACAACAAGGCTGCTGATGGAAATGGTGGTACCCAATCCCTGCATCACTCTCGAAAAGATATCCCGGCCGAAATTATCCGTCCCAAACAGATGTCTCAAAGACGGCGGCGCAAACTTTTCGGCCGCCGACATGGCTGTAGTGCTGTATGGCGTCCAGAAAAACCCTACGATACCAAGCAGAACCGCAAGGCCTGTCATAAATATCCCCGCAGCCAAATACTTATTCCATTTTCCTCCCGCCGTCCGTTCCATGAGCTTCCTCCTGCTCCGGTTATATTTTATACAATCCTCTCAGGCTTCGCTGATTCTCGGATCGATTACTCTGTACAGAATATCCACCAGAAAGTACACAAAGATTACCACAAAGGTAATATACAAGATCAGGATCTCCACCACAGGAAAATCCCTGGTGGAAATAGAGCTGACCAGCAGCCTTCCAATTCCCGGCAATCCGAATACCTGCTCCACCACTATACTGCCCGCCACAATTTCCGCCACGATCATTCCCAGAAACGTAGCCACCGGCATCATGGCATTGCGCAGGACATGGCCGTACATGACGCGACGTTTTGACGCTCCCTTACTGTAAGCGGTGCGCACGTAATCCGACGACAGCTCCGTCAACATGGAATTGCGCAGAAATCTTGCCGTCATCGCAATTTTAGGCAGAGAGATAGACATGGCCGGAAAAACCAGGTACCCCAGGAATCCGGCAAAATTGTCACGGTAACTCACATAGCCCCCCGGTGCAAACGCCCCCAGTAAGATACCAAAGACATATGTCACCAAAATCCCCAAAAAGAAAGAAGGGATTGCCATAGTGGTCTGGGTCATCACCCCCAGCGCCGCATCCAGACCATGACAGACCGCACCGCCCACATTGCCCCCATACTTCCCGTTATTCTCCCCGCCGGAGGCAAGGCCTGCCCATAACACTCCAAGGGGCAGCGAAATCACCACAATAAACACCAGTGAAATAGAGGCCAGCCACAAGGTTACGGGCAGTTTATCCCCGATCAATTCCGCCACCGGCATCATTTCATTCATATTTTTGGAGTATCGGTAACTGACTCCGAAATCTCCCTGCAAAACTCCCTTAATCCAATGAAAATATCGAATCACCGGCGGGTCGTTCAGCCCCAGTTCCTCCCGAAGCTGCTCCTCCCTCTCAGGCGTCGCTTCCGTCCCAAGAATGGACGTGACCACATCCCCCGGAATAATCTGAAAGGCCAGGAAAGCCGCCACGGAAACAAGGAACAATGTCATAATGAGAGTGATTAATTTTTTAACCAGATATTTCACGCAGCCGCCTCCTTCCTTTCCTCTTTTAAATCTCAAACGCCCCACTGGCATCCGTCAGACTTATTTTCCGTTAAAATATACCGTACTCATATCCTGCACATAGACCGGATAAAATTTATAACCCGTCAAATTCTTGTCAATGGCTGTCATATTTGCAGGAACCTGCAAAAACGCACTTCCGGCCTCATCACAAAGTATCTTCTGAAGCTGCTTATAATATTCCGCCTTCTGGGCCAAATCCAAGGTTTCCTGTGCCTTCACATAAAGTTCGTCATACTGGACATTAGCAAAATTGATAAAATTTTTCTTGGATGTGGTCTGGAATCTGTTTAACAGATAGCCCGGCGTCATATCACAGGTAATACCGCTGATGGTGGCAGTGTACTGACGTCCGTTATACACCTCATCAAGCCAGCTGCTCCACTCCATAGCCTTGATGGTGGCATTGATGCCCACCGCCTTGAGCTGTTCCACAACCACTTCTCCCGTCTGCATATGGAATTCATAGTTGGAGGGAATTGCGATCTCCAGGTTAAACCCGTTCTCATAGCCCGCATCCTTTAAAAGTTCCTTTGCCTTCTCCACATTTGCCTTTGTGCCGTAAGTGTCGTTCAGATCCACATAGTTATCTTTCAGCGTTGGAAGCATGGCGGAACTGATCAAAGTTCCGGAACCTCCACCCACAAAATCGTTGATCTCTTCCTTGTCGATGGCATACAAAATGGCCTGACGCACCCTCACATCATCCAGCGGTGCTACCGCATTGTTCAAAAACAACGCCTGCACCACATTGGAAGCGGAGGCAAGAACCTGATGACTTCCCTTCAACGCCTGTGCCTGGGAATCCGTCAGATAGGCGTAAATATGAATGGCGCCGCCCTGCAGCTCCATCAGCGCCGTGTCAGCACTGTTGACGATCTTAAAATGTACCTGGTCCAGATAAGGCAATCCTGTCTGCCAATAATCAGGATTCTTTGCAAGCACGATTCCTTCCAGGGGGGTGTAGGACACAAAAGAAAACGGTCCTGTGCCCACAGGATTTGCCGACTCGTCCTCACCGCTGCCTGCGGGGATGATCGCTGCCACGAAGCTGTATATCAGCTCTGTGTTGGCACTTCCTACTGTCACCTGAACCGTCTTTTCATCAAGAATTTCTACGGATTGAATTGTTTTCAGTGTGGAAATCAGCGGTGTGCCGTCCAACAACCCCGATACCCTCTCAAGAGAGTATTTCACATCTTCGGCTGTCACAGCATTGCCATTGTGAAACTTCACATTGTCTCTCAAGGTGAAGGTATATACCAACCCATCCTGGGAAATTGTGTAGTCACTGGCTACCGCATTCATCAAATTGCCATTTTCGTCAGGCTTTACCAAGCCTTCAAAAATGTTAAATAAAATTTCTTTGGTTCCTGCCGCCGTCGCTTTGTGAGGGTCAAGACTGTCAATATCCTGTTGTATTCCTACAACAACGGAGCCGCCTGGCTCCTTAGAGGAATTATCCCCCGAAGACTCTCCTGTGCCATCTGCGCATCCGCCCAGTACAGCCATGATCAGAAGTGCCGCAAACAAGAAACTCAGCAGTTTCTTTTTGTTACGAAAACTTGTTTTCATAATGCTCTTCTCCTCTTCGATTTATAAACCTCTCACTATTCAATTGTCAACCCCATTTTATCACAGAATGAAGGAATTGCAAGTATTTTATTCAATACAAAAGAGAAAAAGGGGACCGGACCTTATACGACATGATCTCACAGTGACTGCATACAGTTTGCCATCAACATAGCGATGGTCATTGGGCCTACGCCGCCGGGAACCGGCGTAATAGCCAAGGTGTGAGGCGCTACCCGATCAAAGTCCACATCACCGCAGATCTTATTATCTTCATTTCTGTGTATTCCCACATCAATCACCACAGCTCCTTCCTTCACGTAGCTCTCATCTATAAACCTGGGTTTTCCCACCGCCACCACAAGAATATCGGCACGCCTTGTGATCTCCTTAAGATTTTTCGTCCTGGAATGGCAAACTGTCACGGTGCCGTTCTCCCTCAGAAGCAGCATCGCCATGGGCTTGCCGACAATATTACTCCGGCCCAGCACCACGCACTCCTTTCCTTCTATCTCAATACCAAAACGCCTGCACAGCTCAATCACGCCCGCCGGCGTACAGGACACATATCCGGGTCTGCCAATGCTTAGATTCCCCACGTTAACCGGATGAAAACCATCCACATCCTTCCTGGGATCAATGGCCAGTAACACCCTCTCTTCGTTTATCTGCTTTGGAAGGGGCAGTTGAACCAATATACCATTTACATCCTCACGGTTATTCAGCTCTTTGACAATTTCCAAAAGCTCTTCTTCCGTGGATTCCTCCGGCAGTTCATAAGAGAGAGATTTGATCCCGATATATGCGCAGGCTTTTTTCTTATTGTTGACATAGACGCTGGAAGCCGGATCATTTCCCACCTGGATCACAGCAAGACACCGCTCCTCACCTGCAGCCTTCATTTCCGCTGCTTTGAGCTTCAACTCCTCCTTGATTTCCTGCGAAATTTTCTTTCCGTCGATGATCTGATACATACTCATACCCTTCCTTTTCGTATTCATATTCCCGGCCCGTCACATCCCCACAGCCCTCACCAGTAAATCCCATATTTCCCAAAACAACACTCCTTCACCAAAAACAACGGCGGAGGATTGTGTACTTTACATTCTAAGAGAATCTTTCTTCCCTCTTCCCCCACACAATCTCACCCTCTTGCGTAATGCCGCACAATCCTGTGGCCTCCCTGTCATTCTCAAAGTCATAACAGGGAAAGCAAAGAGCGTCCGATAAAGGCAGATCATCCGGCAGCTTTCCACAAACTGCTTCCGAAAGCCCATTGTCCCCATAGGGCAGCCGAAGCCATTCCCAATTTGCTTCCCTAAGGCTTGTCTGCTCCAGCACTTTGGTGTCATTGGCTTCACCCGCGAACGGTTCCGGTGAAAACACCGGCCAGCCCTTAATAAAATACATTCTACGCACCATCATATAGTGCATGCGATAGGAAGATAACCCACCCTTTTTGCGCAAAAACATTTCCGCACCGTCACGGACATGATGCACAAAGAAATACTCGCCGGTTTTGGGCGCAAAAAACGGCACACCATGCCCCGGCCCCCGAAAGCCTGCAAAATGCCAATCTTTCTCATCCGCCCCTGCATGGGGACTAGCGCCGTGAAAGTGATAACTTCCCGCAAGCTTAAATCCCAACGATTGACCGTCCAGACTTTTTCCGTGATAATCCAAATAGGGACCCTCTATCTGTCTGCTTCTGCCCACCCGAATGTCATAATCATCTCCCAGCCATCCGTAGGATAAAAATAAATAATAGTACCCGGTCTTGGGGCAGTAAATTACAGATGCTCCCTCCGGTCCGTCCACATGCGCCCCGGAAGGTTTCTTTGCAATGCGCTTCCCCAGAAAATGCGGGTCTGGATTTCTTGGCATTCCGGTTTCGGGAACAAGCTCTTTACAGAAGATTCCCCCAAAATAAGAACCATAGATCAAAAATTTTCTTCCCCGCCCTTCACCGAAATCTCCTCTTTCTTCCGCCACATGAGGGTCTATGGCGTTGGGATCCGTATCGGGCGTATCCCACGTATCCATAACCACTCCCCTGTTTTCAAACGGCCCTTCCGGTCTGTCTGCCACGGCCAGCCAAATTCTAGACTCCGAACTGCCGAAAGCCTTTGTGGCGGAATAATACATCCTGTATTCTCCACCTTCATATTCTACATAGGGCGCCCAAAAGCCCATAGTCGGAGCATATTCCGGCCCGTTATCCCTTCCCTTGGCAATGGCATCTTCCGACAACGCATATCCCACAAAAGTAAAGTCTGTCAGGTTTTCGCTCTTCCTCACCGGAATCCCCTGTTGATAAGGAGAAGTGATGGCGCTGTCCGTGCAATAAGAATAATACTTCTCCCCCACCGGATCCCACATCATAGACGGATCGTGAGATTCAAAGCAGGGATTTTTGTCCCTGATATGACTGTTCAGCCAAAATGCCGGTCTCATTCTCCATGTACCTCCCTTATCCTGGTTCCAAAGCGGACGCAGCACCCCTGTTAGTCATCCACAACCTGTTTTCCGTTAATAAACACATATTTTACCTGTGTGGATACTTCAAAGGGACAGCCGTCCGTAATTATCAGATCCCCGTCCTTCCCCACTTCCAAGGAGCCTACCCTGTCCTCGATACCCGCATGTCTGGCAGGATTGATGGTAATTGCCTGCAATGCCGCAAAGGGTTCCATACCCGCCTGTACCGCCAGACCGGCGCACAGCGGCAGATACTCTTGGGGAATCACAGGAGAATCCGTGATGATGGATACCTGGCAGCCGGCTGCAGCCAACACCCCCGGCGTTGTCCAGCTCTTGTTGCGCAATTCAAACTTGGACGCGCTGGTCAAACTGGGGCCCACCGCCAAAGGCACGTTTTCTTTGGCAAGCTCCTCCACAATCAAATGCCCTTCCGTCACATGTTCCAAGGTAATACGTACATTGAACTCCTTAGCGATACGCAGCGCCGTAAACAAATCTTCGGCCGCATGCGCATGTGCTTTCAGCGGAATCTCACGCTTCAATACCGGAATCAAAGCCTCCATCTTCATATCAAAAGCCGGACGCTTGGAGGTATCCTCCCCCGCAGCCTCCTGTTTTTCCATGTACTCTCTGGCCTTAAAAAGCATCTCCCGCAAAAGCGCCGCGGTGGTCATACGGCTGGAATCCTTCTTATCCCGATATATCCGTTTGGGATTTTCACCGAAGGCGCACTTCATCGCCACGCCGTCCCGTACCACCATATCGTCCACTCTTCTTCCGACTGTTTTGATCGTCGTAAAAGTACCTCCCAGCACATTTGCGCTCCCGGGTCCCACACAGACACAGGTGACGCCTGCCGCCGCCGCTTTCCGAAACGCAGGGTCCATGGGTTTCACCCCATCAATTCCTCTCATCTGCGGGCACACAATATCATTCAATTCATTGTAGTCCATGCCCTCATAGCCGATCCCATAGCCATCCAGACCGATATGTCCGTGAGCCTCCACAAAGCCCGGGTACACCTGCAGCCCTTCCGCCTCCACTACCTTAGTGTCCTCTGGTATCTGCACATGGGACACACCGCCCTGTATAATCGCTTTAATCCTGCCGTTTTCCACCAAAATATCCGCCTGGAACGCTTCCGGACGAATCCCGTCGTGAACCATACCATTCTTTACCAGTAAATTCATCATGATCCTCCTCGTTTCTTTTCACTGCTTGAAGGTTCTATCCCTCACACATCTCCCCAAATTTGTATCACACCATTTACGGCGGCGTATTCCCCTTCCGCCTTACACTAATATACATAGGGCATACGTCCCGTAATTTCCTCATAGCAGGCAAGTATCCCGTCAAGCGGTACGCACCAATATCTGACCGGATCCGTGGAATAGGCATAGGCCATACAGATCAGGTTCCCATAGCCGTCCATCAGAGCCGAACCGGAATCTCCGTGTACCAATTCCACGGTGACTTCGGTATGATACAGCTTTTCATACCAGTCAAATTCCTGTTTTACCTTGACCAGATTGCCGGTGGCGGTATGGATCAGCCCTCCGGCTCTGTCCACCCTCTCCAGGGCCATCTCGATTGCCTGTTGGTCCAGGCTCTCCCAATAAGACCTGTCAATATGTACTGTCATCAGCTCCCTGCGAAGGGCTTCCGGCACGTCCGCCAAAGCAACCGATGCCACCCCCACATCATAAACATCGCTTACCCCCAGGGTCTTACCCATTACCCTGGTGCCGTCAAAGAAATAAATATCCCATGTCTGGTATTTTTCTACTACATGACGATTGGTACATATAAATACGGTATCCTCCGTCACCTCCATAATATATCCGGATCCTGAGCTGTAACCGCCCCTGCCCGTTCCGTGATAGAGCTGCACCAGTGCCGGCCTCATATATTCCAGCGTCTCCCTAATATTCTCATGAGAAGAGACACCCGCATCATAGATATTCGGCGCGCCGATAATCGTATCCACCCGATAATCAATCTGGCGGCTTCCGATCAGTTCCTGGATATCCTCCGCGGCCGCCACCAATACCCTGGCTTTTTCCACAGTCTCCAGCCCGTAACCGTCTTCCACCACATAGCGCAATGGATACACGCCTTCCTGATCCAAATGCACTTCCGAATCGTCCACCCGAATACTTTCAGTCAAATCGCCGTCCACATCATCCCATGCTTCCACCGCCGCCAGGTAATCCGGCTCACTGTTCGGAACTACATAAAAATTATGTATCCCCTTAAAAGAGGGAGGAGTGTCCACAATAACGGAAATCATCTCCCTGGTTTCGTTTCCCGCCCGATCTCTGGCCAGAACCTCCACCTCATATTCCCCCGGACTGTTAAACTGAAACTTGGTATATGCCGTGCCGTCCTGGAAGTAAAATGCCTGCGCCCGGGAATCCACATCGGAGATTCCTGCTATAATATCCCCCACCGTACATGTGACCCCAAGCGCCACGCAGACCTGCCCCTCCTTGCGCAGAATCTGAGGAGGCACCGTATCCCGGATGGTAACTGTATAATCATATTCCTTTCTGCCATGGTATACCTTTGCCGTATAGATACCTGTCTCGGCCTCGTTCACACGGGACAGGTCCAGGTCCCCGAGATTTACCGACCACTCCGTTCCCAGCAGGTAATCGGAAATGTCTCTGCTGACCTGGTCGCCGTACTCAAAAGTCATTTCACTGAACGCGGGAGTCACCTGATATACATAAAAATAAAAACAAAATACCCCTACCGCAATCAATAAAATCCCGGCAAGCCCAGCACACGCCTTCCACATCTCACTTGCCTTCGGAAAAGACCACGTACTCTTTCCTTCCGGCATATCCCATTTTTCATCCGCCCTTTTATCTTCCCATTTCATCACTTTCTCATTTCACCCGATGCGTTTTCATCTGATATGTTAAGCTTAACATCCGGCTCTGGATTTGTCAACGGAGGTACTTGGCATAAATCCTTAATAATTTCCCCCGCCATGATAAGTCCCACCACCGACGGAACAAAGGCAACACTGCCAGGGGTGCGGCGCCCGCCCCTCTCCTCTTCTGTATTGACTGTTTCAGTCACCGGTTCTTCCCTGGAATAAACCACCTTCAGGCTGCCGATTCCTCTCTTTTTTAGTTCCCGCCGCATAACTCTCGCCAGAGGACACACACTTGTCTCATAAATGTCTGCCACCTGAAATGCGGCCCCGTTCAGCTTATTGCCGGCCCCCATGGAACTGATAATCGGTATCCCCGCCTGCTGGGCGCGCTCTGCCAGCATTAGTTTCCCCGACACGGTGTCTATTGCATCTGCTACATAATCATATTGGCTAAAATCAAATTGATCCGCGGTTTCCGGCAGAAAAAAGATTCTGTGAACATTCACTTTCGCCAGAGGATTGATGTCCAGCACCCGCCCCATGGCCACATCTGTCTTGTATTGACCGACGGTGCTGTGCAAAGCAATGATCTGGCGGTTTAGATTGGTGAGACTCACCTTATCATTGTCGATTAAATCCAGGGTTCCCACGCCGCTTCTCGCCAAGGCCTCCACCACATAACCGCCCACTCCTCCTATGCCAAATACCGCTACCCTGGCGTTTTGTAAACGCTCCATCCCCTCTGTGCCAAGCAGCTGCCTGGTTCTTGCAAAAGCATCCATCCCAAATATCCCTCATTTCCATATGGTTCCAAATACATCTTCAGCCAATTTTCGGCAATATTCCAGTGAAAAACTGTCGTCCTGCTTTGCGATCTCATTTCTCGCCGCCAATTCTTCCGTATAATCCCCAAGAGGATACACCGTAACGCCCCCAAATCCTTTCTCCACATGACACACCAGCGGCACTGTGTCATATGATTTAATCACTGCTTCTCCCTCTTCGTCCAGTCCGATCACCACCTGCGCCATACCGCCCACCATACGGTTAGCAACGCCGGCGCCCGTCCCTGAGGTCCAGTTGACAAAATTCCCCAGGGAATAATAGACCAAGGTTCGGCCCTCTGTCATAGGAGTGTCTTTTGTATCCATACTACAGCCGTCTTCTCCCATCCAGACCACAGGCTCAATCACATGTGGATGTGTCCCCAACACAAGATCCGCGCCGTTCACGGCAAATAATGCCGCCAGCTCCTTCTGCTCCTTTGTGGCCTCCAAAACGTATTCCGTTCCCCAGTGAGGACAGACAACGACAAAATCAGCCAGTTCCCCCGCTCTTTTCAAGTCAGAGACAATCCGATCCCTCTCAAGCAAATCCACTCCAAATGGCATATCCCCAGGCAGCGGAATTCCGTTTGTTCCGTATGTATAATTTAAAATTGCAATCCGGATGCCCTCCTGTTCGTAGACATATATTTCCTCTTGTCCGGCCTCACTGTCATGAATCCCCAGCACCGCTATCTCGGGATGGGCCTCCCGCCAAAAAGCAAGGCAATTGACGAGACCATTTTTTCCCTTATCCAGCACATGATTGGTCGCATGCAAAACCACGTCAAAGCCGGTATCCGCCAATGCATCCCCCAGCTCGAAAGGCCCGTTAAACGCAGGATATCCCGATATGCCAAGCGCTGCACCACCCAGAATAACCTCCTGATTCACCAGCGCCAGATCCGCCTCCCGGATTTGTTCCTTTAACGGCGCGAATACCGCACTAAAGTCATACGATTCTCCGTTCCATCCGCTCTCTGCCACCGGTGTGTGCAATAAAATATCCCCCACCATGACCAGTTTAATTTCCGGAGAAAGCGCTTCCGTGGACGGTTCCATCTCTGAACCGTTTTCCTCCCCCGACTGTACCGCATCCGATGGATTCAGGGCTTCTCCTGACTGCTTGGTGCCTGACCCGTTTGGGACCTGCTCCCTCTGTATCTCCCCATCCATAGAATCGGTGCCATATTCTTTGTCCGCTGCCTCTCCTTGGCCAACCGGACTTATAGTCTCCTCAGGCCATGTGTCAGGCAGTATAATATTCCCGCATGCCGTCAGCATCATGATTGCCGCCAGCAGGGTCAAATATCCCTTTCCCCGGCCAATGTGCTTCTTCCCCACAGAATGCCTTGATTCCATTTCCTTCTTCTCCTTACCTTTTACTGCCACAGCAAAAGGCCCGGCCCCAAAGCCGAACCTTTTCCCTCATGCCTATGCCAGAATCTCATCAATTTCCTTTCGTTCTTCCTGGCTGAACTCAGTATTTTCAATCATTTTCACATTGTCAAGAATCTGTGAAACCCGGGATGCGCCAATCAACACACTGGTGATATCCCCATCCCTTAAAATCCAGGCCAAAGCCATCTGTGCAAGCGTCTGTCCCCGCCGGGCGGCAATCTTACCCAGTCTACCGATCTTCCCGATCATTTCCTCCGTAATGGCGTTCTCCTTCAGGAACCTGCCGTCCGTGCGGATCCTGCTGTCCTCCGGAATACCGTTTAAATAGCGATCCGTCAGCAATCCCTGGGCAAGCGGGCAGAATGTAATGATACCGATACCGTTTGCCGCTGCATAATCCTTCAGACCGTCTCTCTCAATATCTCTTACCAGCATGGAATATTTTCTCTGATTGATGATAAACGGCGTCCCCATCTGTCCGAACAGATCCGCTATGGCAATGGTCTGTTCCTTATTGTAATTGGATATTCCAACATAAAGAGCCTTTCCGCTTCTGACAATACCGTCCAGAGCCCTTGCGGTTTCCTCCAGCGGCGTGTTGGGATCCGGCCTGTGATGATAATAAATATCCACATAATCAATCCCCATACGCTTCAGGCTCTGATCAAGACTTGCCACAAGATATTTTTTGCTTCCCCAGTCGCCGTAAGGCCCAGGCCACATATCATAACCCGCCTTAGTGGAGATCACCAGTTCATCCCGATACTTGCCCAATCCTTTTTCCAGAATGCGCCCGAAATTCTCCTCTGCTGCCCCAGGCACGGGACCGTAATTATTGGCAAGGTCAAAGTGGGTGATGCCATTGTCAAAAGCCGCCTGACACAGTGCCTGCATAGTGTCAAAGTTACCGTTGGAGCCAAAATTATGCCAAAGTCCCAGCGAGACTGCCGGAAGCATCAGCCCGCTCCTGCCACAGCGATTGTACCGCATACTTTCATATCTTTTTTCATCTGCCAGATACATGGTTCTACAACCTCCCGATTTTTTTCCCTTTCAGTATATCATGTTCCGTCCGCCGGTACAACCCTAATATTTGACGGGAAGGAACCTGCTTTCCTTTTCGCCGCACAAAAGCTCCAATTTGTGCATTGCCCTTGTACATGCCACATACAAAAGTCCCCTGTCGTACTCCGTCCGATAATTCCAGTCGTCCGCGTCCGGAATCAGCACCTGGTCAAATTCCAGCCCCTTTGCCATGGAAACTGCCGTAACCATAACGCCATCATAAAATTCCGCGCTGTCAAAAGTGAGCAGATGCAGCCTCGAATGCATCTTGAAACGCCCCTCCAGCCAGAGAAACAGTTCTTCCGCCTGCCCATGACTTTTACAGATAATTCCTAACTTTGTACCATCCCCCAAAGCCAGATTTTCCTCCACCCGTTCCAATATGTTCCGTCTCATTTGTTCCTCATCAGCGCTGTGAATCACAGCAGGCTCCGGACCATGACGCAAAACAGGCTCTATAAAAACCTGCCCTCTGATTTTTTGAGCAAAGTTCATAATCTCGCAGGTGGAGCGATAGCTTTTGTGAATCTCCATCACCTGCGCCTCCGGATACAGTCCCTTGAGGAAATCCAGTGAATTCTCCGCAAAAGGCACCACATTCTGATAAAAATCTCCCAATATGGTTTTCCTGCACGGATACAGTTTATTTAAAACCGCGTATTGGATGGGTGCATAATCCTGCATTTCGTCAATGACAAGATATTTGATTCGCTCCTCCATTTCATTCCCCTCCAAATACAGCTTTACATAAATCAACGGGAAAATATCCGCACTTTCCAGGCCGTTCTCCTCATCCCACACAAACAAGTCCTCACGGCCGATAAACGTATAGAAATACCGATAAAGTTCCAATGGGTCGTTATACCGGTATCTGCCCATAAGCCAGTCAAATATTTCCTTTTTACTGGTTCCCCATCCTCTTGCCTTTCTCTGCGTCTTAAGCTCCTCCCACATGGCGGATGCAAGATCGTCCAATCTCTGTCGAACCGGATAGTTTTTGTGCCTGGAATACCGCTTCTCCAAAAATGCTCTCTCCAGGCTCCCACCTTCATAGAAATAATCATCCGCAACAAAATGATACGCGTCACAATGTTCCAGATACCTGTCCAGCTCATGCACAAACGCTTCCGTAGACTTATAGGTATTTCGCTCTGCCCACGCCTGATTAACAGATGCCAGAAACCGTTCCGACTGATAGCAAATTCTCTCTGTCTTCATATCCCCGGGAAGGTGTCCTGCCGCAATCTCCTCCATTCCCAGACTTCGAATATTTTCCTCCCCCAGCTCCGGAAGGACATTTGAAATATAATCCACAAAAATACCGTTTGGCGATATTACCAGAAAATTTGCTGATGTGATCTCATTCCGATAACGATACAAAAAGTATGCAATCCTGTGCAGCGCAATGGACGTTTTTCCCGAACCGGCCACTCCCTGTATGACCAGTACGTCCGACGATTCATTCCGAATCAGGCGGTTCTGCTCCTTCTGGATCGTGGTCACAATATCCTTCATCCTGTGATCGGAACTTTGGGATAGTTCCCGCTGCAAAATTTCATCCTCAATGCTGACGCTGCTCTCCAAGACATACTGAAGGACTCCGCCGGCAATTTTGTATTGTCTCTTATTGCGGATCTCTCCGGATATCCGTCCTTCCGGCGCATCATAATAAGCGTCACCGTCCTCAAACTCATAATACATACTGGCAATGGGCGCCCTCCAGTCAAACACCTCATAGGGACTCTTGATATCCCAAAATGAGAATTTGCCGATATACACCTTCATCTCTTCCGCTTCATCCTGCATAAGAAAATCAATCCTGGCAAAATAAGGTGAATCCAGCATTTTCATGATACGATACAACTGTTTCTTTGTATTTTCCCCTGCATCCACCAGACCGTCTGACAGCTGCCTGTTAAATTTTTCCTCATACTCGTCAAACTCATTTTGATGCTCCCACAGATACCTGGCATACTCTTGATAACGATCGGAATAATAGTTGGTTGTCCCAAGCAGCTTGTCCGCCGCCTTTTTCAAAACCACCTTCAACCCGTTTAAATACCCTGCTTCCTCTGATAAATCTATCGACATATTTGCCCTCCTGATCCAATAACACCCCTGCTTACTGCATTCTCACAGCGCTCAATGCTCCCTCTTGACATACTGTAAATATGCTTTCACGACAAAAGGAGACTTTCGCATCTGCGTGCTGTCCGTCTCCTCTAACCGTCAATTTTACCTTTGTATTTCTCATCCCATAATCCCTATGCCCTCAAGGCATCCAAGGTATGTCTGTTTTTCCCAGCCTTCCGGCTGTCACCCTGAAGTATCAAAGTTTGAGATTCTCTCCCTTAAGTCCCAAAAACACGCCCTCGTCCAATCCGCCCTCGGCATGCCCGATCAGCCATTTGTTGGCAGCCGTGATCAGCGCATCCTCATCGGGTACCTTCCCCTCCTGTACTCTGCCATGGGCGTTTTTCAAAGGATAGTTGGTCCCTTTGGGAAGAATTACCGCCACCTGAAATCCATTGCCGTCCACACCACAGGGCGCATAATGCAAAGTAGTCGCATAAACCTCCACCGCAGTACCCGCCGGAATGAGGAATGCCTCCACCCTGGAAGTCTCATAGGTAAAATCCTCCCCCACATCCTGCTGCAACCCCAGCATCAGCACCGCATCCGTAGCCGCCACATTCACTTCGGAGCTTCTGTGATACTCCAGCGCGTTCAGCTGACCGTTATGGCCGTTACAGTAACCGATCTGAACCGGAAGCTCCCCGTAAGTCACGTTTTCAATCACCTGCTTTACGGACAGCGCCTCCAATTCCACTACACCCGGCTCATATATCACGCCTTCGGGAATCGGCGTTTTCTTCATCTCCTCCACCAATTCGGTGAAATCCACATTTTTAATCACCCTGCCGTACTTCTTAAAAGCAGGATCCTCCACAGATAAAACTTTCATGTTTCCAAGCCTCCTTTTTATCTTTATATCTCTTTTACCCTTCCCCCTGAAGTTTTGTGGCTTCCGCGCTTAAGTTTGTCACGATCTCCTTCACCATGGACACCAGAGACGTATTCTCCTCACAGGCGTTATAAGTCTCCCCCGCATGAGCGGAAACCTCCTCGGTGATGGCAGAAATCGTCTGAATGTTATCCACAATATCTCTGTTAGCCGTCTCCAGGCTGCCTACAATCTCCAGAAGCTCCTGAACCTGTCGGCCCACATCGTCCGTACCCTGATGAATTCCTTCAAAGCTGTCCGTCACCGTCCTGGCACTTTCGGCATTGGCACGGTTACACTCCGTCACCACGTCCACCGCCGCTTCCACTGATGTCAGTTCCTTTTGAATATTTCCGATCAGCTCCGTGATATTAACGGTTGCCCTCTTAGTCTGGCCAGCCAGCTCCGAGATTTGATCCGCCACCACGGAAAACCCTCGTCCAGATACCCCCGCCCTTGCCGCCTCTATGCTGGCATTCAGCGCCAGCATCCCCGTACTGTTGGCAATGCTGGTTATGGTCTCAATAATTGTATGCATCTGACCTGCATATTCGTTCAATGCCTTCATCTGCGCAAGAACCTGCCCGTTGGCCTTTGTGGACTTCCCTGCCTGGCTTGTCAGCGCCTCAATCTGTTCCCTGCCCTCAGCCACCTTGCGGGCAGTTTCCTCCATATTCTCCTCGATCCGGGAAGCTGCGCCCTTCACCGATGTGATGTGGTCCTGAATCTGCTCCGTGCGCTGCATCTGTACCTGCACGGACTGAGCCGTCTCGGTACTTCCCGTGGAGACTTCGTTCATAGAGTCACGGATATGCGTCACGGACTCTCCCAGCCGCACCAGCTTCTCCGCAGTGTCGCCAATACCGGAAATCATCCTGCCTGACGTACTTAAAATATGCTCCGTCATTGCCCTTGCCGATTCGGTCTGGGCTTCGATCTGCTTTAATTTCTCACTGTTTACCTTCTTGACCGCCTTACACACCAGCACCATAAAAATCCCGGTCAGCGCAACGGACGCCACCTGTATTTCCACATCGGGCAATTCCTCCGAAGCATAACCCACCGTCACATAATGGTATGCCACAAAAATCACGTTTGCCAGAAACACGCCCGATGCGATCACGGCGCTGTATCTTACGTCCATGAACAGAATGACCACCATAAACATTGGAAACGCATAGGTAAAAGGCAATATGCTGTGGGTTGTGAAAATGACAAACAAATACAGGATTCCGTATCCGACACAGATGACAGGCTTGATGGCGCCGCTTTCTTTGTTTCTGGAAAAAATCAAGAACTCTGCTGCCACCGGCGCTATACAGAGCAGAGCAAAAAGGGCAAAATATCCCAATGTCCGCGCACCCTTTATCAGCTCTATTGTATAGGCCAGAACAAGAACCGTATCAATTATGGTGTGTCCGATAATAGCAGTACGATTTACAAAAGATTTTTCTGAAAATTTCATAGTCGCCCCTCCACGATCCTTCTCCTTTCTCAATACAGAACCATTCTAACATACATACCTGGAGTCCGCAAGAAAATAAATTACCAAAACCAGTACGTTTTTTCTTCGATTTGTGTTATACTCTACATGAGTCGAGGCCTGCCCCGAAAAACGGGACAAAAGGACCCTCCGCTTCCTGTCTACAGCCGCAGTCCCAACAGGGCAGCTGCGGATTTCCTGTCAGCAGGAATCACTATAGAATAGAGGTATCGCATATGTTAGAGTTACAAAATCTCTGTTTCCAAATCTCCGACGGAGCCGACGGGAACATGCAGACACAGCCGCCAAAAGCCGCTGAGGAGACAGGATCTAAAGAAATTATTAAAAATATCAATCTTACTTTCGGGGATCATACTTTTATCGCCATCACCGGTCCCAACGGAGGCGGCAAGTCCACCCTGGCAAAGCTGATCATGGGAATCGAACGTCCCACCTCCGGCCGAATCTTGTACAACGGCACGGATATCACGGAAATGAGCATCACAGAACGGGCCAACTTAGGCATCAGCTTTGCCTTCCAGCAGCCGGTCCGCTTCAAGGGAATCAAAGTAAAAGATCTCATTGCGCTGGCAGCCGGCTCCGGCAGCAAGAATGCCTCCAGCGTCAAACTGCCCGCCGCCTGCGATTATTTGTCCAAAGTAGGTCTGTGCGCCAGGGACTACGTCAACCGGGACATGGACGCAAGCCTATCCGGAGGCGAATGCAAACGAATCGAAATCGCCACGATCATCGCCCGCAATACCCCATTGTCCGTCTTTGACGAGCCGGAGGCGGGCATCGACCTGTGGAGCTTCCATAATCTGATCCAGGTTTTTGAAGATATGCACCGGGAAAGCGGCAACTCCCTGATTCTCATCACACATCAAGAGCGGATCCTGAATATCGCGGACGAGATCATCGTGCTTGCGGACGGAGGTGTCAGAGCCAGGGGACGCCGGGAGGAAATCCTGCCGGAGCTGCTCCGGGGCACGGAAAGCTGTAAATTTTATACTGACAGCGCCAGATAAGCGGTATTCATTGCCGGCGGAAATAAAATTATCGGAAAGGAAAGCAGACGCGTTATGGACGAAATACAGAAAAACTTACTTGAGCAGGTGGCAGGATTACATGAAATGCCCACGGGCGCATACAATATCCGCGCCAACGGAAAGAGCGCATCCCGTGCCACCACCGCTCATATTGACATATTGACTAAGACGGACACACAGGGAATTGATATTGTCATCAAGCCTGGCACCAAAAAGGAAAGCGTTCACATCCCTGTTGTTTTAAGCGAAAGCGGATTGACCGAAATGGTCTACAACGATTTTTATGTGGGGGACGACTGTGATGTCACCATTGTGGCGGGCTGCGGTATTCACAACAGCGGGGACGCCGACAGCCGTCACGACGGCATCCACTCATTTTATATCGGCAAAAATTCCCATGTAAAATACGTGGAGAAACATTACGGCAGCGGCAGCGGTAAGGGTGAGCGCATCATGAACCCGGAGACTCGGGTGGAAGTTGGCGAGAACAGCTTTATGGAAATGGAGACGGTACAGATCAAAGGGGTAGATTCCACCAAACGTCTCACCAGCGCTAAACTGGCCGCCAACGCCAGACTGGTGGTCACGGAAAAGCTGATGACCCACGGCACCCAGACCGCCGAGACATCCTTTCAGGTGGATTTGGACGGAGAAGGCTCCAGCGCCAATATTATTTCCCGTTCCGTTGCAAAAGAGGATTCCAGACAACTGTTCCTCTCCAAAATCAACGGCAACAATCGCTGTAAGGGCCATTCCGAATGCGACGGCATTATTATGGACAATGCCAGGATCAGCGCAATTCCTGAAATAACAGCCAACCACCTGGACGCGGAATTAATCCACGAGGCGGCCATCGGCAAAATAGCCGGAGAACAAATCATCAAGCTGATGACGTTGGGGCTGACGGAAGCGGAGGCGGAAGCCCAGATCGTAAACGGCTTCTTAAAATAGAAATGTTGCTTTAAAATATTCCAAAAGCACATAAATAAAAAACCACCGGGGCAAAATACCAGACATACGAACCGGACGGTAAATCGTCTGACCGGCCGCTTGGAAGATCATCCGGGCCGTCAGTGATGCCATCAGGCCTAAAAGTACACACACCCGGAGGTTATCATGAAAACAAGTAACGATCTGCAAAAAAACAGCGACGCCCGCAGCTTACAGACCATGGATGGCTGTCAGGCCGCCGCTCATGTGGCTTATGCCTACAGCGAAGCCGCCGCCATCTATCCCATCACCCCTTCTTCCCCCATGGCGGAACTGTGCGATGAATGGGCAGGCAAGGGACGGAAAAACATCTACGGACAGATTCTGGAAATTTCTCAGCTGCAATCCGAGGCCGGCGCCGCAGGCGCCGTTCACGGTGCGCTGCTGGCCGGGTCCCTTGCCACCACGTTCACTTCTTCACAGGGACTTCTGCTCATGCTTCCAAACCTTTATCGTATGGCCGGAGAATTGCTGCCGGGCGTCATTCATGTGGCGGCAAGAACCATTGCCACCCATGCCCTCTCTATCTTTGGCGATCATTCTGATATTTACGCTTGTCGTCAGACCGGCGCAGCTGTTTTTTCTGAAAGCAGCGTACAGGAAGTAATGGATCTTTCCCCCGTCGCCCATCTTGCGGCTCTGGAAGGACGCATTCCTTTCCTGAATTTCTTTGACGGATTCCGCACTTCCCATGAACTGCACAAAATAAATGTCTGGGAATATGAAGATTTAAAATCCATGACAAACCCGGAAGCTCTGGAGCAATTCCGTCGGCACAGTCTTCATCCCTTCCACGGTAAGGTCTACGGCAGCGCCCAAAATCCGGATATTTTCTTCCAGGCCAGAGAAGCTTCCAATCCCTACTATCAGGACCTCCCTGGAATTGTGGAACGGCTCTTGGAAAAGATCAACAATAAATTGGGAACTTCTTACGGTCTCTTCGACTATTATGGCGCTCCTGACGCGGAACACATCATAGTCGCCATGGGAAGCATATGTGAAACCGTCAAGGAATACCTGGACGCTAACCCCTCTCAAAAGCTGGGGCTGATCAATGTACATCTATACCGGCCTTTCAGCGGTAGTCATCTGGCGCAAAAACTGCCCAAAAGCACCCGCCGGATCACGGTGCTGGACCGTACCAAAGAACCGGGCGCTGCCGGGGAACCTTTGTTCCTGGATGTAGTGGCGGCTCTGGCACAACAGGGCATTTCCGTTTCCTGCGCTGCATATGATTCCGCTTCCTCCAATGCATCCGGAACTATCCATGTCTTTTCCGGACGCTACGGCTTAAGCTCCAAGGACACCACACCGGATCAGGTTGCCGCTGTCTATGCCAACCAAAATAAAGTGGTTTTTACCGTGGGCATTACGGATGATGTGACGGATTTGTCACTGGAAGTTCCCACAATACCCGAAACCGCTCCAAAGGATATCGTCTCCTGTAAATTCTGGGGCTTGGGTGGGGACGGCACGGTCAGCGCCACCAAAAACGCCATCAAAATCATCGGCAACCACACGGATATGACCGCACAGGGCTACTTTGAATATGATTCCAAAAAATCCAGGGGACTGACCATATCCCATCTGCGTTTCGGAACAAGCCCCATTCACAGCGCTTATCTGATACACAAAGCGGACTTCGTAGCCTGCCACAATCCCGCATATCTGCACAAGTACCGGATGGCCCAGGAATTAAAGGATGGAGGCATTTTCCTGCTGAACTACCACTTTGCCAAAATGCTGCCTGGGAAATCCTCTCAATGCTTGGAAAACCAGAATGCTGCCTGCAGGGAACCGGAAAGTATTCCGGATTTCATAAAGAAGGAACTGGAGGCCTTCCTTCCCGACGATTTTAAATCCTGTCTGGCCACACACGGTATCAGGCTTTATGTGATTGACGCCATGGGCATAGGCAAGGAAATTGGTCTCAACAGCAAAATCAGCACGATTCTGCAGGCCGCCTTCTTCGCCGTTTCCGGGCTCCTGGCTGCCGACGACGCAAAACAATGGATGAAAGAAGCCGCAGAAAAAAGTTATGGCAAAAATGGCAGTAAAATCCTGGAAATGAACTTTCAGGCCATAGAAAGAGGGTTTGCGGAAGTTTTTGCCTTTCCGGTACCAGCGCGATGGAAAGAATGTGGGGCACAAGCAAGCGCCAACAAAGCAGGAGCTTCCCAATCCGATCCTCTGGATAACACGCCTCTTCCAGATCGAGCCGAAATGATGGACTTCGTAAGAAAAATCCAACAGCCTGTCACCGACCAACGAGGCAATGAACTTCCGGTCTCCGCCTTCCTGCCCTATGCGGACGGCTATACACCGGCTGGGAGTACCGCTCATGAGAGGCGAAATACCGCCACGGAAATCCCTGTCTGGAAGCCGGAAAACTGTATTCAGTGCAATCGTTGTTCCTTTGTGTGTCCCCATGCGGTCATCAGACCTGCCGTGCTGGACGAAAAAAAGCGCTCTTCTGCGCCAAAGGGTATGGAAACTATCCCCATGGCAGGACTGGAAGACCGCTCCTTTGCCATCACCATCTCCCAGGTAGACTGCACCGGTTGCGGAACCTGTGTTGCAGTCTGCCCGGGCAAACAAGGCAGCAAGGCGCTGGAGATGGTGCCGGTAAACGAATATGTGCAAAAAGACCCTTCAGGACTGCGCCAACAGGTATTTGATTACTGTAAGCCTTTGCTGCCATGCCAGGAAGCGGCAGAGAAGTTCCGCAAAGACACCTTCAAGGGAAGTCAGTTTCTTCGCCCTCTCATGGAGTTCTCAGGCGCCTGCGCCGGATGCGGCGAAACCGCCTATGTAAAGCTGTTGACCCAGTTGTTCGGTACCAGGATGTACCTGGCCAATGCCACTGGATGCAGCTCCATCTGGGGCAATTCCGCGCCCTCCTGCGCCTATGCCCTGGACGAAGAGGGACATGGACCAGCCTGGTCAAACTCTCTTTTTGAGGATGCGGCAGAATTTGGCTACGGTATGCTTATGGCCCAGGAGGTGATACGAAAGCGGGAAAAATTTACTGACGCTTTCAGCGACCAGTCTTCCCCAGACACCCCCTCCTGTATCCAGTGGATCCTGGGCGGCGACGGCTGGGCATACGATATTGGATTCGGCGGATTGGATCACGTATTGGCAAGCGGACAAGATATCAATATTCTTGTGCTGGACACGGAAGTTTACTCCAACACCGGAGGCCAGGCTTCCAAGGCGACCCCCACAGGCTCCACTGCAAAATTTGCAGTGGGCGGTAAGAAAACCCGCAAAAAGGATCTGGCCTCCATGGCCATGACTTACGGAAATGTCTATGTGGCACAGATTGCCTTGGGCGCGGATTTCAATCAGACCGTAAAGGCACTGACGGAAGCAGCCGACTACCCGGGTCCCTCCTTGGTCATCGCCTATGCCACCTGTATTGCCCACGGAATCCGCGCAGGGTTGGGCAGTACCCCTCATGAGGCCAAAAAGGCTGTGGACGCAGGTTATTATCACCTGTTCCGCTTCCATCCCGGGCTGAAAGAGCAAGGCAAAAACCCTTTTATCTTGGACAGCAAGGAACCCAGCCTGGACTATGAAACCTTCCTTGACGGAGAAATCCGCTATGACGCCCTGAAACGCTACCATCCTGAAGAGGCCGAAACCCTGTTCCAAAGAGCGGCAAATCAGGCAAAGGAGCGCTATCAATATCTGAAAGGCCTGGAAGCATTATATGCACCGGAGACACAATAGCCCCTACCACTGCCAAAACAAGGGCCGTCGCATCTGCGTCAGCCCTTGTTACTCTCTTCCCTATCTTATTTCCTTCAGTCTCTTTTTTAATCTCTCAAATACCGGGTCTCCTTCCAGGCTGTCAAATGCGGGATGGGAAAAAGAT
Source organism: uncultured Acetatifactor sp. (assembly GCA_910578185.1). Lineage (GTDB taxonomy): Bacteria > Bacillota > Clostridia > Lachnospirales > Lachnospiraceae > Acetatifactor. Next base: position 36,645 of record CAJTPN010000025.1, read on the forward strand.
TCCCTCACATCCTCAACCACCAGCTTCCTATGCCTGGGCGCATTGGTGCCATTGTCAGTCTCCTCAAACCATTCTTCCAGCCCGTCAAAATACCAGTCACCATGCAGCTCCATTCTATCTCTGGAAAGCAGTTCCAAGAGACAGGAAACATACTTTTTCGCATGACAAAGCGCCTCCTCCTTTCTTCCGTGCATCCCATAGCATTGCGCCGCCTGATACTCAAATACTGCCATACTGTTGGGATTCAGTTTTGAAAGCTCATAAACCTCCGCCACCGTTTCAATACGTGCCACCGTTTCCTCACAGATTCGCAGATCATCTGCATGCAGAGCCAAAAACAATGTCGCATTTCCAACCAATGACATAATGTCACTGTACATGCCTCCCTGTATCAGGCTGTCCGCCCTGTTTACCTCTCCCTGTAAGATATAGGCCTGACTCAAAACAGCGCCGCTTTGGCGGGAAAGTCTATATGGTTTGGTCATCTCTTCCAGCGCATCCATGACCTCCAGGATACGCCCCGACTGCAAATCTGCCATAGCCCTCAAAACCACGGCTTCGTTGCACAATCCCACATCCCTGCAATCCTCCTCTATATGCACACACAGCCGGGAAATATAGTTTAAAACCTCCTGCTGCTTCTCTTTGCCGCCGCTTAACATATAGTGATTTAAAAGCAATATGCCTGCCTGAAACAGAAAGGGATAACAGGAATAGTAACGCCTGATATAGGTCTGCAGCTGCTCCATTACCTCTAAAAAAGGCCTGGAGGCAAACAATTTTGAAAACTCCTGATACAATTTACGTATCTGATCCTTTGACATCTGGGGACGATATCCAATCAATTCATCCACCGTCACATCAAAGAACCCGGCTAACTGCGGAAGCAATATTATGTCCGGCATGGTCTGCCCTGTTTCCCACTTGGAAACCGATGCCTTTGTTACACCGATAAAGTCTGCCAACTGTTCCTGTGTCAGTTTCCGCTCTCGGCGCATGCGGACAATATTTGCGGCAAATAGATATCCATCCATTTAAAACATCCTCTTCCTGTACTGCATATGGGAGATCATAGTCAGTTATTTTCCCCCAAATACAGCCTTACTCTGTTTTCAATGACACTGCGCACCTCTTCAGCACTTTTCACCCCGCTAAAATAGTACGCTGCCTCCTCATCAATGATGTTTAAAAGCGGTACCACACGGATCGGATAGGGCTTGGCCTCCTCAAGCTCCTTTTTCATCTCCCCAATCTTTTCTTCCGTCAGATCCGCAGCGCTCCTCTCCATTACGGTAATACTTTCCCCATATGCCATTATCAACACTTTCATATTTCCGGAACTCTTATCATTCGCATGTGTCAACGCTTCCGCCGCCGCTTCATCAAAAACATTCTTACACACGGGCAAATTCGTATTGTATTTATCCTTCATCAATTGTGTCTGTGCATCCTCTCCGATCAAAAGCTTCAAAAATTCCCATGCGCCGTCTTTGTGGAGTGAATTGGCATTCATGGACAAAATGAAAAATTCTGCTCTGGCCCCTGCATAACATCCATCGTCAAACAGGACTCCTGATTTCACCATTCCTTCTTTCTCCTGTTCCGCCTCACTGTCATACAGATAGATATGATCGCAGAATCTGGACTGCGCAACTGCCGGATAATGCAGTCTTTCATTGTATCCGTATCGCTTTGACACCTGCAGCAGCTTTTCAAAAAGGGCTCCGCTGAAATCACAGGTTCCCTTTTCCCAATCCACCATCCCCCACAAGGTTTCGGATCCCTCCAGGAAGAAGCGTAGCAGTGAAGCTGAATCCTTATTATATAAATAAATCGCATCCTCTTTATAGGCAATCAAAGCGTCCATCAACGTTTCAATATCAGGCACCCTGCGATCTCCCAGGACAGCCTCGTCTATCCGATAACTTTCCACCTTGATAAAGGGCAGAATACTGTATATCTCTTCCCCCTCCCTCCAACTACTGAAAGCCAGCGGGAAATAGTCTTCCTCTCTGATCCCAGACTCCTCCATATAAGGTTTCAAATCTTCAAGGACTCCCTTTTGCACCAGACTGTAGATGGATTCCTCAAATATCTCCCCGCAGATTATATCCGGTCCCTTCCCTGTGGCGATCTCCACTGCAGTCCGCCTCACAAAGTCGTCCCAGTCAGTTCCTTCCTCCCATTCATCCAGGATAACCACATATTCCTCCTGGGACTGATTAAAGCGCGTTACCATATCCTTGGTCCACCCTAGGTTAAAGTAAAATCCCCGCATTACAATGGGTATTTTCCCCTGTGCCACATCACTCAGACGCAGGGTCTCAACATCACCGATTCCGATATTGTTCTCCGAATTACCGGCATTTCTTAGTGTTCCATCCGAACGGAGTATCTCAAAGCTCCCATCCTCAAGAAGTCGAAACCCCGTAACATTCTTTCCCACATCCTCATGGTATGTGGTACCTTCAAATTTAAGAAAATAGGACTTGGTCTTATCCTGCAAATTGATTTCCCAAAACCCCTCATGATCCAGATAAATGAGCCCGTTCTCTCCGGAACCCACTGCCACAGGAATACTGCTCCATTTCAGATCATCCACCACGGTAATATCGCCTGCCTCAGGCTCCACCTGCACAAGTTTATAGCGGCCTCCTCCCCTTCCAAGCCCAAGCGCATAAATACTCCCATCGGATATCTGACAGATCTGGTTGAGCATATACTCCGTTTCGCGGTCAAAAAGCACGTTCCCCTTGGCGTCCATTTTTCGGATACTCTCGCCGGCACACATATAGGCATTGCCTTCCTGATCCAGAAACCACTGTCCGTAAATATAATCCTTCTCCAGATTCTGAAACAGACGCAGACAGCTCCCATCCGCCCTGCATAAGTATACATCCATGCAAAGCTGCGTTTCGCCTTCCACCAGACGCTGCACCCCCCACAGCTGTACCGGTTCCCCCTGATAATACTGCATTCCAAGGAAATAAGGTTCTCTGAAGCTCAAATTCTCATTTACCTCAAACATCGTCTTCCAATCCTCAGATAAAATATCAAAAATCTGAGTCGTTTGAGAGGCAATATCCAAATATTCCTGTGCCTCTTCCTTGCTCCCTGAAGCGATACTTTGCTCCTGTGAGACATCGCCCCCGGGCGTTCTGTCCTCCTCCGGAAGCTCCTCCTGTCTATTGCCGCAGGCCCCAAGGCAAATACAGCACAATATCATGAACACCAACCTATAGAATTTCTTCATCTGTAACCCTTTCCAATTACCCTTGTTCCGAATCTCTCATTTGACATCCAGAATCCATATCCATCCACTATCAATCAGTTATTTTCCCCCAAATACAGCCTTACTCTGTTTTCAATGACACTGCGCACCTCTTCAGCGCTTTTCACCCCGTTAAAATAGTACGCTGCCTCCTCATCAATGATATTTAAAAGCGGTACCACACGGATCGGATAGGACTTGGCCTCCTCAAGCTCCTTTTTCATCTCCCCAATCTTTTCTTCCGTCAGATCCGCAGCACTCCTCTCCATTATGGTAATAAGTTTCCCATATACCTTCTTCTGATAATAATATGGCCTGGAATTGTTATCATCCGCATGGGCCAGCGCTTCGGCGGCTATCTTGTCAAAAGCTTTCTTATACACAGGCAGTGGAAGAAACTCAAATTGCGCCTGTGCATCCTCTCCGATCAAAAGCTTCAAAAACTCCCACGCACCGTCTTTATAAGGCGAATTGGCGTTCATGGACAAAGTATAATATTTTGACCTGGTTCCCAAATAACATCCGTCGTCAAACAGGACCCCTGATTTCACCATTCCTTCTTTCTCCTGCTCCGCCTCACTGTCATACAGATAGATATGCTCACACGATCTGAGCTGCGCAACGGCCGGATAATGCAGCCTTTCATTGTATCCATATCGCTTTGACACCTGCAGCAACTTTTCAAAAAGGGCTCCGCTGAAATCACAGGTTCCCTTTTCCCAATCCACCATC
>CAJTPN010000026.1 GCA_910578185.1 uncultured Acetatifactor sp.
ATATTTTAATGCACATAAACTGGATGCGGAGGTTGGGCGAAAAGCAGCTCTTGTAGAAGATTATCTACACAGGGAAATATGTTCACTTGATGAAAGGATCTCTTGCAGAGGCATGGGGCTGATCTGGGGAATCGACTTAAGCGGCATAGACTCAGGGCTTGCGCTGGAAGCGGTACACAGAGCCTTTGACAGGCATTTGATCATGGAAGTCGCCGGCCGCCGGGACAGCGTGTTGAAAATATTACCGCCGCTTACCATTGAAGATAACGTGCTCATGGAAGGGCTTGAGATTATTGGGAAGGTTGTAAAGGAAGTGCTCTCATAGTCTCAGCCAAAGGAGAGTTTATTCTATGTTGAAAAAGTATGTTAACAGCTATAAAAGCATTCCGATTCAGGCCAGGGCCAGCTTTTGGTTCCTGGTCTGCGGGATACTCCAAAACGGATTGAATATCATAACGCTGCCTGTTTTTACGAGAGTATTGACAGAAGAACAATATGGATTATCCAGTACTTTTTTCGCATGGAATGACCTCTTAACCGTTGTCTGCACATTAAGGTTGTCATACGGTGTTTTTGATAAAGGCTTGTTGAAATATGGCGGGAAACGTGACAGCTTTGAATCATCCTTGCTGGGCCTGACCACAACGCTCTCCGTTATCATGCTTGCGTTGTATCTGCTGTTTCATGATATGATACAAAAAATATTCGGAATGAGCTTTATTTTATGCCTTTCCCTTTTTATCAATCAGATATTTGCACCGGCGCTTTTGTTTTGGACTGCAAGGAATAAATTTGAGTATAAGTATCAAAAGTTTACCGCGGTTACCATAGTCACTGCCATTGTGTCAACCCTGTTGAATTTGATGGCGGTACTGACAATGGACTATGATCGCGGAACTGTTAAAATCCTTTCGTACCAGTTGATCTGGTGTATTGTTTATATAATTTTTTATGTGTATATATTTGCACGCGGAAAGACCTTTTATCAAAAGGATATGTGGGCATACGCGCTGAAGTTCAATATTCCCCTGATCCCTTATTTCCTTTCCACATTAATATTGGACAAGGCCGACCGTATTATGATAGACAATTTTTGCGGCAAGTCATATGTGGCGTTATACAGCGTATCCTACAATCTGGGCAGACTTATGGTGCTATTGACCTCCGCGCTGGACGCCACAATTACGCCGTGGATGTATCAGAAAATAAAAGAAGAAAGATATGATAACTGTAAAAAGATTACAACTTCCATTTTGGCAGTTTTTATCATTATTGCAACAGGATTTATGATATTTGCACCGGAACTGGTAGCTTTGTTCGCCGCGCCGGAATATAAGGAAGCGGTTTATGTGATTCCGCCGGTCATTGCCAGCTACTTTTTTGTCATGTTGTATCAGGTGGTGGCGAAGGTAGAATTCTATTATGAACGTACCAAAACCATTGCTTCCGTAACATTGGCGGCAGCCGTTTTGGATATTATTTTGAACTACTTTGCCATTCCTAAGTTTGGATATATAGCCGCCGGATACACAACTTTGATCAGTTATATAACGATGGCACTCTTTCATATGGCAGTTTCTTATAAACTGGCAAAAGAAAAAAATATCCAAAACAAGATTTTTTCGTGGGGCAAACTGCTTTTGCTGGGAATTGTAATGATACTGATCACAATTTTTGTAAATCTGCTTTACAGGTGGGTCGCACTGAGATTTTTGATACTTGCAGCAATTATTATCGCCGCTTTTATATTTAAGAAGAAAATAATATCCATTCTTTATACGCTGAAAAAAAGGGAGTAGCTTTTCATGACAGCTGGTAAGATAGGTCTTTTAAACATACAGAGATGCAACAGCCATGGAGCAGTATTGCTTGCTTATGCATTGGAACAGGTTTTAATCAAAAACGGATATGAAGTTCAAAACCTGGATTACAAATATGCCGGGAGAATTGTTGAAAAAAGTGCTTTAAAGCGCTTGATCAAAAGGGCAGGAATAAAGTTAACGAAACAATTTCACTTAACTTATATGGGTAAAAAAATAAATAACAAATCCGTAAAGCAGGAACTGGATATCCAGACAAAACGATTTTCTGAATTCAGGGGGGGCAATCTCCATTTGACAAAAGAAATTACGGATGTATATGATGCAATTTTGAATGAATTTAACGCATTTATTGTGGGAAGCGATGTGGTCTGGAAACCTGAAATTGTCGGATGCATAGACAGAGAAATATATTTTCTGCGCAGCGTTCCGGCTTCTGCAATTAAGATGGCCTATGCGGCAAGTATCGGAACGGATGATAAGGCAATATTGGAGAAATACGATTCCGCATACCGGGAAGCGTTTGATTCCCTGGATTATATTTCCGTCCGTGAACAATCCATGGTCAACTTTGTAAGGCAATACACAGATCAATCGGTTGTCAGTGTCATAGATCCCATATTCCTATTGACTCCGGAGGATTATCAACCGATAGAAAACAATACTCAGACACTTGTAAACGGGAAAGAGTATGTATATGTATATTTGTTAAGCAGGAACGAAACCGCATTGGCAGAGGCAAATACGCTTGCACAGAAAAAAGGACTGCACATTCTGTTGGATATAAGCGAAGGTTTTGAGGACGCCAAACGCCTCACCGTCCCGTTTGAGTCTGCGATTTCTGCCGGACCTGCGGAATTTTTATATAATATTCGTCATGCGAGTTATGTGATTACGGATTCATTCCATGCAACGGCATTTTCCATATTGTATAACATAACTTTTTGGGTTTTCAGGCGGGGGAAAATAAGTGTCAGAATGACTGATCTGACGGAGCGATTTTCAGTCTGCTCAAGAATGTACGAAGGGAACATAACAACGGATCCTATCGACTGGAAAGCCATTAATGAGAAAATTGCGGAAGAGCGGAGCCGGGGTATTACCTATTTGATGACCGGTCTAAAAGGAAAAAGAGATGAAGCAGGGTAATAATATTATCGGTGTAGAATATTGCTGTGGATGCGGCGGGTGCGCACAGAAATGTCCCGCACACTGCATATCAATTGAGCAGGATGAAGACGGCTTCTGGAAAGCAAAGTGCGACGAAGCAAAGTGCGTTCATTGCGGAAAGTGTCTGAAAGTCTGTCCGATGAAGCATGATTCACAGGTTGACTCCGGCACGCCGGAGTGTTATGCCGCAGTAACCTGTAATAAGGAGTATGAACGTCGAAGTTCATCGGGGGGGGCATTTTCACAGATTGCACAGAAGGTCCTGGACCATAATGGAACAGTGTGGGGCTGCGGCATGAATTCCGAACTGCTTCCCAGCCATATGCCGATTAGGACAATAGACAAGCTGGATATTTTAAGAAGAAGTAAATATGTGCAAAGTTTCTTGGGCAACAGCTATTCGCTTATAGAAAAATCGCTGGAGGATGGCGGGCAGGTTCTGTTTGCAGGCACGCCATGCCAGGTCGGCGGCCTGAAAAAGTTTCTGGGAAAACAGTACGACAACCTTTTTCTGATTGATCTTGTCTGTCATGGGGTTCCCAGTCCGGGCATGTTTATGAAGCATATACAATACCTGGAAAAGAAAAAAGGCCAAAAGATATCAAGCTTTGAATTTAGACTAAAGAATGATCAACCGAATAAACACTATTGCTATACCTGTCTTTTTGCATCAGGCAAAACAGAAACCGGCGTTTATTATAAGGATGTGTTTTTTAATGAATTTTATGATATGACTTCTCTGAACGAGTGTTGTTATCATTGTCCTTATGCCAATAAAGAACGCCAGGGAGACTTGACCATCGGAGATTTCGGATGGGGAAAACAATATCATCCGGAATTAAAAGATCATGGGGAAATCAGTTGTATTTTGGTCAATACCGAAAAAGGAAAGGCGATGCTTGACTCGATTCGACCGGAAATGTACTGCTATCCTACCAAGTGGGAATATATCATAGAGAAAAACGGAAATCTGCTTCACCCCACCGGGCGGCCTGGATATCGCAGCCATATTTACAAGGAAATACGGGAAAAAGGGTATGAAAAGTGGGCGGAAAATTATTATCATTCCATGAGATATCTGAAAAAGCTGCCTATTATGCGTCCGCTGGTGAAAGCAAAAATATTTTTAAACCGTTTGAAACAAAAGTAATGATAACACACCCGCAAATAATCAATCCGGACATTCAAAAACAGGGAGGGTTCAAAGATGGGGTTAACCATACAAAAAAATGCAATTATACTTGCCGCCGGAAAATCAAACAGATTTGCGCCCTTTACGTATGAAAAACCAAAAGGATTATTTCGTGTAAAAGGCGATATCTTAATTGAACGTCAAATAGAGCAATTACGTACTGCAGGGGTAAAAGACATTTACATTGTGGTCGGTTATATGAAGGAAAAGTTTTTCTATCTTGAGAAAAAGTACGGAGTGCATCTGCTTGTGAACAACACCTTTGGCATTAAGGGGAATATTTATTCTCTATATACGGCAAGGGAATATCTGGAGAACACCTTTATCTGTTGTGCCGATCACTACTTTGTTTACAATCCTTTTACGGATTCCAATGTGCAGAATTGTTCCTATAGAGCCTGCTCATATCATGAAGGAAGTTTTCGTGAATTTGCGGTAGAGTATTCGGATGCATCGGTTATTACCGATGTGGCGGTCGGCGGCAGAGACCATATGACTATGGTTGGACATGCGTATTTCAACAAGACGTTCAGCGAATTATTTCGGAAATATATGGAAGCGGAAATAAATGATTTTGGTGTGGCGGGCATGTTTTGGGAAGAATTTTATGCAAAGCATCAAAAAAACCTGACCCTTTATATGAAAGAATATGACGAAAAAGACATATTGGAATTTGACAGTATAGACGATCTGCGTCAATTCGATTCCGAATTCCTGTTTAATGTAGATTCGGAAATTATAACTAATATCTGCAGAACCATCGACTGCCATCCTAACAATATTGTGGATATTGCGGTCATTCAGGCAGGGCTGACAAACGTCTCGTTTGTATTCACTGCCGGGGGAATTAAATATGTATATCGGCATCCCGGAGGAACGGCAGGCAATCTCATCAATCGCAAAGCCGAACGATATGCACAATATAAGGCCAAAGAACTGGGCGTGGACAAATCTGTGATTTACATGGATGAGAGCGGCTGGAAAATCTCATATTATGTACCTGATATGGTATCCTGTGACTTTGAGACACACCCCGAACAATTCAAATTGGGAATGGAATACCTTCGCAAAATACACGGCGTTCAAGTGGACAGTGACATAAAGGTGTTTGACGATGTGAAAGAGGGAAAGAAATTAATGACCATTGCCTCCGCATCAAAGGGAAATCTGTTTTCTGAATTCTCAGAACTGATAGAAAAAATAGAAAAATTGGATTTATTGGTTAAAGCTGATGCGGTGACATTGGGAATAAAACCTGTTTTGTGCCATAACGATGCTTATGTCCCCAACTATCTGGCAACCCAAACGGGCGAGCTCTATTTGATTGATTGGGAGTATGCGGGAATAAACGATCCTGCAAATGATGTTGCATGCATATTGTGCAGGGGCGATTACTCCAAGGAAAGGACAGAGGAATATTTAAGAGAATATTTCGGAAGGGAGTTGACCCCGGGAGAACATAGGCATTACATCGCATATATTGCGCTCTGCGGATTTTACTGGTTTTGTTGGGGACTGTACAAAGGGAGCGTAGGAGATGATGACGGATTCTTTTTTCTTCCGGCATATCGAAGTTGTATTCGATACATAGACATTGCATTGGAAAGCTATGCCGAAGGAAATCAACTTGATATGGGCGGTGATACAAAATGATTACGGCAATGATTCTTGCAGGCGGCACTGGTTCCAGGGTAGGAGCCGATTGTCCCAAACAGTTTATAAATGTTTTGGGTAAACCGGTGTTGGCTTATACAATAGATATTTATGAAAAGCATACCGCAGTAGATGCAATAGAAATTGTATGTCATGAAAACTGGATCAACTATGTCAATGAAATGATAAAAAATTATCACTTTTTAAAGGTTAAGTGGGTGGTTCAGGGCGGCAGCACATTTCAGGAGTCTGTCATTCAGGGGATTAACGGACTCAAAGATAAGATGGTATCCAATGACATCGTGATGATTCATTATGCTGCCGCCCCCTTTACAAGCGCTAAGATAATTGCAGACAGCATAAAAGTCTGTACCGAAAAAGGGATGTCTGTCTCCTGTACGCCGTGCTATCAATTAATGGGAAGCAATGACTGCAATGGAGAAAGCAGGTCTTGGGTGGATAGAGACAAAATGGTACAGCTTGCCTGTCCGCAATCTTTCAGGTATGGATATCTTTTGGACATTTATGAAAGGGCTGCCCGAAACGGAATCCTGGAAAATACGGAACCACATACCACAAGTCTGATGTACGCGTTGGGCGATACCATTTATCAGTCCTATGGGGATCAGACAAATATCAAAATTACCACCAATGAAGATATTTACATGTTTGAAGGATATGTCTTAATGAAGAACAGGTCAGCCGCAGAAAATGCAACGATCTGTTCCAGGACTGTCTGATACACACTGAAGCACGAAAAGGGGAATGAAACTATGAAAAATAAAATAATACACCTGTTATATCTGTTTTTCGGATTGTTTCCGATTAAAAAAAACCGCGTGGTATTCAGCAGTTTTGACTATTCTCTGTATGGCGGAAATCCAAGAGTTATTTCCGATTACATGCTTGAAAATAATAAAAACTATGAAATGGTTTGGGTATTAAATAACGATGTGGAAGCAAAACTGCCTTCCGGGATAAAAAGGATATCAAGTCATTCCCTGAAGAAAATATATTACTATGCTACCGCAAAGGTTTGGGTGGACAGCCATCACTTTTATAACAGATGGAAAAGGAAACGCCAATTTTTGATCCAGACATGGCATGCGGCGGTTCCCCTGAAAAAGCTGGAAGGGAATTGTCCTGATTATTTTTCGCCAAGTCATATCAGGCAGGTATATCATTGTTCACAAATGGCAGATTATCACCTTTCCAACAGCGATATGGCGTCCCGGATCCTTCGGGAGGGAGTGTGGTGTCAGGGGCCCATTTTACAGGTGGGGATGCCTGTAAATGATATGCTTGTCAATATGGATAAAAAACAACGGGACATAATACTGCAGAAATTAGGCTTGGATAACGATAAAAAATACATTTTATATGCGCCAACATGTCGGCAAAACGCTTGTGATGATCACCTAAACACATTAGATTATGACGGCGTGGCGCAAGCCTTCCAAAAAAATTGGGGGGGCAATTTGTAATCCTGTATAGAGGTCATCCCATTGACGACGCATCGCAGAAGGAGAAACTGAAGAACCCGAAGGTAATAGATGTCACCAAAGTGCAGCTGGTTCAGGAATTACTCTGTATTGCGGATGCGGTAATAACGGACTATTCTTCTACGATAACGGATTTTATGTTGACAAGGCGTCCGGCGTTTTTATTTGCATATGATTATGACAATTACAAAGGAAAAAGGGATTTCTATATTCCGCTGGAATCTCTTCCTTTTCCGCTGGCCTATAACAACGATGAGCTGAAGGCAAATATTATTAATTTTGACCCGGATCAATACCAAAAGGCGTTGGATGATTTATTTAATCAGTGGAATATAAGAGAAAGCGGAACCGCGACCCAAACTATTGTAAAGATAATTGACCGGATTATAACGGAAGCTTAAAACAGCTTATGGCACTGATTCCGGCAAAGCGGGTATTGGAACAGGAGGTTAACAAATAATTATGAAAGTAACAGGAATTATACCAGCCAGATATGGTGCTGCCAGGCTGCCAGGGAAACCTTTGAGGGATATTTGCGGACATCCGATGATATGGTGGGTATACCAGCGGGTCCGGACGGTGGACAAGCTGACGGAAATCTATGTGGCCACTGACGATACAAGGATACGAGAAGTGTGTGAAGAAAACAATATCCCTGTAGTGATGACGGCCGATACACATCGAACTGCTGCCCACAGGCTGCAGGAGGTATCCGAAACGATAAGTGCAGATTTCTACATTCAGCTCAATGGCGACGAGCCGTTAATTAACACGGAAGCCATCATAGCCGCCATTCCGGATGATGTGCCTACGGATCGGGAATTTGGAACCAATATTATCACGGAGATGACGGACCCCGCGCAGGTAATGGATCCATCCAATATCAAGATGGTATTTGACACAAATATGAATGCCTTGTATATGTCCAGGACTCCCATACCCTATCCGTTTAAGTCGCTTAATTATAAATATTATAAACATGTGGGAATCATTGGTTACAACAAACGGATGCTGGATTTCTATCGTGACAGTGTTCCCGGACGATTTGAAGTAATTGAAGGAATTGATACCCTGCGCTTTCTGGACTATGGGAAGCAGCTGAAGCTTTCTCTGGTTCAGGAATGTCATAGTTTATCCGTAGACACGGAAAAGGATCTGGAGATTGTCACCAGGCTGTTAAAGGAGCAGCAAGAAAAATGACGCATAATGATTTAAAGCTTTTGGACTGTACTTTAAGAGACGGCGGTTATGTAAATGACTGGAAGTGGGGATTTCAGAGGGCAAAGGATATTATTTATGCGCTGGTGAAGGCAAAAGTGGACGTGGTGGAAGTGGGATTTCTGAGAAATACGGCCGCTTATGACCCTAATGTCACTGTATGTAATCGTATCGAGGAATTGAACAGATTGCTGCCGGAGCACAAAGACCACACCATGTTTTCTGCCATGGCCATGAGGAGTAATTACGATATTGATCAGCTTGCGCCATACAGCGGTGAAGGAATCGAGCTGATTCGCATAACGGCGCACGATTACGATATTGAGGAAGGGATGGACTTTGCGCGGGAGGTAAAGGCGAAGGGATATAAACTAAGTATTAATCCTATCAATATCATGGGATATTCGGATGAACGAATTCTCTGGATTGTGAAACAGGTGAATGAAATCGGCCCCTATCAATTCTCTATTGTAGATACCTTTGGCAGCATGAAACGTCGTGATTTGGATCGCATTGTGAGCCTTGTGGACAACAACCTGGACCGAAATATCCGCCTGGCGCTGCATCTTCACGAAAATATGTCTCTCAGCTGCTGCCTGGCACAAAACTTCATAGATCAGCATTTAAACCGTCCTATTGCGATTGACGGAAGTCTTATGGGAATGGGACGCATTCCGGGTAATTTACCCATAGAATTGATAGCGGACTACCTGAATGATTATACGGAGAAGGCATATGACATTGATTATATGATGGACGCTATCCAGGATCATATTGCACCGATCAGAGGAGATGCCGAATGGGGTTATACACCCGCATATTTCCTTTCGGCCAGGTTTAACCTGCATCGGAATTACGCCGAGTATTATCTGCACAAGGGTGATTTGACCAACAGAGATATCAATCATATCCTGGCTCGTTTTGATATTGGCAAAAAGGCGGTTTTTGATGAAAATTACGCGGAAACCCTGTATCAGGAATACAGAAATAATCAGATTGATGACAGCATAGACCGGGAACGTCTGAAAAAAGAAATGACAGGGAAAACGGTACTGGTAATGGCGCCCGGCGCATCCATCCTCAATCACGAAAAGATAATACGCAATTACATAGACGATAAGCATCCGGTCTTGATTTCAGTCAACTTTTTGCCGGAAATCTACCAGGTTGACTATGCTTTTTTCAGCAATCGCAAAAGAATAGACCGCATTGAAAACTTTTATTGTAAAACCATTGTGACCTCCAATCTGACGGAAGGCGGCATAGATTTTCACATTAATTATAACAGCCTTTCGGGAGCCTTCGCCCAAGGATGCAACAGCTTAATCATGCTTCTGAAGCTGCTGCGTGAATTGGAAGTTTCCCATATAGCCATTGCAGGGGCAGACGGCTATCAGGAGCAGGGGATGAATTACTATAATGCAAGCATCCGCAACTATACCGTACATGGCAGCAATTTTAACCTGGCGGTGGCGGAGGCCATAAGGAATCTATCCATAGATGTGGAGTTTATTACTCCCTCCCAGTATGCATTACACACGGAATAATATTAGGCCGGGAAACAGGGCGATGCCCATAAGCATTTGGGCAAGCAACATACATGGTTCGTTGGGGCAGATGCCGCAGGAGATATCAGGGAGGTCAAAATGACACGGAAGATCAAATATCTGGTCATTGATGTGGATGGCACAATGACCGATGCAGGAATTTATTATGATGAAAAGGGAAACGAACTGAAAAAGTTTTCCACAAAAGATGCGGCCGGCTTCTTTGCGGCGCAGAAGGCAGGGATTAGCATTTTGGTGTTGACCGGCAGGGAATGCGCAGCAACCACACGCAGAATGCAGGAGCTAAAGGTGGAGCATCTCTGCCAGAACGTAAAGGATAAATATGCGTTTCTGCGGGAATTTCTTAACCGGCATCATATTCCGAAAGAACAGCTGGGCTATATCGGAGATGATTTAAACGATCTTTCCTCCATGGCGTTAGCCGGATTTGTAGGCTGTCCACAGGACAGCTGCCCGGAAGTCCTTGAAATTGCAGATTATATCAGCCCTGTCAAAGGAGGGTACGGCGCGGTTCGGGATGTGATTGAACATATTTTACGGGAATCAGGAGAATGGGAAGCACTCATAACACAAGTGTATGGTGTTGTCGGAGGCGTATGAGGTGGAAAGAAGGAGTTGCCGAATGGAAAATAAGCTAAAGGACTTAACCGCGAAAGTACATTGGGTGTGGAAATCGGTATGCATACTCTTTGGATTATACACAATAGCAATCTCTGCTATCCTTCGTGCCAATATATACTATGGCGACGATACGGGACGGGCTCTTTCCGGATATAACAACTGGAATACGGACGGGAGATATTTATCTTACATCATGGCCTGGGGAATTCACGGCGATCAATATTTGACGGATATTTCTCCACTGCCGCAGTTAATTGCTCTTTTCTTCCTTGCGCTGACAGGTGTTATCCTATTGTATCTGATTACAGGCAGGAAACGGTATTCGTTTTTGGAACTGTGGGCCACGATTCCCATTGCCCTTACGCCTTACTTTTTAAATTGCCTGGTTTATAAATATGATTCGCCCTATATGGCGTTATCCGTTTTGGCATCTGTTATCCCTTTGCTGTTTTCACGGTACGGATATAAGGTGTATGTCCCGATTATTTGGGGGGGGTAATTGCCATGTGCCTGACTTACCAGGCATCCTCCGGTATATTCCCCATCCTGGTGATTTTTATCGCATTGCGCAGATGGAATCAGGGTGAAAACGGAAAAGGTATTCTTCGCTTTATCCTTTCTTCTGCTGCCGGATATCTGGCGGCTTTGGCAATATATAAGATAGTAATTATGAAGTTCTTTCAGGGGTACCGTTCCACGGACATGCCTGGGCTTAGAAGTATCGTCCCTACGTTTTGGAAAAATATCAGGCAGTATTATACTTATGTGTTCAGCGATTTTAAACCATTATGGATTGCATTGATCTTGGTATTGATCACTGCCTTTTGGCTGCTGACAGTCAGGGACACTGCCCGGAAGCGGTTGCCTGCAGCACTGCTGACATTAGGGGCATTAGGGGTATCCTTCCTTTTGGCCCATGGAATATACAGTGTTTTGACCATATCATTTTTTTCACCCCGCGCAATGTATGGATGCGGCATTATTATTGCAATATTATGCATATCCATAGTTTCCTGCCCTAATATACTGCCAAAATGCGCGGCGATTACACTGTGTTGGTTTTTCTTCAGTTTTGCCTTTACCTATGGCAACGCGCTTCATGTACAGGATGAATATTCGGATTTTAGAATCGCGCAGGTGATCGGAGATTTGAATAATCTGGAACCTGTGGAAACCAGAAGACTGATTCAGCTAGAGGGTGATGTAGGATTAGCTCCCGCACTCCGAAATATGCCGGATGAATATACTTTGATCAAGAGAATGCTGCCAACTAAATTTTCGGATACCTATTGGGGGGCATATAGTTTTTTTCATTATTATGACATGAAAGATTATTATTCCAATGTATATGCCCAGGAGAAGCTTTCCGAGATGAACCTGCCAAGCTTAAAGGATACCATGTACCACACCATCTACGGAAATGACAAGTATATTTTTATCCAATTAAAATAGGGACGGGAACCTAGAGGCTCGCCGTCAAAAAGTTTCCGTTGTTTTCCTTTTATGCTGCTTGCAGTTTTGGGCAGCGTTAAGAGCAACTAAAATAGTATAGACTCTCCAATAGAAACGTTGAAGAGAAGAAAAGAAACAAAACAAAACCGGAATAGAGGATTAATATGGCAGAAAAAAAATTAAATGGTACCGTTATCGTAACATATCGCTGTAATGCCCGTTGCTCCATGTGCAACAGATATAAGGCGCCTTCCAGGCCGGAAGAAGAGATATCCATCGCTACAATTAAAAAGCTTCCCAATATGTACTTTACCAATATTACCGGAGGAGAACCTTTTATCCGTACAGATTTGAAAGAAATTGTGAGAGAACTGTATCAAAAAAGCGACCGGATTGTGATATCTACCAACGGCTTCTTTACGGATCGAATTGTGGAGCTTTGCCGGGAATTCCCCCAGGTGGGTATCAGAATCTCCATTGAAGGCTTAGAACAGACCAACAATGAAATCCGTGGACTTGAAAACGGTTTTCAGCGAGGATATCAGACACTGAAAAAACTGCGTGAAATGGGCATGAAAGATGTGGGCTTCGGAATGACCGTACAGGATCGCAACGCACCGGATCTGGTACCCCTGTACAAGCTTTCCGATGAAATGGGCATGGAGTTTGCAACCGCTTCTCTTCACAACAGCTTTTACTTTGTGGAAGCCAAAAATATTATTAAAGACCGCCCTATGGTGGCTGAGAATTTTGAGACGCTGATCAATGAACTGTTGAAATCGTCCAGTCCTAAAAAGTGGTTCCGGGCTTATTTTAACCATGGCCTGATCAACTATATCTATGGACAGGAACGGCTGCTCCCCTGCGATATGAGCTTTGACACGTTCTTTATTGATCCTTACGGCGATGTAATGCCCTGCAACGGCACCAAGGATAAGGAAGTCATGGGGAATCTGAATTTACAGACGTGGGACGAGCTTTGGAACTCACCGGAAGCGGCAAAGGTGCGAAGTAAGGTGCGCTGCTGCGACAGGGCCTGCTGGATGATCGGATCTGTTTCGCCTGCAATGCATAAGTATATCTGGAAGCCGGGTTGGTGGGTATTTACGCATAAGATAAAATCCCTGTTTTCCAGTCATCCTTATTCCATGTATGAAAATAAAATTTGCCGCGACTATCGCGACGGCAAGATTACGAAGGAAGCACTGGACCGCTGCTCCACCTGCGATATGCATGCCTGCGCCAATAACGGTTTATCAGAAGCCTCCATGGCACAATTGAAAGATAAATCCGGCGAGGAAATTGTAGATGCGGATATTGCGGCGCAAACAAATCAGCAGACACCATAAGCATTACCTGTTGTTGTAATACGGGAGAAAGGAGTCATATACCATGATCGGGACGGGATATTTATATAACCTGCAAGGAAAAATCAGAAATGCTGCCACAGGCAGCAAGATTGCAGAATTCCTGTACCTTACGGTATTGGGCTTCTACCTGCTTAAGACTTCTTTCAACACGACTATATATTATATCCCATGGCCTGATGACTATGAAGCCGTTTTGTTCATCATCACAAGCGCCGTGGTAATGTTCAAGATAGGATACGGCCTGAATTACAGAGGCGCGCGTTGGCTATTCTGTGGGATTATGACAGTTTCCTTTGGTCTGTCATGGTGGCATACAGCGTATAACTACCTGTTTCTCCTTTATATCCCTATGCTTATTATCGGCGGGGCAGATGTGGATTATAAGAAAATTCTCAAGGTCAGTTTCTGGATTAATTTCACCACGCTGGCAGTGGCGTTTATGGGAAGCTGCCTGGGGGTGGTCAGGGATTTATCCTATCAAATTGATCTCAGCCACAGACATTCTTTTGGAATCATGTACACGACGGACTTTGCCGCCAGAGTATTTTATCTTTTGTTAGCAGGCTGGGTTTTGTATGAAAACGTTCACATTGCTGTAAGCCTTTTCGCGGCAGTATTCTCAACCTGGTTTGTCTACTATTACTGTCAGGCCAAATGCAGTCAGATCACGCTTATGCTGCTGGTTCTGTGTATGCTGTATGAATTTATTTTGCGGAAACGAAAATGGAATAACAAGTTGGCTGTGCATATCATAGACCACTTATGCCTGTGGTGTGCTCCGATATGCGCGGCCTGCATGGTTAGTCTGTCATTTTTCTACCAGGAAAAGATACAATGGATGTCAAACCTGGACGAATTATTGACACAAAGATTAAGCCTTTCAAATAAGGCAATCAACCAGTATGGTTTTACCCTGTGGGGAACGGCCTTCGCCCAGGAAGGGGGCGGAGGAAGCACGGCATACAACTTTTTCTATAATTTTATTGACCCCTCCTATGTCCTGATTCTGCTCAGGTATGGGACGGTGGTCTTTGCATTGTTTTTAATCTTATATGTATACCAGGGCAGAAGAGCGATCAGAGGAAATCATCGGAAGCTTTTGCTGGCAGGCACCCTTGTGGCGATACACAGTATTATTGAGCACCATATGCCTGAAGTGAATTTTAATATTTTTCTTATACTTCCCTTTGCCGCTCTCCCATCGCCTGCTGCAAGGCCACAAAGGGAAGACGTATGGAACCGGAAATTGTGGCTGAAAAGAGCTTTGCCGGTAATTGCCGGAATTATAGTTCTATTATTGATAACGCCTATGGTCATTGGATATGTCAGAACCCTTGTATACTTACTTGGCTATCACGAATATGTCAACGGTATCTACTTTATTTTTTGGTTCCTGGTGGCGGTGGCTCTGGTTTTGGTTTTGGTCTACAATGCCAAACAAATATGCATGTGCCATACAAAGCGCGCACTTAAGCTGCGCAATGTGGAGGGATTAATCTTATCCGCTACCGCAATGTTTATCCTCCTCATTTTCTCTAATGAGGTGATGAAGAAAGGTGCAGAGGAATATGCTTCTGTCATTCAAGGTGAGAAACAAATCCTGGAAAGGATAGCAGACTCCGTTGAAGAGAAAATTGCATTATATATCTCCGATGTACCAAGTTTATATAAGAAGGAAATAAAGTGGGTCACTGACAGATTTCTGCCAATTGAAGTCTGTGATAAGGAAGACAATGTAGTTTTGATTACTCCAATTGAGCAGGATTTGAACAACCTGTTTCAGGCGGGATATTCCTTTGGGATGCTCTCGGAATCCCATGGGATCTATACAAATAACACAGAAGTTATCCGTGAGCTGAATGAGGCCGGAATTACAATGACAGATTATTACAATGTCT
Organism: uncultured Acetatifactor sp.; assembly: GCA_910578185.1. Classification (GTDB taxonomy): domain Bacteria; phylum Bacillota; class Clostridia; order Lachnospirales; family Lachnospiraceae; genus Acetatifactor. Next base: position 15,465 of record CAJTPN010000026.1, read on the forward strand.
ATCGCCCCATAGACATGAATGCCATTGCGAGTGCCAACAACCTTGAAATAAATGAGTATGGAAGCCTGATTCTCTCAGGAAGAGAAAGATCCATAGGTCACGGTCCATGGATTTCTTTAAACCAGGGATGGTACAGTATCACATTTGACGTGCAGCTGTTACGTGCAGACAGTTATGAGCTTGGAGAGGCCAGAGTGACTTCCGATCATGGAAGAACCTGGTGGGAAGGAAAGCAAGTGACTTGGGCTGACTTTGATGAAAACGGCCACGGTGTTATTCGGTTTGAAATCGGATTTTGGTGCGATGTGAATAATGCGGAGTTTCTGTTATTACCAAACGATGCGATAGAGATGCTGGTAAACAGTGTTGAATGCCGCAAAATCGGCAGCATAAAATAATACTTTTCCTAAGCGCAAAAAAGCCGGCAGTAAAGATTGCTCCAAATATTGACTGGCATATGCGCTGAAGCTCACATTAGGGGGGGGACAAAAATGATTATAACAAAAACGCCATTTCGCATGTCCTTTTTTGGCGGCGGAACGGATATACCGGATTTTTTTATGGAAAACGGCGGCGCGGTGCTGTCCACAACTTTTGATAAATATTGTTATGTAAATGTTCGGCATTTGCCGCGTTTTTTTGAATATTCTACGGAACTTTCCTACTCCAAGACAGAGAGAGTTACATGTAATGACGATATCCGGCATCCAATGATACGTAATGCAATGAATATGTTGGATATGCAGGAAATCCGTCTGACTTACGAAGCCGATTTGCCGGCCAGATCAGGCCTTGGAACCAGCAGTTCTTTTGCCGTAGGAATGTTGAATGCGTTCTATGCGTTAAAAGGTAAATATGCGGATAAGAAAGAGCTGGCAGACGAGGCAATTTATCTGGAACGGGTTTTGTGCCGGGAAGCCGGCGGATGGCAGGATCAGATCGCGGCATCCTACGGGAGCTTTAATCGAATTGATTTTAATTGTGACGGCTTTGAGGTTTTTCCGGTTATTATATCGCCGGAAAGAAAAAAGCAGCTGAATCAAAATTTGATGATGTTTTTTACAGGTTTTACGAGGTTTTCTTCGGAAGTGCAGAAAGTAAACGCAATCGGCGATAAGCTGGAAAAACACGCAATGCTGAAAGAGATGAAGGAGCTGGTAAATGACGCCGAAAAGGTTTTGACTGACAAGGACACGGACCTGAATGAGTTTGGCCGTCTGTTGGATTACACATGGGGCCTGAAAAAGAAAGTGGGTTCTGCGGTATCAACGGATACCATAGACAATTTATACAGAAGGGGCATTGAAGCCGGTGCATTGGGCGGAAAATTACTGGGAGCAGGAGGCGGAGGCTTTCTTATCTTTTACATAGAGCCGGACAAACAGGATCGTCTTCGAAGTGCAATGGAGAATCTGATGTATATTCCCTTTGCATTTGAAAATGGCGGAACCAGGGTAATCCACTATACGCCGGAACTATATTCGCCCAGGAGTGAAGGGAATGCATGAAATGAAAACAGTGATTATGGCAGGGGGCAGAGGGACAAGGATCTCCTCCATCGCATCGGATATTCCAAAGCCAATGATTAAAATAGATGGCAAACCTGTGCTGGAACATGAAATCATCTGCCTGCGTGAGCAGGGGTATAGGGATATCATAATTACGGTCAGCCATCTTGGACAGGTTATTATGGATTATTTTGGCGACGGAAGCAGTTTGGGCGTAAAAATTGAGTATTTTTTTGAAGAAGAGCCCTTGGGGACAGCAGGCGCCCTATACAGAATTTCAGACAAATTATCGGATGATTTTTTATTGCTGAATGCGGATGCAATTTTTGATGTAGATTTTAACCGCTTTACGGCCTATCACAGGGAGAAAGGGGGATTTGTCACCTTATTTACACATCCCAACAGTCATCCCTATGACAGTGGGCTAATTCTTGCGGATAAAGAGGGTTTGGTTGAAAAATGGCTGACAAAAGAGGATAAAAGGCCACAGTGGTATCAAAACAGGGTGAATGCAGGATTACATGTGATAAGTAAAAAGCTGCTTATGGAAACCAGCCAACTGGCGAATGCAGGTAAAGTTGACCTTGACAGACAACTGCTGAAACCGTTGGCCGGAACGGGGAAGATGTTTTGTTATGACAGCCCGGAATATGTCAAGGACATGGGCACCCCGGATCGATATGAAAGCGTATGCAGCGACTTTATGGAAGGCCGGGTATCTGCAAAAAACCTTCGGAATATGCAGAAAGCCGTCTTTCTGGATCGTGACGGCACAATCAACAAATATGTGGGTTTTCTGCGCAGCATAAATGATTTTGAGCTGCTGGAAGGTGTGGCCGACGCCATTAAAATAATGAATTCACTGGGGTATCTGGTTATTGTGGCAACAAATCAGCCTGTGATTGCAAGAGGCGAGGTGACGGTAAAAGAGCTTTTGGAAATACATTGTAAGATGGAGACTTTGCTGGGCTTGGAAGGAGCATATCTGGACGCCGTCTATTATTGTCCTCATCATCCTCATAAAGGCTATGAAGGCGAAATAGCCGAATTAAAAACAGAATGCTGCTGCAGAAAACCAAAGCCCGGAATGCTTCTAAATGCTGCAAAAGATTTTAACATTGACCTGGGCTGTTCCTGGATGGTTGGAGACGGAGAAATCGATGTCAGGGCAGGGATTGCAGCCGGCTGCAAAACGGTACTGTTGGGACAAAATGACAGGGATTTCGGGCAGGATGCGACAGCGGAAAATTTACTGCAATTTGTAAAAGAGCATGTATGCACAGAAATGTAATATTAACAAGAAAAGGTTCGGGAAAACGAATGGGAGACACTGCGGTTATTTTGCTAAATTATATAAGTTGGGAAGATACTCTGAAGGAGATAACGCTTTTAAAGGAAAGGCTTAATCTCGCGTATGAAGATATGGTGGTAATTGACAATGCTTCGCCTAATGAGTCGGAAATTCAGTTATCCCGCAATGCGGAAACGATGGGATACCAATTCCTGAAAGCCGAATATAACGGGGGTTATGCTTCCGGAAACAATATTGGATTACGTTATGCGCTGGAGAAAGGTTATCGTTACGGTTGGATACTGAATAACGATATTTTAATTGAAGACAGCCATATGCTTGATAAATTAAAACATGCGCTGGAATTGGCGCCGGATATTGCGGCGGTAAATCCGGATATCTATTCCCCTGACGGACACATGTATAATCGAGACGCCATACGACCCTCTTTCTTTTACCAGACAATCGGTTCTCTGTTATACATACGCGCCGGACGCAGGATAAAGGATATGGGAGGATACGCATACATATATCGGCCCCAGGGCTGCTGCATGTTATTGGACTTAAAGAAATGTGCAAAGGTGGATTTCCTGGATGAACATACCTTTCTGTATTTTGAAGAAAATATTTTAGCGGAGAGACTTTTGGCAAAAGGATATCGTTGTGCATGCTGTATGGATGCAAGGGTTATTCACAATACATCAAAAACAGTTCGTTCACAGCTTCAAAAGAAGAAATTGGGTCAGATTAAGCGAACCAGCTACAGATACTATCTGCAAAAATATCTGCACTATGGCATTTTACGGTATAAATTTTGTGAGCTGTTCTATAGAATGAAGTGTTTGATTTTGGACTAGGGTTTCGCCGGGCATCCCAAAGTTCGGCGCACGACGCTCAGGAAAGTGGTTTCAAGACACGTCCTGCGGAAAGGGTACGACGTTGATAAACATACTATATATATCCATGGTTCTTCCCTACCATAATGTAGCAAGCGGCGGAGGAAAGACCTTTTATCACTATATTAAGGGCGTTCAGGATGATCCGGATTTTCATGTGACATTGCTGGCCAAACAATTGCCCGGCGAAACGTTTGACACCCGGAACTTGGACAAGGTAAATTATCATGCGCTCTCTAACCCAAAGCTTTCCATCAGGCACCCCTGGCTGGCTGCATCCGAGATATGGTCAAAGCTGAATCCCTTTCGCAAGTATGGAAATACTTTGCGGGAATCAATTTACCGACAGGTAAGAGAATACCTTGACACCCTGATTTCTGTCAGGCCGGACGTGATTGTCTTGGAATTTACGGAAATGGTCTTGATGGCTCCGGAAATTAAAACGAGATTTCCGGAAGCGGTGATATTTGCTTCAGAACATGATGTTACGTTTTTGGGGCAGCAAAGAGCTTATCAGACAAAAAGAAATTTCATCCACAAATTCCTTGGGTATATCCGTTATGAGGTTCGCAAAAGGAATGAACTTTATGCGCTGCGCTATTGCGACGTCGTAATGCCGCATAATCCCAAGGACCAAAAGCTTTTGACAGATAACGGTGTATCCGGTGAAAAAATATTTGTCCTGACACCGTATTTTTATAACAAGCCCATTGTGAGGCAGGCAAACCATAGAGATATTCTTTTTTATGGCGCAATGGGAAGAGCTGAGAACTGTGAAGCGGTTATTTGGTTTCTTGACCGGGTTATGCCTGAGATTACCGATCTGGACATTCGTTTGATTGTCTTGGGAGCAAATCCGCAGCAAAGTATTTTGGAGCGTTGTTCGGAGCGGGTCATTGTAACTGGGTTTGTAGAAAATGTTACCCCTTATTTTGAGACTTGCATGTGTATGGTAGTACCTTTGCAAAATGGCGCCGGAATTAAAATTAAGGTTTTGGAAGCGTTGGCGGCCGGCATACCGGTTTTGACAAACAAAATTGGAATAGAAGGTATCGATGCCAAATCAGGACAAGATTATCTGCACTGTGAAACGCCGGAAGCATATGAAAGCGCCATACGGGCAATGTATAAAGGCGATATTGATCTGCGGCGAATGTCGGAAAGTGCCACAGCATTTATGAAGCAGAATTATGACCTGATACAGGCTTTGGAGGATTATAAGAATTGTATAAAGAGATCGGTTTGGAACAAAGACAACTAGCCCCGGGAGCAATCACGGCATGTAAAAGTTGTAACAGAATATTCTTTTATCTTGCGTATGCGCTCTATTTTGTGGCGGATTATGTGGAACTATATACATCCGTAAGTGCGGAAGCCCTGTTAAAGGCCATGCACCTGTGCAAATATGGTTCGTATGGTATTTTCCTTTTGATTGTTTTGTGTCGGCTTTTCACCGAAAAAAATACTACAGTACAAAAGGCGCTGGGTTGGTTTGCTTTACTGGCTGTAATTGTGTATCAGGCAGCTTTTCACAATTCTAATTCCATATTGATGGTCCTGATTATCAGTTACGCTTTTGCAGAGGACGACATCCGGAAATTTGCGGTATGGAACCTATGGTTGAATGTGATAATGTATTTTTTTACCTTGCTTGCTGTGCCGATAGGACTAAGCGAAAATGTGATATGGCAGGGGGATATTAAGCTTGGGATTGCACGCATTCGAAACTCCCTTGGGTTTAATTATCCCGGACAGCTTCCAATGTCTCTCACACCCATTGTGTTTTTATACTATTATTTGAGAGACCGGCGAATATCGGTATTTGAAAATATTTTCTGGATATCTATGCTTGGAGTGGCATTTGCTGTCAGCCAGACAATCATGCCAATTCTGGTTACCGGTGGTTTTATTTTGTTTTTTAATATCGCTAACAGAAGAGAACGTTTTCATAATCCAAAGAGAGGACAAGCAAAGCACTGCATCCCTTATATTGCATATGCCTGTGGGGGAATTACATTTTTGTTGACCTGGCTTTATGACAAACGGCTTCCTGCTGCAGTGATTATAGATAACCTCATAACGGGCAGATTACATTTAAACTGGGAAGGAGCACAGCATTTTGGCATCAGCCTATTTGGCTCCGGGTACAAAAACGGTTTCTCATTGGGGTGGTATCTATATCTGGATTCAGAGTATTTTTATATGTTGATATCAAATGGGATCTTATATACTGCAGCAGCCCTTTGGATGTGGAAGGCCGTAATTGAATGGTCAGTCAAAGCCAATGACCGAATAATGACGTTGATCTTTTGCTTTATGGCAGTCAACGCCATTGTCAATAATGGTATTTATAACCTGTTATTTTTACCGTTTATTATTGTTTTATATCCGTCCATAGAATCCAAATTAAATCCACACGGCGGAACAAATTGTTACAGGCGGCAATTGAATAGTCAAGGGAGAAAACAATGAAAATTTTGTATTTGACAACATTACTTAAAATGACATGGGAAACGAGAAAAAGTAAAAGGACAATTATCATCATACTGCTATGCACGATTCTTATGGCATTTGCAGGCGTTTTGGCTATCCGGAAAGCGATGGGGGAACGCAGCAGGGAAATAGTGGAATATCAGTCCGCAATGTCCAATTACGAGAAAAACCTGGAGGAAATGAATACCTCTTTGACTGCGCTTTTGTCGAACCAGAAAACGATACAGGGGCAGTATGACACACAGAAAAAATATTGTGAAGAATCCATATATATGCAAATGGATGGAAATGCTTTTTATCAGGGAGATATTCGATATTCCATTACGACCTCCACAAATATGGTCTATCTGACCAGCGCACTGACAAGTTACATAAACGGAGCGGCGTTTCGCGAAAGCCTTTCCAAGCAATTTGGAAATGTGGACAGCACATATTTAAAGGAAGTCATCAGTTGTGTTACCACCGGCAATATATTGTTGATTACGGTATATCATTACGATGCAAAGATTGCCGAACAGCTGCTGGAGCTTGTGGATAAGACGCTTACCCAGCATGTTCCGACGATTGCAAAGACACAAGGTGAATTTACGCTAACCGTTATGGAAAGCTCCGTTTCCAAGAAGGCTGATATTGCGATTGTCAACACACAAAACGCATCGCTTAACAGCTTGCGGACTTATACAACCGCTTTGGCCGATGTAAAAAACGCAATCTCAAATAAACAGCAGGATATAGAATTTTATCAGACTGAAAATTATCCGGAAGAAGTAGTGGCCTTATCCGCAGCGGAAATGGCCAAAAAAGAAATCATCTTTTTGGCATTGGGCGTTATCCTGGGGATCTGTGTATTGGTATGCCGAACATTACTGCAAGTCATGCTGGGAAAAACAATTTCCAACTCCGACTTTTTTACTTCATTAAACCTGACGGTTTTAGGAGATTACGGAAGCAAATCGGAAGAGAACGCTATTTCAGAAAAAATAGGACAACAGCTGGATTTATATGCGATCCATTTTCAGGCCGAAAAAATTTATCTGATTGATTTGTCCAATGATAGTTTTCCGGAAGATTATATGAGGCAATATCAAACTTGCCTGGAAGACACCGGCGCGGCAATTTCCTGTGCAAGCTCAGAAGAAAATCAGGAGTTAATAGAACGAAATATGGTAAAGAACGGAAATATTTTGTTCGCTGTCAAGATCGGCCAGACTACCTATAAGAAGTTTGAGGAGTATTACGGAATCTGTAAACAATTTCATTTGAATGTGGTTGGAGTTATTTTTACCAAATAAAATGAAAATTTTTCGGGGCGGGATTTGATAATATGAAGAAACAACCTTTACTGAATACCTATATAAATAATGTGGATATTGACGAAGCCATGGATATGATTGAACACATGATTCATGGCCCTGAAAAGTCTTACATCGTGCCGATCAACGTAGATGTTGTGATTAAAATCGAACATGATGATTACCTGAAAAAGATAACGGATCATGCGGATATGGTATTAGTAGATGGGAAACCTTTGGTTTGGATATCTAAATTATATAATCGTCCTGTAAAAGCCAAGATCTCCGGTTCTGACCTGGTTCCTCTGCTCTGTTGCCTGGCAGCCGAAAAAGGATATTCGTTATTTATCCTGGGCGGAAAAGAAGGCGTTGCCGAAAGGGCTAGGATGAAATTGGAAAAAAAGAATTCCAGTATTAAAATTGTGGGAACATACGCACCTCCGCTGGGATTTGAGAAGGATGAGGCTGAAATCAATAAAATAAACGAGATGATTTCTGCGGTACACCCGGATATCTTAATCGCCTGTTTTGGCTGTCCCAAACAGGAGAAATGGATTTATGAAAATTATTGTAAATACGATGCGAAGGTATCTCTATGCGCCGGTGCTACGGTTGATTTTATGTCCGGAACTGTAAAAAGGGCTCCGCGTTGGATGAGCGATCATGGATTGGAATGGTTTTACCGATTTCTGCAGGAACCCAGAAGAATGTTCAAACGCTATTTTATAGACGACATTAAAATTATAAAGCTGATTGTGAAATATTGGAAAAAGCAGTAGAAAAATGAGCGAGTACCATGCGTGTTCCGTATGATATGCGTGCATCGCCACAGCGTATACTGCAGCATGGTATATAGCTTTCTCAAAGCGTGTGGATGGAACACAGAAAAGTACAAAAGGAAGTGATATTTATGTTGGAAGAAAGATTGCAGAAGCATATTCTGCTGCTTACTAAAAGATATCCTGCGTTAAAGCCCGTCAGCCAGGAAATCATTGATGCATATTTAATTATGGAAACGTGTTTTTCATGCAACGGCAAATTATTGATTGCCGGAAATGGGGGATCTGCCGCTGATTCGGAACATATTGCCGGAGAATTGATGAAAAGATTCAAAATTCCACGTCCTGTCCCGCCTGAATTTGCCTCAAAGTTAAAGGAAATCGACTCCGCAAGAGGTGAGGTTCTTGCCAAAAACCTGGAGCGATCTCTAATGGCGATTCCGTTGGTGGCACATGAAGCGCTTTCTACCGCATATATAAATGATGTGGACGGACTTGGCGTTTTTGCACAGCAGCTCTTTGGATTTGGACGACAGGGCGATGTCTTCTTAGGAATTTCAACTTCCGGAAACAGCGAGAATGTAATAAATGCCGCAGTAGTTGCAAAAGCGCTGGGGATTAAGGTTATCGGATTGACCGGGGCAGGCGGTGGAAAGCTTGCGGCTATGTCCGATGTGGCTGTCAAAGTCCCGGAGGAAGAAACATACATAATCCAGGAACTGCATTTGCCGATTTATCATTCATGGTGTATGATGCTGGAAGAAAAATTTTTTGGAATGTTGGATAAATAAAAATGTCTGATACTAATATTGTAAAAAAGAATTCTTTTAAAACCTTAAATACATTGTTCTGGTCTATATCAGCATCCATATTTGGCTATGTGATCAGTTTTTTTGTCACCCCCTATATTTCCGGTAAGATGGGCATTGAAGCATATGGTTATGTCACATTGACTAAGACAATCGTGGAATATGGCACGTTAATTTCAACCGCGCTAAATTCCTATGCCGTTAGATTTATCGGAGTAGAATATCACAAGAAAAATTATGATAAGGCAAATGCCTATTACAATTCCGTATTGATTGCCAACGGGGTTCTGGGTTTTTTTGTGCTGTTTTTGGCAGTATTATTTGCCGTAAATATGAATTCCTTTTTAAAGGTACCTGCCGGGTTACTGTCAGATGTGAGAAAGTTATTTATCTTATCTTTTGTGAACTTTGCGATTACGACAATTATGGCGGTTCTTTCCGCAGCGGCATACCTGAAGGATAAACTTGATTATTACTACGCCTTTCGGACATTTGGATATCTTGCCGAAGGGTTATCATTAATCTTTCTGTTTCGCTTTGGAAATGCCAATTTATACTATATTGGAGTTGGGTATGTAATAGATTCTCTGGTTATCCTGATTTCAAGGATCTGGATGACTGGAAAGCTGACGCCGGAGCTTCAATTCAGCAAACATTTCTTTCGGCTTGCGCTGGTAAAAGAATTGGTGCTGAACGGTATTTGGAATTCCATAAACGCGCTGGGAAATATATTAAATTCCGGCCTGGATATTATGATTACAAATCTTATGCTGTCGTCGTCAGAATTGGGTCTGTTGGGGGTGGTCAAAAACTTCCCCGTTATGTTTGTCATGGTATATCAGTTGACGGCACAGCTATTCCAACCGGCTCTGTTGAAGTGCTACGCGCAAAACGATAAAGAGGGATTAAAAAGTAAGTTGACTTTTTCCATGAAAATGTCCGGGCTGGTTACTTATATTGTTTTTGCGGGCTTTGTGGCAATCGGAGAAAACTTCTATCGTTTATGGCTGCCCGGAGAAAATGCAGGAGTATTGTATATTCTGACGATACTGGCATTGCTGCCCAATGCGTTTGAAGGGATTATTTATCCCTGTTATTATATTTATACATTGTATGTAAAGAATAAGATTCCTTGTTTGATTACCGTAATCTGTGGTATTTTAAATGTTGTGAGCATGTATTTTCTGATAAAGAACACTTCTGCAGGCGTTTACGCCGTATTGGCTACAACAGTTTTTGTAATGGCCATAACATCATTTATTACAAATCCAATTTACATGTGCAGGTGTTTAAAGGTAAACAAACGCTTTCTATATAAGACCATTTTAAGAGGAATCTTCAGCTGCGCTGCCATGAGTGTTGTTTTGCGCTGGATTGGGAAAGGTCTTGCTCCAGATTCCTGGATTTCTTTGGCCGGAACAGTGCTTTTGCTGGTACTTACAGGGGCAGGTATTTACTATCTTCTGATGTTTAATTTGGAAGAGAAAAAGATGATTTCTCAAAAAATACGCAGCGTATTAAAAAGTTAATGCCAAAAAAGCATGTCTGAAAACCGCCTTTCATGGAACGCAGTTTTCAGACACGCTTTAAAAAGATTACAACCGGAGCTTTTATCTTTTGTAATAAGGAAATGGTACCCACCGTTATGCTCTGCTGTTATCCTTCATCACTATAGCACAAGGAATCCTAAAAGGAAAGCGATTGCGCTTATACTTTACATTTTCTTAACATCCTGTTTTCTTAAATATCAGCCGCCGATCCGCTCCCAGATGTCTTTTGCAACCACATCCAACGGGCGGTTTCCGTCTATGATTAAAACATTTTCCACTGACTTCAGTTTCTCAAAGGCTTCCAAATATTTCTCCCGCACTTTGACAAGCCTGGATCTCTCCTCAAATAATTCCAGGTGCGTTCTGTTCCTGGTGATTCGTTCCATGGCAATATCCGGATCCACATCAATGAATAGGGTAACAGTGGGGCGAAGGGTATTGCTGCTCAGTTCGTTTGCACGAATCACCCAATCCATTGGCATATCCACACTGTGATAGGCATAAGAAGAAAAATAATATCGGTCAGTTAATACCGTAATGCCCTTTTCCACTTTTGCCACAATGCCATTTGAGGCATTCAATAAATGATCCAGTCTATCTGCGGCAAAAAGTGCGGCAATCACTTTCCCGTCCATCTGCATTTTACCGGTAAGTACCTGACGAATCATTGTGCCGACAGGGCCTTCTGTAGGTTCCATGGTGGTTTCACAAAGGATTCCCTTTTGACGTAATTTATCCGCAAATAACTGAATCTGTGTGCTCTTTCCACTGCCGTCTATTCCCTCAAAGGCAATAAACCGACCCCTGGACGACTGGATATCTGAAGATATGATTTCCATATATAAACATCCTTTCTCTTCATTTTGTCAATTACCGCAATGCAACAATTTTCACAGACCTGTATAAGCATCTGGATGGAAACCGGTATTCCGGTTATGCTGCCAAAGGGTATATTGGGCGTAAGAAGTATACTTTACAAGTATTTTATCATGTTTGAGGTCGATGTCAAGATGATTGGCTAAGGACTCATCTTTCTCCGTTTCCATATGACAATAACACAAACTATTCTTTAGGGATGTTTTTGAAAGGTTTCCTGAACAGTTTGGTAGCTTTTTAAATCTCCGATATCATACCGTTGACCGGGCATTTCATAAGCATATATATCGCATTGGCCGCACAGCCAAGAGATAAAACTTCCGGGAGCATCCGTATTACAGCCTGTATTGATACCTTCCTGAATTTTCTTCAAATCCTTCTCTTTGTATATGTAAAAAGGTGGAACTGCCCAGTTGGATGGCGGCTCCTTAGGTTTTTCTTCCATGCGCACAATTTTGTCTTCTGCGTCCAAAACCGCAACACCGGTACGCTGCAGCTTTGTTAATTCAGGCTCATAATGTCTCATGACACAGGTAGAAGACTTTTTGTAAAAATATTTGACAAACCCTTCCAGAGAAAAATCCAGCAGATTATCACCCGCAAGAACCAGCAGGTCGTCCTCTATCCGCAGCTGTTTTACGGCGAATGCTATATCCATTACTGCGCCCAAGCGGTTGGCATTTTCCGTGGAACCGTCATCTATAATCCGGATCGGATGCCTTAACCCACAATGGGATTTCCATTCTTCAAACTGATCTACAAACTTATGGTTGGAGACAATAATATGCTCGTCCACTGTCTCGATCTTATCTACGTCTTCCAATAACCAATTCAATATCCGTTTGCCATTTACTTCTAATAATGGTTTTGGGAAATTTTCCGTGAGCGGATAGAGGCGCGTGGCATAACCCGCTGCCAAAACCAGACATTTCATATTTTACTCCTCCAATCCAATACTCCTGCAATATTGTCTTTTGGCACTGCTCATCACCTTGTGTTGCCAAGTTTATATTTGAACGCCATCTGCGGTGTTGCAGAAGTGAATCTGAACATTATCTATGTATTCGGGAAACATGCGGCCATATTCTTCCCGGATCCCAACTGCAATCTGCTCCGTCTTATCAGGGTCTACGATGGCCATACAGCATCCGTTAAAGCCTGCGCCGGAAAATCGCCCGCCGTAAATGCCGTCCGTATGAAGCATAATGTTGTATAGGGCTTTCAAAGGCTCGGAGCCTGCTTCATAATAAGTAATGGAGCTTGCACCCGACTGAAAAATCATTTCTCCAAAAGTTTGGATATCACCGTTTCGCCAAGCTTCAATTCCCTTCTTGACTCGCTTTTGCTCATGATAAAAATGATGGGCTCGTTTTCTCCAATTTGCAGGCAGCATATGTTTATATTCGTCATATACTGCTTCCGGAACTTCCCGCAGGTGGGTTTCAGAAAACTTTCCGTAATCCATTCCGCCATATCCTTTCAGAGCATACGCGCCTGCTTTACATTCATCTACCCTCAGGTTATAAGCAGAACCCGCCAGTTTTCTGGAGACGCCGGAATAAATGATGGCGATCTGAAATGGCGGCATGGACGGTGAAAGCGGAATTAATTCCGTGGTGTTATCCAGCGTATCCAGGTAAAGAAGATGGTTCTGTTTACAGTAAACTTCACAGCTTTGATCCAACGTTCCCACATTGACACCGATATATTCCCGTTCCACCAAAACCGCATATTGAATTAACTGTTGTTTGGTCAGATGGATTTGATTGACCCTGCAAAGGACATTTAAATAGGTAATGATCACTGCTGCGGAGGATGATAAGCCTCCTACCGGAAGTGTTCCTTCTATGGTTCCTTTAAAACCCTTGTGAAGATCATACTTTTCAGATAAAATTTTGGCGGCGCCCACAATGAAATCTCCCCAGGAATATGATTTCTCAGGCAGACTGCTAAGATTAAATTCTATTTTTCCATCGAAATTCCGACTGGAAGCACATACGGATCCATCCGCCGTTTCCGTATATTCCAGCGTAATCCCATGGTCAATGGCAAATCCTGTAACCAGCCCATACTGATGGTCCACATGAGCGCCAAGAGGACAAATACGATATGGGCAAAAAATTTTGTTTATGTTCTGTTCCGTTTTAATCCCCCCTTGTCTTTAACAAGTTTCCAAAAGTATTTAAAAGAGTCAAATCGTAAAATTGCGGAACCGGCAATATAGATCACCCCGCCTGAAATCACCTGTATTAATAGAATCACCCAATCAGCCGCATCAATCATCGCTGCCAAACTGACCACGGCTCCCATTACAAGCGCAAGCAGGATACTTGGCAGGATATCCTTGAGTTGGTCGGAGTATTTGTAACCCAGTAATTTCCGATTGGGCCAGGAATTGATGAGCTGGCATATGATATTTACAGGCAGGAGACTGTATGCCATTGCCAAAACGCCAAACCACATGCTGATAAGCAACGCCAGAATCCCCACAGCTTTCTTGACAATCTCAAGCTTGAGAAAAATATCGCTTCGTCCCAAGGCCTTAATGGCATTCAGATTTGCCGTATGAATGGGATGAAACATGTAACTGACGCAGCAGATTCGCAAGAACGGAACACAGGGAAGCCATTTCTCAGTCAGCAGAAATCGTATCAGTGGTTCGGCAGTAAAGCACATTCCCATCATAAGCGGAGCCATAACATAAACACTGGTTTTAATGGAACGTCTGGTCATGGCTCGAACGCGTTCTCTGTCATCCTGCTCATTGGACATTGCGGGCAAAAGGACACTGTCAATGGAAGTGTTAATGTTGTTGGCGATCATGTTGGGAAATTTGTCCCCACGATTGTAAAACGCCAAATCGTCCGGGGAATATAACTTCCCTATAATCAGCTGACGAAGGTTCCCGTATAAAGCTTCCAGCAATCCGGATGCCAAAAGCTTCCAGCCATAATTAAAAAGACCTTTCAGACGCTCTGTCGAAAACGTTTTCTTGGGTCTCCATTTAACGGTGAGCCATAAAATAGCAGTGTCCATGGTTACGTTAAAAAGCTGCTGCATCACCAACGCCCACACGCCGAATCCAGCATAGGCCATGCCGATACCGATTATGGCGGCGCCAATGGTTCCGCCCAATGTGGCAAAGAAAAATCTCTTAAAGATCATATTCCGACTCACATATGCCTGTTGGACATTTTTGACACCCGAGACAATCAGGGTCAGTCCTAAAACTCTCATCACGGCCGTCAACTCCGGATTCTTATAAAAATCCGCAATCAATGGCGCGGCGGCAAACAGGCCTAGGTATAGTAAGATACAGGCTGCCATATTAAAGTAAAATATGGTGGAAAAGTCCAAGTCGTCCGCGTCCTTTTTCTGTATCAATGCGCTTCCCATACCGCCGTCTATAAAGACCTGTAAGATGGATGTGAATACCGACACCAATGCGATCATTCCATAGACGTCCGGTGAAAGAAGTCTGGCCAAAATAATGGACACTACCAAGGATACGCCCTGGGCGCCGCATCGCTCCGCAAAACGCCATATAAATCCCGTAAATACCTTTTTTTTCTCCATTGAATCCCTTTGTCTCCATAAAACTGCGTCAAGTTGTGTCCTTTAAAACAGACGCAGACATTTCTTACATCCTTTCACCCGATTGTCATACCATCGGAAAAAAGGCTTTTCAATAAGCTGAATTCTCACCATATCAAGTAACGTACAAATGATATAGAGAGCCAGTACGCTTCCCAACGCATGCAGTATAAATGGCCCCATATGCTGCGCGCCCCTTTCAAAAGCACCCACATTGTCAAAAAGATCTCCCCAAAGCAGACGCCGCATTGCGTCGCTGTTTGCATGAATCATCAGCACGCCAAATACGGAAGCTGCTATTTTGTTGATCATTTTACTGTAGCCCATTTGCAGATTTTTAAAAAACAAAAATGCGCATATTGCCGTACCGACTGCCAGCAGTTTATTGCTGTCCGCCACAAAATGATAATAAAGCCGCTTTCCCATAATGGCATATGCCATTGCCCCTGCCAATACGCTTCCCCAGGATAACAACAGCATCAGGACTGTTGCAAATCCCCATAATTTCCTCTTGGAGAAAAAATCCCTTGAAAGCCATTTGTTCTCATATGCTCCGTCAGTCCACAAACGTATATAGGAAGCAATCAAATACAACGCCATAAACCAGCCGACATAAGTGAACGACTTAGCGGCGTTTAAAAAGGTCTGAAGGAAGGAGCCGGTCAATAAACAGATTCCAATCAGGTATCTGTGCTGTCGTTCATTCATTGCCTTAATAAACAGATTCAAAAAAGGAATGAATGGAAAAAACACCAAGTAAGAACTGATAAATTCGGTTCCTATGTAAGAGGTAAAAAGCATGGACTTTAAAAAAGCTTTCAGCTGAAATTCCTCATAGCCCGTAAGTACAAAAATACTGTAAAAAATAAACTCGTAAAATATCACTTCCAAATGCACCTTCAGGTACTTTTTCAAACTGATCTTTGACTTACACATATAATATCCTGTTATCAGCACAAAGCAGTTGATGCCTGTCTTTCCGCCCCATCCAAAAAGCAATGCGAAAACAGCATTTGGCGATAGAACGTTTTCAGTTGTTATTGCATCCGTGATACCAGAATTTACCACATAATGATGTGCCATAATACATAACATTACCAAAATGCGAAACAGCTCTATTGAAGAATCTCTGTACCCCCCCCTGGTTTGGTTATTGAATTTTAGTGTGTGTTCTAAACGTTTTTCCATATTATCCCCTTCTTGTCATAGACCTTCTTCTGGTTATCGCTTACAGTCCTTTATAATTTCACAGATTCGATCCACATCCTGCAGGCACAAGTCCGCATAGAGAGGCAACGTGAGAACACGCTTGGATACATGCAGTGCCACAGGCGTTTCATTGACATCGTACCGCTGATGAAAGCAGGAAAAAGTATTCGTCAAAGGATAAAAGTATTTGCGCGCACCGATGCCGTTTTTCTCCAGCCTTTCAAAAACTTCCGAACGGCTTGCGCCGAATATCCTCTCTTCAAAAATTACCGGAAAATAAGCGTAATTGGATTTGACCTCCGGCTGTGCTTGATTCAGCTGTAATCCTTCAATCCCCTCCAGATGCATCCGGTATCGTTGGACTACGGCCTGCCTTCTGGAAATCTCGTCTTCCACATGCCGTAAATTACAGATTCCCATAGCGGCACAAAATTCGTTCATCTTGGCATTTGCCCCCACCGCGCAGACTTCCTCCGGCCCGTGAATCCCAAAATTTTTCAGTTCATATAAAGCCTTCCCAAGGCTCTCATCATGAAAGCATACGGCGCCTCCCTCGATACTGTTAAAAACCTTGGTGGCATGGAAACTGAAACAGGAAGCATTTCCGAAACTGCCAACCCCTTTTCCTCTGTAAGTTTCTCCAAATGCATGAGCAGCATCGTAAATCACCCTTAATTCGTATTTACGGGCGATTCGCTCAATTTCATCCACATCACACAAATTACCGTATACATGAACAGGCATGATTGCCGAAGTTCTATCGGTAATTAAGTCTTCCAATTTATTTGGATCCATGGTGTATGTAACCGGATCGATATCACAAAATACCGGCGTTAACCCATTGCGGACGATTGCGTGAGTGGTGGAGGCGAAGGTAAAGGGCGTTGTAATCACTTCCCCCTGCAAATTTAGCGCCTGTAAAGTCAGCTCCAACGCCATATGACCATTTGTCATCAGCTCCACCTGATCCACCATCAAATATTTTTTTAAGTCTTCTTGAAATTTCAGATGCTTTGTCCCCATGTTGGTAAGCCAGTGAGATTCCCACAGCTCCTCTATTTCATCCATGTATTCCTGCATTCCAGGCATGGAAGACCTGGTTACAAGTATATTTGGCATATCATTCCTCCCTTTTGGCTCCCGCTTTTGGGAACTTATCTTTAATCGGATAGTTAATGTTCCATACAAGGCAGTTTCTTGACCATATGAAAACTTTCCGATCCGCCATTTCCTATTTTGGTATAACCGTTTCTGTTGTAAAAGCAAATGGCCTTTGCATTATCGTTCCATACCTCCAATTTCATTTCTGCCATTCCACGTTCCGCGGCAATTTCCTCACATGCGTGCAGCAAAAAATGTCCCACATGTTTGTTTTGATATTCCGGCCGCACCGCAAGCATTGTCAAATAAGCGCCCCGTGTACTTAAATCGTTGGCATACAGGATGGCATAGCCGCAAACATTGCCGTTATAAGCTACAAGAAAATCTCCGGAAGTATTCCACTTTTGAAATAATGTCTCATATTCTGCCATTTTCAGTACGGGTCTTTTAAATGCGGAATCACATAATCTGATTACCGATTCCATATCACTGGGGCAGTTCAGCCTGGCAAGGCTGTAGTCAGGAAGAACAGATTTTACCCCCCCCCAGTTTGTTTCATGGGGGTTATATTCGTCCCGCAAAATAGAATATTGGAGCATGTCTTTATATACGCCTTCCTTATATACAGCCTTTCGTTTGATACCTTCCTGCACAAATCCGGCTTTTTCATAAAGACGACGGGCCGGCAGATTCTCTTCCAGTACGGTCAGTTCAACTCGCTGTAGATTCATATTGTAAAATGCGTGTGCCAATATAGCATGAACGGCATAGGTGCCCGCTCCCTTGCCCTGATTCTTCTTGTCGCCAATCATAATGTGAAGTTCCCCGGACTGATTTATGTGATCAATGCCGGTAAGGCTGATCAACCCCAAGATATTCTCCTGCTCGTCCACTATGGTGCAGCGAATCGTATTTCCTCGGTTGGCCATATAATTCTCATACCATTTTGCATCCACTTCCGGATTGATGTAGCGAAACGGCGCCCCAAGGGTTCTGATCAATTCCGGATCATTGCGCCAGCCGTTAATTGTTTCCAGATCCCTGCATTCCAGTTCTCTCAACCGATACATTGTTTCACCTCCCGGACGATCCTTCTCATGTCTTCCATACCGTATCTTTGATCCACCGGCAGCGGCAGAATATTCCTGGCCAAATCATATTCCAAATCCTTGTCGGCACAATGATCAAATACATCCGGCCACAGAGTAGGAATATAAATTTTTTTCCCTTGAAGATATGTGCGGATTTCCGCGCCGTTTTCTATATAGAGGGGATACATAAACGCTCCGTCAGGGATGGTAAGGGCGAGCTTGTTTTGGCTTCCAAGGGCGTCATGGAGAAAAGCAAAGTTTTCAACTCTTTTTTGCCGAACTTTTTCGTAATTAATTCCATGCAGCAGATTTCTTGTCAGCTTTGACATCTTTTTAATTGGCTCACCTGCAAAAAAGTCATTATTCTCTGCAGACTCCGCATAAAATTCTGATGCGGTGCGTTCATACCTTCCAAGAAGATATCGAACTCGTTCAAAAGAAACATCCTGCTCCAATGGTATATCCGGTCTGGCATCCGTATACAGGAACCCACCATCCGCCACACCAAAAAACTTTCTGCAGGTATAGAGCGTATCCGTCTCCGGTACAGGCATCTGGAAGTACGCTTCCGTATTGTCCACAATCACCCTTTTGTATTTGTCTTTGAGCAATTTCAGGTACGCATTATCAAGTTGGCCGTAATAATTTACTACAAAAAGCCATTGATCTTCTTCCAAAGTCATTTCGGATGGTTTCAGATCCATTCCGATATGATAATACTCCACATCCACATTCTCTTTTCTGCAGGTTTCCTCCACACAATCGCATAGAAAAAACGGCAACACTATCTTTCGTATTTCTTTTGCCTTTATCAGGTATGCAAGACAGTTCCTTCCGCAGTTCAGCGCCAGCGCTTGATGGTGAAGCAATGGAAGATCATATGTATCTAACTCCAGATAACCGCCTATTTCCTTTTCCAATTTGCATTTCCCCCGAATCTGTCAAAACTTGTCTACAATTACCTTTACCCAATTTTCCATATGGTCCATTTTTTCAAGCATTTCCTTTTCGGAGGAGAACTTCAGGATCATTGTTCCCAGCGTCCCATTGGATCCGGTAAAAGCTTCTACCTTTTCACCGGTTTGAAACATCATTTCATATTCCACAATATTATTCTTCCTGAAATCTTCCTCTATCCATACTTCCCTTAAAATGCCTGCTTCCTGGCTGTGTACCATATAATTAGCCCAGTATCCTTTGGGCTCCACCATTTGAAGGTCGCTGCAATCTTCCCCCATAGCCGCTTTAATTGTATATTCAACCATGTCCACTCCAGTGGCATATTGCGTAACCTGTGGAATCAGGTTTCCGCCATTGCGAGGGCCGATTTCCATTAAGTACACATTTTCATTCTCATCTATGCGAGCGTCAAAATTATAGGCCTGTGTTCCCATATTTAATAAGGTTAACGCACGTTGAACTTCCTTATGTAGCTTGTCATGTATTCTTTGTGGCATATTATAGGGCCAGCTCTCGCCTATCGGTACATACGGATTAATACCGCTGCCATCAAAATGCTCGTTGGCAAAGCAGCGGAAAACCAGTTTTCCATCTACCGAAAAGCCATCTCCGGCAATTTGATATCCCTTTCTGCAAACAAACTCTTCCACAATAAAACGCTTGCATCTGGAATAAACCATTGCGGCCTCCACAGCCGGTTTCAAATCTTCCTTGCGTTCTACTTTTTTCACCCCTTTACTGCCGGAAGAATCCACCGGCTTTACCATGACAGGGAAATGAAACATATCAAATTCTTCAAGCATCAGATCTGTCTCGGAATAGGCATAGCCCTTTGCTTTAGGTACACAAAATCCGTTCTCTGTCAAAAAGGCCCTAAATTTATCTTTATTTGAAAGAATTTCCACAGACTCATAGGGGCTGGACGGCAAGCCAAGTTTTTCGGCTACATAAGCCGCCGTGGGCGCCGCAGGATCCGAAGCATAACAGACAATACCATCAATTTGCAATTTTTCCGCCAGGGCAAGTACAGCCTCTTTATCGGTGGTACTTACATTGTGATACTCATCCGCAAACTTATGACCGGGATTATCCGGCAGATAATCGCAGGTAATGGTATAATACCCTAATTTCTTGGCAGTCCGAACGGACGGCACTTGAAAGTGAGACCCCCCCAACAACAATACTTTTTTCATCTTCATACCCTTCCTTCCTATAACTATTTCATCCACCTCTGCCTGCTTTCCCATATTTACAGAGAGGATATCTTGCTTTATCCATTGATCTTTTCTTTCATCAGAATGCAAGTCCCCAGAAATTTTCCAAGCATAACTTCCATGGGAAATCGTATTGTCATGCTGTCTTCTGCATTAGTCTGGTGATAAAAATATTCTGGGTCATATGGAAATGTCTTATAAACTGCATCATAACCTTTCAACCCATATCCTATGTACTCTTCCTCACTCATTTCCATACAGTGCTCAATATAGGGGACAATATCTTTTCCAGGGTCCTGGCGCTGCGCAATGTCTTTTTCGCACTCGCAGAAACCATATGTCTCACAATTTTCGCTATAATGTCTGACAAATAATGTGGGGATTCCACATCTCAACCCGTCGCAGGCTGCCCCGTCCAAGCCGATCACCAGATTTGCATTCAAATAGTATTCTTTCAGCTTGTCATGCGAAACCAATCCCAGCAGTTGAATACTTTCCTGTACATTACCCGGTAACTTTTTGATTTTTTGCATGATTTGATTCTCGCCCTCACCGTTTCCGGCAATTTGCAGCACAGCCCAGGGATATTTTTCTTTTATCTTTACAAAGCTGTCGATGAGCCCAAGCAAATATGCCTTATGTGGAAAATCAAATCTGGCGCAGCTGATTATCACAAATCGTTCTCTCCGTTCTTTGCATCTTACTTTCATGTTTTCCAGTGACAAGGGATCCGGTTCGCCCAAGTCGGGCAATATTTTCTCCTGCCTGTTATCTATCTTCACATGAAAGTATTTTTCATAGGTTTCCACATGCTTGACAGAAAAAAACATCAGGCAGTTGTTAGCTGCTACACGCTTAATAATCCTTTGATAATAGCTATAAGCAAATTTTTGCGCAAAGTCATGTGTAAACCATTTGTCCGGAAAGAAACGGCATCCTGCGTAATGGGCAATCAGCAGAAAATGTTTAAATTCTTTTATTTGATACTTTCTTTTCATTGCTTCCGCAACCACATATTGACTGACATCGGAAGAGAGCATTACAACCCGTTCTTCTTTATGGAAACGTAAGTCTGGCAGCTTCCAGCTTCTTGTATTTTTTTTGTATATGAATATTTCCAGGCGTTTGTCCTTCACTACATCGGGAAAATCAGCTTTTTCATAATGGGATCCTGTTGTCAGCCATATCACTCTGTGTCCGTTTCTCAGGGAATATCGCATCAATTTTGCAAGACTGACTTCAATTCCGCCAAGCGACATCTTGGGATAATTTATAATCAGCGTATAACGTTTGGCCAGCTCATCTGCATTATCTCTTACAGAACTGTTCTGTGCCTGTGTTTCTGTACCCCCCCTATTTTATTTGCGATATTCGGACTTTTATTTGCCGCTTTTCCAGCTTTCGGATTTTGGCTGAAATGTGCAGATACGTTTCCTTCCGGGAACAACTCCATGTTTTCCAAATTTGTGTCAGCCATTAAAATTCCCCCTTTTATTTTCTGATTGTGAAAGTCATGTTATGTTTGATAATTGAAAAGCTTATCCTGTAAGAATTGCTATCGCCTGCGCCGTTTTTTTGGAAGGATGCGTTTCCTGAAATCAGGCGCTCCATTCAGCCAAGCAACATAGTCAAATTCATGTTCCCAAGTACGCAGCCCTGTGAGCTTATTGATTGTTATCATGTGGGCGGCCGCAGATTCCTGCCCTCTCAGGCTATACAGGCGGAAAGAATCTTTGATTTCAGGTCTGTCAGTAGATGTAAATATAATCTTTCGCTTACATTTCACATCTTCAAGCAGCTTGAAGTCTTCAAGAGTAGCGCCGTTTCCATCACTGGATAGAATATATAGGTTATCTTGATAAATTCGCTTTTTCCGCTCATTCCATTTTGCTTCTGCTTCTTCCCTAGTGGCATAATGTACGAAAACAACGGTAATTCGTCTCTCTCCCTGACCCAAGTAGGCGCACGGACAAGTTCGGTCTGTTCTGTGATAGAACGACAATTCCTGCCCAAGGTAGTATTCCATATCTGCACAAAATTTATAGAATTCTGGTTGTGCAATCCACAGGTTGATGGTGGGACTTTCAAATTGCAGTCCCAGATTATTGTAAAGTACCCCCCCCAAGCAAGTGCTGGTAATCAACGTAAAATGCTTATTTTTTAACCGTCGTCGGCAGTTTTGTTTATAATGAAATTGATATTTCTTTTGAAACCAAGTTAAAGCAGGTGTTGCTGTTTTCTTAAATATTTTCTTAAGTGTTTCTTTTAGCTTCATATTGTTTCCTATCGGACCTTATTTTAGAGCCTGCGCCTTTTTGATCATTTCCTTAATTGCCATTTCGCATTGCAGCACTGGAGGCATATACAAACCTAAAAACAAGATCACCTTATTTTTCAAAGACAGCGTCTTTTTCTGTTTACAGCTTCTATAGGGTTCCTTTTGCAATATTGGGAAGTCTTTGCGATTAAAGTGGTATTTATATTCCTCCCACAAAATTGTCTCTTTTATGGTATCATTATATTTTAAGCCGGTATCCTGGTTAAACTTGTCCAGCACCTTAATGGCCTTGTCGTGATGTATCTGATAGCTTTGGGGATTTTCTTTCATTCTGACTGTCCAGGATCCGTCTGCAAACACCCGGTATGCAGACATTTTTTCTGCAAAACAATAAGTATTTCCACAGCTTGCCAGATACATCTGCAGCACAAAGTCAAAAGGCATCTCCTTAAAGTATGCGGGAGGATTCAGCAAAAGCTGCGATGGCGCCAAGATACTGTTGGTAGCACAGAAACCGCCGCCTCCAATAATTACTTCCTCACAAGATATTTTCCGGCTCCGGTCCGTAGTGTTCACGGTGCCAATTCTTTTCCCATATCGGTTCACCCGTATTGCATTGTGAATGCATAAGGCGGCTTTGGGGTGTCTTTCCATCAAGGTAACCTGCTTATATAATTTCAGCGGACTTGTCCAGAAGTCATCGCCTTCGCAAAAAGCTACATATTTACCTTTAATCTCCGGAATAATAAAGCGTGTAAATATATTAACCCCCTTGGAGTATTGATTTTCCGTCTGACAAATAAGTCGTATGGTTGGATGGGCTGCAGCCATTTCCTGTATAATTTTTGTGGTGCCATCTGTAGACGCATCGTCATGTACCAAAATTTCATACGGAAAATTTGTTTTCTGAGCCAACATACTTTTTAATGCCTGACGAATATATTTTTCGTGATTATAGGTAAGACATACCACTGTCACCATGATCGGTTCCATAATCCGTTCCCTTTCCTTTATCCTAGTGCGCATATTTTGCCCACTGAGCAAGGCGGTTGTAGCGCAATTAATTTGCTGATATTATGCACCATGTCTTACAAGCGCTTCTTTGACGGATTTCCGCATAATGTCCAGCCCTTCCTCTAACACGGAATCTTCTATGGTAAGAGGAGGCATGATTTTCAGCACACTGTCTTTACGGCCCGCCACCTCCATAATCAACTGATTGCGAAATCCATTGTGTACGCTTTCCAACGCTAATTCCGGCGCTATAACACTGAAATCAATTCCCCATATCATTCCCATACCTCTGTAGGAAAGTCTCTCATCCAGTGGGCATATTTGGGATTTGAGGTAGTTTTCAATAAACTGTCCTTTTCGTTTTGTTTCCGCCTCTAGACAATATTGGGTAAAATAC
>CAJTPN010000027.1:0-7650 GCA_910578185.1 uncultured Acetatifactor sp.
GAAATTCTCTTTGGAATTTTCAGGGCTGCATTACTGTTTATTTGTCAAGGTACTTATTGTCGCTTGCGACAACTTTGATAGAATATCATATCTTCCATCTTTTGTCAATAACTTTTTTTAAAATTATTTTTATTTTTTCTCACCAAAGAATTTTGCATTATCCATTTCTCGGCGAGGAACTTTATTATAACATTGGATATTTTTGTTTGTCAATATCTTTTTTAAGATTTTAACAATTTTATGAGATTTGCATTTTGTGTTCATTCTCGCAGCAAATATGTGACCAGCCTGAACTTGTGCAACGGTTCCAACATATTGCAAAACGTATCTCCTGATTCCCCTGCTTCCCCCCCAGGGTAACGCACACCCGGGGGAAAACAGGGCTGCGGACACACTCTGATCAAAAGGCGACGAATACACCAGTGACATAAATCACATTAATAATATCACTGCTTGCCTATTACTCCGTCCAGAAGCGTCTGCAGTTCCTCCAGAGGAATAAAATTGAATTCTTCCAAAAGCTTTTCTATCCACTGTGCAACATAATTATGCTGATATAGCCAAAGCAGCAATCGGCTTTCTTCCGTATACGACAAAATGATCCTGCCAATAGCCCCCACATCCAGCATCATAATAAAGGCATAAACCGTCCAAAGTACCAGCACCACTTCCGCCGCTCCAAACACTATCCCCAAAAGCTTATCCAAAGAATGTACTATCGGCAGTTTTACCACCATCTTTGCCGAGAAAAACACCAGGCTTAAAAGGTGATGAACAATTCCCAAGGCGCTTAGCAATACCACTGCCACCACTACATTAACAATCTTGCCGTCAAAATAATCTCTCACCCCATTGGCGATCAACGCCGCCACCACGCAGAGTACCACCATGGAAACCAGAGAAATGATTTCTTTGACCATTCCCTTCTTATATCCGTCTATCATCTTGCATACAGCCGCTATCACCACAATAATCAGCAGGAAATTAATATGAAGATTCTCCATTTTATACGCCCTTTCTCCTTTGCCCTTTGCCTTCGTTTATTTTAACCGTATCGTATCTATGGAATCATCGGTAACAAGTATGTATTTATATGTATTTCCCGCCGAAAGCATAAGACTCACACTTTTTGGAAAAGCCCCTCTGAACTTTTCAATTCCATCCATGGTCATAATCATGCATTCCGTCTCATTATAAATTACAAAATCACTCTTTCCAAAATAAATATCCGTGTAATCCATATCAAAATAGAAACTTTTAGGCTTTTCCGTAGAAATAGTATAGACATCCAGCTGATATTGGTTCTCTCCGTCCTCTGCGGAATACACCAGACCAATATACCTGTCATTGTAAAAGACAGAGCGTATTTCCCGGTCAAGCAAATGTTCCACCAAAGGCGCAGGAATATGACCTCCCGAAAAGATAGTCAGCCTATTGTCCCCCACAGCAAACGAGGTCTCATCATTCATAAACTGCACATACGGCATCAGCGTGTCCGTATAAATCCAGATACTTACCATATTATCATTCTTGTTGTCGCCAATGGACTGGAAATTATAGAAAGCCACATTACTTTTCAAAACGCCTGCATCCACATACACATAGGACACACAAAGCAGCTCTCCCCCGGGCGACATGCACACGGCCACCGGATATCCCGACTCATCCATGGAAGCTTTTCCTTCATACAAAAGCTCTCCTTTGAGATTATACATATTAATCCGCGCAATATCCGTATCGGCCAGCACCGCCGTCACATACCCTGCCTGAGAAACGGAAATCGCCCTAATAGGCATGGTAGTGGTAATTTCACCCAAGAGCTTTTCCGAATTGGCAATGTAGATACTTCTTCCGTTGTAATCGCCTATGGCCACTGTGCTGCCGCTGACGGAAATCTGCACATCCTGAATCTCAAATGTCTGATTCCAGACCACACGCCCTGTTGCATCAGTACAATGTGCGCCATCCTTGCTGTAAGTAAGAACGGCATTGCCAAGCCTCAGGTCTCTTGCCCCATGTGTGCTCTCCCGCTCAACAGATGAAACCAAATCATAATCCGTATAAATATGCCTCTTATACCTCACAACAATAATGACCGTCAGGGCAATAAGTACCGCGACCACCAACAGGATTCTATAAAAAGAGGTAAGCTTATGCCGCACGATCTTTTCTTTATAGCCCGCCTGCATCTGCTCCCTTTTTTCTTTTTCTTTTAGATAATATCTGATATCTGCCATGGTGCCTCCGGGGTATTGCTTACTGTCTTTGTTTCAACATTATACCCCAACCTCTCGCTCTATGGCAATAAAATTTTCTGCCCAACCTTAATCTTGTCAGGATTACTGATATTATTCAGGTCACAGACTTCCGCCACCCGGGCGTCACTGCCATACTTTTTAATACAAATACCAATCAGGGTATCCCCCCGCTTAATTGTATAAGAAACCGGCTCTGTGACCGGCTGTTTCTCAGGTGGGGCGGTAGGCTCCGGGATGGGTGTCGCTGTCACCTCCGGGGTGGGGCGGGGCGTTTCCATCGGCGGCGGGGTTTTAGACGGAGCTGGTGAAGGCTCCTCCGTCCCAATCGGCGGCGGAGGCGTCTGCTTCACCGCATTTCCTGCGTTTTCGTTCTCCTTCAAAATAGCATCGTTCAGCTTGTCCTCCGCAACGATCGTTCCCACCTGCACGGAACCATTGGACACAGGCACCGAATCTTCCGGACGGCCTGTCCCCTGCCCGTCATCCGGAAGCTGCCTTCTCGTAAAATCATCCAGAAACCGATCTGCTGCCGTGCGCAGTTCTCCCAACCCACCGTTGCTCATAACCGCCAAACCCGTCACACAGAGCAAAGCAAAAACCGCTGCCGCTGAATATTTCATTCTTCTCAGTCTCTCGGTTCCTCCCGTCGCCGTTTCTCCCATTGACGGCACGTTTCTGGTTCTGGCTGGTATAAAAGCATGTCCGCCCTTTTCCTCCGAAAGCGCTCTTCTTTCCTCCTGACGCTTCCTTACCATATCATATTTTTCCTGGTTGAATTCCTCAGGTTTTGCTTCTCCCTGCCTCTCATCCACCATATATGCCAGCATACTGTCATTTTTTTCATAGAACTGAGCATATCCTTCTATATATCTGCACACTCCCTGTTCACAGACATGAAAGCCTTCCACCATCTCTCCATTCAGCAAACGGTATCCGAGAAAAATATATTCCGGGAAGTATCTTTTGCGCTGCTTTTCCGCTTCCTGCTGTACCGCCTGGGATAAATGACGACATTCCCGCTGCAGAAAATTCATTTTACATGCACCGTAGAAAAATAAATATGTAACTCCTGCCTCCTCCTTGCGTACACCGTACAACGCCACCGCCAATTCCTTGTCACAGGCATAGCGGTTCAGCTGTTTTATATAGGATATGACATAGTCCTCCACATATATTTTACAATGAGGGTTCGTTTCTCCAATCTGTGTAATATTTTTTGGTAATTGCATAAAAAAACACCTCCCATACCGTTTGTGTTAATCATATCATCGGTATGCGAGGTATTTTAGCATTCTTTGTCGCGCTCATCCAAAAACTGTTCGACAATCTTTGCACTGCTTCACTCATTCCTATTCAAATTGATAAACCGTCACAGAATCATATTCTCTGTCCCCGCCAAACACGCAGTCCGAAAAACCCTGATGATTGACGCTGTCCGGAAAATACTGAGTTTCCAGGCACAATCCCATACGAGGGCCGTAATCCGCACCGTTTTTGCCTTTTTGGCAAGTAATATAATTCCCCGCATAAAACTGTACGCCGGGCAGCGTTGTATATACTTTCATCACCCTGCCGCTGACAGGCGCTTTCAGCGTTGCAAAATGCCGCAGCGTTCCGTCCCATCCGTCGATCACCCAATTATGATCGTAACCCCCGGCATATCTAATCTGATCAAAATCGGCTCCGATCTCACTTCCCACTTTCTTAGGCGTAGTGAAATCCATAGGAGTACCTTCCACCCTCTCAACACTGCCTGTAGGGATGGAACCTGCGTCCGCCGGGGTGTAATGTGAAGCACCAATCCAGAGCTCATGTTCTTCCATGCTGCCACTGTTGTGCCCTTCCAGATTAAAATAGGAATGATTGGTCAGATTCAGCAGCGTCCTCCTGTCGCTGGTACCATGATAATGCAGTTTCAACGCATTGTCTTCCTCCAACGAATAGGTAACACTGACCTTTTTATTGCCCGGAAATCCCATATTTCCATCCATATCTTCCAATGAAAATGTGACGCTGTTGTCATTCCATGAAGCATCCCACAGTCGCTTATGCCAGCCCTTTTCTTTATGACTGTGCAAATTATTTCCTCCGTCATTCACATCCAAATGATATGTAATACCATCCAGCAAAAAAGCTGCGCCCCCTATCCGGTTTGCATTGGGACCGATAACCACACCAAAAAAGCTGCCATTCTCCAAATAATCCCTGCCATTGTCAAACCCAAGTACCACATCCGCCAAAACACCGTTTTTGTCCGGTACCATAACCCGCACCAGCGCCGCCCCCATATTTGTCACCGACACCTTCATACCCTTTCGGTTGGAAATTGTATACAAACCAATTTCCTTTCCCTCCAGGTCGGTGCCGAAAGCATCTACCGCAACCGCCATCTACGTCAGCCTCCTTTGCATTATTGATTCCTTTTATAACCGAAATGACATATTATATTTTATTCTATTTTGAAATCGTAAGCTTCGTATAATAATACACCTCTTCACGCATTTTTCCGCCCTCCTTGTCAAAGACGGTATTAATGTTTATGTAGGAATCGCCCTCCTTAGGCGGCAATGCCTGACCATACACTACATATTCAGATATTTCATTATTTCTATAACTCGTACATTTCTTAGCACTGCCGTCCGCATTTCTCTCATATTGAACACTGGATATATTACTGAATCTGGTATCACAATCTGTTATCGACAGCACATATGCCTTGTTATTTACATACATATATGTCTGCTCCCTCCTTTTTGATTCTTCCCAGTCTTCCGTGCGCTTGTTCCATTTATAACTGACAGTCTTAACTACACTGCCAAATTGATCATATTCATAAGTTTCACGGGATTGAGGCTGATAAGTAGTCCAACCTATCTCTTTACGAGAGTAAATGTATTCTACCCTGTTGCCATACTTGTCATAAGAATACTCACGCCTGCCAAAGACAGTTGCTTTCTCTTCAAGATAATCTGTTATCTTCTCCATCTGCAGCAGTCCGTCTTTATACTTATATTCAGTATAAATGCTATTCTCGGCTCTTCCATTCACCGCATGCCGTATCTGCAGCTCGTCAAGGATATTTCCCTCGCTGTCATATGTATAAAACGATTCCCCATACAGGCTTCCATCCTCCTGTTTTTTCATGACACTATGAAGCGTCCTGCCCTGACCATCCCGCTCATATTCAGTGATAAACCCTTTGATAATATCTTTGGAAAGGTATCCTGTATTTTTATCATATTCATATATACCAGCGTATTTTTCTCCTCCGTCATACACATATTCCTCTTTTTCAAGTACCCACACGGTTTGCACATCGCCCTGATACTCATCCAGACACACACCCGTTCCGCTGTCAAACTCATATGTCTTGCCATCCACGACCGCAATCCCCTTCGCCATGGCTCCGGTTACAGGATCAAAGTAATACCTGTTCCCGTCCTTCTCGTTCCAGCCTTTCACCATGCGGCCATTTGCATCGTAGCGCACCCATTTTCCGGTTCCGTCCTCATACTCCTGATAGACGTCCTTACTTACCGCCTTCCTTCCGCCTTCCACATTATCCAGCCAATACCACGCGTCGCTCCCCGGATCGTAGATTTCTTTCCCCCGGTATGACGGTTCATGAGGATCATATCCCTGTCTTATGCCTCCCTCATACCAGTACAGCACACCGCCAACCTCCGCCCAGCGGTTCTCCATACCAACGCCGCAGCTTTCCATGATTCCTGTTTCCTGGTTAAAAGAGTACTGTACTCCGTCAATCTCATGGCTCCCTTTTAACATGGCTCCGTAGGTATAATCAAAATAATATGTGCCATTCCCGTTCACGTCCCAGCCCTTGACCATACCGCCATTTTCGTCATAGCGGCACCATTTTCCGGTTCCGTCCTCACGATCACCGTAAGGCCCCGCGTCGGAGTCCTGATACACATCCTTGCCTTCTGCTCTCTTTCCTCCGTCAACGCTGTCCAGCCAGTACCATGCGCCGGCAGCGGGATCGTAGATTTCCTTACCCCGACCTTCCGTCCCCTGTTTAACGCCGCCTTCGTACCAATACAAACAGCCATCCTCTCCTATTTCCCAACCGAAGTGGGCGGCCTCTGCGGAAATTGGTTTTATCCCTCCCAATAGAATTGCGGCACTCAATATGCCGCAGAGCGGTTTTACGCCTTTGTTTCTCATTTTCTGCCTCCTAGTAATGGTGTAGCTAAAACAGTTGCTTGTCAATAAGTTTCTGCATGGATAATGAAAAAGCCGTTCTCTCTCCATCAAATATGATCCGGTAGCTAATTTACATGTCCCCTTTTGCAAGGAAGATAAAACAGCAGATTTTATCTCTTCTACTGGCATTTCATAGCTGGATTTAAATTTCTACCCGCCCTTCCAGAGCACGGAAAAGCGTCACCTCATCTATGTATTCCAGATCTCCTCCCACCGGCACACCGCTGGCGATTCTTGTCACCCGAATTCCCGTCGGTTTGATAAGCTTTGCCGCATACATGGCTGTGGTTTCACCCTCCAGACTGGAGTTGGTGGCGATAATAACTTCTTCCACATCCCCCTTGAGACGCTCTATCAGCTCCTTCAGCTTGATATCACCGGGTCCGATTCCCAACATGGGCGATATGGCGCCGTGAAGTACATGATATACGCCCTCATATTTCCCCGTCTTCTCATATGCCGCCAAATCCCTGGTATTTTCCACCACCATAATTAACTTGTGGTTGCGGTTTTGATTAGCGCACACAGGACAGGTCTCCCGGTCTGTCAAAGTAAAGCATTCCTTGCAATAGCGCACATTTTTCTTGGCCTCAAGTATTGTCTCTGACAGCCTTTCCACCTTATCCTGGGGCATGTTGATCAAATGAAATGCCAGACGCTGAGCCGACTTACTGCCGATACCGGGCAGTGCCGCCAATTCCTCTATTAATTTGTTGATATGTCCGCTGTATAAATCCATCAGAAGGGCAGACCTCCCAATCCCCCTGTCATCTTACCCATCATCTCGTTGCCCGCATCCTCCGCCTTGCGCAGCGCCTCATTGACGGCCGCCACGATCAAGTCCTGTAACATCTCAATATCTTCTGGATCCACAACCTCCTGGGAAAGCTTGATACTCAGGATCTCTTTCTTTCCGTTTACCACAGCTTCAACGGCGCCCCCACCTGCGGCGGCGTTAAATTCCTTTGTCTCCAGCTCCTTCTGCCCTTCCTCCATCTGGCGCTGCATTCTCTGCGCCTGCTTCATCAGATTGCTCATATTCCCGGGCATCGCGCCACCGGGAAAACCTCCACGTTTTGCCATTTTTTTCTCCTATTCCAGTGCCGTCCCTCCACTACTACGCCCTTCTAGGGGAGTAAACTCAGACACAAATGCTCTGTCTGACTTT
>CAJTPN010000027.1:7748-37990 GCA_910578185.1 uncultured Acetatifactor sp.
TTTCTCCCAGGCGTCTCCGTTCCGGGACTGTTTTATTTTTTCCAGTGCCGTCCCTTCACTACTACGCCCTTCTAGGGGAGTAAACTCAGACACAAATGCTCTGTCTGACTTTTCTCCCAGGCGTCTCCGTTCCGGGACTGTTTTATTTTTTCCAGTGCCGTCCCTCCACTACTACGCGCCGAGACCGCCTTTATTCTTCTTCCTCTTCAATGTCCATCCGGATCACCTGAGAAATGTCCACATAATTTTCCTGAAACTCCTGCTGCTCTCTTACAGTCTGAATATTGACTCCGATTTCTTTGCCTGCGAAATCAGAGAGCATTGCTTCCAATCTGGTCTGATTTTCCGGGTGCCTGGTAAAATAGTCTGACGCCACACCATCCTCCAAAACCACCAGCAGCCTGTTGTCACCGCCAAGGCTGAGTCTTGCATTTTTTAAATAAAATTTCATTGGATTTTCCGCATTACCCACAATGGCCGGCCATTTAGAAACAATCTGGCGCACGTCTTCAGGAATCGCCTTTGGCAGCTCCGGCTTTTGTTTTGGTAAAGCCCCTGACCCATTTCCCTCTGATGCAGCCTCTCCGCTTGTCACAGTCCTCCCGGCAACGGCCACCACGCCACTTTCCAGCTTTTCCTCCACCTGACGAACTCTGTCCAAAAGCGCGTCCTGTTCCACCTCCATCTCCGGCTTACAGAGCTTAATCAGAGCCACCTCCACCAGAATACGTTTCTGCATGGCATAGCGTATCTGTCCCGACAGCTCCGAAAAAATTCTGATAAAACGAATGATTCTCTCCTTTTCCGCCATGTCGGCTTCTTCTTTCAGACGTTTTAAGTTGTCGGCAGACATGTCAATGACTTCCTCCAGACGGTCGGAGGCCTGCACCAACATCAGATTGCGCAAATACCAGGTAAAATCCGTCACAAACTGAGTCAACTCCCTGCCCTGCATGACGATTTCTTCCAAAAGCTTTACGCAGCCCAGCACCTCCCTATCCAATATATTGCGCAATAGATTGCTGAATACTTCCGTATCCACCGCTCCCAGTACATCCAGGACCTTTTCGTAAGTAAGCTCCTTTCCCAGGTGAAAGGCAATACATTGGTCCAGCAGACTCAGGGCGTCTCGCATGGAACCGTCTGCCGTCTTCGCAATATACCTAAGCGCCTTCTCTTCCACTTGTACGTTTTCCGCCCTGACCAATTCCTGCATTCTGTCCGCGATGGTATCAATGGAGATACGTTTAAAATCATATCTCTGACACCTGGAAAGAATGGTAATTGGGAGCTTGTGTACTTCTGTCGTAGCCAAAATGAAAATCACATAAGAGGGCGGTTCCTCCAAAGTCTTCAGAAGCGCGTTAAACGCCCCTATGGAAAGCATATGCACCTCGTCTATGATATAAACCTTATATTTCCCCTCTGGGGGGGAATAGGAAACTTCGTCCACAATTTCACGTATATTGTCAACACCATTATTGGATGCCGCATCAATCTCAATCACGTTCATGCTGGCGTTCGCCGCAATGGCACGACAGATACGGCACTCTCCGCAGGGACCGTCCTCCGTTGGTTTCTCACAGTTAACGGTCCTGGCAAAGATCTTCGCCACAGTAGTCTTACCTGTTCCTCTGGTTCCGGTAAACAGGTACGCATGTCCGATTCGATTGGCCCGCAGCTGATTTTTTAATGTGGTGACAATATGCTCCTGCCCTTTCACATCCAAAAACGTATCCGGACGAAATTTTCGATATAGCGCCGTGTAAGACATATTATTCTGTTCCTCACTTACTTTCATCCATAATTGTCAGGGCTTTGATCCTCCATAGCACATATGCGCCTAATTGCCAAAGCATATCCCCAACAGCTTTGCCTCATGCACAATGGTAGCATCCGGCGCTATGGCTTTGAGCTTGCCCGCCACATCCTCCAGCGGAACCCGTACCACCTCACGATTTTTGTAACCAACCATAAACCCAAACTGCCCGTCCAATATCAGCTTGCCTGCCTCTGCGCCAAGCCTGCTTGCAAAGACACGGTCATAAGGGCACGGACTGCCGCCCCTCTGCATATGTCCCGGAACGGTAACTCGTACCTCTCTCCCTGTCTTCTTCTGAATGGCTGCCGCCACCTCATAGGATACGGAAGGAAAGGGATACTTCTCCATCTTTTTTTTGAGTTCCTTCTTGGAAAGCTTGGCATCTGTCTTTGATATGGCGCCTTCGGCCACCGCTATGATGGTAAAACGGCTCCCTCTTTTGTCACGCTCCTCGATCTTATCCACTACTTTATCAATATCATAGGGGATTTCGGGAATCAAAATAATATCGGCACCGCCAGCCATACCAGCATTCAATGTAAGCCAGCCCACCTTATGTCCCATCACCTCCACGATAAACACCCTGCCGTGGGAAGCTGCCGTGGTATGAATATAGTCAATGGCATCCGTAGCAATGTCCATGGCACTCTGGAACCCAAAAGTCATATCTGTTCCCCATAAGTCATTGTCTATGGTTTTGGGCAATGTGATGATATTCAGCCCTTCCTTGCGCAGAAGGTTTGCCGTCTTATGTGTGCCGTTGCCGCCCAAAATCACCAGACAGTCCAGCTGCAGCTTATAGTAATTCTGTTTCATTGCCTCCACCTTATTCAGCCCGTTTTCATCAGGATCCTGAATTGTCTTAAAAGGTGTCCTGGAGGTTCCCAATATAGTGCCGCCCTTTGTCAAAATACCCGAAAAGTCCCTGCCCGTAAGCATCTGAAACTTGCCGTAGATAAGCCCTTTATAGCCATCCAGAAATCCATAGATCTCCATTTCCTCCCCGCTGTTCAACAGAGTTTTTACTACGCCTCTCATAGCCGCATTCAACGCCTGACAGTCTCCGCCGCTGGTAAGCATACCGATTCTTTTCATACGCTTTTCTCATCCTCCTTTTCTTCCCGCATTTCTTTCTATAGGTCTCTATATAGAATATTACCCTTTCTGCAAAAAATTTGCAACCAACTCTTGCAAAAAATGTTTTCATACTATAAAATAGAGATAGTGTTTCGCAAGAAACCAAATAGGGAGAGTTATCGAAGCGGTCATAACGAGCTGCACTCGAAATGCAGTTGTCCTTTACTGGGCACGTGGGTTCGAATCCCACACTCTCCGCTAAGCAGAAAATCCGCAAATCAGTGATTTTTCAGGGAAATCAAGGGATTTGCGGATTTTTTTGCGCTCTGTTTTATTGGTCAAATTTATATAGAATAATTAGCATTTATAACATTTTTTGTCATGAATCTTGTCATGGCAGGTCATCTTGAATCAGTTGTAGAAAGCTGCCTGTATGCTGTTGCATCCGGCAATCTTGTCCGCTCTACTCACACCTCAAAACCATATCCGCATCTACCCAGCCATGTACTGTACATCTGGTTTGATAATCTTTCATTTCCATCTTTTTATTCCCTGGCGCCAGCTGTTTGGCGCAGGAGAATTCCCTGACTGTCAATCAGCACCTTTTTTAACCGGCAAATTCTCTGATGTGCACAGTTCCGGGAGATTTGCGGAAAGGTGTGTGATGCTTATGAGTACATATGAAGAATTCATGGTGATCTTGACCGTGGCCTTGCTGATCGTAGCTATTCTGAATCTGAAAAATAAGTAGAGCGGCTCTGTCCCGGTAAGATGAGCGGCTCTACTTAACGCTATAATTTGCCGGAACGGGAAGCCTTAACCTTCCTAATCGGCTGTGTGCTTTCATAAAGTTTTCCCCACTCTCCCGTATGTCTTTCCACAAATTCCTTATATTTTTTCTCACCTTCAGCACATTTTTTTGAAAACACTTTAACGGTTCTTCTATTGGAAGATTTCCTGTGGCCCATCTCATAGCGCCAGAATGATCTCTGTTTTTCAAAATATTCAATGTAAAAGCCCTCACACTGAAGTTATAGAAATGATCCCCTGCCGCTTCATACAGAATCGCCTTTTGGCAGCCCAGACCGGCAGGCGCCTGCAGATCAGGGCGTGTATCGGCATTCGACGACATCAAAAAAGCGGATTTAAGGATTTTTGTGTACAAAAACCACATCCTGATAATCTTCATTTTTCGAAATATCAAGCAGCCAATACTCTTCATAAATCTCTGTGCCCTTACGATTCTTGTTTTTAAGAACTACAAGATAACTTTTTTGGATACCCCTGCTGGTCAGAATCCCCCACCGATCAAAAAGCTCTTTGTCAAAAAGACCAACGGAAAAACAGTAACCCACCGTCTCCCGGACTGTACTGGAACTGATGCCCCCTCCCA
Organism: uncultured Acetatifactor sp.; assembly: GCA_910578185.1. Taxonomy (GTDB): domain Bacteria; phylum Bacillota; class Clostridia; order Lachnospirales; family Lachnospiraceae; genus Acetatifactor. Next base: position 12,041 of record CAJTPN010000027.1, read on the forward strand.
TCTTCCTTGCAGTCGATACACACAGGTCATAGCCCCATTCATAGTAGTATCCCTCGCTTCCAAACGCCATCTGACAAAGGTAGAAGTATATCCCAAATCCAGGCCACCCATGAGCGTCCAGAAGCTTATCAATTTTGATATCATTGTAGAAAATGTCAACATACCAGCCGGCACAGTCAATTCGCTTTTTTGGTTTTCCCGCCATATTTACCCCTCCATTCCTTAAAATCCAAAATTGCATCAGTCATAATTGTTTCCCCTTTCTTTTATCCTTTATCATCATTACTATTTATTGTTTTTGGGCGGTCCAGTCCTTTCTAACACCATAACGGTTTCTTTTTATTTTTTCAGACAGGTATGGCAGTATGGCTCCTTCCTTTACACTGATGGCACAGGCTTCCTTCTTCTTACTTTCCTTCTTGTCTAATTAATTTGACATATTAAATCTAACATATTAAACACATCTTGTCAATCCCTTTTTGTTCAAAATATTTGACAATCTTATCTACATGTCGTATAATAAATTAAACATCAGAAGGCGGTGATAATATGACACTAGGAGATGTAATAAAAAACTATAGAACAAATTACAATATGAGTATGGACATGTTTGCTAAAAAAAGCGGTATAAGCAAAGCCTATATATCGCTACTGGAAAAAAACAAACATCCTAAAACCGGAAAATCTATTGCTCCATCCATTCAATGTATTAAACAAGCCGCTGAAGGCATGGACATGGACTTTCATGTTTTATTCGAAATGATTGATGGAAATGTCTCATTGACAGCAGAAAACGAAGAACCCACACTGACTCCAAAGGATAATCGGGACATAGCCAAAGACCTCAATTCCATTATGGAAAAATTACAATCAGGTAATGAGGGTCCCGCAAGCTATGACGGTGAAGAACTTTCTCCAGAAGCAATAGAGCTTTTCAGAGATGAGCTGGAAATCGCCCTGAAACGGTTAAAAATTATGAACAAGGAGAAGTATACTCCGAAAAAATACAAAAAGTAGGTGGTATAATTGGGGAATTGTATTAAAGAAGTGGTGCAGAAATATGTCTTAAAGCACAAAACCAGAGATCCATTTAAGCTGGCAGAACTGCTTGGCATTGAAGTGCAGAAAGGAACTCCGGGATGCGCTGGGTGCTATATGTTCCTGAAAAATCACAGATACATATTTCTTGACCAAAATTTAGAAGAAAGAGAATTATTACAAGTTATGGCGCATGAATTAGGACATGCCATACTGCATAAAAAACAAAATTGCTATTTTATCAGGCATAAAACATTACTGCTCAATTCCAAGACCGAGCAGGAAGCCAACATATTTGCGGCCGAACTGCTAATTGATGATGGCATCATATTAGAGCATCCCGAATATACAAATTCTCAATTAGCCAGATTGCTGGGATATGAAGAAAGGCTTATTGAATGGTGGATGCAGAACAATAACAAATAACTTTTAATGATAAAGCCATCAAGGTGTGACTTAATATATTTCATAAGGCTTCAGCGTCATCCACGCTGAATGGGTGCTGTACTGTCCGGAACCGGGCAGCACAGAAAGGCCCAATGGCCCAGATAAAACTATCCTGACCACTTCGTTGCAAATGAAATAGGAATTGAGATTTTCAAGTATCGTAAGACAAAAGTTGGGGAATACTTAATTGTGATCCCTTTAAAGCAAACCGTCACCGTTTCAGAAATTAATCTCATGGAATTACTTTTGTAATTCTATCGTTTTCTTTCTTCCCTTTTTGTTCAATCCATATTATAATAAGGCGTAAAACAGGAACAGGAGAGGTGTCATATGCTGTATCATTATACTGACTTTATGGCTTTTGACGGAATTATCCGCTGTGCGGAGTTACGGCTGAACAATATTCTTAACATGAACGACGCTTCCGAAATGAGACTGTTTATGAACGGTATCTGCAACGCGGTAATTGAAAATCTACGCAGAGACGGAGAAAAGAACAGTCTTCGTCAGGCAGGCGAATTCTTTCAGCAGGAGCTTGAAAAAGAATTCCTGTATTCAGCATACGCAGCTTGTTTTTCAAAGGATATGGACGACGCTGCACAATGGGAACGCTATGGACACTTGGGAAGAGGTGTTTGCATTGCCTTCGACGAAACGCCCATGCAAAAATTAGTGGGCGGCGCAGTCTCCCTCCAAAAGGTCTACTATCAAAAGGATATGCGGGAGCATCATCTTGTGGAGGCTTTCTGCCAGCTAATTCGGGCATCGGAGGACTTTGCAAATATCCTGCCCCGCTTACAGGAACTGATGAAAGATGCCTGGCTGCAGTCGGCAGCTTTTAAGCACCCATCCTTTGCCAGTGAAAAGGAGTACCGGTTGGTGGTTTCTCCCTCACTTTCCGACGAATTCACGGTAGCGCCAAAATACCATGTCTCTGCGGAACGAATCAAAAAATATTATCCCCTGGATTTAAACAGAATGTGTAAAAAAGTAAATTTAAGTCTGGCAGATCTGGTGGGCGGAATTATCATCGGCCCCACTTCCCCCCAGTCCCTCCCCATACTGCAGGATTATCTGTCAGACTGCGGCCTGGAAGTGTTAAAAAATAAGATAAGTATGTCCGACTGTCCCTTAAGAAAACCAACATCCTAAAAACTCCCCGGCCGCCCATGGGTACCGGGGAGTTTACTGTTAATTTGCTTTCTTAACGGAAGTGATATGGGGATTGACACCCTCATACCAGTACAGGAAGCCTTCCATATCAATCTTGTCGCCTATGTTCAAAGCCTTTACCGCCTTATAAACATCAGTATTCTGATCGCACAGATAAGATTCCACGGTAAACGTATATGTAGTACCGTTCAGCGAAACGTTAAAGTACAGGTCGTCTCCTTCCTGGCCGGAACCATCCCACTTATACAGGTAAGCCACATCATTTCCGCTTGCATCCTTGCCTGCAGCTTCCACCGTCATACCCTTGAATGCCACAAACTTATTCTGATGGTCAATCAGTGTATCCGTACCCAGAAGAGAGGTCACATCCTCTGCGGGCGCAACATAATTTCCGCTCTGGATCTCAAAGGTAGCATCAATGATTTCCACCTCTCCGGACCACTCCGTCTTAAAACCTGTTACCTTAATCTTGGTGCCAGGGGTCAGCTTCTCGTAGTCTTCCTTGGAACATTCCATGTTATACAAGTAGTACGCGCCGTCCTTATCCTGGGCGTAAACGGTTGCCTTACCCTGACCGTTCTCCTCCCACCAGGACTGCTTTGCCTGCACATACGCCTCAATCACCACCTGGGACTCCTTGGCTGCAGCGACGTATTCTGCATAAGTCATAACGCCCTCTGATTTCACATCCGCCCCACCCTGGTTGTCATCCGGTGTTCCGCAGGCCGCACATGCCATCACGAGAACAATAGCCAATAGTAACGATGTCAGTTTTTTCATTTTTCTCTCCTCTTTTAAGTCTTTCCTGTGTATCCAGACTACTGGTGCATCAATACAACATTAATTATACACAAAGTTCACAGGAAATCAATAGTCATATTGAATTAGACTGTATGACCCGCTCCAATTTAGTCACAATTCAATATATTCCGCATCCAGTTCAGACTAATCACACCACCGTCTGCTTCCGCTTTCTGATGATACGAAGTGCCGCGTACAGAATCAAACAGCCCCAGATGAGCGCCAGACCACATAACAATGCTATGGCCATGGGCGGAAGGGGACCCAGTTCCGCTTTGTGAGAAACAGTCTCTTCTCCTTGTCCGCCAATCTGATCCAACCGATACAGGGACACAATATCATCATACAGCTTGTCAAAATATCCGTCGTCAATCTCCTCGCCGCGCCTGACGGATTTCACCGTAGCCTCAATCAACTGTCCCGCCGCATCGCGAAGAGAAGCCGAGCCGTTAAACACCGGCGTGACAAAGGTATTCTCAATATTATAAAGCAGTAATTGGGTCGCCTGAATCTTGATGTCATAATGCACTGTATTGTCCTCACCGCCTCTGGAGAGATAATCCAGATACTGCTCCGCCCCCTGGGCCTTTGAGGTCACAGGCACGTAACCCTCCGTCTCCGCGTAGGCAACCTGTACATCGTTTGTCAGCAGGTACTGTGCAAACAGCCAGGAAGCCAATACTTCCTGGGGATTCGCTTTATTAAAAATACACACAGAGGGTCCCTGAGAAATCATCTGGGGATGTTCCGGATCAAACTGCGGCAGCACCCTTACCGCCGTCTCGAATTCCACAATTTTTTCCTTGCTGATATCGCACAAAGGCGCATCCGTCCCCATCCAGGTAGCGCCTGCGGTGGAATCTATTGCAAAAATACACTGCCCGGCATTCAGAAAATTGGCAGGATAACTGGAAATTTTAAAGGTGGAAAAGGCACCTGTCCCGGCATGTCCGGCAATTTCGTACAAAAGCTGCCTTGTAGTGTCCTGAAAAAGCAGCAGTTCTCCCTCCGCTGTGGAGTATCCGGCGTTACTCTGCTTCAGCATCTGGATCATCATATTATCTGTGGACTTATAGATAAACGGGATCATAACCTTCTGTCCGTTAACCTTATAATTTCCCTCCTCGTCCTGTGCCATGGCGGCCTCGGAAACCTCCCACACAAAATCCCAGGTAAGCTTTTCCGGCAGGGTATACCCTAAAGCCTCCAAATATGTCTGATTGATATAACAGGCTTCCGTGGAACGCATATACGGAATTGCATAGTAATGTCCTCCAAAACTGCATTCCTCCAAAAACTGCGGAATAATCTCCCCGGCTTTTGGCGAATCAAATCTGATCTCACTGCCTCCCAAACCATACTTTTCATGGGCAAATAATTCTTCCAGCGGCGCTACCAAATTGGTCCCTGTCAAATAAGTGGCAATGTGATCAGGATATGTGATGCATACATTGGGCGTGGTATTAGTGGCTATATTGGTGATCACATCATTATAAATCTTGCCGTAATCCGTATAGAGGCGGATATTTACCTTAATATTGGGATAAAGCTTCTCAAAATCAGAAATTGCCTGCTGATAGATATCTGTCTGTGTTTTATTGGTGTCATTCTTCGCCCAGAACGTAATCTCGTATGCCCCGGAAGTATCAAATTCCTCGGGAATCTCAAATGCCTTCAGGCCCTCTCTGCCATGACACCCGGTAAGCAGCCACATGGCCCCTGCCAAGAATATCGCAAACGTCCCATGGGACAATGCTCTCTTCCAACCTTCTCTCATCCCTTGGTACCTCCTCTGGACACACCTTCCATAATCTTTTTGCGAAATATCAGGAACAGAATAATAAGCGGAACGGATATCACCACCACCGCCGCCATCATGGCCGGAATATTTTCACGTCCGAATCCGTTTTCCCGGATCTCCTGGATTCCGTTTGACACAAGATAATAATCCTCATCGTCCGTGATCAGTCTGGGCCAAACATAAGAATTCCAGCACTCAATCACTTTCAGTATGGTTATGGTAATCAACGTAGGCTTGGACATGGGTATCATAACCTTCAGCAAATACTTTAAATCCGAAGTGCCGTCCACCTTGGCAGCATAATATAGACTGTCCGGAATCTGCTCAAAATTTTCCTTCAGCAGATAAATATAGAAAACCGAAGTCACAGAGGGCAGTATCAGCCCCAGAAACGTATTTCGCATATCCAGATTGGTTACTGTCACAAAATTGGTAATGACCACCAGCTCATTTGGTATCATCATCAGCGACAGAAAGAGAACAAACACAATTCCCTTTCCCCTGAAATCAAGTCTGGCAAATGCAAATGCCGCCAACGTGATCACCACCAGCATAATCGCCGTAGTCGCCACTGCAAACAGGGCGGTATTGGCCAGATATCTCCCCAGCGACACCGCAGTAAACGCATCCGCATAATTCTGCAGTGTGGGAGACAGGGTAAAAAACTTCGGAATATACTCCGAATTATATGCGCCGTAGCTTTTTACGGAAGTCAAAAGCATCCAGTAAAACGGGAATAGAACAATCACGGCCCACACTGCCAGCAGCGTATAGGTCACAATATGAAACACCAGCTTCCGACCCCTGGCCTTCCTTTCTATTTTTCCATAATCAACCATATTTTCCATTTTTACACCCCTATGCCCGCTTTGGGCGGACGCTTATTTTCTTAAGGCTTTTTCTTGCTGACAAGCAAATTGATACAAGTAATCGTCAGCACGATGAAAAACAGCAGTATGGCCGCCGCAGACGCATAGGACGGATAACCGCCGCTGTCACCATAAAGCATATCATAGACATAACCCACGATGGTATTCATCCCCGCCGCGTTCAGGTTCGTTCCAAACAGAGCCACCACATCACTGTACGCTTTAAAAGCGCCAATAAACCCGGTGATAATCAGATAGAATATCATGGGCGAAATCATGGGAAGGGTGATTCTCATAAATGTCCTGAACTTTGACGTGCCATCCACCTTGGCCGCATTGTAATAATCCTGATTGACAGAGGCCAGCGCACTGGTCAAAATCAGTATCTTAAAGGGCATGACCACCCATATGGTGTAAAAGCACAGCACAAACATCTTTGCCCAATAGGGTCCGTCTATAAAATCCACCGGGCTGCCGCCAAAACAGGTAATCAGCAGATTGATCAGCCCCTCCGAATAGGCGGTCTTCTGAAATAAAATCATAAACACCAGCCCCACCGCCAACGTATTCGTCACATAGGGCAGGAAATATATCGTTTGGAAGAGATTCCGAAAGGGTTTAATGGCATTTAATCCTGCAGAAATCAACAGCGCGATTCCTGTGGACACAGGCACGGTAATCGCCACCAAAATCAGCGTATTTTTCACCGCCTGCAAAAAATAAGGATCATGCAGCACATAGGAATAGTTATAAAGTCCCGTGCCAAAATAGGTCTGAGAGGCAGAGTTATAGCCTTCCTCAAAGGAATAGACAAAGACGTCGATCAGCGGATACACCATAAAAACGCCCAGGAAAAGAAGCGCCGGTAACAGATAGAGCCAGCCTTTCCGTTTCATTGTCCTCCCTCCTCAAAATAAATTCTCTCCCCCGTTTCCCTGTCAAAGAGAAATACTTTGCGGGGAATCAGCGAAAACCGTACAATCCCCTTCCAGGTATCCACTTTGTACTCCGTTCCCATGATAGCGCGAACCTTTGCATTAGGGCACGCCTGATGTGTGAAAATGACGCTGACGTCCCGCCCCATGACTTCCACACCGCACAACTCACAGCAAAGCGGACCGTCCTCTTTCAGTCTGAATCCCTCCGGCCGAATACCCACATGAACCACCCGGTCTCCGGTCCCGGCCACATCCATTACCTTATCTTCCCCCAAAAATAGTTTACCACCCTTAATCTGACCGTCAAAGACATTGATGGGTGGGGTCCCAAGGAATTTTGCCACAAACAGATTCTTCGGATCGTCATAGACGTCCTGAGGTCTGCCGATCTGCTGTACCACCCCTGCGTTCATCACCACAATCATATCGGAAATGCTCATAGCCTCTTCCTGATCATGGGTCACAAAAATCGTGGTAATCCCGGTTTCTCTCTGAATCCTTCTGATCTCCTCCCTTGTCTGCAGCCGCAGCCGGGCATCCAGATTGGATAGGGGCTCGTCCAATAGAAGCACCTTTGGCATCTTCACCAGCGCTCTGGCAATGGCCACACGCTGCTGCTGGCCTCCTGACAATTCTCCCGGCCTGCGATCCATCAGTTCCTCGATCTGCACCAGCCCGGCAGCCGCCTGCGCCTTTTCCAACATGACAGTTTTGGACAGCTTATCCTTTCCTTTCAGATTCTCCAACGGAAATAAAATATTCTGCCTGACAGTCAGGTGGGGATAGAGGGCATAGTTCTGGAATACCAATCCGATCCCTCTGTTTTCCGGCGGCAGGTTTGTCACATCGTCCTCCCCAAAGAAAATCTGCCCTGATGTAGGCTTCTGCAAGCCGCTGATCAGATTGAGCGTGGTGCTCTTCCCACATCCGGATGGTCCCAGCAGACCGATAAGCTTCCCGTCCGGAATCTCAAAATTGAAATCATTGACCGCAATCACTTCTTCTTGGTTCTTCCTGCCTCTGGCCGGAAACTTCTTCGTCAGATTCCGCAATATCACTTCCATGTAATCCCTCCCTCTCCATACATCTTTCCACATTATACCGAAAATGCTGTAAAATGTCCATACCGATGCTGCCGTCCGCCTTCCTGGAAATTCCCCCGTGAATGACTTTCTCCACATCCGGAACTTCCCCGTGGCTAAACTCCATGCGCCGACCTTTAGCATTCACCGTATGACAGCCGTCAAAGTAATAATTGGAAACATGATAAATCTGTGTTTTGTCCTGCCTTCCCCTCGGCTCCAGCTTGTCTGGCACATTACCACCTGTCCTGACAGACACCACGCCCCTGACGGTAAATGCCGTGTCCCTGGCATCCGTCGTATAGAGCGCCACATTGCTGCTCTCATTATCAAAGGTCAGAACATTTCTCACATGTGCATCCGGGCTGCTGTTGGCATCAATTCCCTTGGCGCCGTTGGCAAAGGCAATGCTTTCCTCAAGCCTGTGGCCACATGCAATACTGGAGCCTCCCAATTTAAATCCGTTCCCAAGCCCCACATGTACTTCTCTCCCTTCCCCATCCAATATATATCCGTTTTTAAACGCAAGACAGTTATGAATCAACACACTGCCTGTAGCGCCCTTTTCCACCTTTGCAAACAAGTCAAAACCGTCATCCGCATTATATGCCGAGATGCATCCTTCAAATATATTACCCTCCCCCACAGTGATCTTGGCGGCAAAACCGTCCGAATCCGTGTATCCCGGGTCGGCGTTTAAATATGCGTTACAGTTTATTACCATATTACAACGAGGCCATTCCTCCCTGCTGTCCCAAACCTGATAACAGCCAATCTGAAGCCCCGTGTTGCCGTTTCGGTAAACGGAGATTTGTTCCAGCTGATTATAGCTGCCTGCTAGATGGATTCCTCTGGAAAATGGCTCCGTATTCGTCACGTCAAAGCTTTTGCATCGCCAATAATTCCCTGCAATGATCAGTCCCTGACTACTCCCCCCGAAATCAAGCACCGGCCGGGCGCCCTCCTCCGCCATCAAACAGATGGGGGCGTCTGGAGTTCCGTCCATACCCCTGTCTATCACTAGAGATCTTTGCAGCAGATACTTGCCGTCCGCCAATAACAACCTCTGCCCGGGCGCCGCCCCCCTGACCGCCGTATAGATATCCATTGGGTCTTCCTGGGTTCCCGCTCCCTCCGGTCTTCCCCCTGGGCTGATATAAATGTACTTCTTTTGATGAATCCGGTAGGTGACACAAAAGGGAACCTTGTATGTTCTGTAATCCGCCAATCTCTCATACTCGGAAGGACAATAATCCACATCCGGTGAAAAGGAAACCAGGAAATGATTTTCCCCTTCCTTCAGTGTCAGACAAACACGGCACTTTGTTCCGCTCTCCATCTTCACCACCCTGATTTCCTCACCCGTCTCCTTCAGGGCAATCTTTAATTTCCCGTCGGCGTTTGCATATGTCACAAGCTCGTATTCTTCCCTGTTGGCCGTCCTGGCGGACAGAATTTCATATTGGGGCCGCACCGGTTCCATCGGTCTGGGAGCGGCAGGTACATCCTCCTTTGGCCCAATCACTTCCAGTCCCACATTTCTAATTCGGATCCTGGCATTCCTTGCGGCAAAAAAACCCACATAAATATGCTTCGGATCCAGTTTTGTCAGAGCGTCCCCGTTCTCTTCATGATAAAATTTCCTGCTGTTGGTCACCCCCTCCTCATCCGTATAGCTAATCAAATATCCGTCGTTCATGCGTCTTATGGCCAAATGGAACCTTTTCAATGCAGCAATGTCATTCATATGCTTTGACACATTGGTATAAGCCCCTACAATATTATAAGTGCCCGGTTTTCTTCCCTGCCTTGCGGCATGATACTCCAACGTTTTCATGGTACTCCTGAAATGAAGCGGCTGCGTCCCCTCCAGATTTGTCCTGGGTGTCACACCCTTTTTCTCCTGCGCCCCAATCCCCAGTCTCATCACATAGTGTCCTGCCGTACCGACAGCCAAATCCTTTCCGGCATCACAGCCTACTTCCGCCTCATATTCCACCCTGGTCACAGCAGCCATATAGGAGTTATTCCAGAAACTTGCCTCGTCACCGTTTTCCCCAACCGCGTCCGCCGCCATTAATCCAAACCCGTCCTGACCGTTGGAAAACGTCCACTCTTCCACCTCAATATCCGCAGATAATGTAAAATTCTCCTTTTCCCCATCCAGCACCGTATAATAAAAGGCAACCCCATCCGTGGACGCCGGAACCAGCTTCCCTTTTCCCTTCAGACTCCAAATTGACAGGTCTCCCGTCTCCACACTGCCCTCAAAACCATTTCCTTCAAGCTCCACACTTGTCCCATAGGCAGTAAAATGCCACTTCCTGTTCCTGCTTACTTCCATATCGGATACCCCCGTTTTGTTTTCTCTCCTTATTCTAACTGAAAATTATGAACAATACAATGATACGCAGACAATAAGTAAAAAACGTTTCGTACGTCTTTATTTGTGGGAACACCAAAAACTACCTAATTGTTTTAGAAAAATTCTGGAAAATTCTTGATTTTGTGCTATAATTGTGGTAGATGAAAGAATTTTCAAATAAAACGCATTATAGAAAAAGTCATGTTTTTAGATTTATTTAAGGAGAATCGCCCTATGTTAATTTACATATGCGAGGAATCGGAAAGTGATACTCTTGCATTGAAACGCCACTTGGATTCTTATTCAAAGACCAGACATATTGATTTGGAAGCCGTCTCTTTTTGCTCCGGCAGAGAACTTCTGACTTCTTATTTAAACACTCCGGACGAACCGGAAATTTTATTTCTCTCCTCTTCTCCGGATGGGGAAAATGGAATGGAAACCCTGCGGCAGATGCAGGCAGCGGGCTATTTCGGCTGCGTCATCTTCACCTCGCCTCCCATAGAAGGAAAGCTGGAAAGCTATCATGATATCCCTCTGTATTATCTGGAAAAGCCCTATGAAGATAAAGAAATTGCAGCAGCCATGGAACACTTCCCCGCAACTTTGTGGGACGCGCCTCAAAACTTCCTGTTGATTCAAAAAAAGCATAAATATTCCATCCCTTATACGGATATCCTTTTTTTTGAAACCGGGCAACAGCACACGGTAATTCTGCACACATGTTCCGATTCTTATACTTTTAGAGGAACACTCTCTCAAATTGCGGAAATTTTCCGTCACAGAGACAATTTTCTCTGTGTAGGCCGCAGTTTCCTGATCAACCTGAATCATGTAAAAGGAAGGCTGCAAGACGACCTGATCATGTCGGATGATTCCATTGTGCAGGTCCCCCTGCGGAAACAGGAAATGGTTTTCTCCAAGATCAAGTGCTGGCAAACGCCTCTGACTTCCCAAACAGACTGAATATACCCTTAAAAGCGCTGAATCCGTACACCGACACGTTCCCTTTTAACAAAACGACACAGATAAATAAGTCCTGCCGTACAATGAAAAATCAGGAACATGCCGGTGCACAGACAATAGGGCCTGCCACTGCCGTCTGTTTCCTCCTTATCCTGCATATACTCTCCGAAACGCCCGATAGGTCTTTTCCATCCCCTCCCACAGTTTTGAATAGCTGATACCCAGCTCTCTTTTACTCTTCTCGTTGGAATAAAGCTCCGATTCCGCTGCTGTCACAGGAAACGGAAGCGGAAGTCCCAGGTCTTTGGCTTCCTTCACCGTATACCTTACCTCATCCCAGGAAGGCTCGGTTCCCTGCAAATCAGATTGGGAGGACTTGACAGCGGACATTTCAGCCCCCGCAGCCCTAGCAAGCGCCTCAAAAACAAGATCATATGTGGAAAACCCATCCTGGCAAAGATTATACGCCTGTCCGTATGCCCTTTCATTATGCATGCATCTTATCACGGCCTCCGCAGCATCTTTCACATAAACAAACTGAAAAGCGCCTGTGGCATCCATGATATGAGGCAATACATGCTCCTGCACCATCATCTTGATATATACCGATTCTCTGGGGGCATAATTGTAGGGACCGTACAGTACGGCCGGTCTCAATACGGTATATTTTATATTCAATCTGCCACAGACTGCCCGAACTTCCTCTTCCAGGGCCACCTTCCCTGCAATATAACTGCCTGCTTCTCCCGGAAGTTCTCTGACCTCCAACGGTGCCCCTTCCTCTTTCCTCCCTTGTATCCCCCGCCGATACACATCCACTGTACTGATCAGAATATACTGCCCCACCTTACCATTCACATTTTGGAGGACATTGGCAATGTCGCCTTTTTCATATGCACAGAAATCCACCATCACATCAAAGTCTTCGTCTATGGATTTCCATAATTCCGCACTTTTTCTGTCACCCGTAACCTGCTTGACGCCAAGCTGTGCCATGGAATAAGTCCCACGATTTACCACAGTGATATCGTGTGCTTTTGTGGCCTGCATTACAAAAACTCTTCCGAAGAAATAACTCCCGCCTATAACCAATATTTTCATCTCATCCACTCCTGTCTTCTTCAACTCCCTTTTCGGAAAAGAATTCCTACTGCAAACCTGAAATATAGTGCATATTTCCCCACATAGTTATTGAATTTTCACTCACTTGTTTGCTGCCCAAACCGAGAATTATATTTTTAGCCCCATGAGAATATATTCTGCTTCACTGATTGCAGCAAAATTATTTTTTGTCCAAAAAGCATAACTTTGTGGATTTCCCTTGTCAACGCCCAATCGAATTTCTTTATAGCCCAACGATTGCAAATAAATAATAACTTCGCCGATTATTTCTGAACCAACACCGCAATTCTGATATAACGTATTCATCATAAATAACCCGATGAAAGCAATTTCTTTTTTCGGATAGTCAAGAATCAAATCCATAATTCCCATCAGTAATTCCTTTTTAAAATAACCAACATAAAGCTTATCCTCCTCACTCTTTCCCGGCGGTAAAGCAGTCATATCATCCAATATACTTTCTTTGGTAACAAATGGTGGATGATATTGATAAAAAATATGGTTTTTGCAGCTCATGTCATATATCATATCCACATCATTTTTATCCAATTTGCGTACATGGTATCTTTTAGACAAAGTATTTATTTCCATATCAATTCTTCTCCCCTCAAACCCCATTTCTATCATACCAATAGATGCCTCTCCCTGGGATCCGGCGCTCTCTATGGTACACCAAACGCCCCGCTCAAAAAGGCCTTATTGCTTCCCTTCCATCTACCGGATAGAAATCATACGGCTGAAAAAAAGAATCCCTGATGAAGAAACCGACAGCCTTGTAAGGTCATCCAGGCATCCATGCGCTGTGGGAAGTCTGTATTGTCCCGTTTTCAGCGCATGGAAGGTCAACACGGTTTTTCCTTACTTTCTCACCCACTTGCCAAACAGCGTCTTCTTATAGCGCTGCAGAGCCTCCTGGGCAGGCGCGTATTCTTTTGCCTTTTGCAGATATTCCGCACCCTTTTTAATATCTTCTGCGATTCCCATACCCTCCGCATAAATGAGACCCAAACCGTAATTTTTCAGATCTGAAGTATAATTTGCTTCCTCAAACAGCTTTCTGGCGTTTACCGGGTCCTTCTGACATTCATAACCAAACAGATAACAGATGCCCAGCATGTCATTTCCCCAATTACTGCCCTGTTCATGGGCATGTGTAAGAAGCTTCACGGCTTTGGCGTAATCCTTGGCAATTCCGCCCTCGCCCAGAAAATACAGTTCCCCCGCTTTGTTGTAACAGCCCACACTCTCTGTGTCAGCCAATCCCTTTTCATAGCAGGAAAGTGCATATGGATAGTCTTTCGGAACAATCTTCCCTGTCTGATAGGCAAACCCCACCTGGTACCAGGCAGACAATTCTCCTTTTCCGGCGGCGCTTTCGCAATACCGCAATCCCTCCATCTCTCTGCCTGACTGCTTCAACAGTTCGGCTCCATAGTTCTTCTCCCAGTCCGGGTAGCCCAGTTCGGCTCCCAGCCTGGCAATTTCCTGAGCTTTTTGGGGTTGGGGCTGCACAAGACCTTCCTCCCCTGATTGATAGAGATGGTATAGATTTTTTCCCGCAAAACCCATTCCCCCCTTAAAGGCCTTTTCAAACCAGGGAATGCAGGCAAGCGTACTCTCCCTTAAATAAGCTCCAAAAGCTTCTTTGCTTGGAAAATCCTCCATCCGCTTTTCTTCGATATCCACAATATCCAGCCAGAAATATGTATTTCCGATCATATTCTGGCAGAACAGGCTGCCCTCCTGGGCCTTTTCATAGACTACATCCCACGCCTCTTTGAGATTTTTAAACGGCATTTTCTCCTTCATCTCAGGCGTAAACATACCGCAGCGCATGGATCCCAATACTCCCATGGCGCTGCCCTGAAGAATACTCTTGCGAACATATTCTTCCACCTTGTCGTCGTCGCACTGATAAGGATGATACTTCCAGCTATACTGCGGGCCGGATAGGCAGCGCGACAAAATATAGGATGCATCCCCATCCCCCGCTTCCGCTGCCGCCGTCAAAGGTTCTATCACCCTTGCCGCCCGACTGACGTCATAACAATAATAGATATCCTCCAATGCCTGATCCACCACATCACTAAAATATTTTCCCATTTGACTCTCCTTATCCGCTTTTATATACAGGTTCGCCTTTGGACAGCAAGATCTTCCTGCTGCCGCAAGCATCCCTTTTCTTTCATAATATAGACTTGTTTCACCGTTGATAGCAAATTGTACGCTTATGTAGGCGTAGTCACATCGTCCCAATCCGCTCCATCAAATCCTATGATCCAATTAAGCGCCTTATGTCTCTCCTGTACAACGCCATGATCAATCCCACCCGGGCCGCTGAATCCATGAATTCGTGCATCCACCGCCGCCCAATCCATCCGGTAGATTAAATCCGCCTTGTCCAGAATCTCCTTAGTGGAACGCATCTGGGTCTTGGCACAAATCTCCTCCAAGGATTCAAAGGCATGGAGATTGCGCACCATCAGCCCAACATCACATATCTCCACCGGATCCTGCCATTCCACCAGCCCCAGAACCCACTCAAGAATATATAAGGGTTCATAGCACCAACAATAATTGATCTTGGTCTTCTCGTCCGGATTATCATCCTGTACATAGGCTATTTCTTCCGGTGTGAGAATCTCCTCCAAATTGTCCAAGGACAAATCCTCCATCACTTGCCCGATAAATTTCCTTGCCTCCTCTACGCTTAAGTTTTCGTCCGGATTCATCATGGACTCTGAATATAAAGAAATTATCAGCAGTCCCAGCATCCTGCGCGCCACCTCTTCCTTACTTCGGATGGTCGCCTTTTCGTCGTCCTCATTCAGAGGAAGCTCACACACAAAAATCTCTTTGTCAAACAGATATTTCATATTTTCATGCCGACGTGCTAACTGCCTTTCCGTACATCCGGATAAATACTCCGGCGCCTCCCCCAGCTCAAAGGGGAAGTACGAATCCACCTCACTTTGTCCCTCCCCTGACAGAATCACATTATCATCACTGTTTCGCGCCGTGATCCACCGCTCAATCAGAACACCGTCCACCTCTTCCATCACTTCCAGTACCACCCCAACCAGCTCGTCCACATTTTTCTGCAGATCAATGCCGGCACTTGCCGCTTTCAGCGACATGTAAACAAAGGTATTGCACTGCTGAATATGGTGGCAGAGATTAATTTTAATGTCATCACTGCCTCCCTCCACCTGGGCAAAGTAACCGCAGGCTCCGTTTTTCTGATCGCTTATGATCTTCTTCTCCTGTTCTCCCATGGAAGACTGGAGAATTGTGATCTTCACACTGGAATCTTCATTTTCCAGTTCCACCGTGCCACCTGCGGCAAATGGACTCTCCTCACCTGTTGGCAGCCCCAGGCTGTTGCCGAAAGAATCTCTTACCTTTTCCAGGTCATTTTCTCTGCTGAAAAACAAAAGAACTTCTTCTTGAATTTCGTCTTCAGACAGCTTTGGCTCTGCTTTTGCGCCATTACTTTTTCCCTTTTTCATATTCTTCTCCTTTTTATTTACAAGAATTCTCATCGCCCAATATCTCTTTTTGCTTTTTCCTGCTCAATCCTCCAAGTATCAGCCCATAAGATTTGTCCAGCAGATCCTTTAACAGATCGTCCGGCACCTCCCCATCCGGTTTAATGGAGTTCCAGTGCATTTTATTCATATAATATCCGGGAACAATATCCTCGTACTGACTCCTGAGAAAATCTCCCTCCGCCGGATCCAGTTTCAAGGTAATATAATAGGGCTTATCCTCTTTATCCAAACATATGGCGGCAAACATCTTGTCACCAACCTGATAGCGGATCCAGTTCCAGTCCTTTTGCAGATCTTTCACCACCCCCGCTTTACCCAGCAAATACGCGTCAATCCACTCATACTTCATCTTCATCCTCCCTATCTGCCTTCAGCCCCACTTTCTCCAATCCGGCACAATACGCGTTCGTCCCGTTTCTTTCGTCAAATTTGTCCGCTACCGCTTTCGCCCGATTATAGTGGAACCGGTACATATCCCTGATCCGATATCTGCCATCCTCTCTATAGCCTGGAAACACAGCATCCAAACTCAGCTTTACAAACTCTCCTTTCCTTGCTTTTCCAAGTTCCCTGAAAAATATTGCAGCCCGCTTGTTATGTCCATAAATATCGCTGGGACATCTCTCCTCCATCAGGATTTTCCAACAATCCTTATAGATTTTTAATGCCTTCCCTATATCTATGTAAGAGTAGCTTTCCATTAAAACAGACCAGAAGTCAAACTCCCTCTCTTTGTTCACCCCCTTATTGCGCTCCAACAACCCACAATATTCGGCAACCATCTTAAAATCCCTTTTTCGCAGATAATACCTGAGAAAATGCTTCTTCATGCGAAGCCATGCTCTTTTTTTCTCCTTAGCGCCGCAGGTAAGAGTAAAGTTTTCAATGTCATATGCAAAAGCTGTAGCCCTTTCAAGATCGTCCTGATCCAGATAAAAATCTATTTCCGTATTACGTTCACAGGCCTTGCAATTACAATTTTCGTCCCAGGGCGTGTTCTGAAACATGGCAAACGCTTCCTCTCTCCTGGGGTCGTTTATACAGTCATAGAAAGAATAGACATATTCATAGTATGGCCGCAGACTATATCCCATAGCCAGGCAGCGCTTTTTATAATCCTCCTGAAACTTCAGATAGTCCTCCAGGGGAATCTGATAGAACTCCTCGCATGTCGACAAGATCCATTTATAGATCCAAAGCACATTATCCATGCTGTTCTTATAGCCCCGATTATACCGGGTAGTAGGCGCGTCCGGATGCTGATCAGCCAAAGCCAGAAGCTCTGGAAAAATCACCATCATGTCAAGTTCGTCCCCATAAAAACAGGATTCCTCACATAGCTTTATCCTGAAATATATCTGGTAAGGGACATCTCCATGGCTGTCCGCCGCTTCTATAGCGGCGTGAATACCAACCATCCTTGATTTACCTGCTTCCATCGCCATATATTTCTCCCTCAGTCTTACCGGGTCATACATAATGCTTCCTCCAACTCTTTGCCATACCCCTCCGCCCTGTTGCGGGTGTCAAACTTCTCAGCCAGCTCCTTCGCTCTTCTGTAATAATAATCATACAGTACGGCAGTTTCATATTGGCCGCTCTCCTGATACAGCGGAAAATCACTGTCATAGGGCAGCTTAACCAATGTTTTTTCTGTTCCTGTGCCATCTTCCCCGTGCTCTCTCAACTCCCGAAAGAAACGGCACACATTGATGCAAAAGCGGAATTCATCCGCAGGATTCCGCCACTTCAGCCACTCCTTCCAATGTTCTTTATAGATTTTCAGCGCCTTGCCCAAGTCCAAATACGCATAGCAGGCCAGAAAATCATCCCACCTTTTATACTCGCTCTCGGCATTCATATTCCGCTCCATCATTCTGCAATATTCCAACGCCTTGTCAAATTTCTTTTCCTTCATGTAGTAATGCATGAAACTTTTCTTCATGCGCAGCCATGCAGACCACTTATCTTTACAGGTCAAGGTAAAATCTTCAATAGCTTCGGAAAGCGCCGCTGCTCTCTCCACATCTCCCCTCTTCAAATAAAAGGAAATCTCCGTATTCCGCTCACAAGCTTCACAGTCGCTGTTAAAGTCTCGGGGAAGCTTTTCAAATTCATAATAGGCCTCCGCCGCCTTATCTGCATCTATCTTCACATATAAATTGTATTTGGCCAGATACCAGGGCCTTAAATTATATCCGTATGCCAGAAACCGTTTCTTTGCATCTTCAAAGAAATTCAAACAATCCTCCAGAGGAATCTGATAGAAATCAACGCAATGATCCAGAAGCCATTTATACACCCACAACACATGATCCATGCTGTCCGCATATATCAGCTGTTGAAACTCCGTAACCGGTGCATCCGGATGTTGATCCATCAATGCCAAAATTTCCGGAAATATTACCAGCATATCCATACCATCTCCATAAAAGCAGGACTCATGACACATTTCAAGCCGAAAAAAAATCTGGTAAGGTACATCCCCTTGCTCGTCCGCTTTCTCCCATGCTGTACGGATCGCTGACATTCTGGCTTTCCCATGCTCTATTTCGTCATAAGCTTCCTTTATTTCCTTAGGATTATACATCTGAAATTCCCCTTTCCATCAATGTCATAATATTGCGATTTAACATCCCCATCTCATTATTGTGCAGGACAAATCCGCCTATCTGCAGCGCCTGTACATAAAGAATCTCCACAAAGATCCGGATGTCCTGCTGGCTTTCGCAAGCGACAAGCTTCCGCACCAGGGGATTATTGTAATTAAAGTATAATGTAGCCGCAACCTCATTGGATAAATCCGAAGCAAACGCATCCAGCATATTGTGAAACAAAGAGTCTGACTTTGCCCTGACGGAAGCAATCTGTCTCTTTAAAATCATATTTTCATCCATCAGGTAAAATGTTGGCAACTGATAGGGAGAGAAATATTTCAGTTCCGCCTTACAGTCGTATGTCTTCAATATACGGTTTGCCGTCTTGAGAAACTCAAAGCCCTCATCCTGGTCTTCCGGCGACAGATCTTTCATCAGATCCTCCACCGCCCAGTCCTCCACCGGGCTGACCTCAATTCCATACATAGCTCCCAGACGCTTCAGCAAATCCAGCGAATGCACATAGGACACATTAATCAGCTGCTTATCCCGGGCAAAAAACAGCTGGGAAAGCTGCTTGTACTTTTCCTCTGTAGGCGCATATATAAAGGGCTCTCCGCCGGTTCGCAGCTCGTATCCCGTCCTGCTGCCCCTTGTGGTCTCAAACCGGAAGTAATCCGCCAACGTGCCAAAAAGTTTGGGAGTGGCCAGCGCCAGGGACATAAGCGTGAGCTGATGGATCTGAAAAAACTGCCGGAACCTGTCCGGCTCCTCCTCCGCCAGTCTGGAAATATAGCTAATCAGACTATCCTCAATAGTCCCTCTGGCGGCATCCAGCACCTCATCCACATAAAAACCCTCCCTGGAAGCTGTGGGACGCAAATCCTCGGCATTCACAATGCACTTGGTAAACACCGCCCAATCCGGGATCAAATTATCTCCCTTTTCCGTCAGAAGCATATTTTTCAGATAAATCCTGTGACTTACTTTAGCGGAAGGCAATATGGGAAAGTTCCGGATATACGCCACGCCGGATACGTCCCCCTCCTCGGAGCGAAAAGGCACACAGTCAAAAAACTGTTCCTCAAACATTACCTGACCAAATAAAAGCAATTCCTGCTTGTTGGTGTCTCGTCCATCCCAGGGCAGATAAGTGGGATTCATCTGTTTTTCTTGATCGTACTGACGTATCACAATCGGGAACGGCAGCAGCAGCCCATAATAGGTAATGAGCCTTTCAATGGTATCCCTTGTAAAATACCTCTCCATTCCATATTTGGCACGCAGCATTACTCTGGTCCCGCAGGAGGAAGAAAGACTTTCATAAAGTGACTGCTCCTTCCCATCGCAGTTCTCTATTTTCCTTATGGTATAAGTGCCGTCCGGCTTTCCCCTCCACTCCAGGACCGGCGCCTCTGTCCCCTTGCAGGAGCGGGTCAGCATCCTGATCTCGTCAGAGACCATAAAGCAGGACAACAACCCGATACCAAAACGTCCGATATAATCCGTCCGTATCCTGCCGTCTTCCAGATTTCTCTTGGACGACTCGCCGATAATCGCCAGAAACTGATGAATTTCTTCCTCCGTCAAGCCTTGTCCGTTATCAGAAAAGACAAGCTCCTTTCCTTCTTCTATTTCCAAAATGACACTCCCATCCGTTCCATCCTCTCCCTGCAGCTTCCTGCGCCCGGTGATGGCATCCACCGCGTTCTGCAGCAGCTCCCGAATATACACGTCGGGACTGCTGTATAGATGATCCGAAAGAATCTCTATCATGCCTCCCAGGTTTACTTTAAAACGATAATCCTCCATATTGCCTCCTATTCCAGTTCCGTCTCTGCACTGCAACGCCCCTACAGGTGAAGAAATATTGACCATAAGGCATCGTCTATATTTCTTCACGGGCGTTTCCGTTTCGAGTCTGTTTTTTGATTCCAGTTCCGTCTCTGCACTGCAACGCCCCTACAGGTGAAGAAATATTGACCATAAGGCATCGTCTATATTTCTTCACGGGCGTTTCCGTTTCGAGTCTGTTTTTTGATTCCAGTTCCGTCTCTGCACTGCAACGCTGTTGTACTTCCTACTAATGATTCTATTATATCTCATATCAAAGGGTGTGTACAGAAAAAAACTGTTAACCCCCCTGTGCCTTCATGAAGAATTAAGATTTATGAATGAAGATAAAATGTATTTTAATACTCCCCATTTCTCTCCCTGAGTTAAAAATCTGCCCTTTAGATCACAGTTTCTTAAGCGTTTCTATATAACTGCGGACCTGGAATTCAAAGTTTGGGTACGCATATCCCTTCCCTTCAGAAACCGCCCAGGACGCAATATGGAATAAATCCTCCGCACCCCTCAGAGCCTCCCATCCGTTTTCAATGCTATCCAGACGATATGTGGCGAACAACATTTCATTTTCCTTCTTGGTGAGAAAACCGGGTATATCGCGGTCATATTTACCGCAATTTATGGGAAATCCCTTTTTTGTTCCCCCATACCACCCCAGCATCCGCAAAAGCTCCGATCTCGCCACCTGCTCCATCATATGATTGGCATACAGCTGCTGCCCCCGCAAAAGACCTTTGGCCATATAATGACACCCCTGCCAGAATTGATTGCAGCAATCCTCAAAATATGCCCAAGAAGGCTCTTGCACCCAAAACTGCTCATCGCTTGGCGCTTTGGCCATGGTACAGACGCCATCCTTATCCAGCAGTACCCGAATCAAAGGATCCTGTGCAAAATATGCCTCCACATCCTTTACCGGCACAAGCGTAAGGTCGATCTTTACACCATCTTCGAATATCATCAGATAAGAGAACCATCCTTCCGGAAAATCCGGCGGAAACAGGCTCATCGCTTCCGGCTTCTGCATAAACACACAATTCCCAAACTCGGCCAACCAATCATCCGACGCCCGGAAGCTCTTTACATCCGTCACAAGAAACGTAAGATCATAATCCTGATAAACATCCGGTGTAATGTTCGGATTAACCCTGGACCCCTCCAATGTCATCGCACGTATTCTCTCATCTCTCTGCGCCATTCCCTCAAATAACCCCATCATTTCTTCACTGTCCCGCATACCGCTCCTCCTGGCCCTTTTAGATTTCGTAATTATCATATGCTAATGATATCACTTCCCATCCTAAAAGTAAACGCTGGTAATCCTTACCAAAGCCCTCCAAACACAATTAAACCTTCCACAAAACGGCTGGTTTGATCCACAGGCCCGCATATCTTACAGCCATCCTATTTCATCCCGGCGTTCATTGCGCTTATTGGCAATGAGCGCCCTATGTCGGAAAACTACCTACTGCAGTCTGCTCCTCCAATGGATTGCCGTTAATAATAGAGTTTTTTAAAAAATTTGACAAATTCCCATTAACAATATAATATATCATTATAACCTATCAATTTGATATATTATCCATACCAGTTATATCGTTGTGAAACCAGGCCCATATTCAATAATGCAACAAATGAATAAACAACAACCAAAAAAGGAAAACAGGAACAATGGCAAATGAGAAGAAAATTGATTGTGTGATTTTAGGTTTACTGAGCCATGAGGAATTAACAGGATATGAGATCAAGAAACGAATGGACACCGTCCTCAGATACTTCTGGAGCGCAAGCTATGGCAGTATATATCCTGCCTTAAACGATCTGGTTTGCCGCGGACTTGCCAGAAAAAGAGAAGATCCAGGAAGCAAAAGGAATAAACTGATTTATACCATAACGGACCACGGGCGGAATTACTTAAAGCAATGGCTGACATTGCCTGTGGAAAAAGACGAGCTTCGTTATGAAACCTTGTTAAAGTTATTCTTCGGCAATGAGCAGGGAGTGGAACAGGCAATAACCCATATTGAAGCATTCGAACATAAGATTCTAAAAGAATTGCCCTCTCTATTGAATGCAGAAGAAACTCTACAAAAAAATCTGAGAGAAGACCCAACTCATAAATACTATTTACTTACGATAGCATTTGGAATCAAATCCTATGCTGCATATTTGGAATGGTGCCAAGAGGCCAAAAAGCTTTTAACCAATAGAGGAGAATAAGAAGATGCTGGGACATTTTGGATTTTCTTACACAGGGCTGATCTTTTTGTTGATGTTATTTATACCTAATATTATATGGACAAGAAAAAAGCCTCCGGACTATTCCCCTGAAGGAGAAAATAAAATCTTAGTATTGTTTGAGAAAACAGGACAGATCCTGACCTGCTGCTGCGCATTGATCTTTTCAGATTTCAACATAGCTCAGTGGACAAACCGGTCCTGGTGGCTGATTGCAGCTTTTATTTTAATGGCACTGTACGAGCTCTGGTGGATACGTTATTTTAAGAGTCAGCGGACATTGGCCGACTTTTACAGCAGTTTTTTACGGATACCGCTCCCTGGCGCAACACTGCCGGTAACTGCATTTTTTTTACTTGGCGTGTACGGTAAAGTTGCGCTTATGTCAGTGGCTTCCGTCATTCTGGGCATCGGCCATATTGGCATACATATACAACACCGAAAAGAGCTCTAAATTCCTTGTTTCCCTCTTGATTCTTTAAAAAAATGGCAGTAGAATATATTTTATAATAATTGCCCGAAAGGAGATTTCACAATGTATAAGATGAAACCGGAATACTATACCGGAATACTTGCCATCGACCAGGAACATGCAAGGCTTTTTGAATTGGTACAGCAGACCCATGATCTGTTAAACAACGATATTCTGATTGACAAAGCGGATGCGCTCACCTCTTTGATCTCCGAATTGATCAATTATACGCGCACACATTTTTCTCATGAAGAATCCTACATGGAGAGCATCCATTATGCACATATTGAGGCCCATATCGCACAGCATCGCAAATTTGAGGAAGCACTGATGGAATTTGATCTGGATTCCCTGGAGGATGACACCGATACTCAGAACGAAGCCGTGGAAGGACTACTGGATTTTCTGTTAAACTGGCTGATCAACCATATTATGAAAGTAGATATGCTTTATACAAAATAACCTGTCCATAATAAGGGCTATCAGTTAATATCGATTTTTGTCCCTGATATCTAAAAAAGAAAATCCCATGAAAATTCAGGCTTTTATAAGCTCCTGATCTTCATGGGATGATTTCTTTTCGCCAGCTCTTGTTTTAAGGTACAAAAGCCCCTTGTCCACATATTTTGAAACATACTTTTCCTATGCTGTCTTCGGCCCAGTCAATACTACCGGCTAAGCCGGTGGCTTGCACTGCCCCTATAAGGGGCTTTTACTAACTTGCGCCCGGGAGGCGCCCTGAGGGATCTACCAACCGTACTGCTTTCTCAGGCTTGCCCTAAAGGTCTTTTTCACCGCCTCCTGTTTCCTACAAGTTTTTTAGCCTTTCGCGATGGCTTCCTTCACTGGCTCACCCGTGAACGGATGAATATACTCGTTCAGGGTCATCTGATCCGCTCCGCGATCCTCTTTCAGCTGGCTTGAAATATACTCCTGAATAAGCTTGGTGTTCTTTCCCACCGTATCCACGTAATATCCCCTACACCAGAAATGACGGTTCCCATATTTGCACTTTAGGTTTGCGTGTCGCTCGAATATCATCAACGAGCTTTTCCCTCTCAGATATCCCATTATCTCCGACACGCTGGACTTCCTTACCAGCATATGCACATGATCCTTACAGCGCTCCGCTTCTATTATCTCCATTCCTTTCCTCTTGCACAGCGTGCTCAATAACTGCGCCACATCTGCCTTTATCTTTCCATATATGATCTGCCTTCTGTACTTTAGTGCAAACAGCAAATGATACTTGCATTCCCACTTCGTATGCGTTAAACTGTTATTATCCATTTTGGAATGCTCCTATGTATGTTTTTATGGTTGGCAACCCCATATCTATCATACCATGGGAGGTTTCTTTCTTATAGCTAAAGCAGCTGGGAACTCACCGGCATAGCCGGTGGTTTATTTTTTACTGTGACACAAAAATCTGCCAGTAGAAAACATCTACTGGCAGGAAATACGGTATACAATTCGGTATTTATAATCATAACCAATTATTTAATACTAATGCTCACAGGCTACCCACATATGATCTTCTTCTATTTCATATGCTTCACAATAAGTTCTATGGCAAAAACGGATTCTTCTTATTTGTGCAACACAAGTTCCGCCTGGATGATGAAATCTTTCTCCATATTCTTCCCACAAACTCCAATCACCCCAGTCATGACCTAAAATATTAGAGCAATCTGTCCAAGGCCATGAGCAAGGACTAACCATCTGATCTCCATCAAAATCCAATGTTGATGAATCAACGATAGTAGTGCTTGAGTTAAAAGGCATTATTGTTTCTGCATTTAATTGTGTTAAATACTCATCAATATCATTCACATATCTGTATTGACCAATATCGATATACACCTGCTCTTCCTTCTCAGCAGAAACTGCTATTGGACACACAAAACACAAAAATAATGTAAGTGAAATAAATTTTAATAGTTTTCTCGACTTCATAATGAATTCTCCTTTAACATTTTTACTTTAATAAATCCTTCTATGGTATAGCTTCATTACATGACACACGAAGAGTACCTTATAAAACAATATACGATACGCTGATCTTATCTTGTTCAAAATCCCCAAGATTTTCCGAAACAAACCGAGTAATATTTTCTAATTCCAAATCACTGATTTCATCCTTCATTTCAAGATGCACTGTGACACCCTGGATTTCATTTTCAGAGCTTTCCGACACTGTAATGAGCACCGCCGCATCGTCAACCTTATCAAACTCACGCAGGCCAAGTCTTAACTCTTCCTGTGTCAAATATCTTCCATACTCCGGGCTGTCAGAAGTAAGACCTGTATTACCGCCCTCGTTAAGGTTTGCCCTGATCATAATACCGCACAGAATCATAACGATCAGGACACCAGGTATCAAAATAAATTTCCATAATACTTTTTCATGTTTCAACTCCTCATTCCCCCTTTCCTAGTGATATATAATTTGTTATTTTCCATTATTAAGACTTTCGTGTGTCAATTTAAAGTATACTTCTTTACACAATAAATTACAAGTGATAAAATTGCACCTATTTACATTCAACTTATTGTCCACTTTGCATAAATATCTTGAGTTTCGGCAAACTGTAATTCCAAAATGAATATAATCTCCCAAAGTACCAATCTGCCACTTT
>CAJTPN010000028.1:0-7565 GCA_910578185.1 uncultured Acetatifactor sp.
ATAATAAAGCTAAAGGTATTAGGGTTCCGTGGATAAATCTGCGGAAACTCAAGTTTGTTACAGCTTGAAAAATGAAATCCTCCATGTTAAAATAATTTTACTTTTATATTGCAGGAGGATTTCTCATGAAATTTTTGGCTAATCGAAAACTTGCAATTCGTATCGGTATCATTACAACGGCAATTACTTTTTCAGGTATGCTGTTGCTCTGGCTCATTGTTTCCGGTCGCGTTGCATCCATGGTTGAGAATAATATTACCAACCAAATGATTGACGCTGTGGAATCAAGAGCGTCTATCATAAACGACTATGTGGCTTCCGCAGAAGAATATATGACTGCCTTCGCACTTGGAAGTGAAGTTCGGGAACTGTTAAAAGCACCTGACGATCCAACCCTGTTGCAAAGAGGACAACAATATACAGAAGACTTTGCAGCGGTCAAAGGTATCTTTGAGGGCTTGTATATTGGTACACCTAATACCTATATCCTCACCCATACTTCCCAAGGAGCCATTGGAATGACCACCAGAACCGGCGAATCCCTGGAAACGTTCCGCAATACCATTCTGGCAGAACCAAAACTGACCAACCTTGGAATCATGAAATCTCCGGGAACCGGAAGCATGATTCTTTCTATGTACTACCCACTTTTTGAAGACGAAAAATGTATCGGCTATGTGGGTGCAGGCGTCTATGCCAGTCGGCTAATGGACGTTTTGCTGAATTTAAATATTGAGGGACTGCCTAACAGCGAATATGTATTTTTAAATGCAGAAAATGGCACATACCTGTATCACGAAGACGAAGCATTGCTTAATACTGATACCACTGATGAAGGCTATCAGGAAATCCTTCGTCGCATCAGGACAAGCGAGAGTACCCAGGCAGGGATCTATTCCTATCAGGATGAAAACGGTGTGGACCAGCTGGTAGTTTACAAATATCTAAAAGACCGAAACTGGGTGTTTATGGTTCGGGACGATACGGCGGAAGTCTATGCGGAGGTACATACGGTACGCAGTACGGTGGGTATGCTCTGCGCAATGGTAGCAGCAGTCGTTATACTTGTCACATTGCTTATTTTATACCGGGAAGGACGGGAACTGATGATCATGGAACGGTCCATCCGCCGTCTCGGCAATCTGGAACTATCCGCCGACCAGGAACT
The DNA here is from genome assembly GCA_910578185.1 of uncultured Acetatifactor sp. GTDB lineage: Bacteria > Bacillota > Clostridia > Lachnospirales > Lachnospiraceae > Acetatifactor. The sequence goes on from CAJTPN010000028.1 coordinate 1,169, forward strand.
GAATGCATTTTACGGCAGAAAAGACGAAATTGGCATGATTGCCCAAACCATACACCATTTGTGCGAATGTCTGCGGAAGACCATCGACGATATCGGCCGAATTCTGGGCGAGATGGCGGACGGCAATATTGCGGTTGACGTTGTAAAAAACGAGGACTATTACATCGGGGACTTTAAGGTTCTTGTGGAAAGCCTCAAAAGCATCCGGACACATCTTACAAATGTCATGAGGGATATCGCCCAAATTGCAAACCAGGTGAATGACGGTGCAAACCATGTATCGGCAGGCGCACAGGCCCTGTCCCAAGGAACCATGCAGCAAAAAGTTTCCATTAACGGACTTGTATCCAATATTACCGATATTACTTCACAGATTCAAAGCAGTACGACTCGTTGCAGCAACGCCAGCGATCTGGTTGCCAAGGCCGCCGGATACGCAACCGAAGCAGATTCCAAGATGGAGCAGTTGATTACCGCTACCCGAAATATTGATGCGTCTTCAACCAAGATCGTCAGTATCACAAAGACAATCGAAGATATTGCCTTCCAGACAAATATTCTCGCCCTGAACGCCTCGATTGAAGCAGCCAGAGCCGGCGCCGCAGGAAAAGGCTTCTCCGTGGTTTCCGAAGAAGTTGGATTGCTTGCCTCCAAGTCTGCGGAAGCCGCAAGAAACACCAGCTCATTGATCGGCAGATCGATTCACGATGTAAAGACAGGCACCGAATCCACAAACCTTGCCATATCTGCCATGCAGCTTATCAATGAATGTATACAGTCTATCAAGACGCTGATGGATGAAATCTCACTTGCAAGCGTACAACAGGCAGAAATGATCATATCCATAGAAAACAGGGTCAAGGAAGTTTCCAGGGTCATTGACGCCAACTCTGCCGCTGCGGATGAAAGCGCGGCAATATCCAATAAACTATCCGGTCAGGCAAGAACCCTCAACCATCTGATCGGTCAGTTCCGAATCAACTGAATTCTCCATTATCCGACTATAATAAACGGTCGATATTCCAATATCCCATACGACTACAGGGCAGTGAAAACAAACACTGCCCTGTTCTTTAACTGCTTTCTTTTGCATCTTGCGCGCTTTCACTATCGTCGGGCTATTGACAACCCTGGCAAGTCCTGCCAAATTATATTTATATACGCATGGGATTTCTATTTGAACAGCTTCAACCAATGGTTGATTTGCCAACAGCCTCTTTCACTGTGATTTCATATGGTGACGGGGATCCATTCACTAAATTTGCCTAGGTCAAACTACTTGCAATCTCCCCATGATCATGATATGATGAATAGCGGATTTAAATATTTATTTAAAGGAGGAATGTGTTATGAAAAATACAAGGATGGTAACTTTTCTTTAAATTCAATATTGGTTGCGGTTTGCCATGTAAAGACAATAGGGCAAATTGTGACAAGCGGCTGAAAGAAGCCGTTTTTTAGAATGCCTTTATGAATACCATGATTACGTCGAAGCTTTACCAAATCCTTTGACAGTAGTCTGTAGCGGGACACATCATAACGGTGTGTCTTTTTTGTGTACTAAAAATTAAAAACACCAAATGAAAAAACACAAAAAATCAAGACAGGAGAGAAGAATTGAAAAGACTGGCATTTTATTTCAGAAATTTAAAACCCACAAACCAAACATATGAAGATATATATGAAGGAAAGATGTATGAGCTCGGCGAAGAATCGGATCCCACAGTGCATAATCAGGCCCTGTATTGGAATGGAGAGATCGGATACGAGATAACAAAGAGTAATCGCCTGGAACTGTCCAAACCCACTGTCGTCATTCACATCCCCATGAAATTGTTTGGTGTGGAGAAAGCGGGAACAGCCGGGTTGGATTATATTTTCCGCTCGTTTATTCCTTATGTGAACGCCTTGAACGAAGCCAATGATAACAGGAAACGTACCCATAAAGAGAATGGGCATTATTATATATACGAGCCCAGCCATAAAGTACTTTCCAGAAATGTAATCACAACCAGGATAATCGCACAGAAATATTACAAAAATCTGTCGGGTACTACCATTGTACCTATTGACAATGAGAAGGACGTGCCTGCTTTTTTGTGCGCAAGTATTATGATTCAAGTGCAGCTTCCTGCGGGAAAACATCTCAAGGCGGGTCAGATGCTGGCACATGATCTGCCGGAGGCTGTAAACTGCTTCGTCAATGAATTTGACAGGCAGAAAATGGAGAAGGCGGAGAAATTATATGAAAAACAGGAGGCTATCAGAGCATGGCTAAAGGACAGTCCTTACTGCGCTTTTGTGGCAAATGGAAGTATTTTGCCCCGGGCAAAGGGAGGCGACAATCCCCTGGAGGGTGCGGTGCCCTTTCTGTCCACAGCGGAGGATGAAGTGGAAGTAGCGGGAATCCGGGGAATGGCTTTTCAAAAGGGAATTACCGTGATAACCGGAGGCGGTTATTCAGGAAAAAGCACTCTCCTGGATGCGCTGGACGCAGGCATCTATAATCATGTTGCCGGCGACGGAAGAGAATACGTCATAACAGATTATGACGCAATGAAAATATCCGCCGAAGACGGCAGATGTATCAGACATGCCAACCTATCTCCTTTTATCAAGTGGCTCCCGGAAGGCAGCCCTTGGGACTTTTCCACGGAGCATGCCTCCGGCTCCACTTCCCAGGCTGCCAATATTATGGAAGCGATTGGCTGGGGCGCCAGGCTTTTAATGATCGATGAGGACAAATCCGCAACCAATTTTATGATACAGGATTTTGTGATGAAAGCATTGATTGACAAAGAACCAATTACTCCCTTTGTGGAGAGAGTGCGAGAACTTGCACAGGAAAAGAATGTCTCTACCATCCTGGTCATCGGCGGCAGCAGCGAGTACCTGCAGGCGGCGGATCGAATTTACATGATGAGAGACTATCAAATTGTTCAGGTTACGAAAGAGGCAAAATCACTGCAGGCAATGTATCTCCCCCATTCAGAAGCTGCTTGTTCAGACGAAAACAAGAAGTTGAATGAACCGGCAGATTTTTCCTTCCAGGATAAAATAGATGCCAATTTACTAAATACACGGCCAGAGGGCTCTGCCTCGGAGATGCTCAAGGTTTCCGACCTGGGCTTCATACTTCTTGGAAACGAACAAGTGGACATCCGCATGATACATGATATAGTGACAATTCCTCAACTAAATGCCATTGCCTTTCTTCTGCGCAGATTGATGGAAAGGTTAAATCCGTTGGATCGTTTCCAAAAATTCTTTGCCCCCAACGGTGAGACGGCGCCTAGGTGGATCTGCCGAGAGGAAGAAGTAGAGAAACTGTTGAAAGAAATAGAAACGGCAGGATTGGACACTGCCCATTCCCCGTTTTTCACGGAATGCGGAAGATGGATGGATCTGCCAAGGAAATATGAAATTCTGGCAGTCTTGAGCCGAATGAAACTGAAGTAATACAGGAGAATTCCCGAAAGGCCGTAAGATTATGAACTTAGTATAATTAAAATCGTTTCAAAGCTTGGGTAAACTTTAAAAACTGATATAAGATATATCATCAGTTCCAAAGGGACAGAGCCATTTTTCGGGCTTTGTCCCTTTGTATGTTTATAATGTTGTTTTCAAACATGTTAAGACCGTTTCAGCTTTTGCTTCAGGTTCTATCTTATTTATTCATTTCTTCAACCAGCGCTTTCGGTTTCAGCGTCATTTCCACCCATGCAGGAACAAAGCCGCACTTAATTGCATTTCTGGAGGATGGAACATTTGACCATGCGCAGCAATAAAACGGAACTTTATTTCTTTCCAGTATTTCCATCGCCAAATTACTTGTCAGCGATGCGGCAATTCCCTGTCTGCGATACGAGGGCAATACGTCCACACCAATCTGCCACATATCTGCGCAGTCGGCCGAACAGCCCGCCAAGCCAATCAGTTTGCCTTTATCATATGCCCCCATACCAAGTACGTCCAATTCTTTTCGCTTTTCACATAGAGCATTACCCCATTGGGGCAAATACAAATTCTCAAAATCCTCCTGTGTTAAAACCCTTACCTCATAACCGCAGTTTAAACGCTGAATCCTTTCCATGTCCGGCAAAAAGTATTCTGCCATGAAACAGATTTTCTGTCCATATGTACTCATTCTGCTATCAAGCCAATGCATGTTGGGCGTCTCAAAGCAATGATAAAACGGAAACTTATCCACATATGCTTTGACAATCTCCCTATATTCATCTTTGACAGACGCCACTATATTGTTCCCATAAGAGACAAGATTACAGGCAATGGGATCTTGATAGTACTTTCTTGCCAATGGACCGATTTTAGAAGAAACGACGACATGTTCTTCTTTTAGAAAGTCCTCTGCCTGACAATTGATATCCAATGCCGACTGGTTCATTGCAATATTAAAAACATCTTGATTTGTAAACATATCATGTACCTCACAAAATGTCCATTGATTCCTATCCTACCTGTTCTTTCGTATCTTACGCCCATCTTCATCTGGTTACAAACGATACCCACATATTAAATTCCTGCGATGGCAGTTGAAAACAGCGCCACAGCCTTGTTTCCATCAAGTCTTAACAACTCAGATCTATTGAGCGTCCACAGGCGCCTGGTTCAAAGAATCAGCGGATAGAATCTCCTCAATTGTCCTGGGAGTATAATTGATATAATCCATCATCACCCCACAGTTAAACATCAAGCAGGGTTTATCATACAACACCGTCATTTCATACTTAACCCGCTCCATCATATTCCACTCAAAACTGCGGTGGACATGACCATAAAAGTGATACCATCCGTAAAAATGATGATTAAAACATGGAATAGGGTAATGACTCAACACAGCCCTTTTGCCGCCTGACAAATCCAGCTCCTTATAATCCGTTATTTCTGCAAACAGTGATTGAAACTCTCTGTTCTTCAGCAATTTTTTATCATGATTTCCAACAATAAAATTTTTGATACCATTCAGCGACTTCACCAGTTCTATTGTCTTCATCGCATTGTACCAACTGATATCCCCCAGAATAAAAACCTCATCATCCATCCCTACTGCCCGATTCCAGTTTTCAACCAGCGCATGATCATGTTCTTCTATTGTCTTAAAAGGTCTGTTATCAAAAGAAAGGGCATTCACATGACCAAAGTGAATATCCGCGATAAAGAAATATGCCATATTTACACCCCCTGCCGCCGGAAATTTATCCGATCACATCTATCTGGCACATTTTCATGGTTTCCAATGCCGCCTCATGGCTCTTTGGCGTAACACCGGCGCAGCAGCCTGCATCCACCGCAATTTCTGCTTCCGGAAAATTAACCTTCAGCAGCAGCGCATTTGATACCACACAAATATCCGTACAAAGTCCCACTAGCTCCATTTGAATTTCACCATTCTTGGAAATGTTACGAATCTCTTCCACTAATTTCGTAGAACCGAATGTAATCTTCTCAATGGCTTTATAGTTTTTCCCTTTCAGAGCCTGGGACACCTTTTCATCAAGCTGCCATCCCTCCGTCCCCTTAATGCAATGCGGTACCGGCAATTTCTTTCCCTCCGCCGTACTAAGGTAATCCGCTCCGTGAGTGTCAAGGGTCACAAATATTCTGCCCTGAAAAGCATCTATCTTGGCCGCCACTAAGTCCACAATCTCAACCGCTTCTTTTGTACCCAGGGCACCGTCCACAAAATCCTTCTGCATATCTACCACAATCAATATTTTTTCCATTTTCCCTCTCCTGCTATCTCTATCTTCTATCTTAAAGAAATCATTACACTGCTATCTATTCTCTTTCCGGGCTTTTAACGCTGCGATGAAACCAGTTATCCCAATGTGACATATATTCGCCCATACAAGCCGCCATATACTTCTTGTGGGATAATTTCTTTTAAATTGCACAATAACCTGGCAGATCACTCCGCCAGGTTATCTATCTCCAAATTCTTATCCCTTGCCTATGCAAGCTTGCTCTTTGCAAGATCTGCCAGCGTCTTAAAACCTTCTGCATCACTTACAGCCATCTCTGCCAGCATCTTTCTGTTAATATCAACGCCTGCCTGCTTCAATCCATACATAAATCTGCTGTAGGACACGCCGTTTATCCTTGCAGCCGCATTGATACGCGCAATCCACAGCTGTCTGAACTGACGCTTTCTTTCCTTCCTGCCCGCATAGGAACTTGCAAGCGCTCTCATCACAGACTGTTTTGCTATTCTGTACTGCTTACTTCTTGCTCCTCTGTAACCTTTTGCAAGTTTTAACACTCTATTATGCTTCTTTTTGGCATTCAAGCCACCTTTAATTCTTGCCATTTTTTTATATCCTCCTATTCCAGTTCCGCATCTGCCTAATCTTCCCCTTCTCCAGGGAGGTATTTCCTC
>CAJTPN010000028.1:7664-36762 GCA_910578185.1 uncultured Acetatifactor sp.
CTCGCTTCGCTCCCTGAAATCCCTCCGGGAATTCACGGCCGATGCTGATGACATTTTCCAGTTCCGCATCTGCCTAATCTTCCCCTTCTCCAGGGAGGTATTTCCTCTCGCTTCGCTCCCTGAAATCCCTCCGGGAATTCACGGCCGATGCTGATGACATTCTTATTCAACGATTTGTTATTGTCCTATAGGGCCGCCCGCCGTTTCATGGCAGGATTCTTCACCTTACAAATAGGGCAAAATCTTTTTTATGTTCTTTACATTTGTAGAATCTGTCATAGCAGGCTTTCTCAGATTACGCTTAAGCTTTGCGGACTTCTTGGTCAAAATATGGCGCTTGTAAGCCTTATTTCTCTTTAACTTACCCGTTCCTGTTAATTTAAAACGCTTTGCAGCTGACCTGCTTGTCTTCATTTTGGGCATATCATATTCCTCCTAAACTGTTATAATCTATATTTTAACTCTTGCGATCTAAGGGACAACTTATCCCTAACGCTTTTCAGTTAAAAACATTGTCATGCTTCTGCCTTCCACTTTCGGCGCCTTCTCCACCACCGCAATATCGGACACGCTCTCGGCAAAATCATCCAGGATATGCCTGCTGCTGTTCATATGCGCAATTTCACGCCCCCGGAATCGAAGTGTCACTTTAACCTTATCGCCTTTGGACAGAAATTTTCTTGCCGAATTGATCTTGGTATTCAAGTCATTGGTGTCAATATTGGGGGACAGACGAATTTCCTTGATCTCGATCACCCTCTGCTTTTTCTTTGCTTCCTTTTCTTTCCTGATCTGCTCATACTTATACTTCCCGTAATCGACGATCTTACACACAGGGGGTTTTGCAGTGGGCGCAATTTTCACCAGGTCGAGCCCCGCTTCCTCGGCCATCCTCATTGCTTCCCTGCCGGAAACAATGCCAAGCTGCGCACCGTCTTCACCAATCAGGCGTACTTCCTTATCCCTAATCTGTTCGTTAATCATTAAATCGCTAATGGTCTTGCACCTCCATAAGAAAAAGTGGATAGCATAACTATCCACTTGGCTCACTTTCAGCAGGCGAAACCGAATCTGTCGGAATCGCATGTATAAAAAATGGTAACGCTTACAGGCGCATTTGCCGTAAGGTGAGAGTGGATACTCTGCTTTTGTTGTGTCACTTCAGACACTTCTACACTATACTATATCTATCAAATAATGTCAATACCCAAATTTATAACAATTTCTCGCTTTGTTATACTGGGGCAGTTCACACTGCCCCTTCCGGAAAGTCAAAATCACATCTCACAGCCACCGAAGGTAGCCCTGAAATTATTGCTGGACTTGTGTGGGCAATGTATTTTCCTAGCGGTTCTTACTCATAAAAAATCTGCATTTCTACGATATTAATGCATTCTCATATTGATTCCGTAATCTGTCTTAACGAAGTGACATTGCGGCAGTATTCTTATGATCACTTTTACGATTCGCAAAGCCTCAGCATCTCTTCGTCTTCCCGGGAATTCCCCGCTGCTGCAATATCCCTTGTGGATATGCCCATCCACCCGCACAACGTCTTGACTCCCCGGGCTTTATCCGCATCTGCAGAAAGGATTTGAAGACAATTTCCTTCTATAAAATATCGGACTTGAGTACTTCTGTCAGGAAGGCTTTGGCAGAGCTCTTCCCCTTCCTCTTCGCTCCACGGTCTCCCAAGGGGGCGAAGCAATGTGATTTTATAGACCCTTTCCCCCTGCCTGTAAATCAAAATCCGAAACTTCCCTTTCTCTTTCAAAAGCTCCAAATCTGCAGGGAGCCTGTGGTCCAGTTCATAAAATTTCTCCCTGGTTTCCCCCTCACTGATCAATCGCAAATGGGCTCCTCCCGCATAAATTCCCCCGCAAAACAGATGCCTTATCTTAGAACACCGTTTCATGGCATCCCCAAAGGGCAATGTGGTGGCAAAGAACAGTCTTACCCCGGCCTTTGCCAGGGCTTCCAGACCTGCCAGGATATCCTGGGAAATCTCGCTTTGCCCGAGTGCATACTTTTTTCCGGATATACCGGATTCTGAGATCAATGTCCCTTCTATGTCCAGAAACACGGCCTTGGGGCGTCTGGGGATACGAAACAGCGGATAGTTTCCAAACAATATCCTGTTTATAAAATCCGTTCTTCCTCCATATGCCAAAAAGCAGGAGCAATACCTGTGACTGCACCTCGGCCCGGGAAGGGAACCTTTTCCCGAATCATCCAAAGTACCCTCCATTTTTCCACAGACATCTTCCCAGACAACGTCAAGCAACTGGCTGATATTACAGGTATGCAGCCTGCCGTCCCCCTCCACAAACAGTCGGTTCACACACATTGACGCCTCCGCAGGGTGCGGCAAAAGCTCTCGCAGAAAAAAGGGATCAATCTGTAAAAATGTCTCTATTTCTTCCTGTGTATAAGATCGTTTCAAACCATCCATCTTATTTACCCACAGATAGATCTCCTCTGGCAATTCAGCCCTGAGCTGACGCAAAAGCTCCTGATTTTCGGGCACTCCTACGCTTCCTGCACAAAGCGATATTCCCAATTCCCAAAGCTGTCTGCAATGTTGGGCAAATACCGGAACCGAAATCATCTCCGGATGAAAAGTAGCCCACAGTCTTAGCTTCCCCGGATTTCCTCCCCATTCCACATACTCTCGAATACACTTTTCTATGGGAAAGCTCAAATTTGTCTGTGCTCCCACCCCATCCATACCTTCCAGTCTGCTGATACGTGCCAATCCCTTCCAATACCACGAATGAATAAGCGCCTCCCCATAGGGAACTACCATTAACGCCCCAATCCCCAAATCCCCTGCTCTTACTTCCAGACTTTCCACAAAGCCGTACCATTGCACCCTGTCTTTTTCCAGTTCCCATTCCGACATGGGACGCTTGGAAAAAGGACAATAGGAACAATGATAATTACAGCTCCTCAAATTCCCTCGATACAGAATCATGCGCTCCTTCATTTTCTGCCCCCATTTCATTTTCGGTCAGCGCCTGGTTCCGTGCTCTCCCAATCCTCCATCGCCTGCCGGACCATGGGAGAAATCAGTTGTGGCCCAAGATAATCGGAAAGTCCAAGCCCAAGCTGCGTCGGCTCCAGATAAGTCCTCTCCCCCTGTTTTTTGTACTGTAAATATCCTCCGTCCAGCCAATCCTGCAATATAGGAAAATCCTGCAAAACATCCCCATGGAATTGTTCCTGATACCGGTCTGCGTCCACTCCCGGGAAAATCAACAGATGCCGAATCAGATAACGACGTTTTAATTCTTCCTGAGATAGCAGTATTCCATGGGCTATATCCGTATAATCCTCCGTGCTTTCATACTGCTCCAGTCTCACAAGACATTCCTTGGCGTTAACGGCATAGGGCGTGCAAAAGTGGAGTCGGCCCAGATAGCTTCTCCCCCCGCATCCCAGACCAAGGGAATTACCCAAACCGCATTCCGAAAAATCCCGACTGCCGCCCTGCTTTACAAATCTCCGCATGGAATCCTGGCGGTATCCTTTTTCCTGCAGGAATGCGGATGCCGTCCGGTACTGACCATATGCGGCCTCCCAATCCGTGACCACACCCTCCTGTTTCAGGCTCACCCCCTGTCTCACATACAGCGGATACAGGAAGACCTCCTCCGGCCCAAACTCCATTGCTTCCTCCAAAGAAGCCAACAGGCTTTCTTTAGTCTGTCCGGGAATCCCATATATGAAATCCACATTTACACAGGCAAACGCAAAGGATTTTAAAAGTTCCAAAGCTTCTCTTGCTTTATCTGCCGTGTGGTGCCTGCGCAGCACACCAAGTTCCCTGTCCGAAAAGCTCTGTATTCCCATGCTGATCCTGGAAACACCTGCCTGTTTCAAAATGGCAAGCTTCTCTCTGGTAGTCTGGTTCGGGGCCGTCTCCACTGCAATCGTCCTGTCTTTTGAAAAGGAAAAACAGTGCTCCGCCATCTCAAAAACCCTCACAAGCTGTCGCTCCGTCAATGCAAGCGGCGTCCCCCCGCCAATCACAAACTGGGAAAATCCGGCCCCAACCGCAGATAAAACCGCAGCATACTGAACGCTCTGTCGTTCCACCGCATCCAGGTATCTGTCTACCGCAGCTTCTCCCTGTCCGGCCACCGAAAACAAATTACAATAACCGCATTTTGTCTGGCAAAAGGGAATATGGAGATACAGGCCATGGCCCTCTCCCGAAAGAAATCCCGCATAATCTTTTAATTTAATCCCCGTAAGCGGTCCATAGGCCGTCTTATGGGGATAACTATACATATATTGTATATATGGATTCATATCTTACCATTCCTTTCCATACATTTGAAAACGCTGCCCTTTGGCGCCCATGCCAACTTTACCCCCTGGCACCGGCCGAAGAAAGGCTTCGTCAACCTGTGATAACCCCACGGCATACAACAATTCCGACCCGTTGCCGTCATAAGCCATAAAAACAGGAATCACAGGAAAAAATGCTTATAAGGAATGGTATTTACCACCGGGTGATTGACGCCATGGAACTGACAGCCGTCTTCCCCATAGCAGGTTCCATGATCCGAACAACATATGACAAAAGTATTGCCCCTTTGCTCCTTCCAAGCCTTAAACAATTTCCCCAGTTCACCGTCCACATACCGCAGCGCCGCAGCATGGCTTGATACACTATCCTCCGAAGCGCCTTCCAGATAAAAGAAATTGGGGTAATGAATGGCGTCCACATTCAGGTAAAGAAATATTTTCCTGTCAGGATCGGCATCCCTCATTTTTCTCAGGATAAAGTCCACTTGATTCCCGGTGCTTTCCTTTACGGGACAGGCAAAAGAAGGATTCCAATAACTCTTTTGAAAATATCCCGGAAAAACCTTGCCCAGGTCGGAACGCTTATCAAAAAAGGCCACGCCGCCCACACACCACGTATCATACCCATCCTTTTGAAGCCCTTCCATAATCGTGGCGCCGGAAAATCCATAAGCGCCTTCCGGTACTTTCTTCCCAAGTCCAATGGATTGAGGGAAGAACAAAAGCTCCCTGTCAGCCACATTTTTCGCATCATACCTGCAAGGCAGGAACCCAGCAAACATAGCGTGATGGGAAGGATAAGTAAAGTTTCCCGGCGCCTGACACTTCTCCCACGAACCATACCGACTCAAAACAGGCGTATTTCCCGCCGCCTCTTCCCCGATCGCCACATCATAGCGAAGCGTATCCAGACAAATAAATAAAATATCCATATTTCCAACTACCTGCTTCATATCCACCGAAGGCTTTTCACTCCCTTTCGGGCTCACGAACAGGCGCATGGGCACTTCCTCCCGGGCGGATCTTTCCGCATTTTCATCCATATCCATATCCTCCCAATCTATTTTCATCCCAAAAACGGTTACCTCTCCAGCCAGCCCTTCATCATCTCCGCCTGATGACGGTAAATCCTGTTTTCATGATAAATATCCTGATAGATTAAATCTCCCTGGGCATTCATTTCAATAATCCTGGGCTCCAGGCTTCTCTTTTCCAATAAAATATCAATTCCCGCGCTCCTGAGTCCAGGATAGCAATCCATACTTTTTCTGCACAGCTCCCAAACGGAATCCTTAACGGCATTGGGAAGTCCAAGCGCCTCCGCCTCCAGAGGATGATTGTTCAAGTGTAAATTTGTAATGGGTCCCTTTGAAAGTCTGGCCAAGATAAAATCTAAATGCCCGTCCTGTACCACCGCTCTCAGATCATATGAAAATCCCTGATATTCCGCCTTCGCATACCACCTCTCCACAATACACCCCAGCGCCAATATCCTATTCAGCAAAGGTCTGATCTCCTCTTGCGCCTCATAACGCCGAAGCCGCTTTGTATTCACCGTACCAAACTCCGGATGCAGATAAGCACAAGTATAAAGAGCCATCTGTCCCCTGACCGGATTCCACCGAAAAGCCGACACTCCCGCCGCCCCGGAACCCGTAACCGGCTTTATAAACACCTGAAGAATTCTCTCTTTTTCCATCAAGTCCAAAAGCCGGGCAAAGGAAAGCTTTCCGTTCGCCCCTGCCTCCATCCCGCCAAGTTCCCTTGTCACTGGCAATCCAGCTACACACAACCGATTCTTACATGCCCGTTTATCCAGCAATGCAGCAATGGCTTCCGGATGGTTTAAAAAGACATCATTTTTACTCTTATCCAAATTTCCCAGTTCTTCCAGTAATTTTATATAATCCCCTGTAAGCATGTCCAGTTCTTCCAGCTTACAGCTCTCCCACTGGGGGGGATCAATCTTTAAGAAGCAGTCCGATTCCTGCAAAACCCTTCTCCACTCCCGCCAATCCACCAAAAAGACGGGCAGCGCCATCTCTGCCGCCGCCCGCTCCAGAAATTGAGTCCGCTTTGTGTCAGGACTGCCCAAAAGTATTACCCGCCTCATTCGGTCAACATAGGATTCATCCAAATCTCCCCCTTGTACTTATGGGGTTCATTCTGATCGGATATATCCAACGCAATGGGCAGTTTTTTCAAGTTCTTTACCATATCGTTGGTCAAATAATGATAGTGCACATCCAGTTTCCTGATGTTCGGCCATAAGGGAATTCTGTCCAGAAGCAGCTGGCCGCCCTTATCCGTCAACGTCCCGTTTGACAGATCCAATGTCTCAAGCTGTCCCATAAACTTACTGTCCAGGACAAGCTCCGTCACTTCGTCCTGTAATTCGCTGTCGGTAAGCCCCAGATAAGTAAGTGAAGGGAAATCAGCGGTTTCCAGAAACTTCTTAATCGTGTTCAAATCTCCGTCAAAACCATAAGAATCCACACCGATATAAAGCAAAAGTTTTTTCAGCTTGGGGAGTCTGGCTTCCTGTATCTTTTTGAATATATCCACCGGAAGTCCGCCACAGATGATCGTCAGCGATTCCAGATTCTCATGGACAATCTCTCCCAGTTCCAAATCCATGCTGCCCTTGATGGTCAACTCCTTCAACCCTGGCATCGCCGCCCAAAGTTCGCTGTAATCCCCCTGCATAATCCATGACACTTCACACTCTTCATAATCCATATCTCCGAAGTAAAGCTTCTCAATATGAGAAAACTTCTCCTTATTTTCCACAATACCGTCTATAATGGACTGACAGTCCTCTTCCCATGCGCCTCCCCAGGAACCGATGATAATTTCCTTTAAGTGCGGCAAATCTGGATCCGCCATAATCTCCTCAATCATGGTTTGGGCATTCTTATTTTCGTCATCATACTGTTCGTAGTCATAATTATAAGTCTTGGACGCCGCTCCCTTTCCCTCATTTTCAATACCCATTTTTACTCTCCTCTCCAATGATATATTTTATAAACAAAATCACACTATCCAATGAATAATTAAATTATAGCACAGCATGACCAGGAATGAAAGGGAAATTTTGACTGATCATGATTGATGCAAACTGTTTATTGACACAGTCACAATTCTCATATATAATCAATACATACCAAGCGAATGTGAAAGAGAGGTTGGAACTCAAATGGCTCGAAACAAGTACCCCGAAGTGACGGTGGAACGGATATTGGATGTATCCCAGCGGCTCTTTTTGGAAAAAGGCTATGACAGCACAACCATTCAAGACATTGTGGACAAACTGGGAGGACTGACCAAAGGTGCCGTCTACCACCACTTTAAATCAAAAGAGGAAATTATGGATGCGGTGGGAGATCGGATGTTTTTTGAAAATAACCCTTTTGAAGCAGTTCGCAAACGCACCGACTTAAACGGTCTGCAAAAGCTTCGGGAGGCAATCCGTCTCAACCAGTCGGACAGCGCCCGCACCAGTATGACGGTTCAGTCCATTCCAATTACCAGAAATCCCCGCGTCCTGGTGGGAATGATCGACGCCAACCGCCGTATCCTGACACCATATTTCCTGGAATTGATTAACGAGGGAAACGCCGACGGCTCAATCCAAACCAATTACGCCAGTGAAATCGCAGAGCTGCTTCCGCTGCTCACAAGCCTGTGGCTGCTGCCAAATGTTTTTCCCGCCACAAAGGAAGAAATGAAACGGAAATTCCTCTTCCTGGGTGATATGTTGGAAAAAATGGGAGTCCCCCTGATGGATGACAGCATTATGCTGTTAGTCAACGAATTCTTTGACCAGATGCCCGACTATCGGTAACTGGTATCATTGATATACTCCCTTCTTTCCTGTAGGGTTCCTGATAAATAAATTGGCAGAGAGCATTTTTTTATGACAATAGAATTCCCGCCCAGCGTGGATTCTATTATTTTCGCAGGTTACATTCATTCGGTTGGTATTAAAATTGGTTGCGCCGTTTTATTAATAAAATTAGGGGAGTTTTGTGAAAGAAATTTTAATTTCTACAGACAGATTGACAAAAGTATTTTCCGAAAAAGACCTGATTAAAGACCTGCGCCGTCAAACAGATGCTGTGCCAGGTTAAATCCATGGAGGTATAAAAAATGACAAGAGAAAACAAATTTAACCGCAACTTTTTCTTTTTGATCCTGGGACAGATCAGCTCTCTCCTGGGCAATTTCACATTGAAATTCGCCCTCTCCATGTATGTGCTGGATCGAACCGGATCCGCCTCCATATTCGCAGGGCTCCTTGCAATGGCAATGCTTCCCACCATATTGCTCTCACCCCTTGGCGGGATACTGGCAGATCGAGCCAATCGACGCAATATTATGGTTGCATTGGATCTGCTCTCCGGCCTTTTCGTGCTTGGCGCCTGCCTTCTTCTGCCATACGGCCACGATATTTTTGTGATCGGAGCGCTGTTGGTGGTACTTTCTATCCTGGGAGCATTTGAGTCCCCCACGGTACAGGCATGTGTGCCCCAAATGCTTTCCGGCGACCGGCTCATAAAAGGCAATGCTGCGGTCAGCCAGGTTGCCGCAGCGGCATCTCTGATCACACCGTTTTCAGGCAGCATTTTCTATTCGGCGTTTGGAATTAAACCTGTTCTTTACGTGGCGGTAATCTGCTTTTTCATAACGGCCTTTCTAGAATGTTTTATTCGGTTGGAATATCCAAAAGCCTCTCATGACATGAAGGTTGGCGCCATGATCAAAGAAGATTTTTCCGTCAGCATGCGTTTTCTGTGCAGCGAACAGCCGGATATCCTGAAGCTCCTTCTTCTGGCAGCCCTGGTAAGTTTCTTTGTGGCAGGCACGGCCATAGTTGGTTATCCCTTTCTGGTGCGAAACGTACTGGGGCTTACGGCAGAATATTACGGTATGGCCGAAAGCGTTATGGGTATGGCAGCCATCCTGGGAAGTGCGTTGGTTGGAATATTTGCAGCAAAATTTCATCCCAGATACCTGGCCGGAGTCTTTGTATCTTTCGGCATTTGTCTTATCCCTGCGGGGCTTGCTTTCCTGCTGCCCATAGGCATTTGGGGCCAATATGTTCTCTTGCTGGCAATGTTCTTTGCCTGCCAGTTTGGATGCAGCGTTTTTTCAAGCTATGCCATTTCCATTATTCAGACTCGAACACCGGAGCATTTAATGGGAAAGGTAATGTCCTATGTATTCACCCTCTCCATGTGCGTCCAGCCCATTGGCCAGATCGCCTATGGCGCACTGTTTGACCTGTTCTTTGACTCCCCCTGCCTGGTGCTTCTCCCCAGCGGAGTGATCATTTGTATCACCGGATTTTTATCCATTGGTTTTTTTAGAAAACTGGGAAAAAATTAGAAACCTTAGACAACCACCGCTCCATAAGCTTATGAAAGCACGAAACGGAGCGGTTCTTTATTCCCGCGAGCAATGAGCCAAGCGGCCGTGCTTGCACGGACAGTTGGCGAATGCCGCAAGGGTCAAATACCCCGCCCCTTGGGGCGTTGCAAGTTTGATACCCCGTTGCTTGCAGCGGGGTCTTTGATTACCCTTAGCCCTGATCAAAACTCCACCGGTTTATATTCCCCCATTCGGGGAATAAACCGATTCTGATAAAATTCCAGGAAAATGCGGCGGCACTCTTCCTCCGTACACATTTTATAATACAGACATGTGCCTTCCTCCTCAACTCCCAATTCAACCTCAATCTCCTCATGATGTGTGCATGCCTGTACATAGCGAATCTTGTTCTGAGGCCCCGGCGCTGTTAAAATCACAAACTGATCCTCTCTGTCAAACATATCTTCCAGGTAGTCCCCAATGTCCTCCTCACCAAAATCGGAAATTTTCCCTTCCTGATTCTCCATTGTAAATCCCTGCTGGCTTTTCACCTTTTGAAAGACAACCTTTTTTCCTTTTTTATACGGCAAATTCATAGCCATAACCTCCTTCTCAGATTCTTTCTTTATTTTGCAGCACCACCTGAATATTCCCAAATATTATGTTGGCATCATCACAGCCACTCAACAGATAAATAATCGTTCCTCTATTTGATTACCTCTATAACAAAAAAGCCTGAAACACCCTTATACAAGGATTTCAGACTTCTCTTCATGGCGAGAGGGGGATTTGAACCCTCGACACTGCGGGTATGAACCGCATGCTCTAGCCAACTGAGCTATCTCGCCGTCTTTACACCGACATTCATCGGAACTGGAACCTATAGGGCTCGAACCTATGACCCTCTGCTTGTAAGGCAGATGCTCTCCCAGCTGAGCTAAGATTCCTTTTAATTGCTTGTCTGCACAACCGACTTTCTAAGTATACAACAAGTTCCAAACTTTGTCAACATTAAATCTAAAATATTTTCGGCCAAAGTCTGCCTAATGATGTCCCTCCAAGCTCCGAAGCAACACCCCGATTCTTCCAAATCAGCTCAGGCAGACTTTGACCTCTTTTCAATATTCAGAGAGGTATCCCCTCCGTTACATCGTTCCAAACAGTTTCAGCACATTTGCATCATCCTGCATTCTCTTGCGCATCATACCCATGCGATAATCCTCAAGCAGTCTGTTCTTTTGCTTTTCGGATACCGCTTTGGGGATATCGAGATCTTCAATACGACTTCTGGAGCCTACCAGATTCAAGGACGTATTGGTGTTGCTGTTGTAGGCATGTTCCAAAGAATTCGTGACGGCTCCTGTCTTGCCTCTGGCCGAATTGATCCTCTCAATGGCGGCATCAATATCTTCGATGTTAAAGTTCTTGGTCACATCATATCCGTCGATTCCCAAAGACTGCAGGGTCACGTTTTCCATACCGATCTTCATGCCGGTACCGTCGGCGTTAGATGCGATATGCATATCCGCCATACTGCCGTCCATCAGCTTCATCTCGTTATACTTGGTTCCCACCGCAGTGCGTTCAATGTCCTGCAAAAGCTGGTCTATCTCGCCCTGTATCATCTTCTTGTCGGAGGCGCCGTATAAGCCGTTGGATGCCTGTATACTGAGCTCCCGGATTCTCTGTAGGGAGTCCACCATGGTTCCCATGGCGCCGTCTTTGATGTTGGCAACGCCAATACCGTCCTTGATATTGGAAGCTCCCACGTCCAGGCCATTGTTTTCCATCTTCATCTTGTTGACAATGGCAAGCCCCGCCGCATCATCCTTTGCCCGCTGAATCCGGTTGCCGCTGGCAATCTTCCCATAAATGGAATTATTTCTCTCATGGATGGAATTAAAATTCACATTGCTGATTGGCGATATTCTCATAAACACTCCTCTCCTGCCCGGCCAAAGTCACCCGAGCATAATACTTTTCTTTTCTATCTTCAGTATAATACGATGAGGAAATTTTTTCAATCATTTTGGCAAAGTTCCCCAAAAAAGTTATGATTCTAACCCGATGGCATTTCCTGTGTAGAGCTGATAGTACTTTCCCCTCTGCTCAATCAGCTGATCGTGGGTTCCCCGCTCAATAACGCGTCCCTGCTCCAAAACCATGATACAGTCGCTGTTTCTCACCGTGGAAAGCCTGTGGGCAATGACAAAATTAGTGCGTCCATTCATCAGTGCGTCCATTCCCTGTTGTACCAGTTTCTCCGTTCTGGTGTCAATGGAGCTGGTAGCCTCATCAAGAATCAATACCGGCGGATCCGCTATCGCAGCCCGGGCAATGGCAAGCAGCTGTCTCTGTCCCTGGCTCAAATTGGCCCCGTCGCCGTGAAGCATGGTTTGATAACCATCCGGCAGCCGTCTGATAAAGCCGTCCGCATTTGCCAATTTCGCGGCCCGGACCACTTCCTCATCCGTAGCGTCCAGCTTTCCGTAACGAATATTTTCCATCACGGTATCCGTGAACAGATGTGTATCCTGAAGCACGATTCCCAGAGATCTTCTCAGATCACTCTTCTTGATCTTAGTCACATTAATCGCATCATACCGTATCTTTCCGTCCTGAATGTCATAAAAACGATTGATCAGATTGGTTATCGTTGTCTTTCCCGCACCGGTGGCCCCTACAAACGCAATCTTCTGCCCTGGCTTCGCATACAGCTCGATATCGTGCAGGATCATTTTGTCGTCATTGTAGCCGAAATCCACATGGTCAAATACCACGTCCCCTTTCAGCTCCACATAAGTGGTGGTGTCGGAGGCTTTGTGATAATGCTTCCACGCCCACAGCCCTGTCCTTTCCTCACTTTCCATAAGCGAACCGTCGGGTTTTCGCTCCGCGTTGACCAGTTCCACATAGCCCTCGTCCAGTTCCGGCGTTTCGTCCATCAGGCGAAAAACTCTGTCCGCGCCCGCAAGCGCCATAATGATGCTGTTAAACTGCTGACTCACCTGGTTGATGGGCATGTTAAACGACTTGTTAAAGCTCAGGAAGCTTGCCAGCGCCCCCAACGTCAAACCGGATATCCCCGTGATGGCAAGAATACCGCCCACCACTGCGCAGACCACGTAGCTTAAATTTCCAAGCTGCAGATTTACGGGCCCCATAAAATTGGCAAATTTATTCGCCTTGTAGGCGCTGTCAAAAAGCTGCTCATTCAGCTCATTAAATTGATTGAGGCTTTCTTCCTCATGGCAAAACACCTTCACCACCTTCTGTCCTGTCATCGTCTCCTCGATACAACCGTTCAAAGCGCCAATGGACTTCTGCTGCTGGACAAAATACCGGCTGCTCAGGGATGCAATCTTCTTGGTGGTAACAAGCATAATCCCTACCATTAAAAGGGTCACAAGCGTAAGAGGAATATCCAGTATCAACATATAAACCAGCACGCCTGTCACCGTGATAACACTGTTGAGCATCTGGGGGATACTCTGACTGATCATCTGCCGCAGGGTATCAATATCATTTGTATACAGAGACATGATATCCCCGTGAGCATGCGTATCGAAATATTTGATGGGAAGCCGCTCCATCTTCTCAAACATATCATTTCTGATATTCCTAAGCGTTCCCTGAGCCACATTAATCAGGATGCGAGATTGGGTAAAGGAAGCAATCACACCCAGGGCATAAAATATCGCAACCCTGCCAATGGCTCCTGCCAACGGCCCAAAGTCCGGATTCTCCCTTCCCACCATAGGTACGATATAAGAGTCAATCAGCGTCCTCATAAACATTGTCCCCTGCAAACTGGAGTATACGGAGACAAAAATACATACTACCACAATCACCCAGCACACACCGTAATCCTTCAGGGTATAGCCCATAACACGTTTAAACAATTTGCCTGGATTTTCAAGCTTTGGCCTTGGCCCCCTTACTCTGGGACCGCCTGGCCCTTGATTTACTTTAGGTTGTCTCTCATCCGCCATATCAGATTCCTCCCTTCTCATCAAAGTCTCCGCTGCCGCTCATCTGTGCGTCGTAGACCTCACGGTATATTTCGTTAGTGGCAAGAAGCTCCTCATGGGATGCAAACCCGTTTACCTGACCGTCGTGCATGACAATGATTTTATCGGCGTGTTCCACACTGGAAATTCTCTGGGCAATAATCAGCTTTGTGGTACCTGGAATTGCCTCCGCAAAGGCTTTCCGGATTTTTGCATCCGTCGCCGTATCCACCGCGCTGGTGGAGTCATCCAATATCAGCACCTTGGGCTTCTTCAAAAGCGCTCTGGCAATACAAAGCCTTTGCTTCTGACCTCCGGACACATTAGTGCCTCCCTGTTCAATATATGTTTGATATCCTTCCGGCATTTTCTGGATAAACTCATCGGCACAGGCAAGTTCACAGGCATGTCTGCATTCCTCATCCGACGCCTCCTTATCGCCCCATCGCAAATTGTCAAGGATCGTGCCGGAGAACAGCACATTGTTCTGAAGCACCACCGCCACCTGATTGCGCAACGCCTCCATATCATAATTTCTCACATCCACGCCGCCCACACTAAGCTGTCCTTCCGTTACGTCATACAGTCTGCTGACCAAGTTGACCAGACTGGACTTTGCACTTCCGGTTCCTCCTATGATTCCAATGGTTTCTCCGGATTTAATCTCCAGGTTGATATCTTTCAGCACCGGCGTCTCCGCATCCTTCTTATAGCAAAAGGATACATGATCAAATAGGATACTGCCATCTCTCACATCATGGACAGGTTCCTCAGGATTTGTCAATTCCGGTTTTTCCTCCAGCACTTCACAAATACGTCTGGCGCTGGCCACCGACATGGTAATCATGACAAAGATCATGGAAAGCATCATTAAACTCATCAATATGTTCATGCAGTAAGTCAGCATACTCATAAGCTGTCCGGTGGTAAGGGTCTCCTGAACAACCATATGGGCGCCAATCCAACTGATCAGCAAAATACAGGTATAGACCGTGAAATTCATCACAGGATTATTCCAAATCACGATCCCCTCCGCTTTACAGAATATTTTATAAATATTATTGCTGGCCTTTTTAAACTTTTCTATTTCATGTTCTTCTCTGACATAAGCCTTCACCACCCGTATAGCGGATACGTTTTCCTGAACGCTTTCATTCAGTGCGTCATATTTGGGGAATGCCTGGATAAAATGCTTTGTGGCCTGACTCACAATCAGCGCCAGTACGGCACCTAACAGGATTACAGCCACCAGATACACACTGGCAAGCCTGGGGCTTATGACAAAACTCATGGCCATGGCACAGATCAGAGAAGCCGGAGCCCTCATACACATGCGCAGGATCATCTGATACGCGTTCTGCATATTGGTCACGTCCGTAGTCAGCCTGGTCACCAGCCCCGAAGTACTGAACTTATCTATATTGGAAAAGCTGAAAGTCTGAATATTTTCATACATGGCCTTCCGCAGATTTCTGGCAAACCCGGCAGAAGCCCGAGAACCATATTTCCCTCCCATGATGCCAAAAGTGAGGCCGATCAGCGCCGCACCGACCATCAGGATCCCGATCAGGTAAATATGTTTCATATTGCCCACTTCCACACCGTCGTCTATGATGGATGCCATGAGAAGCGGTATAACTGTCTCCATGATCACCTCTCCGATCATGAAAAACGGGGTCAGAAGAGAATCTTTTTTAAATTCTTTGATCTGAGCACCTAGTGTTCTTAACATATTTTTTACACATCCTTTCTACTATCCGTTCCGCAAGCGTCCGAAGACCTGCTCTGGCAGAACGCAAACTTATTGACTTCACTTGTGGATTTGATTCGACTCCTTCTCGAATCCTTGCTGTATTGGTATTGTATGCCATCTATGACGGCAATTCCTCAAAATCCAGTTCCGCTGCAAGGCCCTCCAGATTTCCCAGCAGGATTCCCAACAGCCTGCGAAGCTCCTTCACTTCCGCTTCCGACATTTCGTTTAGCATTCTGCTCTCCAGCTTTTCCATGTGCGCTTCAATCTGCATATGATTTGCATACGCCTCCTCCGTCATCCGGATCCGTTTAAGCCTTGCATCCTTATCCACTGCCTGACGCATCAAAAGGCCGTCCCGCTCCATAACCTGCAGTGTATTGGTTGCGGTAGCGCGGGAAATCCTGAATTCCTTTTCCAGATCTTTCTGATACACCGGCTCTTTGTCATGGTAGTACAAATATCCCAGAATACCTCCCTGCAGCTGACTCTTTGGGCCTTTTTCAAATCGCGGCGAACTTTTGTGAATGATATCCTTGATCTGATTGTGAATGACCCGCAGTAAAAATGAAATTCTTTTTTCCTCTCCTTTTTCCATGATTCCTCCCTTCTCCTTCCAGGTTTTCTTACACGCAAAAAGTTAGCACACTAACCATATTGTTAGCGTACTAACTTTATCGCATTTTCCGGTATTTGTCAATAGGAATTTTCTTTTATTTTACACTTTTATCCTTTGCATTTAACTTCATAGTAAGGCTGATCCGCTTCTTGGCCACATCCACGTCCAGCACCTGTACCTCCACGATATCCCCCACGCTCACCGCATCCAAGGGATGCTTGATAAAGCGGTCCGTGATCTGAGAAATATGCACCAATCCGTCCTGATGAACGCCGATATCCACAAACACGCCAAAATCTATAACATTGCGGACCGTTCCCTTCAGAATCATACCTGGTTTCAAATCCTTCATGTCCAAAACATCGCTTCGCAAAATGGGCCTTGGCATGTCATCCCTGGGGTCGCGGGCAGGTTTTTCCAGTTCTTTTAAGATATCCGTAAGAGTGATCTCACCGATACCCAGTTCCTCCGCCAGCTTTTTCTTATCTTTAACCCGCTTCTCCAGCCCGGAAGCCGCCGCTTTACCGCCGTTCCCATTGCCATTGCTGGTCTCCAAGGAAGGTGCCGGCGATGATGCCGTCTCCGTTCCTGTCCCCATGCCAATGGCTGCCGCCAACGCCTTGCCCATTGCCGTATTGGTATTAGCCACACGCATAGTCTTCTGCGCCGGCTTTCTTTGAGATGTTTTGCCGCCGCTTGCTGCGGCCGCCCCATTTCCTTTGCCTGTCTGCCCCAAGGCTTTCTTCTCCGCCGCCTTTTTCTGCGCGTCGCGGACATCCTCCATGGTAAGCCCCAACCGTTCAAGCAGCTTCATTGCCGCCTCATAAGATTCCGGATGAACGCTGGTGGCGTCCAAAGGGTTATCACCGTCCAAGATGCGCATGAAACCTGCACACTGCTCAAAGGCCTTAGGTCCCAGTTTGGCAACCTTCAGGAGCTGCTTTCTGTTGGTAAAGCGGCCGTTTTTCTCCCGATAGTCTACAATATTCTTGGCAATAGTCTTGTTGATGCCGGATATGTACTCCAGAAGAGACGCTGACGCGGTATTCAAATCCACTCCCACCTTGTTCACACTGTCCTCTACCACACCGCTCAATGCATCGCTTAATTTTTTCTGATTCATGTCATGCTGATACTGTCCCACGCCGATGGACTTGGGATCAATCTTCACCAGCTCCGCCAGGGGATCCTGCAGTCTTCTGGCGATGGAAGCCGCACTTCTCTGCCCCACGTCAAAATTAGGAAATTCCTCTGTAGCAAGTTTGCTGGCGGAATACACGCTGGCTCCCGCCTCATTTACAATCACATATTGCACCGGCTTGTCCAGTTCTTTCAAAAGCTCCACAATAATCTGCTCAGATTCTCTGGAAGCCGTACCATTCCCTACGGAAATCAAGTCTATGCCATACTTTTTGATCAGCTTTTTCAGCTCGGCCTTCGCCTCTTCCACCTTATTCTGGGGTGCGGTGGGATAAATCACCTTTGTATCCAGCACCTTTCCGGTGGGATCCACCACGGCCAGCTTACAGCCTGTTCGAAATGCAGGATCCCATCCCAGCACTACCTTCCCTGCAATGGGCGGCTGCAGCAAAAGCTGCTCCAGATTCTTTCCAAAGACGGAGATCGCCCCGTCCTCCGCTTTTTCCGTCAGTTCATTGCGGATTTCCCGCTCAATCGCAGGTGCGATGAGCCGGTCATAGCTGTCCTCCATAGCCTCCAGCAACAGCGGCGAAGTATACGGATTATCAGATATAAGAGTCTTTTTTCCCAAAAACCGTTGAATCCGCTCCACAGGCGCATTGACCTTTACAGACAACACCTTTTCCGCCTCTCCCCGGTTCAATGCCAGCACTCTGTGTCCGGCCACCTTTTTCACGGGCTCCTCAAAATTATAATACATCTCATATACGCTCTGCGCCTTTTCGTCTTTTGCGGTGCTGACGATAACGCCCTCCTCGATGGTAACTTCGCGAATATAGCTGCGGTAGTCTGCATTGTCGGAAATACTCTCCGCAATAATATCCTTTGCACCCTGCAATGCCTCTTCCGGCGTCCTGACCTGAAGCGATTCTTCCACATCTGCCCCTGTGACATACTTTGCCGCCTCCTCCGACACCGGCCCGGCAGCGTTCTGGGCCAAGATATATTCTGCCAGTCCGTCCAGTCCCTTGGCCTTGGCCACGCTGGCTCTGGTTTTCCTCTTCGGACGATAAGGGCGGTACAAATCCTCCACCACCACAAGCGTCTGGGCCGCAAGTATCTTCTCTTTCAGCTCTTCCGTCAGTTTTCCCTGTTCCTCAATGCTGCCCAGCACCTGCTCTTTCTTCTCTTCCAGATTGCGCAAATACAAAAGCCTTTCGTGCAGGTCCCTGAGCTGTTCATCATTCAGAGAACCTGTAGCCTCTTTTCTATATCGGGAGATAAAGGGGATGGTACTGCCCTCGTCTATAAGCTTCACCGCAGCCTCCACCTGCCACTTTTCCACCTTCAGCTCCTCTGTAATTTTCTGATAAATATCCATAACTAACCATACCTTTCTTTTGATTGGGATAAACCTTTTCCTGATATGAAATTCTGTGTTATTCTCCCCTCCTTACTACTAAAAAACCGCCCTGCGAAATAAGGCGGATACCTCCTGTATCATTATATGTCCTCCTCCAAAATATGTCAATTCCCATGGCAAAATTATCATGGCTGGCGTTAACGATTCGCCACTTTTCACACCCACGCCGCCCCAAGGTGCAACGGCTTATAAGCGTAAAATATTTTAAAGGAAACCCTTCCCATTCCTTTGACATATTTCCTATAAAATGGTAAAGTATAGTAAAAAGAAAACAATACTTTTTGTTAAGGACGAGGAGCCTGGCCAATGGACTTTAACCACAACAGCGGTAACCAACAGAATAACAAAAACGACCAGTGGGACAAATGGAACAGCAATGCCTCCAACAACAGCTATTACAACCAGCCAACCCACAGACCTTACGGTCAGGGCTTTATGGTGGCTTCCGGCGTGTGTGGTCTGTTGTCCATAACCACCTGCTGCACCGGTTTTTTATCCCTTCCCTTTGGCGCCCTGGGCATTCTTTTTGCCGTTTTAACCTATCGCAAGGGAAAGCGGATGAATTCTACCTGCGTAATCGGAATTGTCTTTTCCTGTATCGGTATTTTTACCGCTTTGGTCATGATCGTTTACTCCTTTGCCATGCTGCCTGTCTTTATGGAAAACGAAGCATTCCGCAGCCAATTAGACGCTGTCACACAGCAAATGTACGGTTTAGATTTTATAGAATTCATGGAATATTACGGCTATACCTTTGAACAATAACTTTCATACGTCCTGCCGTCTTACATGAAATGTAAAAACGGTATGACGCATCGTATCCAACATTAGCAGCTTGATAACTACCAGCCTCGTACTTGGCGGGTAAAATTATATTCCATTTGTGGAAGCCCTGCGGCAAAATAAAATGGTAAAAATTTGTCTCAAAGCAAAAAGCGCCCGGAAGGACACAAGCGCAAGAAAATCCAACTGGACTAGGAGGTATTTTTTATGATGTTATCGCCACTCAATTATTATGGTTCGAATTTTTACGGCAATTCCCCAATGGGTTTTGGTCAAAACAGCCTGGGGCCATCCGTTTTTTCTTCCCAGGAAGACGAACGCATTAACGGCAGACAACTCCCCGGTATCCAAGGGAACAAAGAACAGGAAAATAAAGGCGTCCAAAAGGATCCTTCAGAAGAATGCCAGACTTGCAAAAAGCGTAAATACCAGGACGGCTCCGACGAAATGGTTTCTTTCAAAAGCCCCCAGCACGTATCCCCGGAAAGCGCAGGATCGGCAGTGCGCGCCCACGAGCAGGAGCATGTTTCCAACGCCTACAAAAAGGCCGCCAT
Source organism: uncultured Acetatifactor sp. (assembly GCA_910578185.1). GTDB lineage: Bacteria > Bacillota > Clostridia > Lachnospirales > Lachnospiraceae > Acetatifactor. The sequence goes on from CAJTPN010000028.1 coordinate 27,631, forward strand.
GAAAAACGGGAAGGTGGTTTCCGCTTCCGTATCCATTCACACTGCGGTCTGTCCAGAATGCGGAAGAACCTATGTGTCTGGAGGCACCACTCATACCCAGATTAAATATTATAACGAAGATAATCCTTACCAGAAAAATCTAAAATCCGCAGACAGAACAAAATATGCCGGCATGAACCTGGATTACGCGGTTTAGAGCACCCAACAGCCGGCAGTCAAAAGTGCATAGGAGATGGCACATGATGCAATACAAGAAAATATTCGAACTAAAAAACAAGGCAAAAGACACACTGGACGGAAAATATGGGGGCGTTGTTCTTCTTCAGGTTTTATCCGTTCTTATTACAAACGGAGTGCAGTTTCTAATCAGCAACATTGCCACCGCTACGGTATATACCGTTTATTCCCGTACCGGTTCCGAAAGCACCGCAACCTCCGTCTCCCTGTTTTTTGACTTATTGTTATTGGCGGCGTCCGCTCTGCTCTATGTGTTAAACGCAGGTATCACGCTTTACTATCTGAATATGGCATGTAAACAGCCCTTATCCGTAACAGACTTATTTTATGGATTCAGAACAGACTCCTCGAAAATCCTGGTAATCGCATGCGTGACAACCCTTTGTACGGCTATATGCCTCTATCCCAGCCAGTATCTGCTCCAGCCATTTCTAAATACCGGAGAGACAAAATGGTTGTTCTATGCTTTGCTCGCCTTGATCCTGGGCACTTGCATTTATCTTCCCGTCAACTTGGGAATTCGGCTTTCCTTTTACTTCATGTTGGATTTTCCTCAAAATTCCGCAAAGGAAACCCTAACCCTGTGCTGGCGTAGAATGAAAGGGAATCGCAAAAGACTGTTCTGCATGGAAGCCAGTTTCCTGCCTCTGACGCTGTTATGCATCTTAAGCTTTGGCATCGGCTTTCTCTGGCTGGAACCCTACAAGAATATGACTCGAACTTATTTTTTCCTGGATATGATGAACCCCATAGGGACAAATTCACAATCTTAAGTAAGATGAAACGTCACAATAAAAAAGGCCTGGGAAAATGATCGGCTATCAATCACATTTTCCCACAGCCTCTTTTTTTTACTCAGTCACAGATATGCTTCTCCTGGGACTCAGGCTAATCACAACACCACATAATTCCTGTCTGCATCCAATAGGAACTGCGAAATTGATTCCTCAATCCCCCTCTTTCTCGCTATTTCTGGCATTGACCCACTTCAGATAACCGTTGATAAACAGATCCAACGATCCGTCCAGCACCGACTCTGCGTTGCCGGTCTCCACATCCGTTCTGTGGTCTTTCACCATGGTATATGGCTGCAGCACATAGGAACGGATTTGATTACCCCAACCGATTTCCTTCACATCGCCTCTGATATCGGACAGCTTCTCTACATTGGCTTCCTGCTGTAATAAAAACAACTTTGCCTTCAGCATCTGCATTGCCTTGTCCTTGTTCTGGAACTGGCTGCGCTCATTTTGACACTGTACCACAGTTCCCGTAGGAATATGCGTAATGCGCACAGCCGAAGAGGTCTTGTTGATATGCTGACCACCTGCGCCGCTGCTTCGATAAGTATCTATCCGCAGATCCTTCTCATCTATCTCCACATCCAGATTTTCCTCAATGTCCGGCATCACGTCCAGAGATACGAAAGAAGTCTGGCGCTTTCCCTGGGCGTTAAAAGGAGAGATCCGTACAAGCCTGTGAACACCCTTTTCGGATTTTAAATATCCATAGGCATTATTTCCGTTTACCTGAAAGGTAACCGACTTGATTCCTGCCTCGTCTCCGTCAAGGTAATCCAATACTTCCACCTGAAAGCCCCTTTGTTCCGCCCATCTGGTATACATCCGATAAAGCATCCCACACCAGTCGCAGCTCTCCGTACCGCCGGCCCCGGCATTCAGCTTCAAAATGGCATTGTTTTTATCATATTCACCAGAAAGCAAGGTGTCAAGACGTAACGCCTCAAACTCGCCGATAAATTCATCCAGTTCAGCACGGATATCAGGAATCAACGATACATCGTTTTCCTCATATCCCATCTCAATAAGCGTAAGAATATCCTCATATTGATTGGACAGCTTGCTGCAGCCCTCCACCACATCCTTCAGGTTCTTCAATTCCTTCATCTTGAGATTAGAGCGTTCCGGATCATCCCAGAACCCCGGCGCCTCCATCTCCATCTCCAACTCCTCTATGCGCTTTGACTTGTTTGCCAGGTCAAAGTGAATCCCTCACTTCCGCTAATGGAGTTTCATAAGACAAAATTTCTGTTTTCATCTGGTCTAATTCTACCACTTAACGTCACCCTCTTTCATTAAAATATATTTTTCACTCAGTTCCCTGGGGCTTGGCTCAATCCTTTCTTATGCTTTGCGCCCGCAGCACTGCTTATACTTCTTGCCGCTGCCGCAAGGGCAGGGATCATTGGGATATACCTTTGCATTGTTTCGCTTGGCAGGCGTTTTGACAGCAGTGTCATCTTTATTTGTCCCCGTAACCTTAGCCACCTGCTCCCGCTCCACCTTCTGCTCCATCTTGATATGGAACAACAGACGTACCGTTTCTTCCTTGATATTCTGTGTCATCTCATCAAACATGTCGTAGCCGTTCATCTTGTATTCCACCAGCGGATCCCTCTGGCCATATGCCTGCAGGCCAATCCCCTGACGCAACTGTTCCATGTCGTCGATGTGATCCATCCATTTCCTGTCAATCACCTTTAACAGAATCACCCGCTCCAATTCGCGGATGGCCTCCGCATTGGGAAACTCCGCTTCTTTGCTCTCATAAAGCTTTACCGCCTCTTCCTTGAGCTGCTGTTTCAGGCTGTTCTTCTTAGGCTTCTGCACCCGGGCTACAGTCAGCGGTTCCAGTGGAATCGTTGGAATCAGCAGCGTATTAAGCTCCTTAAAATTCCAGTCCTCCACCTCCGCGTCTTCATTGATGCTGATGTCCACACAATTCTCCACGATATCCGTAATCATCTTATAGATAAAATCACGCATACTCTCACCATTTAAGACCCGGCGGCGCTCATCATATATGATTTCCCTCTGTTCGCTCATCACCCTGTCATATTCCAACAGATTCTTGCGGATACCAAAGTTATTATTCTCGATCTTCTTCTGTGCGGATTCAATGGCATTCGTCAAAGCCCTATGCTCGATCTCCTGTCCTTCCGGCACGCCCATGGCATTAAACATGCCGATCAGCCGCTCGGATCCAAACAATCTCATCAAATCATCCTGCAAGGAGATATAAAACTTGGATTCACCTGGATCGCCCTGTCGTCCGGAACGTCCGCGCAGCTGATTGTCAATACGTCTGGATTCATGCCGCTCCGTGCCGATGATCTTCAAACCGCCCGCAGCCCTGGACTCCTCGTCCAGCTTGATATCCGTACCTCGGCCCGCCATATTGGTGGCAATGGTGATGGCGCCGTGAACTCCGGCGTCCGCCACAATCTCCGCCTCCAGCTCATGAAATTTTGCATTCAACACCTTATGCTGCAATCCCCGCTTGGAAAGTAGCCTGCTCAATTCTTCACTGGCCTCGATGGTAATTGTGCCGACCAAAACCGGCTGTCCCTTGGCATGGGCTTCCTCCACAGCCGCCACAATGGCTTCCAGCTTTTCCGCCTTTGTCTTATAAACGGCATCCTGCTGATCAATACGGATCACAGGCAAATTAGTAGGGATCTCCACCACATCCATGCCGTATATCTCACGAAACTCTTTTTCCTCCGTAAGCGCCGTACCGGTCATACCGCATTTTTTCTCAAAGAGATTAAAAAAGTTCTGGAACGTAATGGTGGCAAGCGTCTTGCTCTCCCTTTTTACCTTCACATGTTCCTTAGCCTCTATGGCCTGATGCAAACCGTCCGAATAACGGCGCCCGGGCATGATACGCCCCGTGAACTCATCCACAATCAGCACCTGATCGTCCTTCACCACATAGTCCTGGTCTCTAAACATCAGATTATGAGCCCGCAGCGCCAATATAATGTTATGCTGAATTTCCAGATTTTCCGGATCTGCGTAATTTTGAATATGAAAAAATTCCTCTACCTTCTTTACTCCTGCCTCTGTCAGGTTGATGACCTTATCTTTTTCATTCACGATAAAGTCCCCTGTCTCCTCCTGTACCACCCCCATGATGGCGTCCATTTTACTCAACTCCTGCACGTCCTCGCCCCTCTGCATACGGCGGGCAAGCAGATCGCACATCTCATAAAGTGCGGTGGATTTACCGCTCTGTCCTGAAATAATCAAAGGAGTTCTGGCCTCGTCGATCAGCACTGAGTCCACCTCGTCGATAATGCAGAAGTGCAGATCCCGCAGCACCAGCTGCTCCTTGTAAACCACCATATTATCCCGAAGATAATCAAAGCCCAGCTCATTATTTGTCACATAGGTAATGTCACACTGATATGCTTTCTGACGTTCTTCCGAAGTCATGCTGTTAAGCACTACTCCCACTGTCAGCCCAAGGAACTCATGCACCTGTCCCATCCACTCCGCGTCTCGCTTTGCCAGATAGTCGTTAACCGTCACCACATGTACGCCCTTTCCTTCCAGGGCATTCAGATAAGCGGGCAAAATAGCCGTCTGCGTCTTACCTTCACCCGTGCGCATCTCAGCGATACGCCCCTGGTGAAGAATGATACCGCCAAACAGCTGCACCCTGTAATGCTCCGAGTTCAGCACACGCCTGGCCGCTTCCCTGGCGGTGGCATAGGCCTCCGGCAACAGGTCGTCCAACGCAGCGCCCTCTTCCAGCCTCTTTTTGTATTCCGCAGTCTTTCCCCGCAGAGCTTCATCGGAAAGCGCCTGCATTTCAGGCCTAAGCGCTTCAATCTTATCTACCAGCGACGAAATGCGCTTCACTTCCCGCTGGCTGTGTGTACCAAATATTTTGTCAACTATTTTCACGGATTATCCATACCTTTCTACGGTCTGTTTTCCCTCGTACCATCTCGCATTGTCCAATGCCAATGGACGAATTGCATAAATCTACAGCTTATTGTAACAGATTTATTTCATATATTCAACACCCATATACCATATATCCCTGAACTTTTTATAAAACTTTTGAATTCTCTGAGATGTTGCTTCCTCCGCACATCCTGCCTGCGAAAGCGGTGGAGCAGTAAAGTCATAAGCTATTCCCCACATCAAACCGGAAATTGTTGATTTTGTGTACTTTTTAATGCCGACAATACATCTGAAACTGTCATTTGCAATTTATTGGGAATTTCTTTCCTTCCAGGAAGAATGGCAAAGAATATTTTTTCGGACGCTGCTTCAGCTACGAATTGTGGTAACTTAATTTTAAGTGCTTTACAGACCATTTTTTCAAAAGAAAAATAATTAACGGTATCTGTAGTTGCCACATGAAAAATCCCATGCAAATTATGGTCAAGAATATACTTTGTGTATTCTCCTATTTGTTCTGCAAACGTTACATTTATCATGTAATTGGGGTAAGTACGGTAAGGCTCCCCACTGTGGCTGTGTAACTCTAATTGTCGAACTCTTGGACAATTAACGTTCCAGACAGCGGCCAGCCGTAAAACTGTCAGTTGGTCTCCAAGCATGCTCTCCAACATATTCTCACAGTCACGTTTAAAACATCCATAATCGGATTTTGGATTCAGCAAGTCGTCTTCTGTCCAAGGTTTTGATAAGTTACCATCAAATACATTGGCCGTAGATATATATATTAAACGTTTCCCTTTTGGAGCCAGCCAATTTGCTAACATCTTATGAAATTCCAGCTGTGCCTGATAGTTTCCACGAATAGAAGAAATTACGATTTCTGGGTTTTCGTGAGATAAAATATTCACTAATTCATTCGGTTCTTCCACTGCTAATTGATATCCATCTTCTGGCTTGTGGTGTCCTGCCGTCGGTATCATTTGAAAATTATCTTTTAAACTCTCAGCAATTATTTGGCCTACGAAGCCATTAGCGCCAATTAACAAAACTTTTCTTCTCATTTATTACCTCACAATCCTCCCTGCTGCTTTCTCACTTTTCTATATTTTGCATTATAGCATAATTTTCCTAATCTGCAACACTGCCAGGTGCCTCATATTATAAAGCTATACTGTTTATAGTCCTCTCCCTCTCCGGGAACTGTCTGCTATGGTGGTAAATGGTAAACCACATGTCCAATGGTTAAAAAATGCCACTCTTGTGAGCGGCTGTTAAATCACTTGTTTGGTTTATTACAGCTTTCCGGGCATTTCCGACAGCTTTTCTGTCTTTCACCCAAAACGTTGCTGTGTCAGTACGGCAATGCCAGCTTCCATAATATGCAATATAAGTTGGCATCAATTATTTTTATCTTTCCATCTGTTCGCACTTTATGTTGTAGCACTGCATCTGCGCATAAATATATACAATTAGCACCCACAAGTACTAAAATACCAAAAAGCACTTCCAGAACAGCAAATTTCTTTTCCACTGTTCCTATAATTAGAGAAGGCGTATAAATTGCTATCGTTGTCCCAATCACTTTAAATACAATCAACATAATAATGGCTACTATATATTTTTTTAAAACCTCAGACCTGCTGAAAAGAATAATATAAAATTCTGCTTATCATCTTAATATCTCTTGTCTGATTATGTTTGATTACTAGTTCCCCTTCCGGCCTGTCATCGAGCATCCAAAATATCTGTACCGGGGCATCATTCTTCAGAACCGAGTCAGCTGTCCTCACAGAAACTCTGACATCTGGTGTTTCAGCATTGTCTATTTCCCAAGCGCCTTTCCATTAAACACCATCATATTCACCCGGTGTCCATCAAGCGTTATACACCCTCTACAAGATGCCCTCTCCCAGCCAACTCTCTAGACAGAACTAACAGAGATCCCTCCGAACCACCCAAGCCAGGAATATTTTCATTGACAGGCCCGAATGCCATTCTTTTTCCATAGTAAAATTGAATAAACACCATTAATCCTCCTTTTCTATTAGCCATTTCAGTCTGTTCTCTTCGTTTACTAGCATATCATCAACCATTATCTTTATGTTGAAGTGTGTCTGAACCTCAACTGCGGCGTCATAAATCTGATTTACGCCCACCTGCCCCCAGTTCAGCAGAACTGCAGCCCTAAGTGGGGACACAAACACCCTGCCATATACGCATCCTGGTCTATCTGGGTCGGGCTTTGCTTCGCCGATTTCTTCAATGATGCCAGCCATTCTAATCTGTGCGTATGCAGGAGCACCATTTTCGTCATTTACCTTCTGATAACCAACCATTCGGAGATCTCCTGCCAAGCAGTTTGCCTCCTCCCGGAGTTCTCTTCTCAGGGTAGCATAATAGTCAGGATCACTCTCCTCAGGCTTTCCCCCTGTCAGCTTATATCTGCCCTTCTCTATTCGTAGCAAAACTCTTCCCTGGCGGTCAAAGAAGATACCATACACCTGCCTTACCTCCATATTTACAGGTACGCTACCCTTTTCCCAAGTAATCTTTGCCATTTTACAGTTCCTCCATTAATTTTTTATGTAAACGCTATCCTCCTCGGCAGCATGTATCAGGTTTCTCAACGGATACCGCTCCTGAGAATAATCAAAAAAATAGTGTCTAGAAAAAGTCTTCCAGAACTGTAGAACAAAAGTTTCTGTATTTCCGATATCGGCTAGAACCGCCTCATTCCCGTCCAGATACTCGTTTAGCTTGGTCATTACGTTCTTATCGCTGCCAGAGTAGATTGACTCCACATTTCCTGAGGGCAGAGTCAACTTTTTAAAACAACCGCTGCGCAATGCCTGCAATAGTGGTGCGGGAAGCTCCATACGCGTCTTTGATACGGTCATATGTCCATGCCTTGTTTTCAGGTTTTTGGTCCAGCTTCAGTAGTATCTGCGCATGTCTTATGCGGTAACCCTTTCCGCCTTTCTGTATTAAGGCTTTCAGTTCCTGGATTTCATCGTTTGTCAGCGTGACAATGTAGTGCGGCGTATCTGCATCCTCCAATACCGATTTTAATGGAGAATAGCAAATTTTTCCAGCACTGTAAAGTGTCGTTACTAACCGGATGAAGCACTAGTATCTTGACCATTTCATCCATCTGCATATTCCTTTCTATTTCTTATAGTAGTTTGCTTTCAATACAATATAGATTCATCCTGCTCAATGGAGAATCTTTATATGCCGGAAATTTATTCATGATGTTTTTCATACCTGACTTGCAGCTGCGTACACATCAGGGAGGCAAACACATCAAGATAGAAACCCGGTACAGCCAATGCCCGTTGTGCGTCCTTAATTAGTTTCATGGCATTGGAGCCGTCCGGCGCACTGTCCATATGGTCTTTATGTACATTCCTGATAGCATCAAGGATAGGCATACACCACTTCAGCACAATCGGTCACCCAAAAGCACTGGATGCTTGCTATGGAGCTCACTGGCGATTACTCCGAACCAAACTTTCACTGGCAAGCCGTTGACAACTTGCACCCTTAAGAAACGTGCGCCACCAGACGCACTCAAAATAGCCGCAAACCTTTGATTTCTCTAAAGAAACCTTTGATTTGCGGCTACTGCCACATCATGCGGAAGATGGGACTTGAACCCACACGACATTGCTGTCACAAGATCCTTAGTCTTGCTCGTCTGCCAATTCCGACACTTCCGCCAATGCATCACGCAAGTATTATAATAACATCTTCCGCACCAAAAGTCAATTCTTTTTTTGATTTTCTGTCAATTTTCTGTTATACCGTGGCTGAAAGTAAATAACCAATCAAACACCCCCGTCTTTAGGATTTAGCACTATAATTCTTTAGGGGCAATTTAATACCATACACTATGCCAGTCAGCAGAAATACTGACTTTTTTCCTCTTTTATAAACTTGACATATTTCCTTTTTTATCCTTGACTATATAGTGCTATAGTGCTATAATGGAGAGGGTGATTTTTATGGCTTATTTTCTTAAAAAAACAAATAACAAAAAAGGTACTTACCTGCAGATCTATGAGAGTTTCTATGATCCCAAGCGCAGGGGCGGCGCCCATCGTTCCTACAAACCCATTGGGTACGTCCACGAACTCCAGCAAAAGGGAATCGACGATCCCATTGCCTTTTACGCGGA
>CAJTPN010000029.1 GCA_910578185.1 uncultured Acetatifactor sp.
CGCTGTCCGTGTCCGGCAGTGAAGCGCAGCCCACACCGGATCCCTTGGCTGTATCTGGCAGTGCAACACAGCCCACACCAGATCCGCTGTCCGTGTCCGGCAGTGCAACACAGCCCACACCGGATCCGCTGTCCGTGTCCGGCAGTGAAGCGCAGCCCACACCGGATCCCTTGGCTGTATCCGGCAGTGAAGCGCAGCCCACACCGGATCCCTTGGCTGTATCTGGCAGTGCAACAGAGCCCACACCGGATCCCTTGGCTGTATCTGGCAGTGCAACACAGCCCACACCGGATCCCTTGGCTGTATCTGGCAGTGCAACAGAGCCCACACCGGATCCGGATGCTCATTTTCCGGTTTCTGGAAATGTGGCCATGGTTTTTACCGCCACACAAGAAACCGTCACACCTAAGGATAAGGTAAACCTGCGCTTCCTGCCCACCGCAAAAAGTGCGGAAACTATATTTTCCCAGGTGCAAAATGGGGAAGTGCTTGTAAGGACAGGAATCAACCAGGATACCGGCTGGTCCAGAGTGGAATATAACGGTGAGACTTATTATGCGGTGAGCCGATATCTGACCACTGACTTAAACTATAAAATACCGGAACCGCCTGCGGATCCCGACCGGATCAGCACGTCCACAGGCAGAGTAATTGTGTTTACGGCTTGCGACGATTGGATTTCACCCAAACAATATGTTAACTTGAGGACGGAACCCAGCACTTTGAAAGGAGACGATACGGTCAGCTGTCAACTGAATAATGGAGAAAAAGCACATCGCACAGGAATCAGTGCCGATTCCGGCTGGTCTCGAGTGGAATATAACGGAGAAGTGTTGTATGTGGTCAGCAGCCTTGTGATGGAGGAGGCGGAAGAATAAAGCTTCCGGGCAGGGTCATGTTAGCGGATAACTGCATAGATTTTCAAAGGACGGGATATAATGGGAAATAGCATTACGCGAGAGCGGTTTTTGCCAGATAAGATTCGGACCAGGGAAAAGAAAGGTCCGGTACGTGAGCAATCTAGGACCCGGAGGAAAATCTATGAGCCAGAAATTAGGAAAAGCCAGTGTGAAGCCGGAAGAACCGGTTTATATTTTAAACAGTGCCAGCGTTGTGGGAACAAAGGAGGGACAAGGCCCCTTGGGTCTCCTGTTTGACAAAGTGGGAGAGGAGGACATGTTTGGCTGTGAGACATGGGAGGATGCAGAGAGCAGCCTTCAGAAAGACGCAGTGGGCATGGCGTTGGAGAAGGCAGGTTTGAAACCGGAGGATGTGTCTTTTATCTTTGCGGGAGATTTGCTGGGACAATCCATTGCCACTTCGTTTGGAATCTCCACTTACCAGATTCCGCTTTTGGGGGTATACGGCGCCTGTTCTACCTGCGGAGAATCCCTGACCCTGGGAGCCATGAGTATATCGGGAGGTTTTGCCGACAAGGTGGTTTGTGTTACTTCCAGTCACTTTGCCAGCGCGGAAAAGGAATTTCGATTTCCTTTGGAGTATGGCAGTCAACGCCCGCTTTCGGCTACGTGGACTGTCACAGGAAGCGGAGCGTTTGTACTTTCGGGGAGTCCAGGTACAGGGGCAAAAAAGGCAAGAGCCCGCATTACCGGCATGACCATAGGTAAGATTGTGGACTATGGACTGAAAGATTCCATGAATATGGGAGCTTGTATGGCACCTGCGGCTGCCTCCACGCTGGAACAGCATTTTATTGACTTTGCAAGTCAACCGGGAGATTATGATAAGATTATCACTGGCGACCTGGGCAAGGTGGGCCAGAAAGTATTGATTGATCTCTTGAATGACAGGGGTTACGACATTTCGGAACAGCATATGGACTGCGGCATAGAGATATTTGACGCCCAGACCCAGGATACCCATGCGGGAGGAAGCGGCTGCGGCTGCAGTGCAGTTACGTTGTCCGCGTATATTCTGAAGCAGTTGGAGGAAAATAATTGGAAGAAAGTTTTGTTTATGCCAACCGGTGCGCTGTTGAGCAAAACCAGTTTTAATGAGGGTAAGAGCGTGCCGGGAATTGCCCATGGTCTTGTGATCGAGGCATTGTAAAATGATGCATGGCATGTTTTTATGGAATATAATGATGGTTAGGAACGGCAGTCGGCTTTAGAGTCGGCTGCCGTCGCTATGAAGGTTCAGCGGTGAATAAACGGGCAGAGTTAAAATGGTTACTTTTCACGGGGTGGAGAAGCATCTCGATTGGGCATTACACTACATATAAAAACCATTTAGCTACTATATAGCTTTGGAAAAAGTCGGATATGAAAGAGGACCAGAAAACAGAGCAGGTGGTACTTGGATTCCGCGGTATCCAATGATGAGAGGAACTGTAATGGGAAATGATAAAACTTTTACTTTCGCAGAAACTTCCTACACGTTTTAAGCAACTTTAATCCAAGAGGTGCAATAATGAAAAGAAATGGCGGGATATCTGCTTACGATGGCATGTACTGCATTCTTGGGGCCAGCGCTGCTCTTTTTCAGAGGAAGGGTTATAGACACTGCAATATCCGAAAAAGGGAGCCTGGTTTTGGAAATGTTGTATTTCAGTGTTGTTGCCTTTTTATCTTTTTTAATCACCTATGAGAACAGTATGGGAAAGCAAAGGATGAAAAGAAAGCTTTATGGACAATTTTCAACGAAAGTTTTGGACAAGTTTTCTAAAATCCAGTATTCAGCGTATGAGTCGGAGCAGACCCTAAACATTATAAAGCGTATGGGGAACGCACCCCAAGAAAATATTTTGCAATTTTTCAATGCTTTTCTGGAGCTGTTTTCTGAAATAATTAGTGCGCTCTGTTATGCCGTTGTTTTCGCAAGCCTTTCTGTCTGGTGCATGATATTGGGGCTGTTAGCTTTTGGAATCATGTTGCTTTTTGATTTCAGACGGATGCGCATCATGGCAAATTTGTATGACGAACAGACACAAGAGGAGCGCTTGATGGAAAGCTATGAGCAGATGCTGGGGAACAAAGCGGTGGTGTATGATCTGCGGGTGGCAGGCGCAGTAGCTTTTTTGCTGAAAAAGAGAAAGAAACTATCCGATTTGATTGTGAAAGAGCGCTATCGCCGGACGATACAGTCACAGCTTGTTTATGAATGTGGCGAACTGGTGGTAGTGGCGTGGATGGCGATTATTCTGCTTTTTCTGGTGGATTCCTTTATAAAAGGGACGGTTACGATCGGTCTGTTCGTTACCCTGGTTGCTTCACTTCAGCAGATGATAAATTCTTTCCGTAAAATTGGGGATAAATATTCCGAGCTACAGCGGCGGATTATGTTTTTGGACTATTATCTGTCGTTTATGCAGCTGGAGGAGACGGCTGAAAGAGAAAGCAGCGCTGCATGAGGGGCTGTCCGATGAGCTGGCCGAGAAGCTGCAGCAGCCGTTGGGGAATCTTTCGGAGGACGGCATCGAGCTTTCGGGAGGACAGTGGCAGAGGCTGGCTTTATCCAGAACCTGTTACCGGGATAGTGAAATTTTGATATTGGACGAGCCAACTGCTTCACTGGATCCGGTTGCGGAAAATGAGCTATATGCGAATTTTATTGAGATGATGAAAAACCGTTCATGTATCTTGATTTCGCATAGGCTAGCTGTGGCTAGATATGTAGATCGAATATTAGTCTTGCAGAGGGGTGAACTGATTGAAGACGGAGACCATGAATCGCTTATGCGAAAAAATGGTGCTTATGCGTCAATGTATTATGCACAAAGCCATTGGTATTTGCCTCGGAAAGTTTCTGGGCAAGCAGCCCCAGTGCTTCCCCACCCCGTGAAAAGTAACGAAAAAAGGGCATATCATTACAGTTTTTTAAATTTCCTCTTGTATATTGGTAAATCTTATAGTATGATATGGAAGGCGTGTATGATTGTATACGATTATCCAATAATACAGCCGCCCGATCACCAAGGCCGGATCACCTTCAGTTGTGGGGAGCCGGACTTTCAAACTTATGATTGGTGTGCCAAATCACGCAGGGAGGAATGAATAAACATGAAAGCGTATCAGGATCTTGGAAGAGAAGAATTGTTATCATTAAAGGCGGAGCTTGAAAAGGCGTATGAAGCAGAAAAAGCTAAGGGCTTGAAGCTGGATATGTCCAGAGGTAAGCCGGCGGTGTCTCAGCTGGATATGGCGATGGACTTCATGGATACCTTGGATTCGGACAGCGACATGAAAACTGAGGGTGGTGTGGATGTTCGTAATTACGGTGTTTTGGAAGGAATTCCAGAGGCCAGGAAGCTGTTGGGAGATATGATGGGGGTTCCGGGGGAGAATGTCATTGTATGTGGCAACGGCAGCCTTGCCATTATGTTCGATACGGTTTCCCGTTCTATGACCCACGGAGTAGGCGGCTGTACGCCATGGTGCAAGCTGGATCGGGTGAAATTCTTATGTCCTGTACCCGGATATGACAGACATTTTGCGATTACACAGTATTTTGGAATTGAGATGGTAAATGTGCCGATGACCCCTCAGGGGCCGGATATGGATATGGTGGAACGACTGGTTTCTGAAGATGAGAGCATCAAGGGAATCTGGTGCGTGCCGAAGTATTCCAACCCCCAGGGCTATACCTATTCGGAGGAGACGGTAAGACGGTTTGCCAATCTGAAGCCGGCGGCAAAGGATTTCCGTATTTATTGGGATAACGCTTATGTGATGCACCATCTCTATGAGGACAGACAGGACGCCTTGCCGGAGATATTGTCCCTTTGTGAGGAAGCGGGGAATCCGGATTTGGTGTTTGAATTCTGTTCCACATCCAAAGTTATCTTTGCAGGTGCCGGGATTTCGGCCATTGCGTCTTCCAAGGCAAATGTGGAGGAGATCAAGAAGAGCTTGTCGATTATGACGATTGGATATGATAAGATCAACCAACTGCGTCATGTGCGTTATTTTAAGGATGTGGACGGTATTGCAAGGCATATGAAAAAACATGCGGAGCAGATGCGTCATAAGTTTGAGGCAGTGCTGGAAGTGTTGGACAGGGAACTGTCAGGGCTGGGTATCGGAGAATGGACGAAGCCAAACGGCGGTTACTTTATCTCTTTTGAGTCCATGGAAGGCTGTGCCAAGGCCATTGTGGCAAAGTGCAGGGAGGCAGGTGTGGTATTGACGGGAGCCGGCGCCACCTTCCCCTACGGTAAGGATCCGAAGGATAGCAATATACGTCTGGCACCCACATATCCGGCACCGGAAGAACTGGCCATGGCTGCGGATCTGTTTGTGCTGTGCGTGAAGCTGGTAAGTGTGGAAAAACTCCTGAAAGGCAATGGAGAAGCATAAGCAAATACAAGCTGCTGCGTGTGGAATTGGATGTGGGCGAACCGGGGATATGGGTTCAGTTGTGGGGAGAATCATATGGAAGAATATAAGAGGTTGAAGCGGGAACTGGTGGCCAAAGGGGTCCTTTTGGACTACTATCAGGACACCATGTTGGTTCCCAACGGAAATGTGGCAAAATGGGATTTGATAGATCACAAGGGAGCTGCTGCGGTGGTGGCAGTGCGGGAGGACGGTAAACTGCTTATGGTTCGACAGTACCGAAATGCCCTTGAGCGGGAGACGCTGGAGATACCCGCAGGTGGTTTAAACGGACGTGAAGAGCCAACGGAAGCTGCAGCAATGCGGGAGCTTGAGGAGGAGACGGGATATACCTGCCAACACTTGGTACTGCTGAATTCCATCTATACCACCGTAGCCTTTTGCAATGAGAAGATAGATATCTATCTGGCCAGAGATTTGAAGAAGGGACGTCAGCATCTGGATGAAGACGAGGTGCTTCAGGTGGAGGCTTATTCTTTGGAAGATTTAAAACAAATGATATTTGAGTGTAAGATACAGGATTCCAAGACCATCTGTGGCATTTTAACCTATGCAGCCAGATACGGCGCATAATACAAGGCTTCTTAAGCGCCCATAGTGTCTGGCGCCGTGCCATGGAAAGAGGGAAGGTTTGATGTTTTACATCTGCATAGACAGTGGACCAAACGCATACAATGGAATGTCCGGTGGGAAGTGTGTGGAACCGTCGGCGATCGAAGTGTAACCATTGAAGGGCGGTGGAGCGGATGCGTTTGGCAGGGAGGAACATCAGATTATATCCTGGCAGGCATAATTTTCTGGCAGTATTCTGTGTGGGATTGTTGGTGGGGGTTTTTGTATTAAATATAGGAAAGGGCATTTTGTTGGAAGAGACAGGTCTGTTTGATGAGTACACTTTGTACAATATGAAATACATGACCGTTGACAACAGTGCTCTTTTTTGCTATATTTTGCGTAAAAGAATTGGAAAGCTGTTGATTCTGGCAGTGATTTCAACTACTTACCTTGGGCTGGCGGCCTGTATGGGAATCGTGTTCTGGTATGGGATGTCCGCCGGAGTACTGCTGACATCTCTGACAATACGGTATGGCTTAAAGGGGATTCTGCTGGCGATTGTCAGTGTGCTGCCTCAGTATCTTCTCTACATACCCGTTATGCTGGCAATGCTTTTTTGGTGTGAAACGGTTTTTCACAGTATTTACAACAGGAACGGAGGCGGTTATGAAGCCCTGGACAGGATTTTTTGGATTAGAAAAGCAGGTCAGCTGCTGGCAGTTATATTGATAACGGCCTTTGGCTGCCTGCTGGAAGGGTATATCAATCCCTATTTGCTCCTTGGATATTTAAAAATATTCTGAAAGTAGGTCAATCATATTCCGCCAACTCATATATCAGTCTTTCGGAATCTTCCCAGCCCAGGCAGGGATCCGTGATGGACTTGCCATAGATGCCCCCGCCTACTTTCTGGCAGCCTTCTTCTATGTAGCTCTCGATCATGACGCCTTTGACCAGACGATGAATGTCGGCGCTTAGCTTACGGCTGTGCATTACCTCCTTGGCGATACGGATCTGCTGCTCGTATTGCTTTCCGGAGTTGGAATGGTTTGCGTCGATGACACAGGCAGGGTTTTCCAGTTCCAGTTTCTGATACATTTCCAGGAGAAGATTTAAGTCCTCGTAGTGGTAGTTAGGGATATTGTTGCCATGCTTGTTGACGGCGCCGCGCAAGACGGTATGGGTGAGGGGGTTGCCGGTGGTTTGGACTTCCCATCCCCTGTAAATAAAAGAGTGGGGATGCTGTGCCGCATAAACGGAGTTCAGCATGACGGACAGATCCCCGCTGGTAGGATTCTTCATGCCGGCGGGAACATCAAAGCCGCTGACGGTGAGGCGATGCTGCTGATCTTCCACGGAGCGTGCCCCGATTGCCACATAAGACAGAATGTCGGACACATATCGCCAGTTTTCCGGATAAAGCATTTCATCTGCAGCTGTAAGGCCGGATTCTTCAATGGCGCGGATGTGCATTTTGCGCATGGCAATCAACCCGGCAAGAAAGTCTGGCTTTTTCTCAGGATCTGGCTGGTGAACGATCCCCTTATATCCCTCGCCGGTGGTTCGGGGCTTATTGGTGTAAATTCTGGGAATCAGGATCAGCTTGTCTTTGACCTTTTCGTTTACCTTTGCCAGACGATTGATGTAATCACATACGGAATCTTCGTTGTCCGCAGAACAGGGGCCGATAATAACCAGGAATTTAGTGCTCTTTCCTGTGATAACATCCCTGATTTCTTCATCCCTTGCCTGTTTGATCTGGGCAAGTGCCTGGGGGAGAGGATATTCTTCTTTGATTTCTGCCGGAGTGGGCAGCTTTTTTATGAATTCAAAGCTCATAATTTATTACCTTGCTGTATCTAGTGTACTGACACATATTCTTTCAGCTAAATGACGCAGAATGAACTTTCAGTCTGCAAGGCGGCGGAGGGAGGCGATGCGGTGGCATCGTTGACCGACGACAACAAAGAGTGAAAACTCTTGGCAGATGGAAATTCAGGCAAGTCATTCGGCGAAATGTAAATGTACCGGCACACTGAGTGGCAGTGCTGTATCCGATTGAGCCTGCCTCAGCTATCCTTTCTGTAGATATGGGAAATAATATCCGGATCTCACGTGACTTATTATAATATAAGAAACGGGTTTCTGCAAGAAATTTAGAAAATGTAAACTTTTTCCCAAATGTATCTGCTATCGTAAAAGTGCTTTTCCAATGTGGGAATTAATGGTAAATTAGTGCTAGGGTGTATCTGAAGAATTCATTCCCGGTCTGGGCGCGGCGATATTTTGAGCTTTCGTTTGGCGATATAGTTCCATGATTTTTCCAAATAGGAGCCTTTTGTTTTATTATGCAGCATGTTGATTTTGACATGACGGAACGCGAAACCGGACATGTGGATAGAATGAATATTGAAAACGCCCTTATTTGATTGGGACAGGTGGGCTGCTGTCGTTTGACTTGCAGGATTGCAAGGAATATATCTGCCCGGGAAGGCAGGCATAAAAGCATAAAGTTAGAGGACAGGGGGATTCAGGGTTAGTTGTAATAGATGGGATGGCGATACAAAAGATGGGAGAAGAGATATCTGCGATTAATGGATTTGCGGAGTTTTATAATCAAAATTATGATTTTGTGTACAAGTATGTGTACCGTGTGTTTCAAAACAAATTTATATCGGAAGATATCGTGCAGGAGACTTTTTATACGGCATTGTTGAAACAGGATGAACTGTGGGGACATCCGAGTCCTCACCTTTGGCTGCTGCGCACGGCGAGATTTAAAATATTGGAATTTCACAGGCGGATGCGATACTGGTGCATGGAGCCTTTGGATCAGGGAAAGCCGGAACTGGCGGAAGAGGATCCCAATTTTAACATAAAAGAACTTGAGATGACGGCGCCGATTACCATCGGCGAGAAAGAATGGAATTTGATAAAAAAATATCATTTGTTCGGCGTTCCCATAGCGGAATTGGCCAAAGCGGAGGGGATTACGGATAACAATATGAGAGTGCGGCTGTCCCGGTGGACGCAGAAGCTGCGTAATGAGTTGGAACGTTAGGAGGAGGGGCAGGATGGAGAAGGGGAACGAAGCAAAGACGTCTCAGAACAGGTCATTACTGGCGGAAGAATTGACGAAAAAGTTGGAATGGTATACCCTGTATGCGTCGGAGGAAGAATACGATGAAAAGGCGGTGGAGTCGATTCTGTATTTGCTGGACAGCCTGGCGCCCCTTGAGGAGACAGAAGTCTCACCGTCGGAGGAAGCCTGGAAGCGGTTTCAGTCATTGGCTCAAAGGCGGATTGAAAAGAAGAAAAAAGAAACGGAAGAGGGAGCGGAGAAAAATCAAACGCTCCCTGGGCGGAAAGATTTGTGTGGGTTCAAAAGGCGGGGCGCATGGTTTGTGATGTGGGAGCCGGGGGTGGTCTGGAATATGGCCAACTGGGAAGTGCAGGAAGTGGGGATTGCCAGGGAATTTCTGATACGGCAAAGACAAAGGGCCGGGACACCCGGAAGGCCCGGGTCAGGGGCAAATGGAAAAATCGAAAGTGTGCAGAGGCTTGAGAGAAAGGAAGAACAGACCTTTGAAAAAGCGTTGGAATATGAGAAGGGAAATCACCAGAAGCTAGAGAAAGCGCCGGCAGTTTCCGGAATATTGGCGGGAAGCAATCAGGAGCCCGGAAAGAAAAGGCATGGAATCTGCGGGAAGCTTAGTAGTATGGGGAGCTTGAAGGCTCGATATAAAATAATTGCTGCCGCGTTTATGGCAGTGATGATAATTACGGTGATTGGCACGGCTCAGGCGGGAGCAGGAAGCGAAAGCGGGTTTTTCCATTGGCTGAAACGCGATGACACCGGGACGCAGATGGTGACTTCGCCGGAGAATCTAGGTAAAGTAACTGATAATAGGGATGCCTGTCTTTATTATGAAAAAAAAGATGTACCTGAATGGGCTAAAGAATGGATTGAAATTAATGATGAGTTTGAAATGCTGGAAGGATATGAGTGGCAGTGTTTTGAAACCAAAGAACTTGGAAATTTGCGTGAAATAACGAGCACTTATTCCGATCAGACAGGACAAAAGCGTATACAGTTAGGGATGATGGTATATTATGATAAAATATCATTTAACACAGAAGAATTTTTAGATTATAATTATGTAGATAGTTTTGATGTAGATGAGAAAAAGATGGATATATATTATAAAGAGGATGAGACAGGAGAAGATCACTATGTGATAAGCTTTTATGAAGATAATTGTAAATATTTTTTGCATGGACAAGATAACCTGGAGGAATTAAAGGGGATGATTGAAACATATTGGGGGTTTATAAAAAATATATAGTTAATTTAATTAAAAAATATTTTGTAATAAAATGCCATCTCAAGTCATTAATAAGTAGGAGGGTAATTTAAAAAGGTTTTATGTGAAAGGAGATAAGGTGCCCTTCAATACACTATACTAAGGAGAAAAGAAAATGAGAAAAGCAGTAAGAATGATGTTGAGTTTGGTTTTGTCTGCAACATTGCTTGCAGGGGCTCCAGGGTTGACTTTATTGGCGGCAGAAACGTCTGATTTGGAAAGCGTAGAGAGCACAGAAAGTAGTCCAGAGATGTTAAAGGCAGAAATTATGAGTGACACAGATAGTAATATGCCATATACCATGCTGTATAATTGCATAATTAGTGTCAGTGGTGATGATGAGGCCATGCATATTGATATTACTACGAATGCTTCAGGAATGGCATCTGTAATTGGTGTGAAAGACGTAAAAATAATGAAAAAAGTTTGGTATGGTTGGTCTACTGTAGCAGTTTCCGATGGAGGAGAATCACAGAATCGTTCCATAATGGGAATTAGTATACCATATGCAAACGCCGTGAAAGACGCCACCTATCGAATAACCTGCGTACATTATGCGGATGTAAATGGATATACGGAAGGCGAAAATGATACGGGCGCCTTTGTATATACATATTGAGAGATCGATTAGCAAAACAGAAACCTGTAGACAATGTTGAACGGAGGGTAAAACCATTTACTATATCAGTTTTTACAGCACGCTAATCGAGATCATGGGATATGACCCCCAATGTGCCGTACTGGAAATCAGAATGTCAAAGGACGGATCCATGCGGCGATATGAAAATGTTCCGGAAGAAATATGGTATAAGCTGAGAAATCATTTTAATCCGGACTCATTTTATCGAAAATTTATATGCGGAATTTATAGGGAAACGATGATAGAATCAGAAGAGGAACCATATCCCGTTTCGTGCTGTTTCCAAGGCGGTTGTAATAAATGTGGATGTATGGCAGTACCCTGTGCCGGAAGGCAGAGACGATTGACGAAATAAAACAAAAAATGTAAGGAAGTACGGGAAGCCGGTGGATTGGGATTTCAGGAAAAGAAATCGGATTCACCGGCTTTACATTTATACTTGCCACTTCCGCAATCGCCGTCGAAGAGTCAATAACAGCCCCGCCGCCAAGCACAACGATAAAATCACATTGCTTCTCCCTCGCAAAAGAAGCACCTTCCATGATTACGTCCTTAATCGGATTTTCCATAATCTTGTCAAACAGGGCTGTTTCAACGCCTGTTTTTTCAAGCTGCTCCAAAGTATGGTCCAGG
This sequence comes from uncultured Acetatifactor sp., assembly GCA_910578185.1. Classification (GTDB taxonomy): domain Bacteria; phylum Bacillota; class Clostridia; order Lachnospirales; family Lachnospiraceae; genus Acetatifactor. The sequence goes on from CAJTPN010000029.1 coordinate 11,547, forward strand.
CAGCCGCTCTCTCTTGTGGACTTACCGTTGGAAATCAGCACCCGTGCTTTCTTTCCCGGCATTGGCAGATTTCCTAGTTCATTCAGCGAACTCTTGCCGAAAATAAGGTTTGTCGGATTGTTGAAATTAAAATGCATGTTCATAATACAATTCCCTCTCTTTGATTTTTTTGTTTATTCCCGTGAGCAATGAGCCAAGTTTCGTGCTTGCGCGAGCATTTGGCGAATGCCGCCGGAAGTGAAGAAGTTGTAAAGAATTTACTTGTTGATGAAATCCCGGAAGATGTGAGGAACTATAAAATATAACCAATATCTTGCTAACTGCTATTGGATTTCCTGATGTCGTCTAGGTTTCATTGTGGTTTGCACGAAAAACCGCCTTAGCTTAATAAGTTATATCGTTTTTTATTTGTTACGCAATAGAACGCTATTTTGCCGGGGGATTGCTCCCGACAAAACGCGCCTGCAAATCTGCTTGTAACAAGGCTCTTCCCGTGAGAAAAAGTCTCTCTTGACAAATCAGAAAAAATAGTATATTCTATTAATTGAGAATGATTCTCAAAAGAGGGACAAGTGAAACGGAGGCATATATGGCGGATATCATTATTATAACGGGATTGGTGTTGATGGTGTTTTTTATCTTGCGGGGACAGTTGAAGAGAATTGGAAGAGGAAAATGTGGAGGCGGATGCTCCGGATGTTCCTGCTGCAAAAGCTGCACAAGCATTGGTGAGACATCAGGAAACAGGGCCAGGGGATAAAAGAGAATTTTTAGCTTATAATAAAGAAAGGGCATTTTCGTGCCCTTTTTTTCATTTTTGTCTTTCCCCTAAAAGAGGAATATGCTATACTACATGTGAAGCGGAAAGGTTTGGGAGAAAATATGGAGGAAGGTAATAAAAAAGCTGCGGACAAACATGAGCGTGTATGGCGGCTGAAAAGATGCAATATCCATATGCTGCTGATATCCGTTATCATGCTGATCGCTCTGTGCGGGTGTCTGCTTGTCAGAATACGCGGTCTGAATGGTACCATAGAGAAATTGGTCGTGCAGGTGGAGCAGTTATCCCGGTTGGCCCAGGAGCAGCAGGCGCGGCTGGAGCAGTTGACGGAAGAGCTTTTGGCTGCGGAAAAAGGAACGGGAACTTCCGGAAGCGGTGAGGGTTCAGGTCAGGATATGGGACAGGAAGGCGACCGGAAGGATGAGATACAGGAGACTGCCGCTCAGGTAGGCGCATCTCATAAGGTTTATCTGACTTTTGACGACGGCCCCAGCACACATACACAGGAGATTCTGGATATTTTGGACGACTACGGTATTAAGGCCACTTTTTTCGTGGTGGGGAAGGAAGGCGAAATTGTGGAAGAGTCCCTGAAGCGGATCGTGGAAGAGGGACATACGCTGGGAATGCATTCGGGCAGCCATAAGTATGCGGAGTTGTATGCTTCGGTGGACAGCTTTGCGGAAGATTTTAAGAAGCAGCAGGATTATCTGTATGAGATCACGGGGGTCAGGTGTACCCTCTACAGGTTTCCGGGGGGCAGCGCCAATTCTGTCAGTGAGAGCGATATGGTGGAGTTTGCCAGGTATCTGGACAAGCAGGGAGTGCGTTTCTTTGACTGGAATATTTCTTCCGGAGACGGGGGAAGTGTATTGCTTCCGGTGGAGACGATTGTGGAAAATTGTACGGAAAATATCCCAAAGTATGGCACATCGGTTATTCTGATGCATGATTCCGCCATGAAGACCACCACGCTGGACGCGCTGCCCACGATCATAGAGACCATTATGAAGATGGAGGATACCGAGATTTTGCCCATTACGGACGAGACAAAGCTTGTCCAGCAAATCAAATGGCAGGAGCAGGAGCAGAACGGAGAAAGGACTTCTTTGGAATGAAAGTCTGCAGGGATACGCAGTTCCAATAGGAACATTGAATCAAAAGGAAAGGATGTGGTGGTGATGCGCAGAATATTGCTGAAATTAAGCGGGGAAGCGCTTGCCGGTGAGAAGAAAACCGGCTATGATGAGGCTACAGTCAGAAAGGTGGCCATGCAGGTGAAGCAGCTGCGGGAGGAAGGAATACAGATCGGAATCGTGATCGGCGGAGGTAATTTCTGGAGGGGCAGGACCAGCGAGAATATTGACCGGACTAAGGCGGATCAGATTGGTATGCTTGCCACGATCATGAATTGTATTTATGTTTCCGAAATCTTTCGTTCTGTGGGGATGGAGACCGATATTCTGACGCCCTTTGAATGCGGTTCCTTTACCAAGCTTTTTTCCAAAGACAGGGCAAACAGATACTTTTCCAGGGGAGAGGTGGTCTTTTTTGCAGGGGGGACAGGCCACCCGTATTTTTCCACTGATACCGGCGTGGTGCTTCGCGCCATAGAGGTGGAGGCGGATGTGATCTTGTTGGCCAAGTCCATTGACGGCGTATATGACGATGATCCGAATAAGAATCCGGCGGCAAAAAAATATGACGAAGTCACCATAGAGGAAGTGATCGAAAAAAATCTTCAAGTGGTGGATATGACCGCATCCATTCTGGCAAGGGATAATAGGATGCCCATGTGGGTGTTTGGACTCAATGAGGAAAACAGTATTGTAAACAGTGTGAAAGGATGTTTTACCGGCACGAAGGTTACGGTAAAATAATAGAACGGCTGGTGATTATTTTGTCGTATGGCACCGTACAAGGTCTGGGAGTGACGGTATATCTTACGGTTTCCTGGGCAAAGGAGAGGAACCGTGTTCGTCGGATAGGGTGCCGGAGGGGCAAGGGGGATCTTTAATAGTCGGAATAGAATAAACGAATAAGGAGAGGATGTAATAATGGACGAGAGACTGCAGCAGTATGACGACAGGATGAAAAAGGCATATGAGTTTTTGGAGAGTGATTACGCCGCCATTCGTGCGGGGCGGGCAAATCCGCATGTTCTGGATAAGCTTCGTGTGGATTATTATGGGACGCCCACGCCGATTCAGCAGGTGGGAAATATCACCGTACCTGAGGCGCGCGTAATTCAGATCGCACCTTGGGAAAAGTCCCTGATCAAGGCCATCGAAAAGGCAATTATGGCTTCCGACGTGGGGATCACACCTTCCAATGACGGCAATGTGATTCGCCTGGTCTTCCCGGAGCTTACTGAGGAGCGCAGAAAGGATCTGGTGAAGGAAGTGAAAAAGAAGGCGGAAGAAGGCAAGATTGCGGTGAGGAATATTCGCAAGGACGGCAACGGCGCTCTGAAGAAGCTGGGTAAGACAGAGGTTTCTGAGGACGAGATCAAGCAGCTTGAGGATAAACTGCAGAAACTTACGGATAAATATATCAAAGATATAGACGTACTGATGGAGAAGAAGTCCAAGGAAATCATGACGGTGTAGGGAGCAGGGATGAGTGAAGAATTGAAGATGCCCCGTCATGTGGCGATTATTCTGGACGGGAACGGCAGGTGGGCAAAGGCAAAAGGAATGCCGCGCAATTACGGTCATGTCCAGGGGGCGAAGACCGTGGAGGTGATCTGTGAGGAAGCTTACAAAATGGGGATACAATATTTGACCGTTTACGCTTTTTCTACGGAGAACTGGAATCGGCCCAAGGACGAGGTGGATGCGCTGATGAAGCTGCTGCGCAATTATATGAAAACCTGCCTGAAGACGGCGGAGAAGAACCGAATGTGCGTCAGGGTGCTGGGGGAAAAGTCCCGATTGGATTCAGATATCCGCAGCAGGATATTGGAATTGGAAGAGGCGACGAAACATAATGACGGGCTTCATTTTCAGATTGCCATTAATTACGGCGGCAGGGACGAGCTGGTCCGCGCGTTCAGGAAGCTGGCGGGAAAAGTAGCAACAAGGCAGATGCGGCCGGAGGATGTGACGGAGGATACCATAAGCGGTCTGTTGGATACGGCGGGGCTGCCGGAACCGGATCTGTTGATTCGCACCTGCGGCGAACAGAGGATATCAAATTTTCTTCTGTGGCAGCTTGCGTATACGGAGTTTTATTATACGGATATTGCCTGGCCTGATTTTACAAAGGAAGAATTGATAAAAGCCGTCAGGGCATATAATCATAGAAACCGGCGTTACGGCGGATTGGCGTGAGAATGTTGAGACGTAAGAAACGAAACTGATAATAGGAGGCCTTATGTTTTGGAGCAGATTGGCAAGCGGGATTGTGCTGATCATTGTGGCAGTCACTACGATATGGCTGGGGGGGTCCCGCTTGCGGCGATTTCATGGGTGATTTCCATGATTGCCTTCCTGGAACTGACTAAGGCGCTGAAATGCCAAACGGGAGAGAAAAAGCGCAGCGGATTGGAATTCCTGGGGTTGGCGGGAATTACTGCTTATTATGTGGTACTGTATTTGTCGGACAGCCATACCTTGCTTTTGATGTGTGTGGTGGGGGCGTTTTTTGCCTTTTTATTTGATTATGTGTTGGCGTTTCCAAAATATCATGCCACACAGCTGATGGCGGCGGTGTTTGCATTTCTCTATGCGCCAGTACTGTTATCGTTTGTATATCAGACCAGAGTACACCCTCATGGCATCTATATGGTGTGGATGATATTGATCAGCTCTTGGGGATGTGACACCTGTGCCTATGTGGTGGGAAAGTTAATCGGGAAAAAGAGGATATTTCCCGTGTTAAGTCCCAAGAAGTCTCTGGAGGGTTGTATCGGAGGTGTGCTGGGCACGGCGCTGCTGGGATGGCTGTATGGTTATTTTGTGGTGGAAAAGGCCATTCAGGACAGCAGGATGGCCTGGGGGATCGCGCTGGTCTGCAGCATGGGGGCTGTGATGAGCATGGTCGGCGATCTGGCGGCATCAGGAATTAAGAGGAATATGGATATTAAGGATTATGGTAAATTGATTCCGGGGCATGGCGGAATTATGGATCGTTTTGACAGTGTGATTGTGACTGCACCAATGACGTACTTTCTGGCGCTGCTGCTGTTGGTGTAAAGCGGAAAGAAAACAGCTGTGGTTATGAGCTGGAAGGGAGAATCATATGATATGAAGAGGATAGCCATATTGGGTTCCACAGGTTCCATCGGCACGCAGACGCTGGAAGTGGTTCGCGCCAATCCTGATTGCCGGGTGGTGGCGCTGGCGGCTGGTTCCAGCGTGGAGAAAATGGAAGAGCAGGTGAGAGAGTTCCGTCCGTTGACGGTGGGAATGTGGACGGAGGAAGCAGCTGCGGATCTGCGCCTTCGGGTGGCGGATCTGCAGGTGCGTGTGGTTGCAGGAATGGATGGCCTGTTGGAGATCGCAGCCATGGAGGAAAGTCAGGTATTGGTGACGGCGATTGTGGGAATGATTGGGATCCGGCCTACCATTGCCGCAATCAGGGCCGGAAAGGATATCGCGCTTGCAAATAAGGAAACGCTGGTTACGGCGGGGCATCTTATCATGCCGCTGGCAAGGGAGCATGGCGTCTCCATACTGCCGGTGGACAGTGAGCACAGCGCTATCTTTCAATCCTTATCCGGCAATCGTTCCGCCGAAGTGGAGAAGATTCTGCTGACCGCTTCGGGGGGCCCTTTCCGGGGAAGGACCAGGCGGCAGCTGCAGGATATTCGGGTGGAGGATGCCCTGAAACACCCTAATTGGACTATGGGGCGTAAAATTACCATTGATTCTTCTACACTTGTCAACAAGGGACTGGAAGTTATGGAGGCAAAGTGGCTGTTTGGTGTGGGACTTGACAAAATTCAGGTTGTGGTGCATCCTCAAAGCATTATTCATTCCGCCGTCCAGTATACGGACGGGGCGATCATTGCCCAGATGGGGACGCCGGATATGAAGCTTCCCATTCAATATGCTCTTTTTTATCCGGAGAGGAGATATCTGGCGGGAAAGCGGGTTGATTTTGTGGAATTGGGTCAGCTTACCTTTGAGAAGCCGGATACGGATGCTTTTCCGGGGCTTGCGCTGGCCTACAGGGCGGCAAGTCTGGGCGGGAGTATGCCAACGGTCTATAATGCGGCCAATGAAAGGGCTGTGGCATTGTTTCTGGAGGGCAGGATTGCCTATCTGGACATACCGGAACTGATTGCAAGGGCTATGGAGCGGCACCATGTCGTTGCTTCTCCGTCGGTGGAAGAGATTCTGGAAACGGAGCGGCAAGCCTATGAATATGTACAGGAAGGGTTAAACTGTAAATGATCACGATTATATTATTTATTGTAATATTTGGCGTGGTAGTGATAGCTCATGAGTTCGGGCATTTCCTGCTGGCGAAGGCAAACGGCATCCATGTCATTGAATTTGCGGTGGGGATGGGACCTACCCTTTGTTCCTTTCATAGAGGCGATACCAAATATTCTCTGAAGCTGTTTCCAATCGGCGGCGCCTGTATGTTTGAGGGCGAGGACGGATTGGCGGAAAAGGATGGGGAACCCGGGGAAGGCTCTTTTTTGAAGGCTAACGTGTGGGGCAGAATATCCACGGTGGTTGCAGGACCGATATTCAACTTTATCCTGGCGTTTATCATTGGCTTTATTATGGTAAATATGACAGGGATCATAGCCATACGGGATCCGATTGCCACACAGGTAACGGAAAACGGGGGTGCGGCAGCGGCGGGACTGCAGGACGGGGACAGGATTATCTCCCTTAACGGAGAGAGAATCAGGCTCTATCAGGAGATATCTCTGTATATGCAGGCCAGCTACCGTGGCGGTGAAGTGGAAGTGGTTTATGAACGGGACGGTGTAAGACAAACTGCGATGCTGACACCTCAGTTCGACGAGGCTTCGGGAACATATCTGCTGGGACTGATAAATGCGGATTATGTGGAGCCAAAGGGTTTTGATACTTTGAAATACGCCTGGTATGAAATGCGTTATTCCGTGAAGGCTACCTACAAGAGCTTGGGAATGATGCTTCAGGGCAGGGTCAGCCGTCAGGATGTGGCCGGTCCCGTTGGGATAGCGGTGAATGTGGTGGGCAAGACTTATGATGCCGCCAAGGATTATGGCTGGCAGAGCGTTCTGCTCAGTATGCTGAATATCACATTGATGCTGTCGGTCAATCTAGGGATTTTAAATCTGCTTCCGGTTCCGGCATTAGACGGAGGAAGGCTGGTATTTCTGCTGGTTGAGGTGGTTCGGGGCAAGCCCATATCGCCCGAAAAAGAGGGTATGGTTCATTTTGTAGGACTGATGTTTTTTATGGTGTTGATGGTCTTTATTTTCTTTAATGATCTTGCAAATATCTTTATGAAGTGATTATTGGGTGAAGGGTCTCTTTGCTCTCTTGATGCTTGATACACGGACTGCCGCACTTTTATTCCTGTGCGGCGCCGTGTTCTGAATTTTTCACAATCCGATTTCCGGTCAAATTCAAATCATTTTAGCTTATATCCCTTTGATTCAAATGGTTTTAGGCAGTTTTAATGCTATGGAGGTATGAAGATGAAATTTCTATCATCCTGCTATCTGCAGCAGGGAGAGAATGCACTCTCTTTGTTGTTGCAGCAGTATCGCTACAGGGAAGTGCAGGTGTTTTTTGCCTGCGTGTTTATGGGGGAGGGAGAAAACGCCGACAGAGCGGGAGGTTATATGGCGGAACAGATGCTTGGGTGGTTTCGCGGACTACAGATTAAGAAGCTGTATTGCAAGCGGAAAAAGGAGTGGGGGAAGCTTGGGAATAGCATCTTTGAGGTGATAGGCCGTGTTGATGGGGAACTGGAGAACTGCGGGATAATGACAAAAGGGCGGAAGACGGGAATTGCAGGGGTATTTTGCCTGGCGGAAAGATATCTGCTTTTTTGTCGGGAGGCAGGGCGAATTTACCTGCTTAATACAGCGTTTGGATATGGGCATGTGAGGCGCATACTGTACAAAGACCCGGGAAGCGATCTGAATATGGAAGAGGGCATCATGGAGCCGGATATCGGCCTGCTGCTTACGACGGAACCTTTTTGCCGTTATGCCACGGAGATCATGCTGAAAGGGGTGCTGAATATGGGGGAGACAGAGACCCAGGGACAGATGGACAGGCGCCTTGGGGAGCTGGCAAAAGAAGCGGAACGGCGCGGTGCAGCTTATGTGGGAGCGATTTTCTTTAGAACCAGTGAAAAGGTGTAGGAGTGCAGCAGGCTTTGATCAATCCCGGGCGTTTCTGCTTGGGATGGAAGTGGAACAGGAGGTAGTGGTTTTGGGTTATGTAAAGGGAGTGGTTTCTCCATGGGAGCGGTGGATTTTGGAAGACAGGGGCTATTGCTGTGGCAGATGCCTGGGCCAGGGGGCGTTTTCCAAAGTATATTGTGTGGAAAAAAGGGCGGACGGTCTGCTGGCAGCCTGCAAGATCAGCTCCGATTTGGAGCTGCTGAAGCGGGAGGCAAAGATCATGGAGACATTGCAGCATCCCCTGTTTCCCAGGTATTACGGAATGTGGCAGAAGGATGGAATTGGATTTTTGCTGATGGAATATGTACCAGGCAGCAACTTGGAGGAAATGAACATAAGACGGGACGGCTTTGGGCTGCGGCAGGCAATTTACATAGGCATGGAGCTGGCGGAGGGGCTGCGATATCTCCATGAGAGGCGGGAACGGCTTTTGTTTCGGGATGTAAAGCCTGCCAATGCCATGATCCGGCAGGACGGAAGAGTCAAGCTGTTAGACTTGGGATGCATTTGCGCCATGGACGGAGAAGTCTTGTCCCGTGCGGGGACGCCCGGGTTTGCAGCTCCGGAGCAGCTTGGGGGAGCAGTGAGATTGACAGCGGCATGCGACGTATACGGATGGGCCAGAACCATGATGACACTTCTTGGGACCGATGGGAAGAGAGGGGGAGCATATGACCTGCGGTGGAAAAGAATGGGGCGGACAGCCATGGGGAAAAGCATTGCAGACGGTGGTCAAAAGGGGGAGACGGGAAGAGGGAGGAGGATTGGGAAGGAAAATTATGGGACAAAGATGGGGGTGGAACTTTGGCGGTTTCTGGAACGATGTACGGATCCGGAACCCTCCAGGCGAATTCCGGACATGAGAGAAATCCTGGATGTATTGGCAAAGCTGGGGGAGTGGGATAAAAAAGGGAAGACGGCCCGGGCTAATGCTTCCTTGGATATGGAATATCAAAAAAATATTGTTCTGATAAGCAAAAAAACTTGATGTTTACCTTACAATTCAGTATACTGAAATAAGAATACAAGCAACAATAAAAAGGAGGACTATTATGCGTTTTTTTATTGATACCGCAAAGGTTGAGGATATCAAAAAGGCCAATGACATGGGAGTGATTTGCGGAGTTACCACCAATCCGTCTCTGATTGCAAAGGAAGGCAGAGTATTTGAGGAAGTGATTGCGGAAATTGCTTCCATAGTGGACGGGCCCATCAGCGGAGAGGTAAAGGCTACCACTACGGATGCGGAGGGCATGATTCGCGAGGGCAGAGAAATTGCCGGGATACATCCCAATATGGTGGTGAAGATTCCCATGACGGCGGAAGGATTGAAGGCCTGCAAGGTGCTTTCTTCCGAAGGGATTAAGGTGAATGTCACGCTTATCTTTACATCCAATCAGGCCCTTTTGGCAGCCAGGGCAGGCGCGGCATTTGTGTCTCCGTTCCTTGGAAGACTTGACGATATCAGCCAGAGGGGCGTTGACTTGATTCGTGAGATTTCTGATATTTTTGCCCTCACCGATCTGGATACTGAAATTATAGCGGCAAGCGTGCGTAATCCCGTACATGTAACCGACTGTGCTCTGGCAGGTGCGGATATTGCAACGGTTCCGTATGGAGTTATCGAGCAGATGATCAAACACCCTCTTACGGATGCGGGAATATCCAAATTCCAGGCTGATTACAGGGCGGTTTTTGGCGACTGAGAAAGTTATTGCCAGGTATTATAACGTGAAAAAGGGTCAGGATATTTCTATCCCGGCCCTTTTTGCGGAAAAACTTATACTTATTTCATCTGCTCTTCCTGCTTCTTGATCATACGACGAACCATCTCGCCGCCGATAGAACCAGCTTCACGGGAAGTCAGATCGCCGTTATAGCCTTCCTTCAAGTTAACACCCAGCTCGGATGCAACCTCAGTCTTAAAACGATCCATTGCTGCCTTTGCTTCAGGCACTTCTACTCTATTGCTTCTGTTTCCTGACATTTCTTTTTCACCTCCGTTTGATGATTGAATTATATCTTCAAGATAAGTGCCGCTTTGCACTTATCTTGAAGTTCAAGATGAAGTGTTTTGGCTGCGACTTATCTTGGTCTTAGTATGACCGTGGAAAAAGAAAATATGTTGGAAACTTTTGGCGGTTGCAGATGCGATTCGATTGAAATTATGACCAATTTGTTGTAAAATAAATTATAAGAAATACTAAGTAAGGAAATTGAAAATAGCAGTGAAAGGAGGCATTGCCATGAAACATAAGGCGTTACTTACGGGAAAGAACGGGACTGTAATCAGTGATTTTTTCGCTCACATGAATGAAGATTTTGAAGTTTTGACCACTTCGGACCGCTATGAGGATATCATAGGACATTTGAGATATTTTTTGCCCGATGTCTTTGTATATTGTATTGCCAATGAGACAAGAGACAATATGATTCGCATGGTGAACATGAAGCACAAGCTGGCCGATTCCAGAATCCCTTTCGTATTGGTGGGCAATGAGGAGGATTGTCTGGAGTTTGAGCGTGTGGCAATCAATGTCTCGGATCTGACTTTGATGAAACCCATGTCGGCGGTGGCGATTCAGACAAAGATTAGTGCCTTCTTGGAAAAGTGGCATCCTGCGGCCAGGAAGGAACAGGAATCGCTGGAAGGCTTTTTGTTCCCGAGGGAATCGTCCGAAACGGAAACTACTGTTTCGGGAACGCTGTTTTCCCAGGAGGATTATTTCGAGCAGGAGAAAAAGGCGGCTGTGAGCAAGCAGCGCAGGCATATTCTGGTGGTGGATGATGCGCCGATGATGCTGAAAACCATCAAAGAACATCTCCATAACGAATTTGATATCGCGACGGCTGTCAGCGGCTCCATTGCGCTGAAATTCCTGGAAAAGAAGAAAACGGATCTGATTCTTCTGGATTTTGAAATGCCTGTTGAAAATGGTCCGGCGGTGCTTGCAAAGCTTCGGGCCAACAAAGCCACGAGAGAGATTCCTGTTGTGTTCCTGACAGGTGTGTCGGAACGTGAGAAGATTCAGGAGGCGCTTGCTTTGAAGCCCCAGGGGTATTTGCTCAAGCCCATCGACCGTGATAAGCTGCTGGGTGTGATCCACAAGGTGATCGGCTGAAGCGTTTTAAGGTTTTGGACTAAATCATGTATTTGTTGCAATATCAAGGGCGAAAGTCCTTGATGTTGCAGGAGGGTATCTGAATGGAAAAGGATAGAGAATTGCTGCTGACGGATTTGATTGATATCAAAACCCTGCAGAGGATACAGGATGATTTTTCTGCCATGACAGGCATTGCGGCGTTGATTACGGATGAAAACGGCATTATGGTGACGGAAGGGTCTAATTTTTCAATTCATTGCAGGGAATATATGAGGAAGTCTCCCGTTGGCTGTGAGCGCTGTCAAAAGTGCGATAAAACGGGGGCGGAGCTTGCCGTGAAAAACGGGAAGCCCGTATTATATGTCTGTCATGCGGGGTTAAAGAATTTTTCCGCACCCATCATGGCAGGAGATAAACTGGTTGGCTGTTTTGTCGGAGGACAGATACTGACCGAGTCACTTTCAACTGAGACGCTGCGAAGGACGGCTTCTGAAATGGGCCTGGATCAGGAGGCGTATGCGGCGGCGGCGGAGCAGGTCAGGATTGTGGATCAGAAAGAGATTGATAACGCCATAGAAATCCTGACGATCATAGCGGATATCCTGTCGGACATGGCCTATAATAAGTACCTGGTATATTTTGCTAATATCGAGGTGGAAAAGTCGGCAAAGATGAAGTCTGATTTTCTGGCCAATATGAGCCATGAGATCAGGACGCCCATGAATGCGGTAATCGGTATGGCGGAGATGGCGCTTCGGGAAGAGCTTCCCGTTTCTGCCAGGGAATATATCAACCAGATTAAGGAGGCGGGAAAGTCACTTCTGGCTATCATTAACGATATCCTGGACTTTTCCAAAATTGAATCCGGTAAAATGGATATCAATCTGGTGGATTATGAACCCATGTCCATGATTTATGATGTGGCAAATATAGTTCAGACCAGGCTGAAGGAAAAGGATGTGGAGCTGATATTGGAGGTGTCGCCCAGTATGCCAAACAAGCTCCTGGGCGATAATATCCGAATTAAGCAGATACTGTTAAATCTGGCCAACAATGCGGCAAAATTTACTCATAAGGGAGAAATTCTTCTGAAGATGGATTTTGCGAAGGTAGCGGAAAATGAGATAGAAATGCATGTGGCGGTGAAAGATACCGGTATCGGGATCAAAAAGGAAGACATTTCCAGATTGTTTCAGTCCTTTCAGCAGGTGGACAGCAAGAGGAACCGCAATATTGAAGGCACAGGTTTGGGACTCGCCATTTCCAAACAGCTTTTGACCCTGATGAATGGGAATATATGGGTGGAGAGCGAGTACGATAAGGGGAGCCAGTTTTCCTTTATTCTGCCGCAGGAGATCAAAGATGAGACGCCCTGCATCAGTGTGAAGGAGCCTTCCGGAATGTTGATAGCGGGTCTGATCTCCAATCCCTATGTGAGGGACAGTTTAAGCGCGGATGCGGTCAAGCTTGGAGTCGGATATTTCACGCTGCATTCTTGGAGAGAACTCAATGTACTGCCTGGGAAGGGAAGCGGCAAGAAGGTATTTTTCTTTATAGAATACCCTCTCTTTTCGGATGTGGTGGAAGCTTATGTGAGAGATCATCCAGAGATAACGGGCGTTCTGCTGATCAATTTTTATGATCATGTGAAATATGATATTCCAAATCTGATGGTGGTGAAAAAACCGTTATTTGTGCTGAATCTTGCAATGATACTAAACGGGGAGACGCTTTTGGCCGAGGATGACAATGTGGATAAGCGCTTTGAGTTTATTGCGCCCGAGGCGGAAGTCCTGATAGTGGATGACAACGCCGTCAATCTGACCGTTGCGGAAGGGCTTTTGGAGCCGCTTAAAATGAAGATTGACACGGCCATCAGCGGCAAGGCGGCGGTGGATAAGATTACCAAACGTCATTATGACATTGTTTTTATGGATCATATGATGCCTGAGCTGGACGGAGTGGAGACCACGCATATCATCCGGCGCTTCCATCCGGAATATAATGATGTCCCTATCATTGCCCTGACGGCCAATGCGGTGGATGGGACAAAGGAGATGTTCTGCAGGGAGGGTATGAATGACTTTGTAGCCAAGCCCATTGAACTGCGTATTCTGGTGTCGAAGGTGAAACAATGGCTTCCGCCTGAAAAAATCCAGCGGGCAGCTCAGAGTACGCCCCAAAGAGGAGGAAAAACCAATATCAGAGTTGGGGACCTGGATGTGTCTTATGCGCTTAAGTTTCTGGGAAGTGAGGATTTGTTCTGGACGGTTTTGAAGGTATATTATCGTTCTATCGAGAAGAAGGCGGAGCTGATTAAAGCTTTGGAGGAACAGGAGGACTGGCCGGGATTTACCATTGAAGTACATGCTTTGAAGAGTTCCTCCAAGCAAATCGGAGCAATCGGGCTGTCCGAAAAAGCGGCGGCGCTGGAAAAAGCCGGGAATGCCAGGGACTCTGCATTTATCCACAGGCGCACGGATGAGATGTTACTGCAATATATGGGGTATCTGCCCATATTGGAGCCGTTTTGTACAGAAAAACAGGAGAAGGACGGAAAGGAAAAGATTTCCGCCGGGAGGATCCACATATTTTTCAGCGAGATGAGAGTGGCGCTGGAGGATTTGGATATGGACAAGATGGAGGACGTGATCCGGGAGATGAGCAGGTATGGTTACGAAGGTTGGCAGCAGGAGTTGTTCTCCGGGTTAAAATCCGCAGTGGAGGATGTGGATGTGGACAACTGTGAGGCGATTCTGCAGCAGTGGGAGCGAAGGCTGTAAAGGGCCGGAGGGAGACGGATGAAGGTAATCAGTAAACAGAGAAACAGCAGAATGTGCATCGTATGTGGTATGGATAACCCCATAGGCTTTAAGGCACAGTTTTACAATATGGAAGACGGCAGCGTTATGACGCCTTTTCGCTATATGGGGGCTCATCAAAGTTTCCCTCTCAGAGTGCATGGAGGGCTGATTGCCACCATGCTGGATGAACTGGGGCTGCGGGCCATGTGGGCGGCTTTGTCGGAGGATGCGTTTGGCGTAACCATGTCCATGGATGTGAAATATCGGAAGCCGGTACCATATGAGGAGGATTTGCTGGGAAGAGGAATTGTGGAAAGGGACACACCTAAATTTTCGGTGATCCGCTCGGAATTATACGACAGAAATAGGGTGCTGCTTGCGGAGGCACAGGTGAAGTATCTGAAACTGGATGTGGGTCAGATTGTTCAGGATGTGGATCCCCATGAGGAAATGTGTTATTTGATAGAGGATGGTGTTACAGAGATTTTATTTTAAGAAAATTTTATGGAAAAACCATCCATTGTGTGATATAATAAATTTGTTTGAACCATATATAAAGGAAGAAAGAGAGGCGTAGAGGTGGAACTTAGGACAGCAGTATCTCCAAGAGACGTAAAGCATTATACCACAGAGAGGCTGAGAGAAGAATTTTTGATTCAGAATCTTTTTGTACCGGGTGAAATCAAACTGGTATACAGCCATATTGACAGAATTATAACGGGTGCGGCAGTGCCGACGCAGCCCATTACCCTGACGGCGGGGGACGAGCTGAGAGCAGAGTATTTCTGCCAGAGAAGAGAGCTTGGCGTGATCAATATCGGAGGCGCGGGCACGATTACGGTTGACGGAAAGGTGTACAAGGTTGGGTTTAAGGAGGCAATGTACATCGGAATGGGATCGAAAGAGATTGTTTTTGCAAGCGACGATTCTACAAAACCGGCAAAGTTTTACCTGAATTCCGCTCCTGCTCACAGGACTTGTCCTACCGTACTGATTAAGCCCGAAGGGACGCCGGAAGAAGGCGTGGTCATCGTCAAGGATGAGAATAAGGTGGAACTTGGTTCTCTGGAGGATGCAAATCACAGAGTGATCTGTAAGTATATCCTTCCCGGCCAGGTGGAGAGCTGCCAGCTTGAGATGGGCATGACCAAATTGGAACCGGGCAGCGTATGGAATACTATGCCCTGCCATACACATGACAGACGCATGGAAGTATATCTGTATTTTGAGATGCCGGAAGACGCTTTTGTGATGCATTATATGGGCGAACCCAATGAGACACGTCATATTGTCATGAGAAATGAGGAGGCTGTGATCTCGCCCAGCTGGTCCATCCATTCCGGATGCGGCTCCAGGGCATATACCTTTATCTGGGGTATGGTGGGAGAAAATCAGGATTTTGACGATATGGACGGCGTGGCGATGAAGGATTTGATGTAAGGATAGCACTGTCTGCCGCGGCTTTGGCCAGGTATGGGACGAAAGCTTGTAGCAGGGCATGGAAGCGGCAGCAGACAGAATAATCTATATAAGAAAAGGAGAGACGAAAATGTCAGAATTTACTAACTTCTCACTGGAAGGGAAAGTGGCGCTGATTACAGGCGCATCTTATGGAATCGGTTTCGCGATCGCTTCCGCATATGCGGAGGCAGGCGCAACCATCTGCTTTAACGATATCAAGCAGGAGCTGGTGGACAAGGGGCTTGCCGCATACGCTGAGAAAGGCATCAAGGCACATGGCTATGTCTGCGACGTGACAAATGAGGATGCAGTAAATGCTTTGGTGGCGCAGATTGAAAAAGAAGTGGGCGTGATTGATATTCTGGTAAACAATGCTGGCATCATCAAGAGAATCCCCATGACGGACATGACTGCAGAGCAGTTCAGGCAGGTGATTGACGTGGATTTGAATGCTCCTTTTATCGTATCCAAGGCAGTTATTCCTGCCATGATCAAGAAGGGCCATGGCAAGATTATAAACATCTGTTCCATGATGTCCGAGCTTGGACGTGAAACCGTATCCGCATATGCTTCTGCAAAGGGCGGATTGAAGATGCTGACAAGGAATATCTGCTCCGAGTATGGTCAGTACAATATTCAGTGTAATGGCCTTGGGCCAGGTTATATCGAGACGCCTCAGACCGCTCCTCTGCGTGAGCTTCAGCCCGACGGAAGCAGGCATCCTTTCGATCAGTTTATCTGTGCAAAGACGCCTGCAAATCGGTGGTTGAAGCCTGAAGAGCTGACAGGTCCTGCTGTATTCCTTGCCTCAGAGGCTTCCAATGCCGTAAACGGACATATTTTATATGTGGACGGCGGTATTCTGGCTTACATCGGAAAGCAGCCCGACTAAGCAGTTGATCGCAGGTTTGGAGCATGATAGTCTGCAAAGTGGAGTCCGCCTGTCGGCGGGCCCATTTTACAGGCTATTTGACGCAGATAGCGTCAAAGATTTCCGTGGCATATAGAAATGCCGCGTTACCGTAACGGCTCGGATGCATTCGGGCTGTTGCGACAAGACTATGGAGGTGTGAAACCCATGAAGATAGCATTGATTAACGAGAACAGCCAGGCGGCCAAAAACGAAATGATCTGCGCTACCTTGAAAAAGGTAGTGGAACCTATGGGACATGAAGTGTTTAATTACGGCATGTGTGGGGCGGAGGATCCCAATTCCCTTACTTATGTACAAAACGGTATTCTGGCTGCGGTGCTGCTGAATTCCGGTGCGGCGGATTATGTGATTACCGGCTGTGGTACGGGAGAGGGTGCCATGCTTGCATGCAATTCCTTCCCCAGAGTATTGTGCGGACATATTGAGTCCCCCCTTGACGCGTATCTGTTTTCACAGGTAAATGATGGAAATTGTGTTGCGCTTCCCTTTGCGGAGAATTTCGGATGGGGCGGTGAGCTGAATCTGCAATATATTTTTGAAAAGCTGTTCTTTGCGCCCGGCGGCGGCGGATATCCTCCCGAGAGAGTGGAACCTGAACAGCGCAATAAAAAGATTTTGGATAAAGTGAAGGAAGTGACTCATACTGATATGGTAACGATCCTTGAGAAGCTTGACAGGGATCTGGTAAAGGGGGCGCTGTCCGGTGCAAAGTTCCAGGAGTATTTCTTCGCCAACTGTAAATGCGACAAGATAGCAGCTGCAGTAAAAGCGGTTTTGGCATAGCAGCGCCCAGCGGCTGAATAGTGTAACGCATACAAGCGTATGCAGAAAGAGGAAAAAATGAACGCAATATTAGAACAAATCAGCAAGATTGGTATTGTGCCCGTTGTCAAAATTGACAGAGCGGAAGACGCGCTGCCTCTGGCAAGGGCACTGTGTGCGGGAGGACTTCCCTGTGCGGAAGTGACGTTCCGTACCGCAGCTGCGGCGGAAGCCATTCGTATTATGACCACGAATTATCCCAATATGTGCGTGGGCGCTGGTACCGTATTGAATGCGGAGCAAGTTGACGCGGCGGTGGCTGCCGGTGCGAAATTTATCGTCAGTCCCGGATTGAATCCAAAGACGGTAAAATACTGTATCGAGAAGAATGTTCCGGTTACGCCCGGCACGTCAAGTCCCTCCGACATTGAGCAGGCAATCGAGCTGGGATTGGATGTGGTTAAGTTTTTCCCGGCGGAGCAGTCCGGCGGTCTGGCAAAGATCAAGGCCATGGCGGCTCCTTATGTGAATATGAAATTTATGCCTACCGGAGGAATCAATGCCAAGAATCTCACTTCTTATCTTGACTTTAACAAGATCATTGCCTGCGGCGGTTCCTGGATGGTGCCAGGAGATCTGATCAATGAGGGAGCGTGGGACAAGATTGAGCAGCTGACAAGAGAAGCGGTTCAGACCATGCTGGGATTTGAGCTTGCCCACATCGGAATCAATACGGCTAACGAGGAAGAGGCGATTAAGGCGGCAAATCGTTTTGCGGTGCTTTTTGGTATGACAGCAAAGGTTGGCAACAGCTCTGTCTTTGCAGGTACGGCGGTTGAGGCAATGAAGGCGCCTTTTAAGGGAACCAACGGTCATATAGCTATCCGTACTAATTATATTGAGAGAGCGGTTAATTATTTAAGCAGCGTTCTGGGTGTTGAATTTGAGGAGCCCAAGAAGGATGACAAGGGCACATATAAGGCAATTTACCTGAAAGAGGAAATTGGCGGATTTGCAGTGCACTTGGTTCAGAAGTAATGAATGTTCTGAAAAGGGCAGATATAGTCTATGAATAACAGA
The DNA here is from genome assembly GCA_910578185.1 of uncultured Acetatifactor sp. Lineage (GTDB taxonomy): Bacteria > Bacillota > Clostridia > Lachnospirales > Lachnospiraceae > Acetatifactor. The sequence goes on from CAJTPN010000029.1 coordinate 29,839, forward strand.
AAGGATATGATAGAAAATGGCTAAAGTAATTACGATGGGTGAGATTATGCTCAGGCTGTCCACTCCCAATTCTGAAAAATTTATCCAGGCAGACGAGTTTGATGTATGTTACGGGGGCGGCGAGGCAAATGTGGCCGTTTCTCTGGCAAACTATGGACATGACGCAGAGTTTGTAACCGCAGTTCCCAACAATGAAATCGGTGAATGCGCTGTGGCTGCTTTGAGAAAATATAATGTGGGTACCCGCCATATTGCAAAATGCGGCGAGAGACTTGGCATCTACTTCCTGGAGAGTGGTTCTTCCATGAGACCTTCCAAGGTGGTTTATGACAGGGCACATTCTTCTATTTCCACAGCGACGGCTGCTGATTTTGATTTTGATGCCATTTTTGAAGGGGCAGATTGGTTCCATTTTACCGGTATCACGCCCGCAGTTTCCGACAGCGCTGCAGTGTTGACAGAGGAAGCGCTTAAGGCAGCCAAGAAGCATGGTGTGAAAGTATCCGTGGATTTGAATTTCCGCAAGAAGTTATGGTCTTCTGAGAAGGCACAGAAGGTTATGAAGAATCTGATGCAGTATGTGGATGTGTGCATCGGAAACGAAGAGGACGCAGAACTGGTGCTTGGCTACAAGCCCGGTAAGACAGATGTGACCAGCGGTGACCTGGAACTGGACGGCTATAAATCCATTTTTGAGCAGATGGTAGCGGATTATAATTTTGAATATTGCATTTCTTCCCTGCGCGTCAGCCACTCCGCTTCTGATAACGGATGGTCCGCATGTATCTACTCCAGGGATACCAAGGAATTCTATCACTCCAAGGAGTACAGCATCCATCCGATTGTTGACCGTGTGGGTGGCGGAGATTCCTTTGCAGGCGGTGTGATCTGCGGCATGCTGGACGGCAAAGATTTCAAGGCGGCACTGGAATACGGTGTGGCGGCTTCCGCTCTTAAGCATACCATTCCCGGCGATTTCAACCTGGTATCCAGGAAAGAAGTTGAGACACTGGCCGGCGGCGATGCTTCAGGACGTGTGCAGAGGTAAGCCTTGGGAAGTTGTGGTTCACAGGCACATACAAAAAACCCCCTCTTTAAAGAGGGGGTTTTTGAATGTTCACATATCGGTTTGAGCCAGCGAATAGAACTGGTGAATAACATGCCCTGTGCCGTTTTGGGACCAATTACTCAAGTGCGCCATATAGCGATCCGGACGGTTGTCGGGGACTTCAAATATCAAAAGACCTGTGCGGCTTTCATAAGCTTCCAGCATGTACTCGCGTGGCAGCACATCTTCCCAGAAGATTTCTTCGGGATCCTGTTTATGAGTGAGCGGAAAGACATAATCAATGCTGTCGTCACCAAACAGCATAATTCGGAAATCAGTGTCAAACAGGGTAATCCTCTTGTCGGAGGTATTTGTAACGGTAATCCGAACAGCCAACAGCTCCATGCCTTCTTCGGGAACATAATTTTCATAGGCATCACAAACATAGCTTTCCTCCACAGTGAATTCATAAAGGCAAAGCTGTGAGTCGGAAATAGATGCATAATCGCCCACAGACCAATCGGATTCGGGATGATGTTTCAGGATCCAATCTTCATCCACATTTGTCAGCTGGCCTGAGTGCTGTTCCGTACATTCGGAATCGGTGTGAAGATAGACAAAGAACACATCCCCTGTGGTATTGTCGTCAAATTCTTCCAGATAAGAAATGCTGAAATTTTCCTTGCCTTGGGGGACTTCAAACACCAGCGTTCCTGTTTGGCTTTGGCCGGATGCAAGCAAGTATTCTTCAGGCAACACATCCTCACCAAGTGCAGTGCAGGAAATTCCCTGAAAAGTCAATGGAAATTCATAGGCATCCTCCCCTGGATCGCCCCATTGAATCTGAAAATCGGTATCATACATTGGAATTTCCAGGGAAGAAGTATTATGCACGGTGATCTGCGCTGCCACCAATTCCTTGCCTTCCTCAGGTGTATAATCGCCGTATTGGCCGCACAGATAGGCATCCGATATGGTGAAGTCAAAAAAATAGGTGTGCATGGTGCTGAGAATGTGCCCTTCCGCATTGCCATAGGAATCAGGAGTAATCACTTGCCCTTCCGCAGGGGTAGTGAGGCCTTGATTCCAAAATCCGGTTCCGTTTGAAAAGGCGTTGCTGGGATGAGTGCCACAGCCTGTCAAGGCGGTTAGCGCGGTAAGTAAAAGCAGTGTTGTTTTTTTCATATGATACCTCTCTTTTTTTAGTTATCTCGACAGATCAGTCAAATAATTTGATTAAATATACGTTATGTTAGTGCCGGCTGAAGACTTGTATGGACAGAAGGCCATTGATTCAGAGCCTGTAGAAAGTGACTTTGAAATATCATGGTGTCCCGGACACAAGACAGCTATATATGAACTGACATTAGTGTCAGAAGTTTTGCTAAGGAGTATCTGGCTCTTGGAAATAAGAAGAAATTTTCTGTAAAACTTATCGTAGCACAGGCGAAAAGAAAAAACAACTTGTTATAAGATAAAGATGCCAAAATGATGCAACCCTACGAATTACTAACTGACATTGACATGCAAAAAGGACCGCCTCTATGGTGGCGGCCCTTTTTGAAAAAAATCCAAATATGGATTGCTGCACTTGCTTGATTACTGGCGGCTGGGTGTGAAATATACAAAGAATACATTTCCGGTGGTATCGTCATCAAATTCTTCCAGATAGGAAATGCTGAAATCTTTCTTGCCTGTAGGAACCTCAAATACCAATAATCCGCTGCGGCTTTCGTTTACGCCCAAGCTGTATTCGGCGGGAAACATTTTATCACTTACATTATCGGTGCTTCTCAGATAAAAAGTGATAGGAAAATCAAAAGCGTCTTCAGTGTTATCACCCCATTGAATCTGGAAATCCGTGTCAAACATGGGGGTGGTTGATTTGGCGGTGTTCTTGATGGTCACTTCCGCAACTACCAGTTCTTTTCCTTCCCCAGAGGGAACATAACCTTCAAACTCATTGCATACATAGGCATTTGTCACGGTATAGTCGAAAAAGTAAGTGTGCATGGTGTCGTTTAAGTAGCCTTCTGCATTACCGTTTTCGTCAGGATATCCGGGTTCAGCAGATGAGGGATTCAATGGTGATGCGCAACCTGCAAGAGAAACTGCCATAATGGCGGCCAACAAAAGTGAAACAATTTTTTTCATGTCTTTTCCTCCATATGATATGTAATTCTTTCTTTCAATATGGTACCACATTTGATGAATTCATACAATTTAAAAACTGGCAAAAAAGTAGGACAAATAATAGTGAAAAGTATACAATTTCACCTGCTATATGGGAATAAAATGATTATAATACCAAAAAGAGGAGTTGCTGCAATCTACATCGTTAATATTTTAATAGGATACACTTAGGATACTGTTAAGATACACCATAAGCGTAATGTGTTACCATGTTTTTGAATATATGATCTAAACGTTACAGGTCAAATGCCCATCGGAAATAATTCCATAATGGGAGACAGGGCTGTTGCGAAATGGAAAAGGGAGGTAATCATATTATGAGACAAAGCAAAAGAAGTATTGCCGCATTTTTGTGCGCCGCTTTGGTGGCGGCTGCATGTGGGTGCGGTAAAGAAGCTGGGGGAGGAAGTGGTTTTAGCGAAACGCCCAAAGGTAGATATGTGGAAACACAGGAGGTGTTGCCGGAACAGTTGAATGACTGGACCATTCGGCAGTTGTTTACGGTGGAGGATAAGGTTCGGCTTTTGACCACGAAACAGGAGGGGGATAAAACCATTCTGAGGGAGTGGGAGAAACAGGGAGACGGTTATGCGGATGTGACACAGAAGTGGCTGTCTGACGTTTGGTTACATTGCGGAAGTTGGCTGGAGGTTCAACTGATGAGCACGGAGGACGGCATGCAATATTTGTTTGCCGGCTATGTGGCGGACGGGGAAGAAGATTACAAAGGCCATTTATGGCGAGGAAAAGGAGAAGAGGGAAAGGAAATCACTCCGGAAAAGTGGTCAAAGCAAAATGAAGAATGGGGAGGGTATGAGTATGTCAGGACGGTTGTGGCATTGGATAACGGTACGGTGGTGACAAGCTCCTTTACTTCAGTGGATACCTTTTATGGAGAAGACGGCAGTCTTTTAAACAGCAGTCAGTTCAATCCGGATTATGGGGAAACCATTCTTTCTGATGGCAAAAATGTTTATATCACTCTTATGAATGCTTCAGGAAATGTATCCGGAATTGAAAAGTGGATTGACGGAAAGGCGGACGGCGCCGTCGCCATTCCCTATTCTGAGAGCAGTGCAAATGCCTTCTTTTGTGCTTTAGGAGACGGGACTTTGATTTCGGCCGGCTCTGACGGAATTTTTCGTTGTCAGACGGGAAGTACCGATTGGGAAAAGCTGATAGACGGAGTAGAGACAGATTTTGGTCTGACAGGCTGTTGGTGCACAGGGATAACCGCATTATCGGACGGATGTATCTTTGTCTTGTTTGAGGAGTCAGGAGGCACAAAGAAAATAAATAAGTATGAATATGACCCGGAGGCGGTAATTGAAATCAAGGAAACGCTGAAGCTGTATACGGTTCATGAAAGTTATCTGCTTAACCAGGCCGCGGCGCTGTATCACAGGAAACATCCGGAGGTACTGATTACGATTCAGTCTGTATATCCCAGATACTATTACGAGGAAACGGATTACAATGCCGTTTATCAGGAGCTCAATACTATGCTGATGGGAGACGATGCGCCGGATATTCTGGTGATGGACCACCTGAATATGGATTCCTATGCTGCAAAAGGTTTGCTGGCAGATATCAATGACGTAGTGGGCGAATTGGAAGAAAGCGGTAAGCTGCTGTCCAATATTACCGGTTCCTATGTGCGGGAGGATGGTGCCAGGTATGTGGTACCTCTGCAGTTCGGTTTTCAGCTGGCCGTAGGGCGGGATATTTCTCCGGAAAATATGAGTACCATCAAGGAATTGGCACGGTTTCTTGATGGAAAGGAGTACAGCTATCTTGGCGCATTGACAGTGGGTGAGCTGGTGGATAAGTTTTATCCATATATCTGCGACCGGATCATCCATGAAAAACAGTTGGATAAGGAAGTGATGGGAGAGTATTTGGAATATCTGAAAATAATTGCGGATAACTGCGGAATCATAGACAGAAGGGACAAGGAGGAACGGGGATTTAACATGTGGGATCTGCCGGATCAGGCGAAACTGGCGTTTGAGGAGGCGGACGGTTTTAAGGGATGTATGTTCCCCATAGCCATAAACGATTATGTCAATGGGGTGTACACGGCTTTTGAGAGCAGCTTTATTCCCTCGGTTCAGGTGGGAGTCTGTACAAAGAGCAAATATGTGGATACGGCAAAGGACTTCCTGCGTTTTGCGCTTTCGGAGGAAATTCAGGATACCGATTACTACAGCGGTTTTCCTGTTAATCTTACATCCCTGGAGAAACAGTCCATAGAAGATCGTTCGGAAGCGGAAGCGGAGACAGCAATTCAGGTAGACGGGGGATATGAGACATTTACTATAAAGCAGTATCCAAAGGAGACGGCGGATGAGTTGATGGCGTTGTGTAAGACGTTGGATCGACCAATGAAAGAGGATGAGAAGATTCGGGAAGTTTTGACAGAATCCCTGGTCGGCTACTTTAACGGTACCCAGTCCAAGGAGGACACAATACAGAAAATCGAAGGCGGGCTGAAAATGTATCTGGCGGAATAATGACGTTGGTAACAAATCTGTGGGGTGTTTGATTGGTTATTTACTTTCAGCCACGGTATAACAGAAAATTGACAGAAAATCAAAAAAAGAATTGACTTTTGGTGCGGAAGATGTTACCTGTCTTTCGGAGTTGAAGTAAAAAAATAGTGCTAAGCCACAGTTCAAAACCTATGGCTTAGCACTTTATTTATCTCTTCATTTCCTAAAAAATAAGATGTCAACGGTAATCCTGTTACGGAAGAAAGCTCTCTTATGAAAGGTGAGTTTCGCGTAAGGTTTATGAATTTCCGGTCAGATATTTTTGCAACCCTGAAATCATGGATGAAATCAAAAATCTCTTCCGTACCATATTCATCCCTCAAAATATGTATCTGCAGGAGCCTCGTCAACAGTACCGCCAGGTAGCAGATCAGGAAATGTCCGGTTATGGTTTCTTCTTTCTGCAGATATACAGGCCGTGCATC
>CAJTPN010000030.1 GCA_910578185.1 uncultured Acetatifactor sp.
GGATAAACCGATAAGCCTCTAATCGATTAATGCCGCTGCTTTTTTTAGGAACAGATTCTCCTTTCGAAGTTCCTCATTTTCTCTTTTTAACTTAAGCATCTCCTTCATGTTATCATACTCTGTTTTTGTATCGGGGCTTGTCCGGCATTCTTCTTTCAACTCATTGCACCAGCGTCGGATGGTTTCTTTAGAAATGCTGTATTCCGTGGTGATGCTTTTGATCGTTCTTCCCTCCTCCAGACGGAGGCAGACGATCTTTTTTTAAATTCAGGAGTGTAATTCTGTGGCATAATAAGTACCTCTTTTCTTTGTAGTTGGATTATAGCTTATTAGCCACTCCCGTTACAACTTTACTTTATCACAACAATCACAACAGCCTACCTTGAAAGAGCCGGGGCGTGGGTAACACCGCTTGCCAATGAACGGAGCGAGGAAGTAGGGGAATACCATTTAGACTATGCTTATAATACGGATACCCATGAGATAACGGATTTTAAGGCATTGCAGGAAGAAAATGCCATAAATGGCATGGAAAAAGCCAATATTCCGATTGAGTATGGCGATGTGATTGTAAGAATCTCCACACCGGACAGCGGGGAATATGAAACCATTAAAATTGCAGATATGCAGTCAGAAGTGGCAAATGTTTTATATGCCATACCGTTTTTAATAGTGGGAAAATTTGCTTTTTATCTTTTTATGAATCTATTCTGCAATGCAGGGAAGGGATGATGAGGCAATGATGAAACCAGTAGTCAGTAAGTCTTTTAATCTGGAGGACATTCGGAAGATCCGAGAGTATAATTCTCTGCGTCATGTTCAGATGGGGCCGGAAGAAATCATTGAAGATATCCGTAAGGGTGCGGAAATCATGTTGGAGAAAATCCGGCAAAGTTAAACCTGTTGTAAATACCAGGCGTGAAGATTTTGATGGGGCAAGTGGTAGTTGCAAATTTTGCGACTACCACTCAGCATGGTGCTATAGTTGGAAAAACGCAAACACATATGACGGAATATTATAATCTGGATGTCATAATATCTGTTGGTTATCGTGTAGAATCAAAACGTGGCATTGCTTTTCGAAAATGGGCCAATTCTGTTCTGAAACAATACATTATTCAGGGATATGCTGTGAATAATAGTCGTATCAACCAATTGGGAGAAGTGATACGGGTTATGAAACGTACTGAAAATGCTTTGGACAGAAAACAAGTACTAACTGTTATAGAAAAGTATAGTGAAGCTTTAGAACTGCTGGATGCGTATGATCATCAGAATATGAAGCGTCCTAATGGGAATCAAGCGAATTATATTCTTACATACGAGGAATGTAAGAATATAATAGGAAATATGCGGTTTGGAGATGAATCTGATCTGTTTGGCAAGGAAAAAGATGATTCTTTTAAAGGAAGTATTGGAAATATTTATCAATCTTTTGGAGGACAGGATATTTATCCGACATTAGAGGAGAAAGCAGCTCACTTGCTGTATTTTATTGCCAAAAATCATAGTTTTTTGACGGAAATAAACGTATTGCAGCAACCATATTTCTCTATTTCCTGGATAAAAATGATGTTTTATTTATTGATGGGAAGAAATTAATTGATGATCATACCTTAGTAGCCTTAACAATCATGGTGGCTGAATCCAGGCCGGAGGAAATGGAGATGATGATTACTGTAATTTTTAATTGTTTAAAATGATTGTTAGGTATGCAGTGGAGAATAGGGTGCTGATGCAAATATATTGATAAAACAAGAAAAATAGCTTATAATCACTCAAATTTATGATACGTCTTATAGCAAATAATATGAGAATTTTTTGCGTGTGCGCCTAGCGGTGCACGTTTCCAACGGATGTAAATCTCGAATCTGCCCGATAGTGGGAAGGCTATAGCTGAAAGCAAGGGTGTCCACTGTGGGATGGGATCTGAAAGAAGCTGGATGTGGGGAATACACTAACCTACGGGCAAATCTCTGATTTGACAAACAGAAATCATATAAGAGATTAAGCATAAGGGTAAGACTACAGGACAAGTTGAAGCTCAATAACTACACGGAATCATGCATGATAAATGTGACAGATGGATGGAGAACTTGAAAGTCCGAAACAAAATACTAAAACAATATGTGAATGTGAATATGGTAATATCATTTGAGTGAGCTTCCATTGATATGTTAACTTATATATGGTAAGATTTTGGAAAAGAGAGAATTTGGAAAAACTGTATGGTGCGTAATTAATACTGTAAATCAGATTTATAAAAGGGGACTGGTATGGCATACGAAGCAGGCGGACGGGCAGATAAATCAGGAAATCGTTTTGAGTATAATTGGACAATCAACAAAATGTTGGATGTCCTGAATGAAAAAATACAGTATCTTACCATAGAAGCAGTCGGAGACGACGAGCGGGGAGTGGATTTATGGATTGGAAATAAGGATGGGACTCGTGAAGGGCAGCAATGCAAAGGGCGGTGCCGCAATAATGAATATTGGACATATGGGGAGGTGAACGAAAAAGGAATCTGGGATAACTGGAAGGTTCAGCTTGAGAATAGCAAAGCAAATATGGTTTCTCTAGTTTCGCCGCTTGCATTTAATGTATTGGAAGACATAACCCAGATGGCGAGGAATACAGACGCCGCAAAGCCGAGAGATTTTTACGAATATCAGATAAGGAAGTCAGGAAAAAAGACTGTAAAGTTTTTTCATCACTACTGTGATGCAATGGGTATAAATCCTGCTGAAGAGAGGGGCATAGCAACTGCGATTGACTATATGTCAAGAACGTTTTATCGAAACCCTGGCAACTTTGGATTGAGAGAAATTCTTCTACAAAGAATTGAACTATTATTTGTTGGCGATGCAGAAGAGATTTTTTCAAAGCTCCTCAAATTTGTTCTCCTAGAGGACATTTGGGGAAAGAAGATAGATGCATTGGTGATTACAGATTACTGTAAGGATACGGGTATTGTCTTTCGGGATTTGGCAAGGGATGAGAGAATATTTCCAGTTATATTGGACTTAAACGAAGAATACCAATCCGTATTCATAGAGTTTCAGGGTGGCTATATTATCCGAAATGAGGCAAAAAGCTGCTGGCAGTGGATTTTGGATGGGAAGTCAGTGATTATCCATGGACATGCAGGTATGGGAAAAAGTGGGTGTATAGAAAACATTATTCAATTCTGTAAGGAATCGGAAACCTTGTATCTGGCTGTCAAGCTGGACAAAAGAATACCACATGAAACTGCAGAAAGATGGGGACAAAGCATGGGATTGCCAGCATCTGTTTCGCATTGCTTGAATGCTGTGTCGTGTGATAAAAGGGCAGTCCTTATTTTCGATCAGTTGGATGCTTTGCGATGGACGCAGGCACATTCGAGCGAGTCTCTTGCCATATGCAGAAAAATAATACGGGAAGTTGAGCAGATGAATCAGGAGCGCAGGCATAAGATCTCAATTGTTATGGTATGCCGCACATACGATTTGGAAAATGACAATAACATACAAGGGTTATTTAAAGATTCGGCGAGGCGGGGCTGTATGGTAGAGTGGGCAAGGATCCGGGTGGATAAATTGAGCCAGGGAGAGGTGGAAAAGGTTGTTGGTTCCGTTTATAAATCCCTATCCCCAAAGACAAGGGATTTGTTGTCAACGGCAAGCAACCTGTATATATGGGAGCACCTGGATGTCAACCGGGAAGTTGAAATATGTACAAAACAGCAGCTTGTGCGAGAATGGTGGGGACAGCTAAAGAGCAAGGCTGATAGGAATGGCTTCGATTCAGATAAATTGGAAAAGATAAAGGACAACTTCATAAAGTACTGTGACAGAAGCGGGAAGATGTATGCAAGCTGTTCCCGGCTGAACATGCCAGAGGATTACAGGAATTTTCTGCAGTCGAATGGATTTTTTGTACTAATGGGTGATAAGGTGTCATTGGTGCATCAATCCATTTTGGATTGTTTTTTTGCGGAGCATATGTTGGATCAGTTTTATGATGATGTCAGCCTTTCAGATATTATAGGCGAAAAGGACAGACAGACTCCGGGCAGGCGATATCAGGTACAGATGTTCTTGCAGCTTTTGCTGGAAGATTCAGAAGAGGATTTTTTAGCTGTCGGGGAAAGACTATTAGAATTAACGGATGTGCGGTACAATGTGAAATATGTGTTTATAGAAATCCTCTCCCAGATAACAGAACCGGATAAGAAAGTGTTCAAGTTTGTCCGAAGATTCCTGTGGGATGATAGATGGGGAAAACACTTTAGGAGCATAGTGGTTTTAGGGAAGCAGGCATATGTAAGAAAACTTCGTGAGTGTGGTGACCTGGATATATGGATGCAGTATGAAGATAAATATAACTATGTAACAGGGCTGTTTCGCAGTATTATTCCGAACTGCAACGTGGAAGATATAGCATTTTTACAGAAGTATGTATTAGATCCATATAAAGCAGATGAATGGATAAAATGTCTGGTAAGGGATATCCATGAAGGCAGTGAGGCCTTTTTTGAACTAAAATTAAGCTATTACAGACAATTCCCTCAGTCCTTTAAGCAATATAAGAATATTCTGCTGGGAGAAAAAATAAAGGATTTGCGTTCAGTTCAATTAGTGGCATTGATGCTGGAACAACACGTGGACGAAGGGTACGATAGCCTTTATCGTTATGATGAAGACTGTGTATCAGAAGATGCAAATATCTTCAAAACACAATATAAAAATATCCTTGAAATATTGATGCCCTTTATACCGATGGAGGATCAGGGTGTTTTTTCTAGGTGGTCTGCAAGATATTCCGGCAAACACAGTTTGGAAAGGGTATGTATTCAGATTATAAAAAGTGTGAATAGGCATTTTGCCCAAAATGAGCCTGAGTTATTTCTGTCAAAGGTTTCGTGCTATATAGGTACAGGGGTTCCTCTGCATAATGAATTGATACTGGATTCCTTTCAGTATCTGCCGGATTTATATGCAGATTATATTTTGGAATATATGTGTGGTGATTTTGAAGAGAGAATATTTGAATGTACAAGCGGAAATGGGGATAAACTGCTGCTTGCAAAGGCAGTGCTTGAAAAAAATGCCGTGATTTGTTCAGATGAAGCATATTCTGAATTGGAGTTTTGTATCATCCATTATAAGACACCGGATGCAAAAGAACGATTATATCGCAGGATAGAATATAACAAAACAAAAAAGAAAGGGGATTTGAGAGCATACTGGAAGTTTTGTGGGGATCTGCAAAATGATTTGCTGGGAATTCTACCATTAGACCGTATGGGAAAAGAGGTTAAAGAATTAAAAACGGTTTTTGGTAGATCATACGAAAATGATTCAATATATCAATATAATGCAGATTGTAAGGGCGGGGGTGTCAATTCCCCAATTGCCGGAAAAAAACTGAACTTTAATGACTGGAAAAGAATACTTTTGAATAACGAACTGCCATCAAGGAAATTCGGGGAATTTAAAGAAAAGAACGGGAGGTATATAGATAATTCCCTTGAAGCATTTGCATCAGAATTTCAAAAGGCAGTTTCAGACGCCCCGGTTGAATTTTTACAAAATATTCTGAAAATGGAGGAAGAGATAAATGCAGTTTTTGTCAGGGCATTGGCCAGAGGGATTGCTTATAGCAATAAACATGATGAAGTTGACAATGGCAGCATAGAAGAACTGTTTTTGAAGTACCCTTATGATTATGGGACAGGGGTAGCATTGGAATACTGCGAGATTATAGAAAGGAAACAGGATATTCTTTGGTCTGAATCTACTTTGGACATGCTGTGCAGCATCATCCATAGGCGTAGAGAGTTTATTCAGGATAAATCAGCAGAGGATGCCGAGGCTTCGAAAGAGACCGTAGAAAAAGCGGAAAGTAAAATGCTATATTCTGTTGTAGGGGTTGCTGTTCAGGCAATAGGAGGCATATTGTTCGGAAATAGAAGTGCACTGGAACAATTTAAGGCACCATTTGATGAATTGGTGGATGATGTTGATTTTGTATCGAGATATGCATGTGTCTATGCCTTATGGACAGCTTACCATATTGACAGGGACTGGGCGATAGCCAGGATTAGGAGAATGTTTCTTTCAAACTTTCGGTTGGCAGGTATTTCAGATAGGGGAATCCATTTTGCCCTGTATAACGAAGATAAAGAAATTGTCCAGAATGTGTTAAGGAATGGATTCTGTTCTGATGATGGTGTCCTAAAAGAAAGATGTGGTGAATCCATTGCTGAAATGTATCTCATTTATGATGATTTTGATGATATATTTGATTCCTTTCCATTATTGGATGAACAACAGAAAAAAGCCATGGTCGGAATGCTTATAGTATATCTTGGAATTGATAAATATCATGAAAAAGCGAAAAAAGAATTAAGCCATATTCTTGAATATAATGACGAGAAACTAATCGGTTCATGGTCTGGTTTATTCTATAAAAACAGGATATGCCTATCGCAGGACAGAGATTTTCTACTGCAGCTAATGACATCAGAACTGGGGGCTAAGATGATGTTTGCATTTGAAAAATACATAAGTAAGCATGGCAGTTTATTGGATTATTCAGACATAATCCTTAAAATGGCGTACTATATTTTAGAAGATGCAGATATAACCAGGCAGGACAGGTGGCTGATTGAAAGAGATTTGATAAAATTAGTCTGGGGGCTTTATGATGAAGCTAATTCTGAAGAGGATAAGGATGAAGATATTTCCTCAAGGTGTTTGGATATTTGGGATTTGATGTTTGAGAAGCAGATTGGAGAGACACAGGAATTGACTAGAAAGATGATGGAATTATAAATGAGGTAAAATTTAGAATCATATGGAAGCAGCTAGGGTATGGGAGGATTTTTAGCTGTCTTTCGATATGATTAGAGCCTTTTGATCTGCAGATTGGGAATGGATAGGATGAAGGTAATCGGAGAGCAGGAACTACAAAGTCTTCTCTCCGATTTTTCATCTCCATTAAACGAAAAGTTGGAAGATTCAAACTGAGGTACAGTGGGCATTTCAGGGAATCCAGACACCTATGGGTGTTGCCTCTTACGATAATATCAGATTAGAGGAGATTAAAAAGCAACTGCCTACAGAGAAAGAGATCCAAAGGCGTATTGAATTAGCAGAAGAATTTAATTTGAATAGAAAGAAGCCGAATAGATGATATTGGATAGAATAGTATGCGACAGATGGGATGAAAACTTCGCTTGTTTCTTTTGTATATAGAAGAAACAGCATTTTACCAACTTTCAAAACGGATTTACCAATTTTTAAAACCATTGGATTTAGGAAAGAAAATAAGAGGCAAAAATTCTTTACCATCTCGAAAACTGGTAAACTCAAAACAGAACCTCTCTCAATTCCGCATAAATCCAGCATTTCATTAAAAAGTTCGCAAAACAGATGAATGCCTAGAAGTTTGTCGAAAACAGGCGAATAGATATGAGAATGATAACCCTTGTAAGTGGTGTGTGAATGCCATTTGCAAGGGTTTTTGGTATATGTCATCATTCAAAGTTAGAACGGATTACTTATATGATATCTCTATATTTTAAGAATATTATTTGGAGTTAGTAAATATAATTTTATAGATCATGAAATATGTAATTCAAGAAACAGAAAGGGATATTATATAATGGGACCAACAATTGACCAATACATAGTTGCAAACTGTTTATATACAATAGATGAATTCAATATTTTGTATAGGGGATGGGATAAGCCTGAATTAAAAATTGAAGCCGATGAAAAGTTTAATGAAATGGATATAACAGTAAGAATAGGCTATCCTTTTAAACAAAATGCTCATTATACAGCAGGAGAAAGTGCCCGGATAAAAAAAGCACAGAAAATAAACCATGATTTGTATATAGCACAAAGAGATTTTAAAATTGAAGTTAAATATTTGAAAAATTGGATTAGTTCAGCTAATACGAGAGCAGCAAGCAAAAACTGGTCAGTATTTCAACAAGATTTTGATTGGTTAATGGATGAGATAGATAGTGATAAGCCCGGAAAGGTTGCATTTGTGATTGGATGGTTTAATTGTGTGGATTCATTTTCACAATTAATTCAATTAGGGACTGGGAATGGAGCATACCCATTAGCAGATGAACGAAAGAGAAGATATTTTCCATTTTTAGAAGCAAATAAAGTACCAGTGTATACGAAAGACTTAAAGTATTGTTATAAAAAAGCTTATATGGAGTTACCACTTGACTTAATATCTTCTAAATATAAAGGGATATACAGATGTATGTTTATTGGAGAAGAAAAAGATAAATTTCATTTTGCTATATATTTTTGAAAATGAATAATCCAGGGTTAATTATTATATTTATAGCAAGCTATATAAAAAGTTTGAAGATTAAAATAGGTTGAATTCATCCTATAAATGGGATATAATATAACTATTTGGAGGTATGGACGATGACAATAAATACAAATACAATGGTTTCTATTACAGAAGCAAATCAGAATTTTTCGAAAGTAGCAAGATTAGTGGATGAACATGGAACAGCCATTATTCTAAAAAATAATGTACCAAGATATCTTGTCATAGATTTTAGCAAAGCAGATAAGGATGCTGTTGCATCAAATGAAGATGTACTGAGTATATCAAAACGATTGATTGAGAAGAATAAGGAATTTTATGAGGTGCTTGCAAAATGATAAAGCTGACAAAAGAACAGATTCTATTACTTCATACTCAGATAATTGAGACTACTGGAGGAAGTGATGGAATTAGGGATTTGAGTCTGCTTGAATCTGCATTAGAAAGTCCATTTCAATCCTATGGTGGAGAAGAATTATATCCAAGTATACAGGCAAAGGCCGCAAGACTTTGCTATGGATTAGTTAAAAATTATGCAATGATAGATGGCAATAAAAGAATAGGCTGCCATGCCATGTTAGTCTTTTTGGCATTAAATGGTTATGAGATGGAATACACGCAGAAAGAATTATCAGATTTAATATTAGATGCAGCAGCGGACAGGAAACAATATGAAGATATTTTACATTGATTGTTAGTGCATCAGAAATAAGTTAGATGATTTATAATTTCTCCAGACAAGAGCAAAAACAAAAATAGTGGATAAGTATGTGTTGAGAGTTATAAATGCGAATAACAAGGTGAAGGAGAACCCTTGCAAGTGGTGAGAATGTGCCATTTGCAGGGGTTATTATGTGCTATAAAAGTTGTAATGGATATTTCTTGTAGAATATGGTAGAATATATAAAAACAGAATTTGGGAGTTGACTTTATGCTAGTCAGTACAGATAAGAAATGGGATTATGCATTAGGAATGATTAAAGTAGACGGTTTAGAGCCATCCTCAGAATTTAAAAAATTAATTGAAAAAGAAAGTCGTGGAGAAATGACCACGGAGGATATGCGTAAGGTTTTAGATAAAAAATATAAGATGAAAGAATAAAGATAATATTATGAGTGATCCATATTTATATCCATATACAGATATTCTGAAGAATTATGCTGATATACGGGACAGGGATATCTTATCATGCATGGAAGCAGAATATACAAGTATACGGCTTGCGGAACTTGTGACAAGTGAATCCGTCAGCCGTTTTGATTTTGCAGCACTTTGTGATATGCATCATTATATTTTTCAAGATATTTATGAATGGGCTGGAAAAATTAGAATTATTAATATTGAAAAATCAGAACCGGCGTTAGGAGGTATTTCAATCGAGTATTCTAATTGTTTTGATATTGTAAACGATGCCACATCTGCCTTAGATAAAATGAACCATTGCAGTTGGGAGAAGGTATCTATTGATGAAGTGGCAGAAATATTTTCAAAATATTTAGCTGAACTTTGGAAAGTGCATCCGTATCGAGAAGGTAACACGCGCACGGTAATCATATTTTGCAGCCAATTTATAGAGAGTAAAGGATTTTATATAGATAGTGATTTGTTCAAAGATCATGCTCAATATATGAGAACTGCTTTGGTTGCAGCAACCGCTTTGTTTTCAGATTTAGGAGATAAACGAAAACCGGAGTATTTAGAGAAGATAGTTTTGGATGCTTTGGAAAGAGGCCAGGAAATGAAACAAAGGGTTTCAGATGTTATAAGAGAAGCCGGATTTAGAGTGACAGAAAGACGAATCCGCAAGATTGTATATTGGAATCGTTTAGAGCGGCACGAGCATGGAGAACGAGATGTTAGATTATACTTATTACAAGATGAGGAAAACGAATAAATGACTTATATAAAAAATCAATTATTTCAGAATAATGCGTTTGGGGCATGGGCAATGACAATTAGATATTGTGACTATATTTTAGAGGGAAAGGTAGCCTCGGGAGTATCTGCATCTGGAGAAGTATGATAAGAGAGTGATGGCGTCTTAGATCGAGAGCGCGAAGGTGATGGGTGATGACAGGCTGGAAGTGGTCTGGAAATATGAGGACGTTTATGAAAAGATCTTGGGTGAAATGCGGTGAGGATATGATATAATTAGGATACCTGCCAGACGGCAGGAATCAGGAAAGGATGATGGTATGATTTACATAACGGGAGATACTCATGGGGAGTTTGGACGGATTGAAGCTTTCTGCAGGCGGTTCGAAACCTGCAAGGAAGATGTGATGATTATTCTTGGGGATGCCGGGATCAATTACAGCGGGGGCATCCGGGATATGAGGAAGAAGGCGTTTCTGGAATCCCTGCCGATAACGATATTTGCAATCCATGGGAATCATGAGCAGAGGCCGCAGGCTGTGGAGGGATATGTGGAGAAGGGCTGGCGCGGAGGTGTGGTATACCAGGAAGAAGAGTATCCGAGTCTGCTGTTTGCGAAGGATGGGGAAGTGTATGATCTGGACGGGAAGCAATCCATTGTCATGGGCGGCGCGTACAGTATTGATAAGATGTTCCGGCTTATGTATGGGTATGGGTGGTGGCCGGATGAGCAGCCTTCCGATGAGGTTAAGAGGTATGTGGAGAGCCAACTGGATAGGCTGGGGTGGAAGGTGGATGTGGTGTTGAGCCATACTGCACCGCTGAAATATGAGCCGGTGGAGGTGTTCATAGCTGGGGTTGACCAGAGTAAGGTGGATAAGTCTACGGAGGAATGGCTGGATGGGATTGAGGACAGGTTGGATTATGGGAAGTGGTACTGCGGGCATTATCATACGGAGAAGAAAATAGATAGGGTAGAGATAATGTTTGAGAATTTTGATGTGTTTGGTGGTTCCGGGTATGCGTGACCAGGAAACAAAAGGGAAAATCCGCAAAACAGATGGGAATGTCATCCCAACTTCATAAAGGAAAGCAAGACGCTGGAAACCTGATAGGCTGCCAGCGTCTTTCGCACTTAAATTACTTGGATGTAAGTACCCAGGTTTTGAACCATCTCAGATAATCTGTTACAAAGGATGCTTCTACGGGCTGGCCGGACAGTACCGAGTAGAAAAGCAGGAACAGACCCACAGCCGTAACGCCGTATATTAATGTTATTGTGAGAAAGGCACGCTTTGGCAGCTTATCTTTCCATTGCACCAGGCTGTACATGATCATAAGTACTACAAATACAACACTGGGGAAATAATGATAGATAAAAGTGATGCGTGTCACAAAGAACCAGGGCAGGTATTGGGCCAGATAACCGATTACCAAAAAAGCCGCAGTTCGGTCTTTTTTTCTGAGCCACAGGTAAATCATGTAAAATGCTGCAGGGATACCCATCCACCATACTGCCGGATTCCCAAAGGAACTGATTCCTTCCCGCAATCCTCCATCCGCTGTCTGTGTGACGATGCGGGAATAGTACCAGATAGGGCGCTTGATTATGGGCCATTCGTACCAGCTGGAGGAATAGGGATGTGTGGAGTTCAAACCGCTGTGGTAGCTGAACATGGTCTTTTGGTTGACAAGCATCCTGTCAAGCAGTCCACGGTCGGAGTAATCCCTAAAAGGGATGTAGGACAGCAGGTAAATGAAAGCGGGGATCACTACAAAAAACACCAGGCAGAAAAAAATTGTGTACTTGGTATTGGGGCCAAAGTTTTGGATAATGTGCAAGTTTGGAATACCATTGGTATTGCCGAAAGGATTTTTCTTGGCCAGACGATATTCCAAATATCTTTGGTACAGTACGGAAAAGAATATCAGCGCCAGGCCCACTCCTGCATAAACGCCGGTCCATTTGGAGGCAATGCCAAGCCCCATACAAACGCCGCAGGCGCCTAACGGGAGCAAGGTTTTTCGCAATGGTGTATGGTAAAAGTTAAGCAGGGTATATTGGTACATAAAATAATACATCAGCATGACAAAAAAGGTGATATAGACATCGATGGTTGCCAGTCTTGTCTGAGTAAAATGCATGAAATCAAATGTGAAAAGCGCGCAGGCCAGCGCGGCGGCCAGGGTGTTTTTGGATATTTTTTTGGCAAACAGATATACTATCGGAACCATGATGATGCCAAAAAGAGTACCTGTGATGCGCCATCCGAAAGGATTCATGCCAAAAACTGCCACTCCCAGTGCGATCAGAATCTTGCCCAGGGGAGGATGGGTGTTTTCATAGGAGGTCAAACCGTTTATAAATTCGTAGGCAGTACGCCCGTGATAGATTTCATCAAAATACATGCTGTTGCGGAAAGTACTGTTTTCCGGGTACAGAGAGGATTCGTCAAATAAGGATGGATAGTCCGAAGTATTTAGGGGCGACAGAACCAGACCGTTTTTGTCGGAAAAAGAAAACTCCAGCAGGGACGCCTGGGTATCGTTCAGGGTAAGCCTAATTCGAGTCATGTCGGGTGCGGTGGGCAAATCGATTTCCTGCCAGGTGAAGACATTTTTCAGTGTGATTTCTCCAAGATCCCGCCAGGGGCCTTGGGATGCGGCACCCTCCAGGGAAAAGGTTCTGTTATGCCATGGCGCTATATAATAGGAAAGCTTCATAGGTGTTTTCGCGCCGAAATCCAGCGTGACGGACTGGCGCTGGGTCATATTGTGGGCTGTGGAGGGCGCCTGAAGGTCTCCTAAGTCATACAGGGCGAAGAAGCTGTAGATGAAGGTAAAGGTCAGGATGATTACCAGATCCGGCCGCAGAAAGCTTTCTCCTTTGTAAAACCGGAAGACCACATGAAAAAGCAGTCCCGCGCAGGCAATCATACCGGCAGATACCAAAAGGAGGAGAGGACTTTTTCTATCATAATTGGAAGGGTCATAAAAAAACAACACATATGCCGTATTGTAGAAATGCATTGTGGACAGGGCACCATAGAGCCAAAAGGTCTGCCTGGCAGGTTTGTACACATAGGCAAACAGCAAAAGCAACAGCGCCGGATACACATAACGTTCATGCATTCGCACGGAAAATATAAAGACGGTAAGCAGCAGGAATGCGCCGAGAAAGGTGTATTTTTCCGTGTCCCTGCGATTTCGCAGACTCAGGATGAGGGTTACGGTAATGGCGGTAAATATGGCGATCCAGCCTATGAGCCAATAAGGTATCCCCAGGAAGGTATTGTTCTGGCTGATCCAGTTTAGGCCAAAGAATCCCCAGAAATTACATGCATTGACCGCTGCGTAAGGATAGGAGCCCACCGTACTGAAATACTGGTTCCAAACATTTTCCAGGCCAAAGGGCAGACAGAGAATCAAGGTGCCGACCAGAGCGGTCAGACCCTGAAACAGATTATGCAGCAGTTTCCGCAGAGAGAAATTATTTAAAAAGACAAGGTCGATGATACCGGCCAAAAGCACGGGGGAAAACAATAACATCTGGGGTTTGATCAACACGCCCACACAGAAGGCAATGTAGGCGGAATAGGTCTTTTTCCGGGCCAGACACAGGCACATATAAATTACAGCCAAGGTATAGACAGAATCCACCTGTCCCCAGACGGAGGAATTTAAAATGATCACAGGATGGAAGAGATAGGCGGCACAAAGGAAAAATGCCTGATATTTGGGGCGTTTGGCAGATGCCTCCCGGAAAAGCAGCATGCCGCATGCCAGGTCGCAGATAATTGCGGGAAATTTTAATAAAATCAGGTGTGGGATGGAATAATATTCTATACCAAACAGCTCGCGCAGCCCGCCGATAAGCCAGAGCACATACATGTAGCCGGGCGGATAATCCGTAAATATTTCAGGAGAATAAAAATTCCCCGGGCCTACCTGGAAAATTCTGTCCGCCCATGCGGCAAAGCAGGCGATATCGGATCCGAAGCCTTTTGAAAGCGCGGCGGCAAGCAGACGGATCGACAATGCGGTCAGCAGAAACAGAGCGAGGGTATTGTGCCGAAGGGTGTCCTTAGCGCTGCGGGCGCCCCAAAAACAGGCGCCTGTAAGAACGCATCCCGTTATGGCAAAAAAGTGAATGAGAAGCATAAGCCATTTCCAACCTTATCCTTTTTTCTTAATTATAACAAAACAATTTGTAGAATGGAAGGATTTGTGTTATACTTTTTAAAGTTAGTGCCAGCTACGTTCACATGTACGAAAGGGCAGTCGCGGGTATGCCTGGCGGGGCGATCCGGGTAATATGGCTGCAATTACAATGTGGGAAGGGTGAATAAATGGATGCCTTTGTGAGTTTTCAGGATGTGGAAAAGGTTTACAAGACGGGCGAGGTGGAGATTCGGGCGCTTCACAATGTGAACTTTGAGATCGAGAAAGGAGAGTTTTGCGTGATCGTAGGCGCTTCCGGCGCGGGAAAGACCACCATATTGAATATCCTGGGCGGAATGGATACGCTTTCCGGAGGGAAGGTAATGCTGGACGGACAGGAGATCTCTGTTTTCAACAAAAAACAGCTGACGGCGTACAGACGATATGATGTTGGATTTGTATTTCAGTTTTATAATCTGGTACAGAATCTGACTGCTCTGGAAAATGTGGAGCTGGCGGCACAGATTTGCAGGGAGCCCCTGGAAGCCGCCGCAGTGTTGGAGCAGGTAGGGCTGACGGAACGGGCAAATAATTTCCCCGGGCAGCTCTCCGGCGGGGAACAGCAGAGAGTGGCAATCGCCCGGGCACTGGCGAAAAATCCGAAGCTTTTGCTTTGCGACGAACCTACGGGGGCGCTGGATTACAATACGGGGAAGGCCGTGTTAAAGCTTTTGCAGGATACCTGCCGTGTCATGGGCAAGACAGTGGTGGTTATCACACACAATCAGGCCATTACCGCTATGGCGGACCGAATTATTACGGTGAAGAGTGGTACAGTGGCTGATATGGTGAAAAATAATCATATTGTGGATATTGCGGATATTGAATGGTAAAGGTATAATAAAGTCGGTATATTGCGTCGGAGTGCGACGACAACCTATAAGACAGGTGAAAAAGGTTAATGAAAGAAATAAGAAAATCTACATTCAGGGAGATCAGGTCAAGTTTCGGACGTTTTATGGCTATCTTTGCAATTATTGCCATGGGAGTGGGTTTTTTTGCCGGCCTGAAGGTGACAAAGACAGCGATGACTGCCACAGTCAGGAATTATCTGAACGGACATGCCTTTTATGATCTGCGTTTGATTTCCACTTTGGGATTTGACTATGAGGATGTGGCCTTTCTCAGGGAAGCAAAGGACGCGGAGGCAGTGGAGGGGTCTCTTTCCTTTGATGTACTTTATAAGCTGGAAGACGGAAGTCAGGGGGTGATCAAGGCCTATAGCTTGACAAATATGAATACTTTGAAACTGGTCTCGGGCAGGATGCCCCAAAGAGGGGACGAATGTGTGGTGGACAGTAAGTTCTTTGGGCAGTCGGCCATTGGCGGTATACTATATCTGTCGGAGGACAACGAGGAGGAGGATCTGGAACATTTTTCCAGTTCCGCCTACACCATTGTGGGAACTGTTCAATCGCCGCTTTATCTGCAGTTTGAGCGCGGAAATACTTCGCTTGGGACGGGGCGGCTAGATGGATTTGTCTATCTGACGGAGAACGGGTTTCATACGGATTATTTCACGGATATTTATGTACGGTTTGACCAGAATTTTGACTTATACAGTCAGGAATACGATGATTTTATTTCCGAAAAAAAGACGGTCTGGGAGACGCTTGCGCAGGAGACGGCTCAAAGGCGTTTTCTGGATATTCGCAGGGAGGCGGAAGAAGAACTAGCAGATGCCCGAAAGGAGCTTGCAGAGAAAAAGGCGGAGGGGGAAGCGGAACTGGCGGATGCCAGACAAGAGCTTGACGATGCCGAACGTGAGATTGCGGACGGGGAACAGGCGATAGCAGACGCCCGGGTGGAGCTTGCGGATGGAGAACGGACTTTGCGGGAAAAGGAAGCGGAACTGGCAGATGCCAAAAAGCTGATGGCCGAAAAGCAAACGGAGCTTGCGGAGGCCCGTGGAACCATCGCCGAAAAAGAGGCGGAGCTTGCGGATGGAGAGCGGGCGCTTGCGGAAGGAAGAACCGAGCTGGAGAGCAATGAGGGGACGCTGGAAGCGGCAAAGCAGGAACTTGCGGTAAACATGGAGATGCTGAATGCCTCAGAAAAACAGCTGGCAATGCAGGCAGCAGGATTACAGGCTGCTGCAGCGGCAGGGATGATCACTCCTGAGGAACTGGCCGCAGGGCTTGCGACGATTGCCGCAGGAGAGCAGGAGCTTGCCACACATCGGGCCCAGCTTGAAGGGGCGGCGGCACAGCTTGCCGAAGGGGAAACGGAGATCACAGAGGCCTGGAAGCAGATAGAAGAGGGGGAGAGAGAACTTGCGGAAGGGCGCAGGCTTCTCTCTGACGCAAGGCGGGAGCTTGCGGATGGGGAACAGGCTTTTGCGGACGCACAGAAAGAACTGGCGGATGGGGAAATTGCCATAGAGGAGGCAAAAGAGGAGATTGCTTCGG
Source organism: uncultured Acetatifactor sp. (assembly GCA_910578185.1). GTDB lineage: Bacteria > Bacillota > Clostridia > Lachnospirales > Lachnospiraceae > Acetatifactor. Next base: position 16,858 of record CAJTPN010000030.1, read on the forward strand.
CAAAGGTAACCCTTACTGAGAAGGAGGGGGAACTTGCGGACGGCAGACAAAAATTCGCAGACGGTCAGCGGGAATATCAGGACGCTTTGAAAGAATTTCAGGACAAGATCGCGGAGGCGGAAGGTGAGCTTACGGAAGCGGAAGGGGAATTGGCAGATTTGAAAGAGCCGGAGACTTTTGTGCTTGGCCGGGACACCAATATGGGGTATGTTTTGTTTGAGAGCGATTCCGATATTGTGGAAGGTATTGCCAATATTTTTCCTTTGTTCTTTTTCCTGGTGGCTGTTTTGGTTTGTGTCACTACCATGAACAGGATGGTGGAGGAACAGCGCACTCAGATTGGGGTGTTGAAGGCATTGGGATACGGAAATGCCACCATTATGTCAAAATATATGATTTATTCCGGGCTGGCGGCAGTGACAGGCTGTGTGGTGGGATTTTTGATAGGCACATGGGGATTTCCCAAGGTGATCTGGTATTGCTACGGTATCATGTATCAGGCGGATCCGATTTTTTATGTATTTGACTGGAAGCTGGCGGTAATTTCCATATCCGTGTCCCTGCTGTGTTCCATCGGCACCACATGGCTTTCCTGTCGTGTGGAACTCTCCCAGGTGGCGGCGACACTGATGCGGCCCAAAGCGCCAAAGGCCGGCAAGAGGGTGTTTTTGGAGTATATGACCTTTCTGTGGAAGCGGTTAAGTTTTCTGCACAAGGTTTCCCTGCGGAATATTTTCCGCTATAAAAAGAGACTGTTTATGATGGTGCTTGGTATCAGTGGCTGTACGGCGCTCCTGGTCACGGGGTTTGGCATTAAGGATTCTATTGCGGATGTGGCGGATAAGCAGTTTCTGGAGATTCAGACCTATGATATCGGGGTGTCGTTACGGGAGAATGCGGATGAAGATTTTCTTGCCCGGCTGGATGAGATGCATAATTATGGGCTTGGCGCGTATACCTGTGTCATGGAAAAAAGCATGGATTTTGTGGCCGGGAGCGGTATTAAGTCCGTGTATCTGGTGGCTGGCAGGGCCGAGGAAATGGCGGATTTTCTAAAGCTTCACACCCAGGAGGGGAAGCCGGTTTCTTATCCTGACGTGGGCAGAGCGGTGATATCCGACAAGCTGGCAAAAACCTATCGCGTGCATGTGGGGGACAGAATTATCCTTCGGGATGAAAACATGCGTACACTGACCCTGGAGGTGTCGGGGATCTATGAAAACTATATCAATAACTATGTGCATATCTGCCAAGATACCTGGCGTGAATTCATGGGGGAGGAACCGGAGCAAAATACGGTGTATCTGAACCTGGAGGAGGGCGGTACGGCTCACGGGCTTTCCGCAGAGCTGATGAAACTGGACGAGGTGGCCAATGTGTCGGTGAACGCGGATATGATGGAACGCATCGGCAGCATGATGGCAAGTCTTGATGTTATTGTGGTGGTGGTTATCTTCTGTGCGGCTGGACTGGCATTTATTGTTCTGTATAATTTGACAAATATCAATATCACTGAACGAATCAGGGAGATTGCCACGATAAAAGTGTTGGGTTTTTACAAAAAGGAAACGGCTTCCTATGTGTTTCGGGAGAATGTGATGCTGACTGTGCTGGGAACTGCCGTGGGATTTTTACTTGGTTTTTGGCTTCACCGGATTGTGATGAATAAGATTCAGGTAGATATGATCAGCTTTGACATTTATATTAAGCCCGCCAGTTATGTGTACAGCGGCCTTTTGACGGTGGCCTTTGCATGGTTTGTGGATAAAGTAATGGAGAGAAAATTGGAGGGGATCAGTATGACGGAATCATTGAAGAGTGTGGATTAGGGTATGTGGACCGGGTCTGACAGTTTATGATGGGGATCCGGTCCGCATAAAAGGGGATTTGTGATGGAAAAAGTAGAATAAGGAACAGAAAGGGATTTGTTTTCATGAAATTGGATATGCATTGTCATACAAAAGAAGGGTCGATTGACGGTAAGGTACCCATTGAGGAATTTATTGCGATTTTAAAGGAAAGAGGATTTGATGGAATGCTGATCAGCGACCATGATTCCTACAACGGTTACCGGGAGTGGAAGAAGGTAAGGGATACCTATGACGACAGTTTTGTGGTGCTGAAGGGAGTGGAATATGATACCATCGACGCGGGACATATCCTTGTGATCATGCCGGAGGGGGTAAAGTTGAAAATCCTGGAGCTTCGAGGGCTTCCGGTGCGGTTTTTGATAGAGATTGTCCATAAATACGGAGGGATTCTGGGACCTGCGCACCCATGTGGGGAAAAGTACTTAAGCATTATCAACACCAGGAAATATCGAAATCAGCTTGCGGTGATCGATAAGTTTGATTTCCTGGAGGGATTTAATGCATGTGAAAGTCGCGAGAGCAATGCCAGAGCAATGGAGCTTGCCAAACAATTTGGCAAACCTGTATTCGGCGGCAGCGATGCACATAAAGCGGATTGTGTTGGGCTTGGATTTACGGAATTTCCGGATGCCATTACCTGTGAGTCCGATCTGATTGGTCTGGTCAGAGAAAAGGGCTGCCAGGTGTCCGTTTGCGGCGGAGAGTATTATGATAGGACGACGAAAAACAGAATTGGCAAGATTAACTGTGTGCTTGTACAGTCTTTCTGGCTGTATAATCATCTGGGCAGCATCTGGCGCAGAAGGAAGAGAAAGATAGAATTGCGGAAATTTTACATTCGCGTAAAATGACAAAATGGTTACAATATTGTTGCAATTTTAGGTTTTATTCTGCTATAATTCATAAAATCTTAAGGTGCATTTTTGAAATAGTGTGTTATACTCAATATGTGGTTCCAGATGTTGTTTTGGCTGACCGCATATTGAGTTTTTCTTTTTGCTCAAATTTTAAAGGGACGAGGTGTTGTATAAATGAAAAAGAAAGCATTGCTGTGCCGTTTGGCTGCGCTGGCGCTTGCTGCTGTGACAGCTCTGCCGCTGGCGGCTTGCGGAAATGTGGATACTTCCGGTAACGTGGAACAGAAGGAATGGATCTATGTGCCGGAATTCCGAACCATTGAAGGGGATAACGTGTCTTACTATGATATGAAAGTGATTCAGGACAATATTTATTATACGTCCTGGAAGCGAAACGAGGCCAGCGGGTCACAAAGCCAGGTGCTCAACAAGTATTCTCTGGTCGACGGACAGACGACTGCGGTTACTATGCAGTGGAAGGGGGGAAGCACAGATTATAATATGAGCGATTACCTGGTGGGGGAGGATGGCAGTATCTATTCCATCATGTATTCTTACGAGCCTGTACCGGGTACGGAAGGGGACTTTAAGCGTATCTGCAGTCTCTGTAAATTTGACGCCCAGGGAAATCAGATCTATATGGAAGATCTGACTGAGAAAATGGAGGAGCAGGGTGCATATTTAAGATCCATTGCGGCGGACGGACAGGGACGGATTTATCTCAATGTAGAGTCCTCCGTATGGCTCTATGACACGGAAGGAAAGTATCAGGGGGCAATCAGTCTGGAAAGTATAACGGACGGCTGGGTCAACGGAATGGGTACGGGTAAGGACGGAAAAGTATATCTCCTCTATTATTCCAATACCGGGGATAGGGGCGGTTATAATCTGGTAGAGCTGGATTATGACAATAAGAAAACCGGAACCATCTACAGCGATTTTCCCAGTTATAATGCCGATCAGCTGAGTATAGGAGCGGAAAAGGATTTTCTGGTATTTGACGCTAACAGGGTATATGAATACGATTTGGCGACACAGACCAAGGAAGCAATATTTGAATGGATTGACAGCGATATCAACGGATCCAATGTGCGGAGCGTGAGCGTGCTGTCGGACGGGCGGCTTGTTGCGATATATGAGGATTGGCAAGAGAATGACAATGGATTTGCCATCCTGACGAAGACAAAGGGAGATCAGGTTCCTCAGAAGGAGAATATCCTGGTGGCAACCATGACTGCCGGTTCCGATCTGAGGTCTGCGGCGGTCAGATTTAACAAGACAAACGATAAGTACCGGGTAAATATCAAGGAATATCTGAATTTTGAAAATCTAAATACAGAAGAAGAGTACCTGAATGCTGTCAAGGATGCTGTTACCAATTTGAACAATGATATCACTTCCAGAAACTGTCCGGATGTTCTGGATTTGGATGGCTTGAATGTGAAACAGCTGGCGGCCAAGGGCGTGTTTGAGGATTTGAACTCATTCCTGGATCAGAACAGTAATCTGAAGCGGTCGGACTTAATAGAGAAGGTGCTGGAGGTATATACCTTGAACGATAAGCTGGTCAGCATTCCCTACAGCTTCAGTTTTCAGACCCTGGTGGGCAGCAAGGCCCAGCTGGGCGATAAGAAGGGCTGGACCATCGAAGAGGTGATGACGTTTTCGGATGCCAATCCGGGAGCAATGCTCCTGGACAATGTTACAAAGAGTGAATTAATGCAATATCTGATGATGTACAATGAAGATATCTTTATAGACTGGAAAACCGGGGAGTGCAGCTTTGACTCCGATCAGTTTAAGAATTTGCTGAACTTTGTAAACCGCTTTCCCAACGAGCTGGAGAGGGACAATGAGACGTCCACTCCCACCAAGATACAGAATGGGGATGTGCTGTTGGATGCGGTGTATTTGAACCGCTTTGAAGATATTCAGATCCCCATTGAGGAGTTTAAGGGAGAGGTCACAATGATCGGCTTTCCCACCGTGGACGGCAGCAGCGGACATTCCATTATATCCAGCCAGGCCTATGCCATCACTTCCAAGTCAAAAAACAAGGACGGTGCCTGGGCTTTCATTGAGAGTTTCCTGACACGGGAGGAGGGAGAGAAACGTTACCGTTACGGCTTCCCTACCATAAAGAGTAAGCTGGACGCCATGATAGAGGATGCGATTACACCAGAGTATATCCTGGATGAGAACGGACAGCCGCTTGTGGATGAAAACGGAGAGTTTATAGTGAGCGGAGGGTCTTCCAGCATCGGCTATCAGGATGGCTGGTCTTACACTTACAGGATGTCCACCCAGGAAGACGTTGATATGATCATGGGGCTGTTGGAGACGGCGAAGCCGGTTTCTTATGCATATGGCAGTGAAGTCTTCAACATTATCAATGAGGAGGCGCAGCCTTTCTACCAGGGACAGAAGAGTGTGGATGAGGTGGCCAATATTATCCAGAGCCGCGTTAAGATTTATGTGAGCGAAAATAATTGATTACAGGTAAAAACATCTGAAATGAGGATGAAAAGTGAGTAAGAAGCAGAAAATCAGACAGCCCAAGGCGCAGAGAGAAAGTAAGCCCATGCTGCAAAAGAAAGATCAAACAAATGTTCATATCAAGACCACCCGGAGGACGCGCAAGCTGAAACTGAGCTCGGGGGCATTCATAGCCCCCAGCTTTATCGGGGTGATGATGTTTTTCATTATTCCCTTTATGGTGGTCATCTATTATTCGCTGGTTGACAATCCCATCAGCGGCAATTTTGTGTTTTTGGATAATTTCCGCAATATTATCGCTAACTCCGCATTTCGCAGAGCCGTAAATAACACGTTTGTCTTTTCGGTGGTATCCGTGCCGCTGGCAGTGGTGTTATCCCTGCTTTTGGCTATTGTGCTGGAGGCAAAGCTGCCGTTTCGGAGCCAGTTTAGGACCTTCTTCTTAAGTCCCATGATGGTGCCGGTGGCATCCATTGTGCTGATCTGGCAGGTTATCTTCCATTATAACGGAGCGTTGAACGAGGTTTTGGCAAACTTTGGCGTGGGCAAGATTGACTGGATAAAATCGGATTATGCGCTGATAATGGTGGTGATTTTGTTCTTGTGGAAAAACTTGGGGTACAACATGATCCTGTTTATGGCCGCTCTGGCCAGTATCCCAAAGGATATCCTGGAGGTGGCAAAATTGGAGAGCGCTACGCCTCTGCAGACCTTTTTTCATATTAAGATACGATATTTGTCCTCCACGATTCTGTTTGTGACGATTATGTCCCTGATCAATTCCTTTAAGGTATTCCGGGAAGTGTATCTGCTGACGGGGAATTATCCATATGATTCCATATATACCCTTCAGCATTTTATGAACAATAAGTTTGGAACGCTGGATTATCAGACATTGTCGGCGGCGGCGATATTAATGGCCCTTGTGATGATTGTGATTATCGGAATCCTGTTTATAGCGGAAAATCGTTTCGGAAAGGATGTGGAAGGTTGAAAAAGCAAAAAAAAGGCGCGGATGTGCTTATCCCTGGGGAGCGTGTGCAGCATGGGCAGCCTGTGCGGGAGGGCGGGAAGTCTTCCGTTGCAAAACGTAAGAAAATATGGCAGACCGCAAAGATTGCTCTGGCTACGGTGGTGGCGGCGACCTTTGCACTCCTGTTCTTGATGCCGATCGTATTGACCATCACCAATTCCTTTATGGCGGCATCTGAAATATCTTCCAATTACGGAACCGTTTTTGCCACCGATGCAAACGGCGGAAAAGTCTATATCGCGGAGAAAGTAAATTTGAAGTTTATTCCGGATATGGTATCTTTCAGCCAGTATAATACCGTGTTGTTAAAAAGTCCGGAATATTTGTTGAAGTTCTGGAATTCGGTGATATTGGTAGGACCCATCGTATTGTTTCAGCTGATTGTGGCGTCCCTTGCCTCCTATGGATTTGCAAGATATCGGGGAAGGATAAGGGAAATGATTTTCTTTATGTACATAATCTTGATGCTGATGCCATATCAGGTAACATTGGTGCCTAATTATCTGGTCAGCGATTGGATGAAGCTGTTGGATACCAACTGGGCCATCTGGCTGCCGGGCATTATGTCTCCCTTTGCAGTATTTCTTCTGACAAAGTTCATGAGAAGAATACCGGAGTCTGTGGTGGAGGCGGCGCAGATCGACGGCGCTGGAGAATGGCAGATCTACAGGCGTATCTGTATGCCCCTGTGTAAGGGCGCCATATGTTCCGCCGCCATCCTGGTGTTTATCGATTATTGGAATATGGTGGAGCAGCCCCTGCTGCTGCTGACGGATGCGGAGAAACATCCGCTGTCCGTATTTTTGAGCAAGATCAACGAGGGCGAGATAGGACTGGCGTTTGCGGTGGCTACTATTTATATGGTACCCAGCCTGTTCATTTTCCTGTACGGGGAGGAATATCTTGTTGATGGAATCACTTATCAGGGCGGAATTAAGGGTTAAGAGTCCGGTAGTATTTTTATAAAGATAGTGGAGAGGAAAGGAAAGGCTATGAACGAGAACGGAACAAAAAGGCGGGAATGGGTGAAAAATGCGGCGATTGTATTCCTGGTGGTCATGCTGCTGCTCACCTTCTTCTCACAGACAATTATGAATTACTCTCTGCCGGAGGTGGCTACGCAGTATGTACAATCGGGAACCATAACGGCTAAGATCAGGGGATCAGGCGTGGTGGAGAGCGGTGATCCCTATGAGGTAAAGGTGACGGAGACCCGGAAGGTGGCAAGTGTGGCTGTTCGTAAAGGCGATACCGTCCAAAAGGGAGATGTGCTCTATTACCTGGAAGGTAAGGAGAGCGACGAGCTGAAAGCGGCCATGGAGAAACTGGATGCGGCAAGGGAAGCCTATGAGAAGGCTATGCTCAGCACAGATCTGACATCTTCCGATATCACCGCAGCGGAGAACGGCGTGGATATTGAGAGTTATCGAAGCCAGATCACCGCAAAGCAAAATGCAATCAAGGCGGCGGAGAATGCGGTTAAGGCAGCTGAGAACGATGTGAAGGCCCAGGAGAATGCGGTGGCGGAAATCCAGGAGCGATATAACGCCTTTACCACCCAGATCAATATTGAGACCAACTCCGATGTGGACTTGTCCGAGGAGGAAAACGCTGTCAATGAGGCGCGGGATGAACTGCAGTGGGCGCAGGATGAGAAAAAACGCGTTGAAGACGAAGTAAATCCGCTGCTTGACAGGCTGCAGGGAGAATGGGAAGAAATCTGCAGGAAAATTGACGCGGCCATAGAGGAGGCCGGCGGTAACACAGAAGCACAAACCGTAAAGGATCTTATCAATGAGCGGACTGAGAAGGATAAGGAATTTGTTGAACCCAGAGCAAGGCTGGAGAATGTTAACAGGCAGGTGGAGGAGAGAACCGGACAGCTGAAAGAGGCCGAGCAAAGATATCAGGACAAAAAGGCAAACGGTAAGACAAACATCATCAATAATCTGAAGCGCCAGCAGAGTTATGTACAGGCAGAGTTAGACGATGCAAAAAATGTATTGGCACAGAAACAGAATGTAGTCAAGGATCGTCAGGAGACCCTTACGGATCGGCAGGATGAATTGAAGGAACTGGAAGCTCAGATCGGCAGGGTGTCCGGATTGCAGAAGTTCCAGGATGATATTGACAAGGCTCAGGAGGAAGTGGACAGGATCAATGAGGAGGCCGTAGGCAGCACCATCACGGCGCCCATTTCCGGTATTGTCACTGAACTCAATGTAATTGCAGGCAACAATACTTCCGCGTCGGTACCGGTGGCGGTGATGCAGCCCGAGGGGAAGGGATATACCTTGAGCTTCTCTGTGACCAATGAGCAGGCGAAACGTCTGTCCGTAGGAGATCGGGCGGATCTGGTCAATTCGTGGAGATACGGAGATGTGGTGGTAACGCTTGCAAGTATTAAGCCGGATAAGAACGATCCCGGACAGAAAAAGCAGCTGACATTTGATGTGACAGGCAGTGTTGTGGCAGGACAGTCATTGAGCCTGTCGGTGGGACAAAAGAGCGCAAACTATGATCTGATCGTACCTAACAGTGCCATCAGAGAGGACAACAACGGCAAGTTTATCCTGAAGGTGGATTCCAAGCAGAGTCCCCTGGGTACCCGTTACACGGCTACACGAGTGGATGTGGAGGTATTGGCCAGCGACGACACCCAGTCGGCAATCAGCGGTGCACTGTACGGCCATGAGTTTGTGATTACCACTTCCACCAAGCCTGTGGAGGCGGGAAAGCTGATTCGGCTTGCAGACAATTAAGTTTTACCATTATTGGTAATGCAGCGCCGTATGGCAAAGTAATTACAGATTTTCATGTGTGAGAAGGGGTGAATGATGAAAAAAATAGTTCTGGGTATCAGCGGAGGGGTGTCGGTTCTGATTTTCCTGATACTGCTATTGATAATAAACCATATGGGCAGCAATCAGCTGTCCCAGCAGGCTGCCCAGAGATGGAGCAGCGAGGGAGGCGCTTCTCAGGTCAGTTGTTTTTTCTCCGTGAACTCCGGCATGACAGAGAACAGCATCATTGAATTTGAACATACTATTGACAGTGCGCTTGCGGATGCCTCCGTGATCCTGGAGTCGGAGAATGCAGGCGCAAGGCTGTGGGCGGATGCCTACAGTGCAGACGGGAGGATCACCATTGCCTCGGAAAGGGCGAATCTGTCGGCGGACGCCATTGGCATCGGAGGTGATTTTTTCCTGTTTCATCCGGAGACGCTTTTGTACGGATCTTATTTTTCAGGGAATGATCTGATGCAGGATTATTGTATTTTGGATGAAGACGCGGCATGGCAGCTCTTTGGTTCCAGCAATGTGGCCGGGATGACGGTGAGTATCGGCGGCGTGCCTCATGTTGTGGCTGGCGTAATACACAGGGAGGATGGCCGTCTGGCAGAGGCGGCTGGACTGGACGCCACACTGGTATATGTGTCCTATCAGACGCTAACCCAGTATGGCAAGAGCAACGGCATCAATCATTATGAGATAGTGATGCCTGATCCGGTGTCCGATTTTGCCTATAAATTTATCAAGGATAAGTTGGGGGCCGATGAGAAAAATGTGGAGGTAGTGGAGAATACCTCCCGCTATTCACTTCTTTCGAGATTGAAGCTTTTGGGAGGATTCGGTACCCGCTCCATGAACGGAAAGGCGGTTATATATCCTTTTTGGGAGAATATTGCCAGAGGTTATGAGGATATTCTTACCCTGCTCACTCTTTTGGAGCTTTTGTTTCTGGCGTATCCTGTGGCACTGGCCATGGTGTTCTTTATTTTGTGGTGGAGACATAAGGGCTGGACGTTTAAGGACGTGTGGAATTGGCTGAAGGATAAGGCGGAGCGCCTGGCGGAGAAGCTTCGTGCCCACAGGGGAGTTGGGGACAGCGCCGAAGAGAAGGCCTTGAAAAAAGAAAGAAGAGAAGAAAAGAGGGCGGAGAAAAAAGAAAAGCGAAGGAAGAAAAAACAGTTGGATGATCTGGGATACCTTGACGAGTATGACAGACCTAAAAAGAAAAGTAAATGGAAACATTAGCAACAACGGGAGGAGCATTATGAAAAAGAATTGGCTTAGGAGAGGAATGGGCCTATTGCTTGCCTTGGGACTTACGGCAGGATTGTGCGCCTGCGGCAATAATGACGGGGGCATGGAGAATGCGGCGATGGCGAAAGAAAATGTGTATAAGATGGAAGAAATCACATTGCCGGAGTTTGAGGGAGACAGTTATTATGTCCGGGGTACCGCCCATAAAGACGGTATGATTTATATGATGATCGAAGTTCAGCACTGGAGAGATGCGGTTGATCAGACGGATATCAGGCTGATTTCCATGAAGGAAGATGGAACCGATATGCAGGTACGTCAGCTGGCGTTTCCGGATAAGAAGGAAAATGATACTGCGTCAGTGGAGAATAATAACATTTGGGTTTATGATAATTATTACAATTTTGTCTTTTCTCCAGACGGGAAGGTTTATGCCAACAGGCAGCACTCTTATGAGGATTCCAGTGACCCTGATAATTACATCTATGAACAGACCTTCTATGTAAATTGCTGGGATGCAGATGGGAGCTTTCTATGGGAGAAGCAGCTTGAGGGACTTATTACGGAAGAGGAGGGTATCTGGGTCAATAATATGGTTGCGGCAAGCGACGGCACGGTACATCTGATCTTGTCGGGGAACAACATTTATAAGATGTCCGTGGATGCACAGGGCAATGTATCTGAACGGGTGCCCGTGTCTGATGATGTGACGAAGCTGTTTCAGAACAGTGAATCCATCATTCCCAGAGAGGACGGCAGCTTCTTTGTGATGTACCGGGATGAGAACGATTGGACCAAGGCCTATATTACCACATATGATTTGAGTACGGATACGGTGGGAGAGCCCTCAGAAATGCCTTCTTCACTTACCTGGGGCGGAATGGACTACATGCAGGCCGGAAAAAGCTCCGATCTGATCTATACCAACAGCAACGGCATCTTTGCCTACAATATCGGAGATGCTCAGGGAACACAGAAAATGAGCTATATCAATTCCGATTTAAATATCACTTCCATGATCAGCGCCATGGAATTGGATGGAAATGCTTTTCTTGGCTTGTATTCTGAGGATTACGGACAGGATCTGAAAGCAGGGATCTTTAATTACGTTGATCCTAAGGATATTCCGGATAAGGCGGTATTGGTGCTTGCGGGCAATTATGTGGGCAGTGACCTGAAAAAGAGGATAGTGGAGTTTAATCGTTCCAGTGAGCAGTATCGTATTGTTGTGAAAGAATACAATTCCTATAATACCTATGAGGATTACCGTGCGGGCGTCAATCAGCTTAATAATGATATTATCACTGGAAATATGCCTGATATTCTGCTCACAGAGGGGCTTCCTGCGGAAAATTATGCAGTGAAGGGGCTTCTGGCGGATATTGGCGAGATGATTAAAAATGATGAGGAGCTTTCCCAGGTGGAATTTGTGCAAAATGCATTTGACGCCTATTCCCTGGATGGAAAATTGTATTTTGTCATTCCCTATTTCTCCGTGAATACTATGGTGGCAAAGACTTCCCTGGTAGGCGACAGAACCTCTTGGACCATGGAGGAAGCGCAGGCGGTGCTTAGTACCATGCAGGAGAATGCAGCATTAATGGGGGAAATGACCCGGGGTAATTTCTTTGGGACCATGATGAATTTCTGTGCGGGAGATTTTGTGGATGTTTCTACAGGAAAGTGCAACTTTAACTCCCCTGAATTTATCAATATGATGGAGTATGCCAAGACCCTTCCGGCGGAGCTGAATGAGGATTACTATGGAGAAGATTACTGGATGAATTACCGGAGTCAATATCGTGACAACAGGACGCTTCTGGAGTATGTGAGCATTGGCAGTATCAGGAATCTGAATTACACCATAAACGGCGATATGGGTGAAGATGTGACTTACATAGGATTCCCCACGGAGAGCGGTCAAGGCTCCTACATCAATGCATATCAAACCTACGCAATTTCTTCCCGTTCCAAAAATAAAGAGGGTGCATGGGAATTCATAAGATTTTACCTGACGGAAGAGCATCAAAAGACACTGGAATATGGTATGCCCATACAGATGAAATACTTCAAAGCAAATGCGCAGAAGGCATTGGAAAAGCCATACTATGTGGACGAGAACAACAATAAGGTGGAATATGAAGATTCCTACTATATGAATGGGGAGACCATTACCCTGCCTCAGTTGAATCAGGCTCAGATTGATCAGGCGGTGAATTTTATACTGAGTGTAAATAAACGCTATTATAACAACGACGATGTTATGACCATTATCAATGAGGAGATGGAAAGCTTTTATTCCGGGCAGAAATCGGCACAGGAAGTTGCGACGATTATTCAGTCCAGAGCCCAGATTTATGTGGATGAGAATCGCTGATTCTCTTTGCACTATCGTGAAATTGGCCGGTGGGAAAGGAAGTGGACTATGAAGAAAAAGTGGTATGGGCGAGTTGCCGGGTTATGTCTTATCTTGTCTCTTACGTTAGGGCTTTGTGCCTGCGGCAATGGCAATAAGATGGTAAACGCGGCTCTTGCTAAAGAATTTGTATACAGAATACAGGGAATTTCACTGCCGGAAATTGAGGGGGATGACTATAACATATTGACATATGCTCGCTGGGACGGCAGTATCTGTCTGCTGACAGAGGTATATCATTGGTCAGAGACGGCGGTGAATAAAGATTTCAAGCTGATCACTGTTAAGGAGGACGGATCCGATGCACAGATCCGTTCTCTGGAGATTCCTTCTGAAGAGGGGAGCGGTTCCGGCGGAGGCACGGTAGTGCGGCCAATGCCCAGAACTATGGACATTTCGGTAAACCAGGTGGTTCCGAAGACGGAGCAGACGGAAGATATATGGGAGTACAGTAATTATAACAGTTTCCTGATTTCCGGCGACGGAAAAATATATGGGATCCGTGACTGCCAGTATGAAAATCAGTCTGATCCTGAGAATCCTGTCAGCCGCCGTGAATATTTCCTGAATTGCTGGAGTATGGACGGAAGCCGGCTGTGGGAGAAATCTTTGGGAGCCTTTGACGCTCGTGGAGAGGAATATTTTTGGATTCGAACCATGGTTATGGCGGAAGACGGGAATCTATATATGATTCTGGAGAGCGATAACATCTATAAGGTAAAAGCGGACACAGAGGGAAATGTTTCCGATAGAACGCCTGTTTCCGAGGACACAGGGAAGCTTTTGCAAAATTTTGACAGGCTGCTGACCAGGGAGGACGGTACTTCCCTGATTATTTATTATGACGAAAACGATTGGACACAGCAATATATCGCAACTTTTGATATTGTCACGGAGACGCTGGGAGAACCAGCCAAGCTGCCTTCTTCTTTAGGTTGGAACGGATATCATACGCTGGATGCTGGTAAAAACTCGGATCTTCTGTATTCCAACAGCATCGGTATTTTTACCTATGACTTGGGAGATACCGAAAGTGTCCAAAAGATGAACTTTATCAATTCCGATCTGAACATTCAAAATCTGATCTGTCTGATGGATTTGGACGAAAATTCTTACTTTGCCATTTATTATGAAGATTATGAAAATGGCATGAAGGCGGGAAAATTTACCTATGTGGATCCCAAGGAGATACAGGACAAGGCGGTGCTGGTGCTGGCGGGGAACTATATCGGAAGCGATTTGAAACAGAGGATTGTGGAATATAACAGGGCCAGCGAAGCGTACCGCATCGTGATAAAAGAGTATGATACCTATAATAATTATGAAGATTACGAGGCGGGATATAAACAGCTCAACAATGATATTATCACTGGCAATATGCCGGATATCCTGCTCACAGACGGTCTTTCCATGGAAAATTATGCCGCCAAGGGATTGCTGGCGGATATCGGTAAGCTGATGGAACAGGATGAGGAACTTTCACAGGTGGAGTTTGTTCAAAATGTGCTGGATGCTTATTCTGTGGACGGAAAGTTATACTATGTGATTCCTTCCTTTAATGTGCGGACTATGGTGGCAAAGACCTCCCTGGTGGGAGATAAAACCGGGTGGACCATGGAGGAAGCCAATGCGCTTTTGGCGACCATGCCGGAGGGTACAAATCTGATAGGGGAGTTGACACGTGATGGGTTCTTTGGAACCATGATGAACTTCTGTGGAGGGGATTTTGTGGATGTGTCCACAGGAAAATGTGATTTTAATTCCCCATATTTTATCAGTATGATGGAGTACGCTAATAATCTTCCCGTGGAGCTGAACGAGGAGTCTTACGGTGAGGATTACTGGATGACCTATCAGAGCCAGTATCGTGATAACAAAACGATCCTCTGTACGCTGAACATTAATAGTATCAGCAATCTGAACTATACCATCAATGGACGAATTGGCGAGGATATCACGTATATAGGTTTCCCCACGGAAAGCGGCCAGGGTTCCTATGTCAATGCGTACGATACATACGCAATCTCTTCCCGTTCTGCAAATATAGACGGAGCCTGGGAGTTTTTACGATATTATCTGTCGGAGGAATACCAGTCCGAATTGGAGTGGGGAATGCCCATACAGATGAAATATTTTAGGGAGAATGCCCAGAAGGCGCTGAACAAGCCTTTTTATCTGGATGAAAACGGCGAAAAGGTGGAATATGACGACTATTATTATATCAATGATGAGAGAATTCCACTGCCACTGCTGAATCAGGAACAGATTGACAAGGCGGTGAACTTTATTACTTCCATCAATAAGTGCTATTACGGCAACAATGATCTGATGACCATCATTGACGAGGAAATGCAGAGCTTCTATACAGGCCAGAAGTCAGCGCAGGAAGTAGCGGCGATCATTCAGTCCAGAGCGCAGATTTATGTGGATGAGAACAGATAATTTAGGGTGTTGCCGCTGAGTTGGAGTGATGAAAAAGTTTACACTATTTATTTTATATGGCAGGTAGTCTACGGATTGCCTGCCATTAGCTATAGTATTTGCATTTATGAAAGATAAGTATATATTTTTGCTAATTTGCTAAGATATTGAATTATAGATTTCATTATAGACGGGAATGAAAATAAATAAACAAGAATATGGTTTTTCGTGGAAGAAGGAATCTCAGCTGTTTCCTGGATCCTACAAAAGGTCTGCCTAACGGGTACAGGATATTTTGCAGAAGGCATATTTTACAGATTCGAGTCTGCAGACTATGTGTTTGGCGGCTTTGTAAACAGGCGGCTAAGAAGGATAAGCAGGGATGCTTTGCAGGCATGGAGAGATTGGAATCCGGAGGTTTACCGTCAGGCGGCGGATAGGTATTTGCAGGCAGTGGAGGAGGATATCAGGAGAACGAAACGGGCTGTTGTTCAAAGAGCGAAATAGTCTGTATGAGAAGCAGAACGATTTGAAAGGGCAGAAATGGAAGATTGAGAAGTCGTTGGAACGATAAGGAATGTGGGGCATGGCGGTTGCTATGCTCTATATTTTTGTGGTAAAAAGAAGCAGGAAGTGGTACAATCAAACTAATTAGGAGAATGCAAAACTTTTTCGAATTTGGATATTAGTAAGATGAACATAGCATTCTGGTAATATGTCAAGAACTTTATGAAAAAGATTTTGATATGTTTTT
>CAJTPN010000031.1 GCA_910578185.1 uncultured Acetatifactor sp.
CTAAGTTTGGGGTAAAGAAATAAGTTTCAATATCAATGTGTCAATACACTAGCTTCCCCCCGGTGGGCTTTTCTGGATATAAATGCCCGGACATCCAGGCACGTACCGTATAACCTGCAAGCTCCTCCGGCGTAAGGTCAATCCCCCCCTTAAACGGATGAATTGCCGCCGCACCACAGCCGCCTTTCAATTTATAAATACAATCTGAAGCCCTGGTATCCAAAATGGCAAGCTCTGCCTCGCCATCCAGAGCTTTCAGCCTTGCCAGAGATCTTGCGTAAAACGTCGAATACACCACCGCATTCTGTAAACCGCGCCGATGAACCATCTCCACAATCTTTTCTTCCATTCCGTCATAGGCAAATACACCGTTTTTCAGCTCTATGTTCAACTTCAGTCCTGTTCCCGTCTCCGAATCCGGTTTCATGTGTCCTTCCAACAAATCCAAAACCTCTTCCATTGTAGGAATCGACTGCTCCGGTCTATCCCCTGCGTAAATATGCAGTTTTTTCAGCTGAGCCAGCGTATAATCCCTTACATATCCGGTTCCTTCCGTCGTCCTGTCTACTCGCTCATCGTGGATAACCACCAACTCCCCATCCCTGGTCAGCTGAATATCCAGTTCTATCCCGGTCAAATGTTTGAGCGAAGCTGCCTTTTCAAAGGAAAGTATCGTATTTTCAGGGTACCTTTGACTGCATCCCCTATGGGCCCATATTTTCATCCTTTTCTCCATCCATGCACACTTTATGTACTTAAATCACTATTTAACGCATTTTCAGCAATTCATCCGGACTGTTGCAAACATACAGAAAAGGGCCTTTCATTCACCTAAACGCCCTTCTTCCTGTAAAAAACGCTCCATAATTCCGGCCAATGCCACAGATTCACCCCGTGTCAGCTTGAACTCGCTGCTGCTGCTGCCGTTGATCAAAGCTAAAAAATCGCTGATTTCATAGCGCAGGCCATCCCCCAAAAAGGTTTCCGAGTATTTCTCTACCGCTTCTGCCTTTTCATAATGTACTTCAAAATAGGATGTCTTCCACCACGGCGCTTCCGCCACAATATATCCCTTTGTCCCGGCCACCAACAACCTCCCTTCGGACTTTACGCCCAACCCGCAGGTCGCCGTGGCAATTCCTGCAGGAAAGAGAAAGGAAGCCTTGGTAAAGAGATCCAATCCATTTCCGTCATGAATCGTATCAAAACGAAGCTCATCAAACTCTCTGCCAAAAATCTTTAAAATCGGAAGCGCCACATAGCTGCCAAGCTCCGTAAAGCTGCCCCCATACATAGTATCTGTCAACTCTCTGCTTCCCTGTGCCTCTAATTTCGTAAAACATGCCTCCACATTCCGGATGCAGCCAATGGTTCCGCTGCACGCAATACCAAGCAGTTTGTGAAATCCGGGACAGTACGCGGTCTTTATCCCTTCAAATAAAATCAATCCCTTTTCTTTGGCATATGTAAACAATTCTTCCGCCTGCTTTTGCTTAAGCACCATTGGTTTCTCACAAAGAACATGCTTGCCATGTGCCAGTGCATCTCGGATATATCCGTAATGGGTCTCATGGGGCGATGCTATATACACCGCATCCACCGCCTCATAGAAATCCTCCAAATCAGGATATACATTGATTTCCCACCTTTGTGCAAACGCTTCAGCGCTCTTTGTATGTGGATTGTATACCCCCTGTGTGCTGATTCCGCTGACCAGTCTTGCCTCCGGAATAAAGCGTGCGGCGATCCGCCCCGTCCCAATGATACCAATTCGCTGAATAGGACTGTTTTGCTCCCGCAGCATGGTGCTGGATATATTCTTGGTTCGCTCCAGGTATACCACATCGCAGTAATCTTTTAGATAATCAAAAACGCCTGTCCAGTCAGACCCAATTACAAAAAGATCAATATGGAATTTTCGAATATCATTTACCTTTTGTCCCGGCGACTCCTCAATGATTATTTCATCCGCAAACCCTGTCTTTTTCACATTTTCAATCCGCGTCACCAGCGAATCCACCACATTCAGTTTTCCCCGAGCCTTATCATAAGCCTCGGTGGTCACCCCCACAATCAGATAATCGCCAAGTGCTTTCGCCCTTTGCAGCAACCGATAATGTCCTTCATGAAAAAGGTCGAAGGTTCCATATGTAATCACTTTTGTCATATAATCTTTCCCTTTGCAAATTCATATACGGTTTGGCCGCATGTTCCGTTTGTATTGGCATTGACTCTGGAAAACGCCCTTAACTGCCTCTCCCGATCAAACGGATTACCGGTAATATGTTCGTCCAACAGGTCTTGCAGGGAATTAAACGCATTTTCATTCAGGCAGTATTGCAGCCACTCGGATTCTTCCATGAACCCCGGTTCATGTTCCAGCAGATCATTGTAATCAAACTCTATTTCGACTTCTCCGTATTCCCTGGTAAACACATTGATATCATATAATTTCCGCTCCGGCGCGTACCAGATACGACAGTCCGGTTTCCCAAGCTGCTGCCATGTGACGACAAACCCTCCCATGTTGGCCGTCAGGAAATATCCGTTTTTACCACGGTTCTTTGCTCCCATGGGAGGCTTCCACTCTTCCATCTTTCCTGTCTCCAGGTCTAAGGACAGATACATATTCCCCCAGTTTGGCGAGATAATAGCTTTTTTTCTATCCCCTTCCTGAAAAAATGCGATGCTTCCAAAAGCATGATCCTCACATTCAAACTCCTGGGGCCATCTGATTGCCTTAAATTCCTTCGGTACATCCCCATACACTCTCGCTTCTCCCGTCTTGGGATTCCAACGCGTAATGTGCATCCCTTTCACGGGTATCAGCCACAATTCCTCCCCATCAGCCACAATTCCATGGGTACCCTCGTTGCTTTCAAGACCGCAACGGCAAATTCTGGTTTCCAAGGTGTCCATATTCATGAAAATAAACCGATCTTCTTCCGGCGATGCAAACACCATCTCATTTCCATATACGGCACTTCCGCCTGTTTCCCACTTTTCATTTACAAACCGTATATAAAAATTTTTGATTCCATCAATATATTCAAGCTTTTCCGTCTCCGGACAAAAGCGAATTAGAAAAGGATACTGACACGGAAGCAGATAAAGGTACTTGCCTTCCTCATCATGCCAACAGCTTAAAAATGCCGCTCCCTGCAGCACAAACTGATGGAACTCAATCTTTCTAATTTTTCCGTTTTCAATGATCAGCATATTCTGTGCATTGCTGGGAACCACATAAATTTTTCCCTTGATTTCCATCGCCCGCATATAATATCTGCCACCGGAATATCCCGTACCAAGATCCATGTAAAACCGATAATGATAATCATTCTTCCGGGAATACCATAGCTGGTTATTATTGGTAACCTGGTATCTGTCGTCGCCCCACAGATCAAATTGCAGCCCAATCCGTTCCCCGCGCCAGTCATCCTCACCGGGAAGGGAATTGATATAATTATTAAATATAAAAAGCGGTTTTCCGGCAACTCCAAACAGCGAGGTGACACTTGTACCAGAGTCTCCGATATATACATCTGAAAGAGCAATGGAATTTTCCATATCCGACGTTTCGTCCAGAATCCCCAAATTATCTTCCACAAATGATGTCTTCAAGGCCTCATAAATCGGCTTATACATAGCCCGCATGGAATCAAATGTGGATTCCAAAAGAGGATGCGGACGCCACAATAAACAGGCATCCTGTCTCCCCCGAAAAACAGTAAAAACGTAATTCATCTTTTTGAGAAAGGCATCCGTATTCGCCAGCATTCCTGTGATGCTGGTATTATAGAAATACACTTTCCTGCCTTTCATCTTTCCCTCCCACTCTGCAGAGACTTGGGGTGGATTCTGGCATTTATGAATTACGCTGTCAAATTTGGGAGATCCAAAGACAAGAAACTTGCTCTCCGGTATCTGCCTGTCAAAATATTTTTTAAATTTTTCCGACTGAATTACAATGTAATCCGCATTTTCATAAGCCGGACACCAAGCCTGTCCCGCGCTCATGGCTCCCGCCGTAGCATAATACGGAATATAGACAAGCATATCCGTATATTTTTTTATATTTTGCGAATAAAAAAATGGATGAACGCTTGTCACAAAATTCATATCATCATAGGGATTATGTATAAAAACCACATCCGGACAATGGCTTGCAAAGTCAAAGTCTCCATAAGGGGTAATTGGTACATTTGCAGGATACAAATCTGCCTCATAATGCATATCCCCAAAACTGCCGTCAGGCCTTTTGTCAAAATAGGGAATAGGAATCACATAAGCGTCGCAATCCGGATCCGCATTCGCCGCCTGCCATACACTTTCCAGGCTATCCCACATACTTGCCTTATATGGAAGGAAAACTGCTTCCAGACGTACTTTCACATCTTTTTTTAAGCTGCCTGCAGCCTTCGTTAATTGATGATTTAACGATTTGGTTATTTTATTCCCGTTAATTTCTTCCCCACTCCCAAGGGCTCTGTGAAAACCGTATATCAATTCACAGTATTCCTCCAGCAAGCCCACCGTGGGATGCCCTTCGCTCTCTGTTTTCTCAATCAGCGTTCCAATGGAAATCGCACCGCTTTGACAGTCTTCCAACATTTCCATGGCATGAGAAATATTCTTCTGCGCGATATATTTCCTAATATGGTCATGGGCCTGATCCATCTGTCTAATCAGCTCTTCAGCCTGTTGTTTTAATTTCTTTCTCATTGCGCTTATGTCTCACCACCTTTATGAAACATTTCATTTAAAATAAGGCACATTTCGTCACCCTATCGGGTGATGCTGACCGTCCACCATGTGTACACCTGGTATTCTCCTGACAGCCCGCTTCGCTCCCGGTACTTCTCAAAAAAGCCTCCGGATTTTCATCCGTTAAAGCCTCCTTGAGTTCCCACAGGTCTTGGCCTACCCAATGCCCGGCTGACCGCCGGCTTCTAATGCCGTTTTTGTTTTTATACTTATTGAACTCCTGTCGCCCAATAAGATATCATAAAGAAATCCTCCATAGTCCTTATCCCGTCTTACCGGTTCCGGTGAAATGATCCTCTCGGCCGCATTTATCTATGGATTTTTCCATAATGAACCTGTTATTTTGATTGCTTCTGTTTTTGAGCCAAGCCCCTGTTGAGGGCATTCCTGGCCGCATTTTCCCGCTCCGGCAGCTCCATGCCGCAGTGTTCGCAGACAAATCCCTTTTCCCTTTGCACACAGGCTGCCACAGCCACTGCATTCTTTGCTGATATCTTTTCCAAACACTTCCACCAATTCAATGGAGCGTTCCCTGCATTTTTGTGCCAGCCGATTTCTCACATACCCCTTCTGCCACATGCTGACGGAATTATTTATCTTTTTATTGATTCCTGCTCTGGATACAGGAGGCAGCTTAGGTATATAGATCACACCCGGTTTCTCAGTCTCCAACATCCTGTTGATCTCCCCGTTGATGTAAGTGTGAAGCGTAACCTCCCGTTTTTTCTTCCCTGTGTTATATTTCTTCCTGCCGGGATTATTTCGGCTGTTTTTGCGATATCGGCTTAAACCTTCACGAATATATTCTGTAAGCGCTGTCTGATGAATTCCATACCTTCCGCCGTAGACATGCCCCTGATCCGTCACAAACATTTCCGTCATTCCCACTGCAAGCCCCACCTCATTGTGGTAACCTGAAAGTTCTTTTACCTTAGCCTCCAGGGGAATATCAATCTTGACCTTTCCCTCCGCGGGATATATTCTAAGGTAGAGTTGTCTGCTGTACCTGTTGCTGTCCGTCAGAGGAATAAATATCCTTTTGCGATTCTCCTTTGTTGAAATATAGATCCCACGGCGAGTGCCATCGTCCCCATATCGGTACCCCTTTGCAGTTACGGCAAAGCCCTCCGCTTTGTCGGCATTGAGCTTTTTCAAATGCTTACGCACCTGTCTGCGCAAATACTGCTGAAGGCGATGTTCGTCCAATCCTTCACGAATACTGTCATAGCTCTCCTGCCAGTCTTTTTCCAACACAGGTTCTCTTCCTGCCAGAATTGCTTCAAAACATTTGCTCTGTTTCATGACAAACCGCAAATAATGCCTATCCTCCGGCGTCAGATTTTGATTCTCTCTGATGCATTTCTCAATCCTGTTTTTCGTATGTGACCATTGGCTCTTAATATCGCCCAGCGCATCAAAAACAGCACTGTAAAAATACACCGAGGGAAGGTTCAGACGAGCGCGCAGCCCGCTGTGGGTCATTTCATTCTGCACAGTATAACCAGGATATATCTTCGGTAAGCTGTATATGCCCCCAAACTGTCGGTAGACATGATTTTTAACGGTGCGATAGTCCTCCGCAATCTCCAGAAGCTTCTTCATATCAGCCTCTGGAATCAATTCGCTGCTGTACTGGTGAACAGTCTTAAATACTGTCTCCTGTGCCATACCGCGCATTCCCCTTCCGCTTTCCCTGATTCCACATATCCTGTTATTCAATATTACAATAAAGTTTTAACGGCAAGTCAGATATACTGCGTTTTCTTTCTGTCTTTCCAAGCCTTTGTTTTTCGTAGAATAACTAATTCTGCGAAAAGAATCTGACAAAATAAACACTATATTTATTATATACAATGAAAAAAACTTTGTCAATCACTTTCGCATAGCACCAAAATATAACAAAATATGACAAAATATAGGAGATATTGACCCATGTATGCCGTTTCTGTGATTCATAGCAGTATTGCACTTCCGGTTATAGGACTGGTTGGGAATCTTTTCCGGCGGAAACGACGTCCATTAACCGTCAAAATTATAGTCAAAATGGAGGTACAACTTATGCCGAGGACGGGCGAGAACATTTACAAAAGAAAAGACGGGCGCTGGGAAGGGCGCTACATCAAAGAACGCATAAACGGGAAGGCACGATACGGCGCGGTTTATGCAAGAAACTATAAAGAGGTAAAGGAAAAACTTGAAACTGTCAAAAGAGAGCTTGCCAAAAAAAATGCTACTGTCAAAACCGGAAAAGTGACAGAAATCGGAAATAAATGGCTTTCTGAGATATCCTTGACATTGAAAGAATCTTCTGCCAACAAATATGAAGATATTCTCAAGCGCTATATTATTCCGGAATTTGGCATGAAAGAGTTATCGGAGATCACAAATCAGCAGATTATCGACTTTACAAGCTGTCTGCTCTCAAAGGGAGGTGCGAAAAGCCAGGGGCTTGCGCCGGCAACCGTAGCCGAAATTCTCTCAATCATGAACGGTATCAGAGCATATGCTTTGAAAAGGGATTACACGGTGACTTTTTCATCGGAATGTGTCCGACTCAAACGGGAACAGAAAGACATCAGAGTTTTGAGTATGGAGGAAGAAAAACAGCTCCTTTTGTATTTACATGAGCACCTGGATCTGTCCGCTTTGGGAATTATAATGTGCCTTTACACAGGAATCAGAGTGGGAGAATTATGTGCAATGAAGTGGGATGATATCAATCTTTCGGATAAAAACATGCGAGTCACCAGAACCATGCAAAGGCTTCGCGTAAACGCATCTACCGGAAATCGTACAGAAGTGAAGATTTCTGAGCCCAAAAGTGCTTGTTCTGTTCGCACCATTCCTTTGCCAGATACGATTTTAGAGCTTTTACATAAGTTTCATACCCCAGGTGCATACCTGCTGACAGGGGATGGCACCAGATATATGGAACCCAGGACCATACAAAATCATTTCAAAAAAATCCTTTCTTCCTGTGGGATTAGAGACGCCAATTTTCATGCCACCCGGCACACTTTTGCCACAAGATGTATTGAATTGGGGTTCGACATCAAGAGCTTAAGTGAAATCCTGGGGCATGCCAGTGTGGGAATTACTATGAACCGTTATGTACATCCTTCCATGGCGCATAAAGCGGAAAATATGAATCGCTTCTCGACGCTATTTGCCGTCAAATGATTGGTCAGGAAAAAGAGTGATTGTGGAAGAAGAATACTATGTAAGGTCAATTTCGCAGAATTAGTTATTCTAAGAAAAACAGCATCCGGAAGCACACCGAATGCTGTTTTTATTTATCTATTTTTATTTTTTCTCTTTTCTAACTACCCCTGCTGTAGAAATCGCATGCCCAATAAACGTCTTAATATCTCTGTAAAAGACAGCAGTTCCTGCGGGAAACATACAAATTGGCTCATGACCTGGCAACATACAAAAAAAACAGGCAGTCATTGATGCCAACAACTGCCTTAGCGATGCCTCCAAGTGCTTCCGGAAAAAAGAATCAATATGGGAAAGATTTCAAGTCTCCCTGCCAACATATCCATAATCAGCACCAGCTTGGAAAAGGTACTGTAAGCGCTGAAGTTACAGGTAGGACCCACCATTTCAAATCCCGGCCCAATATTGTTGAAACAGGTCAAGACTGCGGAAATATTTGTGGTAATGGAAAATCCGTCCACTGATATCAACAGGAAACTGAGAAGAATAATAATCAAATAGGCCGCCAAATAGGCATTGGTGTTTTGAAGTATGCTTTCCCCCACAGGCTGACCGTTGACCCTCACCACCTGTACTTTCTGAGGGTGCACTACCTGACGCACACTTCTGCGCAGACTTTTGATCACAAGCAGCGCCCTGCCGCATTTAAAACCGCCCCCGGTACTGCCCGCACAAGCTCCTACAATCATCAAACTCAACAGTATCGCCTTGGAAAATCCTGGCCACAGGTCAAAGTCTGCGGTGGCGTATCCTGTAGAGGTAATAATTGATACCACCTGAAACGAAACCTGTCGAAGCGTTTCGCCAAGCGTGGCATATACCCCCTTTAAATTCAGCGTGATTAAGACAATACTTCCCACCGTCAATCCAAGGTAAAGCCTTAATTCCTCGTCCAGCAGTACGTTTTTAAACTGGCGAAGAAGCAGCAGATAATAACAGGTAAAATTTATTCCAAACAGAAGCATAAATACCGTACAGACATTCTGGATATAAGGGCTGTAGCTGGCTATGCTGTCATTTCTGACCCCAAATCCTCCCGTACCTGCCGTGCCGAAGGCGGTACAGAGCGCCTCGAACAGATTCATTCCTCCCAGCAACAGAAAAATCACATTTATGATTGTCAATATAATATACAATTTATATAAAATGCTTGCCGTCTTCCTCATCCTGGGAACCAGCTTACCTACATTGGGACCGGGGCTTTCCGCCCTAAGCAGATGCATGGTAAAGCCACTGTCGCCGCCACCCACGGAAGACACTGCCAGAAGGAACACCAGAACTCCCATACCCCCCAGCCAGTGACTGAAACTTCTCCAATACAGTATTCCCTTTGGAAGCGACTCCACCTCCGGCAGAATGCTTGACCCTGTGGTGGTAAAACCGGACACAATCTCAAAAAAAGCGTCAATAAAGCTGGGGATTGCCCCAGAGAGATAAAATGGAAGGCATCCCAGCAGACTCATGACAATCCAGCAGATCCCTACACATGCCAGGCCTTCCTTCGCATAAAACTGATTCCTTGAGCCTCTGCACAATAATAATAAAAGCGCCGCTGCCACCATAACAGCAACCAGACTCCACAAAAAGGCAATAACGGAGGCATATTCTTTCTCCCACAGACTGATTAACATCGCCGGTACCATAAACACAGCCTCTACAAGCAGGATTTTTCCAACGAATCTCCCCATCATTTTAAAGTTCATATCACAGCCTCGATTCCACTAAATCTAAAACTCCGTCCCGGCTTTATGCGCAGAAACGGCAAAATAGCTCCACCCCCCAATGCCAGCACCGGACAACATAAAGCTATTCAAAGATATCATTTAACTGATAGATTCCTTTCCCTATACTGGTCACAATGATAACGGTGTCTCCTTCTTGAAAGCTGGAATCACCGTTTGGAATCTCAAGTTTTTGTCCTTTGACGATGCATACAACCAGAACCCCCTTTTTCAACTTTAATTTTTTTAAGGGTTCGTCACAATGTCTGGTAGATCCATCCGCCAGAAACTCCATCGCTTCGGCCTGGCCGTCCGCAATGGTATGCACGGTCAATGCGGCTCCGGTCTGATTTTTCATGGCTCTCACATACTGCACAATGGTATTGCAGCATAGCTCCCTGGGACTTACAATGCTGCCCAGGGGCAGACTCCCCAATATATTCGTATCATCCGTGCGTCCCAGCTTAGTAATGACCTGGGGTATATTACTGTTGGTACCATAGAGGGAAATAATCATGTTTAATTCGTCCAACCCCGTCATGGTGACAAGGGCATCGCATCCCGAAAAGCCCTCGCTTTCCAGCAGGAAGCGGCTGCTTGCATCCCCCTGTATGATACTTGCGGACGGCAGCATGGCCGAGAGCTGCGTACATCTCTCCGCATTTCTCTCTATGATTTGTACGGACATTCCGCTTTTTTCCAAAAGCTTTGCCAGGTAATAGCTGACACGCCCTCCACCGCAAAGCATGACACGCTTTACCTTATGAGTGATGACGCCCAGATTTTTCAGCAGTACCGCCAGCGTATCCGTTGAGGCCGTCACAAAGATGCGGTCTCCCTCCCGTAAAATAAAATTACCATCCGGCGCTACTGCCTTACCGCCCCGCAAAACAGCGCACACCAGAATCTGACACTTCACTATGGGAGCCATATCATTCAGGGCAACATTGCAGAGCTTGCTCTCCGAATCTATCCGCAGCTCCACAATTTCCACACGTCCCTTGACAAAAGTATCCCTCTTGAGAAATCCGGGATATTTTAACAGTCTTTCTATCTCCATAGCCGCCTGCCGCTCCGGGTTCACCGTCATGGAAAGCGCAAACATCTCCCGCATTTCATAGATCTGTACCGTATATTCCGGACTGCGCACTCTGGCAATTGTATGGATGTTTTGATTCAGGCCGTGAGCGGTCATACAGCATAATAAATTCACCTCGTCCTGGCCGGTCATTGCAATCAATAGATCCGCCTCTTTGACTCCCGCCTGCTGCAGTACCTCCATGGAGGCACAGTTTCCCTGTACCACCATCACATCATAACGCACTTGGCTGAACTCCAGTACATTTGAATTGGAATCGATTAATGTCAGGTCGTCTCCCTCGGCGGAAAGCTGACGGGTCAATGTGGCCCCCATCTTGCCATCGCCGGCAATAATTATCTTCACAGAATTCACTCCTTATTTACTGATAATTCTCCGCACAGTCAAAATTGGCTTATACTCGGCGCGGCTGACTTTTATACCGCCTCTGGGATAGGGATTGCTGTTGCTGGCATGAACGATCATCCCGCTCCCTATGTACATTGCCACATGCCCTTCATAGCAGATCAGATCACCCGGCTGTGCCTCTGAATAGCTCACCTCTACGCCTGCAGTTCGCTGCTGATAGGAAGTTCTGGGAAGTGTATATCCGAAATTACCGTACACTCTGTACGTAAAGCCGGAGCAATCCGCGCCGTCCGTCAAGCTGGTTCCTCCATATACATAAGGATTCCCCACATATTGCAGCGCATATTTGGCAACCTGCTTCCCAAGGACGCTGCCGGAGGCATTGTCCACCACTGTAGTATAGTCCGTGGTAGCGTAGGTGGCATTCGCCAGCTTTTGAGCCTCCTCCAGCTGGTTTAGTTTCTTCTGGTCCTGCTGCAGAAGTTTTTTCGCAACCGCAGCCTCCTGCCTTGCTCTGGCGATCTCCGCCTCATAATTTGCAGATTCCTGCTTTTTCCTCTCAAGCATGGCGTCCAGTGACTGTCTCTGATTCTGCAGATCCGCCTTATCCGCCTCCAGGGACTTTCTGTCAATTTCCAGCCTGGCTTTGTCATCCAAAAGACCTGCCTTTTCCTCCTCCAATCTATCCCACAGATCATGCACTTGGTCCTTGGTATCCATATAGTCCAGCAAAAGCGTCCTCTCGTAAGCATACATCTTCTCAATATAATCCAAACGATTTAGGACATCCGCAAATCCCTTCCCCTCCAGCAGCGCCCCAAGAAACGAAGTTTCCCCGCTTTCGTAGATCAGCCTGGTACAAGCCGCTATGTTCTGCAAAAGCTGTTCCTCCCTGGCTAACGCCGCCTCATATTCCGCTTCGGTTTCCTGAATCTGCAATGTCTTTTGGACGATTTCCTCTTCTTTTTCGGTGATCTCCTTTTTCTTGGTGGAAATTTCGTCTTCCTTCAGACCGATACTGGTCATGGTATTCAGAATCTCGGAATTCAGGTCGTCAATTTCTTCCTGAATCAGATCCTGCTCGTCCTCCCATCCTGTAATCTTCTCATACAGGGCGTTGATACGCTTCTGATCCTCTTCAATTTTGTTCTTGATCTCATCGATGGAAGTTGCCTGCGCGGTCAGGGAATACCCACCCGGGAAATTGACGGCGGTCGCCGTCAAGGCGACCGTCAATATGAAATTAATTAGTTTTTTATATTTTTTTCTCATAAAACAAGCATACCACACTTCCCGATTTTTTGCATCACATACCAAAAAATTAAGAAATGAAGATTGGACGCCCAACCACAACGTCTATTGCCTACAGTTCACAATTATTTACCGTTCTGGGGAAGGGAAGCACATCACGGATATTGCTCATCCCGGTCAGATACATTACGCACCGCTCAAAGCCCAATCCAAATCCCGCATGTCTCACGGAACCATACCGGCGCAGATCCAGATAGAATCCGTAATCATCCTTTTGCAGCCCCATCTCCTCCATCCTCTGTTCCAGCACTTCCAGCTTATCTTCCCTCTGACTGCCGCCGATGATCTCCCCAATACCGGGTACCAGACAATCCATCGCCGCCACGGTCTTGCCGTCCGGATTCAGCTTCATGTAAAAAGCCTTGATTTCCTTCGGATAATCCGTTACAAATACCGGACGCTTGAAAATTTCCTCCGTCAGGTATCTTTCATGCTCTGTCTGCAGATCACACCCCCAGGATACCTTGTACTCGAAGGCATCATTGTGTTTCTCCAGAAGCTCTACCGCTTCCGTGTAGGTCACATGGGAAAAATCTGAATTCATCACGAATTCGAGTCTTTCAATCAGTCCTTTGTCCACAAACTGATTCAAAAATGCCATCTCCTCCGGTGCGTTCTCAAGCACATAACGAATAATATATTTCAGCATTCCTTCTGCCAACAGCATATCGTCCGTCAGATCTGCAAAAGCCATCTCCGGCTCTATCATCCAGAATTCCGCTGCATGACGGGTGGTGTTGGAATTCTCTGCCCGGAAGGTTGGTCCGAAAGTGTACACATTTTTAAATGCAAAAGCATATGTTTCCACATTTAACTGACCGCTTACGGTAAGGTTTGTAGACTTTCCAAAAAAATCTTTTCCATAGTCCACTTTGCCCTCCTCCGTCCTGGGAATCTGATCCAGATTCATGGTGGTCACCTGAAACATTTCTCCTGCCCCCTCGCAGTCGCTTCCTGTGATAATCGGCGTGTGTACATACACAAATCCTCTCTCCATAAAATAGCTGTGAATGGCGTAAGCGATCAGAGAGCGAATGCGAAACACCGCCTGAAAGGTATTCGTTCTGGGTCGAAGGTGAGAGATTGTGCGCAGATATTCAAAAGTATGGCGTTTCTTCTGAAGAGGGTAATCCGCTGCGGACACTCCCTCCACCCAAACCTCCGCTGCCTGCATTTCAAAGGGCTGTTTTGCATTGGGCGTCTCCACAATGGTGCCTCTGACAATCAGCGCTGCGCCCACATTCATTTTACACAATTCCTCAAAGTTAGGAAGCTGCTCCCCATACACCACCTGGAGGGCTTCAAAAAACGTACCGTCATTGATCACAAGGAAACCGAAATTCTTGGAATCCCTGTTACTTCTCACCCAGCCGCCAACAGTCACCTCCCGGCCGATAAACGCTTCCCGATTCCGATACAATGCCTTAATGTCTGTTAAATTTAATTTTGATTCTGCTTCCATATTATCCTCTTTCCGCACATTCATGCTTTTATTCCACGACTTCTGTTACAGTCGTATTTTCCATCAAAAACTCCATTACCTTCTCGGACATAATATAATTGCGAAATTCTTCTCTGTCATAGCTTCCCAGCATTTCCTCCACAGAAGCAAGCCCTGACTGTGCGGTAAGCTCTTCCAATCTCTCCTGAAGTTCTTCGTCCGTAACGGTCAGCCCCTCTTTATTCGCAATCGCCTGCAGCAAAACCTCCTGCCTCGCCTGAACTTGAGCGTACAGCTTCACATAATCCTCACTGCCCATGCCATAATAGTAATTTGCGTAGGTCTCTGCATCAATGCCGTTGCTGGTGGCAGCGCTGACAAGGCTGTCCCGAAAAACATGGCTATAGGAGTCCACAAACGACTCTGGAAGCTCGTTAATAACACTAACCTTGGTCAGCTGTTCCATAATGGCATCCTGAATTTTATAATTATAATTTGTCTCCGCATTTTTGTGGAGATAATCATATACATATTGTCGCAGCTGTTCTACCGTACTCACATCCGGTACGCCCAAAGCGGCCACAACGGAATCCACCATATCCTCAGCCATTGGCTGAATATAGTGAACGGTAACGGTAAACACCACCGGCTGCCCCGCCAGTTCCTTATTTCCATAGCCTTCCGGGAAAGTTAAATTTAAGTCCGTTGTATCCCCCGGCATTACGCCTACCAGCCCCTCTTCAAAACCTTCGATAAACTGTTTTGATCCGATGGTCAGACTGGCGTTGGACGCCGTCCCTCCCGCAAAGGCAACCCCATCTTTTTTTCCCTCATAATCTATGATAACCGTATCGCCCATGGCAACCGGGCGGTCAGTAATACCGCCATTCTCCGCGCTCACATAACTCCGGTAAACTGCCAGCATCAGTTCGTCCCACTCTTCCTGCTTTACCGCCACCGGTTCCACGGAAACAGTAATATTGCCGTAGTCTCCCAATGTAACATAATTTTCCACGTTCATCCCGTTCAAATCCCGGTTCGTTGCCGCCGGATTGCTTCCGCACCCCGCCAACAAGCATAAGGCCATGAGCAATGCTGCGGCCCCCGTCATCTTTTTCTTCATAAATTTCCTCCCTGTCGTTTTTATCCTTTCTGATACCAACTTCTCACAGCCAAATTTCCCGCGTCTGCAGCTTATTGAAATTTGCGCTGTCCCATACTGCCCCAACATAAAATCAATTATGCCGCCCTCTTTTATTACCAGCGGAAAAAATAACCTACCCTTAATATATACCATATAAAAAGATAGATGAAAAGCCCTTTCTGAGCATTATAATCATGATCTCACACCGATCATGGTTTGATGGCCATTCGGCCGCTACATCCCTTGAATATGGACTTATCATACCATAGTTTGTCACAGTTCAGCCACGTCATTCATAAATTACCGAAATTGAATGGAGTCCATAGCGCACGGTCACTGTCAAAAGTAAAAGACAAACTTTCGATAAGTTGTATTATAGCACAATTTTAGTTGCTATTCTATGGGTATCTGTGCTAAAATATGGAAAAAGATAGCAGTTCGGCACATCTGCGGCGTAAATGACGCAATCCGTGAAGTTTTGCCGGACGGTTACAGAGAAAAGTTGCAGGAGGCTTATTGTTTATGAATCCATGGGTGATTGTATTGATCGTAGTCACAGTAGTGATTACCGTAGCACTTGTAGTATTGTATTTCCTCGGAAAAAGGGCGCAAAAAAAGCAGGAAGAGCAGCAGGCTATGCTGGAATCCCATAAGCAGACTGTTTCCATGCTGATTATCGACAAAAAACGTATGAAGCTGCGGGATGCAGGTTTGCCGCAAATGGTTATCGATCAGACCCCAAAGCTCATGCGCGGATCCAAACTGCCTATTATTAAGGCAAAAGTCGGGCCGCAGATCACTTCTCTGATCTGTGATGAGAAAATTTTCGATTCGGTTCCCGTAAAAAAAGAAGTAAAAGCTGTCATCAGCGGTATTTATGTAATTGGCGTAAAAGGGCTTCATGGCAAACAGCCTCAATCCACTGCTCCGGTCAAGAAAAAAGGCCGATTCAAACGAGCTCTGGAAATGGCCCAGGAAAAAGCCGGCGCCAAACCGCTGAAATAAACGCTTCACAAAAATGCTTCCAGCCTGAGGACGGGATTCCTTTCCTTCCTCTCACATTTTCAGTTGACATACACAACATAAAACTCCCATGAAGTTACTCACATCATCCGTAACTTCATGGGAATTTATTTTACGCAAAAAATAATTCGTTGATTACCTTTGTCAGTTCTTGTTTGCCAATTCCGCGCGCAATTTCTCTGTCAATGCAGGAACAATTTTATTCAAGTCCCCCACCAGGCCAAAATCAGCCACCTCAAAAATAGGAGCCGTATCATCCTTGTTTATGGCAATGATAATATCGGATTCTTCCATACCTGCCAGGTGCTGAATGGCGCCGGAAATTCCTACTGCAAAATATACATTGGGCCGAACAGTCTTGCCGGTCTGTCCTACCTGGAGATCCTTGGGTTTCCAGCCTGCATCCACAACCGCACGTGAGCAGCTTACAGTACCGCCAAGCACATCCGCCAAGTCTTCCAGCATCTTAAAGTTCTCAGGACTGCCCATTCCACGACCGCCGGATACCAGGATTTTTGCATCCATAATATCCACCGTATCGGATACGGCCTTAACAATTTCCAGTATCTCCACATAATTATCGTTTGGTGTGAAGCCAGGATTAAATTCCTCCACATTTGCCTTTACACCAACCTTCTTCTCTTTTTTCTGCATTACGCCGGGACGAACAGTAGCCATCTGGGGTCTAAAGTCGGGGCATGCAATGGTAGCAATCGTATTTCCTCCAAATGCAGGACGAGTCATCAACAGCTGATTATGTGCCTGTTTCTTACCCGGAATCGGATTGATGGGGAAATCCCCGATATCAAGCTGGGTACAATCTGCCGTCAAACCGGTATGAATCCTTGCGGACACACGGGGACCAAGATCACGTCCGATTGCAGTTGCACCAACCAGAAAGATCTCCGGTTTATACTTCTCAATGACAGATGCCAAAGCATGTGCATATGGTTCCGTGCGATACTCCTTCAGCTCAGGGTCATCCACAACGATCACCTTGTCTGCCCCGTACTCAGCCAACTCATCCGCAAGGCCCTTTACGCCGCTGCCTACCAATACGGCAGTCACTTCCGTGCCAAGGGCATCCGCCAGGTCTTTTCCTTTGCCGATCAGCTCAAAGGCAATGCTGTTAATACAATTGTCTACTTGCTGCGCAAAGACATATACGCCTTTATATTCCTCTAAATTCATGATTGTTTCCTCCTATTTCAGTTC
The DNA here is from genome assembly GCA_910578185.1 of uncultured Acetatifactor sp. Taxonomy (GTDB): domain Bacteria; phylum Bacillota; class Clostridia; order Lachnospirales; family Lachnospiraceae; genus Acetatifactor. The sequence goes on from CAJTPN010000031.1 coordinate 17,286, forward strand.
CGTCATGCGCCTTTGACGCATTGTTCACTTCCGCACCCTTTGGGAAGAGATTTTTATCTGCCTGCGCGTCTCAAATCTCTCTTGGGTGCTTTCATTGAATCATCCTTTAGATTACATGCTTTTCCTTCAGCTTGCCCACAATATAGTCCACTGCCTCCGCAGGATCCAGTGTGACTTTTTCACCCACACCTTTGCGCACCTTGTCAGAAGCTTTGGCAATCTGGGTAGGAGATCCCTTCAACCCCAAATTGGAATCATCAACATCTTTCAGATCTGCTCTTCCCCACACGGTAATCTCTGCCTTGCATGCATCAAAAATCCCGCCGGGCGTCATGTATCTGGGCTCATTGAGCTCAGCAAGAGCCGTGATCAGACAGGGCATTTTAGCCTTCAGCACATGATATCTGTCATCAAACTGGCGCTCAACAATCACGCTGTCACCTTCCACTTTCAGATTCTGCGCATAAGAGATCACGGGAATATGCAAATGTTCAGAAATCTGAGGCCCAACCTGAGCAGTATCTCCGTCGATCGCCTGACGTCCGGTAATGATCAGATCATACTCCATATTGCGCAGCGCCCCTGCAAGCGTCTGTGAAGTAGCCCAAGTATCCGCACCGCCCAATACTCTGTCCGTCACAAGAACTCCCTTGTCAGCACCCATGGCAATGGCCTCCCGAAGCACGTCCTCCGCTTTGGGCAAGCCCATAGTAAGCACCGTAACCTCGGCTCCATACTGATCTTTTAATCTCAATGCCGCTTCCAATCCTGCCTTGTCGTCGGGATTCATAATTGTCATCATGGCAGCCCGGTCCAGCGTACCGTCCGGATTAAACTTTACGCCGCCTTTGGTATCGGGAACCTGCTTAATACAAACAACAACTTTCATTGTATTTTCACTCCTTATTTTCCTATTTTCATTTACGCGTTACGTTTCAGAACCACCAAGTACCATTTCAACAATCCGGTCATACGGCAACGCATCTAATGACAGCCACACCAATAACCGAACGTTCTCTTTTTACTTAAGCAGTGCGGCACTGATAACCATTCTCTGAACTTCGCTGGTACCTTCATAGATCTCGGTAATCTTGGCATCGCGCATCATGCGCTCCACATCATATTCCCTGGTGTAACCATAGCCGCCGTGGAGCTGAACCGCCTTTGTGGTAACTTCCATTGCCACTTCAGCCGCATACAATTTCGCCTGAGCTGCCTCAAAACCGTACTCCTTCTGGTTTGCCTTTGCCATGGCAGCCTTGTATACCAGCAGCTGCGCAGCCTGAACCTTGGTGGCCATATCAGCCAGTTGGAACTGCGTATTCTGTTGTGCCGCAATGGACTTGCCAAACTGCTTTCTTTCCTTGGTATAGGCGATGGTCCGATCCAAAGCACCCTCCGCAATACCCAGCGCCTGTGCGGCAATTCCGATACGTCCGCCGTCCAGAGTATGCATGGCAATCTTGAAGCCCTGTCCTATTTTGCCCAGGAGATTTTCCTTGGGAACACGGCAATCCGTAAAGATAAGCTCATAAGTGGAAGATCCGCGAATCCCCATCTTCTTTTCTTTGGTACCGAAGCTGAAGCCAGGGGTTCCCTTTTCCACGATAAAAGAGGAAATCTCCTTGATCTGTCTGCCTCTCTTCTCAATCATTCCGGTAACGGCAAAAATTACATATACATCTGCTTCCTTACCATTGGTTATGAATATTTTGGAACCATTGATGATGTACTCGTCGCCGTCAAGAACGGCCTTTGTCTGCTGTCCCTGGGCATCAGTACCTGCGCCCGGCTCGGTCAGACCGAATGCTCCCAGCTTCTCACCCTTTGCCAAAGGCACCAGATATTTCTGTTTCTGTTCTTCCGTTCCAAAGGTCATTATAGGATCACAGCACAGAGAAGTATGGGCGGACACGATAACACCTGTGGTGCCGCATACTTTGGAAAGCTCCTCCACACACATTACATAGGTCAGGGGATCACAGCCCTGGCCGCCGTAAGCCTTGGGAACAGGTATGCCCAAGAATCCGTTCTTAGCCATCTTGGCAACGGTCTCCCTGGGGAATTCTTCGGTTTCATCCACCTCCTGCGCCAGCGGCTTCACTTCTTTCTCGGCAAACTCCCTAAAGAGAGTACGTGCCATTTCATGTTCTTTGGCCAACGTAAAATCCATGATTTATCATCCTCCATTTTATTTATCTGCTCATTACCATTCACAAACCCTTCGCAAACGGTAACTTCCTACATCTCTACAACCCCGCCAAGCCGCAGACATACCGCCTGCGGCTAAAACGTTTCAAAAACTATTTGCTGTAATCATAGAAGCCCACGCCGGTCTTCTTGCCAAGCTTACCTGCGCGAACCATCTTGCGAAGCAACGGATGCGGACGATATTTGGGATCGCCCGTCTCGTTCTGGAGTACTTCCATAATGGCAAGCACGATATCCAGACCTACCAGATCACCCAGAGCCAGCGGTCCCATGGGATGAGATGCGCCAAGCTTCATTGCAGTATCAATATCTTCCACACTTGCAATACCTTCCGCATAAATGCCAATGGCCTCATTGATCATGGGGATCAGAATTCTGTTTACTACAAACCCGGGAGCTTCCTTCACCTCTACAGGTGTCTTGCCGATCTCAACGGCAATGGTCTTAATCTTTTCCACCAACTCCGCCGGAGTATTTGCGCCTGCAATCACTTCCACCAGTTTCATCCTGTCAGCAGGATTGAAGAAATGCATACCGATCATAGGTCTGTCTAAGCCTGCACCGATCTCCGTGATGGACAGAGAAGATGTATTGGTGGCAAAGATGCACTCAGGTTTCACAATCTCCTGAAGTTCCTTAAATGTAGTCTTCTTGATCTGCATATTCTCGGGTGCAACCTCTATCACCAGATCGCAATCTGTGCAGATATCCTTTAAGCCTGTCACGATTTTAGCAGAAATCGCATCTGCTTTCTCCTGGGTCAATTTTTCCTTGCCCACCAAAAAGTTCAAATTTTTCAAAATTCTTGCCTTGCCGCCGTCGGCAAATTCCTGCTTAATGTCACACAGACAGACCTCATAGCCGTCCGTCATGGCAAATGCCTGCGCAATTCCGGCTCCCATCGTGCCTGCGCCGATAATACCTACCTTCATTCTATTATCCTCCTACTTTCAGTTCTGTTTTTATTCCAGTTCTGTTTTATTCCAGTTCTGTTTCTTCGCTTTCTGCGCCCTTATTTATTCTGAAAGGGTTCCTTGACCTTCTCCTTGTTTTTATCCAGGAAGAACGCCATACCATATTTCTGATCTTCCGTCTCAAAGCAATCGCCAAACAGCTTCTCCTCCAAGATCAGAGCCTCGTCCATATCCACATCCAGTCCCTCGTTGATGGCTTTTTTGCAGTTGCGCACGGCGATAGGCGCATTTTTTGCAATGCCGGCAGCCATTTTCTCAGCGGCAGGAAGCAATTCTTCCTGAGGATAAACCGCATTTACAAGGCCGATACGATACGCCTCGTCAGCCTTGATATTGCGCGCCGTATAGATCATCTGCTTTGCCATACCGGCTCCCACCAGACGCGCCAGTCTCTGTGTACCGCCGAAACCAGGCGTGATACCCAAACCGACTTCCGGCTGTCCAAAGACCGCATTGTCGGAACAAATCCGAATATCACAACTCATGGAAAGTTCACAGCCGCCTCCAAGCGCAAATCCGTTTACGGCTGCAATTACGGGAACGGGAAATTGTTCCAACCTGCGGAATACATCGTTTCCCTTTCTGCCGAATGCCTCCCCTTCCGATTTCGTCAGACCGCTCATCTCTCCGATATCCGCACCTGCCACAAAAGACTTTTGTCCGGCGCCCGTCACGATCAGGCAGCGAACCGTATTCAGATCCACCTGATCAAGCGTCCTGTCAAGCTCTTCCAATACGGCGGAATTCAATGCGTTCAACGCCTTCTCGCGGCTGACGGTTATTATGGCATACTCGCCTTTCTGCTCATACAATATAAATTCCATTTTTATCCCTCCACGGGTGCTTTCGCACCAATCAATCAGTCTTCCATTTTTACAATCGTGGAGCAGCCCATGCCGCCGCCGATACACAGAGTAGCCAACCCGGTCTTTGCTCCCCTTGCCTGCATCTCATAAAGCAGCGTGACAAGGATACGGCAGCCTGAAGCTCCTACGGGATGCCCCAGAGCAATCGCGCCTCCGTTGGGGTTCAGCTGTCTGTCAACATCGATTCCAAGATCCTTGCCCACAGCAACAGACTGTGCGGCAAATGCCTCGTTTGCCTCGATAATATCGAAATCTTCTATCTTCATGCCTGTTTTTGCAAGCACTTTCTTCGTAGACGCTACGGGACCTATTCCCATCACCTCGGGACGTACACCTGCCAGCGCGCCGGCCACATAGGTCGCCATGGGCTTTACACCCAATTCCTTGGCTTTTTCTTCGCTCATCACAACAATGGCTGCCGCGCCGTCGTTGATGCCGGAAGCGTTGCCTGCGGTGACAAAACCGTCCGGATTGATGGGACGAAGCTTTGCAAGCCCTTCTATCGTAGATCCGGCTCTGGGACCTTCATCCACCTTAAACTCAATGGTCTCTTTCTTTTTCTTCACCATCACAGGTACGATCTCGGCGTCAAAAGCACCGGACTTCTGTGCGGCTTCCGCCTTCTGCTGACTCTTCAGCGCAAATGTATCCAGTTCCTCTCTGGTCAGCCCCCATTCACGGCAGATATTGTCCGCAGTGGTTATCATATGGTAATCGTTAAACGCATCCCACAGAGCATCCTTAATCATGGTATCCACCAAAGTACCATTGTTCATCCGATAACCGAATCGCGCCTGGGGTACCGCATAGGGAGCCATGGACATATTCTCCATTCCGCCTGCCACAACAATATCTGCATCCCCTGCCAGAATCATCTGAGCAGCCTGATTGACACAGTTCAGTCCGGAACCGCATACAACGTTCATGGTCACTGCCGGTACCTCAATAGGCAGGCCTGCTTTGATAGATGCCTGACGTGCCACATTCTGTCCCTGACCGGCCTGGATGACGCATCCCATATAGACCTGATCCACATCCTCCGGCTTCACCCCTGCCCTGTTCAGCGCCTCCTTGATTACGATAGCGCCCAATTCAGCTGCGGGAGTAGTGCTCAATGTGCCGCCCATGGTACCGATGGCGGTACGACATGCGCCTGCCAAAACTACTTTTTTTGCCATTTGATTTTCCTCCGAATTTCTTTGTTTTGGTGATTGTTATTTTTTTGTCACATCCAAGTATTCATAGTGTATCATAGTCTTTGCTTATTTGCAATGTCTTTTCACGAAACTTTCACTAATTGTTACGGTTTTCCATCAGTTCTCATAATACTTTGCCTGTGCGTTCCACAGCTCCCTGTACAGCCCTTCCCGATGTTCCAGCTCTTCGTGACTGCCCCGCTGAATCACCTTGCCTTTGTCGAATACCAGAATATCCTGACAAAAACGGCAGGACGCCAGTCTGTGTGAAATATAGAGCGCCGTTTTATTCCCCACCATGTGATCGAATCCCGCATAGACGTCACATTCCGACTCAGGATCCAGCGCAGCCGTGGGCTCGTCCATAATAATAAAAGGTGCGTTCTTATAAATCGCGCGGGCGATTGCCAATTTCTGTTTTTCTCCGCCGGAAAAATTGACGCCAAAAGGCCGGAAATCCGTTCCCACATAAGTGGAAAGCCCCTGGGGCAGCTCTCGAATGCGTCCCCCCATCCCCGCTTTATCCAGGGCATCCAACGCCTTCTTTTCATCCACTTCCACGGAACTTGCCACATTCTCGCCAACGGAAATGGCAAACATGTGAAAATCCTGGAAAACCACAGAAAACAATTTGCAATATTCAATGTAATCATATTTGCGGATATCCACATCGTTTACCTTAATGCAGCCTTCCGTCACGTCATAGAGACGACACAGCAGCTTGATAAAAGTGGTTTTACCCGAACCGTTCTTCCCAACGATCGCCATCCGTTCCCCTATCGTAAATTCCAGATTCAAATCCTTAATAATGTCCCTATCCGTCCCCGGATAGCGGAAGGACACATGCTCAAACTGCACCTTAAACTTATTGTCCCGTCGTTTCTCCAGCGGAATCTTCCCTTCATATTTTCGCTTTTCCAGATCCATAAATTTTTTCTGATCGCCGCAGAGCATAAAGAGTCTTTCCGCATTTCCAAGCCAGGTGGCCAGTAAGACTACTTGGGAAGAAAGACTGATGATACTGGAAGCATAAGTCACTACCTGTCCTATGGTGATAATCCCCAAAACTGCCTGTATGCCTGTAAACAAATATATGATTAACGCCGACAAATCCGAAATTGTCCGATCCCAAACCAGCTTTTTTGTCAAGACTTTTCCGTAATCCTTGGACAAAATACGATACTTGTCAAATGTCTTCCGCAGGTCCCGAAGAATCGCCTCCTGCTGCCCAAAGCTCCTTAGATCCTTCTGGCTCTCCGCCGTTGCCAGAATATCCTGATAATACCTTTCCTTATTCCCCATCTCACCCATGTGGTCAAATATTTCCTGTGATTTTTTGCCGTATTCAACACTTTTAAAATAATTAAATACCATCATTATCACAATCGTCAAAATCATCAAAACTGCTGCAGCCGACGATCCAACAGTGCCTTTTCCGTTGATTCCCCCAAGCAAAAGAGGCAGCAAAATCACAAGCGCCGTCAAAATACTGACGCTCATACGCAGTAGATTTTCAAATTCAAGCAGCGTCCAGCAAGCAACTCCCTGCCATGTCCTCTCACCCCTTGTCCGCAGCTCCTGCACATGGACATCTTCCAAATATTCATAATCCATGGTAAAGGCTTTGCGATTGAGCCAGCCGTTCTCTATCTCACTCATATATTCCATTTTTTGATTATAATATTGTCTGGCCGCATCGCCTGTCTGATCCATAAACCATACAATACCAAATGCCGTCAGCACATATCCCGCCAACAAGGGAAAACCAGCTCCCTCCGCCAGCCCGTCCAACAGATATCCCATCAGTATCACTTTCACATAGGGGCGAACCGCCAATATCACTACAGAATAAACCATGCAGGCAAAAGCCGCTTTATGCCCCTTCAAAACATATCCCATCACCTGTGCCACCGGCTCCAGTTTCTCTCTCAGTCTGCTATTTGCTTTCATCAAACGCCTGCCTCCTGTCTTCCTCCAAATTTATGTGGAGATCGCCCATATCCTCCTCGCGCATTCGGCGCCTTACGTCCTCCCTGTAATAACGGCTTTGAATCTCATAGAGTTCCGCATACCTGCCGCCACGGCCCATCAGGGAATCATGGCTTCCCTCTTCCACGATTTTTCCATGTTCCAGCAACACAATGCGATCGCAAAAACGCGTACTGGACAAACGGTGAGAAATATAAAGTGACGTTCTGCCATTTACCGCCTCACTGAAATTTTGATACAGTTCATTTTCCGCTATTGGATCCAATGCGGCTGTGGGCTCGTCCAGAATCAGAAACGGCGCTTCCTTATACAATGCTCTTGCAAACAAAAGCTTCTGTTTTTCACCCCCGGAAAAATCTACCGCACGCTCGTTTACTTCCTTGATCAGCCAGGATTCCCCCTTTTGCTCCAGCGAATGATATTTATTCGCAAACCCTGACAATTCCACAACTTTTTCCAGGAATTCTCTGTGAATTTCTTCACTTGGCTGACCGGTGAGATTTTCATCCAGAGAAAACGGCAGCATGGTGGCGTCCTGAAACATCACGGCCATTAAGCCATAATACTCCTCTCGGTTAAAAACACGCACAGGAACACCGTTCAGCAGAATTTCACCCTCCCCAGGCTCATAAAGTCCGCAGATCAGTTTCACCATGGTCGTCTTACCGGCGCCGTTTAAACCGATCAGCGCCAGTTTTTCCCCCGGTTGAATGGTCAGATTAATGTGGGAGAGCACAGGCGTTTCATTCCCCTCATAAGTATAGGAAACATTTCGAAGCTCCAGCTTCACTCCGTCCCGAGTCAGCTCTGCCAGCTTTTCCGCCCCCAGCTTTTCCCGCTCTGGCCACCTGTTTGGAATTTCCAGGAAATCACGTATATAATTGAGCGAAGCAAAAAAAGAATTCAGCTCCAGAAAGTATCCGCTGAGCAGACACACAAAGTACCTTTGGAAGTTCGACAACAGCCCTAACAAAAACACAAACGCCGATACACTGATCTCCCCGCAGACCAACTGATATATAAGAAACAGATAGCAGATGCTTTCCGTTAAGAAATTCACCAGCGACCCGATCACACCGCTTAAGCCATACCACAGGTGAATGGTATGAAAAATACGATCCATCCCTTTTAATGCCTCATCATATTTTTTCAGAAACAGATCCGCCATATGATAGATGCGGATATCCTTTCCTGCGGTAAACTCCTTGGACTTCCTGGTGATATAGGCGGTCTCTTTCACATAACCGCTTAAGAATGCATGTTTTTCCTTATGTTTGCGGCGCACAAAAGCCGTAATCCGTATTCTGAGAAACATAGAAATCAGAATAGGAATCAACAAAACGATATTTTTCCCAAGAATCACAATACCAAATACAATGATTCCCAACAAGCTTAATACAATCTCCGGAAAAAGTCTGGCAGCCTTCTCAAAATCCTCCCCTTTTCTCAGCACCTTCCAGACACTTCCGCTTAAAGACTGCTCCCGCTCCATCACATCGTAATCCAGATACATCATCTTACGAAAACACTTTTCCTCATAATAACATCTTACAAAATCGCTAGTGATGTTAATATATTTACCCAATGCCTCAACTGCCACATGGCAAAGCCAAAGAACGCCCGCAATCATTGAAATCCACAGGATCAGCCTTACCCCCGTCCAGCCCTCCTCCAGCCCGCGCACCACCTGCGCAGGCAGAAGCGTACTCAAAAAATTCTGCGCTAAAGTCGGTATGATCACGGCGCATTGAAAAAATGGCAGTTTTTTCTCCGCTTCCCATTCCGAACGAATATGGTACAAAATAGTGTTAATATTTCCTCTTTTCCGCATATTCTCCGTTCCGAACACATTACTCTGTTCAATCATTTTCTTTCCTCCATTCCAGTCTCCCTCTCTTCTACGCCCTTACAGAGCGTTTTGGGTTTGGGACTGTTACTATTCCGGGACTGTTATAAGCCTGTTCTTTACTCTTAACCGGGCCGGTAAAGCCGCTGCGCAAAGAAACAGCCTTCTTGAACATCTTACCATATTGGGAAATTAAAAGATGAGACACGCACGAATAGAACCTCCTGACGCACGAATTGCCATAGCGGCCATAGATAGGCCTAAGAAAGGATTTCTGTGCAGGAACCTGACGTCTGCACCGTTGGGGTCTTTTAGATAAGAGGAAACATAATCTCCGTGGCAAAGACGCCGCTCTCCGACTGCCGGTTCAGATACCCTCCATGCTTCGACACGATATTATCCATGCGAAGCAGTCCTAAACCATGGCTTCCTGACTTTGACGAGAGAAACCGATCTCCTTTTGTCTTTGCCCTGCCGGACATGGAATTTATGACGGAGATATACAGCGATCTCTTGATCACATCAATATATATCCGAATAAACCGCTCCTCCACCGGAAGCCCTGCACAGGCTTCCATGGCATTATCCAAAAGATTTCCCATTAATATGGACAGTTCCATATCCGACAGCGGAAGCTCCTTTGGTACAAATATCGTTGCCTCCACCCGAATATTACGCTCCTGTATCAATGTCAGTTTGCTGTTCAAAACAGCGTCTATCATTACATTTCCTGTTTTCAGCATCATATCCACACTGGTCAGATCTTCCTCCAACCCGTTCATATATTCACATGCCTTCTCATGCTGCCCCATACTCATATAGGCCTTTAACGTCTGTATATGATTGTGATAATCATGCCGCCATCCCCGCATTTTGCGGTAGATAGTCTCCACCTCGTCGTAATGCCTGTTTAACAGTTTCTCCTGAAATCTTGAAATGCTACGGCTCACCGGAAGCCTGCGCTTATCATCCAGAACCAATTCCGACTTTGCCACCGCACAGATATGTTGTACATTCACCAGATAAGAACGATGGCATTGAACAAATGTTCCGTGGCTGCGCAGGCATCGCTCCATATCTCCTATGGAAGAAGAGATCACATATTCCTCGTCCTCCGTATACAAAATACACCTGTGAGCCCTTGCCTCAATATACCAAATATTAGAAAGCTTAATAGAAATGCTGCCTTTTTCCGATCTGAACATGAGTTTTTCTTCCGGTACCCTTACCTTCAGTCGATCCAGCACCCCAAACAGCTTCTCCTTTTGCACTGGCTTTAACAGATAATTTATGGCCCAAACATCATAACCCTGGGCCATATACCGGTCATAGCCCGTGACAAAGAGAATGGGAATTTCCTCGTTCTGCTTGCGAATCCGGGCAGCCAGTTCCATGCCGTTTATCTCCCCCATCTCAATATCAAAAATCAATAAATCATAGTTCCAGTCATCCTCCCACGCAAAAAGAAAACTCTCCCCGTTTTCAAACGACACCGTCTCCAATGTGACTTTGTTTTTTCCCGCCCATTCCATCAGACAATTATGCAGAAGCTTTCTTTGTGCCTCCTCATCCTCGCAGACTGCAATACGCATTTCAACCTCCCTCATAAAGACCTTGTGTGTCCATATCCGCCCCCCATATTTAGCATATTAAATATAACATATGAAACACAAAATATCCATGGTAATATTGGGCGAAGGCGCCGAGAAACTTCATTCCCTTCACACTTTACAAGAAAGAAGAAATCGTTTAAGATAAGAGAAGAAACAAACCTGTCCCCGAAAGGAAAACATAAACATGAAAAAAATTGTTGCCCAAAATCCGGAAAACACGAAAAATTATTTAAAACCAGACAATATGAAAGCATTGCTGATCACAACAGGAATTAAATGCATCCTGGCGACGGCAGGAACCTTTTTCATGCGCACCGGCGAATATCCTGGGCTTGCCCTGGTTTTGCTTCATATCCTGATGTTTGCCTTCGTTTACGACATCTGCTGCCTGTTTCAGGTAAGCCTTCACATCGCTCAAAGTTATCTCATCGCGTTCCTTTTATTCATAGTTTTGCTTTTGGGATGCGTTTTTATCTTTGAGAATTTCTTTGCCTTCCTGGCCGCCATCGACCCTGCTACAGAGACAGGACAAAACATATCCATGGTCGTAATGATCCTGATTTTCCTGATACCCTTTCTCATTGATATCGTGCGGCTGATCCGAATGTACATTTCCAACCAAAAAAAAGCGCCAAAAAAAGGCGCCTAAAAGCAGATATTTCCCATCCGCCCAGTCGGCACCCAACTTTTACACAGGATTTCCACACGCTTTACTGTAAACGCAAATCCTGCAGGTGCCCAAAGGGCGGATATTATTTTTATGAACTCAGATGGCGGAACCATATATCCTACACATCATATGAGACGGGCAGATAGCGGCGGCTTTCTCCAAAAAGTCCGCAGACTTCTCCGAATTTCCCAGCCCCATATTTCCCAGCGCCATCAGATAATAGCAATGGGCACGGTTATTCCCGGTGTAATCCTCGTCAAAAATCAGGAAATCAGGCAAGGATACCGCAAAATATTCTATCTTGACCGCGTCCTCAAGGTGTCGCTGGCCATAGTCGATCAGACGCCAGAAACGGGCTTTGGCCTCCTTTTCCCGGCCAAGCTTCCGAAGCGCAAGGCCCTGATACAGAATCATATCCGCAGGCTGATCATTGTAATACATGGCGCCTGCTGGTTCATCCGTCCCAACGGACGCCCTCCCGAAGCATTCCCGGGCCTCTTCCAACCTGTCTTGGGCTTCAAGCGCCAATCCAAGATGATAATAAATATGATTATCCTTTGTGCCTTCCAGCTTCCCCTCTCCAAGATTATCCGGGTAAACAAGAACCTTACGAAGCAGCTCCTCCGCTTTGGCAAACGCCCCTTCCGCAAGCACCTTTTTCGCCATTTGCAGCAGTGCAAGAGTATATTGGGCCGTCACCTTACCCTCGCCGCCCTCCCATGGATGAAATCTATGACCCATAATCTTTTCATAGGCCCTCTCATGGTCCCCGGTCAAATTTATCAGTGTAATATACTCAATGTACAGATCATCCCTCTGTTCAACCAGTTCTCTGTGCTGCTCATAATTCTCCAACCGTCTCTCAAAAGACCATCCCAGCTTCTTATACAGTTGATCCAGTTCCAGAAAAATCCGCACATCTTTTGGATTCAGGGCAAAGGCCTTTTCCATGGCTGCTTTTGCCTGTTTAACATCCTTCTTTTTATTGTAATAGGCAAGGGACAAATTCCGATGTACCGTGGGGAAATCAGGATCTGCCGTAGCAGATTCCTCCCAGAGCGCCAGAGCTTCCTCCCACTGCAGCCTGTCATAATACAGACATCCCAGATAATATCCTGCCTTCGCCCTGCATCCGCCCTCCACGGCAAAGCGCAACACGCCGATGTCCTCCAGCTTATTGGGAAAACAATAATCCGATGAACATGCTTTGGCTTTGCACAACAGCTCTGTTACCCCACTGGAAATAATTACGGATGTGTCCGGTGATTTCTTCCGCTCCGCTTTGCTCAGATAATAAGCCCTGTAATAATAGAGCATGGGATATTCCTCATGGCATTGCCCCAACAGCTCCAATGCCTCCTCATAGGCCCCTGCCTCCGCGTAATCCCTCGCAGTCATCAGATAATTCTCCCGGAAATCCCTCATTCTGGCCTTCAGCACAGCCCTCGTATCACCGTCACCGCCCTTTAGCAGAACCGCCTCATTGCCGGAGACGAAATCAAAGGGATCCAGACGGAGATTTTCACCGATCCATTCCTCCGCCTGAGCGTATCTTCCCAGCTTCCGCAAAAGATATGCCTTTAATCCTCTTGCTTTGATATTGTGTCCATTCTTTACCAACGCCTTTTCCACATGCTCATAAGCCGTTAAATACCTGCCTGCCCTGGCGTCGATGGCCGCCAGATAATAATATGACATTTCCTGTTGTTCATTGCTCCACGTAGCTTTATAAAAGGCGTCATAAGCCTCCAGCTCCCTCTCCTGATACAGCAGGGAAAGTCCCAGCAGATAATAGCTCTCGCTGTTATAAGGGTTGGGGTTTCGCTCCACCAGGCGTTCCAGTGCCTTTCTGAAATATTTCTCCGACTCCCCAAACAATCCTCTTCGCATCAGCAGCTGACCATAGGCATTATTGATACGGATATCGCCCGGATCACGCTTCAGCCCCTCCAAATAATAAGGATCCGGCAAATACGTTGCGTGGCGGTACTGCTCAATATGCTGCCCGGTAAGGTACAGTTCCTCGCATGTCCGTATTTCATCCGGTTCCGCCGCCGCTTTGGCCGGTTCCGGAATTTGTGGAATGCCCTCCGGCTCCGGACAATACTCCACCAGACATCTGCCGTCGGCATAGACGCCCACATGCAGATCCTCTTCCTGCAATCCCGGAATGGAAACCTCCCTCCGGTAAATTTCCACTGGTGAGAGCTTTACGGTTTCCTCAAAGACCCTCTTCCCAGCAGCCGTCAAACGGATATCTGCCTTATCAAAAATGCCGGTGGCATAAACGATCATCCGTGCCTGATTTCCGTCATAGGAAAGGTGTACCGCCCCGTCAACAGAAGCGTTTTTTACCTGCCCCACCTCCTTATACGGCATAAAATATTGACGGAATGTCTTTTCTTCAAAAGGCTTCAACCAGGTAAAGTCCGGTTGGTTATCCGTGTAAACCCCTGTCATCAGCTCCACATAAGGTCCGTCCTCATCCGTAAGATTTCTGTCCCACGCTCTGCCGAAATCGCCGCATCCCCATGTCCACTGCTTCTTTCCCGGAGAAATATGGTGATCTGCCACGTGGAGAATACCCGCTCTTTTTCCATAGTCATAGCCGCCCACAAAATCATATTTGGATTTCTCCGCCATATAGGATGTGGGAACAGGAATATTTTTATAGCGCGAAATATCCACGCCTTCGCTGTAATCCATTTTATAGTATGTTCCCGTTGCAATGGGAAAACGTGACACATCCCTCTTCCCGTGGTCCATAACCGCATGTACATCCGGCGGAAATATGGATTGGGTATCATCGTTTACCAAAACCGCAGGGTTCGCCCACCAAAGAAAAGTCTGAGGCAGGGACGTCCTGTTATAGAGCTGCCCCGTGATCTCAATATATGCCTTGCCCGGGTACAAGGTTATCCTGGTGATACATTTTGTCCCGTACATCTGATCCACATCATGACACAGCACGGATCCGCTGCCGTCCCCGGAGTGTTGAATTTCAAAATCCACAGGCAAAAAAGTGGTGGGTCTGTGATGCTGTGGCCAGTTAAACTCAATGCCGCCGGAAATCCACGGTCCTGTAAGCCCCACCAGCGCAGGTTTGATCACCTGATTATAATACACAAAGTCGTATCCGTTTGTCTTATCGTAAGCCCTCTGAATTCTTCCTCCCAATTCCGGCAAAACCATAACCTTCAGATATTCGTTCTCCAGATACACCGCCGTATATTCCCTGTCCGTTTTTCTGTCGCTGATCTTCTCCACCGTTGGATAAGGATAGACCTTGCCGCTGCTCCCCTGATAAACCCTCTTATCCAGAAATACCGGATTTTTTTCCGCTTCCCCAATCTCATAGGTGGGAATGGTAACCTTCTCAATCCATACTTTTGCCTCGCTCATTTTTAACCTCCTCGTATAATAAGTTTGTAAGCAAGGAAAACAGCTTACAGACTTATTCTTT
>CAJTPN010000032.1:0-16172 GCA_910578185.1 uncultured Acetatifactor sp.
CAGTTCCTGCCTCATCTGCTCATTTTCCTTCCGCAGTCTTTCTACCTCCTGCTGGGACATCGCAAGCTCATGGTTCATCGCCATGTCCAGGACCTCACGCCTGGGATCTGCCAGGCTCGCCTGCTGTTCCAGCGCACGGTCAATTTCCTTCCTCACCTGCGGGTTCTTATAAAAGAATCCCCTGGACAGGCCAGTCCTCTGCATCAGCTTCTGGATGCTTACCTTCTCCCCGTCATCCACCATGCGGACAATCTCCCATCTTGCCTTTTCGATCTTTGCTTCGCTGGCCTGCTTATTGACCGCCAGCATCCTGTCGTATTTGTTCATATTCTTCCTCCCATCCGCCACCTGCACACTACAATACCCTGAACGGCATCATAAGCCTCCTGTGTGCGCTGGTCCATATGGGTGCGCAGCTTTTTTGCCAATTCCGCCAGTTTTTTGGACAACTTATCCGCAACAATTAACATAACCGGATAGCTGGCAAACAGGACGATAATCAACATTGCATCCATTCTGACCAGATACACTGTAGCTGTGAGAACCGTAACGATATTCAGCAATAATCCCGGTAAAGTCTCCGAAAAAAAACTTCCCATTTCCTCCATGTCCGATATCAGTCTTGTGACAATGCTTCCGGTTCCCTTTTCGTCAAAATAAGATTACGGCAATCGAATCAAATGCTTTTCCAGCGATAAACGGACATCTCTTTGAACCATAGCACTGTAATGATTTCCAAAAATACTTTTAAATATGCAGACACCGTTCCCAGTCCCATCATCCAGAACAAGGGAATCATAAACTTTGAAAAATCCACCGATTCACCGGAAAGCATCAAATCCGTGGCCCGGGCGATGAAATCATTTCCTATCATGACAGTCGCATTCAGAGCAAACGCAAAAAGCAGAAACAAGATCAGCATATACCCGTTGCGTACACTTGCCTTTACCATTTAACCGTTCCCTCCATCCACACCTTTGCATCGGGATGTTCATCATCTCTTTGTATCGTTCCCATCCGATAGCATTTATGATATTTTTCAATTATTTTTATCACTCTACCCCACTCCCCCTTGGGAATGACCAGCAGCATGCTGATACCAAGTGAAAAATTTTCCAGAAAGCACTCCCTGTCCATCATACCCAAATCGTACAGATACCGATATAACGGCGGAAGGGATAGGGACGAAATAGAAAGCCCCGCTCCCAAGCCTTTTGGCATCGTATGATAGCATCTCCTGTTAAATAATGACCTGTCAATACGAAACACACCATGTATCAGCTCCTGCCTGCAAAGTTCATTCATTACATTTACATAACAGTCGTTAGGTTTCATCATTTCATCCATAAAAATGCTGTCTCCATCTATATTTGCATAGGCAATCTCAGGTTTCCTGTCAAGCATTACCTTTATAAAGGGATAACTGACTGCCGATATTCCTTCGGTATACAGGCCTATCACAATATCGCCTTCCACAATCTTATCTCCCGTTATTATCTTTCTCCTGTCCGAGACACCGATAACCGCAGCCTGCGTCTTATATTCACAGGCATGATAATTTACGGGCTGGGCAGCCACCTCCATACCTGCAAACACAATCCCGCTGCGCTCACAGGCTTTCTTGAAAGCTTCACCCATAATCAGAATCTGTCCACTGTCATTGTTCCCACAGATAATATTTGCCTGTAAAATTGCGGGCCTCACTCCGAAGCGAATCAGGTTGTTTGAGGCATTTGATACCAGATCCGTGCATATTTCCCCATCATATCCATTTTCCATTGCAAAATGTTCCTTGGAACCTGAAACATGGTTTGCAAGCAAATATACCGGCTCCTCCATTCCTGCAATATCCGGCTTAAAAAATATGGGATCGGTATATTTTGCGTGAAGCAGCATTTTGTCCTTTGTAACCAGACTGTCCAGCCTTTGCTTTAGCATATGAAGCTTCTTGGTATCCAGGCCGGTATCCATATAACTGATCACCTTTCTTTCCTCCGCAAGTCCATTCAGTAGAAAGTCAACGGTGGTATCAAGCGTCCGGGCAATATCATATATCATATCAACCGACGGAAGACTGAGTCCCTGCTCCCACCTGGAAACCGCCTGATAAGATACATGCAGAAATCCCGCAAGCTGTTTTTGTGTCATTCCCTTTCGTTTTCTTTGTTCCGAAATTGCCCTTCCGCCCTTTTCCCTGTCAAGCATACTGTCTCTCCTCATCCGGTTCCCGCTTGCGGAAACTTATTCCGGTCCCTTGTGTACAACGCCGGGACTGTTTTAATCTTTTTCCAGACATCTCTTAATCGCACTATCATATATTACCGTCTGGCACATAGGTGCTCCGATGTCAAAGACCTTTTATATATTATGAAATTTTATCATAGGGAATATTTATTGAAATAAACAAGATATTGAGACGCGATTTAGAACTCAATTAAAAAAAGAATGCCGAAATCCCCGCTGTCAGTGGACGAAAACGCTGCAAATATACGGCAGGTATTTACGAAACACGGAACAGATGATATGATAATAAAAAACAAAGCGCCATTTAGGCCCAAAGTACTTTGGTTCCACACTAATGAGGCGTCTTCACAGTCCATTCGCCTCAGATACAGATTCCCGAGAGGAGATATTCATGATCATAGACTTTCACACACATACGTTTCCTCAGACACTGGCAAAACGCGCCGTTGACAAGCTGGCAAAAAGCGCCCGTGCAAAAAATTATCTGGACGGTACGGCAGAGGCTCTGTGTCGATCCATGGCACAAGCAGGCATAGACTATTCAGTGCTGCTCCCCGTAGCCACCAAACCAGAGCAGCAGGAAGATATTAACAGGCTTGCCGCAGATATCAACGCACACTCTGATGAAACCGGACTTTTTTCCTTCGGAGGCATACATCCGGAAAATACAAATTACCGTCAAATACTCCGTGACTGCAGACAAAATGGTATTCCGGGAATAAAACTCCACCCAATTTTTCAGCAAACTCCTATAGACGATATCCGCTATCTGCGAATCATCGAATGTGCCTGCGAAAACCAACTGATCATCCTGGTGCACGCAGGGTATGACATCAGCCATCCAGACTGGGACTATTCTTCCGTCCCCCGTATCTGCGCGATACTTGACAGACTCACCCCCGATAAATTTGTGTTGGCCCACATGGGCGGTTGGCAAAACTGGGATGCGGTAGCATCGGAGATTGCAGGGCGCGATGTATGGCTGGATACTTCTTTTTCCTTGCTTCCCATCGCCCCCGCCCCTGGAACGGTTCGCACACAGGAGGAAGCCCCGCCCCTTGGCAGGGAACTATTCCTGCGCATCGTGCGAGAACACGGAGCAGACCGCATCCTCTTTGGTACAGACAGTCCCTGGAGCCCCCAATTACAAACCATCAATGCTCTGAAAGCCTCGGGACTCACTGGCCAGGAACTGAACGCCATACTGGGAGAAAACGGAGCAAAGCTGCTCTCTATATCGCAATGACTATAAAACAGACCTCCTGCCGCCTCTCCTCTTCCATATGACAAATCACAATTTCAGGCGCGTCCCAAAGCAAATGCTTTGAGGTTTAAATCATGGAATTTTGGCGGTACAACTTCCATGATCGCATCCTGCCAATCCTTTGGCGTTATCTGCGGAAAGTGCTTCGACAGCCTTCCCATCAGAACAATGTTCACTGCTCTGGCCGAACCTGCCTCTTCCGCCATAGCCAGAAAATCTTCCGCGTCAACTGCCGCACCCGCTTCCTGCATTTTTCTCACAAGATCTTGAGGATATTGTGCCGCTCCTGTAATGACCGGCATGGGATCTATCTCCTGGGTATTGGTGATCATCTGCCCGCCGGGTTTCAGATACTCCAGCCACCTGACGGCTTCCAACATCTCAAAGGACACGATGATATCTGCCTCCCCCCTGTCAATGACAGGCGAGTATACCTTTTCCCCGTAGCGCACATATGTCACCACGCTTCCGCCCCTCTGGCTCATGCCATGAACTTCGGAAACCTTCACATCTAACCCCTGCTTCAGCAATACATGCCCCAGCAGTTTACTGGCAAGCAAGGTTCCCTGCCCGCCCACTCCTACTATCATTATATTTTCCGTACTCATATATCCCTCGTTTTCCTGTTAATGGTGTATGTTTCAAATACTCATACCGTTTTCAGCGCGTCAAATTTACACATCTGAGTACATACCTTACAGCCAATGCATAAGGTAGTATCTATCCGGGCTTTATTGTCCTTTATAGAGATTGCCGGGCAGCCAATCTTCATACAAGCCCTGCAGCCCTTACATTTATCTTCCTCCACCTGAAGCGGCGCCTGGTGAACGATACCTTTGATCATGACGCAGGGACGGCGGCTGATGATAATAGACGGCGCATCCGCCTCCAGCTCTTCCTTCAGAACCCTTTCCACCTCCGCAAGATCATAGGGATCCACCACCCTTACCCGCTCGAAACCCAAAGCCCGGCACAAAGCCTCCAGATTCACCTTTCCCGCAGGCTCTCCCCGAAGATTCTTTCCTGTTGTGGGATTCTGCTGATGTCCCGTCATACCTGTGATGGAATTATCCAATATGATCACTGTGGAATTGCTACCATTGTAAGCGATATCCGTAATCCCGGTGATTCCGGAATGTATAAAAGTCGAATCTCCGATCACGCCCACACTGTGCTTCTCCCCCCACTGTCCCATGGCTTTGTTAAAGCCGTGGAGCCCGGAGCAGGAAGCCCCCATACATACATTTAAGTCCATGGCATTTAAAGGCGGTACCGCCCCCAAGGTATAGCATCCGATATCTCCGTACACCATACAGTTATTTTTATGTAAGATATAGAAAATCCCTCTGTGAGGACACCCGGCGCACATGACAGGGGGCCGTCCAGGCACCGGAATATTTTCTTTCGCCCGCACCGATTCCGGCTCCTTAACCCCCATACAGACTCTGACCAGATTTTGAGAAAACTCCCCGCAGACTGGGAAGATATCCTTACCTGATACCGTCAGCCCAAGCCGTCTGCAGTGGTTCTCTATCACAGGGTCCAGTTCCTCCAAGACAACAAGTCTGTCCACTGTCCCGGCAAAATCACGAATCAGCTTTTCCGGCAAGGGGTATATCATCCCAAGCTTTAAAATACTTGCCCCTTCCCCAAACACCTCTTTGGCATACTGATAGGAAGTGGAGGAGGTAATAATGCCAAGAGCGGTATCTCCCATTTCCACCCGGTTCAAATCGCACTCCTCCGCATAGGAAATAAGCGCCAATGTACGTTGTTCCACACGAACATGTGCGTTTCTGGAATTATTTGTCATCATCACCTTAGTCGGGTCCTTCACATAAGGCACTTGGAGCGGTTCCGCACGTTCCCCGGTTTCCACCACACTCTGCGAATGAGATACACGGGTACACATTTTTACCAATACCGGGGTGTTAAATTTCTCGGATATTTCGTATGCTTTTTTTACAAACAAAAGAGACTCCGCAGAATCGGAGGGTTCCAGCATGGGCACCTTTGCCGCCTTGGCATAATGTCGCGAATCCTGTTCGTTTTGCGAGGAATGCATCCCCGGATCATCCGCCACACATATGACCAGTCCGGCGTTTACTCCCTGATAAGATATGGTAAACAGCGGATCCGCCGCAACATTTAATCCCACATGCTTCATGGCGCAGGCACTCCGTACCCCTCCCAGACTGGCTCCGTGAGCAACCTCCAAAGCCACCTTTTCATTGGGGGCCCACTCGCAGTAAATCTCGTCATACAGCGCCGCTTCCTCCGTGATCTCCGTGCTGGGCGTTCCGGGATAGCTGGATATCACCTTACAGCCCGCCTCATACAATCCCCGTGCAACCGCCTTGTTTCCAAGCATCAATTCTCTCATGTTTTTATCTCACCTTTCTATTCACGGAAATTCAGTCTCCATGCCAGGACATCTGGTTTTCGAAACTCAGCTCATATTCTCCTTCTCCACAAGCCTTTCCGCCCCGTATTTCTTACGCAGCCTGGGCTTCTCAATCTTACCCGTGGCATTCCTTGGTATCTGACTGAAAATAATTTCCTTAGGACGTTTATACCTGGGCAGCCCCATGCAAAACGCCTCTATCTCCTCCCTGCCGCACTCCATACCGTCTTTAATCTCAATCACCGCAGCTGTCTTTTCACCAAGCCGCCTATCCGGAAGGCCTATCACAGCCGCATCCTTTACCTTGTCATGACGCCGCAGAAAATCTTCGATCTGCACCGGATAAATATTCTCGCCGCCGCTGACGATCACGTCTTTCTTGCGATCCACCAGGAAATAAAATCCATCCTCATCCTGCATGGCCATATCTCCCGTGTATAGCCATCCATCCCTTAAAACCTCCGCCGTCGCCTCCTCATTGCGGTAGTAACAGGTCATGACGCCGGGGCCTTTCACACACAGTTCCCCCACCTCTCCTTGTTCCACTTCCCCTCCGGTCTCATCCACAATCTTGCAGGACCAGCCATATCCCGGAATTCCAATAGAGCCCACCTTGTGAATATTTTCCAACCCAAGGTGTACACAGCCCGGCCCTGTGGACTCGGATAATCCATAGTTGGTGTCATAGTCATGCTTTGGAAAATACCCTCTCCACCGCTTGATTAGTGAAGGAGGAACCGGCTGCGCTCCGATATGCATCAGACGCCACCCTTCCAAATCATAATCCTCCTGCCTCAATTCCCCCCTGTCCAGGGCGTCTAAAATATCCTGCGCCCAGGGCACCAACAGCCAGACAATCGTGCAGCGCTCCCTGGAGACAGCCGATAAAATGGTTTCCGGCTTCGTTCCCTTCAGCAAAACAGCCTTACTGCCCGCCACCAGACTGCCCATCCAATGAAACTTGGCCCCCGTATGATACAATGGCGGTATACACAAAAATGTGTCCTCCCGGCTTGTCCTGTGATGCTTTTGCTCCATCTCTGCGGCCTGGGTCAGGCTTTGATGCCTATGTAAAATGGCCTTGGGAAAACCCGTGGTTCCTGAGGAAAAATAAATCGCGCCGTAATCTTCCTCTGTAATCTCCACTCCTGGTGCCTGACTGGAGCAATCCGCCACCAGCTCGTGATAACTTTCCGCAAAGCTCGGGCAGCTGTCCCCCACATAAATCAACAGCCGTCCCTTGCTGATCTGCTCACAGATTGCCTCAATACGCCCAATAAACGCCGAACCGAACACCACGATATCCACCTCCGCAAGCTCGGCACAATACAAGATTTCGTCTGCGTCGTAGCGGAAATTGAAGGGAACGGCAATGGCGCCGCTCTTAAGTACCCCAAAATAAATCGGCAGCCATTCCAGACAGTTGTACATCAATATGGCCACCTTGTCGCCCTTTTTCACCCCGCGGCCAATCAACATATTGGCAAAGCGGTTTGCCTTCTCGTTAAAAACCCCCCAGGTAATCTCCCTCCGGTAAGGCTTAAATCCTTCCGACTGAATCAACTCATATTCCTTCCAGGTAGTCCTCCGGGTATCCTTTTCGTCCGGATTCAGCTCCACCAGGGCAACTTCCTCCGAGTACAATCTTGCATTCCTGTCCAGAAAATCCGTAACCGGCATCTTTTTCGTTTCCTTTCCTGCCAACCTTTGTCGGCTGTCTCACTGTTTCGTCATCATATGACAACCCATATGAATAAAGATACCATATTTACACCAAAAAGTCACCTGTTTTTGTTGATTCCTGACGTTGGAGGCAATCATTACATGGGAGATTCAGTCGCCCTGAAACGCGATCTTGACTTAGCAGGAGATACTGTCTAAACTTTTTCCTACTTAGCTGTCCGATTGCTTTTCATCATATCACCTCCGTATGGATGCCAGACATTATTGGCATGACAAAACCTTCATGTTTCGGCGCTTACAAGTCTTCCGCCCGTTACAGCGTAGAAATATCGTTTTATTATAAATGATTCATTAATTTCAGTTTATAGGGATTTAAAATAGAAAATTTCGAAAAATCAAAGAATATATGGAAATCCGCACTGCATGAATGACAATAGCTTTTAGAGCGTTCCTGCGGATACCGGTCCGATTTCTCTGTTTGAAGCTCAACTTCGCTGTGATGAAACAGCCTCCGGCAGCGCAGGAACTTTATGAATTTTATACATTGCGGCAACCGTCCCCGCATAATTTCTATTGTTCATTCAGCAAATTTCCGACGGTACTCCAGTCGATCACCGGAATATTCCGCACGCCCGTAGCCGTTTTCTTACTTTTTGTACTGATTTTTACAATATTCCACACCAGACAAACGGCGGCGGCAGCCACACCCAGCGCAAAAATTCCTGCCGCCAGGGGCAATGTCATATACTCCATATCGGTAAAATAATGCCCCAGCACTGCTATAACGCCAAACACAGTGCCAACTCCCAGACAGACAATTGGATTTTCAAACATTTTTTTCTTCAGTCCGGAAACCGCCCAGGATTGAGGCTGGCTGCAGTAAGGACATTGATCGCGAAACTCCGTAGAAAATATATTCTTCTCTGTAGCGTCCTTATGAACCTCCTTCACCTTTTCAACCAGATTTACATGGGCCCGACTGCACAGCTTTTCCTCCCGCTCCGGACTCAATGATTTAAAATTACTGTTATCTGTAGCTTCCGGGCCGACGATAACCGCCGTCAGGGTACCGCTGTTCTTTCCGCAGTGTTCGCATTGAAAAGAGTAAAGCACCTCCCTTTTCTCGCTTCTTGTGTGTCGATAATAAGTTCCCATTTATGTATACCTCCTATTCCAGTGCCGTCCTTTCACTTCTACGCCCCTACATGGGAGAATATTCAGCCGAATATCACGGCAGAATATTCTCCCGGGCGTTTCCGTTACAGGACTGTTTCATGTTCCAGTGCCGTCCTTTCACTTCTACGCCCTGACATCCCATGGGCATTGACTCGGCGCATGCTGTTATTATTCTATTATTCTGAAAGATACTTGTCAAGCTGTGTCTCCACATTTTCACATTTGCGTTACAGTACAGCCGCAGCCGTTCCGCTCCCTCCTCAAAATCAAAATTGCATTCCCTGAAGATCCGTTAATACATTCAAACCCGCAAAAGCATTGAATTTGCCCCCATGACTGTCTTGTAGAACAAACGCTCATAAGGATTGCAGAAAAAAGAAATCCGTGCTATACTAAATCCGTAACGAGTCATATTGTCCTCCGCTGCCTGCCAAAAATATACGCATCGGATGGGAACTTTTTTGAACGAGGGAATACAAACGTGAATGTAAATGAATCGGCTGAAAATTACTTGGAAACTATATTGATATTAAGCAAGAAGCTGCCAGTGGTGCGCTCCGTTGACATAGCAAACGAACTTGGCTTTAAAAAATCCAGTGTCAGCGTAGCTATGAAAAATCTGAGGGAAAAGGAGCATATCATGGTGGACAAGTCCGGCTTCATCACGTTAACTCCCTCCGGACGCGAAATCGCCGAGATGATCTACGAGCGCCACAGAATGATTTCCTCTTGGCTGATCCGCCTGGGTGTACCGGAAGAAATTGCCATAGCAGATGCCTGCAAAATGGAACATGTTATCAGCAAAGAAAGCTTTGATGCAATCAGAGAGTTTATAAAATAAAACCAGGGACATATCCGATTGGAGGATGTGTCCCTGATTTTATTTGTTATTAAGCCTGCAATCACATATCACGCTTCAGACAGGCATACCGTTTTACCCTGTCTGAGAGATTCTTTCACATCGATCAGCCTTTGATTTTCCGAGCCGCGAAACCGAAGGCGCAGATTCTTTTTTTCTTCCACAAATTCCCCGTCCACCAACACATCAATTAATGACAGCAGCTCCTCAACTTCCCCCTTACAAACCATATTCGCTTCTTCTCCGGCATTGCCCCCTGGTTCCTCCCTGCAAGTCCCATCTCCTGCGCCGCTCTTCTCCTCCTTTGCCCAGCAAAGCAAATCCTTTTCATAGTCATAGCCCGTATAACACCAGATGTCTTTCTTGGGATAAAGCCGATGAACCTTCTTCAACAACGCCAAAACCGTCCCCCTGTTGGCAGGCTCCATGGGTTCCCCGCCAAGCACACTCAGTCCACGGATATACGATGGTGAAAGTGCCTCCAGTATCTCTGCCTCGACGGCGGGAGTATACTCCCTTCCATACTCAAAGTCCCATGCCTCCCTGTTAAAGCATCCCTTACAGCCATGGGTACATCCGCTGACAAATACGGACACTCTGATCCCGGGACCGTTTGCCACATCTGTTTTCTTGATCGTCCCATAATTCATAGATGCAGCACCCTCGCTTTGATCTCTTTTGTCTTTCCCATATTCCAGAAATTCTCTCCCAAATAACCACATGTACGTCTGGTAACGTTCATTTTTGCATGATCTTTGTTATGACATTGAGGGCATTCCCAATCGTTGTCCTCATTGACCAGTATCTCCCCATCATACCCGCACACATGACAGTAGTCGGACTTGGTATTGAATTCTCCGTACTGGATATTATCGTAGATAAAACGAATCAGCTCCTCCACAGCCTCCACATTATTCAGGAGATTAGGAACCTCCACATAAGAGATTGCACCCCCCAGGGACTTGTTTTGAAATTCGCTCTCAAATTTAAATTTCGTGAAAGCATCTATGGGTTCCCGCACATCCACATGATAGGAATTGGTGTAATATCCCTTGTCCGTCACATTGGGAATCTCACCATATTTTTCCTTATCGATCCGGGCAAAACGGTAACAAAGCGTCTCTGCAGGCGTGCCATACAAGCTGAATCCGATTCCTGTCTCCTGTCTCCACTTTGCCGCAGTCTCTTTCAAATGATCCATCACGCGCAGGGCAAATTCTTTTCCAACCGGATCCGTATGACTACATTCCTTCATCAGCCAGGTCAACTCATAGATTCCGATATATCCAAGGGACATGGTGGAATAACCGTCCATCAACAGTCTATCGATCTTCTCTCCCTTTTTCAGGCGTGCAATGGCACCATACTGCCAATGAATTGGGCTCACATCGGAAACGGTGCCAAGCAATGCCTTATGTCTGCACATCAGCGCCTCATAGCACAACTCTAGCCGCTCATCAAGCAATCTCCAAAAGACCTCTTCATCCCCCTTAGCAAGGATGCCGATCTGGGGCAGATTCAGACTTACCACCCCTTGATTAAATCGCCCTTCCCATTTATAATTTCCCTCTTCATCCTTCCACGGAGACAGGAAAGAACGACATCCCATACAGGAAAATATATTTCCTTCGTAATTCTCCCGCATCATCTTGGCGGAAATATAATCCGGATACATTCTTTTGGCGGAACACTTTGCCGCAAGTCTGGTCACATAGTCATATTTCCCGCCTTTCAGACAGTTATTTTCATCCAGAACATATACAAGTTTGGGAAACGCAGGCGTAACGTATACACCTTTTTCGTTTTTCGTTCCCTGAATGCGCTGGTTCAGAATCTCCATGATAATCCGAACCGTCTCCTCCACATATTCATCCCTGTCATCTATATGAAGAAACAAAGTCACAAAAGGTGACTGTCCGTTTGTGGTCATCAGGGTGTTGATCTGATACTGAATGGTCTGAACCCCAGACCTCAGCTCGTCCTTAAGACGCATATCCACAATCCTTTCCTTTGCGGCTTTATCCAATGTATCTCCAAACTCTTCTTCAAGCTGTGCGGAAAACTTCTCCCTGCTCTTTCGCAGATATTTCCCAAGATGCCTGATGTTCACGGACTGCCCGCCGTACTGATTGCTTGCCACTGCGGCAATGATCTGTGTGGTAACGGTGCATGCCACCTGGAAGCTCTTTGGGGATTCTATCATTTTACCGTTGATAGAAGTCCCGTTATCCAGCATGTCCTGAATATTGATAAGACAGCAGTTGAAAATAGGCTGTATGAAGTAATCCGCATCATGAAAATGAAGCACACCGTTGTCATGTGCCATGGACAAATGTTCCGGCAAAAGCATACGCCGGGTCACATCTCTGGATACTTCTCCCGCAATATAATCTCGCTGGGTGGAAGCCAGCCTTGTATTCTTATTGGAATTCTCCTCGGCCAGTTCCTTATTTTCATTGCGTATCAGCTTCAGGATGGATTCGTCAGTGGTATTGGACTTGCGCAAAAGGCTCCTCTGATAGCGATAAACCATATATTTTTTGGAGAGAATATACTTATTATGTCGAACCAGATGCTGTTCTATAATGTCCTGAACATGTTCTACAGACTGCATCTCCCTGCCTTCATCATTAACGGCTTCCAGAATCTCCCGAATCAAAGAATCATCCGCTCTGTCCTTCTCCTCCACCTCGTTGTTAGCCTTATGGATCGCCCCTATGATCTTTGCTTCCTCATATGGCACAACACGTCCGTCTCTTTTCTGAATTTTCAACATTCCTCTACTCCTTGCACACACAGACATATCACACTCAATATCTAGTGTTTTAATTTTGTTTTTCTATCTATATCTTGTACTCCACATTATAATAGAGAATACTGAAAAATGCAATAGGCAATTCCGGACAAGACAGAATCGATTCCTGATTCAATTCAACCGCCTGCATTCTATCACCTCAACGGCAAGAATATCTGTACTGTAATTTTCATTTCTGCCATGGGAACAGAATGTAAGCCTCATACCGAAAGGAACGGCTTTCAGCCATACACATACAATATTATTCCTGTAAATAATTATTTTATCAACCACCTCCCGATATAAACTTTCGTTTACTTCATCAAAGTCCATAATCTTGTCTATTGTGGCAAAATATTCTTCAGCCCTGTCTACCTGTCTTGATTTTGTATTCTCCTGGTTATCGTAATGGAGCATTTTTTCGGATAGATCCGCAATCTGTTCCTCATACCACCTTGTCTGTTCCCTGAATTCCGCTTCGGAAATCAATCCTTCCAACATTAAATCAATGGTTTTTCGCCTTTTGGCATACAGCCGCTCCCTTTTCTCCCTGATGTCCCCCACAGTCTGTTTGCTGCCTGTCATCCTTTCGATTGCCTGGATTTCCCTCATGGCTTCCTTCTTTAAACCCTCTGGATCGGTCAAAAGACGACAAACGCAATAACGGACACAGGCAAGCAATGCCTTTTCGTTGACAGAGCCGTTATCACATCCGATATTCTCACCGATATCCGATCCCCTGCCTGCACCATGGTTGACGGCAGCATAACACCTCCAGGCCTTATAAACCGTACCGTTCTTTAAGTTCTTCGTTCGGCTGACATACCTTTGTCCACACAAACCGCAATATAGTTTACCGCTGCACCAATAGCGGTTACTGTATTTTGATTTGACCTCCTCCGAAGGAGCACGTCTGCGCAGTTCTTCCTGTGTGCGATTCCACAAATTCCTGTCAATAATAGGCTGGTGATGATCTTTTATATAAACCGTCTCTTCAATGCCCCGATTAATCTTTTTGGCATGTGTCAGATAATTTGGCGTAAACGTTTTCTTCTGACATAAATCTCCCACATATTTTTCATTTCGCAGGACTCTGAGAATCACTGTGCCTGACCATAATCTGACTCGCTTGGGCCGCAGCCCCTCCTCCGCCAGTTCCCTTGCTATGATATGAGTTCCTTTTCCTTCGTTGGTGTATTTATGAAAGATTGCCCTAACTATGGGAACCTCTTCCTCATTTACCGAAAGCACGCCGTTACGGACTGTATAACCAATCAAATCCCGACCAAACACCACGCCCTGTTCCATACGACGTTTCTGTCCCCATTTAACCCTCTCCGAAGTCTTGCGACTTTCTTCCTGCGCAATGCTTGCCATTATTGTCAGCCTAAGTTCCCCGTCAGAATCTCTGGTGTCAATATTATCTATGGTAAAGATAACCCCCACTCCTCTATCCTTAAGTCTTCTGGTATAGGACAGGGTATCCACTGTGTTTCTGGCAAATCGACAAACTTCCTTGGTCAAAATAAGATCTATACCACCTTGCAGGGCTTCCGCTATCATTGCGTTAAACCCGGCACGTCTTCCAGTTTGGGTTCCGCTGATGCCCTCATCACCTTGTGTCAAGACCAGGACTTAATAAAATTCATTTTTTCTTCTAAATAAGAAAACAAGGGCATCCCCGCCATTTCAGGGACACCCTCACTCCTTACTCCCTCATTCCGTTCTCAAACCTCCACTGAATATGGATAGACTTATCACTGTACACATAGATACAGTCCACAAAAGCCTCCACCATCTCCCGTGTCAGTTCCTCCATGCCCAGATAGTTCTCCAGTACCTGCTCTTCCATCCGGCCGGATGATACGATATGTTCCAGCTTCACCAGTTCTTCCTCCAGCCGTTCCTGGTTCGCCTGCGCTTCTTCCTGTCTGCGGGAAAGGGCTTCCTGCCTGCTCTTAAAAACCTCCCGGCTGATTTCTTCATCCGCCAGCTGTTCATAAAGCCTTACTTTCCGTTCCTGGCATTCTTTCACGCAGCCCTGCAGGGCTGCCAGCTGTTTTCTCAAAGCTGGTATCCGCCCGCTGTCCTCCGTCTTTTTCTTCAGCTCCCGCCTGTCAAGAAGGACTTCGATATAAGCCCGCACCGCTGCAAATACCGCCTCCGCAAGTTCAGATTCCTTCAGATGCCCTTCCATGCACCGACAGTCCTCCGCCCGGCGCTTGGTGACACAACAGTATCTGGGTATGGGCGCCTTAACCCTGTGCAGGGCATACTGGCAGTTTGCGCACCGAATTTTCCCGCTGAACAGATAGGTTGTGGGCGAAACCTGTTTCCGCCCTTCCTGCTCCCGCAGAATTTTCTGGGCCGCCATAAATTCTTCTCTGGAAAGGATTGCCTCATGACAGTCCTCTACAATGACCCATTCCTCCCGGCAGTTTTTCTTTGTCCGGTAATTTCCAACCACCGGACGGTAATACTTTCCGTAAACATTCTTCCCCAGATACCGTTCATCACGCAGGATATTCAACACGGAACTTCCATCCCATACCTTAGTGTCCCCCACGCCGGTCCACCATTTATGGAACTCTCCGTGCTTATTTTTCAGCTGGCTGGGTGTGGGTATCCCTTCCCGGTTCAGCACCCGCAGAATCTGCATGACACTCATGCCTTCCCCTGCCATTTGGAAAATCCTCCGTACAATGGCGGCACCCTCCGGCTCTGCCACCAGCCTGTTCCTGTCTTCCGGTGACTTCTGATAGCCAATGGGAGCAAAGGGACTCATAAACTTCCCGCTCCGGGCCCTCGTCCGTTTTCCGCTCCTGACTTTTATGGACAAATCCTGGCTGTAATAACCGTAAATCACGTTGCGGAAAGCAATCTCAACCCCGCTGGTAGCCCCGTTGCATTTTGCACTGTCGTAGCTGTCATTGATGGAGATAAAACGGATTCCCATAAAAGGAAAAATCTGGTCAACATAGTCACTCACCGTCAGATAATCCCTGCCAAACCTGGAAAAATCCTTGACAATGATACACCCTGCCAGTCCCTTTTTCGCCATATTTAGCAGCTTCCCCATCCCCGGACGTTCCATATTGGTTCCGGAATAGCCGTCATCACACAGCTCCATGACCTGGTATCCGCCCAGTTCCTGGTTGTTTTCCACATACTCCCTTAACAAATGCCGCTGGTTTGCGATGCTGTTGCTCTCATCCTTGTCCTCTCTGTTGTTATCCTTATCCTCTACAGAAATACGCATATACAGAATGAGGATACTGCCCCCGCTCATGCTCTCCCCTCCTGTTTCCCGGACAGGGTTTCCTCTAACTGCCGGAAAGCATCGGAAAAGCGGAATTCAATTTTTACAGCAGTGCTGTTGTAAATAATAATCTTTTCAATCAACTCCTCTGCCATTTCCCGTGTCAGTTCTGTCTGTCCCCGGAACCGCAGCATGTTTTTCAGCCATGGGTTGGCTGACGGTTCTTCCTCCTGGATGGACTGGCAGGAGCGCTTCAGTTCTGACAGCCTTTCCTGCAGGGACGCCTCTTTTTCTTTATACCGGTTCTGGGCATAAATATAATCCCTCTCGCTCATCAGGCGGTCTGCATAATCGTCATACAGGCTCTCCCGGTGCTTTTGGGTCCTCCTCAGTTCTGTTTCCGCCTCGCTGATCTGCGCCTCCATCCACTCCCGTTCCCGCCGGGCAGGGCTGTCAAAACAGAATATGGCTGCCATCTTTTCCATTTCT
>CAJTPN010000032.1:16212-20316 GCA_910578185.1 uncultured Acetatifactor sp.
CACAGCCTCGGATACCGTATCCAGAAGCTCCAGTTCCCGGATGCTTCCAAACCCGCATAAGTCCCGGCTGCCCGCATGGATAGGGCAGATATAATTGTACCAGATATGAAGTTTCGGTTCTTTCCACTTGTTTTCACAGATATTTTTATACCGCACCAGCTTTTTCCCGCAGTCCCCGCAGCAGACAAGCCCTTTTAAGATGTTCCCGGTATCCTCCACGCTGGAGAACCGCCCCTGTTTCTGCCAGTATTCCTGCTTTTTCAGACTGTTCAGCTCCTGTATTTCATCAAAGGTTTTCTGGTCTATGATGGCCTCGTGGGTGTTCCTGACAATGAGCCACTCTTCCCGTGGAAGATATTTCTGCTTTTGTCCTTCAAACAGGGACTCCCGTTTCCTGCCCTGCACCATATGGCCCAGATAGACTTCATTTGCAAGGAGATTCTTCACCGTTTTGATCTGCCATGGGCTGTCTGCAAATTTTCTGTCTTTTACAATCCCCTTTCCATACCGGTACTGGCTGGGGGATGGGATGCCCTGTTCCGTCAGCCGCTGCACGATCTTCCGGTAGCTGGCCCCCTCCAGCCTCCAGGAGAAAATGTCACGCACCACCGGAGCTGTATTTTTGTCAACCACAATCCTGTGTTTATCCTCTTTGGACTTCATATACCCGTAGGCCGCCCATGTGCCGATAAATTCTCCCCGCATCTGCTTTCCCCGCAGGGCAGGGCTGATCTTCGCGGAAATATCACGGGCATATACATCATTTACAAGATTTTTCAGATGAAGGGAAAGCCCGTCTGCCGCTGCCGGGTCTACATTGTCATAGCCGTCATTCACCGCTATAAAGCGGACACCCAAAAAGGGAAATACTTTTTCCAGATATTCACCCGATTCAATATAATTCCTCCCGAACCGGGACAAGTCTTTGACAACGATGCAGTCTACACGTCCTCCCCGGACATCTTCCATCAACCGCTGAAATTCATCCCTTTTGAAGTCTACCCCCGTTTCTCCATTATCCACATAGACGTCAAAAATAGAGAAGCAGGGCTTTCCCTCAATAAACTGCCGCAGGAGCGATTCCTGGGTCTCCACGGTGTCGCTGTCCTTTTTCCCGCTGTCATGGACGGACAGCCGGACGTAGAGCGCCGTCCGCCAGACCTTTTCCATGGCAGTCTGCAGGCTGGTCCCTTTCCGGGAACCTCCCATCCCTTCTGGAAACTTTTTGTTCTGTTTCCTGCTGGTCCTCGCCATCTTACAGCACCTCCTTCCAGGGCGCCGTTTCATTTGAAGCCAGTATATTTTCCTGATAGGGTACAGAATTTTGGAGCGCCGTCACATCCGAATGTGCTGTTTCATTCAAAACTCCCATACCTTGCCGGTGATCCTGTCCTCTGCCCTCCCCGGCCTGCCGGGGAGGGCCTGCCAGCATTTTGGCACTGTCATACTCCATCTGGAACCGGAAGAGAATATGTATTCGTTTCCCCTCGTAGACATCAATTCTTTCTATCAACGCCACGGCCAGTTTCCGTGTCAGTTCCCCGATATTCCGGTATTCCTTAAAATGCTCAATCCATTCCTGTTCCCCGGTATTCCCGTTTACAAGGTTCTCAATCTCCGCTTCCAGCGCCTGCAAAGCCTCTTCCGCCTCGCTGATCTTTGTGTCATACCGTTTTCCAAAGGCGATATAGTCCTCACGGGACAGGATGCCGTCCGCATAGTCCTCATGGAGCTTCATTTTATACCGCCGGTATTTTTCACACTCCTGCCGCTTTGCCTGTATCCTGCTGTCCGCCTTTTTCACTGCCCGTGCGGTATAGGGCAGCCTGGAAATCTGCCCCAGGGTGTCCTCAATATCCAGCACGGATGCGATATGCTCCTGCAGGGCCGCAAGAACCGCCTGCTCCAAAGCCTTGTCACGGATGCTGTGGCTGCTCCTGCATCCCTCCCTGTTTTTATGACCCGAACAGACATAGTAAATATAGGGTTTATCCGCACGGGAATTGTTTTTGCGGATCATGCTGCTCCCGCAGTCCCCGCAATAGACCAGACCGGAAAGCGGAAATACCGTGTCCCGGCCGGGAACTGTTCGGGTGTCCGACATAAGCAGCGCCGCCACGCTTTCAAATGTCTCCCTGCTGATGACCGGCTCATGGCTGTCCGGCACCCTCACCCACTTTTCCTCCGGCACATCAAACAGCTTTTTCACCTTGTAGTTAGGTGTGCTGCGCTTTCCCTGCACCAGTGTCCCGATGTAGGCAGGATTTTTCAGGATGCGGAACACCGCCACTGCCGTCCAGCTTGCCCGGTCATTTTTCTTAAAGGCGCTGGCGTACCGGCTGCCCTGAGCCTGCTTATATTCCATAGGAGAGAGGATGCCTTCCCCGTTCAGCCAATCGGCAATCGCCTGTGCGGAATATCCCTCCAGCTTCTTTTTGAATATCTCCCTCACCACGGCGGCCGGTTCCTCATCTATGACCAGCCGGTTTTTATTTTCTTCGTCCTTCTGATAACCGTATACCGCAAAGGGGGCAATGCACTGGCCTTTCTTCCGCTTGATGTCCAGATGGCTGCGGATTTTGATGGAAATATCTCTGCAGTATGCGTCATTCATCAGATTTTTTACCGGCACGATCAGGTTATCCGAAGAAGTCCTGGGCCTTGCGCTGTCATAGTCATCATTCACCGAAATGAACCTCACCCCCATGAATGGGAATATCTTTTCAATATATTTTCCTGTCTCAATGAAGTTCCTCCCCAGACGTGAGAAGTCTTTCACAATGATACAGTTGATTTCCCTGGCTTTTACCGCCTCCATCATCTGTATAAACCCCGGACGGTCATAATTGACCCCTGAATATCCGTCATCCGTCCTCACCTCGTGGAGCCGTATCTCCGGGTGGGAGGAAAGATAATCCATCAGCAGCTCCCGCTGATTGGCAATGCTGTCGCTTTCCGCTTTATCCCCGTCCTCATGGGACAGGCGCAGATACAGGTCGGCATCGTATTCTGCCTGTTTTTTTGCTTCCATATGATAAACTCCTGCTCGATTGGATTTCAGGAAACCCGCCAGGAGCCTTACCGAAAGTCCGTGCCGCAGGGTTTACCCAGCCCTGGGCCTGGACTCCAGTTTACCATAAAACCGACTGCGCATCCATGCAGATTTCCGAAGTATCCACAAAAATACTTTTCCTGCTTCTCTCATAACGTCTGCAGGTACTGTTCCATCCGCTGCTCGAAAGTCACTCCGTCCTGGGAAAACCCCACGCTGACGGCAATCTTCCCCACCCGGAAACAGTAGGGGTTGCGTACCTGCCGGACAAACTCCGCCATCCGCTGCTCCCTTGGCAGTTCCCGGTCAATGGTTATCTCCTTTATATCCACAAGGGAATTCGGGTCAGCCGTCCGCACATCCACTTTCCTCAATGCGTCAAAATCCATCTGGGACAAATCAAAACCCATAGGCTTTCCTCCATCTTCTCTCTACTCTATATGCTTTTCCTATCCATCCACTAATCTATTCTTTGGGCAGATTGTCCTATGACATCCCCCTGAGTCCGGTTCTCTCCGGGAATTGATGTAATTACCATGCTTTCCTCCGGCATATCCGTTTTTTCCTGATCTGTCCTACCCTCATCATCGTCATATCTGTCACCAAAAAGAGGATAAGCAGACCTGCCTGTCTCACATAATAACCTCTTATTTTTACGCCTTTCCCCCCTGCCCTGGCCGGCATTCGCTCAAAAATTCTGCCAAGTCATTCCTTATCTATTATTCTTTAGATTATCTACATCCCAAATCACCGTTTTTACCCAAATTAGTTGAATCTACGGATGTATCCAGCCAGGCGGAGAATCCGTCACCTTCTTTACATCTGCGTTTTCTGTGTTATCATACCTTTGTGACCCGATTAAAAAAGCAAGAGCCCCAACCGTCCAAAGTTAAGCTCCTGCCATCATCTATTCGCGGCTTGCGCCGCTTTATTACATGTTTATGATAACCTTATCCGTTGAAATTCACAACCCTTTAAACCAAAAAAACTATGATGACATCCTTTCCTCCATCCAGTTCCACCAGCTCACATGTACTTGCGGCCATTCCGCC
>CAJTPN010000033.1:0-11509 GCA_910578185.1 uncultured Acetatifactor sp.
TAGAGCACTCGGCTGTTAACCGAGTTGTTGTAGGTTCGAGCCCTACTCGGGGAGTGAAGAGTCGATAGGATACGGCTCCATGGTCAAGCGGTTAAGACATCGCCCTTTCACGGCGGTAACACGGGTTCGATTCCCGTTGGAGTCATTTTGAATTGATAGGGCGACTTAGCCAAGTGGTAAGGCAAGGGACTGCAACTCCCCGAGCATCGGTTCAAATCCGGTAGTCGCCTTTCATAAAAACTTGAAAATTATTTTTCAAGTTTTTTTTATATGAAAATAAATTTGATGTAAGGTAGTGTGATGAAAAGAAAAAGAAAAGTTTTTTGGCTTCCTGTATGCTTGCTAATGTTGGCATTTGGTTTGCTTGGAGTTTCTGGGGGAGTGCTGCCTGGAAGAAATTCCTTCCCTCCATCGGATATTACCACAGATGGCACTGTGGGAGAGGGGAAATTGGAAGTTCATTTCCTGGATGTTGGACAGGGAGATTGTACTTTGGTTGTATGCGACGGTGAGGCAATGCTGATAGATGCGGGCGATAATGACAAGGGAACCAAAATACAAAGTTACCTTCAAAAACAGGGAGTTAAAGAGTTAAAATATGTGATTTGTACACATCCTGATGCGGATCACATAGGAGGAATGGATGTAATCATATATAAGTTTCCATGTGAAACCATATTGATGACGGAAGAGGAAAAAGACACAGATACATACAGAGATGTGATTCGTGCAATAAAAGAGAAAGGATATCGGCAGACCAGGCCTGTTGTGGGTGCTCAATATGCTTTGGGTGATGCGGAGTTTACCCTTCTAGGTCCAGTGGATTTGGACAGTGACAGTAATAATAATTCTATTGTTGTTTATCTGAAATATGGAAATAACAGCTTTCTCTTTACGGGCGACGCGGAGGAGAAGGAGGAAGCCGATTTGTTGGAGGGTGGCTTTCTTGCGTCGGTGGATGTATATAAGGCAGGGCACCATGGAAGCAGTTCATCTTCATCCAAACAATTTTTGGAGGAGATAAGACCGGTGTATGCTGTTATCAGTTGCGGAGATGACAACAAATATGGACATCCTCACGGGGAGACATTAAATAGTTTGAGATCATTTGGGGTAAGTATCTTCAGGACGGATGAACAGGGGACAATGATTGCTTCCGCCGACGGTGAAAAGATAACATGGAATTGCAGTGCCTCTGAGACATGGCCGTCAGGAGAACCCATGGGTACCGGAGAAAATGCGGATATTTCAGGGGCCCTGGAATCTGTGAAGGGGGAAGAAATAAATTCATCTGCCATTACCTATATATGTAATATTAAAACATATAAATTTCATGATGCCGATTGCGAAAGTGTGGCTCAAATCAGTGAAAAAAATAAAAAATCCGTGACAGATACAAGAGAAAGATTGATTGAGCAGGGGTTTCAGCCCTGTAAGATCTGTAATCCTTAATCAGCTGCGACAGTTCGGGCAGTGCACCCAACTGCCGCAGTTTATCATATCTGTGAGAAAACTTCTCCGATTGGCGCCTGTATTAAGAGGTCCGCATAGGTATCTCTTGGTGTAGGCGCCTTGTTGATTACGATTAGTTTATCGCCATTAAAATAGTCAATGAGGCCTGCAGCGGGATACACGGCAAGGGATGTGCCGCCGATGATCAATACTTTGGCTTCCCGGATAAAATGTATGGCATTGCTCATTGTTTTCTCATCTAAACCTTCTTCGTAGAGTACTACATCAGGTTTTATGGGGCCACCACAATTTTCACATTTTGGTATGCCGGCAGTATTCATAATATATTTTATATCGTGAAATTGATGGCATTTTTCACAGTAATTTCGGAGCACGGAGCCATGAAGCTCCAGGACTGTCTTACTGCCTGCTTCTTGATGGAGGCCGTCGATATTCTGTGTAATGACAGCTTTCAGCTTTCCGCTTGCTTCCAGCTGAGCAAGCTTTTCATGTGCTGCATTGGGTTTTGCTTGAGGAAATAACATTTTATTGCGGTAAAAGCGGTAAAATTCTTCTGGATATTGACAATAGAAGGTATGGCTTAAAATTGTTTCCGGGGGATAGTCATACTGTTGATGATATAAGCCGTCCACACTTCTGAAATCGGGGATACCGCTTTCTGTTGATACGCCGGCGCCTCCGAAAAAAACGATATTATCATAGTTATTTATGATAAGCCGTAATTCTTTGATTGCTTCCTGAAGTTCTTTCATAATGATCCAGCCTTTCTATTTGGAAAATTCAGATGATTTCTTTAATGTTTTTTTCCAATAATCTGCGGGCTATCATAATTTGGTGACCGCAGCCTTTACATTTTAAGCGGAAGTCTGCTCCGGAACGCAGGACTTCCCATTCTCTGCTTCCGCATGGATGTTGTTTTTTGAGCTTTACAATATCGCCTACATTAATATCCATTTTATACCCCCTGTCCTCTATGCGGACAATAATTTCATATGATCTTTCGAACCTGGCTCATATTATAAATTTTTCACCCAAAAGTCCTTTATAACGCCCAGAAATTCCCGCAGCAGATTGTTGGGAGCCATTCCCGGAACGGAACTTGCCGCCAGGCCCTCCGCATTCCGGTAACCTTGCTTTTTTGCGATGCCAAGTGCACGGAATACATGAAAGTTGTTGGTTACAATTACCACATGATCATTTTCCCGGTCAAGCAGACGGCTGCTGAATACGAGATTTTCATAAGTATTGGAAGAGAGATCTTCCATTAAAATTCGGTCTTCAGCGATGCCGGCCTGGATCAGATAGGAACGCATTCCTTCTGCCTCTGTCATGGGTTCGTTGCTTCCCTGGCCTCCGGATACAATCACTTTGGTGTCAGGGTTTGCGGTTAGATAAGTCACAGCTTTGTCAAGCCGCCTGCGCAGCACTTCGCTGGGGCCGTTTGTCTTCCACTGAGCGCCCAGTATGATACAAAAGTCAGCCCCGGGTTTTGCCTGGGCGTTGAATTGGGTAAAAATCAGTCCTTCTACAACGCAAAACAGAACCAATCCAATTACGAAGGCGCCAGTAAATAGAGCTTTCACCCATTTTGGGATGGCTGCCATCAGCTTTTTACTTCTCAGAATTGTGCTCAAAATAAGGCTAGTGGTTCCCAAGCCGCCCCATACCAGGAAGAAATAGGAGCCAAATCCATAAACGGCAATTCCTCCGCAATATAAGATACAGGTGATTCCAAGCAGGCCAAAAATGCGGGAACCTACGGAGGGTTTATCCTGTGCGCTGCCCCGCTGCTCAAGATGGATGGTACGTCGGCTTTTTTCGATGGGTATCAAGGTGTTTGATTTGTCTCTTTTTTTTCTTTTCATCATTTTTTCTGTGTATTAAAAATTAATTTTCGTATTAATGTTTTCGTGTTCCGCAGAGCATGATTTTTGGGTATTTTTATTGAAACATCCGTATTCCGCTGGGAATATGGTCACATTATATCATACAATAAATGCTTCTCTCAATAGTTATAGTCTTCCCTTTTCTTAAATTTTTTTAAAGTACCAAAATATGATAAAATATTTATACTATGGATATTAAAGAAAAGCATATTAGTCCGCAAAAGGGTCACGGCAAACTAATTCCCATATTAAGAAAAAATTGCCAGTAATTTAAAATGACAATAATTGAAATAACAAAAATTGAAATAACATCAAAAAAACCTTGAAAACACAGGAAATATATGTTATCATATTTACTTGTGATGAATCAATTTCCTTGCTCACATAGCATGTGGGCCAGAGACCAAAAGGAGGTAACAAGCATGAACAAGTATGAATTAGCCGTAGTTGTGTCCGCTAAGATGGAAGATGAAGAGAGAAGTGCGATTGTTGATAAATGCAAGGCTCTGATCGAAAGATTCGGCGGAAACATCACAGAAGTGGATGATTGGGGCAAGAAGAGACTTGCTTACGAAATCCAGAAGATGAAGGAAGCTTTCTATTATTTCATCAAGTTTGATGCCGAGAGTACAGCGCCGATAGAGATCGAAAGCCGTATCCGCATTATTGACAATGTCATCAGATACTTGATTGTCAGACAGGACGAGGCTTAATTAGAAAGCGAGAGTATAGTATGAATAAAGTGATTCTAATGGGACGTTTAACAAGAGATCCTGAGGTGAGATATTCTCAAGGGGCTAGTCAGACTGCGGTAGCTCGTTTTTCCGTGGCAGTGGACAGGCGGTTTAAGCGGGAGGGAGAACCTGACGCAGATTTTTTTAACTGTACTGCATTTGGCAAACAGGCTGAATTTGTAGAGAAATATCTGCATAAGGGAGTTAAGATCGCTTTAAGCGGCAGGATCCAGAACGATAATTACACAAACAAGGACGGCCAGATGGTGTACAGCGTCCGTGTGATAGTAGATGAAATTGAGTTTGCCGAGAGTAAGAACGCCTCTGCGGGAGGCGGTAGCTTTGGCAACGGAGGAGGTTTTAATGGCGGCGGATATAACGCGCCGGCGGCTTCCGGTGCAGGCGACGGCTTTATGAACATCCCGGACGGAATTGATGAGGAATTACCGTTTAATTAATGCGATTGTGAGAGATAGGAGGTAATGGAAATGGCTTATAATAAAGCAGAGAAATCATCCGATGCTCCGATTAGGAAAAAGGGTGGGGTCCGCAGAAGGAAAAAGGTTTGTGTGTTCTGTGGAAAGGATAATGTAATTGATTACAAGGATACAAATAAGCTCAAGAGATATGTTTCTGAGAGGGGGAAGATTCTTCCCCGCCGTATCACCGGTAACTGCGCGAAGCATCAGAGGGCTTTGACGGTGGCAATTAAGAAGGCGCGCCATATTGCGCTTATGCCTTATGTGCAGGATTAATTGAGCAAGGCATTGAAAGACCGACTGTCCGAGAGGATAGTTGGTCTTTTTCTATGAATTTTCAGCATGGAACGCCATAAGAATTATGCAGTTCTACGATTCTACTTGGAAAAATACCGCTAAACCAATAAAAATCGACAGAACATTTTCATTTTCGGCAAATTAAATTGTGGCATAGTGGAAGGAAATATGGTAAAATACACTAAGGGGCTGATTTTGAGTTCTATGAGGTATCCATATGAAGAAAAAAATGAAGTTAAAGGGTCATGTAAAGACCTATATATTATTTGGTATTTATCTGGGTGTGTTGTTGTGCGCCGTTGATATTGCAATGTTTTTAATTGATATAAAAGCAGGGCTGCTTCTCTGTGCTTATTTGGTGGTTTATTTTGCTGTCACATTATCCCTGCAATTTTATAATAAACCAATTTTGATGAATGAGCTGATCAGCTTTGCCACGGAATATGGTCAGATTCAAAGAAAGCTTCTAAGGGACATGGATTTGCCCTATGCGCTGTTAGACGATAACGGCAAGGTAATCTGGACCAATATTGCTTTTGAAACCATTACGCATCAGCCAAAGGGATACAGAAAATCAATAACCTCCCTGTTTCCCACCATTACCAGAGATCGGCTGCCGGATGACAGTGATGTGGACGAGGCACAGTATGAACTGGAATATGAGGGAAATGAGTATGTGGCAAAGTTTAAAAAGATTTCCCTGAAGGAGATGGCGGAGCACAGCGATATGATAGATGCCGAGGGGTACGACGGATATCTGATCGCAGTGTATCTCTATGACGAAACGGCATTGCATATTGCGCTGCAGGAAGTGGATGATCAAAGTCTTGCGGTGGGGATGGTATACCTTGACAATTATGACGAAGCCTTAGAAGGTGTGGAGGAGGTTCGCCGTTCGCTTCTGATCGCGTTGATTGACAGAAAGGTCAATAAATATATTTCGGCGTATGACGGTATCTGCAAAAAGCTTGAAAAGGACAAGTATTTGGTGATTATGCGTAAACGGGCCATTGCGCAGCTACAGGAGACGCGCTTTGATTTGCTGGAGGAGGTCAAGACGGTCAATATCGGCAATGAGATGGCGGTGACCATCAGTATCGGAGTGGGAGTGGACGGGTTGACTTATGCGCAGAATTACGAATTTTCACGTAATGCCATTGATCTGGCGTTGGGGCGCGGAGGCGACCAGGCAGTGATCAAGACGCCGGAAAGTATTACATATTACGGCGGAAAAAGTCAACAGGTGGAAAAAAATACCCGTGTCAAGGCGCGTGTGAAGGCGCATGCCCTTAGGGAGATTATTACCGGCAAAGATCAGGTGCTGGTAATGGGACATCGGATGCCGGATGCGGACAGCTTCGGCGCCGCGGTGGGCATTTACCGGATTGCATTGACTCTGGGGCGTAAATGCCATATTGTCTTGAACGATGTGGTTCCGGCCATTCAGACCATGGTGGGATTATTTCGGAATAATCCGGATTATGAAGAAGATATGATTATTGGAAGTCAGCAGGCAATAGAGATGGCCGGTAGCAATACGGTGCTGGTTGTGGTGGATGTGAACAAGCCTTCTATTACGGAATGCCCTGATTTGCTACGGTTTTGTAAATCGGTGGTGGTTTTGGATCACCACAGACAGGGAACCGAGACCGTGGAAAATGCAACATTGTCCTATGTGGAACCCTATGCTTCTTCTGCGTGCGAGATGGTATCGGAAGTCCTGCAGTACACTTATGACAATATTAAAATGCACTCTGAGGAAGCGGACTGTCTTTATTCCGGAATTATGATTGACACCAATAATTTTATGGTGAAAACAGGTGTTCGAACATTTGAAGCCGCCGCCTTTCTGCGTCGTAACGGTGCGGACGTAACGCGTGTGCGTAAGCTGTTCCGGGAGGATGCAATGGAATATAAGGCGAAAGCGGATGCTGTCAGCCAGGCGGAAATCTATAAGCAATGCTTTGCAATTTCTATCTGTACGGCGGAAGATCTGCCCAGCCCTACGATTATCGGCGCGCAGGCGGCAAATGAGTTGTTAAATATCAGAGGCGTGAAGGCAAGCTTTGTGCTGACGGATTATCAGAGTAAGATTTATATCAGTGCCCGCTCCATTGATGAAGTAAATGTGCAGATTATAATGGAACGTTTGGGCGGCGGCGGGCATTTGAGCACTGCAGCGTGCCAGATGGAGGGTGTAGGTATTATAGAGGCCATGGGAGCGCTTAAACGGACCATAGACAGCATGCTGGAGAATCATGAGATCTGAGCTTATTCGGCTATGATAGATATTACGTTCATCGCTATAAACAAAATTTACAGGCGGAGTACGAACTATACAGCAAGTGTGATGATGATTCTCAGATGGAATCACACTGGAAAGGATTAGGAAATATGAAAATAATATTGATACAGGACGAGAAAAAACTGGGAAAAAAGGGAGACTTGGTGGAGGTCAGTGAAGGATACGCGAGAAATTATATTTTGCCCAAAAAGATTGGTGTGGAAGCTACGCCAAAGAATATGAATGATTTGAAGCTTCACAGGGCCAATGAGGATAAGATTGCCAGAGAGCGACTGGAGGCTGCAAAGGCTCTGGCGGCAGAACTGGAGGCGAAGCAAGTGACTGTAAAGATGAAGGCGGGGGAGGGCGGAAAGGCATTTGGTTCTGTGTCCAGCAAGGAAATTGCCGCTGCCTGCAAGGAACAGCATGGTATAGAATTAGATAAGAAGAAGATCCAGTTATCGGAGAGTTTAAAGAATTTTGGCGCATATGAGGTGGCTGTGAAGCTGCATCCTCAGGTAACCGGGAAACTTATTGTAAAGGTTACGGAAGCCTAGGGTGGCAGGATGGAAGAAAATGTACTGAAAAGGGTTTTGCCGCACAGTGTGGAGGCCGAGCAATCCGTGATTGGTTCTATGATTATGGACAGGGAGGCCATTGTGACGGCGTCGGAGCTGATTACTGCGGAGGACTTCTATAATAAGCAGTATGGTGTTTTGTTTGAGACCATGTGTGAATTAAATGATGCCGGCAGCCCTGTAGATTTGGTTACTTTGCAGAATCGCCTGAGGGAGAAGGATGTTCCCCCGGAGGTGAGCAGTCTGGAATTTGTCAGGGAGTTGATCACTGCGGTGCCCACTTCTGCCAATATCAAGTACTATGCCACCATAGTGGCAGAAAAATCTACGCTGCGGAAACTGATTCGTCTGAACGAAGAGATTGCAAATACATGTTATGCGGGTAACGAAAGTCTGGAATATATACTGGAAGACACGGAAAAACGTGTGTTTCAATTAGTGCAAAAGCGTAACACGGATAATTATGTGCCTATTCGTCAAGTGGTTATGAACGCTATGGACAAGATTGAGGCTGCAGCAAAAAACAGAGGGAGCGTCACGGGAATTCCGACGGGATTTTTGGATCTGGATTATCGCACAGCCGGGTTGCAGCCATCAGATTTGATTTTGATAGCGGCGCGTCCTTCCATGGGCAAGACTGCCTTTGTACTGAATATTGCGGATTATGTTGCGTTTCGTAAAAATTTGACGCTGGCGATTTTTAGCCTGGAAATGAGTAAGGAACAGCTGGTAAACCGTATGTTTTCAATGGAATCCAATGTGGATGCCCAGAAGCTCCGGACGGGGCAGCTCAATGACCAGGAATGGGAAAGGCTGATAGAAGGAGCAGGAGTTATAGGAACTTCTAATTTGATTATTGATGACACGCCGGGTATCAGCATTTCGGAACTGCGCTCCAAATGCCGTAAATATAAACTGGAGCATAATTTATCTGCGATTATGATAGATTATTTACAGCTGATGTCAGGAAGCGGCAGATCAGATTCCAGGCAGCAGGAAATATCGGATATTTCTCGTTCCCTAAAGTCCCTGGCAAGAGAGTTGAGTGTTCCTGTGATTGCGTTGTCTCAGCTTTCACGAGCCGTTGAGCAGCGTCCTGACCATCGTCCCATGCTTTCTGATCTGCGTGAATCAGGCGCCATAGAGCAGGATGCGGATGTGGTTATGTTCCTTTACCGGGATGAATACTATAATCATGATTCGGACAGAAAGGGAATTTTCGAGGTAATTATTGCCAAGCAGAGAAATGGTCCCATTGGTACGGTAGAACTGGCATGGCTTCCTGAATATCAGAGAATTGCCAATCTGGAGCATGGACAGTCCAATCAGCCCTAAGATAGATTATAAACTTACAAAAGAGAATGAGTGAAAAACTCATTCTCTTTTTTAGACGTTTTTATGAAAGGAGAAAAAATGAGTAATTATTTATTTATTTCCGATGCTGCAAAGGAAGTCAAGGTGGAAAGTCATGTGCTTCGCTATTGGGAGGAAGAACTGCACTTGCCGATTAAGCGGAATGAATTGGGACATCGCTATTATACGGAAGAAGATGTGGAGCGATTTAAACAAATAAAAGGTATGAAAGAGAGGGGATTGCAGTTGAAGGCGATCAAGATGATCCTAAAGGACGGAAAGCTGGACGTATTGCCAACGGAGGAGGAAAGGCGTGATAACAGGAAGATCAGAGGCCATGGAGAAGAGCAGATGGTGGAGGAACCCTTGACGGAATCCAGGATGTCCCAGGCCCGGATTTCAAGGGAGAGAGGATATGGAGAAAGAGTATCAGGAAATGGGCAGGATGTTGGGGGAGATCTGGCAATAGATATTATTGCGCAAAAGGATAAGGAACAGGTGATACAGGAATCCAGGGAGGAAAAGTCCAGAAGGCTTCAATGGTTATTGCAACAGTTGATTCGGCAGACGTTACA
Source organism: uncultured Acetatifactor sp. (assembly GCA_910578185.1). Taxonomy (GTDB): domain Bacteria; phylum Bacillota; class Clostridia; order Lachnospirales; family Lachnospiraceae; genus Acetatifactor. The sequence continues at coordinate 9,660 of CAJTPN010000033.1, forward strand.
GGAGAATAACGGGGCATTATGCCGTGAGATCAGAGAAAGTGTGGTAAAAGAGCTGGATTATCAGTTTCGCATGCAGGAAGAGAGGGAGGAAGCCAGAGACAGGATGTTGGCCGAGAGGGACGAGGAACATTATAAAAGAATGGACGAGCTGCTGCGCCAGAAAAGTTATCGGGTAAAAAAGACGAAACCAGAAAAGGAACAGGAGGGGAGGGAAAAACCCAGGAAGAAGGTGGAAAAGAAATCTGAAAAAATGAATCCGGAAATAGTGGAACAGGATGGACAGGCAGTGGCGATGGAGAAAAAGAAAAGGCGCTTCTTTTAGGGAAGCGCCCTGGTTCTTTTTAATCCTCTTTAATTGCGCCTACGGGACATACGCCTGCGCAAGTACCGCAGTTTATGCACTTATCGGCATCAATTTCAAATTTACCGTCACCTGCGCTGATTGCGCCTACAGGGCACTGGCTTTCGCAGGTGCCACAGGATACACAAGCATCACTGATTACATATGCCATTACATTATCCTCCTATATTATAAATTTATTTTTCAGCGGCGGACTTTTCGGCCCGCCTTTTTTTGAGACCGTCAATGATAACCTTTTTTTTGTCCAGCAATTTCGTTTTATCCATGGGCGGAACCCCCTTCAGTTTGTATTCCATCCCAAGACTCTCGTATTTCTTTTCGCCCATCGTGTGATAGGGTAGAACATCCAAAGCTTTCAGGTTGTCAAACTGCCCGATAAAATATCCCAATTCAAACAAATAATTGTCATCGTCTGTTATGCCTGGGACTACCACATGACGAATCCACATGTCCACATGCTTTTGGTCAAGATAGGCGGCAAACTTCAAGATATTATCGTTTGGCTGCTGGGTAAGTTCCTTATGTTTGACCGGATCAATGTGCTTGATATCCAGCATAACCAGATCTGTCAAAGTCATCAGCTGATCCAGTTTTGCTATCAGAGCATCATTATCAGGATGAAATGCGATGCCGGAACTGTCTATACAGGTATGAATGCCCTTTTCTTTGGCAAGGGTGAACAATTCGATCAAAAAGTCTACCTGCATCAGAGGCTCTCCTCCTGTCACAGTAAGACCGCCGCCATTGGCATAAAAAGGGCGGTTTTTTTCATATTGTTCAATAATTTCGGAAGGCTCCATCAATGTGCCGCCGGTCATGCCCCATGTATCTGGGTTATGGCAGTAGGCACAACGCATGGGACAACCCTGTACAAATACTACAAAACGTGTGCCGGGGCCGTCTACGGTTCCAAAGCTTTCCAAAGAATGAATTCTTCCTTGCATAAGATGTACCATCACTTTCTGTTTTGACTGCAAAACCCGGGAAGAAGCTGTTTATGCCGTTCCCCCGGGTTTTGGCTACAGGTAATTTATAGCGTCTCTGATTTAGATATCCTCGTGGAAAGTACGGGAAATAACATCAGCCTGCTGCTCGGGTGTCAGCTTGATGAAGTTTACGGCATATCCCGATACGCGGATTGTAAGCTGAGGATAGTTCTCAGGATGTTTCTGTGCATCCAGTAAAGTATCCCTGTTCAGTACGTTTACGTTCAAATGATGACCGCCCTTGGTAGCATAGCCGTCAAGCAAGTTTACAAGGTTATCAACCTGTGCTGAATTTGTTGCCATAGTTTTTTCCTCCTATTTTGAGTTCCGTCCCTACGCTTCACCGCCCTTATAGGGATGGGATTTAATTCGCTGCCGCGCCTGAAATCCCATCCAGGCGGTTCCGCTGCGGGACTGTTTGAGTTCCGTCCCTACGCTTCACCGCCCATATAGGGATGGGATTTAATTCGCTGCCGCGCCTGAAATCCCATCCAGGCGGTTCC
>CAJTPN010000033.1:11608-19104 GCA_910578185.1 uncultured Acetatifactor sp.
TTAATTCGCTGCCGCGCCTGAAATCCCATCCAGGCGGTTCCGCTGCGGGACTGTTTTATTTAACATATGATGTTTTGAAATAACTATTCCGGGAAAGGTTATTTAAAATCATCCAGTCCCTGTTCAAGAGTGGGTACACTGCAGGCTAACGGTGTTCTGGAACAATCCGTACAACCCATTGTCTGAACGCTTTTTGACTGTTCGACCTGTTGGTCACAATCTACATTCACATGACCGACACCTTCAGCCATTCCGGAATCCAGCATCTTTACAAGGTCATCAATCATTTTTTTCTCGTCCATAGTGCCTCCTTACTTTTTAGAGCCAGGTTTTTTGTTACTAAATGTCTGTAACTTTATTTCAGATCCAATTCAATGTCGCCGGAGAAGACTTTGTCTTCCTTGCCCAATGCGCCCGGGATGATGGTGAAGGTATTGGAGATACCGTCCTGTGCATCATTGAACGGAAGCTTGGATACGGAAGAGAGGGATGCCACAGCACCATGAGTATCACGGCCGTGCATCGGGTTTGCACCAGGTGCAAAAGGCTGTCCTTTCTTACGTCCATCAGGGGTATTACCGGTAGCCTTACCATAGGTAACGTTAGAGGTAATGGTCAGGATGGATGTGGTAGGAACACCGTTTCTGTAGGTGTGATGTCTTCTGATAGCGGTCATAAACTTGTGAACCACTTCCTGAGCGATCTCGTCTACGCGGTCATCATCGTTGCCGTATTTAGGGAAGTCGCCGGTGGTCTTGAAGTCTACGATAATGCCGTCTTCGTCGCGGATGGGCTCAACCTTTGCGTACTTGATAGCGGAAAGGGAGTCAGCCACGATGGAAAGACCTGCTACACCGGTAGCAAAATAACGCTTAACGTCTCTGTCATGAAGCGCCATCTCTGCCCTTTCATAGCAGTATTTGTCATGCATATAGTGGATAATATTCAGGGTGTTTACATAAACGTCTGCCTGCCACTCCAGCATATCGATGAACTTGCTCATAACATCGTCGTAGTCAAGCACGTCACCTGTAACAGGACGATACTTGGGACCTACCTGCTTCTTGGTAACTTCATCCACACCGCCGTTCAAAGCGTACAGCAGACATTTTGCAACATTTGCACGTGCGCCGAAGAACTGCATTTCCTTACCGATAACCATAGAAGATACGCAGCAAGCGATACCATAGTCATCGCCATGTGTCACTCTCATCAGGTCATCGTTCTCATACTGAATGGAAGAAGTCTGGATAGACATCTTTGCACAGTATCTCTTCCAGCTTTCAGGAAGCTTTGTGGACCACAGTACGGTCAGGTTAGGCTCGGGAGAAGGTCCAAGGTTGGTCAGGGTGTTCAGATAACGGAAGCTCATCTTTGTTACCATGGGTCTGCCGTCAACACCCACACCGCCTAAGGACTCGGTTACCCATACGGGATCGCCTGCAAAAATCTGATTGTATTCAGGTGTACGAGCAAATTTGATAAGACGCAGCTTCATGATGAAGTGGTCAACGAATTCCTGAATCTGCTCTTCGGTAAAGGTACCGTTCTTCAGATCTCTTTCTGCATAGCAGTCAAGGAAGGTGGAGGTACGTCCCAGAGACATAGCGGCACCGTTCTGCTCCTTTACTGCGCAAAGGTATCCAAAATATGTCCACTGAATAGCTTCCTTTACATTTGCTGCGGGCTTGGAAATGTCGCAGCCATAAGAAGCAGCCATTTCCTTCATCAGCTTCAATGCTGTAATCTGCTCGGAAATTTCCTCGCGAAGACGAATCACATCATCGGTCATAACACGTCCGGTAGAATCCTTCTGTGCCTGCTTGTCCTCGATCAGTCTGTCGATACCGTACAGTGCAACACGTCTGTAATCGCCGATGATACGTCCGCGGCCGTAAGCATCGGGAAGGCCTGTAATAATATGGGAAGAACGGCATGCTCTCATTTCCTGATTGTAGGCGTCAAAGCAGCCTGCGTTATGTGTCTTCCTGTGAGTGGAGAAAAATTCGGAAATTTCAGGATCAACCTCATAACCGTTGTCGGAGCAAGCCTTCTCTGCCATACGAATACCGCCGTAAGGCTGCAGAGATCTCTTGAAAGGCTTGTCGGTCTGGAAGCCTACGATTGTCTCTTTGCTCTTGTCAAGGTATCCGGGGCCATGGGAGGTAATTGTGGATACAACCTTGGTATCCATATCAAGGACGCCGCCTGCTTCTCTTTCCTGTTTCTGCAGGTCAAGCACCTGTGCCCACAAATCCTTTGTGTTCTGTGTTGCGCCGGCAAGGAATCCCTCATCACCGTCATAAGGATGATAGTTCCTCTGAATGAAATCACGCACGTTGACTTCTTTGTCCCACTTGCCTGCTACAAAATCTGTCCATTCTGGTCTCATTTTGTAATAACCTCCTATAAGTTTTGAATTAGCATTTCTAATTCCTTGACCTTATTATATGAAAAACACCGTAAAAAATCAAGGTGGGAGAGTGTACTTTTTTCGGTACAATAGCTGATATTTACAAGCTTTACAAAGATTTAGCCGTTTTTTTGGAAGAATTTTATAAACAGGAATTACTTGTAAGATTTTGTGGAAAGATATATAATGAAGAATATCAGTGAGCGCCGGAAGGCGAGCTGATATTCGCTGCTTCACTTTTGGCGAAAGCAAAAAGTGAAGATACCAAGTGAGCGCCGGAAGGCGAGCTGATATTCGCTGTTTCACTTTTGGCGAAAGCAAAAAGTGAAGATACCAAGCGAGCGCCGGAAGGCGAGCTGATAGAGTAACGGAAAGGAGAAAAGTATGGAAGGCATAACGAAGACAATGACGATTGGTGAAATTTTGCGCACCAATCCCAATGTGGCGCCTTTGCTGATGGAAGCGGGTATGCATTGCCTTGGATGTCCCTCCGCTCAGGGTGAGTCACTGGAGGAAGCGGCAGAGGTACATGGAATCGATATTGACGCTTTGATGAAGGCGATCCAGGAACTGTAACTAACTGACGAAAGTGCGGTGAAAAGATCGAACGGCCTGTGAAAAGGATTTGGAACAGGTTTGAAAACACTCCCACACAGTTTTAGCTTGCAGGCAATGAGCCATGTTAAAAAGCGCCTCGGGTTTGCTTTCTGCAGTTGGCAAATGCCGCAAGAGCCAAATAACCAGTAGTTAATGTATTGACCGCATTATATTCAGACAAACCTCCTTTTTGATTTTACATTGGACTGCGATGTTTTGGTCAACGGTGCCACCGCATCGCCACCTTCAAACGCCTTACCGATGAAAAATCAAGCTGTAGAGTTTTGACAGATATAATGCGGTCAGCAAATTTGACTGCACAATGTTTGGATGGACTGTGTCGGGGGTTTTTGTTTTGTTGTAAAATGGTTATTAAATATTTCGTCCGCTGTTTCCCAGGGCCTGCACTGCATTGTTGCGGATTAAGGGCTCAAAGTGTTCTGCCAGATAGGCGGTGCTTGCCGCTGCAGAGCGTTGAAGTATTCCGTATTCGGAAACTACATTGCATGCTCTGTCAAAAGAATCCCCGTTATCATTACCCTGAGTCAGCATCAGCAGATACCCTTGGGCTTTGTTGGCACCATGGCGATTATGGGAACCGCTGATGAATTCGTTTTTATATAAGGTGCTGAAACCGTGATAATTTTCTGAGATAATGGCAGAAACTTCCATGACCTGTTGTAGAGATTTCATCAGGAAGATTCTTGTACGGGGCTTATTGTCCGTTTTCGGGGAATTTTGGGAACTGTCCACGGAAGCGGATTTATTTTCTTCTGTATCTGTCTGAATCTGCCGGAACAAATCAAGCATTTCATTGGAGGACACATCGGACAAAACGCCGTCTTCGTTCTCTTCAGTTATGGAGGGCGCAAACCTGGAAAAACGGGTATCCAGTTCCTCGGGATCTTCCACTTTGGTGATAATCAGTACGATACATTCGGCATTCAGTGGGATGGCTTCTATCATCAGAGGGATGTCCTCGGCTTCGAAGCCAAATTCATAATTCGCCTGCCTCATCATATCGCGAAACAAGGTTTTGGCTTTTTCCGTTCCATAGGCCAATTCGCTTATTTTAAGCTCGCGACTTGCCAAATCTTCTCTGGTCAGAGTGCAGCGAATCTGGTTCTCATTTACTTTTTCTATTTTCATACGACAACCCTTCCTTTCTGCATAGCTGAACTGTAGTATTATGTCGGACATGTGAATGTCTTTTTATATCCTCGGGGAGTGACTGAAAATGCATTCCCCAAAGCTGAATCCACTGCTTCGCTTTTATTTGGTCCATGTAGCGCCGTTGCGCTTGCCAAACTGGAGCTTGTTTCCCACAAAGTGCAACACACATCTTGGGGAAAGCAGTATTCAGAGAACCCCGGTAAAAGAGGAAAGCACCTTTTCGCAAATGCGCCTTGTGCAGGAGCGCCGCGAAGCTTACCAAAGGGTAATGGATATTGCCTGTTTAGGGCAGACATATGGGCACCTGCCGATTTTCAGTAGAGTGTAATACAGTATATTGCCTTGTTATGTCATAATATACTTTCAGCTTCTTTAAGTCAATAGCAGAATTTGAGTTTAATAATTTTTAAGTTTTTACTTGCCAAAATATTCCAGATAAGATATAATGTTTCTGTAAATGCCTCCGGTATTCTGTACGGGGGAGGAGGCGGCAGTCTTATCTTCGAGTTGATTTAATTGATTTTTGGAACAGGTCGTTCCGTTTCATCCTTATATATTCTAATCGAGTATATCTCATTATATGGCAGTTTCAGAAAAACTGACATAGTCTAAGGATGTCTTACAAGCAAAATGCTGGAATATCCGCTTGCTTGATCATAGTATGTCAACTAATATTTTCACACTTATAATTCATTTTAAACCATATCTGCCAAGGAAATTTTTTCCATTGGAGAAAAGTACTGCCGGAGGCATCTGCTTTACAAATACGAGGGGCGCCCGGAGGGATTGATTCGTCACAGGGTTCAAATATCCTTTTGGTCCGGAAGGCCCGGTAGCAAGGAGGAATTCATTTGCATGATGAAAGAACAGAAGTAAAAAACCTGGAAGATGCCAAAAAGCAGATGCTTTTAAGCCTGGAGCAGATGAGTAAAAACGGAGTGGAAGTTTTTGTGGACGGGCAGGCCGTACTTCCGATCGAAGCGGTTTCAAAGGCCGTGCGGGAGGACAGCCCCTACATGGCAGATTATGTATTTGGGGCGACAGGTGACGTTGAGCAGGTGCGTTTTGACAAAGTGACACGTCTTTAGTAAAATACCGCCGCCGGTTAAAATGGGATTGCCTCTCATGCTGTAAATGCGGTATTTTAAAAATTAGGTAATGACTCGGGCGCATGTTTGTGGTACAATTAGACCATATTCCATCCAGGAAGCGGCCGAATGGCCATGCCAGGTGAGGTCAGCGCTTTGCCGACACGGGACTCTGCAATTTGACGAAATAAGATATAACTGTCCGTCCCAGGCTGCGGGCAGTTATATCGCTACGAAATGAAGAAAGGTCATGCTATGAAAATGAAGGAAACTCACGACACGGAAACAAAGGATACCTATGACACGGAAATGAAAGAATCCGTTGATGGCGAGACAAAGAAGAAGGTAATACCAATCATTGTGGCAGTGGTTTTAATCATAATAATCGCGGCGGTTGGCTTTGGCGGGAAATTGGTGGACAAGTATTCCTATAGTAAAGAACTGGCGGATTTGGATGCGTATTACGGGGCTGGGGAGGGAGAACTTGCCATTATTCTTCAGGACGACATGCTTCCGGAAAAGGCAGTGATAAGTGAGGATGCCGTGTACTTTGACCTGGATACAATACACGAATACTTTAATGAGGGATTTTATGTGGATATGGGTGAACGGAAGCTGCTCTACACCACTGCCAATGACACGACAACGGCGCTGTTTGGAGAGAAGAGCTATTCCGATCAGGACGGCAGTCATACCATGGAAATGAAGATCTGTTATTCTCAGGGAGATCAGGTCTATGTGGCGGTGGATTATATTCTTCGGTTCACTAATTTGGAATATGAGCAGTTTGACAGGCATCTTCAGGTGTATACCCAATGGGGGGAAAAGCAGACCATGGATATTGTAAAGGATACCCAGCTGCGGATAAAGGGAGGCATAAAAAGTCCTATATTGCGGGAATTGACAGAAGGGGAAACGGTGGAACTATTGGAACAGATGGAGGATTGGAGTAAGGTAAAGACATCTGATTCCATGATTGGATATGTGGAGAATAAACGGCTGGATCATTTTTATTCGGAGAATGAGACGCCGGTGACGGATTATGTGCCGGAAGAATATACCACAGTCAGAATGCCGGGGAAGGTAAGTCTTGGTTGGCATGCGGTTGGCAGTGTGGCCGGCAATGACACTTTGGAAAATATGGTGGCAGAAGCCCATGGAATGAATGTGATTGCGCCTACATGGTTCAGCCTTACGGATAATGACGGAAGCTTTCGCTCTTATGCGTCTGCCGACTACGTGGAACGTGCTCATTCTTATGGACTGCAGGTGTGGGGCGTTTGGGACAATTTTAACTATAAGAATGAGACAGGCCAGGATGTGAGCAGCTATCAGATCCTTTCCTCTACGGAGGTTCGACAAAGGCTGACAGAACAGATAGTGGAGACCGCACAGGGACTTGGGCTTGACGGAATCAATATTGATTTTGAAAGTCTGACGGAGGAGTGCGGAGAACACTATATTCAGTTTTTAAAGGAACTTTCCGTACTGTGCAGAAAAAGTAAATTGATCTTGTCGGTGGACAATTATGTGCCGTTTAATTTTAACAATTATTATCGGCTGGACGTACAAGGACAGATTTTGGATTATGTGATCATTATGGGTTATGACGAACACTGGCATGGCAGCGGTAATCCGGGAAGCGTGGCAAGTATTGAATATGTGTCGGGCGGGCTTGACAAGACATTGGCCCAGGTACCTGCGGAGAAAGTGGTAAATGCCCTGCCGTTTTATACAATCTTGTGGAAGACGGAAGGCGCGCAGGTGACGGATCAGTATATTACGCTGAATAATGTGGATGATTTTCTGAAGAGAATGAATGTAACAGCGGAATGGGATGAAACCACTTGTCAGAACTATGCCCAGTGGCAGGCGGATGGAGTGACATATCAAATATGGGTGGAAGATATTGAATCTATCAGGGTAAAATTAAATGTGATGAGCTCAAAGGGAATCGGCGGTGCTGCCGTGTGGAGACTGGGGTACGGCACAGCCGAGGTTTGGGAATTGGTGAGAGCATATACCAGCCTTTAGAGAAAAGAGAGAATGCCGTTTATAAGCTTTTGTATTTGATTGGAACGGCTTGTCAGAGGTGACATAATACACATAATAGGAGAGCAGAACGCCCCTGCTTTTGGAAATATGGATTTCCGAATGCAGGGGCGTTTTATTGTGTCACAGTAAAAAATAAACCACCGGCTATGCCGGTGAGTCCCCAGCTGCTT
>CAJTPN010000034.1 GCA_910578185.1 uncultured Acetatifactor sp.
TCTTTCATTGTGCATTTGGTATTGTGTATCATAGTATATTTCCTCCTTCATCGCTTAGAGCTGTTCTGCCCAGTCAATGCCTGGATAAAGTTTTCCCGTCCTTATGAAATATTCAACCGCTTTTACGCCAACTTCCATATTAGTAAGCGCAAGGTATTTTTCAATAGGCGACTGGCCGCCACTTTGCACATGGGCAAATTCTTCCACTCTGGCATACTCTGGATTATAGGAATAATAATTCTTTTCATCTTTTGTTCCGCCATGCAGGCTAAGGCCGATTGCCAGCCATTCCCCATCACAGTTTACTTCAAGCTGATCAACTTCCCCATAGGGGTCTAAGTACAGATATATATTAAGTCCCTTCGGTATTTCTTCTAGGATTTTGGAAATTACTTCTTCTGTAATTTCATCAGCCTCATAAGAAGAATACGGCGGGTCATAATAATCAATATGTTTTATCTGGATTGCTTTGGTGTCAAAATCAGGGATATTCTCCTGCTTGGGTATAATTTTAACTTCCATACCGCATAACGTTTTGATTATTTTAAGTTCCATTAAATTGCCTCCTAGTTTATTGGTTCGCTTTATTTTTTCAAAAAGTAAATACTTCTTCACAGGTAAATTTCAAAATTTTCGCTGCTCCATGTGGAAAGCACATTTTCAGCAAGTGTCTTGTCCACTCTCAGCACTGTGTATTCACAATCACAGTAAATATAATCTTCCAGCACGATCAGCCGCATCCCATGCGAATCCAAAACCTGGTTTATTGCGGTCATAGATTTTTTGAAATTATCATAATCGCTGCAATCCGTGTATATCTTTTCTCTATGGACAATCTCTGAAATTTCCGGATATTCTATTCCCTGTGTATGGAAAAACTCCATTAAAGTATGTGTCAGGTCATCCTCATAGCCGCCTATCTGAATACCGTAACCGTGAGCGCAGAGAAAAGCGGCACAAAAACATTCCGCATCCAACTCATTTTCCTTTGAAAAGTCCAAAAATTCTTCCAGTGTTTCAAGAAATAAAATGCTTTGGATAATACTCTGATTTTTCTCATAAAATGCGGAGTGGTCTGACTGTTCCAACAGTTCCATCGAACTGTGTAACTCATTTTTCTCATCAGGAGATAAGAGCAGCTCTGCTAAATTCAGGACATCCATGTTTTTTCCTCCTTGCCTGCTACAATAATTTTTTGATACTATCAGTTGGTCTTTTCACAATTTTGTTATTCCATTATTCGGTCACACGAATACTATAAACTTTCGTAATTTGTGCAGGATACGATTCCGCAATCGAACCATCATATTCAATTTCCAGAACATCGCCAACTTCCGGCTCCGGCGAGGGTTCCATATTTGTCATGGGAATAGTTATCCGGTCTGCGCTGTTCAATTCCGCACTCCCTTCCACCGGCTCCACAAGATAACAATCATCCTGTATCTCTATTATAGTCGCCTGGAATGTGACTGTTTCATCTCCGCCCACTTTCGATTCTCCGCCGCTGGACGTTCCGCAGGCGGCAGCCAACAATATAAGGCTCATTGTTAAAATTAACAGCAGTTGTCTTTTCATAGCATATAACCTCCTGAAAAGCAGATATTTACAGTTTTTAACTATCTGAAAGTTACTGATTTTTCTTGCTCTCAATAGCCTGGATTGTACAAGCAAAACCTGCGATTGTCGCAAACAGCGTTGCGCCACCCATAGCCTGATTCATTCCTGCCCCCATGAAAAAACCAATAACCGCAGCAATTACAATTATCACACTGGAAATCATTGTCCTCATAACTGAAACCTCCACAAATCGTGAGCTATCAAATAATACTCTACCCCTGCTTTCCTGTTAAAATGCTATATCTTTATAAGCAATTTCAGCTATTTCCTCATTTTGTACACAGACACCGATTCCATTATCATCAAGATCCTCGCCTCCCCATGTCCTGGAAAAAAGCAAATATAAGCATCTGGTATCTTCCAGCATGAAATCCCATGCGATAACAATGGTTTCTAATGTCACTGCCTGTAAAAGTGCTTCTTTTGTCTCAATTTCAGGCCACCATTCTGCAGCTTCCATCTTGTCATCCGGACCGTAGCTGAATCGTACTTCCTCATTATAGTATCTGACCAAGGCTTCTATCAAATCTTCCTGCAACACTGACCATTTCTTTAGAAAGCATTCATATGTCTCTTTCTGTTTTTGGGAAATTACTTTTTCTCCGTCATCATGTATCAATATATCCACAGTATATAAATTCCCACCGAACTCCAGTGTATGTTTCCCCCACCAGCCATAATCATCCTCATATCTTAATTCGCCAAATATCTGATCTGCCATTGTTTAATCTCCCCTTCATTCTTGGATTCCTGTTTTCTTAATTCTCAATAAACAGAAAGCAGTCCGAATTTAATTACCATTATTTTTTGTTATTTCTGTTAAAGCCATCTGCAGCTGATATACATTTTCCGTACCATACTTATCTTTCGTAGTAAGTTCAAAGTAAAGCGTACCATTCAAATCATTTGTATCATCTATTTTTATTCTCCTAAGTGTACTGTCTCCCGATATCTGCCCCAAATCACCAGAAACATTGACTGTACCTCCTGTCGTATCTGTCACACTATTGGAAAGAATCACATTCCCTTCACTGCCGGATATCGTGTAAAATGTGGTTGAGTATGACGTAATATCAATGAAAGACTCATCAGCTGCTTTCAAATCACCACCAGAGAAAATTTCCTCTGAACCATTCAAAACAATAATGCCATTGGACACTGCAAACTGTTCATTCTCTCCGCTAAAAGAATATACTCTTAATGGTTCCTGTTCTTCTTTTCCGCATCCGGTTAATGCCAGCATCAGTATTGTCATAAAGGCCAGTGTTTTCATTTTTATCATATCCGAAATCTCCTCCATATTTTTTCAAATTCCAGCTTTACCTTCCTGGCAAACAGAAATCTTCAGTTTATCCATCTTTCAAATCCGGCACTGCTTTCTGCCGCATGAATTGCATCGGAAAGATGTTCATAATACCCTGCTCCTGCGCTGATATTACCCACATTTATCATGTCTTCAATCCATATACAGTAACAATCTATTTCCTGATCATCATATATTGGAGGATCATCCTCATAATCTCCAGTACCTGGCAGGAAAGTGCTTGTGCAAAGAAACAGACGATATTGTTTGATACCATAGTTGCATATCCCTGTCTTAATAATTGTGTCACCTAATTTTGCCACGTTCATATGCATTTTCCTTCAATCCAATTTTTTTAGGCTCAGACCAGTTTATAATTCATTGATGCTTTCAATTTCAAACAGGATGCGGATATATATTCTTTATGTATCCATTCTCTTTCCTGTAAATAGTCATTATTTTGGGTACTGATGATATGGTCTGTTATCTCTGTATAGGGAGCTATTCTTTTTACAATGCGAACCAATTTTTGATATGTTTGGGTTAAACATTTTGGTCTTGCAATGTATTTTCCCGTTTCATTATAATATCCGGAGATTACAAATAAGCGGCTTCTTGTAATTTCCTTTTTATTGTCATATATAGAAGAAAAGCCTGCCTCAATAACCGTATTACCTGCCGCATTATATCCTATCATTTGTTCACTCTGGAATGGAATTTGCTGCGACATCAATGTCCCGGCCTCTGGCAAATAAAAGTAATAACGACACTTATCCTCTGTAACTATGTCTAAAGTCTGCCCATACTTTCTTTTCCCTGAACTCGGCTTAATGATGACGCATCCACAGTCTAATGCTGTCTGTGCAATTTTTAAAAATTCTTCATATTTTAACCAATAGTTGATTTGTTTTCCCATTTCCAATCCACATCCATAAGCAGTAATAAGGAAATCATAAATAGTCTTTTCTGTTTCACCACACCTGCGAACCTCTCCTTTTCTTGTAAATATCAAAATACATGATCCAGCAGCCCATCCAAAGGTTTTATCTGCCGTTGACCTTGGCAGCCGAGGACTTATAGGTTTGTAAAACCTAAAATGAAGTTATATTAACTTTTTCGGTTTTCGTCCGTGGATAAACAACATATTCAAATAGTTTTCTATACAATCACCTGACAAGAAAATACTGTCATCAAATAGCGTATAAATGTTTCCGCTTTCAGCAGCACAAGTTATACCATCCGGTTCAACAGTTCCTATGGGGAATAGTTTTTCACTGACTACCTGTTCCGCTGTTTTCAAATCAATTACGATTTCAAGATCTAAAAAGGCAGCCCACGCATCAAAAGTAAAAGTTGCTCCATTATAAGTTTCAAATGATTTCTTTTCACTTAAATTATTTAACCGCTCCAAGGCACGCAAATACCCTTTCTCTAAACGGTTGACATCACCATCGTATTTTCCCAAAAAATATTGACCAGACTTCGGTGAAAACTCCCGAAATTTTATGCCGCCGAGCAGGTGTAAAATTTCCCTTGCATACTCAAAACAATGAAACCCACATTTTTGTTCTATTTTCTCTATCCAGCTATCTGCAGTTAGAAAATCCCTTTTTTCTGTCCAACCATTATCTGTCAAAACTAAATACACATACTCATCAATTAAAGAGAGATTCATACAACTCACTCCTCTATATTTCTATTTGCCATTCTCTTTATTTATAGGCCAGGCAACCACAAACAAACTTGTCCACTATAGTCTGTATCACCTCATCTGCGCTTTTGGCTCACTCGTCAGCATTTTCAGTAATTGGGATTTCATAAGCCTTTTTCTCCAGGTACTCCCAACGCCCATTACCAACAGGTTCAAAGGATGTCCATGCCACTTTAAGCTGGTTTTCATATATATAAAATTTAACGCGCGTTTTAACTCCATTACTTGTATCAATATCAGGCTCTGCCACATAATCAAAAGTGTAAACCATGTGTTTCTGTGTCCAGTCCGAAATATCCCGGTAATAAATTACCGCATTTTCCGCTGGTACCTTTATCAATCCAAACAGCTTCTCGCTTTCTTCTTTTCCAGGAAGATAGAAATAGCATCGTGTTCCATATGTGGTGATGTAAAATTCATTTTCTCCTGCCTTGTCCTGAAACAGTATCTCGCCATCACTCAAATCAATCAGGAGCAGATCGCTTTCTTTCAGCCAGCCTTCCACATAGCCATTGTGGTGGGGAGCCGTCCAATGTTCCGCACAAATCCAGGTTTTACTATCTTCCTGTATGCTCCCACGCATCGCCCTGCTTCCCACATCGGGATAACGATACAATACCGAATCATTCTCATCCAGAATATGTATATCGTAGTCATAGGTTTTCTCGTAATCATCCGCTTTTTCCCATTGAAGATAACAAGAACTTCCCTCAATGGGAGATTTTTCATCATAAGCATAGGAATCTCTGCTATAACCGGACGGATATATTACTTCATATTCTGTTGCACCTGCTGCTGGATTACAGCCAGTCAATAATAGAACAACCATTGTTACCCAGCATAAAGAAACAACATGACGCACATTTTTTATTTTCATGTCTGCCCCGTTCTCCTTTTCATGCCGCCTATCACACACCACGCCGCCACATACAACAGGACATAAACACCCGCCAGCACGAGGGCAGTGATGTACTTTTGCCGAAGTCCTGCTGTGTAGCTTCCCGCAGTCTGATCCGGCTCCACGGTGATATAGGAGCGGTCAGCGGGAATTGCCAGCACCCGCCGCTCCACTGTTGCTCCTGCGTCCACAATCTTCTGGCCCAGTTCACGGGTGAGGGCTTGCTCGCTCCACTGATAGCCACTTCCACTGATATCCTGATAGTAGACCATATAGGCGGTTTTCGTCGGGTTCATGCGGCGATCCCGTCCGCTGGCTCCCGTATTCTGAACCTGGACGGGCAGTACCTGATAAGGTGAAAAGGTATAAACGCCTTTGTCCTCGTAACTGTCAGCGGGGAGGATAGCAGACAGATACCTGAAAGATAGATAACCCATCGCCGCTGCTAAGATCAGCAGCATAATTCCCACCACAAAGATAATAGATTTTAGTTTTCCCATATGTACCCCCTGAAGTTGCAGATGCCTGTTAAGTGTTATGCTGTATACAGATTTTCTCTTTTTAACACAGCAAATATCTTTTTCCGCATATCTTTGCTGATCTTTTCAATGGCCGCCAGATACCTGTCCTTATCCTGCTCCAGCCATGTACAGATAAAATTTCGGTAAAACTCCTTTTCCGCTTTTGCGTTTCCGGATATCGCATAGATTGCGGAATACATCTGCATGATATCTTCTTCTGATAATTGGTACGTCCGGATTGTATGTTCAAGAAAAGAGTGTGCATAGGGCACTCCAATCTCACGCATCATCTCCTTCACCGGCCCCCGTACAATATCCACATATCCTCTTTTTATCCCATAAACGATAAGTCGTTCCGTAAATGTGCATACCTTTGATAAATAACAGAGTTCCACATTTTTTCTGTGGGGAAATCCCATAATATATTTATTGACAGGCATTGTTTCCGGCATGATATCTGTTTCTCCTGACAGCCAGGAACGGAATGCCCGTTCTTCTAAAGGATTGCTGTTTATAAATTCCATCTGGCCGGCCCAGACTGCCGCCTCCTCTTTTGCAATGTCTGCGCCTTTCCCTTGGGAATTCAAAAAGATCAGGATATACGCTTTCCCTGTATGGTTTGAACCCCGGAATACCTTTTTTGCCGTTTCCTCATTGTGAATCACAAGTTCTTTAAAATCCTGCTCTTCCTTTTTGCTCAGGCCCATAGAGCTTGCCTGTATATATTCTTTTATCCTTTTTTCTGCTTCCTGCTTTTCTCCTGCTGCTCCGTTCATGCCAACCTTCCCTTTCAACGTAGTCTCTCGGCCAAATTTTCCAGATCTGCTTTTGTCATAGGCGGAATCAGGATGTGATCCGCATCAAACTTTCGGACATCATATCTGTTCAGTTCCTCAATAAACTGTTCATAAGGAAACATTCCTTCCAGCACACGCTGCTCACTGTAAAGTACAAACTGTACAAATCCCTCTGTCACTTTCAGTTCACTCAGATTCAGAAACCCGTCAGCCCGGACAGGAAAGATACTTTCGCATTCTTCTGTTAAGGCATAAAAGGCTCCAATCTCTTTTGTATCGTTTTTCTGCAGAAGCCTTGGCTTTGCATAATAGACATCCCGTGCCTGAAGCCCATGCAGGGTCCTCTCAAAATCAGAAAGATCCGTACATGCCTCCCATGCGGCTACCTTGTCCTCCGTCAGTGTATATGGCCACCGTGCCAGCGTAAGGATATGGCTTTTAAATTCCTTATTTCCGCAAAACTGGTTCAGTGACTTCCGGCTGAATGCAGCAAAACCCTCAATTCCCTGTTCCAATTCCCTACTGGTAAAGGCCCTCTCTTCTTCCACGCAGTACATCTCTGCTTTGCCCAGACGTTTTTCTATCTCTCCTGCAAGCCTGGCAAAATCTGTGATCTCCGCTCTGGTTGTAGGAATATTATAGCTTATCTCATAATACCCTTCTCTGGCTCTGCTGCCGTCAAAAAAGATTCCCCGACCGATATGCTCCGGATGATAAAAAACAGCCGTTCCGTTTGCCTGCTCATTCTCCTGCAGGATATAAAAATCATTATTGGAACCATAGCAAAAGCCACAGGCGTGAGCCAGCGATGGGATATCAAGTACTGTCTTTCCAAATAGTTTCTTCTGTCTGATCTGCAAAGTAAATGCCATAACAAAATCTCCTTGTTTATTTATATAAATGAATATGTTTCAGCTTTTCGTATCTCCTTTTTCGGAAAAGAGCAAACTGGAATTTCAGATTTGGATGTTTATGCTAAAATACTTACAACAATAGCAAGCACACAAATCAAAAACACTCCCACACCAAATACGACTATCACTTTTTTAACCTTTTTATCTCCTTTAACAACCGTATCTATTCTATCAGCAAATAAAGTACACACGATAGCAACTATCATCAGCGGCACAGAAATTAACAACACAGAAATTTTTTCCATACTTTTCCTCCAACAACTTCCGATATATTTGATTTTAATATCTTTATCTGCTATTTATAACATATATTTATAAATTATTCTCCAATGTGTACACAATTCCGAAAAGGGAATTTCGTATATAACTATACTTATTTATTCCCATTCTTGCTGCCTTTGCCAAAATCCTCTCCAAATACCTCATGGAAAATATCCTTAGCGGTATTTTTATCAAAATTGAGAGCACTGGGGCTTTGGGCAGGAAACCCTTTTTTTCTAAGCATATCTACAAACTCATTGTAGCCTGCCAGACGAGGCGTAACGGCGATCTTCTTTGTCTTCTTTTCATCCTGAAAGTAAAAATACCATGCGGCAGGCGAGGATGGATAGAAAATGTTCGTCTTCGCATTTTGTAGTTCATCCCATCGAAACTCACGGTGATCTTTACGGGACAGGGCAAAAATAATTTTTTCATCATCATAGAAAAACCCCCAGTTCCCCATATAGATCATGCGCCAGATTGTATGTATGGCTACACCGCCAAATAAAAGAGTCATCGCGAAAAATACTGCGGGAGGCTGTCCGCCACAGAGCAATTCCCGGCAAGCGAAAAATGCTGCAACTGCACAAACAACAGCCGCCAAAACAGTAATAATACGGTCAGATGTACGTGGTATACATTTTTTCATTGATATTGCCCCCTGTCATTCCCTATTTATTTAGATTCATAGTAATCAGGTGATAGATAACATCCGTCCTATATAATCAAATTTATTATGGCAGTCGAATAATGCGCCGGTAACAAAAATAGTTTTTCAGCA
Organism: uncultured Acetatifactor sp.; assembly: GCA_910578185.1. Classification (GTDB taxonomy): domain Bacteria; phylum Bacillota; class Clostridia; order Lachnospirales; family Lachnospiraceae; genus Acetatifactor. The sequence continues at coordinate 8,804 of CAJTPN010000034.1, forward strand.
AACCTGAACAGCGTTCGTTGACTGGATGACGGTAAAAAGCAGTATAACAGGGCAGGACATAGATTGCTCCGTCACCGCCGCAAAGCGAGCATCCTCCATCCCCACCTTTTGTATAGGATGTATTATCAATGATTTCATTTTTATAAGAATCATACGCAATGAACAGACCCAGCATATTAGGCTGCTCCAATATTGTATTTTCCCTGGTTTCCCCAACAGCGCCCACCTGGAAGATCTCCGTCATTACATCGCTTAATGTATCGCCCCAACGGAACAATGTCCGTGTGCCGCCATTACAAAGATACTCCCATTCATCTTCTGTCGGTAATGTAAAAGGTCCTTGTTTCAGGGAGAGAACCGCCTGTTCCAGGGATGGCGCATCCTCGTCCAGATAGTGGCTGTCCACCTCTACAATCATATCGCCAATATCGGCAGTACGCAGCGGAGACAGGCACCTGGACAGATGCTCGTTCCACTTTGCCAGAAAGCCCTCCCAGCTTGCATAGCCTTTTTCTTCTATGTCTTTGTTCATCTGCTCTAATTCTTCTTCCAGTTCCGCACGCAGCTCATCGGCTTTCACGGAATCGCCGTTTTCTTCTGCTTCCTCGATCTGTTCCTGATAGTCACCTTTTAGATTTTCCATTTCTTCCTCATAGTAATATTCATGACCGGAAGAAAATTCTTTCTGCAGACCTTCTAATACACCTTCTCCCAGAGGACATTGATCTGTATCCCATCCCAAAATGACATGTTTCCTGCCAGGTACAAAGATAAACTGGGAACCCTCATATTCCAAAAGCCATGTTTCCCGTTCTGCTCCATTTGTTCCGGTTTTGACTGTTTTTACAAATTGAAAGCCTATCCCCAACGATTCAATGCGGGAACGAACATTGTTTAATAATTCCGACATAGCATATCTCCTTTATTTTATAGCTCACACTCCACATGAAGTTTCTTCAAAACCTCTTTATGTATCAAGCGGCATGAGCGCAGGTCAATATATTTTAACTTAGGCAGTTTCAGCAGTAACCGACAATCCGTAAAATTTGTATTATAGAGAGATAACGTCCGCAGATTTTTACATTCTGTCAGGAAAGAAAAATCCTCCACACATATTTCACAGATCCGCAGTTCCCGTAAATTCTCCATACGCCCGATAACAGACCAGCCCCGGAGGTCATAATAGTAAGGTTCCGGGGGAAAATGTTCATCCGGCGCACGAAGATACGCATAGCGCCTTTCATCATCCCAACTCTGGACTGTTTTTTCGGACAGGACAAGCTGCAGCTTTTTCATCTGCTTTAACTTCCGCCCCCAGTCCCAGGCCGTGGACGGCAGCCGTCCGTCCGATTCTTGCCGGATGGCAAGGGCAATCAGCGGATGCAGCAAAATCCCATCTGCCGGTGGTGTCCGGTACATGCCAAGGTCAGCCAGCGCATTTCCCGGCATCTCCAGACGGTACGGGCGGGGAAAACGGGGATTCTCCGGGTTAATGCTTTCATAAAACAAATCCTTTAACACCGTGTCGGCCCCTTTGTAGACCTTGCGTTCCGCATCCCGGCGGAAAGAACGCTCCATTGCTTCTTTGTCCTTATAATTGTCCACATGGATCTGCTCCAGCGCAAACGGAAATGCCTCCTGCACCTCAAGCAATGCTTCCCGTAACCGAGAGTCGTTTACACAAGGAACCGACAGCAGGGCATAATGGAGCAGCTCCAAATCCTCCCGTTCCCGCAAAAAGCCCAGCCATATCTCCAGGTGTTCCTTTGCGTCCGGGAAACGCCCTAAATCACGGAGCAGTTCCCTTTTTTCCCTGCCTTCGGCTTTGTCCAGAAGAAACGCCACCTGTTCCAGTTTCACTTCACCGCCCATCCTTAAAAGAGGGATGGCGATACAATAAGTTTCCGGGGAAAGCTCCGACAGCTTATCCAGAATGCGCTCCCTCCAGCTCTTCGCCAGATCTTTCCTTTCCGCAGGCGTGTGGTACAGCTCATAGACTACCTGGTCAAACAACCCTGCTTCCCACCGTTTATCCAAAAACTGCCCATATAACACAGGGTCTACACGGTAAGCCAGCAGGGGCAGGCTGTCCACATTTTCCTTTGCGATCCAATCATCCAAAATCCCGCATATGAAATCCCGGGAAGCCTCCGATAAAGCCGGGAACTTGTCCATGCTGCCGACCGCCAGCAGACGTTCCGCATCCGTATCGGCCTGAATGTAAAGCTTCCGCAGCGTTTCTTCGTCGCCATCCAGAGAAAGGCCGAACCACCCCATATCGTAACCGGCTGCCGCCTCCCGCAGCCAACGGATATACCAGGATAAAAAGTCCGGCTCCCTGGGGAAGAATATCCAGGAGCGCTCATATTCTATATAAACGACACGGCCCCGGTCCGGCCCTGCCACCAGCAGATAAGTAAAATAAGTATCTCCCTGAGATTCAATGGGAATACAGCCCCGCCGCCAGTCGTGATCCCTGTCGCCTAAATCTTTTAAAGAATCCGGATCAGTTCCCGGAGCAAGATACGGCGTTTCTCCCGGCTCCACCTGCCAGCTCAGCCAGCCCTTCACCTGCTCCAGTGAAAACAAACCATAAAAAGGCCCGGCTCCGCCGTTCCCCGCCTGCAGCAGAAAATTACGGTAGCCGTCCGGAAGTGAGATTGCTGTTTCCTTCTCGAATTTTTCTATCTCTTTGAGAGACGCTGGCGGATTCCATTGATATTTATGATGTTCTGCGCCAAATTGTTTCAAATCGGCATCTGTGGCCCTTGCCTTTTCTAACAATGAACGCAATTCTTCTATCGGAAATGTGTTTGACATAGGCTTTCACTTCCTTCTATATTCACTAAAGAAGTTCTTTTTTCTTTAACCAAATTGTTTCTGATACCTTAATGGATTGTATGCTCCCATGTACAGTCTGGATATACCATTCCTGTTTGCATGAAATGTATAATGATCTCTGCCATTAACTGCAGATCCTCAGTCGCATGTTTTTGAGGAGTAGGCCCATCACCAGTGATATTTAACTGCGTTTCACAAGTTGGAAATTGATCATTTACAAACTCATAATAATTCTCGCATTCCTTGACAATATATACAGTTGACCATCCTTCCCGAAAATCAGCAATCAAACTATTTTCCTTTGTTTCATCGTCAAGTTGGACAGAACAGACAATTCCAGATAGTATTTGATCTGTCAAGCGATTTACGATTTCCTGTGTAAGTGACTCCCCCTGGAGATACGGAATGCGCTCGTTAGAGGGTATTCCTTTGATGTAAGAAACAAACAAAGCATCCGCAAAAAATTTATTGCTCATAGCATTTCCTCCATGAATTTAATATTTCTACAACTGGGCATTTTGTCCCAAAGATCAAATAATTCCAAACAAAACTGTCCGCCATAGACTACGCCGCCTCATCTACGCTTTTGGATTACTCATCTTCGGTGGGAAAACTGCATTTTAAAAGCCTTTTTGATACTCCACACAATCACAGCTGCGGCCACGCACACGGCAAGCCTGAGCAGAATATCCATCATCCAGCTTACTTTCCCATACCGGTACATATCCAACACATAAACCGGATCAACATCATAATCCTCCGCCATCTGGTTCAGCATCCGGCGCTCCGCGGTGGTGGTATAGCGGACATAGCCAGTTGGATAATTGTCTGCCCCTGTTAATGCCAGATAATCGTCAAAATACACACAAAGCCAGGAACCATCTTCCAGCTTCAGCAAATGGTAACGGTTATAATAACCGCCCACGAAGCCCTGTACAAATCGCTGTAAAGGCGGAATAGGGTAATCGGCATAAATGTATTCCGAAACGCTTACTGACCTTTTCACACCGCTATTATGATGCATATGTACGCCTGCCTGCTCCGAATCCCGCAGACGTGCCAACGGGCAAGCTGCCAATTCTCTATTGTTCACGGTAACTGGGGTATTGCTCAAAAAGCAAGTTTCTATATCTTCCTGTTGCTGGAGCCGCTGAACATCCACACTAGGCCGCTGCCCCTGTTCTGTTCCCTCCCCAGCCCACAGATCATACACCCAGCCAGTGGGAGCGGATAGCATCACCAGGAAGACAAGCGTAGCACATATTGTATTCCGCAGAATTATACATAAAGAGAATGATTCTTTTTTCATAGTTAAAATCCTTTTTCTTTCAACCATAAATCAGCGTCTGGATAACCCAGCTTTGCAGATACTCGATACCACTCTATGGCTTTTGTGAAATCTTTAGGTACACCTGTCCCGGTTTCGTACAGTTCTGCAAGGTGATATGCTGTATTGCCAATGCCTTTTTCCGCTCCTTTCATATACCATTCTATGGCATGGCTGAAATCTCCAAGTTTTTCATAGCACCATCCAATTTGATGTTCCACAGCCCCCTGCATTCCCAACTCCAACGCTTTCGTGTACCAATAAATTGCCTTTTTGTAATTTCTGGATTTTCCTTCACAATATCTATCTCCCAGTATATGTGCGGCAGACGCCATTCCTCCCTCAGCAGCCTTTTCGTACCAATAGCGGCTCATTTTATAATTCATCGGAATTCCCAATCCATAGGAATATAAGAAACCAAGTTCATATTGTGCCGGAGCATATCCCTGTTCAGCGGCCTTGCTGTACCATTCAAATGCCTTTTATTTTTGTTGCTGTTTTTCCTATAATTATAGTAGTAATAGCCCAGCTGGTGCTGTGCCCTTGCATCCCCCTGCTCAGCGGCTGTCTGCCAACACTCAACCGCCTGCTTTTGGTAAGATACCATCTCACTGCGCCCCTCTGAAGAATCGATTTTGTGCTGTTTTATCAGCTGTTCTGCGGTTTCCCACAGTTCCATCCCTTTTTGATATAATTCTTCCATATTCATTGTCTCTTATAAACACTTCTATCGCCCATAGAATAGATTGAAAAATCCGTCTATCATAGATTCCTGGTTTGCAGATAATCATTTAGAGCCTCCAGCAATTCTCCATTCATAGCTTTCGGCTTTTTCTGCAATACCCCAGTTATCACTTCCATAAAATCAGCTCCGCTGCATAGAACGTATAACGGTTCTCTTTTTGCAGTAACAGGACAAATGCTTTCCCCGTTTTCTCCTTTCTGGGGAGGCTTATCTGCCTGGCAATAATCAGACAGGCTAACTTTTGTTTTTGGGATTTTTGTGTAAATATAGTATTGGCTTAGTTCATCCTCCCTTTCCCTGTCCTTTATGCAAAGCCTGGCTTCTTCAAACAGATATTCCAAACTGTCAAGGTCTAAAAAGATATGCTCTGCATCGCTACGGTTGATTGCAGACAGGGACATCTCCCCTTCGGCTGTAGAACCAACAAAAAAAGCATTTCTGTTCTCATCATAGCAGCAAAAGACTTTTCCGCTGCTGGCTTTGTACTTTTTGATGGCAGCATAATCAATACCATACCGTTTCAACACGGACTTACTTGCAACCCAGTCATCCTTTTTGAGATCAAAGTATTCCTCATACCGCCACCCCTTTGTTTCCAGTTCGTATTCCGCACTCTGATAGTCCACGCAGGCAAGCGCTTCTATCAATACGTTCAGCAGAAAATCGGATAATTTTTCATGTTCTAGTTTCCACATTGAAAAACTGTCTGCATCTTTGTGCCAGTACACAGGAGGATCGTCTTTCTGCAGATCTTCTATGCGGATGCCAAACTCGCCCATCCCGCCTGCGTAATCACTGCCAATCACAAGATAATTGTCAACCGTCTGGGACCATTCTTCTGCCGGAAGCTGAAAAAGATCGTAGAGTGAGCGCTCATACTTGCCAGGACGCTTTGACCAACAGTCTTTACGGTCGTCTATCATTTCCTGTAGCTGGTCATAAAATGTGCAGGGAATATGCGCAGACGTTTTATGCTCCATTTTCCCAATCCAAAGATTGGACGTACCCAAAAGAGGACAGTCCACCATCAGCTCCATAAATTCTGTGTAGGCTTTCGGCAGGCTTATCTGTTTCTCCTGCTTTAATTTTTCAAGCCATTCCCCGCCTGTTGGCTGGTCATAACCCAGCATTTTTAACATTTCGACAGCAGATAAGTCATATTTCATATTCGTTCCTCCCGTTATTTATAGAATATCCGGTTCACACATCCTGCGCCAGAAAAACTTTCTTTCACGCATGGATTTCGGATCAACTTCTTTCAGCTTATTCAAAATTGGATTGTACATTTCTTCGTGTTCAAAAAGACTGAACTCAGGATCGAGCACCAGATTTCTGGCAATTTCATCCCGAAACTGCGGATAAAACGACAGCCATAATCCCAGGCAATCAACAAACTGACTAAGGCTATAATTCATCAAATAAAGTATTGCCATATCGTATCCATTGTCATTTACGATTTGTATTTGATAAACCGATTGAAAGGTCAGGTTGATTGCCAGTTCCCCCATTACATCCAAAGAGCCGATTTGCAGATATGGATGTTGCAGATATGGATATTTTTTTATTGTCGGCATACTTAAAAATGTTATCGGCGCATTTGGAGTAATTTCATAACCCGCATGGAGCGGAAGCCCAGTCTCTGTCAAAAAGACAAATGTCTCTGTCGGCAGTTTCAGCGGTTCCAGTGTTTCTTTTGGGAACGGAACTAAAGATGCTTTATATTCTTCTGTTATTTCTATGTTCATGTTGGTTCCTCCAATCATTACTTCTGGACAGGTGATAACAGAATTATTCCGTTACCATGTTATAATATTCTTTCCCATTCTCCATATATGGCACGGCATAGAACCGTTTCCCTATAAGAGCCCTCAGCTTTTGAATATCCGCCAAATCGAAGGATCCAAACTCCTGATAACAGATGGTTTCACTTGTCTCATTTAACTGCTCATAAAAATCTGTAACAAAAAGGTTAAATTCATCCAGAAGCCCCTCAATCGGAACCTGCGTAAGATTTCTGGGTGACGCATCTTCTTCGCCATAACAATCCGGCTCCATTTCAAATGCGAGAGATGTAACAAAAACGTCTTCATCGCCAACGCTATATCGACTTTTTGTTTTGTAAATCCCTTCTTCAATTTTTTGAAAATCAGATGTTGCATATTTTTCCGGTGTATAGTTCTTAAAATTTTTCATGTTACTGTTTCTCCTTATTACCTTTACTGAAGTATCCAATTACAGCCATCATAAAACCAGCCAGCACAAGAATGACAGCAGGCCAGAAAACATATATCGGCATAATCTCTAATCCCGCAAGAATAAGTAATGCGATACCCAAAAGCATCAAACTATTACCAAACATAATTTTTTTCATTCTGATCACCCTCTCAAAATGGAATTTATTTTTTTCCTGCAAAAATAAAAATACCAATCGCAAGCAAAACAATTCCCACGATTATTCCTGTAATTGCTGGAGTACCTCCAATTTTGCCGGCAACAAATATTGAAGTAGGACCATCTGCCCCGCCAATGACGGACACTGATTTCGCTACTGACATTTGCTCATTTACCTTAAAAACCAGACTTATTGCTGCCATTATAATTCCTATTACTGACAAAGTAATTCCTATCGCCTTTTTCATGCACTCATCTCCTCTAAATTCCAATTTCCCAATATAGCAAACTATAAGTTACATTCACTCACCAGCCGTTTGCTTTCGCTTTGGGCGACAGGCAAAGTAGATAGCAAGAAAAATAATGGTAGGAATATTCCCCAACAGCCATACAAAAAACACTTGCCAAATTAGTGTACCGGCCGACATATTAAAAGGATAAAGAAAACCAAACAAAAATGAAATAACAGGTAAAATAAGTCCAGGCCATTTGCGTTCTGTCCGCGACAGAAAAATTTGTAACAAGACGATACCAATTAAAAAAGCGAATGCTAAAGTTGCACGAACCATAATATTCCTCCAATTCCGATTTTACCTTACAATTTCTGCACGCCTAACTGCATCAGCCAGCCCTGTAGCTTTTTTGCCGGGAAACCCGTAAAGGAATAATTTTCTCCTGTCCGGCTGTGGATTGTTACCTGGGTAAATATCGCCACACCACTCACCGAAAATCCCCTGATGTCTTCCAACGGTAAATCCATATCCAATGTGCCGGGCATCATGCTGATTTTGAAACACGCCCGCTGATTAGTGATATAGATGTTCCCTTGAAACGGCTTTTTGCTCAGTCCCTGCTTCAAATAGATTGAC
>CAJTPN010000035.1 GCA_910578185.1 uncultured Acetatifactor sp.
CGGATACCGGCAGTGGCGCCCACAAAAGACAACTGGTTTCCCCGAAAGGTTCCGTTGTGCTCCGCCGGTCGAAAGATATCTAATTCCGGACGCATCAGCAGTAATGACATGGGCATGCCAAATCCGCTGATGGACTTGGAGACGACCACCATATCAGGTACGATATCCGCCCGCTCAAAAGAGAAAAAGGGACCTGTACGGCCGTTTCCAACCTGAATATCGTCCACAATCATTAAGATATCATTGTCATTGCAGATCTCACGTATTTCTTTTAGCCAATCAACGCCGGCCACATTGACGCCCCCTTCTGCCTGGATGGTTTCGAGGATAATGGCTGCCGGTTTCTCTATACCGGAATGATCGTCTTCCAATATCCATTTCAGGTATTCAATGGAATCAAACGTTCCGTCATAGGGCAGAAAGGTAACATTTCCTAAAAATACCCCCCCCGATTCGCGGCTGAGCCTGTCGGTGGTAAGGGCCAAACTTCCCAGAGTCATACCGTGAAAGGCGCCTGCAAACGCAAAAACATTGGTGCGCTTCTGGTTTTTTCTGGCCAGCTTCAGAGCGGCTTCCACTGCGTTTGTCCCGGTAGGGCCGCAGCACATCACCTTATAATCCAAGTTCCTGGGTTCCAGGATCATATTCCGGAATGTTTCCAAAAATTCTTCCTTGGCTACCGTATACATATCCAGGGCATTGATAATATTGTCTTCCTTCAGGTAATCCAATAGGGCCTTTTTGATTTCCGGATTATTGTGACCATAGTTCATGGAACCAGCCACTGCAAGAAAATCAATATATCTTGTGTTGTCCTGGGAGTATAGTTCCGCATTATGGGCCAGTTTAAATTTCACAGGATATTTCCTGCAGTAGGAGCGGACTTCAGACTCCATAGATTCAAAAATATTTTTCATATGTCAAATACCTCCTGGTATTGGTCACTCCAAGTCATGTTTTGATATATTTTTCATACCATTGCTGAAATACAAAGAAGCCCCATATAAATCTTACAATGTTGGCGTCCTGTATTTCCGCAGGCAGGCAGTCATTGACATAGGTATGAATCAGCCGGCCTGTGAACGCGTGGTCAAAAATGTCCTGGCGCTTTAAAAAGTCTGAATTGCCGTATGCTGTCAGTTGTTCCCGTAGCGGTCCTTTTAACCACTTTGCAAGCGGTACACTGAAACCCTTCTTGGGACGTTCCAGCATTTTCCGAGGAATGTAGTCGTATGCCAGCTGCTTGAGGATGTATTTTTTTTCAATTCCTCTGTAAAATTTATATTTCTGTGGAATTCGGAAGGAATACTCCATAACATTCGTGTCCAATAAAGGATTTCTGGTCTCTACGGAATATTTCATTGCTCCTCTGTCCACTTTACACAGCATATCTTCCGGAAGCGCGGTTTCCATATCCAGAAGCATGCTTCGCAGTACCCAGTTCTTCACCTGATATTTTGATTCCCAGGGGTATTGGCAGCTTAAATTGTCCTGATTCTCATGTTTCGCCACCATTTGTTTTGCCAGGTACAACATCCTGTCCGGATTTAACTGGGCCTGTGTTTCTCTGTCCCGATTGCCCGCAATTTTCCTCATCGGTGCCGGATACAGGGAATTGAGTGCAGTGCCTCCAAGAGAAAGCCTGCCGATTTCATATGCAGCGGCGCCCAGTTTGTCCAAACGCTGCGCTTTTTGTACCAGTTCATAATTTCGATATCCGCAAAAGAACTCATCCCCGCCGTCTCCGGATAAGCACACCGTAGCTTTTTCACGAACCAGCCGAGATACCAGCATGGTGGGAATTTGCGAGGAATCCGCAAAGGGTTCGTCATAATATTGCGGAATGCTTCTGACTTGGGCAATCATTTCACTTTCGTCTATGTATAACTCTGTGTGATCTGTTCCCAGATAAGAGGCAATTTCTTTTGCATATTGGGCTTCGTTGTAATCCGGATCTGAAAAACCTATGGTAAAGGTTTTTAACGGTTGTTCTGAAAGGCTTTGGGCTACTGCAGTAATCAGCGAAGAGTCGATTCCGCCGCTTAAGAGACAACCAATGGGAACATCTGCCACCAACCTTTTTTTCACCGAGTTGGAAAGTCTTTCCTTTAGCCCTTCTTTGGCTTCATGAAAATTGTGTACCTCATTCTCGGATTCTCTATGATAGACTTCATTGATATCCCAATATTTTTTCCCGGAAATCTCCAAATTTCCATTCATGAAACAGGAGATATACATACCTGGCTCCACCTTACGTACATTCTCAAATATGGATTCCGGGGCATTGATATAGCGCTGAAACAGATAGCGCGACAATATTTGATTATTAATTTTCTTGGGAAACCAGGGACATTCCATTATCGGTTTCAGCTCCGAGGCAAAAAATAGCTCATCGTTTTGATACCAGTAATACAGAGGCTTTTTACCGATTCTGTCCCGGATAAGATAAAACATGGCTTTTTTTCTGTCATATAAGGCAATGGCAAACATGCCGTGGATATGATCCAAAAAATCAATTCCCCATTTTAAATAACCGGCAATAATCACTTCCGTATCGGAAGTTGATACAAAGGGATACGGGGACAAGATATCTCTCAGTTCCATATAATTATATATTTCGCCGTTAAAGACCACCGTAACCCGTCGGTCTGGGGAATACATGGGCTGATGTCCTTTTGGTGAAAGGTCGATAATGGAAAGCCGTCTGTGTGCCATTCCAATGTGATATCCGTCGTCTCCCTGGAGAATGTCCGCACCGCGATCGTCAGGTCCCCGATGAATCATGGTGTCGTTCATTTGATTTAATAAATCCAAAGATATATTTCTTTTTGAGATAAATCCACAAATACCGCACATATTATATTATCCTTTAATCAATCGAAACTTTGCGTCTCCAGAGTCTTTCTTGTCTGCCCGCACTTAGCTCCAAGGTCAAACCAATGCCTCCCATTGGCTGCATATCTTGTCCACATCCAGCGTATTTCTGATCTTTACCGACTGGCTGCTGAATTTTCGGCATTGATCCGGACTGTCCGCAATAGATGATAAGGCTTCTGTCAGTGCCCTTGTGTCTCCCGTAGGAATTAATATGCCGTTTTCTCCGGAACGGATAAACATTGCTGCACCTCCGGCAGGACAATCGGTACAAACGGTAGGAACACCGATTGCCAACGCTTCCAGCATGGAATTGGATATTCCCTCATAATCGGAAGTAGAGACGTAGATTTCCGCATCCCTCATGCGCCTGTGGATATCAGCCACAAATCCTGGAAAGGATATTTTGTCCTCCACACCAAGCTGTTTGGCCTGCGCTGTGAGAGATGCTTTCAGTTCGCCTTCCCCACAGATTGTCAGCCTGTATTCCGGATGTTTTCCGGCAAACGCTGCAAAGCCTTCAATGAGCATAGCGAAGTTTTTTTGTGCCGTCAGACGACCGGCAGCAAGGATTTCCTTGCCATGTCCCTCTGAGTTCCAATAGGGAAGCTCTGGTTTGACAGGGTTAGGAATAACGGTTCCGCGATCTCTGATGGGAGGCCCAAAATAGTCTCTGGCATCCGGCGTCTGAAATACGATACAATCGGCTTTTTGATATATTTTATCCCGCAGTTTCTTCTGCAGCTTGGTATCCCTGGCCTTGACGGGATCGTTTCGCAGGGAATATATCTTTTTTATCTGTTTGCTGCCGACCAGAAAAAGGCCTTCCATATACACAAAAGAAATCATGGTGTCGATTTGATTTTTCAGAATAAATTTTCTGACCTTTATTGCCCGCTCCAACATTCGGAGTGGACCGAATTTTGCTTTGGTATTGCAATAATGGTAATTGACTCTCTCGTCAATGTAATATTCCCGTTTGCCGGAATACACCGCATAAAAATAAACTTCATATTTTTTATTTGCCAGGTAGTTTGCAAGAAGAGTCGCCACTCTTTCCGCGCCCCCTTCGGAAGCCCCCTGTGCTACAATGGCAATTTTCTTCAATTCTGTTGATTTCCTTTCTATTTCCACTCTGGGCCGGATCTGTTTCCGGAATAATCGTATTAATTCCGTCATACTGCTATCTGGAGGCTTTTAACCGCAGATTTACCGAAAGGCCGAATCCTACAAACAAACCAATCAGAATATTCTGCGGCGCACTGTTAAAAATTGGCTCACCGGTGGATTCCACCAAAGCCTGTACAATGATATAAAATCCGCAAACTGCCATCAGACGCTGAAAATGACTTTTTCCGATATGGTGTATGGAGGCCATAAGCTTCTTGATGATGCAATATAGTATAAGTAAGTAAATAAATGTTCCGATGAAACCGGTTTCGCCCAGAATGGCAGGCCAAAAGGTATCCGTGGCAAACCTGGGATCTTCCGGAAACAGTCCATATGTGGTGGTACAATTATATTTATAGTAGTATTCTGAGTAATTGATTCTGGCATACCAGCTGCCGAATTTACCGAAGCCTACTCCCAATGGGAAATAATCTGCCAATATCTGCAGAGAACGATTCAACAAGACATATCTTGCGCTGACTTCGCTTGTAGTGCCAATAATGTATTTGGAAAAGGCTTCCAACAAATAACCTCCAAACAACAATATTCCGCCCGACAATGCCATAAGAAAAAAGCCCAGTTTTTTTCTGCTGATTTTTTTACCATCAAGAAGAAAGGTATCCGCCCACAGAATTGCTCCCACGCCCACAATCACCTTTGCCTTAAGGGACAATATGGCGGCAAATATAAATAAAACGGAGATGAGCAGACTTTTCTGTCTCCTGTACACCTTGAATTCCCCATAATACAGCAGTGCCGCAAACAGCATAAACCACCCGTATTGGCCGGGATGAATAAACAGCCCCATAACACTTGGCAGTCCCATACGCCAGTCAATCCAAGTAAAGGGCAGAAGCCGAACCCATATTGCAGGAAAGCAAAAGTTTATGATTCCGGTCGCCAACAGTATTATTCCGGCAAATTTGATTGCACTGACAAACAATTTGATAAGTTTCTCATCCGGACGATATATGATCACAGCAGAAAGCAGCAGGAAAAATTTAACCGCCAAAAGGCTTGCGGCCATCAATGTGCCAAGGGAATATTGGCTAAACAAGACACATGAGCCAATACCAACCAGCATAAAGAGAAGGGCCCCTGCCATGAGTCGCCCTGCAAAATCAGGTATTTGTCCTCTGGAACGACAAAGGGCAATCATAAATAATGCCAGTACAAACAGTTCATCCATATAATTCAACAGGGAAATACCAGTTATTTTTATAATGGTGTCCTGGAATAGAATCGTTAAAGTCAATACATATATAACAAATTTCCTTACATCAATTTTCAAATCGGATCACTCCTATCAGTTTTCCGGCATTGGAGCATTTGCGTATTTCCCTACGCAACTTCCTTACTCAAACAAATTTTTATCTAAGTGGGGGTGTGAATTGTTCTGACTGATCACTTTAGCCGGTACCCCCCCCAGTGTGATTCCTGGAGTGGTAAAAGATCTTACTACCACGCATCCAGCGCCGATGGCAATATCATCGCCTATTTGGACATTGCCGATTACCCGGCTGCCTGAACCCAGAAATATATTGTCTCCCAGGATGGGCGCCTGCTTCGATCCGCTTGTTGCGCCAATGGTGACGTTTTCATGTATGCGACAGTTTTTTCCGACTTTAACATTTTCATTGACGGTAATGGTACCATAATGAGCAATGCTTAAGCCCGGCCCGAATACATTTACAGGGATGCTGAAACCCAGTTTCAGGCTTTGGTTGTGACATATCAATTTATAATACAAGTATCCCAGCCTGGTCAGAATATTTTTCCTTCTGCAATTTGTATAGTATTCGTATTTTCTGTAAACGATTTCCCACTTCCAAACCTCATCTCCAAATAATGCTGGTCTGGGGCAGTTCTTTTTGTGCAGGGCAATTTTATCCTGGAGCAGGTATGTCTTTAATTCATCTTTGCTTGTAATCATCTAATACCTCAACTATTCGTATCCCTTTTCATACCTTCTAACAACAGTTCCCTGTGTGCTTCACACAGAATAAAATCATATATTCTTCTTTTACAGTCAGCGTTATGGAGCTGTTTAAGAAATCTGTTTCCCCATAACTTCCAAAGTATTTTGTGCCATAGCTTATTCCCGGCAAACACTTTATAATATTGCCCCAGCATTTTATCAGCAAATTTGGCGTACTCTGCCTCTACAAAACCTTCCTCCAAAATCTGTCGGGAACGTGTTTCAAATGCCTCAAGGATGTGGACAGCCTCCTGGGCTGAAGCGGCATCGACCCCGTTTTCGGTTTGACAGATAGGTATATAATCCACCTGAATACCGGATTCCTCAAGCAAAACCACTGTCAGCAGACCTGTTTTATAATATTCGTTATCCTCATCCGTCATCAGGAAGTTGCCCTGTCCATATACAATTTCCCCTTGTTGGTAATTTTCTTTTGCGCCAATACAGTGACTGTGCTGGCAAATCACCAGGGATGCACCGGAGCGGACAAATTTGTGACAGACCTTTCGAAGCCAGGGAGAAGGATAGCGGTAGTATTCTTTTCCTCCGTGATACAAGACCAGTACATAATCACAGTTTTTAGCAAGCTGGGCTACCGCTTCAAAACTTTCCAGCGGGTCAAAGGGATTTGCACCCGCAGACTGTTTCCCGGCAATGGAAAATTCATGTTCCGCACAGGCAAAGATACCGATTCTAACCCCATCTGAGAAGATTATTTTTCCTTTTTCCGCAGAAGTCAGGTCTGGACCACCACCTACATAGTCAATCTGATTTTCTTGCAGTAAGCGAATAGTATCCGTTACCCCTCTGTCTCCATAATCTCGAATGTGATTGTTGCCAATACAGAACAGATCAACATTCAGCTGCTTAAATCCGTTTACAGCCGATGGATTGGTCTTAAAGCAGGGCCCGCATTTCAAAATCGGATCATTACCGTCAGTCAGCGGTGCCTCCAGGTTAAATATCCTCAGATCGGCATCACTGATGGTTTGCAGCAATTTCCTGCCTATCACTTCTTCAATTTTTCCGGATGCGAACTTTTCCTGATTTCTCTCATCCAAAACAATATCCGCGCCAATGACTATTTTCACTGTTTGCCTTCCTCAAATAAATTAATCCAGCTGCCCAGAAGCAGATCGTCCTCATACCTGTCAAATGGCTGGAAACCGGAACCGTCATACAATGTAAACTCGCCGAAATATAATTGGCCCCCTATATCATACCAATCTATTCTAACCACTTTTGTCCCTTCCGCCAGGCACCCGCTAAGGGAAAGCATTTGCTTTAAAGTGGGAGGTTCCGCAATATCCGCATCTGCTGGCAGACCTGTTTGCGTAATTTGTGTTTTATTCCAGTTTGTATCATAAAAAATCTGTTGATGTTTTTCATTGAATCTGCCGGTATGCACCTCTATCAGACGAGGTTTCCCGTTAAAGCATAATACCTTATAATCCTTCAGCTCATCGCAGGATTCATCAGACATATATTTTTCGGCGATAATCTTGGGTGTAAGCTCCTTATACGGCCATTCACGACCATACCAAAACCAATTCTGCTTCATCCACTTCCGAATCTTATTTCTGGTTTGTTCAATGTCCAACCGGGACTTATCCTTGCAGATGACATTGCATCCTGATCCATGGGTACATTTCAAGACAAACTGTTTCGGCAATCTTTCAAAAGGGATATCTTCTGCCCGATACCAAACTTCGTCCAGTGCAAGCGGAATCAGATAATGCCCCCCCCATTTCTCCTGAATCAACTCTCGTACTGCATGCTTATCTACCATTATTGGATAAAGCGCATTTCTGTCGTGTAATTTCAGCCACTGAAGCTTCTCGTTAAAAGATTTGGGTTCATCCCAATCCATTTTTTTGTGAAAGTTTGCCTGAAATACCAGGTCACAGTATGTCTTATCGCTCATCCAGTTCAGAAAGCCTCTGGCACCAAGGTATTTAACTGTTTTTTTAGGATTCCGAATCACTTCCGCTAATTTCATTAACGCTCCCATCATTCTAAGCAACTATATTTTGTAATGTTATAAAGATGATCTCTTGCAGGACATGTTTTCCATAAAGTCAAGGATATTTTCAGCTCTTGTGTCCAATGTGAGCTTTGAAGCTTTTTCCAAGGCCGCTTTGCCCATTTGCATCAGTTTATCAGGGTCGGCATGTAGTGCTTCAATTGCGCTTGCCAGGTCGTTGACATTGCCAGGATCGATTCTGACGGAACAATTTTCGTCCAAAATGTCATCGTTAAAAGAAAGATTGCTGGAAATCACAGGGCATCCACAGGCAAGCGCTTCTATAATCGCATTACAGCATCCCTCGTTTAATGTTGGCAGAGCAAAAACATCTATCGCGCTGTAAAAGAAGGGAAGTAAAGCGTTTTCCACCGGTTTTGCCAACAGACAATCCGGACCGCCCGGCATCAGCTTTCCCTTTCCGGCGCAGGCATATTTAACACCTTTCACCATTCCTACGGCTTCCTGCAGGCGAAGCACACCTTTTCGATCGTCAAAGCTTCCCACAAATCCCACAATAAAATCTTCTTGTGGAAATCCCATCTTTTTTCGTGCCCGCATCTTGTCCATTTGATAAAACCGCTCAGAACGATAACCGTTAGGAAATACTTTGATTTTGTCTTTTGTCACACATTTTTTTGCTATCAACAAATCCTTGTTGCGAGTGGAAACAGCGATTACGCCGTCAATATTTTCCAATTCTTTCGCAACATTATGTGCGCCAAACTGATCGATAGACCATTGGGTACTTTCTCCATGGGCCAGAAATGCCGGAATATTCAGTTCCCTTCCAATCCTGGCGGCAGCAATGCCTGCCGGTGTAATAAAATGACCGTAGATGGCATCCGGCAAAAGCTTATAACTTGATATTACTTTTTTTACTGCTTTCGTAAAAAGCGCTGTAGTTAAAGGCGCAGGGCTTTTTCCAAAGATATAATGGGATTGACCCAGACCGAAATATTTTGGGAAATAGACTTCAACTTTATTTCCTTTTTCCGTAGTTTCTTCCACATAATAAGGAACCTTCACAAGTGAGGGATACAGATTAACTGCCAGCGGGCAGATAACGCTGCATTGTATTCCTATATCAGCCATTGTCCAAACCAGCTGCTGAACAAAAACCAATCCGTTTGGATCCATATCGTTAGGATATTTATTTGAAACAAAACAAATGGATTTCATTTTCATCTCCCGGCACAGCTTTGGATATAGGTTTCCAGACTGTCTATGATGGCGGATGTATTTGAAGTATAACTGGCATATGTATTTTTCTTTACTTTTTCCAAAGCCTTCTGCAGATCCTTCACATCCATGCATTTTTCTATTAAGTTCATCTCAAAAAACTGGGTGACCAATTGTAATTGATGGTCGTCCACATGCTCTCCATATCGGGATAACCGAGGCACGGCAATCACTTTTTTCCCTTTTTTCACCGCTCCAATAATGGCTCCTGTTCCGCCATGGGTAATAATAATATCTGCATTCCCTTCCATCCCTGCAAATTCTTCTCTGTCCAGAAATGGCCTGGAATCATAGTTTTTCGGTGTATAATCACTGTAACCGGTTTGGGCAAACACCGTTTCGGTTATGATTCCTTGCTTTACTAAATCATCAATAGCCGTTAACAAGCGATTAAATTGAAATTTTTGTGATCCCAGTGTGACAAAAATCATATATGGATTCCCCCGTTTTAGGTTGCCGGACGCCATTGTCCGTTTACAAAACATTCCTCAATAGATACCGCCCAGGTATATGGCCTCCGGATATATTTTCAGCATGGATTCCCACTGAACATAAAACTGATCCGCAAACCGATACAGCAGTTTTCCTGATTGGGTCGCTGATGTGACTTTTGCAAAGGATTCGATATATACCAGCTTTTTCCCTGCTATTTTGGAGATCAGGCAAATAGGAATCATTGCCAGCACTCCCGTACATATCACAATGTCTGGTTTCTCCTTCAAATAAATTTTTACGGAACGGAAAAAATTCGTTATCATCTTTGGTAGAAAGGATAGTTCCCTTCGATTTACCTGCTTCATATAATATATTTTTTCCTTTTCAATAGTTACTTTATATGAAGTCTCTTCCGTAATGACAAAACTGTCATATCGCTTCATCAAAGGCTTCAGCATTAAAAGCTGTTCATAATGTCCGCCGGAAGATGCCGCAAAACAAACCTTTACCACCCTGTTTACCCCACTTTCCCATATCTGATTTCCACAACTTCCAGGCTCACCCCGTCCGGAAGATACAATAAAATTTCCGTATTGGGACTGTCATATGCCAGTTTAAATTCCATGATGTAAGTACATTCGCCATTTTCATTGAAGTCCGATATCAAAATGTCCTGTTGTTCCCATGTTCTTGCCCCCCAATCGGAAGTCACCTTTGCGGTTGCAACCGGAACTGTCGTGTCGTAATATCCTGTAAGGCGCAGTTGATATTCCACCCGAAGTCTGCCCTTATATAGGGTGATGCCGGAACCACGTGAAATAGAATTTCCCAATCCGTTTAATAGAAGCGTTCCGTTTTCAGATAGTTCCAACCCATTACAGGCGGCGGTTTCCTCTAAGCTCAAGGTTTCCTGTCTGCTGTAATAGTCTGTCAAGGAGATACCAATATTGGTTAATACTTTCCTGGCTTCCTGGCTATTGGTATAAACTGCGTGCCAGGGCGAAATTTGGCCATATGCATATCCGGCATCCATCAGCGCATGTAATTCTTCTCTTTCAGCCGTAATCAATGTTGCATTTTCTATATGCGACAAGCCTTCGGCTGCCAAGATCATCTTAGATAAATTGTGGAATTCTCTGTCGTAGATTTCCGGTATATGATCCACATAAACTTTACCTGGATCAATGTCACTTTCAGCTAACGCCTCAAGAACAGGCCTGTCAGCCTCGACTAAATCCCAGTATTCTTCCCGGCCTTGTCGAATGACACTTTCTCCCTTAAGAAAAAAGGCCACAAATGAAATAAACAGAATGACAAGACCAATTAAAAGCTTACAGGAAGGCGATTCTTTTTTAGCAAATGCAATAAAAACTTTAAGTGCAATCCGCCAAAGAAAAAAGACTAAGAAGGCGATTATCGCAGTAATAAAAATAAAATATATATGCCCCTGGGGTGAACTCAGTTCAAGCAAATCCACTATGGTTCTTCCATATTCCACGATACTCGGAAAGAATACCGCCAATATCATAAATCCCACCACACGCCGCAGAATACAGGCATTTGAAGTATGCAAAGCTTTTGATTCGTTTTGATTGTCGCTTTGAGAAAAATCGGCAAAGGGAAGCAGCAAAAATAAATTGTATTCCATTTCAGGAAGATGATGTTCTATCATGCTGTGTACAGCAACCAAGGCCATCGCTAATGCCAATTTTCTGTGCCCGTTTTTCAACGCTTTTTGTTCCGACCAGACATACCAGATACAAAGCGATGTTAAAACCATACCTCCATAGCGAACCAGAATTAATACATAGGAACTGTCAACAAAGTTATATTCAAAGGTCCATGACCATGCAGGACCGCCTCCAAATCCAATCTGATCAAAAGCAGTCCCCCAAAAATGAATTCCATAGGTATCCAGTGCATTTTTTCCCAAGCGCAACCTTCCGTTCAGCAAATCATTGATATGAAGCATAAATTCACTTTCCGGATTGTATAAAAGAGTTAGAACAATCATTACCAACGCGCAAACAGGTAAAACGACAATCAACAGCCTATCTATTTTTTTTGTAATATTATCAAAAGCTCTGGAACAGCCGTTATATTTTTCACTAATTGAATAATACACAATTGCCATGGCCAAAAGAATCAACACGCCGGTGCTGCACTTTGCCCGGCAATAATAATAAATAAAAACAGTCAAGGCCATGGTGCATGTTCCGGATAAAAGGAATCCGTATCCGCCGTATAATGCCCAACCTGCCAGCGCAAGAAAGGTTGCATGTGCGGCAAAATCTGTTGGATATACAATTCCAAAAGAGTGTCGAAAGCGAACTACATCCGAGTATACTCTGTCCGATATACAGCCCGTAAGGCTCCCCAACACGGCCATCGACAGCACAAACATTCCTGTCCAGAAACCGACTTTCAGAAGCTTTTTGTGAGAAATTCCTGAGGCG
Organism: uncultured Acetatifactor sp.; assembly: GCA_910578185.1. Taxonomy (GTDB): domain Bacteria; phylum Bacillota; class Clostridia; order Lachnospirales; family Lachnospiraceae; genus Acetatifactor. Next base: position 12,179 of record CAJTPN010000035.1, read on the forward strand.
CCTATAACCAGTAATGGTACTTCCAACAAAAAAATATAACCTGTAGAAATCCAGGAAAATCCCCACAATACGCCTGTCAAAACAAACACAAACCAGTTTTTTCTCATATATGGTTTGGCATACCCCAACCGTAGTAAGGCTGCCGCACATATCATAATTCGCAAAATGTCGTCAAAATTTGCGGGCCAGGGAATATAAAAAAGTACCCCTCCGGAAAATGCCTTTAAAATATACATAGCCAGAACGGCAAGGTACAGGTTATCCGCAGCTAATCTAATATCCGTTTTTTTCCACTTTTGTGTTATATCCATGTTTAATATCCTGATGCTTTCGGAAGCGAGGTTTCATCTGTTTTAGAGCAGAACATATCCTAATACTGGCTTGCCCAATGAACAGACACTTTCCTGCTCTTTGCGGACATCTGCGTTCAACGATTTATGCTTTTCTTCTACCAGAATAACAGCATCACATAACGCAAGCATTTTCAGGGTACTTGGTGTGTGGTTCATGTCCGCTGCCGCTGTTAAGACAGCGCCCTCCAATTGAGGCGCAATCGCTGCCGTTAATTTTTGTATTTTATTCACATCGGTGGTTCCGGTCACAAGAATATTTTTGTATTCCCCCATCAAGTTGGCGACATTAACGGAAATAAACTGGTAGATTTCTTCCTCAGTCATCTTGACGGAAGTCTTTGTAAGCCTTTCAAAAAAACGGTCGATTCCATACAGAATTTTTTTAGGCGAGGTAGCCGAAAACGCCCCCAGGCATCTATAGCCATACCTCTTTTTCAGTTCTCTTTCCCCATGAAGTTTGCCATCAAATATATATACCATTCCATAAAACATACACGTAAGGAAGGCACCTGCAGCCATCCCCAAAATGCTATATTTCAAAAAGCCTATTCCAGAAGGCGGCTTTGGCAATACAAGCCCTTCCAACCCTTTACGACAATCGAGAATGGATTGTGTATAATTTGCCATTGCATCCGCGTTGTTTTTTTGGGTGTTGGCCAAGGCATTGTCAATGGTGTAGGCAAGCGACTGGTTGACAATGGAGATGGTATGTTTATTCACATCCGAATCCATTCCATGATATTTTGCCATGATCTGTCCAACGATGATATCCAGTATCTGCTGCGCTGTCTCTCCATTGCTGTATACTACTCCCACCGTAAAAGTATTGCTGTTATAATCTGTTCCCACGCTTAACAACTCTTTTAGATAAATGGCTTCTCTGCCTGTAAGGGCTTCAATGGGCGCCCAATCAATAGTAGACGGGAAATTAGAAGTATATACTCTGATCAGACTGTCCGTCGGATCCAGATTTACATTATCGGGCAAAATACCCCATTCCGTTTCGTCCAGCTTCAAGAATATATCTGCGGATGCGGTAGGCTTCTCGTAGGGATCCACTTGCATCAATACAGACTTTTCCATATAGGTTTCCTGTTGTGTTAAACGAACCTGAAAATCCGTTATATTGCGTTCATAAGTAGTTTCTGCAAGCTGATATTCTGCCAAGGCAATCTCGTATTCCCGAAATTCCTTGGATTGCACACCATCACTTTGAGATTGTAAATCCCGAAAAATCTTATAGCTGCCCAATAGTACCGCAAAAATAAAGCCCACAGCAATTATGGAACGCCATTTAAATAGAATGTATGGAAGCAGGTCGCTCAAATCAATTTCCGCTTCGTATTTTTCTTCATAATCCATTCATCCAGACCTCCTTATGACCTTCCCCTTTACCGCGACCCCTGCCCCGACACCACTACCTTCACCGTCAGCAACAAGATTCGTATGTCCTTCCAGATGCTCCAGTTGTCTATATACTCCATATCCAGC
>CAJTPN010000036.1 GCA_910578185.1 uncultured Acetatifactor sp.
TAAGACATCGCCCTTTCACGGCGGTAACACGGGTTCGATTCCCGTTGGAGTCATTATTGGAGTGAATTGTTTTTAATATTGATAATGCGGACCTTTAGCTCAGTTGGTTAGAGCAACCGGCTCATAACCGGTCGGTCCTGGGTTCGAGTCCCCGAAGGTCCATTTGAGAGAAGTCTCGCCGCATTATATTTTGGCCCAGTGGCTCAGTTGGTTAGAGCGTCGCCCTGTCACGGCGAAGGTCGTCGGTTCGAGTCCGATCTGGGTCGTTGAAAATCCTGCAGAATCCTGCAGGATTTTTTTGCGATAATAGAATCTTCCTGGAGCGTGTATTCTGTTGTTGAAATAAAAAAGGTTTCCGATCGTCTCCTACGACTTCTGGCGAAACTCATAAAAGAAGTAAAAGCGACTGGGTAAACAGCAGATTGACATGATGAAAATAGTGTGATAAAATAAAGCTGTTATCATTCCTTCCGGTAAAGTATGCGGCAGACTGCAGGGTTGGGAAGAGGGAGACGAAGTATGGAGGAACCCTTTGGGAATCTTAGCAGAAGAAATTTCATATTGCCGGGTGGGAATTTGAAGGAAAGGAGATTTTATGTTAAGCATTGTGGGAAAAGAGGATAGTGCAAACTGAATGATTGCAGGGCATAACCTATATCAGGACATGTGAATTATTGTTTTGTAAAAATATGCTGCGTTGACATATTCTAAAAGTATGCCCTTTTTCGGCAAGGAAGCTGCCGTTATATCTGCCTTACAAATTGCTTAACATATTTCAATAGGTTTCGTTGACTCATGAGATAGGAAGCACGGCTGTCAGGCCGTGTTTTTTGTGCTAAAAATAGTATGGGACATTTAAAGTGGATTTTGCCTTATTTTCCGGCGATGTTTTCGTGACATATGCGGGAGGGCTATGGCGGAATCGGCTAAGTATGGAGACGGCTATGGTGAAATATGCCTTGTAGGGCAGAGGATACCATGGTCGTTTTTTGCGTTAAAATTAGGCAAGAGACCTATTGGGACTGTAGATTTCCTGGGAGTAGCTGTTCTGGCGCTATTATTTTGTAGGGAAATTATCATTGAGGGAAGAAGACACATTGCGCAAACGAAAAAAGGAGAAGAAAAATGGAAAGAAAAATTAAGGTAATGGAAGCATGTTATTTGGAAAGATCATTGGATTTTGTGCAGCAGGTATTTGAGGAATATAAAGATTTGGAAGAAGGAAAGGTAGTTCGGGCGTTGGTGGAGGAAATCCGCAGCAAAAAATATTATCTGCCGGAGATGGAGCTTCTTATGGTGGATGAAGAGGATAACATTAATGGTTATGCCATGTTTTCGGGATTCCATCTGGAGGGAAAGTATGAGGGAGAGATGCTGATACTTACGCCTGTGGCGGTCCGTACTTCTCTTCAAAGGCGGCATATTTCCAGGGACTTGATCGAATATGGCTTTGAAAAGGCAAAGAAACTGGGGTATAAGGCGGTATTGGTGGAAGGGAACCCCAGGAATTATCATTCCCGTGGTTTTGTAACCGCTGCGGAATATGGGATTATGCCAGGTGCGTCGGTGCATCTGCCGCGGATTGATTGCCTGATGGTAAAGGAACTGGCGCCCGGGGCACTTGAGAAAATAAAGGGGCAGGTGGAATATGATTTTTACAGGGCGCTTATGTAGATCAGGGGTATACTGTAAATGTAGCGCTGAGACGGTTTGGACACAGTTTTCTGCAGAATCAGGCATTGCAAGGAATCTTTCAACGCATTTGCAGAGGAATTTGGAAGATGTGCAGGCTTTGACACCGGAGTGTACAATATGTCAAGGCGCATAATGGAATTTAAATAGGAGTGAAGAAATGTATCAGGAAGAGATCAGTTTGGAATTTGACAAAATAAAAAAGCAGTGGGAGGAATATGCACTGACGGAATATGCGAAAAAGAATATATGGGAAACGCATTTGGTGCTGTCGGAAATAGAGTTGTCGGCAAGATTACGGGAGACCACCCAGGCACGTCTGATGCTTGAGAAATGTGGCACACCTCCCCTGGATGCATTGGACGGCATACGGGATTTGGTGGGGGCCGCAGGGAGGGGGCAATGCCTGACGCCGGCACAGTTGGAAAAGGTATTGGCTGCGCTGGTGGCGGTGGGCAGGCTGAAGAGTTATTTGCAGAGGGGAAAAGCATACGATATTCCGCTGGCTTATTATGAGGAGAACCTGGATTCGCTGGAGGCATTGCGGGAAGAGCTGAGAACAAGAATCTGGAATGAGCAGGTTGCGGATAACGCGTCAAAGCTGTTGAAAGGTTTAAGGAGCGATATTCTGCGTGGGGAAGATAAAATGAGGGAAAAGGCGGAGGGGGTCATGCGGGCCAATAAGGAATGTATGTCCGACAGCTTCAGCACACTCCGCAACGGACATGTGTGTATCCCGGTGAAGAAAGAATATAAATTTCGGATATCCGGAGTATTAATTGACAAGTCTTCCACAGGAAATACGCTGTTTATAGAGCCTTCCGCAGCGGGAAAATATTATGAAGAGCTACAGAATCTTCGCATTGACGAAGAGAATGAAGTGCGGAGGATTTTATATGAGTTGACGGGATTGGTTGCAGATCAGGAACAGATCATGGAGCAGAATATCAGGATGATGGAAAATCTGGATTTTATTTTTTCCAAGGGAAAGCTGTCCATGGCGTACGGCGGCGTAGAACCAAAGATTGTGGAAGAAAGAAGAATTTTGCTCCGCGATGCAAGACATCCCCTTATGGATAGAAATATCTGTGTTCCGCTGCAGTTTTCCATAGGCGGAGGGATAAACGGAGTGGTGATTACCGGCCCGAACACGGGCGGAAAAACCGTGGCCATTAAAACAGTTGCACTCAGTTGTATGATGGCACAGTGCGGGCTGCATGTTGCCTGTGGAGAAGCGGAAATCTGCATGAACTGTAATATCCTTTGTGACATTGGTGACGGACAGAATCTATCGGAAAACCTCTCTACCTTTTCCGCACATATTGTAAATGTTCTGGATATTTTAAAGAAAGTCCGTGGGGACAGTCTTGTGGTAATGGATGAATTGGGTTCCGGAACGGATCCCACGGAAGGGATGGGGATTGCCATTGCCATCTTGGAGGAATTGAAAAAAAGCGGCGCATTATTCCTGGTGACCACACATTATCCGGAAGTGAAGAGCTATGCGGAGAAGGAAGCTACAATCGTCAATGCGCGGATGACTTTTGACAAGGAGAACTTAAAGCCCATGTACCAGATGGTGATCGGAGAAGCCGGAGAAAGCTGTGCATTTTATATAGCGGGGCGTCTGGGAATGCCTGCATCCATGCTGAAAAGGGCGGCGTTGGAGGCATACGGAGAGGAGGGAATACGGCAGGGACTGTTTGATGGAGAACAGTTCCCGGAAAGGGAATTGAAAAAGGAAGCGTCTCCTCATATCCTCAGAAACAGAACAAAAGGCAATCTTACGCCGGGTGTACAAAAGGGGGACTATGTATACAAAAGGGGCGACAGCGTCATGATTTATCCGGATAAAAAAACAGGTATCGTTTGTGAACCTGCAAACGAAAAGGGTGTGCTTCGTGTCCAGCTGCCTGATAAGAAGGTATGGATCAACCACAAACGGGTGAAGCTGCAGGTGGCGGCGGAGGAATTGTACCCGGAAAATTACGATTTTTCCATCATATTTGACACTGTTGAGAACCGGAAACTCAGGCATAAAATGGAGCGAAAACATGTGGAGGGGAAAGAGATTGTCTATGAGAAGTGAATTCCGGACATATGCTGCAATGGTGTGTTCTGCGGGAAATAATCCGCCGTGATTGGTATTGCATTCAGGTAAAGAATCCTCTATAATAAATAATAGATCATCTGTACTGTGCCGGGAGGGTCAAATATCCTGCAGCTTGCTGCGAATCATGCTTGATGCCCCGTCAGCTTGCTGTGGGGTATTTGATTATCGGCAAGGGGAGAGAGGCGATGGGGTGGCATCGTTGGTCAAGAACCACCAGGTTTCATGAAAAAAATATAATGTGGTCGATACATTAGGACTTTGGAAGGGATATCGGACAAAAAAATCGGCTGGTATCCCTTCCAAAGCAAATGTAAAAAGGAATGGAATATGTCCCGCAGCGACTAAAAACAGGAGGAGAATTGGGGTGGGAGAAGAGGAGTCATCACAGATATCTTCCGAAAACTTACGGAAGAATGATCTGACCACGGGATCGATTTGGAAGAAAATAATGTTTTTTGCACTGCCGATTTTTCTTGGGCAGGTATTTCAGCAATTATATAATACATTTGATTCTCTGATTGTGGGGAAATATCTGGGAGATCAGGCACTGGCTGCAGTCAGTTCTTCCGGCAGCCTTATTTTTATGATGATCGGATTTTTCAGCGGTGTGGCAATGGGAGCCGGCGTCATGATAGCAAAGGAATATGGAGCCAGGAACTATGAAGGAATGCGGCTTGCAATACATACCGATGTAGCCTTTGGGCTGGTGGCGGGGATTCTGCTGACCATTCTTGGCGTGTGTTTTACACCCACCATATTGCGCTGGATGCATACGCCGGAGAATGTGCTGCCTCAATCGGTGGAATATTTCAGGTATTATTTTTGCGGCGCAGTCTTTACGGTAATGTATAATATCTTTGTGGGGATTTTGCAGGCGGTGGGAGACAGCAGGCATCCTTTGTATTACTTGATTCTTTCTTCTTTTATCAATGTGGGATTGGACCTGATATTGGTAGGAGGGTTTCACTTTGGCGTGGGTGCCGCTGCATTGGCCACCACGATTTCTCAGGGAATCAGCGCTTTGTTGTGTATGATACAGCTGCTTAAAAGCCGCGGGGAATACAGGCTTCGGATTCGGGAGATCGGATTTCACAAAGACAGTCTGAAAAAGATAGTACGTTTCGGATTGCCCTCCGGTGTGCAGAATTCTGTGATTGCCATGGCCAATTTGGTGGTACAGACAAATATAAATTCCTTTGGGGAGTTTGCTATGGCGGGATGCGGTTCTTATGCGAAGGTGGAAGGGTTTGCGTTTTTGCCCATAACCTGTTTTGCACAGGCATTGTCTACTTTTGTGGGCCAGAACCTTGGGGCGAAGCAGTTTGAAAGAGTGAAAAAGGGTGTGCGTTTCGGCATTTTATGTTCCGTTTCCATGGCGGAGGTCATAGGAATTGTGTTTTGGATTTTTGCCCCGTTTTTCATAGGTTTATTCAGTGATTCAGAGAATGTGATAGGTTTTGGGGTAAGGCAGGCCCGTGTGGAGGCGCTTTTTTACTGTATGCTGGCGCTGGCGCATTGTATTGCTGGGATTATGCGAGGCGCCGGTAAAGCTACGGTTCCCATGTTTACCATGCTGGGTTTTTGGTGCCTTTTGCGTGTGACCTATATTACCATAATGCTTCGCTTTATTCCGCAGATTGAAGTGGTTTTCAGCGCTTATCCCCTGACCTGGGGAAGCAGTTGCATTGTCTTTTTGCTGTACTTTTTTAAAGCGGACTGGATGCATCACTTTGAACGATTGGAGAAGGTTGAGAAGAACATATAATTGTCTTGAAGGCTGTTTTGAGAAGAAATTTTGGTTCGCCGGACTATAAGGCTGTTGGGAAAGGAGAAATCATATGATTTGGATTATTACAGATTCCGCATCCGATATTGTGGACAACCAAAGGGAGGATTTAATGATCTTACCTGTGAATATCACATTTGGGGAGGAGGAATTTCAGGACGGAGTCACTTTGACGCACAGGATGTTTTACGAGAAGCTTGTGGAGTCTGATGAACTGCCCGTTACCAGCCAGGTGCCGCCGTTTGCTTTTGAGGAGGCGTATGAAAAGGTAAAAGCAGCGGGAGGGCAGGCTATTGTCATTACGCTGTCTTCTAAATTATCCGGCACATATCAGAGCGCCAATATTGCCGCAGGCCGGTATGAGGACGTGGTGCGGGTTATAGATAGTGAAAATGCAAGTATCGGTGAGAGGGCCTTGGTGGAATATGCCCTGCGGCTGAAGGATCAGGGTGCATCTTTTGATGAGATTGGGGAGACATTGGAGAGGGATAAGACGCGGATTCGGCTGATCGCGCTGCTGGATACGCTGGAATACCTGAAGAAAGGCGGGCGTATATCCAAGGCGGCAGCCGTGGCGGGCAGTCTATTGTCCATTAAGCCTGTCATTGCCGTACAGAGGGGAGAAGTGGTGGTTTTGGGCAAGGCTCGTGGTTCCAAACAGGGGAACAATCTTTTGGCAGAGCAGATCCGTCAAGGCGGCGGAATTGATTATGAGAAGCCCTTTTTCCTGGGATATACGGGATTAAGCGATGCCATGCTTCAAAAATATATTGCAGATAATGAGGCTTTGTGGAAAGGCTTTGTAGATTCCCTGGATACCGCAAGTGTGGGCGGCACCATTGGAACACATATCGGTCCCGGCGCTATCGGCGTTGCGTTTTTCGCTGCGGGGGAATAAATTTCAACCAGGGCATTGGAATTATTCAGCTAAGAGCACAAGGTGCTAAAGCATATTACGAGGAGAAATCAATATGAAAGAAGTAAATCAGCAGTTTTTAACCGGAGAGAGGGCAATGTTTCAGTCCAGGGACTGCCGCATCTCTTATTGTACTTTTGCCGACGGGGAATCGCCGCTGAAGGAAAGCGACGGTTTGGAGATTGACCATTCCCTGTTTAAATGGAAATATCCTCTGTGGTATTGTAAAAATGTAGATATGAAAGATTCAACGTTGTTTGAGACGGCCCGGTCCGGTATCTGGTATACGTATAATATTTCCATCTCGGATTCCATCATTGAGGCGCCAAAAACCTTTCGGCGCGCCGGGGGAATCAGGCTTTGTAACGTGGACATGCCCAATGCGTCGGAAACTTTCTGGAATTGCCGGGATATCGAGTTGAATCGGGTGATGGCCAGAGGAGATTATTTCGCCATGAACAGCAGCAATATTGTGGCCAAAAACTTTCAACTGATCGGAAATTATGGATTTGACGGCGGCTCCAATATAGAGATTCACAATTCCAAGATGTTGTCAAAGGATGCCTTTTGGAATGCGGAGAATGTGATCGTATATGATTCCTTTATCGCAGGAGAATATCTTGGTTGGAATTCCAAAAACATCACTTTTGTAAATTGCACCATCGAGAGTCTTCAGGGGATGTGTTATATTGATAATCTGGTTATGAAAAACTGTCGGCTTATGAATACCAGCCTTGCCTTTGAGTATGCCCAGACAGATGTGGAGATCATCGGAAGTGTGGACAGCGTCTTTAATCCAAAGGGGGGAATTATCCGGGCGGACAGGATCGGTGAGCTGATCATGGACGGCAGAAAGGTGAAGATTGATCAGACCAAGATTGAAGCCGGCGAGATTTTGAAAAACTCTGACAGAGCCAGCTGGGAAGCTTAAGGGAAATCCGGTGAGGCATCGAAACACTGTTCCGAAAAGAGGTTAAGTTTATGAAGTATAATTTTGATAAAATGATTGATAGACGCGGTGTGGGAGCGCTGAAATGGGAGATTCCCCAGGGAGAGCTGCCCATGTGGGTGGCGGATATGGACTTTGAGACGGCACCGGAAATTATTGAATTTCTCAGAAAGCGAGTGGAGCATGGCATTTTTGGGTATTCCGTGGTGACGGACGACTGGTATGAAGCATATCAGAATTGGTGGGGGCGCAGGCATCATCTGGAGATGGAAAAAGATTGGCTGATCTTCGCCACAGGTGTCATACCGGTGATTTCCAGCGCAGTGCGGAAGCTGACTACGGTGGGTGAAAACGTACTGATACAGACGCCGGTATATAATATCTTTTTTAACTGTATCCGCAATAATGGGCGTAACGTGTTGGAAAGTCCGCTGTTGTATGAGGGAGGAGTCTACTCTATAGACTTTGACGACCTGGAGAAAAAACTGGCGGATCCCCAGACCACGCTGATGCTTTTGTGCAATCCTCATAATCCGGTGGGAAAGATCTGGGACAGGGAGACGCTTGCAAAAATAGGGGAACTCTGCGCCAGACATCATGTGTTGGTGTTGTCGGATGAGATACATTGTGATCTGACGGACCCGGGATGTGAATATGTTCCTTTTGCCTCCGTTTCCAAGACTTGTAGGGACAACAGTGTCACATGTATGGCGCCTACGAAGACATTTAACATTGCGGGGCTTCAGACTGCAGCGGCTATGGTACCCAATCCGGTACTGCGGCATAAGCTGAACCGGAGGCTGAACACTGATGAAGTGGCGGAACCTAATGTGTTTGCCGTGGGCGCAGCGGTAGCCGCATTTAACAAAGGGGAGGCATGGCTTGAGGAGCTGAGAGCGTATATAGGCGAGAATAAGCGCTGTGTTCGCAGCTTTGTGGAGCGGAAGCTGGAGGGCGTGAGTGTTGTGCCTTCTGAGGCTACCTATTTGCTTTGGCTGGACTGCAGCGGCATCACCAAAGACGGGGGAGAGCTGGCGGCGTTTATTCGAAGGGACAGCGGATTATATCTCACGGAAGGGGAGGAATACGGCGCCTGCGGGAGGCAGTTTATCCGCCTGAATCCGGCCTGTCCCAGAGAACGGCTGATGGAAGGGCTGGAACGATTGGAGAAGAGCCTGGCAAAATACGGCAAGAAGCATTAAAGCGCCAAAGGGGAATTTCAGATAGAGTAACTGTAGATAGTTATTGCAGACAAGGGTAATCAGGAGGGGGGTACAGATGAAGAAATTCTATAGGTTGGTGTTCATGATATTGTGCTGTATTTGCCTTGGGGCCTGCGGCAATAGACAGGAGGAGCTTCCAAAGGAGGACAGAACGCCCGGGGGCGATGTCTCACAGGAGCAAAGTATCGCTTCAGGGAGCAAGGAAGAGGTGCAGGAACATTTGGATATTATCTTCCAAACGACACAGGTTTTTGACATTTTGTCTGAGGATTGGAAGACCATGTTTGATGTGGAGGAAAACTTGAGCTTCAGAGAACCCAAGTTCCTTGGAATGCAGTATTATCAGGGGGAACCGGTGCAGCTGTGGGGGGTGTACCGCTCGGTGGAAGGCAAAACGGCTTACATGGATGCATACTTATGCAAAGAGGACGGAAGCTGTCAGCGATTATATCGCAACCTGCGTAGCGATTATATTTCCTGGAATTGGTTTCTGGATCAGGAAGGCAATGCCTATATGTTAGGAATTGAGGAAATCCGAAAGATAGATTCCCAGGGCAAGGTGATTTTTGACCGCGGATCAGGATACAGCTTTCAAAAGATCTGCCAGACCAAGGAGGGCGGTATCTATGCGCTGGCGCTGGAATACGGAACAAGTCATCTTAAACTTGTGCAGGTGGAGCCTGAGGCAGGCGATATTACCGTGGTGGATGAGCTGAAGTGGAGCGAGAATCCCATGGCGGTGGGGGCCGGGGAGAACGGACTCATATATCTGGATCAGGAAGGGTTCTGGGAGATCAACGTGCAGGATAAGACAAAGTCCGCTCTTATTAAATTTGAAGGTACCACATATCATAAAGGTGTAGGAAGGGATGTTAGGGGATTTCGTCCTCTTGAGGAAGGGAGCTTTGAGATGCTCCGCTCGAATGGAAACATAAGAAGTGTCGGTGGTTTTGCAGAAAACTGCGGAATCGGTGATGTTGAAACTTTGCGTCTGGTGGATGTGGGGGAGGGAAGAAAGCCCATTGTGATGCGGGGTATCTCCTTTAACGGATGGACTAAGGATATAGTGACTCGTTTTAATCAATCCCAGGTGGAATATGTGCTCAGCCTGGAGGAATGGGAGGAAGGAACCGAGTGGGAGGATTATGTGAGGCGGACTGCAGTGGAGCTCGCCACAGGGAAGGGGCCGGATATAATCTGCGGGGAGATATTTGAGGAGTCCATCTACAGTCTGGTGCAAAAGGGAGTCTTTGAAAATTTGAAACCTTATATGGAGGAGTCTGGGATCAGAGAAGAGGACTATTTCCCGCTGGCCTTCAGTTGCTGGAGGGAGGGGGAAGAGATATACAGTATTCAACCCTCTGTCAGTGTAGTGGGTTATCGGATAGACGAGGCTGTCCTGGGAGATC
>CAJTPN010000037.1 GCA_910578185.1 uncultured Acetatifactor sp.
CCAGATTGTGCATGCTTCCGATATGGAAAAACGGGATTCAGAGAATAAAAGGGAGAGACGGCGGCAGTCACGGGAGTCCGCAGTCAGGCGCCTGGAAAAGAAACTGTTGGAGAACGGATATGAGAGTCTGGAGGAATACAGCACAGACCGGCGCCATGCAGACAAATGGCTTGGACCAGAGAGGATAGCAGAACTGGAAAAGATGCGTCAGCTAAAAGAAAAGGAGAAAAAAGAGCAGCCGGTACAATTAAGCCTGTTTGATATATAGGACAGTTGGATAATTAACTTCCAGTTTATAAAACCAATTCGTAAACTGTTCCGAAGGTGTGGACGGATAAACATTCACTACCATGGCATTTAAAGACATTGGGAATATGAGAGAGAATTAGGAAATATTTATAAACCATAATACTAAAATTCTTAAAAACATGAAAAAGTCCACTTGTTTGTTTTGTATATAGCAGGAGGGCTTTTTTGTTTTGTATAAAAACGATTGTCTTAATGACATTGGGGTTCTTTGTCTCTTTTTCTATCTTTAGAATATCGTATCAGACCGGAAAAGACAACGATGCTGCCGGCTGGGAAATTTCAGGTTTCGGCGGGAGCCGGAACGTGGAAAATTCGCAAGTGTATAGACACTTGGAACGCTTGCCGTTTAGAGCCATGGCCGAAACATCCCTTTTCTATTGGGCAGTATATGCAGGAAGAAATTTCAATCTTGACAAGCGACCGTTGGTCGCTATATAATTAAAATGTAATAAACGACCATCGGTCGCTACTGGGAGGTTTTGTCAGATGCCAAAAGGAATTACACTTACACCCGAACAACAGGCAGCACGTCGAAGCGAAATAGTTGATATTGCGTTGCGCCTTATTGCTGAAAATGGGTTTCAAAAAACATCTATGCGGGAAATTGCAGACTTAGCGAAAATGGGAAAGTCCAGTCTATACGATTTTTTCAAAACAAAAGACGAGATTGCTGTATATGCAATGGAGAAAAAATTTGAGGAAATCATAGAGCAGGTTCACAGAATTATTGACAATGAACCTTTGCCGGAACTATGCCTTAGAAAAATCATGCACAATCAGCTTAAAGTGCCGCATCAGTACAGGACTGTACTAATGTGGCTTCATGCCGAATCTGACTACTTGGAAGAAGAGTATCGGAAGCGTCTGAAAACAATACGTTACGAATACCACAATACTATCAAGACCGTGATTGAAGGCGGAGTGGCCAAAGGTGTTTTTCGCAAAACAGATTCTGACCTTGTGGTGCGCCTGTTGATTAACTCCATGCTCTCCATTGTCTATACTTCCCGGCCATCAGCCAGTGAGGAAAAGATGCTGGACGAAACAATCAATATATTTCTACACGGAATTATGAATGAAGGAGGTGAAAAAAATGAACCCCTATATCCTGTCTTTGGAGCATAAACAGGCATCACTTGAAATGGTTGGCGGAAAAGGTATGTCTTTATCAAAGCTATTGACAGCGGGTATCCCTGTGCCGAACGGCTTTCATGTTACAACTGCTTCATACCGGATTTTTGTTGAAGCGAACCAAATTCAGCCTTACATCAAAGCATTGCTGGAGGGCATAGATTCCAACAGTACCAGTCAACTTGAAGATATATCCAAGCAGATTGGTCAACTTTTTCATAATGGAAAAATGCCGCAGGAAGTGTCGGCGGCAATAAAAACCGCTTATGCCGGATTGGGAAATGTTTCGGTGGCTGTTCGATCCTCCGCGACCGCAGAGGATTTACCCGATGCTTCTTTTGCGGGCCAGCAGGACACTTATCTCAATATACAAGGTGAGAATGAAGTCCTTGACGCTGTAAAGCGGTGCTGGGCATCCCTTTGGACAGCTCGTGCGATTGCTTACCGCATAAAGAATAATATCAGGCAGGAGCTTGTGGCCCTTGCCGTAGTCGTACAAAAGTTGGCGTTTTCTGATGCTTCTGGTGTTATGTTTACAATCAACCCTATGAACGGCAGACGTAACGAAATGATTATAAATGCCGCATGGGGGCTTGGTGAAGCGGTGGTTTCCAGCTTAGTCACCCCTGATACAATTGTTACGGATAAGAGCGCCGTCCGAATCGTATCATATGAAGCGGCAAACAAAGAGATTATGACGGTTCGCACCTTAGACGGAACGGAAGAAATCCCTGTCCCCGGACGGCTCCGTAAAAAACCTGCCCTTACCCGCAATCAAGTCATGCGGCTGACGCAGCTTGGAAATAAAATTGAGAAATATTATCGAATGCCTATGGATATAGAATGGGCGCTGGAAAAAGATAAGTTGTATATTGTTCAGGCCCGCCCCATTACGGTCTTACCGCCGGAGTGGGTATTGCCGGAAAAGAATGTAGTTTACACAAAGGGCAGTCTGGCAGAACACCTGCCAAACCCAGTCACGCCTCTGTTCGCCACTCTTGGCCTTGAATTAGTCAACCGTGCGTCGGCGCTTTTATGGGTGGATATGTTTGGTACAAGCGCAAAAAAGCTGCTGCCAGACAATGGGGCATACACGATCATCAATGGTTATGTTTATCTTTCCGCTAAGGCAAAGCCTCTTTTAATTGCTGTAAAATCCCTTTCCCCCCGCTCTTTGCATCGGACGCTTACCAACAGCATGATGCGCTTTGAAGCGGCAAGAAAAAAATTTGAAGATGTGGTGAGGCAGTGGGACGAAACATCCCTGCATACGTTAAGCGCCAAGCAGATTATGGAGGGCATTCAAGCCGTATTTTACGCCGCATGTATTTATTTCACAAGGATTCAGCTTACATTGCCCGCCGCATCGATCAGCGAAACGTTATTCACAAAATTCTTTCAGGGTGCGGCCCGCCGTGCTGGTATAACGGACATTTCCGTTCTCTTGCTTGGGTTTGATACGATTGCGCTGCAATCGGAAAAGAACCTGTGGGACCTTTCGGAATGGGCAAAGCAAAATAACACTTTAGGCTTCTATCTGAAAAGTAATCCTGCAGCAAAGATAGCAGAAGATTTCAAGTCCTCCATTTTGCCTGCGGAAGTTTCGCAGGAGGTATGGATGGAGTGGAAAAGCCGGATTAACGCCTATTTCAAAGAATTTGGCTGTACTGCGTATGAATTTGATTTTGCATATGCCACACCACAGGAGATGCTTACGCCAACCTTTGAATCCATAAAAGCATTTTTGGAGGAAAAAGGGGAAAATCCGTATTCGCGCCAAATCACATTTGAAAAGCGCAGGAAGCTGGCCGAAAAAGAGATTTTGCAACAGATAGGCGGCCACCGTAAAAAGCTGTTTTTGAAGCTGCTCCATTGGGCACAAACTACTGCCCCCATGCGTGAAAACGCTATTTATTTGATGGGGATGGGGCACCCACTGATTCGCCGTATGCTACAGGAAATTTCTGAACGTCTCTTAACTGGAGGAGCCATTTCACATCTGGACGATATTTACTGGCTCACAAAAACAGAATTGGAAACGCTCATAACACAGCTTGATAAAAATATGCCCCTGTCTGATCTGAGTGAGGCAATCCCTGCCAGGCAAGCGGAACATGATATATTCCGGGGTTATGTGGCGCCTTCCATGTTGCCGGAAAAAAGCAAAAAAGCCGTATCACATGCAACTCAAAGACAGAAAGATGGGAAAATTGTATTGACGGGCATAGGAACCAGCCCAGGCGTTGTTACGGCTCCCGCCTGTGTACTGAACAGCCCGGCAGATTTTGAGAAATTCCAGCCGGGAAGTATCCTGGTCGCCGTTACCACAACTCCCGCATGGACGCAGTTGTTTGCCTCCGCAAGTGCGATTGTAACAGACATTGGCGGCCCTCTTAGCCATTCAAGCATTGTTGCCCGTGAATATGGTATCCCCGCTGTCATGGCAACACACACTGCTACGCGAACCATACAAAACGGACAAATGATAACAGTGGACGGCGCAACAGGGGAGGTGACACTCAATGAATAAAAACTCAATGAATAAAACGCCTATTTTTGCCTTGAAACTTGCAACTTTTGTAATTGCGTTAGGATATAGCCTGATCATTCCGGTTATGCCGTTTTACATGAAAAATCTCGGAGCGGGTGGCAAAGAACTTGGCTGGCTCACGGCCATATATGCGCTGACACAAACACTGTGCGCCCCGTTTTGGGGAGTGCTGTCCGACCGAATCGGCAGAAAGCCGATTATCAGCATTGGCATGTTGGGCTATACAATCAGCTTATTGCTGTTTGGCTTGGCCTCCTCCTTTTGGACACTGTTTATCGCCCGTGCTTTATCCGGTATTTTGTCATCTGCTACGTCAGTTGCGTCCCTGGCCTATGTGGGTGATTCCAGCACAGAGGACGAAAGAAGCAAGAATATGGGCCAGCTTGGAGCCGCAATGAGTGTAGGTGTTATGTTAGGGCCGCTGTTTGGCGGTATTCTGGCTGGCTATTCACTTGCACTTCCATTCTTTACAGGAGCCGGAATTTCATTTATTGCATTTTTACTCATTGTAACCGTTTTGCCAGAGTCCATAGAGAGGTCAGGTTATCCGCACAAAAAAGATTCTTTTGATTTTTTAGCCCTGAAAAGCATGCTGCTTGGTCCCGCAGGAGTTATTCTGATCCTTATTTTTATCGTAAACTTCTGTCAAACCGGTTTGCAGGGTATTACGGGGCTATATGTCGTTGACAAGTTTGGATTTACCACCGGGCAAGTTGGTGTTGTTTGGATGGTGGTAGCAGGTGTTTTAATTGTAGTACAGGGTTTTTTTACCGGTCCTTTGGAAAATAAGATGGGCGATAAGCTACTAATACTGACAGGCATATTTTGTAAAGCACTGGTTGCCTTTGCTATGGTATTAACATCTGGCTTTATCAGTGTACTTGTTGTTTTCGGTCTATTTGCAGTATCTTCCGCTTTAACAGTACCCACACTAAACGCAAGCCTATCCAAGGCGGCCAATCAGCGCAAAGGAATACTCATGGGCTTTGCCAGCACCGCCGGAAATCTTAGCAAAGTCATTGCCCCTCTGCTGGCTGGGTATCTGTATGAGCGTAGTATTGAATTGCCTTATATCACCATGGGAGCGATCGCACTAATTGGAACAATTATATGTTTTATCTGGAAAAAGACTGTGCGGTGAGCTGATATTTTAATGAAAGAGGGACTTGAAGATGAAAAAGAGTATAGATTTTATCGAAGAAAATGTAAATGGAAGAACACTGTTTACAAAGGAATTGGTTTACAAACTAGAGGATGGTGCGTTAGAGGGTGTATACTCTGATCAGATTTCTTTTTCAAATCTAAAATACTCACAAAGCGGATTTCAATTAGATATGTTTATAGTTGCAAATAAAAAGATATGGCTTATGGGAGCTGATGGACAACGAGAAGAACTGCGAAAAGATTTTAGTGCGGTATCATTGTTTCGTTTTGAATTAGCTAAGCGTAAAAGTACAGATACAATGACCGGTTGTTTTAGAATGATTTCAGCTACTGGAAGAAATGTAGCAGCAGAGGCAGTGGTTAGTGGCATATATGACATCTGTCTCGAAAACAATGTTTTAAAATTTTCGGAGGATCAGGTTTTGTATCGTGATCAGCCAATACAAGACGGACAATCTAAGCCTGTGGCATTTCAATCAGAACATCGTTTTTATTGTGAAGATGGAAAATTACATTATGAATATAATGGAAAATGCTTTGACTATGACATAAATACAATGCAACGTGTGAATAGTTCTGATAGTTTTCCACCATTTGTTTCAATAGAGAAATAATCAATATGTAGTATTATTATGAATTATAAGGATATGGCAAAAAAATTAAATGTAACAGAAGCTACAATTCGTAGACAACGTTTTACATTTAGGGAAAAGGCAAAACAGGCTAAATTCTATTTAGCTATGTATGAATTAGTGTTTGAGGATGAACCAATAACTACTGAACAGATCATTCCCATTCATAATAATGCAATTTATGTTGATGATCGCTATCTTATCACAGAGGATGAAAAGCAACACATTGTTGAGACTTTTTTTCCAGTATTCAACCTCTTGTACTAAAATCTTTTTCGCCCAAAGAAAAGAAAAAGGTTGTTATCCTTGGAAAAATAGCTGAACAATTTGAATATGGAAAAAAATACAGTGAGCATGAAGTTAATGAAATTCTCAAGCCTATTTATGCTGATTATATGACTATTCGACGATACCTTATTATGTACGGATTTATGGAGCGTACCAGAGATGGCCGACAATATTGGCTCACAAATTAGAAGGAGGAAAGGATGAAACCGATTATTGATCATATTCAAATTACGGTTAAAAATATGAAGATCGCAGAGCCGTTTTATGACAAACTTATGCCCATTTTGGGATATAGTCTGACGGACAAAATAAGCGCCGTTATTGAAGAACACGATTTATATGTGGTTGAATATTTGAACGAAAGTTTTGATTTTGCTATATGTTCACCCCGTACAACTTTCAAAAGTGATACCATACATCGAAGAAAACCAGGAGCATTTCACCATATGGCATTTAGAGCTAATTCAAGAAAAGAAGTGGATGAACTCTATTTGCGTATCAAAGAAATAGGGGCAAATATAATTTATACTCCACGAATTTTTGAAGAACACGGGCTCTATTATGATGCGATGTTTTTCAAAGATTTAGAGGGGATCAAATATGAAATTGTGTTTAACAAACCGGAAAGTGAGGTGGTTTAATGTCTGGACGGGTATGGTTGTATTGTCCAGTGTGTAACAGCAAAACCCGCATACAACTTAGAGCAGATACTATCCTTGAAAACTTTCCCTTATTCTGCCCAAAGTGTAAGCATGAAACTGTAATATGTTAGTTGATTTTAAACCTGTTCGTTGCGCTTTCGTATCAGGAAAAAGATGTAGAGGAATGGCTATGTAAAGAGATAAAAGTATGGAGCCACAACATTTAAAAGAGTTGTAGCTCCATATGTTTTATATCATATCTGCAAGAAATATCACAGATTCTGCCGGATGATCCGGGTAATAATCCCCACAGCCACGCCCCGTTCTTCATCAATCCGGGTGACGGCAAAGCTCACATCATCCTTCTTGCCGGGAGTCCGGTAGTCGTAGCAGGAGTGGGCCACAGCGTTCACTCCGTTAGACAGGCGGATATAGACCACGCCCTTATGTACATCCGTGACCTTACCGGCATACTTGCTCTGGATACGGCATTTTTTCAGGTTGTCATGGCTGGTGTTTTGGGACACGCTCTTGATGTCCGCTTTGATACCCATATCTTCCAGGCTGTCACGGCGCACGTTCAGGATGCGTACAAGAACCTGGTCTCCTACGGAAAAGCGTTCGTGGGCATCCCCGATCCATTCCCAGGCCAGGTCACGGGCCATGATGGAACATTCCACACCGAACACCTCTACCCGGATGACCTTCTCTGCCACGGCGATCACACGGGCCTGGGCAATGCGGCCTTCGTAAATGCGGTACATGCCTGCCGCATCCGTATCCAGATAAAAGGTCTGCCGTTTCCGGAGCATGGCTTCCTTCCGGCTGGCGACTACGCTGCGGGTTTTGGAATCAATCCCTTTTACGATGAAGTCAATCTCTGCGCCCAGCATATTGCCGAGGATCTTGTTCTGGCGCAGCATGAACTCCGCATATTCCTGTCCGGAAGGGCTGCGGCCCACGTTGATCATCATCTCTTTTAAGGGGATCACAATCCGGAATCCTTTATAGTCTACAATGGTGATGGTCTTTCCATTGTCCGTCTGCTCGATCCCGCCAAGCTGCCCGGTAAGGATGCGCCGGGTACGGTAAGCATTGTGGATCTCATGCCAGATGGCATCGTCACGGGATTCTTCCGTTTCCACTTCCCCACGTACCTCCAGTGTCAGTACCGGGGCATCTTCTTTTCTGCCTCTGGCAGTGGTACGGCGGGAAGAGGATGCAGCAGGGGGAGACGCGGTTCCGGCTGTGTCTTCAGCGGAGGGTAAAGGCGTATCTTCCGGCCCGGTTCCAGCGGGTTCCGTTTCCTCCTGCGGAATGGTGCCATCCATTCCATCTGCTGTCTCATCCGCCAGCCCGCTTTTATAGACAGCAGCAGACAGGGGATCGGGCACGTTGTCAGGTACAGCTTCCATGCTCTCCGGCATCTCTGCTTCTGGCCGCTGCGTTTCCCCGTCTGTTTCTGTAGGGGGCTCTTCTTTTTTCCTGCGGGTGGTGCGTCTGGTTTTTGCAGCGGCACTGTTTGGTTCAGGCGGGGCTGCCGATTCCGGCTGTGCTTCACCGGGGGTATCGCTTTCTTCAGAGGCGCCATGCACAGTGCCGGTGCCATCGGGATTTTCCGGCATTTCCCTGAAGATCTCTTCCTCTGTCAGTTCCGGGAGATCCCCATCTGTCCTGTCCGGGTCGGCAGCCGGTTCCTGGTCCATGCTGCCAAGCAGTTCATTTAAGTCCATGCCGTCCCCGTCAGTTTCAGGAGGGGTGCCGCCTACTTCTCCGGGGAAAGCCCCGGCTTCTGTGTCCGTTCCGTCCAAAGAATTGTTTTCTTCCATAGAAGGGTTTTCCAGTTCCATAAGTTCTTTTTTTCTTGCCATGTGTTTACCTCCATAGTGTTGTTATTCTATTTCACAGTCTCCAAAACGGACCGTTCCATAGCAGTTTCGTTTCAGGACATGATGGAATCTTTGTCCGCAGATACAATCCCGGCAGGTGTGCCGGAAGGGGCAGATTTTTTTGACCCGGATGCCGGAGGGGAAGGCACTTTCTGCTGTGTGCCGGAGGCTGGTGCTTTCCCCGTTCCTTTTGCTGCAGGCTTTGCCCCTGTTTTTGTGGCAGGCTTTACGGCTGCTTTTGATGTCTGCTTTGCATCCGTCTTTTGTGGTGCCGGCTTTACCGCTGGTTCCGGTGCGGCAGCAGCTTCCATCTCCAGGCGCCTCCACTCCGGGATGTGGGCGGATGCCTTGCAGGGGCGCAGCAGGGGATATTCCGGATGTTTGGAATAATCCATCTTGTCCACCTTTAAGGTTTTCTTTCCCCGGATGATGATAAGCGCCTCGTCAATGGGCAGGCGCAGCACTTCATCCGGCGTCAGCACGGGGCGTTTCCCCACGCCGCTGGTCTCCCGGTATTCCGGCGTGTAGTTGGAGATCCGCCAGGTGCCTAACTGTTTGGACTTGCTGGAGACCGCCACGCTGGCAAGCCCGGTGCGGGAAGAGACAAACTCCGCCGTCAGGGGATCAGTACAGCCTAAAAAGAGCTGGACGTCGCAATTCCCCAGAATCTCCTGCCAGAGATTTAAGGGATACCGGTTCTGCAGCCCGGCAAGGTTCTGGAACACGCAGGACATGGAGATGTTCCGGGAGCGGATCACGC
>CAJTPN010000038.1 GCA_910578185.1 uncultured Acetatifactor sp.
TGCGGCACTAAAGGTATTGACGGAAGCCCACATAGAGGAAGCCGCCACAGCGGAGCTTGCCGCCTTGAAGTTTGAAGTCTTGCAGAAAGTAGGTGAAGCCGCCCACAACATTCAAACATATCAGCTCTAAAAACGCCGACTATGGAGCCGCCGAGCAGTACCTAACCTCCCGGCATGACGAATTTACCATGAAGCCCACCCTTGACGAATGCTCATGTACGGTAAAGAAGCAAGCAGCCGAAAACAAGAGATAGACCGCCAGCACCACACTATTCCGAACCAAAGAAGCCAAAGACCAAAAGACAAGCATTATGGAATCCCTATTCATTCACACATTTTTTACCAATTATTTGTTAATTGCAATGGTTGACACCATGTAGTTTTAATGGTAAAATGTATAAAACTACATAGAATCAACCAACGGAGGTGCATCATGGAACAGCAGATTTCAATTTCAGAATCAGAGTGGCGAGTGATGAAAATTGTTTGGAATAATTCTCCGCAGACACTTCCCGAAATATTGGATAAATTAAAGGGAACTGATTGGAGTAAAACAACTATTCAGACTTATCTTGCCCGTCTGGTAAAGAAAGGCGCATTGTCTACGAAGCGTCAGGGTAAAGGATATTTATACTATCCGGCAGTGTCAGAAAGCGATTGCCAGCTTGCAGAAAGCCGTAATTTTTTAAGCCGTGTGTATGACGGTTCTTTATCCAAAATGGTTATGGGATTTGTAAAAAATGGTAATCTTTCAAACGAGGAATTAAACGAATTAAAAAACTTAATTGCCGGGCAGGAGAAAACAGATGCAGATATTAGGTAACATCTTTAATGCAGTTATTTTTGTATCTGCCATTGGCAGTATCTTTACTGTTATATCGCTTTTTGTTAATCATGTTCTCCGTTGCAATTTGCCGTTATGGTTCTCTCTTTGTGGCATGATATTTTTTGCCGTTCCATTCCTGTCGCCGGATGTATTTTTAATATCGCCAGAAATACAGAACTGGATAAATGGTTTTCGCATTGCTAGTTTCTTGTGGGCGTGTGGATGCGGCGTTTTAATTGCACATGATATGATACGTCTTATGTTGGCAAAACGGGCGATTAAACGTTATCAGATTTGTAACAATGAACGGCTGAATAATATTTATACCAAATGTGCGGCGGCAACCACACTAAAGAACGTACCCATATTGTACCTGGGAACTTTGGAAAATCCTATTTGTGTTACTGGCGTAATTTTCCCGGTAATCATTATGAATGAGAAGGTCATAGAACAGTTGACCGACAGTGAATTATCAGACGTTTTTTCGCATGAATTGACCCATGTAAAACGGAAACATATT
Organism: uncultured Acetatifactor sp.; assembly: GCA_910578185.1. GTDB lineage: Bacteria > Bacillota > Clostridia > Lachnospirales > Lachnospiraceae > Acetatifactor. The sequence goes on from CAJTPN010000038.1 coordinate 1,347, forward strand.
CTTTTGGAAAGAATCTATGATTATGTTTGTATTCTGAATTGGATGAATCCTTTTGCGTGGATTGCCAAGGGAAATTTTTCTTTACATTGTGAAACAGATTGCGATTCCCATACGATAAAAATGCTGCGAGGAAAGGTCACAGAGACAGAGTATGCTTCTGCCATTATCCGACTTTTGGAATATTCGACAGTCCGGGCGGCAAAACCGGGAAATGGAATAGGCGCACTTGATTTTCTTTTAACGAAACGGAGAATTAAAAGAATCACTGCAAGAACATCAAAAATCAAGGATAGATTGACAGCGTTTATGTTGGCTGTACTTTTGGCACTCGTGCTTGTACTTTCTATGCGGTTCAGCAGAGAGTCTTTTTATCCTTATCCGGCTTATGATACTGGGATAGAATATAGTGCGGGTTATAGCGAATAACCCGTATTATTAAAAATTATAAATCTACACATGTAGTTACTCGGAGGTGTTTATGAAAGCAAATATTGAAATCAGTCACGTTACAAAAAAATATTCAAACGGTGTCATGGCACTTGATGACATTAGCTTTTCTGTTGGAAGCGGTGTTTTTGGGTTATTGGGGCATAACGGTGCCGGAAAGACTACACTTATGAAAGCACTGGTTACGGTATTGTCTCCGTCAGCAGGTACAATTCGTGTCTGCGGCTTTGATTCCCGGAAGCAAGGAAACGAAGTCAGAGAGAGGATTGGATATTTGCCACAGGAACTTGCCATGTACCCCTCTTTATCCGTGTTTGACTTTGTAAATTACATGGCAGAGTTAAAAGGCATACATGATAAAAAAGCTGTAGGTGAAGTATTGGAACAGGTTGAAATGCTGGAATTTTCCAAACGTAAAATAAAGCAGCTTTCCGGCGGTATGAAACGCCGGGTTGGGATTGCACAGGCACTGATCGGCAATCCTCAGATTCTTGTGGTTGATGAGCCGACAGCCGGACTTGATCCGGAAGAACGTGTGCGGTTTCGAGGTTTATTATCAAGATATGCCAGAGAGGGGCATACCGTCCTGCTCTCTACACATATTGTCGAAGATGTTCACCAGCTTTGCGAAGAACTTGCCGTACTACGAAAAGGACGGTTGTTTTATGCCGGTACATCTGCCGCACTTTTGGAACGGGTAAAGGGAAAAATAAAACTTTTACACTTAGAAAATGAAAATCAGCTTGTCGAACTCCAAAAGAAATCGGTAGTCTTGCAGACGACTTATGAAAGCCACGGATTGACCGCACGAATAATGGACGAAGATTCCTCTTTTCCGGGGGCTGTGACCGATGCGGCAACTTTGGAAGATGCCTATGTGTATTGTATGGGAGGGAAAGCACATGCGTAAAATGCTTGCAATTATCCGTTATGAATATAAGATGCAGTTTAAGAGACTGGCAACGTGGGGCGTGCTTCTTGCGGCAACAGTATTTGCATTGTTGGATAATTACCCCTCTGCCAGCAATTTGGCACGTTTAGAATTTTTAAATGAGCCAGCTTACTTTGTTTATCGGACAATGAGCCTTAATGGTTTTGTTCTGATGTTTGGCTTGATGTTCCTGCTGGCAGAGCGTTTTTCGCTGGATAATAAAACAGGAATGAAACTTCTGCTTATGTCCCATGCGTTGCAAAAAAGGCAATATATATTGGGAAAGCTGCTGGGCGGTTTTTTGTATGCTTTTTCAATGCTATGTATTTTCCTTGCCTTAAATACGGCTGTTTATTTCGTGGCAGCTCCTTTTTCGGTTTCGTTACTTGACTGTACCGTTCCGCTGGTAAAAGCAATTATTGTTTCCGCATTTCCAGTAAGTTTATTTGTCAGTTTGTGTTCGGTTGCATTACCGGGAATGATAGATATACGATTGTTCTATCTTTTTGCTGCTATATTGTTTGGCATCAATGCGGCTTATGTTGGTTCAGCAAATGCAGCACCATTTTATATGATTACTTCCGGAGATTTGATTCGTTTCATATGGGTAAATCCCAAATGGTCATTTAATGAAACTGGAAGCATTTTAGCAAATGGGGCTTTTCTTATGGGGAGTGGTCTAGTTTTCGGAGGACTATTATTTTTGAGACATAGATTTTGGAGGTCAGAATGATAAGGAGAGCCAGGAGTGAGATAAAAATTATAGGGATAAATTTTTTTATCATATCAGCAGCTTTTACGTCTGCACTAATTGTACTTTCTGCGATTGCCGGGGAACTACTTCATTTTTATTCGGTCAGTTTTGAAGTGATGTTCCCGTTTTTTGCGACAATCGCCGTGGGCGAATGGGGAAAGACACGGGCAGACAGTAATTTTGATATTATTGCTGCACAAAGCAGCTCCCTGTTCCATTGGGTACTGCTCCGTTATGTTATCACCTTTGGAATATCCAATTTATTTGCTGTTTTTTGTATGGTGTTTTCGTCTGCTTTCAGATACGAATTGCCATTATGGGAACTGCTTATTATTTATTTCCCACCAGCATTCTTTTTGTCATCTTTATGTGCGTTGTTTGGAATTTATTATACCGGGGAACATATAGCAACATTGGCTTGTGGTATTGTGTGGCTAATAGTTCTTTTAGTACGCAGTCTGCTTAGAATTTCGGGCGTAGAGTACATTTATCTGTTTATCAGATATGCTGATGAACAAAATCCTGTTTGGTTATGGAATAAGTGCGTTGTTACAGTAATCAGTTTATCTTTATGGGGAATTATTTATTTGAAATGTATAAGGACAGATACGCTCTGAATGGTATGTATAATCAAGGAGCGATAATATATGTTACCTCTCCTCTGAATTATAAATGCAACTGCAAACCACGCAATGCCCTATGTGGGAGAACGGGGGAATTTCCTATGGACTGCACAGAATCATATAGGAAACATATCATGTATACTTTCAACGGTTTCTGCAAAGTTGTCATTCGCTATGCGGCTATCAATGTATGGCGAGAACGGAGCAGACGGCGGGAAAAAGAAATATCCATTATCCTCACTAACGGAGAACTTGCCGCTGCCCTGTTATCATTGCCGGAGAAAAAGAGGGAAATCATTTTCCTTTACTTTTTCGGGCGTTACACACAACAGGAAATCGGGGAAATGTACGGGAGCTGCCGGAGTACGGCATGGCATCACATACACAGTGCTTTGCAGATGTTGCAGAAAGAAATGGAGGGACTGCCACATGGGGAATCATAATCTTGTGCCTTATGAAACGATTGTAAGGGCGACCAGTGGGGAGCCGGAAGCCGTGGAGGAAGTGTCTGATACATAAGTTTATTTTTTATTGCCTAAATGGTCCATGTCAAAAAGTCTCCTATGAAATATACTTTTTCGCCTGTATATGAAACAGCTCCGCATATTTCCCGTTTTTTGCCATCAGTTCATCGTGTGTGCCGTCCTCACAGATCTTCCCGTTCTCCAGATAAACGATTCTGTCACAGTTTACAACATTTGCCAGCCTATGCGTAATGACCAGTGTCGTTCTTTTTTCCATAAGCTTTAATGTAATCTCAAAGATTTCATTTTCAGCCCTTACGTCCAGTGAAGCGCTTGGCTCATCGAGAATCAGAATCCCCTCTCCATAGACAAAAGCCCTCGCGAGCGCAAGCTTCTGCGCCTGTCCGCCCGATGGCGCAAAGCCTTTTGGATCAAAATTGCGTGTCACCTGCTTTTCGAGGTCATTGTCGAAAACCTTCCTCTCAAGCCCACTCTGATCGATCGCCCAAAGAAGTCTGTCATTGTTTTTTTCTTCCTCTTGATTCCCCAAAGCGACATTGTCACGGATTGTCATGGAATAGGTACAGTAATCCTGGAAGCACGCGGTTCCAATGCGCCCTTCCCCGTCTGTCTGTTTCATTCCGCTGCCGTGATAGCGGATCCGTCCAACATCAGGCATGTATAAGCCCAGGATCAGTTTTGCCAGAGTTGATTTTCCGCTTCCATTTTCACCGACAACCGCTATTTTCTCCCCTTTCCGGATCTTCAGGTTGACGCCATCAAGCACATTTTTTCCGGTGTTCGGATAGGAAAAGACGATATTTTCCAGTTCTATCATAAGATCGCTGTATTCCATGGAATCACAATATTCTATGGAATCGCGGTGCTCCATCTGCCCAGCTGGATCGCCAGAAGAGCACTGCCCCATTTCATCGCGCTCCTCCAGAAAACCAAGTATGTTCTCTACCGCTTTTCTCCCCTCGTTCAGCTGTCCGCAATGAAAAACAGCGTTCTGTATGTTGTTGTAGATGCTTTGGCTGACGCCGGCAAAAAGCACGGCATCTCCAAGCGTGATCATTCCATTTGCCGCCTTATAGTAAGCATAAATGATCACGGAAACCGTCCCCGCAGCATGAAATAATGCCATCAAAATTCCTTTCCTGCAATTTTCGGAATTAAACCTTTTCAGCTCCTTATAGTATTGTCCAAAGAGCGAAGAATAACGCTCTTTGTAAAAAGGCGACGTATGATAAATCCGGTTTTCCTTATATGCTTCCGGTGAGGACAGCAGGGAAAAATAATAATCGATCTTTCTTTTCGCGGGAATTTTTGAAGTATTGAACTCCCAGTTTCTTTTCCCATAAGAAGCCTGATGTAGAAACCCCGGAATACAGCAGATCACCGCTGCAACAACAGGCCAGATGCCAAGCCTGCCAAGAAGGACGGCAAGATAGACCGCCGAACAGAGCTCTGCCACCAATGACAACGAATTCACATAATTCCCAAGGACGTTGCCGCCGTCGATTTCTTTTTGAATCGTTTTCAGGTAATTATAAAATCTGCTGTCTTCATATCTTTCATATTCCATATGGCACAGTTTTCGGATCACCTTCGTCCGGAAGAATGCGCTCACATTTGTCTGCATATAGGTATTGATCATCTCCTGCGCCTTATACAGCAGATACACGCCCAAATTGTAAAGAAAATAGAGCCCGATGATTTGCAGAATCGCACCACCGGCAATTCCTGTATTTAGCCCGGACTGCACCGAATCAAACAGTTTTTTGTCAATCAGCGAGTACAACGGTCCCAAAAATAAAGAAGAAACTGTAAAAAATCCAAGGGCTATCGTAAGAACAGGCGCAATTTTCATTAGTACCGTAAACGATTTTAAAATCTTCTTCATGTTCAGCCTCCCTCATAAAATGTGATTCCCACTGGCAGGCAAGCTTGCCGTGTGGTCAGGCTTTTTGCTCCGGAATCATACATAGTGTTTTGCCTGCATGGAAAACATCTGGGCATACTCTCCGTTTTTTTGCATTAAATCCTGATGCGTCCCGCTCTCAACCAGTTTCCCATTCTTCATGACAAGGATCAGATCGGCCTTCACGGCCGTTGAAAGCCTGTGCGTAATCATAATTCCCAGTTTGTTCCCGGTAAGCCTTTCATAAATTTCAAAAAGATTTCTTTCCGCCTTCGCGTCAAGCGCGGCATTTGGCTCATCAAACACAACCGCTGAGGAATCCCTGTACATAGCCCTTGCAATCGCAATCCTGTTATACTGCCCTCCGGACAGCTCGGTCCCGCTTTCATCGAACTCCCGCGACAAATAAGTTTCATCCCGATCTGGCAGGCGGGCCAGAACCTCGTCCAGCTGCGATTCGGCCACAACTTTCTGATAGCGTTCCTCATCGCCGGGCTCCCCCAGCAGAATGTTATTCCGGAACGAAAACGCATATTTCATATAATCCTGGAAGCATACCGAAAACAGCGCAAAATATTCTTCCGGTTTGTAGTCGTCAATGTTTACCCCGTTCACAAGAATCTCTCCCGAGGTCGGTTTATAAAAGCCCAGAAGGAGCTTCACCAGAGTAGTCTTTCCTGCCCCGTTTTCGCCGACCATGATAACCGCCTGCGGGTTTCGCAGAAGGAAGCTTACGCTATCCACGGCTTTTTCGGTCAGATTTGGATAGGAAAAAGAAACATTCCGAAATTCAATCGTTTCGATCTTTTCAGGTATTCTGACATATGTTTTCTTTTCACTGTCCCGCTCTTCTTTCCGGGTAAGTTCCTGGAAAACATTGAAATACTTGCCGGATTTCACAATTCCGTTAAAAGACGAGCCAAAATTTTTGATTGCGTCCTGAAGGCTGACGGCGACCGCAAGGAAGAAGCTCAGGGATCCTAATTCCAGGGTTCCCTCTCCAGTTTTCGCAATGATCATATAATAGCTTGTCATAAGCGCCGCCTGAAGAATCAGCCACAGCGGGATATCCACCACAAATTTCATATTTACCAGCTTTAAATATTTCCTGATATACTCATGTAAAGACGCATCATGCCTTTCTCCGATAAAATTCTCGGCCTGGAATGTTTTGATCTCTTTTGCCGATCTTTTATCAACCAGCTGTGCAAACAGGTATTGCATAAAACGTTTTTCCCTGACAGATTTCTGGTCGAACTCATAGATTCTTTCATTGAATCTGTTTTCCCACAGCACAGCCGGAAGAGAGCTTAACAATAAAATGACCGTTACCGGAATGCTGACGGATACCATTCCCACGAAAGCGGTAGCAAAGCTGATGGTCAGCGAAATCAGTCCTACCGTTTTATTGACGGCATTGATGGGCTGCCTTCCATCGATCTGGGTCTGTGCTCTGGAATAAAGATCAGCATTTTCAGGATCATCAAAGAAAACCAGGCCAGTCTTTTCCATGACATCCATTAACATCCTTTTTGATCTGTCGCTGATTCTTGCAAGCATTAAGGTCTGCGTATAGCTGTTCAGGGGCCACCATATGCGGTTCAGCGCAAACAGCAGAAAAAAAGCGGCAGAATAAATTACAAATTCCTTCTCATATCTGGCAAACCCTTCAGCGGAGGACTGCACAATGACATCAACAAGCTTTCCAACGATAAGAGCCCTTAGAGGCCACAGGGTGTTCCGGATCAGATTGTTAAAAACAAGAAGGCAGGTCATGAGCCTTCCAGAATTCCATAATATTTGAAACATCTCCCTGATTCCATAAATAACGCTTTTCCGCTTTTTCATTTAAAGCTCCTCCAATGGTATCATGATAACTTTAATTCCACTTTCCAGGTATAATGTCTGCCACTTCCCGCGCTTTGCGGCAAAAATTTCCAAATTTAATCTTGCATTTAATCTGTCATTAATCGAATTTTTTAAAATTCACAAAACATTTCACGTTCCGGCCCCGTCATTCTGCTTTTGCAGCCTCCCATACATAGCATTTTATAAGCACATATGGAACATTTTCCTTCCGTAAGCCTTTTATAGTGTTCATATTTAAGCTTTGTTATTTTTCCTTCATCTAGTGTTATCTTCTGTTACTATTCCGTAACAATAATCCTCATCCAACGGCTTCTCATGACAGCTTGTGATTACTCCCTCTGGAGTAACAATCCATTGCTCAAATCTAACTGGGACACATGAGCCATTATTAAACACACCACCGTCTTCATATATCCTGTTTACATTCCCATTATATTTTTTGATTTGGACCTATGTCAATACTTTGGACAAAAAAGTCGAAAGATTATGCTGCTTTTTTAAGTTCCTCATCCTCCTTTTTGCTGTGGTGTCAAATAATTAGTAGAGCTATGTATCCGCTTACGGTTATACCAGCCTTCTATGGATTCAAAGATTGCTCTGCGGGCCTCCTTTGAATCCTGATAAGTATGAAGATATATTTCTTCCTTTTTCAGTACAGAATGGAAGGATTCCATGCAGGCATTATCGTATGGATTTCCCTTACGGCTAAAGGAATGCAGGATTTCTTTCCTGCTCAGGCAAT
>CAJTPN010000039.1:0-5585 GCA_910578185.1 uncultured Acetatifactor sp.
AACACCCAACAAAGCTGGGCGTATTGCAAGGCTTGGCGGGAAAGAAAGATGCCACCCAGAGATATGGGTTACTGTGAAATTGGGTGGCATAGGAAAGGAATTCTCAGGAAATAAGGTATTTGTGTGGGTGGCATGGATGTGAGCAAGGAAAAGTAACTCCTGATATCGAATACTCCGAATTTTTTATTCTGCCAGGGACAGATGTGCTAAAAAGAAGAATGCCACCAAGGGGGGAAGTACGCCCGTTTGGTGGCATATGCAGTTAAGGAATCACTTTAAGAAAATCTTATAGGCAGAGAAAGAAAAAGTTTAAAGGTGGTCGGCATAACAGGGAACCGAGGAAGTGTGTTGTTCAGCATGACCGGAAGAAGTCGCTGTAATCGCACCCCAATATTTTCTGAAGGGCGATCAGTTGTGCGGTGGTGGGATTGTATGGGCGCTATGATGGGATATAATAAACACACCCCTATTTATGAATGGACATGAGGAAATTTGATTACGAAAATTATTTCGAGCAGATTAAAACCATTCCGGAACCGATTATGATGAGCGAGCTTACGAAAGTAAAGCTGGATTTGAATTGATTGTATGATATGATTTTGGTGTTGCCGATGGCGGCAAAAACAAGAATTTATGGAGAATCTTAACATGGCAAATTTAATTATAATATGTGGCCCTCAAGCAGTAGGGAAAATGACGGTTGCGGAAAATCTGAGGGATAAATTGAAGTACAACATGATGATGAACCATGACAGCATAGAAGTGTCTGATAAGATATTTGGTTTTGGAACTCCGGCACAAAAAGAGTTTAACGCGGCCTTTAGAGAAAAGGCTTTTGAACTTGCGGTAAAGCATGATGTCGATTTGATATTCACCTATGTTTGTGCTTTTGAGATGCCGCAGGAGCGGTCGTATTTGTCGGGGGTGGCGGATCTATTTACAGCGAATGGCGGCAATTTTTATTTTGCCGAATTAAGTGCGAGTCTCGAAGCAAGACTTGAGAGAAATGAAACTCCTCACAGAATGGAGCGTAAAGCATCAAAAAGGGATATCGCATGGAGCAAATCCAATCTATTAAGAGACATTGAAAGGCATAGACTGAATTCAAATGATGGAGAAATATGGTTTCAGAATCATATTAAGATAGATAATACAAGTCTTCGTCCGGATGAAGTGGCAGATATGATCATAGAAAAATTCGGGCTTGTTGCAAATGAAAAGGAAGAAAAGGAATACCGTTTTGGCGTGTGAGTCTGTTTGGAGGTGTTGTTATGTGTTTGGAGATCAGAAAACTTAGCATAGATGATGGATGTGATATCTACGAAATGCTTCAGGAATTACCCGCAGAAGAAAATGGATTCATCAATTCAGTGAACAACAAAACTTATGATGAGTACAAGGAATGGTTAAGAAGGTCAGCTAAAAACTCTGATCAGGTTGGTGTCATTGATGGATGGAAAGTCCCAGAAACTATTTTTTGGCTTTTGGAAAATAACAGCCCCGTAGGTTTTGGTAAAGTACGGCATTTCTTGACAGACGCCTTACTGGAAAACGGCGGAAATGTGGGATACACTATTCGTCCTTTCGCAAGGGGAAGAGGCTTGGGAAAGAAGCTCTTATCCTTTTTGATTGCTGAAAGCAAAGAAATTGGTGTGGCGAAATTACTGCTAACCATTCGAAATCAAAATATACCGTCTATCCACGTTGCATTGGCAAATGGAGGGAAAATAGAAAAAGTCACAGCAGACAAACACTATATTTGGATTGAACCATAACCGGAATTTAGCGGAGGAAATTGATTGACTTATGTTCAGAGTTGTGATGGGAATGACAGGCGGCGAGGCTCCTGATGAATCTGCGCCGATTCAGGACGGGTACCTGCCATTGCGGAGCGGGAGTTTGAGTACCAGAAAGAGATGCCGTGGCTGCTCCAGATTCCGTTCCCCAGGGAAGGGGATATACAGCCCCGTATTACCGTAATAGCATTACGGCAAACTCATAAACGGAGAAAGGGATTGTGAGTAAGAAAAAGTAACTTCTGCTTTATCATTTACGGTTGCATATCCATCACTAGCAGAGCACTCGGCTGTTAATCGAGTTGTTGTAGGTTCGAGTCCTACTCAGGGATCGAAAGCTGCCGCAGGAATGGCGGCTACAAAGCCCGCAAGCCATGTGCTTACGCAATGTCATTAACTTAAGAAAAGAAACAATACCAGATACCTTTATGCCCCCTTCATGGAAGAAAGGTATCCGGTATTGTTCTGGAAATCAATCCTGATATTTCATGCTATTTTGCTGTATTTATCATGCCAGATGTATCCATGTTCTATAACTTTGCTGATTAATAGGCCCTTTTATGCGTATTTGAATATTTTCCCGCAAGCTGCCCCTTTGTCCGGTGGTAATGGCGGTCTGGTTTTATTGGAACCAGATTTTGGCTGATGTCTTCATAGATCTGCTGGAACAGTTTATCCTGTTTCCGCGCGTCCCTTTCCAACAGAATATAGATCAGGTCATTTTTCAGTATCCCAATGCTTACTGTCCGGTTTATCATCATTTTATGTTTCCTGTGTTTTTCTTTTTCGTCCAATTCCGCCTCAGCAGCACGGATGATGTCCTCCGCAAGGTTGCTGATATAGATTGTGCTGTATATATCCTGCAGCAGCAAAATCGGCTTGGTCCCTGTGAAGTTCTCTATCTGCAGACGGTATTTCAGTGTCTCGTATGCCGTTTCAATCCCCCATCTCATATGGTACAGTTCCGCTATCTGCTGGCAGTCAAAGGTTTCGGTTGGCAAATTTGTGATGAGTACTTCTTCCTGGTTTTCCGGCAGCGGCACTTTAACCATCCGCAAGGTGATCTATCCAAGCGCTTCCATGCGCCGGCCAATATCTGTTCCCTGATAATGCCCGATGCGGTTCTTGTCCAGATAGATGTCCACCCATGTGTCCGGTGCCCACAAAGCAGCCTGCTCTTTTTTATAATCACTGGATTTGAGACGCGCCAGAAATAAGATGTTTTTCTCCATCATCCGGATAAAGGCCGGGGTGGAGGGATACCCCCTGTCCATGAGGACCACAAACGGCTGTGATATGCCGATTGTTTCTCGCACACGGTCAATCTGTTCTTCCGCAAGCCGCATTTCATCAAATTTACATTTACGGCAGTCACTCTCCAAAACCATCCGGTTCATGACATCATACACACATCCAAGCCCTATGGATGCCTGGGGCTTTGTCCCTTTCCTACTGGATGTCCCGAATTCTTCCAGAGTTTCCTTTGTAGTAGGGATATTGATCCCTGAGCCGTCCGCGGCAAGCACTAGATATCCGTGGAAGGTAGAGAATCCGGGTTCCGCGTAAAAGTTCCTGTTATGATGGCGGTAGAGCTCATAAAAAGCCAGCGGGTTCAGCTTCATACGTTGTTTCAGATAGCCGGGCTTTGATATTTCCATTCCCAGATGCGCGGTTTTCATATAATTTCGTAGTTCCAGGCTCAAAGTAATCCCCTTTCGGTTGATCATGGTGAACAGAAGATCTTTCAGCGGCATTTTTCTGTTCCTTATAAAACAGGACGGATTCCCGTTTCTGCAAAAATCATGGAATTCATCCTGATAGATTAAACTGATATCATAACAGGTACGTTTTTGAGAGTTTTTCATAAAATCACCTGCCTTAAGAAAAAACATCAGCTATTTACTTTTATTATACAGTAATAATACAGAAAAAGGAACCTTTTACAATTCTAAATGTAAAAGATTCCTTAAGTTAATGACATTGTGTAATATCAAGGCTTTTCGGAGCCTACACCCACAAAAAAATATAATCAGAGTTATCACATTACGCAAAAAGCCGTCCGGCAAGTATGCCCTCCTGGCGGTATAAGGGATATGACATGGTGACGTAAGTAATGAAGGTACCACCTTAAGAAATTTTTACCGGCAGAGAAGGAACAGGCGGTTCAAAGATAATCGGTGGGAAGTAGCGAAAAAGAGATAGTGGGGATTGCAGAAACTCGGAATAGGAAAAGACCTTGCAAAAGAGGCGGCATATCGCGAAGAATAATACATGGACAATCCCATAAGCCGATGCCTGAAATATAAGTATGACCTGAGATGATTAAGCTCTGCCAATTCGGAAACGCTGTAGATGATGGCCATTGCCTCGGCGCTTTTTAGATAATATGAAATTTGTAGTGCTGCCGGAGAAGAACAATACAAAGTACTTTAAGGTGTTCTTATTTTTCCGGCAGCACTGCAGACAGTTGCTGTGAGATTAGCACTATCCAAAGTCAGAGTCTATAGAGAGGAATGGGGTGCCAGATTCTTATTTTACAGATATCATATTGCTCGTCTTTTCTGAAAAATGCTATGCCAGATTTCCGTTGCTGTCGCAGGATAAAACGACATTGCAATTTATAGTATCAATGGTGATAAATAGAAACTTTTCTATAAAAACAGCCTCTCCTATTGCCTGATTCCCGGAATGGTATGTTAAAGCTGATTCATTTTGCCATGCCTCATCGGAGATGTCGATGTCGTAAGAATCATCTGTACAGGGGGCACTTATGCCGGGATTTACCATAAATGTTCCATGAACAGTAAAACGCCAGAGTTCAACCTTGTCCTCACTTAAGAAAATGTAATGTTTTGAACCGGATTTTGAATACGCTGATGTCCGTGTTGGGGAAGTTGATTCTTCTGTCACTATAATGGTAACAGAACTTCCATCTTCAAAATATTCGGTTGTTTCGTTGATGATTTTCTCATGAGCTATGTTGCCTGCTGCAGCGCAGGCAGAAAGAGAGGTGCTTGCAAATCCGACAGTCAGCATGGCGGTTGTCATTAACAGTGTCAAAAATTTCTTCATAGTTTTGTCCTCCAATTAATAGTTAATACTATTTTCAGTAATATACTCATAATAATAGTGTATTATCTTTTGGGAAACCTCGACAAGTATCCAGACTGCCGTCACCACTATGATGAGTACAATGGTGACAACGCCGGTCAAGACACTCCATTTGACCCATCTGTTTTTTTGTATGGCTTTCTTTCTGGTGGTTTCTTCCATGACCAAGAGGTACTCATCTGCAAATTTTTCGGGCGGCCCTAAATGATTTGTGATATCTTCGTATGTACTGCCAGGGTTATCATCAAAGTAATCAAAAAGATGGCTCTTAAGGTCTGCAACCAGTTTTTTTCGGAAAGAAAAGGGGCAATTTCTTTTCACCTACCTTAAGTAACTGGAAATTATCTTTTGCTGCGTCATTTGCTTACTCCCCCAGTTCTTTCATATTCTCAATGCCTAAAATGTAAAGCATCCCACGGCATATCGAGCAATATTCTTTTCGTATTGTTTCCAAATAAGCTTTTCCTGTCTCTTCTAAATGGTAATAGACCCGCACCCGCCGTTTCCCTACCTTTTCCTGTCTGTCAGAAAGCACTCGTTTTTGACTAATCGATAGAGGGTAGGGTACATAGAACTTTCCTGGAGTGTGTATAGTCCCTTGCTGCGGCTTGCCAGTTCCTGTGAGAGCTGATAGCCATACATATCCTGATCTTGAAGTATTGTCAAAATTAAAAGTTC
>CAJTPN010000039.1:5594-8110 GCA_910578185.1 uncultured Acetatifactor sp.
GAGAGCTGATAGCCATACATATCCTGATCTTGAAGTATTGTCAAAATTAAAAGTTCGACGGTGCCCCTTTTGATGCCCTCTGATAATGCCATTGGTATAACCTCGTTTTCACTGCAGATGCCAGATGTTATATTTTTATTTTAATATATGAGCATTGTATTGACAGGTCAATACTATACAATAAAATATATTGTTGACAAAAAATAAGTGATGTGTTAGATTAAGAATGTAGATGTGAGTAAGGGGATCAAACAGGACTGAGGATAAAGAATGAGAAAGATTGTGGATTTGATGACACAGGAGACATTGACAAGTAAGTCATCTCGCGAATTATATTGGCGTGAGCCTGTTATTACCGCATTCCCCAGGTATGCAAATGTGCTCGCGATAATCCAGCAATTCAGCGACGGAGAGTTATGGTTTTTAAATTATTGCATACAGCTTCAGATTAACAGGGGAAGCTATACCGGGATGAATCTGGATTTCTGTGTTGGAGATATGCTCAATACAGTGTACCGTTGTCCTTTTCTCAGTATAGAGGTTCTGGATATTGAAGAATTTATAGGAGATGGCAATGAGAGAGATCTGATCGAGAAAGTGATCCATTATATCGATCAGGGGAAATATGTATATCTTCCGGTGGATTGGTTTTATATACCGGCCTATCAGATGTATGAAGAACAGCATGATGCCCATGACATATTGGTTTTTGGGTATGATCAGGAAAATAGGGAATTGTCGGTGGCGGACTTTTTTGAAAATTTCAAATATCAGAGGGCGAATTGTTCTTATAAAGAGTTTTTTGCGGCGTTTAAGAATGTTCTTAGATTGCCATGTATCTTAGATAAGGTATTACTCATGAAGCCCTGCTGTAGGGATATCATATTTGATTTGGGTATTGTGAGGGAATTGCTTCGGGATTATATAGGGGCAAAAAATTCTAACAGACGCTTCCTGCCCGTTTACAGGTGTCTGGATTTTCTGAATGACGACCTCTTTGAATTTGGGGTTGATGTTTATGAAAAGCTGACCGGTTATCTGCATTATATCGCAGAGGCAAAAATCTTGGTTCAAATACGCTCATACGACATCCTATATGAACATAAATTGGCGTTGTTAAGATTAAGCATCTATATGAGAGATTATGGCTATTTAAGAAACGATTCTGATATAATAGCCAAGTTAGAAGGGATCAAAAAACAATGCCTTTTGATAAGAAATATTTTGTTAAAATACAATATTACTATGAAGGTGGAACTTGTTGAACGCTGTGTCAGACTGCTGGAGGATGTGAGGGAAAAAGAGACGGAGGCACTTCAGCAATGGCTGGAAAGCATGAATGAAGAACCTTGCCTGCCAAAGCCGGAAGGGCAAATCGTCACAAGTGATGCGAGATATGTCGGTGAAGACAGATCTACTATGGGGAATTGGAACGGTGCATATGGGGACGCGGGATTTGACATTTTTGAAGAAAGAGAAATAGGGGAGCGGATCCGTATCGTATATCATGGTTTTATTCCAAAGAAATGGAAGGAAATTTCCACATATGACGATCCGGTCTATGTCAGGACAAGGGATGGAAAGTCCAGTTTTGCAGAATGCAAGTTTTTTGAAAAAAAAGCCTGTATGGATATCATGCTCCTTGAAGATAAGCCTTATATGCTCTCATTCTATATCTTGGCATGGTGGGAATTTAACAGGGATTTCAGCATTCAGATATTGGATAGTGACAGCGGAAGAGAGTTATGTGAGAAAAGAGTGATCGCCAGTAGTGAGGGTCTTTATGTGAATTTCATTGTATCCGGTCACGTGAAGATCATATTTGTAAATCACAGTACAGATTTAGGGGTATTGTCAGGGGTGTTTTTTTCTGCTGTTTGTGATGAAGAAGCGTAGAGGGTTAGATGTGGAATAAAGGCTATGACTTACAGCGTATTGTGTGGTCAAGAGGAGAGAGGGATTTTGCTGATTACAAGAAAAGAGCCAGGTGATGGGATTAATGCCTTATATCTGGTGATTGATTTTTATGGATTCTCCCCTATGTTGTAATAAAGGAGGCTGACAGATTGGCCAGATATGATGATACACAGAGAGTGATAAGAACAGGTCAAAAGTACACGGTGCTGGATTACGTGAAGATACCTTTTAAGGCAGCGCCGCTCGCGACAAGTATCAAAGCCTTATACAGGATACTGAATTCTTTTATCCCCACGATAAAGGTGTTCATCACGGCGGCGTTTGTGAACGATGCGATCAGGGTTGTCCGGGGGGAGGGCAGTTATGTCATCTTATTGCCTGCGGTATGCGGGTTTGTTTTGATGACAATGTTTTCCAGGGTGAGTGCCGCGATCATAAATGATTTTGTCAATATCAGATATGATATGAAGATATATTCAAAGGTGCAGGTGGAAGTCATCGATATCAGGAGTGAGATGGCGTATGAAAATGTGGAGGATCCTGCTACCTGTCTTTCGGAGTTGAAGTAAAAAAATAGTGCTAAGCCACAGTTCAAAACC
>CAJTPN010000040.1 GCA_910578185.1 uncultured Acetatifactor sp.
AGGGGGGAAAGGGGGAGGTGACTTTCTCTTTAAGGCCCCGAAGGGGCCGCTCTTTAGCTCCCCCTTTCTCCCCTGCCGCCCGCAGGCGGCTCCCCCGTCCCCGCCGCAGCGGACTTTTTTCTTTTTGCTTCTTTTTCTTTTTTGTGTAGGAGGTGCGTCTATGTCGAGTGGTTTCCGGGGTACTGTTGCTGAATATCAAGCCTTGTATAGAGAGAAGAATGCCCACCTGGAGCAGTTTTTAGAACAGGTTGAGCCATTTGATTTCTACCGAGAGATTTTCCCGGAGGGGTCTTTTGAGCGAAAAGGACATTATGAGGATAAAAAACCGAATGGAATCGCTGTTTCTCTCCCTGGTAAGGGTGGTTCTCTTAATGGTATTGCTTTGGAGATCGAGGGGGACGGGAAGGCAAAGCGGTACATCATTACGGACGATCTGAAGATGCTGGAGGAATTAGCAGACACGGATTTTACCATTATGGCGCCGATTTCGTATTATGGGAGAAAGAGGTCTGGGAAGTTTGCGCGGTTCCTTTATGCCCTGGTTTTCGATATTGATGGAGTTGGAATGCCTCAGCTCCGGGATGTGTTGCATCAGATGAACAAGGATATTTTGCCGAAGGCTACTTTTGTGGTGAACAGCGGGACAGGGTTGCACCTGTATTATGTTCTGTCCGAGCCGGTTCCTATGTATCCGCAAAATCAGCATTATCTGAAGGAACTGAAGTATTCCCTGACCCGGCAGATTTGGAACAGGTACACGTCCTCTATTAAGCAGCCGCAGATGCAGGGTCTTATGCAGGGGTTCCGGGTAGTCGGCTCCGGAACAAAATTGGGTAAAGGCTATCCTGTGGTAGCGTTTCAGTTTGGGGGCCGGGTAGAGCTGGATAATCTGTTGGGATACATACCAGCGTCGAACGGTGAACGGCAGAAGTTGCAGGGCATTTTGAAAAAGAGTAGTATGTCTCTGGCGGCAGCAAAGGAGAAGTACCCGGACTGGTATGAACGCCGGATCGTGAAGGGCGAGCGGAGAGGTCGCTGGACGGTGAAGAGAGATCTCTATGATTGGTGGTTGCGACGTATTCAGGACGAGATCCGTGTGGGCCATCGCTATCATGGAATAATGACCTTGGCAATTTACGCAAAGAAATGTGGGATTGAGGAGGAAGAGCTTCGCCAGGATGCTTATTCCCTCCTTCTGCCTTATGATGAAATGAGCGTTGAGGAGGTCAACCGTTTTACCAGGGAGGATATAGAGGCGGCTCTCTCAATGTTCAACGAGGACTATGTGACGTTTCCCAGGGATGATATAGCAAGGCTTTCCGGTATGACTATGCCGGTCAATAAAAGAAATTGGCATAAGCAAGTAGATCATCTTGAAGTGGCGAGGGCTATTAGGGATATTAGGACGAGGCAGCAGGGCAAAAAGGATTGGAGGGAGGGAAATGGACGCCCATCGGCGCAGAACTTGGTGTGGGAGTGGCGGCAGCAGCACCCAAAAGGGCGCAAGGCTGATTGTCACCGGGACACTGGCCTTGACCCTAAGACCATACGGAAGTGGTGGGACTGCCCTCTCCCAGAGAGGGGCGCGTAGGCTCGTGCAATGCTTTAGGAGCTGTTTTCGGCCCTTTGAGGGTAAACCGGCCCCCTCGTTACTGCGTCCGGAAAGCCGCTTAGATCAAGGGCTTTTAGCCTTCTAAATGTCCATGTGCAGTCCATGTGCATGAGTTGAGATAGAACTTGAGAAAAGGTTTGATATTTTAGCATAATTATGCTAAAATATCAGCATGGAGGTTGATGTTATGAATATGATTAGACCGGTTTCTGATTTGAGAAATAATTTTGCGGACATTTCCAGAACGGTGCATGAAACGGCCCAGCCGGTATTTTTGACTAAGAATGGGTATGGCGATATGGTTGTTTTGAGCATGGAGGCGTTTGAAAATCTGCAATTTGAGAGTGAGGTTTATTTCAAGTTGCAGGAGGCAGAGAGAGAGGCCGAGATGACGGAGCAGCGGTATTCCTCCAAGGATGTGCTGAAAGCGATGAAAGCAGTTATCGGAGGGGAATAGGTTGTATAAATTAGAGTATTTGCCCGTTGCCCGAAAGGATATGCTTGAAATTGTGCGGTATATTAGCCGGGAACTGCAAAACCCAGGTGCAGCGGATCATCTGGCGGTGGAGCTTGTCGATGCAGCGGAAAGTGTGCTGTCATTTCCGTATGCGCCCCCGGCGTATCAGCCAATCCGACCCTTGAAGCATGAATATAGAAAAATTTTAGTGCAGAATTATTTGATGTTTTACTGGGTCGATGAAGAAAAAAAGCTTGTGACAGTTGCTCGTGTAGTGTATGCGAAACGAGATTATGGCCGGCTGTTGGAGTGATGAATATGGGAAATTTGGTTGAAGTGACGTTGGAGATCGATGCGGAATTGAAAGAACAGGCGGAAAGAGTTTGTGCGGAAAATGGTCTGACTTTAGAAGCTGCGTTTATCTTGTTTTGCAAGGAAACGGTTCATCTGGGGCGGCTTCCGTTTGAGTTGAGTGACGAATTGAGGTAGTTTGTAACGGTTATTAGCCAGTGAGGAATATGATTACAAGAATGACGCTTGAAGAGATTTGAAGGGATTTCATCTGGTGGGAAAGTTAGGGAGAAGGCTTGCCCAGGTTCGAGCCGGTCAAGGCATTGTCAAAACTATGGAGGAATTAGAACATATGGCAGAGGAAACAAGATTTGCACAGCTTCAGTTACCGGACCCGGCAGACGCTGATCCGCACCCTCGGCTGCTCCTGGAGGGCCGGGGCATTCATGCTGGCGAGGGTTTCACGGCTCTGTTCCCGGATGGGTGGCATGATATTACCCTGGAGGTGAGCTGGGAGCCGACTGGCCCTGGCTGCTGGTATATCTCGACACCAGGATTTAGGGATATTTGCCCTATAGGATTGTTTGTGAAGACATAAAGTATATATCGGTATTAAATTATATAATATAAATACTTTATGTATATGAAATAAAAAGCGGTGCTCCAGGAACGGAGACACCGCTTTCTGCTTGACAATCTGAGGAATAAACAATATAATTTATATAACTTAAATAGCAGACGCAGACTATATAAATGAAATAAGGAGTGAAGGATTTGAAAGTTATAGCAATTGCAAATCAAAAGGGCGGCGTGGCGAAGACCACAACGACGCACAATCTCGGCGTGGCCCTGGCGGCGAAGGGAAAGCGGGTCCTCTTGATTGACCTGGACAGCCAAGCCAGCCTGACGATCAGCGTGGGCCTGGAGCCGCTGGAGGTAAAAAGGACGATTGTAGACGTTCTGAGAAAAGACGGGGTGCCGGTCAGCGAGTGCATCGAGCGGATCAGTGACCGGCTGCACATCGTTACGTCCATCATTGACCTGGCTCCTATGGAGATGGAGCTGCTGTCCAGAGCCAGCCGGGAGAAGATTCTTGACCGGGCCCTGCGTCCGATTCGAGGGGAGTATGACTTCATCCTGGTAGACTGCCCCCCGCAGCTCTCCATTCTGACGATCAATGCGCTCTCCTGCGCCGACGGTGTGATTATCCCCGTCAAGACGGATTATCTGGCCTATCGTGGCCTGACGCAGCTCCAGGACAGCATCCAGGAGATCCAGGAGCTGATTAACCCGGAGCTGAAGGTGCTGGGAGTCATTGCGACGCTGTATGAGAAGCGAGTAGGCGATGATAACGAGATACTGGCCGCTTTGAAAAAAGAGTATAACCTCCTGGGCGTAATTAAACGACTTGCGGTTGCCAAGAAAGGAATCTATGACGGGCTGGCGGTGGTGGAGCAGACGCCCAGCAGTGAAATTTCCATAGAGTACAATAAGATAGCAGATATAATAATTGTCACAGAAAGATTTGAAAGGGTGGAGAAAGAGAATGGCTAAGTTTGAGGATAGAGAGAACCGTCGGAGGGGTTCGATTGTAGGAAGTATCGTTGATGGTGCGCCGGCAGTGGCCGGTAGCGGGAGAGGTCGCCCGAAGGAGGACCGGGAGATCAAGAAGCGGGTGAGTCTGTCAGTGCTGCCAAGTCTGTATGAGGATATACAAAAGATTGCCTATGTGCAACGGAGAAGCATCAGTGATCTGGTTGGAGATCTGATGGAGCAGTTTAGGGCAGGACATGAGGAGGAACTTGCAGAGTATAGAAAAATAGTGAAAAAGGGACAGAGCAATAAAAATATTTAGGAGTTTGCGTGAGGCTCTTGGTGAATGTTTAGTATCGTCCGACACATAAATGGGAGGAGAAAATGATGAAAATAAAGAAAATAAAAGCGTTTACATTGGTATGTATTGCCTTAATGGCTACTTTAATTATGATTATAGGAAAAAATAACCATAAAGAAATGGGAGAAGTAGAGATAAGAATTAATGGGGAATATACTGATTTCGTTCCATATACAAGGAAGTTTACAAGAGATGCAGATGGAAGTTTTCTAGATAACACGGCAAGGCAGATCCCGTATATTTCCGTTGTGGAAGGGGATAGATTGTCACTTATTTTTTCGGGGAAACAGGAAATAGAATGCGAGGTTGTTAAATATGAGATTTACGAAATGGATGAACCGCTTGGATCACCAACATCAAAGGGTGAGCCAGAGACGGTTGATGTGGAGCAAGAAGACAGGATGATATCATTTAATATAAATGAAATTGAAGTAAATCAACAACTGATCGTATGTAAGTTCCCCGATAAAGGATATTATATTTTTAGAGTGGGACGTTTTAAGGAGGATTAAAAGGGGGTGCAATGCTTATGCATTGCACCCCCTTTTAAGTAACTTGTCACCATGGGAGAGGAGAAATGTAAACGTATTGCGCAATATCCAAGCTAGAATAACTGTACATTATCCGGTTTCGACTCCAGCCATTTTGAATGTAGAGCGAATTGGAGGAATATCCAGTTGCTACAATACTATGATCTACCGCCGGATCTCCGAAATCATCGACGGATATCAATAAAAGCCTACCACGGTCCAAATGATCTTTCATACTACTCAAGGTGTTAAAAGAAGAGCGTTCAATATCAAAGGAACAATTATTGCCAGAAGCATATGATCTAAGCCCAACATCTATCTGGTTTCTCGCAGTACCAACAGAAACAAAAGAAGAGAAACTGATATTGTTAGTATTTAGTGAGATATATAACTTTTCAAAGGTTTTATTAGTAGATTCACCGCTTGTGCAAGAGGTTTTTCCAAGGTGAGTTAAATACCTGAAAATGCCTGTTGCAGCAGTAGGAGTACAGTGGTCATGCATACCATTGTGAGTTTTGCCATTATAAGATATAGATAGATTTTTAAAATCGTCTGTTATAGGCCAATAGAAGTCATCATCGGAGCCTAGAGGCATAATACCAGACTCCATAGAAGGTTCTGCGTCGTCAATAATGAGAGGATCAACGGAAACCTGCTCCGCGTAAGCAAATAGCATTAGTTTGTACAGTTTCGTCTCCTATATCAATAGGGGCGTTAGATGCTAAATTAAGGTATCCTGAATCTGTAGCAATTGCATATTTAAAGCTTCCCAAGAAATAAATTTCGGTGTCTGATAGGTCGTATCCCCAATAGTTTGCCATACTATCTACTTCGCTATGACCATCAAAAGCATAACAGTAAATAGAGTAGGAACCATCGATATCATGAATTTGGATAAAGCCAGATTCAGCATCATCTGTTAACAGGTTAAAGATATAACCATTGGGGATTCCGTCAAGGTTGAAAAGTGTGGTTGTAGTTGAAATTGTGGTGCTTTCGTTCCAGGGACAATTGGGAATAGTAGATGCAATGGCAGAAATTTGCTCAAAAACAAAGTTAGCCGGGGAAGAGTCGATAGGGGATGTCGCACCTGCGGGAAGGGATATACAAACCAAGAGACATAGGGCAGTAAGAAGAGCGAAAAACTTGCGTTTCATAAAAATACCTCCTAAAGTTGAAAAGACGGCACTGCGAAATTCATTGTTCGCCAAATAAGAAGCTGTACGGCGGAATGCCTCTCCGGTCTTCAGGAGAGGTCAAGATTGGGTGGCGTCCCACGCTTTTTAATCCATAAAACGGAAAAGAGAAGATGTGTGGCTATGGCACCTATGGCGAGCCAAAACGTCCACTGGAGAGTGGACAGGGTAAATTTCCAATTCTGCGTTTCGCTGATATGGGTCCGAATTGTAAACCGGCTCAAAGCGAAAACATACGAAGCTCCAGTCAAAAAATGAGCCGCCACCACGCCCCATCGCTTTTTCAAAAAAACCATCACATAATACAGGGCCACCACTAAATAAAATTCCCATCTCATGATGTAAATTCCTCTCCAGGGAGGGCGGATGCCAGTCCCATAGCCGATACGGAACCATGGTAAAAAAACGGGAAGTAGCGCGACAAGAAAACTGCCGTATAAAATTTTATTTGATCGTTTCATGTCCACTCTGCGTGTTTGTTACCTCCTTTGTACCCCTTTCGGTCCATGTTCTTGGTGCAGGACGCCGGATTCCTGGAAGGATATCAATGAGTTAAAACTGATAGATCAGATAATCGTTTAAAGTAGGCTCCAAATTTGTTCCATTGACGTCATAATCTAGCCGGTCATAGGAATGTCCGCAATACTTTGCGGTATTGCCACTCTTCTCTGTAATGATAATGGAGTGGTAAGGGACCATGGTGTCTTCGTTGCAAAGCTGTACAATGTCTCCCGCAGAGCAGACGGCAATCAGATCTGGAATCGTAGTCTTGTAATCGTATCTGGTGCATTTCCCCTGCCAAAACTTTTTAAAATCTCCGCAACTGATCCATGTGGTCGTATATCCATAGCTCTTCCATAAGCCGCTGAATTGAATGTGGAACCAATCCCTTGTGTCCGTATATTTGCCACTGGAGGAGCATGTCCCACTCATGGGCTTTCCTCCCGCGTAGAGGCATTGGGAAACAAAATTTGTGCAGTCTCCGCCCTGGGTTATGGTCCAGGATTTATAGCTGTCACTGTAATTCTCCGCATGCTCGCGGGCGTAAGCGACGGCAGCAGCAGAATCATAACTGCTTAGAAAGGACACTCCTGCTTCTCTCTCCGCAGTAGCGGTCATATCTATGGCCAGCATCTCATTACGGATTTCTCCTATTGTTGTCTTCAAAAAGTCCTCGTCGGTGGCAATGCTCAGCAGCCCCTCTCCGGTCAGAGCTATATTTGTGTCAGCGTCTGTCCAATACATCAACTCCGCAGCGTTTTTATATACCGCCATGTATGCATGAAACAGTCTGAAGTTTGGAGACGCCCTGAGAGCCTTCTCCGTATCGCCCAGTAGCTGTTCACAAATGTCTGTATTTAACTGATTGAAAAACTCAAGAAAGCCATAGATAGCAAGGTTTAGAGCTCTAAATATACTTGGCTTTCTTCCGCTAATTAGATATAGTCACAAATATTGTAAATAATATTATACAATAAGCTGTCTAGATTTACAATAGAGAATAACGGTTTACCCGTTTGCGCTATGCGTGAACGGGTAAACCGTTATGTCTATCAAAATCGAAATATCTTGACTGCCCCGGCAATCTATGCTATACTAAAAACAGCAGGAAAAAATTTCCTGCTGACATAAAAATCGCTGGCTGTGGTCAGCGGGGAAAGGAGGGCTGCAGCACAAATCCAAGGCTCG
>CAJTPN010000041.1 GCA_910578185.1 uncultured Acetatifactor sp.
ACAGGGATTGCCCTGCTTAGAAGCCCCCGGTGGAGAGATTCACCGGGGGCTTTTTATTGCAGGTTATAGCCGATAGTCTATGCAGTCTTGATACAGAAGAAGGAGAGCGGTAATATGTGGAGTAAAACAAAACAGGTCTTAACGGATGGCAGACCGTCTCAAAAAACGTTTCAGGTACAATTTTGAGGCCTATACAACAAACAAATGCTGTTGGTGGAGTTGAGAAGTCTCCTGTACTATGAATATTGGGAGGCTTATACTAAGGCTGGCGCTGCTGCCTGTGCTTATGCTTCGGAATATGGCTTTATGGATGTTGAGAATATAATGTTGTGTATTCACAAGTAACTGAATGTCTATAGTGTCAGGGAGTGTCTGAATAGCGGGAATTATATTTTCTGGCAGTGCTTGACAGAAGAATTGGGAAGCGGACGGGAAAACAGCATAGGATTGCCCAACGGAGGCCCCTTGTCGGGATAACGGAGATCGTGATTATTGCACAGAGACAAAAGACTGAGTTGCTCATTTTTGATGACAATACAGCAAGGGGCGCTGGCATAATCCGACAAGAAAATTGTGCGTAAGCTGTAATTTTATAAAATTTTGGATAGACAGGTGGTAAAGGAGAATGAAAAATGATATACTGAAAAGCACAGAAGGGAGATTTTATGAAAGAACCTAAGATACAGTGGCATTCGGCATTTGTATCTGCCATGGGATTGGATTTTGAAGAGAACAGGGCAGATTTAATATTTGAGAAAGAATACAATCTGAACACAAAACCTTTGGCGATTGACTTGCTGGTCATAAAGAAGGAAACTTCCGTTCAAATTGCTAGCGAAATAGGAAAGCTTTTTAAAGGGCATAATATTATGGAGTATAAATCTCCGGAAGATCATTTGGATATAGATACCTT
This sequence comes from uncultured Acetatifactor sp., assembly GCA_910578185.1. GTDB lineage: Bacteria > Bacillota > Clostridia > Lachnospirales > Lachnospiraceae > Acetatifactor. The sequence goes on from CAJTPN010000041.1 coordinate 914, forward strand.
TTATAAAACGCTGGCATATGCCTGTCTCTATAAGTCTTATGGAAAAACAGTAGATGCTATAAAGGCAGAAGATATTACGATATCCATTCTCCGGGAAGCAAAGCCGATAGAACTTTTCAACTATCTTGAAGGGCATGAATGCAAAGTGAGAAAAGCTTACGGAGGAATCTACTATGTTGAGGGAAAGACATGGTTTCCCACACAAATAGTCGTCACAGGTGAACTGGATCAAGATGCGCATATATGGTTGAAGGGCTTGTCCGGAAACCTGGAAAAGGGCGACATACAGAAGATGATGGCTGAAAGGAATCATATGACAGAAAAGGCTGATAGGGAACTGGCAGATTCTGTTTTGGAAGTAAGTATTAGCGCAAATAGGAAAATAGTCGAAGAGCTGATAGGAGATGAAAGTATGTATGAAGCGTTGATGGAGATTATGGAGCCGAGAATAAAACAGAAAATAGTGGAAGAACGGAAAAAGGGAATACAGATCACTGTTAAGTCGTTGAGAGACTTTGGTATTGGCGAGGAAGATATTAAAAAAGTAATCATAAAAAATTATGGTATATCTGAAGGAGATGTCAAAGAATACCTTTAAATTGAAAGGGAAAAGCCTTTTAGAAAGAACTTTGGTATGGTTTTAGAGTTCTTTCTAAAAGGAATACAGAATGATTAAAACTATTAGAAAGCGTTACAGTGGGGGATGTTTAATGGATGAGATTGTTGTACAATCAAGAATCCTTGTAGCCCTGTTGCAAACAGGGATTGCCCTGCTTAGAAGCCCCCGGTGGAGAGATTCACCGGGGGCTTTTTGTAAGGTAAAATCAAGAGGGTGCAGAATTTGGAAATGTAAATCATGCTGCGGGGATGAAAATACCTTCAGTAACATAGTACAGGTTTGAAGGCGTTCTAAATTCACGAGATAGAAAAACCATTCAGGAGTAGTATATGATACCGGAAAGCTGAATGCATGGAAACAGGCGGATGGGAAAGACCCCAAGGCAATAAATAAAGGTTATGGGCGTGATCCGCAGGATGTCACATGTGTGTGATTCCTGGTATGTCACTTTTGCTATACAAATTACATATCTTATGTTACACTGAATAGTAATATATGCATATCCTTTTTGCAAGATTTCATGTTGTTCGCATCAGGTCTGATTTGAGCGTGAAGCTTTTGAATAGCGTAAAGACTTTTGAGGCGATGGAGGGTTTGTGTGATAGATATTCTAATAAATCAGGAAGCGGGGACAAAAGAATGGATGGGATGAGAGAAAATGAATCGGTTGTAGATCTGAAGGCCGCAAGAAAACGGTTTTCCAGAATCGGTTGGATGTATGTGATTGGGACAATCGTGATCAATGTGGCCCAATATGGTGTGGTATATGCAGTTTCTTATTTGCGGCCGGAGTGGCTGCAAAATGGCAATCTATATTTACTGCTATCCATGCTTCCCATGTATCTCATAGGGATACCGATTTTGATTCTGCTGATGAAAATGATACCGGCGGATCCGCCTGTGCGCCGCAGTATGAGAGCAGGAGAGTTTGTCGTGTCCGGGATCATGTGCTATTCCATGATGTATATTGCCAATATTATCGGTAATATTTTGACCACGGTTATCGGTATGTTTAAGGGAGGCCAGGTGAATAATCAGCTTCTGGATGTGGCTTCTTCCATCGATATTTGGATGTCGCTCCTCTTCATGGTGATCTGTGCGCCTTTGGTAGAAGAATATGTCTTCCGGAAATTGATTGTGGACAGGACAATACGCTACGGGCAGGGCGTGGCCATAGTGACTTCGGGGTTGATGTTTGGATTGTTCCACGGAAATTTGAATCAGTTTATTTATGCTTTTGTTTTGGGGATGTTTCTTGCATTTCTTTATGTTAAAACGGGAAATCTTAAGATTACCATAGCGCTTCACATGATAGTGAATTTCCTGGGCGGGGTGGTAAGTACGCTGATCATGAAATTGATCGATTTGGATGAATATGTGAGGATACTGGAAAATGGGATGGATCAGGATATTCTGATGACATATGTGATGGAGCATTTGGCAGGGTGGATTGTTTTTATAGTATATTTTGTGTTTCTCGTAGGTGTTTCGATAGCAGGTTTTGTGCTGCTGATTGTATGCTTCGCGCAGAAGAAATTTAAGCTGGAAAAGAGTGAGAATGTGATTCCCAAGGGGAAAGGATTTTTAACCGCATTTCTTAACGTGGGTATGCTGGTTTATACAATTTTGTGGGTTGGGATCATTATATTCCAGCTGTTACAATGACGGGCATTTGAAATCTTATGGGAATTAGGAGACATAGGATATGGATAATTGACTATTCGTTTGAAATTAGATTGAATATACCATTGTGAAAGGATTTTAAAATGTATACGTTTGACAGCAGGATCAGATATAGTGAGACAGACAGCGAGGGGCGGCTTACCATGGCATCTCTTATCAACTATTTTCAGGATTGTTCCACTTTTCAGTCGGAGGACCTGGGGCTTGGCGTGGAATATTTGAAAAGAGAACATCTGGTATGGGTGCTTTCCTCCTGGCAGATCGTGGTGGAAGCATATCCCTGCCTGGGCGATGAAGTTAAAATCGGAACGCAGCCATATGGGGTGAAAGGGTTCTTGGGATACCGAAATTTTGCCATGTGGGATGAGAATGGCATGTATATCGCAAAGGCAAATTCTCTGTGGACGCTGTTGGATACAAATACCGGCAGACCGGCGACGGTTACGCAGGATATGATCGACGGCTATGGAATCGGTGAAAAGCTGGAAATGGAGTATGCGCCCCGAAAGATTATCGTTCCCGGTGACGGAATGAAAGGAGAACCCATTGTGGTGAGAAAGCATCATTTGGATACCAATCATCATGTGAATAATCAACAGTTTATTGATATGGCAATGGATTACATTCCAGAGGATTTTGTGGTGGGACAGGTTCGGGCCGAATATAAGAAACAGGCTTTTTTACATTATATTCTGATTCCGTATGTGCAGGCCGAAGGCGGTCTCGTAACCATAGTGCTGCAGGATGAGGAGGCAAAACCCTATGCGGTGGTTGAGTTAAAACGGAAGGAGCAGGAGGAAATATAAATGATTCGTTTGGGAGAAAAGCAGGAGCTGGTAATTGTGAAGAAAGTGGACTTTGGCGTATATTTGGCAGTTTCTCCGGAGACAGCCAAAGAACGGGTCCTGCTGCCTGCAAAGCAGGTGCCGGAGGATAGCAAAATAGGCGATGTGCTCACCGTTTTTATCTATCGGGATTCTAAGGACAGGTTGATTGCCACCACAAATGAGCCCAAGCTTTTGATGGGAGAGGCTGCGGAGCTGACGGTAGCGCAGGTGGGGAAATTTGGTGCCTTTTTGGACTGGGGACTGGAGAAAGATCTGATGCTGCCCTTTAAGGAGCAGAGGGGCAAGGTGGAACAGGGAGATCGGGTATTGGTTTCCCTATATATCGACAAGAGTGACCGCCTCTGCGCAAAAATGAATGTGTATGAAAACCTGAAAAAAGACAGTCCTTACGGGCAGGAGGATAGGGTGACGGGAAGGGTTTATGAGATCAGCGATAATTTCGGAGCCTTTGTGGCGGTGGATAACAAATATTCGGCGCTGATTCCACGTAAGGAAATGTACGGACAAATAGAATTGGGGAAGGATATCTCTGCCCGGGTGGTGGAAGTGCGTGAAGACGGCAGACTGACCTTGAGTATTCGGGAGAAGGCATATCTGCAGATGGACAAGGACGCGGAGAAACTGCTTTCCATTATTGACAGCTGCAACGGGACGCTTCCGTTTAACGATCGGGTTTCCCCGGAGAGGATCAAACGGGAGACAGGCATGAGCAAGAATGAATTTAAACGTGCGGTGGGCAGGCTGTTGAAAGAGGGTAAAATAGCGTTGGACGGGGAGGTAATACACAGGATTACCCCCGGCTGAGGCGTTTATAGTTTTTCTATAAACACAAAAAGGTGTGTGGTTTTGAAAGAATCCCCTTTAATAGACAAGGTAAATAACCAAAATCTATTAAAGGGGATTTTTAAGGTAAAATCAGTATACTCAGATGAGTATAAATATATTGTTTAAGGTACATTTAAATGGGGAGTGTAGTTATTACAGTTACGTCATGGGCTTCCCAGGGAGCCGGTACTTCAAATCTTTGTATCATTGTTTCCAGCACATGCTCTGGAATATGGCGCGCTCTGCACCGGTTCCTGCGGAGCAGTTCCTGATAGGGAACTTCCAGGTACAGAATATGGACCCGTGCGCCGTATCCGGCGAAGAGACGCACCAGTTTTTGACGAGTTTCCTGGAGGAGGTTTGTAGCGTTCCAGATAAAGGGCTGTTTTTTTCGTAAATAATTTCGAGCCTGTTCCATTGCTGCCTGTACGACTTTGCCTGAGCCCTTTGTGGGTGGGATGCCCATTTTTTCCCGCAGGTCGTCCAGGGAGATCACAGGTGTATCTCCGCCGTTTTTGGCGATCCAGGTATCTTTGCCTGATAAGGGCAGACCTGACATCAGTATCACATCAAATTCCGTGTTGTCAAATAATTCCACATTGCACCACAAATTTTCTTTTTGATAAAATTCAAATTTGGTGTGAAGGTTTGCAAATTTATGAGGGCTCTTCCATAAATGCAGCTCCTTGGCATAATCTGCAAACATCTCCACCTGTTCTGACAGATGATCCGGAACGGTGGTTATCCGCCCCAGGATATCCGCCTTGGAAAGCAGGTACAGAAGCACCAGAGGAATACTTTCTGCAGCTTTAAACAATTCAAAATCAGGATTTTGCTTTGTCCAGAACCATACTGGCAGCCCGTGACAGCGGATCAGTTTGGCCACAAGTTCCCGTTGGCGGAAAGTCATCTGGAAGAGATCGCCGCTCCGATATGCGATTTGACGGAAAACTTTTTCTCCTACCAGGGTGTGCCTGGGTGAGACCCATGCGCCCTCCTCCATCCGGGTGCAGACTGTCTTGCCGATATCGTGAAACGATGCGGCAAGGAACAAAAGCGCCTGTTCTTCTTCCTGCATGTATTTCCATTGAGGCAGCCCGGTCAGTGCTTCACACACCATTTCTGTATGACGGAATACATTGCCTTCGGCGTGGTATTCGGGATTTTGAGGTGTCTTTTTCATAGCGGAAAGCTCCGGGCAGAGGTCTTCCAGTTGACACAGGGAGAATTTGCCCTTGGAGATTTCCGTAAGGATTCCAGGATTCATGTGGCACCTCCTTCTTGCATGGTAAAGAGGTCCGTGCCGTCAGTCAGACGGTTTGCCACAATGGGGCGGTTCATCCAATGACTTTCGGAGTCAAGGATGGTATTTAAGAAGGAAGGGCGGACATATTTCAGCCGGTTTATAACATAATCTCCCTCTTCCACTTTGATATAAATCCCTTCCATCGTTCCGGACAGATCAGTCTGCCGGGCGGCCAATTCTGGATTCACACCGCCTTTCTTACATTGTGCGGAGAAGTTTTGCGCTGCGTTCTCGGAGATAAAGAGACTTGGCCTGATCAGCCTGGCAATTTCTTCCGTGTTGCTGTAATAACCGTCTTCCAGTACGCGTACCGAATGGATAAACCAGGCTTTTGACAAAATTTTCCGGCGTTTGCGTGTGGAGAAAAATTGGTTTTCTTTTTTATCATAAATGTCAAATTCCATAAAGTAGTGTGGCAGGCTATCATAAAATACCGTGTGTTTTGCATACAACCATTCTCCATACATCACGTATCGGTCTCCTAGCAGCTGATGCAGTTTATTCTCAAAACATCCGGCCCACAATTTAAACAGATCAAATTGTCGTTCTCCATAGCCGCCATTCAGGAAGTGCCCGCGGCTTTGCAAGTACATTTTCCCGGTGCTGTCGAAACTGATGCCGCAGTTTGCGCCGTCCACCTTTTCTTCTAAAACCAGATACTTTCCAAGAATTTCGGTTAGGGGGACGCTTTTTAAATCCTCGTCGCCAACCTGCTTTCTGGAGCCCTCCAGGTGGCGGGTGCGGGGATATTTATATATTTGTTCCATATTTATCACAATCCTTTCCAAATCCGGCGTTTTGGCTTGACGTAAGCCCGCGCAAAGCAGTTGATTTCCTTACGCGTACCATTATATAAAAACGCCCTGAAGATTATCTTTCACAGCGGGGATAAATGACAGTTATACGAAAGAAATTCGTCGAATGCACAGAATAGGAAAGCTGTCATACTGTCAGATTCAATATATAAACCCCATGCTGATCCAAATATCCAAACCAAACAGGTACACAAAAAACAACGGACACCAATGCGGTTTTCACCAGTGTCTGTGTATTTTGTAGATTCGTTTGTCGGATATGGAATTACATGGGGGCCTCCAATCTAAAATCAAAATAGATAGTATCATTTTTACTATAGCGGCTGGGTAGTGCTTTGTCAAGTTATATTTATCTTGAGTTTCCGCAGATTTATCCACGGAACCCTAATACCTTTAGCTTTATTATAAACAACTTTCAAAAAATGCCAAAATATAAGGAATCCCATTCCTTTTTGATGTAAAATTAAGCTACCAAACAAAAATCTTACTAAACAAAAATAAAGGCCCGTCTTTAGGATTTAGCACTATAATTCTTTAGGGGCAATTTAATACCATACAC
>CAJTPN010000042.1 GCA_910578185.1 uncultured Acetatifactor sp.
CGAAATTTGGTACTGTGGTAGAATCTTGCTCTAAGAAACTGCGCTGTGTGGTCTGTTCGCTTACTATCCGGCTATTGGCGGCTGGTTTGTTGCGTTCCGGCGAAAATATCTCATGGAATTTTCTGATACCCTCGACGGACAGGGCGGGGATTTTGCCAACTCTGCGGCGGTATTTCTCCCCCTACTACCTACAACACCACGCAAAGCAAAAATGACGGTGATTTGCGGAAATTTCCCCTCATTCCTTACAAAACCACACAAGCCCGAATAGGCGGGAATTTTGAAAAATTTCTTCATTTTCCTTTCATTCCCCACACCACCGAAAATTGAAAACTGCCAAACAAAGAGCGTGTCATGTTTCCCTTTTCGTGGGGCAATACGGCGGTTTTTCAAAAACGCCGAAAATAAACGCAAAAAAACAGGAAACCTTTTTATGATTTCCTGTTTTGGTGTGCCGTTCTATGTGGCGGCGGTTATTCAGTTTTGGGGTATGGCTGTTCATCAAAGCGGAACTGGAACAGGGCAGCGATAAGCCGCCGTTTAATGTTGTCCTCTGTATCTTTGTTGACGTGTCCGTTTTCAAGGGAAGCAATTCGGATTCGCTTGCTGTAATGCCGTAAAACCTCGTCTACGGCTTCCGGTTCTCCATTGGTCGCTCTGACAATAATTTCATAAGGAATAAGATTAGGATTCTTCATGCGAAAACACCTCCATTTTTTCTTGTAACATTTGTAAAGCACTGTGTATGTGATGCCATGCCGTACTCCGGCAACGTCCATACATTTCACCAATTTCCTGTTGCGTGTAATGACCGAAAAAGTAGAGATAAATGATTTCTCTTTTTTTCTCTGGCAAGGATAACAGCGCAGCGGCAAGCTCTCCATTGGTGAGGATAACCGTCTGACCACATATGGTGATGGGGTACTGCTCATAGGGGTCTATGAAATATTTATTAGACGTACTGAACGGGTAAAATTTTTCTTCTGTAAGATATTCAAAAGATATTTCTCTTTGCCGTTTCCTGCTTCTGTCACGCCATGAGTTGAGAGTTGCATAGCGTATCACCACTCTACAAAAAGCGTTAAAAGTATACATAATGTGTTCTTTGTATGCTTCGGTGCAAGCTGAAAGCCTTTGTTTTTTATTTGCTGTATTTGTCCGCTCTTTATTCAAAATAGGTTCTCCTTTTTTATCAGATTTTTTCTCCATATAATTCACAAAAACTTACATTGTCTTTTGAAACATATACCGAATCTTATCTAACCGACTGTTAGGGCGGCGTGGCTGCGATACAAACTCCCCAGAAGTTTCTTTATACCCTTTTAATTCTGTAAGACAAACACTTCTCCCGTTTGTATAAAAATTTAAATCATTTTTATATTCATTGATACAGCGGGCGGGGATTTCTCCTTTAAAAATAACCTCATCATTTTCAAGTACAACCGATTCAATCACTGCACAATATTTTGGCACATCATTGTAAGCCCGTGAAAGATATTCCTGTGGAGCAAAAAGGGTAAAGGAAAGGTATGGCTCCAAAACCTGTGTTCCTGCTTTTTTCAATGCCTGTTCCAATACGACAGGAGCAAGGAAGCGAAAATCTGCGGGGGTACTAACCGGGCTGTAATAAACTCCATAGTCAAAACAAATGCTGCAATCTGTCACTTCCCAGCCATATAAGCCTTGCTCCATTCCATAATGCACACCCTCCATGACGGCATTTTGAAAACTTTGGTTCAAATAGCCAAGAGATACCTTGCTTTTATACTGGGTTCCGCTTCCGATAGGGAGTGGTGTTACAGTTAAACCAATAGACGCCCAAAATGGATTTGGTGGTACTTCAATATGAATCGTGTAGGCTGCCTTTTTTAACGGTCTTTCCAGATAAATAACCGTAGGCTCTTTCATAGCCACTTTTACATGATACTTTTCTTCCAGCAATGAACAAATAACCTCTAATTGCACCTTTCCTAAAAAAGACAGAATAATCTCACGGGTGGCAGTATCAATTTCAAAGTGCAAAAGTGGGTCTGTATCGGCAATTTCTATGAGAGCATTCAGCAAGGCTTCTCTTTGTTCTGGCTCTTGTGGCTCAACGGTTGTCCGAAGTAAAGGCATAGGATTGTCAATCCATGCTTTGCGAGGTAAAAGTTCTTCATTTCCCAAAATGTCATATAATTTTAAAGTATCATCGGATAAGACAACAATTTCTCCCTGACAGGCATGGTCTGCCGAAACAATTTCGCCATTTGCCGGAATGTACATTTCTGTAATCTTTACCTTTTTCTTTTTTGACAGCAGAAGTGTATCTCGTAAATGGAGCGTTCCATGATATAGGCGTAAGTAGGAAAGACGTTTTTTCCCTTCTGTATACTCAACCTTAAAAACATACCCACATAATTCAGACTGATTATTTTTTGTTTCTGTAACAAAAGTTTCAGTAATTACCTCAATCAATTTTTCTGTTCCTAAATTGTCTTTTGCGCTTCCATGATATACAGGAAACAAAGAACAACATCTGGTTCTCTGGCACTTTTCAAGTTGTAATTCCTGTATGTCCAATGAATCCTCTGAAATATATTTTTCTAATAGTTCATCATTCCCGGAAATAACGGAATCCCATTTATCCAAATCAGCAATATCAGTAATATCTATTTTGGGCGATAAGATAACCTCTTGCATGACGATTATATCACTGGTAAGTTTTTCCCTGATGTTTTGGTAAACACGCCGTAAATCAATTCCGTTTTGGTCTATCTTATTTACATAGATAATTGTCGGAATGTTCATTTTCTGAAGTGCATGGAATAATATTCGGGTCTGTGCCTGTACACCGTCTTTTGCCGAAACAACTAAAACAGCTCCGTCAAGGACAGATAAAGAACGATATACTTCGGCTAAAAAATCCATATGACCGGGAGTGTCCACGATATTGATTTTATAACCATTCCAGCAAAAAGAAGTAACTGCCGTCTGAATGGTAATTCCCCGCCGCTGCTCTAAAACCATAGTGTCTGTTCTTGTGGTTCCTTTATCTACACTTCCTTGTTCTGCAATCGCTCCACTGGTGTACAACAGGCTTTCTGTTAAAGTTGTTTTTCCCGCGTCTACATGGGCAAGAATGCCAATATTGATTATTTTCATGTGATTGTCCTCCCTTTACAAGCCCAAAAGGGCATAAAAATCCCCAGCAGTAAAATACTTTTACCACTGGGGATTACAGTTTGCGGACATACACATATACAGCATACACCTGCTGGTGATTGCTGTTCTTTTTCAGATATGTCAAAATTGATAAGGCAAAAGTATTCTTAAATTGGGTACAAAAAACCAAGCCCCCTTATTTAGGGACATTCAAAATTCTTTGAACCCACTATTTGATTGAAGTTTTATTTAAGAATACCTTGCCGCATATTTTTTACTCCTTTTTTGGAATGAAGCTATTATAGCACATCAATTTTAGAAAAGAAAGTAGAAAAAGGAAAAATACTTTGTACACCATAAGAAAGATGTAATGAGTGAGAGGTTTCGTAGTCATCGACATTGTGGAAAAATCTAAACTTTTGGATTTTTCCACAAATCCAAACTTAGAAGAAATCCAAACTTTTCTCTGTAAATCCTTTATTCAAGGCATTTTCTGATAAAAAAGTTTGGATTTTGTTTTGTACTTCTCTTGTCAGAAATGAGAATAAATTGATTGAAACAGAGCTAAATAGCAATGTTTTACGCATTTTGTCATAATTGGAGTATTGTACTTTGTGAAACGAAATCCAAACTTTTTCCGGCAAGAATCCCCAATTATCAAGCTGTTTTCAGAAAAGTTTGGATTTTATATAAGTTTGGATTTGTGGGAATGTGTATAACTGGCTGCCTTATGAAGTTGTGGGTAACTCTGTTTGCAGGACGTGGGAAAGCTGCATTTTAGCTTTTCCATGTGCTGTGAATAGAGTTATCCATGACGGAATAGCCTGTTATGCACATTTCCATAATGCTTGTCTTTTGGTCTTTGGTTCGGAATAGTGTGGTACTGGCAGTCTATTTCTTGTTTTCGGTTACTTGCTTCTTTACCGTACATGAGCATTCTTTCCCGGAAATACGTTCATTCGCACCGTTACTATAATTTTTCCCAAGCTGTGCAATCAGGTACGCCGCAAGATTATATGTCTGATCCTGTTCGTTTAATGTACTTACCCTTGAAAGTTTTCTTTTTACAGTATTGCTGAATGGTTTTGCATTTACGGTAATCGGCTTGATTGTAATTGCAAAATATCCGACCAGTTCTGCATCTTCTGTTGAAAATACCAGATATGTAACCGACTGCTGTTTTTTGGCAAATTCAACGGACTGTTTCTTTATGAATCTTTCAACATCCGGGTTTATCTCACATGAAAACTCGGAAAGAACCTGAAGCAGTGTGTCCTCTCCGAGTCCATGACTTCCGTCGCCCAAATACTCACGAATGTTGAAAACTGTATATTTACTTGTTTCCTGCATCCGCTTTCTTCCTTTTCTCCATAAATTTTGCTATATCCTTTGGATCAGTTAAAAAAGTCGCACTGACATTGATAGGAGGTGTAGGATTATTAGCAGATGCTTCAATCGCATCGGCAAACATCTCCACCTGCTTCTGACCTGATATAACAAAATTCTTTGTAATGCTTGAAGTTGCCATAAGAAACACCTCCTTTATCAGTATGGCTCTTTTTATATTCCGCATACTTTCCTATCTACATTGTACGGTTTAACAATCGCTTTTGCAACAAGATTTTTGTGGATGTTTTATGGCTACAGCGTTTCCTCCTTCCTTTTTGCTTTTTCAGTATCCGTCCTGTCTGTTCCAGCCGCCTGCGCCTTGAACGCTTCCAGTTTTTCCTTTAATGACATCTTCTGCACCGGCTTGTCACACATTGCCGCCGCAGCTTTCAGTCCATGCGGGCTGTTATTGCCCACCATATAAGTCTGCCGTGCATTTTCTATCGGGTATGGTATCGGTGCATCTGCAGCATTTTCTTCCGTTTCCACTTTTTCAGAATGATCTTCTTCCTGCCCTCCTCTTTCCTCTCCCGATTCATCGTCCATTCCAAGCACATTATCTCCCTTTTCATCCATGTTGAGCAGGGCATTTAAGGTTGCCAGCCTCTCCTGCTTTTCCGCAAGCTCCGCCTCCTGTGCAAATGGTTTTGTAACCTCTGTTTTTGCGGTTTCAAGCTGGCGCTCCACAGTCTCCAGTTTGGTCTGTGCTTCGGAAAGCTGTTTCGGCATGGATTCCAGCGCATGGTTGATACGGGCAAGGTTGCCGAGCGGATCAGCGCCGATCTCCAAGTTATGGGAAAGCTGCCCTTTTAAGTTCATCACAAATACATGATTAAACGAATCAAAGGATACCGCCATCTTAAACCCGGCATACTCCCCGACCGTGGCAGGCACACCCGCCGTTTTCATCTCCCTGCACATCTCCACAAGGGCGGTTCCGGCTTCTTTTTTGTCCGTATATGTCTTATCCCCGACTTTCATCACAAACTTTTCTTTATCTGCCGGGAGTTTTGCCTTTGCAGTCTGAATATCAGCCGCCATGCCGTCTATCCTCTCCTTCAGTATGGCGATCTGCTGCGGGTAGTGCTTTGCGATATTGTCCTCAAGGCGGTATTTCTGGCTGGTATGGTTCGCTTTCATCAGCTTCAGCTTTGACACCTGAATGTCGAGATCCATCTTTTCCTTAATGTAGGGATTTCCCGTTGCGAGAGCCTTTACCTCCGCATAAGTGAGCGCCGCTTCATCTATATCCTCACAGCTCCGTACCGGGGATTTGCTCGTCATGATCTGCCCGATGAATTTCTGCTTATTCTCAATGAGCTGCCATGAGTACGAATCAAATGTTCCTTCCGTTACATACCGAAAAATCTTAACCTTTTCATTGAGATTGCCCTGACGCAAGATTCTGCCTTCCTGCTGCTCGATGTCGGACGGACGCCACGGTACATCCAAGTGATGTAATGCGATCAATCTGTCCTGCACGTTGGTTCCTGCGCCCATTTTCTGCGTAGAACCCAATAAAAAACGAACCTGTCCGCTTCTTACCTTTGCAAACAGCTCCGCTTTCCTTGTTTCTGTATTCGCTTCATGAATAAATGCGATTTCCTCCGGCGGCACTCCCTTTTCCACCAGCTTGTTTCTTATATCATCATAGACATTGAATGTACCATCTCCCTTCGGCGTCGATAGATCACAGAAAATGAGCTGTGTGGATTTCTGCTCCTTTGTCTGCTCCCATATTTCAAATGCCTTATCGACACAGGTTGTCGCTTTGGACTTTTCATTGTCCGGCAGCATATCGTTGATCAGGCGCTGGTCTAATGCCAGCTTTCTTCCGTCATTCGTAATTTTAAGCATATTGTCAATCGCTGCATCCACCTTACGGTTGCGCACCGCCTCCGCTCTGTCGGCAAGCGCTGAAACCATATCCTGCTGGTACTCGCTCGGTTTCAGAACCACATTTTCATACTCCGCCTCCGGCACGGGGAGGTTTAGCATATCCGGCGTCTGAATATCTGCACATTCCTTAAAAAGCGCGATCAGTTCCGGCAGATTGAAAAACTTTGCAAACCTTGTCTTTGCCCGATAGCCCGTACCCTCCGGGGCTAATTCAATCGCCGTCTGCGTTTCACCAAACGATGCCGCCCAACTATCGAAATGCCCCAACCCCAAACGCTGTAAGGTATTGTACTGGAGATAGCGCATATTGGTGTAAAGTTCCGTCATGCTGTTGGAAATCGGTGTGCCTGTCGCAAAGGTCACGCCCTTACCGCCCGTTGTTTCAGGGACGTGTTGTCAAGTGTGTTTTTAAACTTTTATAATCGTAAACTCTTAATTTAACCGATTGCTCTGCTTTGATTGGCTTCCATAGACTATCAGAAATTCCATTCTTGTAAAGCCTGCTAACGCACCGTAAAACGGCTTCGGACTTGACCAGAATTCCATTTCTGATGCAGGACAATCAAGCCAATCAATGGCGGTTTCCGCGTCCGGAACACCGGTTTCCAAAATTCCGGAATGGAGGTTTCTTGAAGCAAGAATATTCATTTGAGTTTAGTAATTAATTATTAAGCCAAATAAAATTAGTATTTTCATCATATACAGCATTATAAATTATTTC
>CAJTPN010000043.1 GCA_910578185.1 uncultured Acetatifactor sp.
TGGCGACACGGATGACAAGGGCTACTCAAAAGTATCGAAGGTACGGATTATCCGCGCTACCAAAGACGGCAAGGGCAATGCCCGGAAGCTGCCCTGGTATGTCGAAGTGGAAAACGGCAAGGGAATCCCCCAGAGCAATTCTAACGGCGGCACCTATATGAAACCCAAGTCGTTTGTCAGTGCGGGAAAAGTATATGTCAATTTAAGCGACCTTGACCTGTTCAACCTCTTGAGCAGCGTATCATCCTATATTGACTGTTGGGAACACGCCATTGCGCCGTCGCTTATTACAAAAGCCAAGAATGCCGTGGCAACGCGCCAGGCAGCCCAAAGAGCAGCATAAAGCAACAAATAACACAATGTTTAAGAAGGGAACGCCAACACGGTGTTCCCTCTTTTTGAAGAAAAGGAGAATAACATATGAGCAGATTACACGAAATGACACCCTTGCAGAGACAGTTCGCAGATGAGCACCAGGATACTGTATTCCGCTTCTTAAGCCATAAAAATCTTTCCGTTGAGGATTACTACGACATCGTGATCTTCGGGTATCTTCAGGCGGTACAGGAATATGATGAGAACCCCGCCCTGGCCCGGTTCCAGTTTAACACGATTGCATGGACGAAAATGAGCGACTGCCTGGGCAAACATTTCTCTTATGAGAACAAACCGAAACGCAAGGCACATACGGTCAGTATCCATACTTATACAAGTGGTGGGCTGACTCTGGACGAGATCCTGCCTGACCGCAGAAGGGACTTACAGGCCTAGACAGCCGACAGGCTGTTTACAATGGAGGTGCTCTCCTGCCTGACGGAATCGGAACGGCAGATGGTGCACCTGAAAGCGGACGGTCTGACCTGCAGGGAAATCGCAGAAATATTTTCCACCACCGTACACACTATCAACGGGCGGTTCCGCCGCATGAGAATGCGTCTTACGGAATTAAATTTTTAAGCAAAGGAGCGTTGAAAACATGAATGGAATATACGGAATGGCACTACAGTATGAGAGCCTTATTCCCATTGACCGCCCGCAAAAAACCTTCCTGTCAGTCGGAACCATAACTTTTCTGATAGAAGGAAAAGAGCTGCCGCTGGATTTCAATATCACGGAAGGCGGTACCAAAGGTAACGCCGGCTCTATTGTCAGCATCAATGCAGAAATAAAAGATTTTGCGCCGGAAGTTTTTATGGATGAATACAAAGAACTTGGGCTGTCAGTTTCTGATCTGAATTACAATTTTTTTACAAAACATTATCAGGACACCTATCTGGCGGAGGTATATTCAGAATACTTTTATACGGATACCCCAAAAGAGACTTACCTGCCGCTTACCTTAAAATCTGCCTGCCTTCTCTTTCGGGACGGCAGCGCGCTCGATTACAGCGACCGCATCAGTGTGTTCGCACAAAAACAGCTTGCGGAGGTGGCATAATGGAACAAAATTTATTGAAGCGCGCAGCCGCTATTTTAGAACAGGAATTTGGTCCTGACTGGCAGTGCATTGCGCAGGAACTGGGGACAGAGAATTTACGGAAACGTGTAGGGAAAGACTTAACTTCCTTCATGGCGTTTCCTGAGCGTGGCAGCGGCGGAAACAGCCAATGGAGGGGCAACTGCTCACCGGAGGTCGTCTCCTCCGTCCTGCGCTACGTTCTCGATACCAAGCGCTATTACGGAAAGGATACCTCACAGTTTACCCTGCTCGATCCCATGTCCGGCTCCGGCACCAGCAAGGCTGCGGCAGACCGGCTCGGCGTCAGCTCCATCCTTTATGACTTAAACCCTTCCCATCTGCGGGCAAAGGCGGATGGAACGCCCTGAAAAATGACGTGGAGGACTCGGCGGATCTGGTCTTTTTCCATCCGCCCTACCATAACATCATCCAGTATTCCGGGAATATGTGGGGAAAGCCGCACCCTGATGACCTGTCGCGGTGCGAGAATTACAATGACTTTTTGGAAAAGCTGAACCTCTGTATCCGGAAGTTCTATATGGCGCTCCGGAAAGACGGCCGCATGGCTGTCCTTGTGGGCGACATCCGGATGCAGGGCAGGTTCTACTCTATCCAGCATGACATGATGCGGATGGGCGATTTTGAGTCCTTTCTTGTAAAGGGACAGTTCAACTGTGTTTCTGACAGCAGGCGCTACCAGAAACCATTTATCCCCATCGTGACAGAATACCTGCTCCTGCTGCACAAGAAAGACGCCCTCATGGTTCCTTTCCTCTTTGCAAAAGAGAGCTGTTTTTCCATTGCCGACACGGATCTGACCGCCCTGACATGGCACCATCTTATCCGGATGACAATGGAAAGCGCCGGCGGGGAAATGACACTGACACAACTGTATGTCAGACTGCAGAACCATCCAAAATCAAAGAAGAACGGACACTATAAAGACCGCATCCGGGCAACCATCTACGAACACCGGAGCCAGTATACATCCTGTGGGAACGGCACCTACCGCCTGAACTACAAGGTCGCATAAAGGAGGTACACTATGTTTGCTTTATTTAAGAATGATAAACAGGTTTCCATATCAAAACGGCAGATTTCCGTAACCGGTATCCTGACTGAAGTATTAAGGCCGGGCAGCCCCGTTACATATCTCTACAATGGGAACCTGATCCGCACTTCCACGGTACAGGCCATCCTGGAAGCATCATCCAGCCATGTGCGGTTTGAAACCCAAAACAGCATTTACACCATATGCTACAATAATCCGCCGGGGACGGAGCTTCAGGTGATCGCCTGATTTCCCCTGTATAAATCCCACAAATAATCCGGGGCTGCCTGCAATATGCGGCGGCCCCCTTTTGGAAGGAGGACATGCCATGAATAAAGCGATGGATCAGGAAACTGCCCTGCTTCGGGAGAAGCTGGAAAAACTCTTATCCACCCTGAAGCATAACCGGGAGAAGGTTTCCCTTGACGTGTTGAAGACTAAGTACAAAAAAGGCTATGACACCTTATGCGCAGACATCAAACGCTCTGCATCAGACTACGCAAAGCAAATAGCGCTCTGCGGCATCCGTATCCACAAGGATTATCTGGAGGAGGCAGTCTCTATCGTGAATGGAACGATAGCCCGATCCGGCATCTTAAAGCAGCTCTCCAGGGCAGCTTTTTCCCATCAAGACATTACAGAATTTGAGTCCTTTGCCCTGACGCTGCGGCAAAAAATCCTGACGGCTCTGGAACCCTTCTACGCAAAGCATCTGGGACTGTATATAACACAGGAATGTCTGGAGAATCCGGATATACCGCCCATGATCTACTGCAGAGCCAGCCATTGTATCTGGCAGGACGGAAAATGGGTTCCCCTGGAACTACTGGATACTGCGCAGGCAAAGGCAAAGAGCGCATGACATCACATTTATAATGAAAGGAGTACCACATGGAAGAATTAACAATAGAAAGGCTTATCGGAAAAGACAGTATTACCATCACGCTCACAGAGGATGAGCTTGAGAAAGCATACCGGATCAAGGAAAAGCGTTATCTGGAGGAGGACTTTGCAAACGCACTGGCCGATGCCGCCCAGAATCCGGACACCCGGTTCCATACAGGGCATCTGGAGGAATTTCCTGAGCTGCTAAACTGGCTGTGCGTATGCTTTGACGATTTCTATGACGCCAATATGAGCCACAATGACCTGATGGAACTTACCCTGAACCACCTGCAGCACGCATCCCTGGAGCCGGAGTTTTTTATCTCCCTCGCAAATAACGCACCTGCAGTCTGTATGGGGATTGAAAAAGACTTGGAGGACTGCGAACAAAACTGTGGCAGATACCACCGCTGCAGCAACATTGCTGAGGCAAACGACCGGAGCCGCCAGTGGGAAACACTGGCTTCCCTGCTTTCCATGCACAGGGGCGGAAACTGCACCTGCGGCAAGGATGACGACGCTGAAGAATGCCCTGCCGCAAAATATCTGACCGGCACATGGGACATCAGTGAGTTTTTCCACTTAGAGGGCAGGAAGGAGGCTGCCTGATGAAAAAGCTTGAAATAATAAAAGAGCATCTCTTAACAATCATTCAGAAAGAAGAAATAAAAACCCAGTCTGAAATTGAAGAATTATCCCAAAAGCAGCGTGACAATATGGGCTTTTACGGTATCGGCGGTCCCTACCAGCGTTATGAACAGGCCATCGACCGCAGAAAAAAGCACTTATCCGAGTTGGAAGCCTTACGAAACGCACAAAACTCTGCGATCCTATTAGAATCATTGCGCCTGTACGGATACTTCTGTCCTTCCTGCAAAGAAAAAATTTACCTGCAGGAGAGAAATCCAGAAACCGTAGACTGTCCTATCTGCAGCCGCATGATATACAAGGATGGTGTATATACGGAATGGAACGTGCAGAAAAACAGCAGGTTTACCCACCTGCACAGACAGAGAAACTGAAAGAATTGGAGGGATTATCAGATGGCACTTTACAAAAAGCTGGATCTGTGGTCCATATCAGATGGGCTGGATAAAATGATGGACTACTGCTACAACGGCAATGTGAAAAACAGCCCTTACTGGGACCATTACTACGACCAGATCAATGAATTATGCAATGCGGCAGCCGACATGTATAATGAGCTTCAGGATATGAAGAATAAGCTCTGGTATCAGATGCCCGCTAAAAAGATTGCTTTTTGTGGCGAGGATGACTGCAGCCAGACGGCTACCGCATGGTTCAATACGGCGGCAGCTATGCTGTATGATACTGACATGACAGAGCTGCTGGAGCATGAAAATATTTACTGCGCAGATGAATGGGCGGAAAAGCAGAAACGGATTGCCGCCCTGAACCGGCTGACCAAGCAGCAGCAAATGTTTCTTTATACGGAAGTCATCGGGTTTATCACCCGGTATCTGGATCTGTCCGCAGCGTTTGAGACCATTGAGGCTGTCATCACCGAACTGGATTACCACCAGTCGGCTGTAAATGGAAACGGAGTCGTCACACTTCCACAGTCGGCATATGTTTAGGACAATACGCAGAAATGCAATACTAACAATTACACAAGAAGGAGGCTTTTATGTATATTACTGCATCCACCTACGGGGGCATCGACTGGCATGACTCCCGTACCATAAATGAACAACTGAAAAGCAGCGGTTCTTACAATATCAGGAAGGAAATGGTTCCGGAGGTCATTGCTGATGACATTGCAAAGGATTTTCCCTATGTAGAGTACATCCGGGAAAAAGTCATGCAGGCTCTCGACCAAAAAAACTGTTTCCGGTTTGCAATCAAGGCGGCGGAGACCGACAGTGAAGGGAAAACAACCTATAAAGACTGCGAATCCTGCGAAATGAACGGACAGATCTATCTGGAGCGGGAAGCTGTCTTTGATGGCAGCAAACTGACGCTGAACCGTGATTACGCCTTCGGGCAGGTTTCCTACATCACAACCTATTATGTTGAGGACATTCCCGACAACCAGCTCGGCTATATCGTGACCGAAGATTTCCTCGCTCCGACAAAAGGTGTTCCGCTGGTACAGAGACTGTACCATGACATCTTTGACAATCAGGATACAGCACAGAACTATGCCAAAAACCTCAAGCTGCATGATCTCCAATACCCGAAATCTATTGTAACTTTTCTCGTTTGCAACAGACAGAAAACATCCTTGCAGGCGTGGTATCAGAGAGAAATGGAAACTATAAGGCTGATGGAGAAAACCGGACAGACATATCTGGACGATAGCTTCCACATCTTTGCCAAGCACCACATAGAAAACCTGAAAAAACTTTCTACAAAGGAGAATGCTTAATGAAAAACCAAAAACAAACCATAAAATGCTCAGAATGTAACCATTGCAGCGGATTCCTCCCTGTGGGAAACACCCGGACAGAATTTACCTGCACCCATACGGATCAGAACTATATCAGAGATTATTTCCATAAAAAACGCATAAACAAGATGCTTGGGTTTATCGGATTCAGTGCCCGCTATTCGGATGTCGTTCCTATCAAAACGGCACCTGCATGGTGTCCAAAGAAAAAAACTCTGAGAAAAATGAATCAGGGACTCGCTAGAAACAACCGGGAGATGCAGTAGATGCTGTATCTCCCTTTTTTATTCCTAAGCACAAGATATAGTATTTTATAATTGACCAATCCTATATCTTGTGTTATCATAAACTTGTTATTGAATTTTGTGCAATTTCGGAACGGAAAGCACACGCTGTTTAAGTTTGTACGGAGTCAGAAAGTATAAAGTGCAGGTCACTTTACGCCTTCTGGCTCTTTTTATGTCTGTAACATCATTTAACAGACTATCATACAGCATATCTGTACGCAGGCAGGAATGATCCGGCAGTTTGAGCCGCCATCATCTCCTGCCTTTTTGTATGAGTACAGTCAAGTTCGTTCAGGGAAGGAGGGCAAAAGTGGAAATTCACAAATTCACTGGCAAAATCTAAAAGAAAAGAGGTAAAAACGAATGTCACAGACAACAGAACGCATCCACGAACTGGTGGATAAGCTCAACCAGTACCGCGATGAATATTACAACAGGAATGCCCCCAGTGTGTCAGATGCCGTCTACGACCATCTTTACGACGAACTGGAGCGTTTGGAGAAGGAATCGGGGATCATCCTGAGCAACTCCCCTACCCAGACCGTAGGCTACAAAGCCGTCAGCAGTCTGGAAAAGGTGCGACATCCCATCCCGCTGCTCTCACTGGGCAAGACCAAGATGGTAAGCGAGCTGGCTGCTTTCTTAAAAAAACATGCAGCCCTGCTCATGCTGAAACTGGACGGTCTGACCGTAAAACTCGTTTACGAGGACGGGAAACTTGTGGAAGGCTCCACCAGAGGCGACAGCAATGAAGGGGAACTCATTACCCACAATGTCTCCGCTTTCCGGAATGTGCCGCTTTCCATTCCTTACAAGAAACGCCTTGTAATAACCGGCGAAGGGTTCATCCATAAAAGCGACTTTGAGCGCCTGAAGGATACCCTGACAGGCAGCGACGGCAAGCCCTACCGTAATGCAAGAAACCTTGCCGCCGGCTCTATCCGGTGTCTGGATGCAAACATCTGCAAAGAACGGGAAATCAGCTTTTTTGCCTTTAACATTCTTGAGGGCATGG
>CAJTPN010000044.1 GCA_910578185.1 uncultured Acetatifactor sp.
GCAATGGAGAAAGAACAAAAGAAGCTGAACAAACGCCTTGCGGAGCTTGACAGGCTGTTTTCCTCTCTCTATGAGGATAAGGTCATGGAGCGTATCACCGAGCGGAATTTTGAGATGATGTCGGGGAAATACCAGAAAGAACAGCTTGAAATCGAAGCAAGGCTGAAAGAGGTAACGGAAACGCTCAATGAAAGCTACGAGAAATCGCAGGGAATCCGTGACTTCCTCTCCCTTATCCGCAATTATCAAGGCTTAAAGGAACTGGACGCAACGGTTGTAAACGCCTTGATAGACAAGATACTTGTTTCGGAGCGTGAGAAGATGGCAGACGGAACAGTGAAACAGGAAATCAAGATTTACTATAAATTCATCGGCTTTGTCGGTGAATTACATATCACACCCACAAAGCGGTGGACAGCGTTACCAGCTAAACCCTGTACGGTATGCGGCATTGAATACGTCCCTGGCTCTGGCATATCGAAGTATTGCCCTGTTTGTGCTAAGAAGATACAGAGGGAGAAATCAAATGAGAGCAAACGCAGGAGCAGGGAACAGAAAAGGATGGCATGTATTGAACTGTCCGCAAAAAATGACCGACTGACATTGAACAGCAGGAGGGGAGGATTTTAAGGCAGGGCAACCTCAATCCAAAGGTGAAGATTTTCCGGTATGTGACGGAAGGAACCTTTGACAGCTATTCCTGGCAGGTGATCAAGAACAA
Source organism: uncultured Acetatifactor sp. (assembly GCA_910578185.1). GTDB lineage: Bacteria > Bacillota > Clostridia > Lachnospirales > Lachnospiraceae > Acetatifactor. The sequence continues at coordinate 722 of CAJTPN010000044.1, forward strand.
GCAGAAATTCATTTCCCAGATTATGACGAGCAAATCCCCGGTGCGAAGCTGTGAGGACGTGGACGAGGCGGCGCTCACTTATGCGGAGGTGAAAGCCCTGGCTACCGGGAACCCGTATATTAAAGAGAAGATGGATCTCGACATACAGGTATCAAAGCTGAAACTGATGAAGGCGAACCACACCAGCCAGAAATATAAACTTGAGGATAATATCGCAAAGCACTACCCGCAGCAGATAGCCATTCTGAAAGAGAGAATCAGCGGCATGACAGCGGACATTCAGACCGCAAAGACAAATCTTCCGGCAGATAAAGAAAAGTTTTTTATGAAAGTCGGGGATAAACCTTATACGGACAGAAAAAAGCCGGAACCGCACTTGTGGAGATGTGCAAGGAGATGAAAACAGTCAATGTGCCTGCAACAGTCGGGGAATATGCAGGGTTTAAAATGGCGGTGTCCTTTGATTCGTTCAACCATAAATTTGTGATGAACTTAAAAGGGCAGCTTTCCCACAACTTGGAAATCGGCTCTGACCCTCTCTGCTTTAAATGCCCTGCTTAACATGGACGAAAAGGGTGATGACGCATTCGGTATGGACGATGTGCCGGAGGAAGAAAACGAAGAGCAAGAAACTTCTGGACATGATGTCAATCATTCTGCCTTGCAGAATGATTTGAAGCCAGAGCAGGAGGAAAAAACGGGAATAAGGGAAAGCGTTGCAGATGCGCCAACACTGTACCCGGTAGAAAATGCAAGACATAATTACGCAGTGGATAATGGCAATCCGCAGGGGCTGAAACTTACGGCTGGAATGGCTGATAAGCCCGTACAGAGAACATCATTAAAAGAAAAGCTGGAAGCGTTCAAGTCAAAAGTGTCAGGAACGGAGAAACAGGAAAAGTATAAGGAAAAAGGGAAGAAGGTAACGATGTAGGCATAAAAAATTCATAAAAATTTTGTTGCAAAAGCGGCTGCAAAACCGTACAATGTAGATAGGAAAGTATGTGGAATGTAAAAAGAGCCATACTAACAAGGGAGGTGTTTCTTATGGCAACTTCGAGCATTACGAAAAACTTTGTTATTTCCGGCAGGAAACAGGTGGAGATGTTTGCCGATGCGATTGAAGCATCTGCCAATGACCGTCCGGTTCGCATTCCTGTGGCTGCGAAGGAAATTAAAGGAGAAGCTGAATTAAGGGTATTTATGGAAATGAGGAAGAAAGCGAATGCTAATAAAGGATAAGTATATCAAAATTAACATTCGTGAGTATTTAGCATTAGGTGCCGATGATGATGCCGGAGAGCCAGCGCTTGACAGGCTGCTCTCCGAATTTTCTTGTCCTAAAAATCCGGATGTTGAGTATTTTTTAAAGAATAACTGTGTGGAGTTTACCAAAAAAAACCAGTCCGTTACATATCTTGTAATGTCTATGGAAAAGGGCGAGTTTTTGGGCTACTTCACAATAGCATTGAAACCGCTGACAGTGCGGGATGAAATGGTAAGCAACACTGTAAAAAGAAAAATAAAAAGAGTCAGCGAATTTGACAGTCAGACCAATTCCTATACGATGTCAGCATACCTGATTGCACAGCTTGGCAAAAATTATACAGATGGCAGGAATAAGGAAATTACGGGTACAGAGCTTCTTGAACTGGCATGGAGTGTGATTGAGGATATGCAGTATAGGGGAGGCGGGATGGTAGTATTTCTTGAGGCAAACAATGAGGAAAAACTGCTGTCATTTTATCGGGATAATAAATTCCGGCAGTTTGACACCAGACTGACAGCATCAAAAGAAGCAGAACCGCACGAGCTGGTACAGCTTTTAAGGCTGCTCTGATTATAATTGAATAGCAACAGTAACTTTAGGTGCATGGTATAGAAAAATCAATATCCATGCACTTTTTTTATTTGAATGGATACTGTCCTGTAATGATTCAGGGCTGTATTTGTGTGCAAAAAGAAAGGGAGAAATAACCATATGGCAGATGCAAAGACAGAAAAGCAGAAAGTAAAAGAGATCACGGACAAACTGGAGGAAGGCTTAAAGGAGCTTTTTGAGAGCGAGAAATACAAAAGCTACCTCACCACCATGTCAAAATTCCATAATTACAGTTTTAACAACACATTACTGATTGCCATGCAGAAGCCCGAAGCAACTTTAGTGGCAGGATACCAGGCATGGCAGAAGAATTTCAACCGCCATGTAAACAAGGGGGAGAGGGGAATCCGTATCCTTGCACCTGCCCCTTATAAAATTAAGGAGGAACGGGATAAGTTAGACCCTGTGACCGGGGAGGTTATGCTTGATAAGGACGGTACGCCACAGACAGAGGAAGTCGAGATTAAAATTCCTGCTTTCCGTGCCGTGTCTGTGTTTGACGTATCGCAGACGGACGGGGAGCCGCTTCCAGAACTGGAAGCAAAAGAGCTTTTATCCACGGTGGAGGGATATGAGGATTTTATCAATGCAATTACTTATGTTGCCCATGCCCCAATCGGTTTTGAGGATATTCCAGGTGCTTCAAAGGGATATTTCAACATAGAGAAAAACCGGATTGCGGTGCAGGAGGGCATGAGTGAGAGCCAGACATTAAAGACGATGGTGCATGAAACAGCCCATTCCATGCTGCATAATAAGGAAGTCAACAAAGAAGATATTCTTGCGCCTGCAAAGGACAGGAACACCAAAGAGGTGGAAGCCGAGAGTATAGCGTTTACCGTCTATAACCACTTTAGTATAGACACTTCTGATTATTCCGTTGGGTATATTGCCGGGTGGAGCAACGGAAAGGATATGAAAGAACTGAAATCTTCCCTTGACACGATCCGCCGGACTGCATCGGAACTTATCACAGGTATAGAGGAACAGCTTAGAGAAATACAGCGTGACCGTGAAATCCTGCAGGATATGTCCATAAATGGACAGGAAAAAGAGAGCTTTTTGCTGATACAGAACAGTGATCTGTCCGAGTACAGCCTTGTAAATGTCAGGGGCATGGATGGGGCGGAACTTGTAGAAGCCCTTTTAGCCATGAATGACAATGACAGGCTGAGCGTTGCCGCATATCTGGAGAGCAAAGGGGCATGGACTACGGAGATTGCCAATCAGGACACAAAAGAATTTGGGGAACACCGTCTTGATGTCCGGTATAACACAGATACGAACGAGGTCATTGACATAAAGGCAGTAATGGAGCTGGACGAACGGGCAAAAGAGCCTATCGGGGCAGATGATGTGATTCTGAAAATTACTCATGCAGGCAGCTTTGAGGTGGAGCGTGTCACCAACAAAACGCCGGAGGAAGTGCAGGGGATCGTGGCTGCTGTTTATGGGCATACCCTAAGTTATGCAATGGAACATGGGGAAGCAGACGAATATCTCGAATCCCACAAACTTGACAGGGAATGTAAAAGAGCGATTGAGGAAACAATCCAGCAGAATTTTGACGGTATGCACTTAAAGCATGATATAGTAAAGCCTCTGGCGGAGCAGTACGGTTCGGAACGCATGGCATTTGTCCTTGCCAATACGCTCCAGCAGGAATCATGGGATGGACGTTTTTCGAGGGATAACAAAACATGGGCAGCGGAGTTTTATATTCCTGAAAATATCGTGCATGGAATGGACATGAATCGTGAGCTGATTGTAAGCAGCCACCCGGCAGTGTTGGACGGTTTTATTGCTATGTTCCGCAGGGAAGTCTTGGAAAAGGAAAAAGAAATGTCTGCCGGACAGGGGAAAACGCAGGACACTTCTGGCTATGATGTCAATCATTCTGAAATACAGAATGATTTGAAGCCAGAGCCAGAACGAAAACAGGAAGAACAGCCGGAAACAAAGGAGCCGGAGCCTGAACAGAATCAGCCGGAAAGAACGGAGCATACACAGGCATTGGAGGATATGGAGGATGAGGACGAAATCATTGACCTGGGAGATGAAACAGAACAGGTGCTTGCACAGATGAAGAAATCCTTAAAGGGGGAGCAGGAAACAGAACTTGCTTTCCAGATAGCAGACCGCTTCATCAGTATTCAGGAAGTTGACGGCGGATATGACTATTCCATTATGGGGGCGGATTACAAGGAGATAGACGGAGGGGTGTATGACAATAAATCCAACGGAGTTGGATATGATGTCAGTATCCGGGAAGCGCTTGACGATATTCTGACGGATTTAAGGGAGAATCCCTTTGACAACGGCACAAGGGGGAATATCCGTGACAATGATGAATGGATACCGATTGCTTATGATGGATTGATGGAAAAAGCAGAAGCCGTAAACCGCATTGAACCACAGGCACAGGGAAATGTGGTTGAAAGTTTTAAGGCAAAGACCGATGAGTTGTTCCATGAAATCAGCGAAATGAACCCGGCAGAGATTGAGGAAACCGTAAAATGCCATGTACAGGCGCAGTTAGATCAATACGGCATGGATGCGGAGATTGTAGACGTGGCAGTAGTGGGCAGCCGCTGCCGGGGATTGGAACGGGAAGGCTCTGACCTTGACGTGGTAGTGGAACTTTTCACGAGTGAGCGTGAAGATGTCCTGTTTGATACATTCAACGGGGATGCGCTCCAGGCGGCGATTGCGACAGAAGGAAAATAGAGGAACGCAAATATTTTTACTTCACAACGCTAGTTATTACAAGGAAAGATGTTCAGGAGTACATGAAACACCATTCCGAGTATACAATGGCGAACCGATTTAAAGATATTATTTGCAAAATCTATATATAATTATCGAAAGGGAGGCTTTGGCTTCCCTTTCGTGTATCTGACAAAGATACATTCTCTCGATTAGGACTAAATTCTAAAAGCTATGGCTTTAAAGGACTTAGTCCTTTTTATATGCAAAAAATAATTTAAGGAGGTTCACACATGAACAACACAGCGCTAAGAGCAGGGGCGCAGAGCGCCGGCAACACACACATGGTTTTTGCAAACGAGGAACATGAGAAGTTTTATTTTGAGAAATTGGAACAGGCGAGGTATCAGGGTTGGCAGACAAGCGGCAGTGTCTAGGTGATAAGGCTTGCATTAACCTTTACATGGATGGAACGCCGAGCATTGATGATTATAAGCGCAAGGACGAGCAATAGGTTCCCGCTTCTTGCTGCGGTAATATGGCGTGTACTGCTGTCCCTGCACCATGCTCCCTACATAGATTTCGTTTTTCAGCATGAACTGCACATAAGTCTGCGTCCAGAAGTGGCGGCGTTCAAATTCGCCATCCCGTTCAGGGTGGAAGCGATGCTCCTTGCTCCAATCCCTGCCGCGCACATTCAAACATTCGCCTGACAACCGGCGCGGTTTCAAAATTTTTTACTTTTTTCAAAAAATCCGGCAGAACAGCGCCAGAAGCGCGGAAAAGCAGGGTTTTCTTCGATATCTTTCCGCATAATCCTCCAAAATCGGACAGAAGATGCTGCGGAAAACTGTCGATATGAAAAAAAAGACGCAGGCAACCATGGGTTTGCCTGCGTCTTTTTGAAATTAGGGAATAACAAATGTGATAGAGTTCGCGGAAAACCGAAAAGGTCGCGTTAAGCTGTCACCTCCCCGCAAAAACGGCAAATAAGAAAGGTGGCAAGGGCTTTCATTTTTAGTTTTATTTTGTTTCCGCGCCGTCCGGACCGATTTTCCTGCCGTCAATCACGGTATTGACTGCCATAGAGCCGTCCGCATAAAAGTAGTACCACTTGCCGTCAATCTGTTTGAAACCGTCGGCGAACATCCAGCCCTCATTGTCCAGCTAGTACCATTTTTTATCATCGTATAGCCAGCCGGTGGCGGGTTTGCCGTTTTTCGTGTACTGCCAGGAGCCGCTGTGGTTCTGCATCCAGCCCTGGGCGGTCTGCGGCTCAACGATGATCTCCACAAACCGCCGCAGGACAGTAGCGCCCTCAGCGCGGGTAGCGGTTCCCTGAGGGTCAAACCGGTTCCCCTTTTTCCCTATGAAGA
>CAJTPN010000045.1:0-833 GCA_910578185.1 uncultured Acetatifactor sp.
CCAGTCCGCCTACTTCAGCGATCAGACTTCCGCAGAGGATGGCGGCAATGGCAGAGGACAGGCTGAAAATCAGCCCGAACAGAAACAGGACGATGATCTTGGCAAAAATCATCTGGGTGCTGGTCACCGGGATGGTCCGCAGGTTTTTGAAGGTGTCATTGTCCCGCTCCATAAAGAACAGCATGGCGGCGATGACGCCGATGACGCAGGGCAGAAGCAGTTCCACCCCATAGCCCAGGACAAACTGGTAAAAGTCATCAAAAAGCTCTGCCTTCGTGTCGTACCGCTCCATCATGCGGGGCGTCAGCATCATCAGTGCCACTGGGGGCGGGAACATGAATGCGGAAAGAATCACAAAGGGAATGAACTTCTTCCGCTTCAGCTTCGCCAGCTCGCAGGAGATTAGTTTAAGCAATTCCCTCACCCCCAGTCACTCGCTTGAAGTAATCCTCCAGACTTTCCTCCACGGTTGCGATCTCCGACACCTCCAGTCCCTGCTGCACAAAGGCGGAAACAATTTTTGCCACGGGAACCCTGGTAGAATCCATCCGCAGATTATGGCCGTCCTGCGTACTGAACTGCGTTTCGTGAAAAATGTCCCGTAAAATTTCCGCCGCCCGATTTGTGTCGGAAACCGTGAAATGGACATACTTGCTGCTCTTGGCCTCTAGGTCTGCGAAGCTCTCCTCCTCCAACAGCACGCCGTGGTCGATGATACCGATGTCGTCCGCCAGCAGCGCCACTTCGGATAGAATGTGGCTGGAGATCAGAATGGTCTTGCCCCGCTCATCGCACAGTGCCCGGATGAAGGTGCGCACCTCCGCAATGCCGAT
>CAJTPN010000045.1:912-6633 GCA_910578185.1 uncultured Acetatifactor sp.
CAGCCGTTGCTTCATGCCCAGGGAGTATTGGGAAAAGAGTTTTTTGTCCCGGTAGGGCAGGCCCACCAGTTCCAGGGCGCTTTGGATGGCGTTCTGGTTTTTCAGCCCCCGCAGGGCGGCGAAAATGCGCAGGTTTTCCGTTCCTGTCAGATTGGGATAGAAGCCGGGGGACTCGATCAGGCTGCCGATACGAGGCAGCAGTTTCTTCTCGTTGCCAGACAAGGGCTTTCCCCAGATCGTCACTTCCCCGGATGTGGGCGGGGTCAGCCCCAGGAGCATCTTCATGGTGGTGGTTTTCCCCGCTCCGTTTCGGCCCAGCAGACCGTAGATGCGGCCCTGCCGGACATGGATGTTCAGCTTAGCCACGCTCTTCTGCGTCCCGTACTGCTTGGTCAGTTGTTTCGTCTCAATTACTATTTCGCTCATAGCGCTTGCCTCCTTTGTGAAAGCAGTATACAATGCCATCCTTGAGCGATCCTTGAGGGAACCTTGAGATAACCTTGAGATTACGCCGGCAGCATATACAATTTGAGGACTCCGGGTTATAATATAGTGAATTTATTCACTGCGCCGATTTTGCGTTGCGTGAAACGCAACATTTACCTTTGCAAAATCGTGCGGACAGGAGGTGTTCCTATGTTGGACAAAGAGATACTTGTCGTAGACGATGAAAAGGATTTGCGGATGATGATCCGATCCATTTTTGAGAGCGCCGGATACACGCAGATTTGGACAGCGGCCTCTGGAGAAGAGGCACTGGCGCTAATTGCGAAAAAAAACCCCGGTATCATTATTCTGGACGTGATGATGCCGGGCATGGATGGGTTTGAACTGCTCCAGGAGATTCGGGCCGTCAGCAAGGTCCCTGTCCTCATGCTCACTGCAAAGGGAGAAGCCGAGGACCGTTTCGCCGGGTTTGAGCTGGGCGCGGACGACTACCTGGTCAAACCCTTTCTGCCCAGGGAATTGCTGCTGCGGGTTCAGGCAATTTTGAAACGGGCCTATCCTGAAAAGAATCGGATCGTTACGCTGGATGCGGCTGCAGTGGATCTGGATCGGGCAGAAGTTATCAAAGAGGGACAGCGGATACCCCTGACTGCCAGGGAGTACAGCATTTTTGAAAAGCTGACGGAGAATGCGGGCCGGATTGTCACCATCGGCGTCCTGTGTCAGACACTGTGCGGGGACATCTGGCAGGGATATGAGACAACATTGATGACCCATATCCGGCACCTGCGGGAGAAGATTGAGGAAAACCCGTCAAAACCTGTATCGCTCCTGACGGTGAAAGGTCTGGGGTATAAGCTGGTAGTAAAGGAGCTGGAGAGATGAAACCTGTGGAACGTTTCTTTCGGAAATACTTTTTATCTATGGCAGGAATCATTGTGCTGTTTGTGCTGCTCAATGTTGTCCTGTTTTTCTCTATGCTGATCTGGGCCTGGCAGACCTCGGAAACGCCAGACCTCCCTATAAACGAAATCTGCGACGGCATCATGATGGACGGGGAAGGCCATTTTACAACGGCTGAGGGACTGTCCGGGCTGCTGGAAGAAAATCATGCCTGGGCCATGATCCTAGATGATGCGGGAACCGTCATTTTTCAGAGAGGATTGCCGGAGGAGCTGCCCCGGCGGTACACAACGACAGATGTTGCAAAATTCAGCCGGTGGTATCTGGGAGATTATCCGGTCTATGTGCGGGAGCATCCCCAGGGGCTGTTGGTAGTGGGCGGTGAAAAAGGCAGTCGGGCGAAATATTACTTTTCCGTCAATGAGAGCTATGTAAGAAAGCTGTTTGTCGGGCTGGCTGCCGTCTTTTCGATAAATATCATTGTAGTGGTTCTGCTGATCTGGAAGAACACCCGGCACATTGAAAAGGCAGTCACCCCCATTTTGCGGGGGATTGAAACAGTCTCCTCCGGCCAGCCGGTCAGCCTCCCGGAAAAGGGGGAGCTGGCGGAGATTAACCGCCAGCTCAACAAAGCAGGAGCTTTTATTGCCAAAAAGGACACTGCCCGCGCCGAATGGATCAGCGGCATCTCCCATGATGTGCGGACGCCTCTGTCAGTCATGCTGGGCTTTGCCGGACAGCTGGAGGATGACCGGACCCTCCCGGCATCTGCCCGTGAGCAGGCGGCCTGCATCCGAAAACAGGGAGAGCGGCTGCGGAGCCTGATTTCCGATTTGAACCTCACATCAAGGCTGGAATATTCCATGCAGCCCCTCCGGATGAAGAAAGTCTATTTGGTGGAACTGGCCAGACAGGTTGTCTGCGAATTTCTGAACGGTGGTTTGGAGGAGCGATATGGGATAGCGTTCTGTGCTGACCAGGAAAGCGAGTCGTTGCCCATCCTGGGTGATGAGGCTCTGCTGAAACGTGCTCTGGGTAATTTGATCCAAAACAGCATCGTTCATAACCCACAAGGCTGTCAGATTTCTGTCTCGATTCTGTGCAAAGAAGCCGGTATAACGGTCGAGGTTGCAGACGATGGTGCGGGGGTATCAGCTGAAAAGCTGAAGGAGCTGACCGCAGACCACCGCCGTCTGGAGAGTACGGATGAAAAGTTGAACCTGCGGCATGGGTTGGGTGTTCTTCTGGTCCGGCAGATTGTGGAGGCTCACAAGGGAACCATGATTATGGAGAGCGAGCCGCAGAAGGGGTTTAGAACTGTGCTGACATTTCCAGTATAAATCATTTTGATTTTTTCAAAAGTAGACAGGCCGTTTGCGACAGTATCCGGAGCCACTTCCCCTTCCAGGTCTGGGGACAGGGAGGCACCGGATGTCTGCTCTCCTGGCTGGATAATGGCAGGGCCGCCGCGCTGTTTTTTGACAGCGAGCTGTCAGGGGCGGCGTTCACAGAGTGGGTCAGGGAACTGGATCAGAAGGTGCGTGCGCTTTATCCATAAGCAAAACAGGCAGTTATATGTGTTGCTGAATTTATTTAAAGCAAATGAGGGATAACCACGGTAACTAAAATCCCTACAACATAAACCGCATTAACACCAAGCGCAATTTTGGTGTTAATATCCCTAAGTTTCATTTTTACAAAAAGGAAGAGGGCATATGCAAAGCTAACTGCGGCGAAAATACAATATCCTATGATGATAGCTGTTGCGGCAGGGGAATCCGACTTCCATACAAAGGCTGCTGTCAATGGTACAAAAACGGTAATAAGTGCGATCATACTCAAAACTTTTTCTTTCATTTAAAAACTCCTCGCTTTCTTCAATCAATATCTGTTTGTCTTTATACGTTCTCTCTGCGCAGGACGCAGGGAAATGTTATTTTTCTTCTGCTTTGTTTTAGCTTCGCCCGGTGTTTTAGAGATTGCGATAATAAAGGCTGAAATCAACAGCATTGCGCCAAGCGACGCAAGCCCCAGTGGAACACTTGCCTTACTTTTTGCGCTGATATATGATGTGGTGTCAAAACCAATCACCGTAAAAGAAGCTAAAAAAGGATAAATATTTCTAAGCAGACCACTTTTAAAAAACATACTGCAATAGCCCAATACAAAGGCAATCACCGAACCGCCCATAAAAAATCCCGGTGTTCTTCCACAAAAGGCGATAATCGGAAGAACAGCAATATAAATGCAAATGGAAATCCCCAACATATAAAACATACCTTTTGTCAAAGTAAAAATATCCAAACCGGGAAGCCCCGCAAAAATGCCGACAATAATTGTGATTATGAAACTATACATTCCCAATATAAGGGATAAAATGCCGATAGCAGTCAATTTCCCTGTTAATAATTTAGGGAATGAAACAGGAACAACTAAGACATTTTTCAATGTGTCGTCCGTATACTCCCTGTTTATCAGATAACCACCAATCAGAGTAAAAATAATAGGCATAAATACGGTTGCATTGTTCCAAATTGTGCTGTCTACTAATGCGCTAAGGTCAAAATTCGGATTTTTTGCTTCTTCAATCGCAACATTCTGTGTGATAAGCCCAAGAATAGGTGAAAGAGCCATTCCTATAACGCCGATCAGCAGAATATGATACCGCTTTATCTTTTGTAATTCTGTTAAGACAATAGATAACATATAAAACCTCCTGTTATGCTTCCTGTTTTTGATAAACCCGTGTAACCAATATAATACATACAATCGCTTCCGCAATCAGTACCGCAAATATGACAGGCGTTGATACAAAGTACGGGCTTAGACGGTTGTAAAAGTCTGTCATAATCTTCCCTTCCGGCACCTTAAACTGATACAGCCACCGAAAGACCATAGGTACAGGAATAAATGTGCTGATATTCAGCCCTAATGGTTTCATCATAATGGCATCACTTAGGTGCAATGCAAATCCAAGCAGTGTATAGAAGAAAGCGATTATGACAGAAATTATATAGGACTTATTGCACCAGACCACAAGGATAATACATGGCAGAGCTGCCGCCCAAAGTAAAATACCTGTACAAAATGTAAGGAACAGCTGTAAAGCCCACCCATTTAAAGAAATACCCTGTGCAAGAGCAATTAAGATACCAATACAAAAGCCTAACAGTTCATAAGCAACTGAAAACAGAAAAAGTACAGTAACCTTTGCTATGACTAAGTGACTTTTTGAAATTGGAACGCAAAGAAGATTTTTTAAGGTGTCGTTATCGTGTTCTTCAAAAAACAGGTTAGCAGCTATAATTACTAATATCGGGATCAGAAGTAAGAAACCGCTTTCCTCACGCACACTGCTCATAACATCTGCTAAACTTCCCTCTGATAAAAGCATAATATTAAAAACAGGGAATAAAACAGCCGTAAAGAGAGCGATTTTAAACAAGCCTTTCCGTTTCAACTTCCAAAATTCACACTTTACAAGATCAAGCAATCCCCTCACCCCCTGTTACACGCTTGAAATAATCTTCAAGGCTTTCTTCGCAGACATAGGCTTCTGATACGGTAAGCCCGTTTTCGACAAAAGCTGTTACAATATCTCCAACTGAAATATCTAAATTATGCAGACGCATTTTGTGGTCGTCCTGTATGGTAAACTGCGTTTCATGGAAATTGCGTTCTAAAATCCTTGCCGCCTGTGTTGTGCTGGAAACGGTAAAACGGATATGTCTGCTGCTCTTTGCTTCCAGTTCTGCAAGGCTTTCTTCCTCCAATAATGCGCCGTGGTCGATAATTCCTATATCATCAGCCAGTAATGCAATTTCGGAAAGAATATGGCTGGAAATCAGTATCGTTTTCCCCCTTTCAGTACAGAGGTCACGGATAAAAGAGCGCACTTCTGCAATTCCAATCGGATCAAGACCGTTAATCGGTTCGTCCAAAATCAAAAGCTCCGGGTCATGCATAATGGCAAGGGCAATCGCCAACCGCTGCTTCATTCCAAGCGAATATTGGGAAAACAGCTTTTTGTCTTTATAGGGAAGCCCCACTAAATCAAGTGCATTTTTAATTGCATTGCGGTTCGGCACTCCCCGCAGGGTAGCAAAAATGCGCAGGTTTTCTGTGGCGGTCAGGTTCGGGTAAAATCCGGGGGATTCAATCAGACATCCAATCCGGGGCAACAGCTTTTTCTCATTTGTCCGCAGGGGCTTTCCCCAGATTGTCACTTCCCCGGAAGTGGGCTGTGTCAGTCCAAGCAGCATTTTCATTGTCGTTGTCTTTCCGGCTCCATTCCTGCCAAGCAGACCATAGATACGCCCTTGCTGGACATGGATATTCAGATCTGCAACGCTTTTCTGTGTTCCGTATTGT
>CAJTPN010000046.1 GCA_910578185.1 uncultured Acetatifactor sp.
AAGAAATATTTTCACGCGGAGGTGGATCGCAGCAGGAAGCCCTTTACCATTGTGATTCCGCCGCCCAATATCACTGGACAGCTTCACATGGGGCATGCGCTGGACAATACCATGCAGGATATTTTAATTCGTTTTAAGCGGATGCAGGGCTATAACGCGCTGTGGCAGCCAGGTACGGATCACGCTTCCATTGCCACGGAGGTGAAGATCACCGAGAAGCTGAAGGAGGAAGGGATTGACAAAAAGGCGCTGGGGCGGGAGAAATTTCTGGAGCGGGCCTGGGCTTGGAAAGAGGAATACGGCAGCCGAATCGTTTCCCAATTAAAGAAGATGGGGTCTTCCTGTGACTGGGAGAGGGAGCGCTTTACCATGGACGAGGGGTGCAACAGAGCGGTTACGGAAGTCTTTGTAAAAATGCATAAGAAGGGATATATTTACAAGGGGGCCAGGATAATCAACTGGTGTCCTGTGTGTAATACTTCCATCTCCGATGCGGAGGTGATATATCAGGAGCAGGCGGGGCATCTCTGGCATATCAAATATCCTGTGGTGAGGGAAGACGGAACCCCCAGTGATACGGAATTTCTCACTTTTGCTACCACCCGGCCTGAAACCATGCTGGGGGATACTGCGGTTGCAATACATCCTGAAGATGAAAGGTACGCGCATCTGATCGGGAAGAGTGTCATGCTGCCCATTATGAACCGGGTGATCCCTGTTGTGACGGATACTTATGTGGACAGGGAATTTGGCACAGGAGTGGTAAAGATTACCCCGGCTCATGATCCAAATGATTTTGAGGTGGGAAAGCGTCATGGGCTGCCTGTGATCAATGTGATGAACGATAACGCCACTATCAATGAGAATGGCGGAAGGTTCAAAGGAATGGATCGCTATGAGGCAAGAAAGGCTATTGTGAAGGAATTGGATAGTCTGGGGCTCTTGGTAAAGATCGAGGATTATTCTCACAATGTGGGTACCCATGACCGCTGTAAGACCACCATTGAACCCTTGGTGAAGGAGCAGTGGTTTGTGAAGATGGAGGAGCTGATCAAGCCTGCGGTGGAAGCTGTGAAAAACGGTCAGGTCAGGCTGGTGCCGGAGCGCATGGAGAAAATATATTACAACTGGACGGATAATATCAGGGACTGGTGTATCAGCCGTCAGCTTTGGTGGGGACATCGGATTCCTGCATATTACTGCGATACCTGTGGGGAGACAGTGGTGTCGGAGGAAGTGCCGGGAGTATGTCCAAAGTGTGGGGCAAAACATTTCACACAGGATCCCGACACATTGGATACCTGGTTTTCCTCTGCACTTTGGCCCTTTGAGACCCTGGGATGGCCGGAACGGACGGAGGAGCTGGATTATTTTTATCCCACGGATGTACTTGTTACAGGTTACGATATCATCTTTTTCTGGGTGATTCGGATGATTTTTTCCGGTTATGAGCACATGGGAAAAAGGCCATTTCACACGGTTCTTTTTCATGGATTGGTTCGGGACGGCGAGGGGCGCAAAATGTCCAAATCTCTGGGCAACGGTATTGATCCGCTGGAAATCATAGATCAATACGGAGCCGATGCGCTGCGGTTGACCCTGATTACAGGAAATGCGCCTGGAAACGACATGCGTTTCTACTATGAACGGGTGGAAAATAGCCGAAATTTTGCTAATAAGGTGTGGAATGCCTCACGGTTTATTCTTATGAATATGGAAAAAGGAATTTCCATGGAGAAAGGAATTTCCATGGAAAATGGAAGTTCCACCCCGGACGGTGCGTTGGGCGGAGTGAGGAAGCCGGAATTGTCCGAACTGCAGCCGGTGGATAAGTGGATTCTTTCCCGATTGAATTCTTTGATCAAGGAAGCCACGGACAATATGGAGAGCTATGAACTGGGCATTGCGGTGCAGAAGGTTTATGATTTTATATGGGATGAATTCTGTGACTGGTACATTGAAATGGTGAAACCCAGGTTGTACTATGCTGGAACCGACGATGCATCCAAGGGGAAAGGCAGTGAAGAAGCCGCCATGGCAGCAAGCCAGAATGCAGCGCTTTGGACATTGAAGACGGTCTTGATTGATGCGCTGAAGCTTTTACATCCCTATATGCCCTTTATCACCGAGGAGATTTTCTGCACGCTTCAGAGCGAAGAAGAATCCATTGTGATCAGTAGATGGCCGGAATACAGGGATGACCGAAATTTTGCTAAAGAGGAAAAGGATATTGAGATTATCAAGAGTGCGGTTCGTGGAATCCGTAACCTGCGAAATGAGATGAATGTGGGGCCAAGCCGCAGGACAGGCGTATATGTGGTCAGCCAAGATGATAATATCCTTGGCACATTCACGGAAGGAAAACTGTTCTTTGCTTCCCTTGCATATGCCAATCAGGTGACGATACAGAGGGATAAGTCCGGTATCGCTCAGGATGCGGTGTCCGTGGTAATCCCGGGTGCAACACTCTATATTCCCTTTGCGGAATTGGTGGATATCAAGCAGGAGATAGAACGTCTGGAAAAGGAACGCAAACGGCTGGAAGGCGAACTTGCCAGAGTGAACGGAATGCTTTCCAATGAGCGTTTCTTGTCAAAGGCGCCCAAGGACAAGATTCAGGCGGAGCAGGAAAAGCTTGCCAAATATACACAGATGATGGAACAAGTAAATCAAAGGCTTGGTCAGCTGCAGGGCTGAAACAATTAAAAAGACCGCTGCCGAAATAATTTCATTTGGCAGCGGTCTTCTTTGGTTTCTGACAATAGAATTGTCCCGGAGTGTAAGGGGCTCACAGAAGAAGGATTGGCCCCTGAATGGGCTGCAGCTTGGTGTGGAGGATCTTACTTCCTGGCGCAGGCCTCCAGCTTTTCGGCCAAGGCTTTAATATTTTCCAGTACCCGGCTGCATTCTTCCATTTTAGTTACCGTGTCGGAGGCCGTTTTGACGCTTTCTCCGGAAGCGGCGGCCACCTCTTGGCTGGTGGCGGACAGATGGGAAATATTATTGGAGATCACACCGGTGGCTTCCAGAATTTTTCCCACGGTAGCGTCCGTGTGGTGGATGCTGCTGGTCAGTTCCGCAACTTCTCTGTCAATACTCTCAAACTTTTCCTTTGCGATCTCAATCTGCTGTGTCTGTCGTTTGATGTATTCTACCGAGTGATTCAGACTGTCCGAGGCGCTTTTGGCGTCTCCGATCAATTCGCTGATGATACCCGTGATACGGTTGGTTGCTTCCTTGGTCTGTTCCGAAAGCTTCCGGATTTCTTCCGCTACCACCGAAAACCCTTTTCCGGCTTCCCCGGCTCTTGCCGCTTCTATGGAGGCGTTGAGAGCCAGCAGGTTTGTCTGAGAGGAGATACTGAGAATATCGCCAACAATGCTTTCCACATTGTCAACGCGGGTTAAGAGCCTGGAGGTAGCGTCTACGGTCTGATGGCTGGCCGTTTCCACATTTTCTGCCTGTATCTTTAACTCATGCACCAAATCGGCTCCCTCCGCCACATTTTTAGAAGTGTTTTTTGCGGCGGTTTCTACTCTGGAGGTATCCCGTTCCACTTCGTCCGAGCTCTCTTGTATAGTGGCGCACATCTGGGCCTGTTCCTGAATGGCTAACGCAGTACTTTCCGTGCTGTCCGCTATATTTTGCATGGCAAAGTTATTTGCGTTGATCCCTTCTTTTAAATCTGCCAGCATCTCGTTGGCGCTGTGAAAATTTTGACTGATCTCATCGGCAATGGCTACCATCTGATTTGAAATTTTGGCCTGCTGGCTAACGGATTCCCGGATACTTGCCATATTTTCTTCATTGAAGCGCTGAGTGATTTGCATCACCACATAGGCTGCCACACAGATCAACAGCGTCATCACCCATCGGATTAAGGTAAAGCCTACGTCCATACTGCCGGAGGACACATCCCTTGCCGTCCTGATAATGTTTGCGATTGCGATGACCGTGGAACCTGCCATGGCATAATTTTTGTTTAAATACATAATGGAGGCGATCAATATGGGAAACGCATACACATAAGTGAGCTCTTCCGAGCCAAGGCACATCAAAACCAGATATGCCAGCGCCCCGGATCCTGTCACAACTCTGCCGCAGGATCTGGTTCCTTTTAATATGGCAAATCCTGCGAAGCTGATGATTAGCAAGATCGCATAAACCACAAGCTGAATATAGGTTCCGGTCTCGGCTTTATGTAAAAGGATGGCGTAAAACATGGAAAATATCATGTAGAGCTGTGTTGCGCCGATAATGGTCAGTACCCGTTTGTCGCTTCTTAAATATTGTTCTCTTGTCATATTCGCTGTCTCCCCCTATTTCTAATGTGGTTTCGGATCCTTACAGGACGGTTAGCACATAACCGATAATGCCCGAAACATGATTTTATTATAGCATGTTTCGGGGAGAAAGGAAAGTGGCGATAGACGTTTTTCTCAAGTGAGAGAATCGGGTGTGTAGCAGTTTGGACAGGTTATTAAACCATTTGCCAGGTATTTCCGCGCACGCCTGCGCCATTGCGTTATTACGTATGGAGCTGTTTGACATAAGCCTCCACATCTTTGCGAATAGCCATAAATACCTGTACGATTTGTGGGTCAAAGTGACTGCCGGACTCCTTTTGCAGAATCTCGTAGGCCTGCTCCAGCGGCACTTTATCTTTATAGATGCGCCGGGATATCAATGCGTCAAAGACATCGGCCACCGCCATAATTCTTGCACATAAAGGGATAGCTTCACCCTTCAGCCCTTCCAGATAACCGGTGCCGTCCCATTTCTCATGATGGAAATGTGCTACATCACTGGAAATCCGTACCAGATGTTTATCTGCGTTTTCTCCCAGGATTTCTTCTACGATTTCGCTTCCGAGCCGGGAGTGCTTTTTCATGATCTCAAATTCCTCGGGGGTAAATTTTCCCGGTTTGTTTAAGATCGTATCGGAGATCATGATTTTTCCTACATCGTGCAGCGCGGCAGCGTTTGTAATCTTTTCAATATATTCCTGGTTTACTTCTTCCGGGTGCATATGTTGCTCAAACATATACCGGACGATGAGGGAAACATATTTCTTTGTGCTCATCACATGCTGTCCCGTATTGTTGTCCCGGCTCTCGATCAAAGTGACCATTCCCTCGATTACGTGTTCCTGCATCTGCAGCATGCGTTGTGTCTGTTCCTTGATTTCAAGAGTTTGTTCCCGTACACGTTCCTCCAGAGTGAGCTGGTATTCCTGCAGCTGCTGCGCATAATGAAGCGCCTTTGTTCTGTTGAGATAGCTTGCGGTACAGAAATATACCAGTATTGCAAAAATCAGTATTGATATGATTAAATTATTGTATAAATTGTTTTGAACCCGCTGGAATAACTGATTGGTGTTGATGACCATAACCACATACCAGTCATCCTGTACCACTTTTGAAAATACTTTGCAGTCTGTTCCGTCAATCTGGGCCTCTAAGGTACTTCCGGAGGCATGCAGAATCCGTTCTGCAAGTTCCTGCATCTGTGTGCCTTTCAAATCGGGATCCGTCAGGAAATTTTTACCCTTCATTCTCTCGTCGGAATGAGCTACGATTAAGCCGGATTTATCTATGATAAATCCGTAGCCGTTTCCGTTCAGGTTCATCTCTTCCGCAAACTGCTGCATTTCATCCATGACAATATCCAGGGAAACCACACTCTCACCGTCCGAGAGCAACTGACTGACAGAGATCATGATGCTGTTTGTCTGGGCATCCAGGTAGGGGGAGACCACCACTGGTTTTCCGTCACCGCTTACTGCGGACAGGTACCATGGCCGCTCCTGAGGGACATAGTCTTTTGGGGGAACCCAGCCGATGCCGTCGATGTAATCGCCGCGGAACACTCCATAGATACCTGTAAAATTCATATCGATGTGAAGTTCGTAGGCCTTTGACTCGGACAGAAGGTATTGTTCGATTTCCTCTGAGCTTTGTCCTTCCCGCAGCATGTAGTCAATGGTCAGACCAGTGACCTGAAGGACGTCCAGTCCCCTGAGCAGGAAATTATTCAGTTTTTCTGATTCTTCCGAAACGGTCCGTTCGCCAAGTGTGACGGCGTCCTGCCTGGCAATGGAATAAAAGGATCCAAAGCTATAACAGACAATGGCAATTAATGCGGTTAAGGTGAAAAGAAGTGTTGCCAGGTAATGTAATTTGTCCCGTCCTGTTCCATATATTTTTTCATCCCTTTTCTTCATGCGAAATCCTTTCCGCCGGCGTTTTGGCAATTTGACGTCATACTTGAAAGCGATGCGGCAGGCACCTGTATTGTATATCTGTAGTCCGCATTGATTATATTCGTCAAGCCTTTCTTAATTTTCTCATATATTTCCGTATCATGTCAACCACATTTTCGGAATATTTGAATCCATGGACACCCGTGTCAGCATATATATTTTGACGTCTGAAAGTGCAGGAAAGCAAGACGGAAGAGATATAAGAGCTGGCAACGTGGCATAAAAAAGCTTGATTTGCTATCGGGCATGTGGTAGTCTGTTAGACAGGAACAGGAACAGGAACAGGAACAGGAACAGGAACAGGAACAGGAACAGGAA
>CAJTPN010000047.1 GCA_910578185.1 uncultured Acetatifactor sp.
CTGTATAATATTCTCCCCAGACACTGGTTAAAAGCCTGTCACGTTCCACTACATTGCCCTCTGCCTCCAGCAGAACCATCAACAGCAGATATTCCTTATAGGAAAGCGATACCGC
The DNA here is from genome assembly GCA_910578185.1 of uncultured Acetatifactor sp. Classification (GTDB taxonomy): domain Bacteria; phylum Bacillota; class Clostridia; order Lachnospirales; family Lachnospiraceae; genus Acetatifactor. Next base: position 116 of record CAJTPN010000047.1, read on the forward strand.
TTCCCCTGATACCGTAATAATATGTTTTGCAGGATTAACATACAGCCCGCCAATCGTATACGTTCTGTCATCCTGCGTTTTTTGGGAACGCCTCAGTACCGCCCGGATCCTTGAAATCAGTTCCATCGTTCCAAAAGGCTTTGCCACGTAATCATCCGCTCCCATATCAAGGCCTGTGACCTTATCAAATTCACTGCCCTTTGCGGTAAGCATAATCACAGGGATATGCGCAGTCGCTGCATTACCTTTCAGTTTATTCAGAATCGACAACCCGTCTTCTTCCGGCAGCATAATATCCAGCAAAACCAATTCCGGCAGTTCCGTATTTAGTCCCTGCCAAAATTCCTTTGGAGAAGAATGCCCCTGTACTTCAAATCCCTCTTTTGACAGCGCATAGCATACCAGCTTTCTTATATTATCATCATCTTCCAGCAGATAAATCATGTTAACCGATTCCTCCTTTGGTGGAGCTTTCCTTATTTTCAGGTCTTTTCCGATGCTCTCCGGTAATGGAATAAATAACCCATTCCGCAATATTTTCTGCATGGTCGCCAATCCGCTCAAAATATTTTGCAATCATCAGCAAATCCATAAGAGCCTCCGCATCGTCGTGTCTCTCCGTTATTGATTTTATCAACTCCCGCTTTACCTTGTCAAATAAATCATCCACGATATTATCATGTTCAATTACCAGCCAGGCAATATCCAGATTCATTTTTACAAAAGATTCAATACTTTCTGACACCATTTTGATCGCTGCTTCTGCCATTTCCCGGATATGGGTTTCGCCAAGCGTTCCCTTTTTTGCCACATAAGGTGCAATCTCCACAATATCCGATGCCTGATCTCCAATCCGTTCCATATCGGATATCATTTTCAAAGCGGCTGAAACAACCCTCAAATCTTTTGCCACGGGCTGCTGCTGCAAAATCAGTTTCAGGCAGAGGGTTTCGATATCACGCTCTTTTTTATCAATCTGCGTATCCGCATCCAGACACATATTTTTGCTGTTTTCTTCATTATCCGTAAGATATTTTACCGCATTGGTAATTGCCTCCTCGCATAAGGCTCCCATGGTAACAAGTTCTGTATTAAGCTGCGATAACTGTCTGTCAAATTTATTCCGCATTATCCAAACCTCCCTGTAATATAATCCTCTGTCCTCTGGTCAGACGGTGTGGAGAACATGGTCTGCGTATCATCAAACTCCACCACCTCGCCCAGCAGGAAGAATGCTGTCTTATCTGCAATCCGCACTGCCTGCTGCATATTGTGGGTTACCATAATAATCGTATATTTTTCCTTCAGTTCCATTGCTAAATCTTCAATCTTTGAAGTGGAAATAGGGTCAAGGGCAGACGTCGGTTCATCCATCAGAAGGACTTCCGGCTCTACCGCCAGTGCCCTTGCAATGCAGAGCCTCTGCTGCTGGCCGCCACTCATGCCCAATGCACTCTTTTTCAAACGGTCTTTGCATTCCTCCCAGATTGCCGCCTGCGTCAGGGAACGCTCCACGATTTCATCCAACTTAACCTTTGATTTGATTCCATGTATTCTTGGACCATAGGCAATATTATCATAAATACTCATTGGAAACGGATTCGGTTTTTGAAAGACCATGCCAACACGTTTCCGCAAAATGTTTACATCAATCCCCTTGTAAATGTCAATGCCGGAAAGCATAATTTCTCCTTCGATACGGCAGCTTTCCACCAAATCATTCATCCGGTTCAATGTTTTCAGATAAGTGGATTTTCCACAGCCAGAGGGGCCAATCAGCGCAGTGATTTTCTTTTCCGGGATTTCCATGTTGATACTTTTCAGGGCATGGCTCGCACCATACCATAAGTTTAAATTCTTTGTCGTGATAATGTGTTCCATAACTTTAACCTCGTTTCTGTTTCAGTCTAACCGCCGCTATCTTTGCCGACATATTGATAAGAAAGGTAAGTACAAGCAATATAGCGGCAACCGCAAACGCAACATCAAACTGCCCGCGCTCTTTCGCATATACATACATGGCAACGGTCAGGGTAGAACCCGCATTTCCCACCTGCACTGCCTCTGGTACGGACAGCAGTTCATTTGCCATCCCTGCCGTAAAGAGAAGTGCGGCACTTTCACCTACCACTCTGCCCACCGATAAGATACAGCCGGTAACAATCCCATCAATGACACAGGGAATGACAACTGTACGAATCATATACCATTTGCCTGCCCCTAATCCAAGCGAACCTTCCCGGTATGCTTTTGGCACCGTTTTCAGGCTTTCCTGTGTGGTGCGTATAATCGTGGGCAATGTCATGATTGCCAGGGTGAGCGAACCGGCTATCAGACTGGTTCCCAGAGAGAAAAACTGCACAAACAGGAGCATTCCCACCAGTCCATATATAATTGATGGGATTCCGGCAAGGGTTTCTGTTGCCAGTTCAATGACCCGTACCAGTTTTTTATTCTTTGCATATTCGTTCAGATAAATCGCAGCCCCTACCCCAAGCGGCAGTACAATTACAAGCGTTATGATAATGATATATAAGGTATTCAGGATGTTTGGCAGAATCCCGACCGTACCACGCAAAAGGCTTGGTTTCGTAGAAACAAGCATCCATGAGATATGTGGAATGCCCCGGTACAGGATATATCCAATCAGTCCGAGCAGGAGAGAGCAAATCAATCCTGCTGATAAAACCATCATCAGCTTTAAGATAGTATCCTTAATTTTTCTTGCTTTCGATATTGTATCAGTCACATGTATTTCCTCCATTTTCCTCAAGAACGCTGTTTTTGCGTTCTTGATAGGTTTGCCTTAGTTCCACTTGGCATGGTATTTTCATGCAATAGTGGAACTTCAAACCTTTTTTTTAATTACTACATTTAATATCAGGTTAATTGCCATAATGAACAGAAAAAGCACCAGTGCGATGGAAAATAATGCCTGTCTCTGTAAGCCGGAAGAATAGGACATTTCACTGGCAACAGCAGTAGTCAGAAACCGGACGCTGCCAAACAGTTTCGGCATATTGGCAACATTTCCCGCTACCATCATAACCGCCATCGCTTCCCCGACTGCCCTGCCAATGCCTAATACAACCGCAGTGACAATGCCGCTTTTTGCGGCAGGCACAACCACCTTAAATACGGTTTCCGTCTTTGTCGCCCCCAGAGCAAGAGAAGCCTCCTCATATTCCTTTGGCACCGCCCCGATTGCCGTTTCCGATACGGAAATGACAGAGGGCAGAATCATAACAGCAAGGACAAGAATTGCCGAAAAGAGGTTTGCACCATCCGGGAGATGAAATATCTCCCTTACGCATGGAACAATGATGATCATTCCCACCAGCCCATAAACGACAGACGGGATTCCGGCAAGCAAATCTACCACATTCCTTACTGCACTGCTAACTTTCTTTGGGGACATCTTTGCCAGAAAAATAGCACATAGCAGTCCAATCGGAACTCCTATGAGGATTGCCCCCAGAGTTCCGTATACGGATGTCAGGATAAAGGGAAGGATTCCATAGGAAGGCTTTGCAGAAGTAGATGCCCAGACCTTCCCAAACAGGAAATCTCCCAGACCGATATCCCGTATTGCCGGAATGCCGCTTATCAAGAGAAATATAGTAATTAGGACGACAAACAGTATCGTCAGCAGACCGCATACCAAAAACAACAGGTTCATTGCCCTTTCCATCCACCTTGCTGTCTTTTTTATCTTTTCCATAACAGCCCCTCCTGTAATTACCGTTTGACAGGAACAGCACCTGCCTCTGTAATAAGGCTGTCTGCCTGTTCGCTGGTAGCGAAGTCGAAAAACTCCTGTGCAGCTTTAGAAAGAGCAGTGTCCTTTTTTGTGACCAGCACGAAGTTTCTCTGGACTTTGTATTTCCCATCCTGAATACTTTCTGTTGTCGGGCTTACCCCTTCCACGCTGACCATCTTTACCGTATCACCAACTGAGGCAACCGATGCATAGCCAATGGCATTTGGATTGCCGGATACCGTCTGCACGACATCGCCCGTAGACGTAAGTTCCTGTGAATACTTGCATTTATCCTTTGTGCCTGTCACTTCCTCAAAACCGTCTCTTGTGCCGGAAGCCGCCTCACGCCCAATACAGACAATCGGTGCGTCGCTGCCGCCAACCTCTTTCCAGTTGGTAATCTCACCACTGTAAATCTTCCCTATCTGATCAATTGTTAAATCTGTTGCCGGATTATCAGGATTGACTATGATTCCGATTCCATCAATGGCAACTACCGTTCCCTGTAAATCTGCTGTTTCATCTTCCTTCAGGTCACGACTTGCCAGTCCGATATCACATCTTCCTTCCGCTACTGCCTGTATACCGGAACTAGAACCCGTTGGATTGTATGTAACCTTTATATTTCCATGTTCCTCCATATAGGCTTCACTCAAAAATCCAATGACTTTCTCCATTGAAGTGGAACCGTCGGTGGCTATTGTTTGTGAACTCTTAGTTGTCTCATTTGCTGTACTTTTGTCAGTGAACGAACCAGCATTGCCGCTACATCCTGTCAATACCCCTGTCATAAGTGTAAAAACGGTTGCAATCATAATAAATTTTTTCATATTGAACACACTCCTTTGTTTTTTTTGTATGAACCAAGTATACCGTCCCCAATGTTAACTCTAAAAGTGCATATATGTTAATTGTAAGTTAATTGCACTGCAAAAGGCATAGAATATTTCATCTATGCCTTTTAACAACGGAATTATTTATCTGCCCTGTATATATTCCTCGTTTTGTCTCTGATACATAGGACGGTTCTCCCTTGTACGTTCTTCCGGTTCCATATCCTCCATGAAACTCTCCACCGCCTTTACATACACCTCTGCCAGCTCTAACGTACATATCCGGTTCTCCGGCATGATTTCCTCTCTTATTTCAGAAACCTTTACAGCCTGTTCCTTCTGCACATTCCAGAATCCCGCCAGCCTGTACTCCGTTCCCCGTCCGTTATAGTCCTCATACACCGGAACCACTTCCCCTGTGGAAGTCTGCCACGAGGCAATCTCCGGGAACGTGACAAGCCTGTCATGCTGAGGGAGAGAGGTACGGTACTCCCTTAACAGCCTGCCGAGAGGGGTATAGCCATAAGGGGAGGCGGCCCGTATATCCTTTTTTTCTTCTACAAACTTTGCAAACTCCCGCACCAGCGGAATCATGGATAACAGCTTATAAAAGAGTGCTTTGAGTTTATCCAGTACGTTGATGAAATCCAGACGCTTTTCAAACTCTTTATCCAACACACCGATATCCTCTAAAAACCCCTCTTTTTTTACCTGTATTTGTTCCTTTTCATCTGTTGCTTTCCTGACATCACGCAAAAGACGCTCTTTATCAGAATGAAGGATAAGCGTATCTGTTTTTAAGGACAAATTTTCCTGCCGTATTTCCTCCTGTTCTGCCATCAGTTTTTGTTTCATTTCCCGGCCTTCTGTTTTTATCTGTATCAAATCTTCCTCTGCTCCGATAATCTCTGTTTTCGTGTCAGACAACCGCCGTTCTGCTTCGGAAACTTCTTTTTCTGCCTGTTCCAGACGTTGGTTGGCATTAAAAAGCCTGTCCTGTTTTTCTTCAAGGAATCCCGCCACCATTTCCAGCCGCTTCGTTTCCTGCTGCACCTTATATTCCGCAACGGTCAGGTCATAGTTTTTCCCTTTCTGCTTATCTTTTACAAGCACTCCGAAGTGGATAAGCATTTCTACGCTTGCGGTCTGACGCAGGCTGTTCTGTAAAATATTCTCCAGCGTTTTCGGAGTGAAAACAGAGCGTTTGGAAACCTTTGTTTCCAGCCCGCGCTTAAATCCCCTGCCTATGGGAACGCCTACAACGTGCATATGCGGGCTTGCTTCATCAAAGTGGACTACCGCATTTGCAACTTTGAAATCCGGCATTTCTTTCTGCAACTGCTCCAGTAAGGTGTCATATACCTTGCAGATATTTTCTTTGTTTTGCTTTTCCTTATCTGTTTCCATAAAGACATCTTCCCAGAAATCCTTATCCCCGCACTGGAAAATAATCTCCACTGCCATGTCTTGGTTCTTGCCGGACAGATGTTCAAAATAATCGTCAATCCGTCGGTCTGCCCTTGTCTGTTTTTGGTTATACTGCTCCAGTGCTTCTGAAAAAGTGTCCTGATAGACTTTTTTCACATCCCGCATAAGATTTGTACTGCCAAAGAGCAGGACAATGTTCTCCCTGTCATACTCTTTGGAACGGTATTTCCGCAGGTTGTGTTTTGCCACATCGGACAGCCTGCCTTTGCTGTTGAGGGCACTTTTCCCGTTGCTGATATGGGCACTGTATGATAC
>CAJTPN010000048.1 GCA_910578185.1 uncultured Acetatifactor sp.
ATCATGGAAAAGCCTTCACATTTCATAACAATAAAGGCACAGATCATGGCATGGTTGGAAAAGCCTTTACGCCCGGTTTTTGGGTATTCCCGAACGAAAGATAAATCGAGGTTCAGGAAAAGGGAATCATAAAACCTAGCAACAGGCTGCGAAGTAAAAAGCCGGATGTCCTGGATGATTTCTTGACGGCAGATAACAATCAGCTCCTTTCGGTGTTATTGATTTTGACAACTTAATTATACCATTTGGAGCTGATTGTTTCTATAAATACAGAACCAAAGGTTCTGGGAGTGATAATAAAAATAAAAGCAGTGGGCAAAACCGTATAAATACTTACTTTGTTGAGTTTTGCTCATGGCTAAATCAAGAGAATAAGGAGTGAACAAAAATGGCAGAAAACAGACAATACGACCATGAATACAAAGTACAAGCAGTGAAACTTGCAATGGAAATCAGGCAAGCAAAAGCCGCCAAAGAACTAGGGGTCCCAAAGAATACTATGCATGGCTGGGTACGGGCCAGCCTCCATACATATTTAATGAAATCTTTTTTTCAACTCATCTAAGAGCAATTCTGCAATCGGTGTGAATACCTGATATTTTTTCCAAATGATATACATTTTTGTTTCAAGACGTGGAGAGAGAGGGCGGAAACACAGGTTGCTGTCATCGCCTGTATTCACTAACCGGTCAAAGGTCAGCATACCACCAAGTCCTTCTTCTACAAATACGCCGCCGTTGTAACAAAGATTTATTGTACCGCTTAAATTTAACTGGTCAGCGTTTTCCCCGCACCACCGTGCAATATCAAATTTCATACCCTGTTCGGAACAAATCAGGTCTACTCCGGTTAAATCTGCAAAAACAATCTCTTTTTTTTCTGCCAGCGGATGGTCTTTTCGGATTGCAAGCCCCCAAATGTCTGTCCCTGGTATTTCGATATGGTTGTACCTTTCGAGATTCGGCGGCTCTACGATAAAAGCAAAGTCAATCAGTCCCCGGTCTAAGCGTTCCACTACCTGTTCCGTATTTCCGCTTGTAAGATGGTAGCGGAAACGGGGATAGGCTTCTTTGAAATCCTTAATTACCCATGCCAGGTATTTTATCTGATGTGATTCGGCACACCCTATATGAACCTCACCCCCAGTAATGTTATCAAGTTCCCGGAATTCGCTGGTAGTTTTATCCACCATTGTGAGTATATCTTCTGCCCGCTTTCGCAGAAGCATTCCCTCGTCCGTCAGGCTGACACTGGTACTGCCCCTGTGAAACAACTTTTTTCCGAGTTCGGATTCCAATTCTTTCATTTGTTTCGATAAAGTGGGCTGGGAAACATGAAGTGTTTCTGCCGCACGGGACATACTACTTTCCCTTGCAATTTCTAAAAAATAACGCAAAACACGAATTTCCATAAGTTCCTCCCTGTTGTTTTTATCCAGTATAACACAACTATGATATTCCTGGCAAGAATATCATGATATGAAATATATATATTAGACATATCAGAAAATATGCGTATAATAACAGGTATAGGAGGTGCGGTGAATGTCAGAGGCATCAGATACAATGGGAATCCTGCATCAGAATCTGGTTGACGCAGGGTGCAGCAAAGATTTAATTGAAACCTGTATGGAACTTGCAAAAGCAAATAAGTGGAAACGCCTTTTGCCTTTGCTCGCCAAACAAAGAATCAATCTGCTGGATTCGGTGCATGACGGACAAAAGCAGATAGACTGTCTGGATTTCCTGGTTTACAGAATTAATAAAAAACATATTTAGGAGGATTTGTACAATGGAAGCAAAATTGAATCAGATTCAGGAACTGAATCTTGTACAGGAATGGGATAAGACTTTCCCCAAAAGCGAAAAAGTAAATCACAGCAAGGTTACTTTCCACAATCGCTACGGAATTACTTTGGCAGCAGATATGTATATGCCGAAGAATGCAGAGGGTAAATTGCCCGCTATCGCCGTATGCGGTCCATTCGGTGCAGTCAAGGAGCAGTCGGCGGGCCTGTATGCACAGATAATGGCAGAAAGAGGATTTCTGACGATTGCATTTGATCCCTCTTTCACAGGAGAAAGCGGCGGCGAGCCTCGCTATATGGCTTCTCCCGACATCAACACAGAGGATTTCATGGCGGCGGTGGATTTCCTTTCATTACAGGATATTGTTGACCCGGAGAAAATCGGTATTATCGGTATCTGCGGCTGGGGCGGTATGGCAATCAATACAGCGGCGCTCGATACCCGTGTCAAAGCAACGGTTGCCTCTACGATGTATGATATGAGCCGTGTCAATGCCAACGGATATTTCGACAGCGAAAACAGCGAGGAAGTCCGCTACGAGAAACGCAAGGCAATGAATGCGCAACGACTTGAAGATTACAAAAACGGCACCTATGCTCTCGGTGGCGGTGTGGCTGACCCTATGCCAGAAGATGCTCCGTGGTATTTTCAGGACTATCACGCTTACTATAAAACAGAGCGTGGCTATCATCCTCGTTCTCTGAACTCAAACGGTGGTTGGAATGTGATTGGCTGTCAGTCCTTTATGAATATGCCGATTCTCCAGTACAGCAATGAAATCCGAAGTGCGGTAATGGTACTTCATGGGGATAAGGCGCATTCCTGCTATTTTGGTAAGGACGCTTATGCCGATATGATCAACGGAAACAAGTATCAGGATAACAAAGAATTGCTGCTTGTTCCGGGAGCAAGCCATACAGATTTGTACGATCAGACAGATATTATCCCATTTGACAAGCTGGAAGAATTCTTTCATAAGAACCTAAAATAATTTCATTATTATAGGGCGCAGCGCATATGGACAGCGTCCTATCTGTCAACAGAAACGAGAGGAGACTCAATATGCGTATTCTTGTGTTAAACGGAAGTCCCCGTTCAAAGGGCAATACGAAACAAATGGTTGAGGCGTTTCGGGCAGGGGCAGAAGCTGCCGGGCATCAGGTCGATGTGGCGGACGTGTGCCGAATGAAGATAAACGGCTGTCTTGCCTGCGAATACTGCCATAGCAAAGGAAACGGCAGTTGTATTCAAAAGGACGATATGCAGGAAATTTATGATTTGCTGAAAGAAGCGGAAATGCTCGTGATTGCTTCTCCGATTTATTATCATGGCGTATCCGGACAGCTTAAATGCGTATTGGACAGATTTTATTCTGCCGCTTATCCGAGAAAACCGAAAAATCTGAAAAAGGTCGCCATGTTTTTAAGCTCAGGCGATGCGGATATGTATGAGGGGGCAATGTTTTCCTATCAGGGGGATTTCCTCGACTATCTCGGACTGGAAGATATGGGGGTATTTACGGCTCACGGTTCGGAAAACGGCTCAGCGGCTAAATTAGATGAACTTAGAAATTTTGGTGCGTCTCTTTAATGCACCACACATAAAAAGGAGATAAAATTATGTTAGGAAATTTTACTTACTGTAATCCCACAAAACTTTACTTTGGTCAAAACGCTCTGGATGGTTTGAACGAAGAACTACCGAAATACGGTAAAAACATAATGCTTGTTTACGGTGGCGGCTCAATTAAAAAGAACGGTATTTATGATAAGGTCGTTGAGATTCTAAAGGCAAACGGAAAAGAGGTCTACGAAGACGCAGGTGTAATGCCTAACCCTACTGTGGAAAAATTAAACGAGGGCATAGAGCGGGCAAAAGCCGCAAAGGCTGACTTGATTCTTGCTGTTGGCGGCGGCTCGGTATGCGACTATGCAAAAGCGGTTTCCGTATCGGTAAACTGCAACGACGACGCTTGGGATAAATACTTTATCCGTTTTGATGATGTAACCTGCGATATTATTCCCGTCGGCTGCGTGCTTACAATGGTGGGTACTGGCAGCGAAATGAACGGCGGCTCTGTGATTACCAATCACGAACAAAAACTCAAAATCGGACACGTATTCGGAGAAAATGTATTTCCAAAGTTCTCAATACTGAATCCTAAATTTACTTACACTCTGCCGAAGTATCAAATGGTATCCGGTATATATGATATTATGTCGCACATTTTAGAGCAGTATTTTTCGGGAACGGACGACAATACAAGCGATTATATCATGGAAGGTCTGCTTCGTTCTCTGATTCACAGCGCCGATATTGCCGTTGAAAATCCAAGCGATTACGAAGCACGCTCTAACATTATGTGGATAGCGACATGGGCGCTCAATACGCTTGTAGCAAAAGGAAAAACCACCGATTGGATGGTGCATATGCTCGGCCAGGGAGTAGCCGCCCATACGGACGCTACACATGGCATGACGCTTGCGGCTGTTTCCATGCCATATTACCGTTATATCCTGTCTTACGGAACGGCAAAGTTTGCCCGCTATGCCGAGAACGTATGGAATGTAAATCCTGAAGGTAAGACGGAAATTCAAGTTGCAAACGAAGGACTTGACGCTATGGAAGCGTGGATGAAGAAAATCGGGCTTGTTATGAATATTACCGAGCTGGGCGCTGCGGAAGCCATGCTGGACGGAATGGTAAAAAGCACGCTGATTATGGACGGTGGCTATAAAGTGATGGATGCAGACGATATCCGAGCTGTATTACAGGCGAGCTTTTAAGAGAAGTTTTAGGATGAAACGGAGACAAGAAAAATGAAAAAAGTAGCAACGGTACTATTATGTGCGTTCGTTTTGCTTGCATTTGCAGGATGCAACAGCAATACGCAAAAAAACGGTGATTTTTCATTCCATGATAATTCTGCTCAAAGTACCCAAAATCAAAATGGGACTGAACAAAATAATTCAGGTCAGGACGATGTGGATCAGAGTGCGGCGGATTCCAAGCAGGAGGAAGATTCCAAAACTTTAATTGCATACTTTTCTCGTGTAGGAAACACATATTTTCCTGCCGGAGTAGACGCTGTTGCTTCCGCAAGTCTGATTGTGAAGGACAGCGAGATGTACGGAAACACTCAGTACATTGCCACGCTGATTCAGAGAGCCACAGGCGGAGATCTGTTTTTAATTGAAACCGAAAAAAAGTATCCCGCTGATTATGATGCTACCGACCGGCAAGGCGCTAAAGAAAGCAAAGAAAACTCCCGCCCGAAACTTGCTTCTCATATAGAGAATATGGATGAGTACGATACCGTGTATCTTGGTTTCCCAAACTGGTACTACGGAATGCCAATGGCAGTATATTCTTTCTTGGAAGAATATGATCTTTCAGGCAAAACAATTATTCCGTTTGTTACCAGCGGTGGAAGCGGTTTTTCAGATGCCATATCGGAAATTCAGAGCATACAGTCAGATGCAACGGTACTGTCAGAAGGATATAAGGTAACACATTCAAAAGCCAGCGATGTGACTTTTGAGGATATTGAAGAATGGATTAACGGTTTAAATAAATAATCGTTTTCTGTAAAAGGTGGTGTGAAAGATGAAAAGAAAGCAGATTGTAAAAATAGCGGTAGACATTGCAATGACAGCGGTACTCTTGCTTTTAATGACATATGAGCTGATTGGGCAAGTATCCCATGAACTGCTTGGTATCATTATGTTTGTGCTTTTTATTCTGCACCACATTTTAAATAGCAGATGGACAAAAAATTTGATAAAGGGCAAATATACTACCCTGCGAACGCTGAAAACCGTACTTGTTGTGTTGGTTTTGTTTTCAATGGCAGGCTCTATATTCAGCGGCGTAATGTTATCCCGTCATATATTTTCGTTCCTGCCGTCCGGAAATGGATTGTCATTTGCGAGAAATCTGCATATGCTCTCAGCTTATTGGGGATTTGTTTTTATGAGCCTGCACCTTGGACTTCATTGGAATATGATGATGGGAATGGCAAAACGGCTGACGAAAAAACCATCTGTCATGCGGACATGGGTGCTTCGTATAATTGCCCTGATAATTGCAGGATACGGTGTGTATGCGTTTGTAAAGCGAGACATCGGCAGTTATTTGCTGCTTC
>CAJTPN010000049.1 GCA_910578185.1 uncultured Acetatifactor sp.
CTCTGCTATTTTTATAACCTCAAGCTAATATAAGGAGCAACGCGACGCTGACATTTCGGGCCATGTTGGCCCGAAGCCGGGTTTGGGGAGGCTCCCCAACAAGCAGATTTTTGCGTTCTGGCCGGAAGGCCGGAACGTAAAAATAGCAACTGTGTGGCCACAGTTGCCCTGCTTGCCACTTAGCGGCAGCCCCTAAAATGGCGCAAAAAACAGAGGCCCTTATTCTGGAACCTCCGTTTCTCTGGCTTTCTTAATGCCCTCGGCTGTGGCTTCTATCACGACAAGCTCTTTTTCATTCATGGAGTTTAGAAGTACATCAATGTGCTTTCTGCAAGAGCTTGACCTTGCCCCTCCGTCCGCATGAATAAACTGGTCAACTGAAACGTCAAACATGGTAATGAGTTTAACAAAAAGGTCGAAGCTGGGATACTGACCTTTGTTCTCAATATTCATAATGGTACGGGAGTCACGGTCTACTAATTCCGCAACATAGGCTTGTGTCCAACCCTTTTCTTCTCTGGCTCTTTTGAGAGCCGCCCCGAGGCCGTGAAAGTCAAACCTTCTTTCATCTTGGTTCATTCTCATATCACCCTATATCATTGTACATTTCGGGTTGGATTATGAGAATGTAATGGAATTTTACATAAAGTAGTATTTCATTTCATCAATGTGCAGCCTCCAACTTGTACTATTCGAGATAAAGAACTATAATGTATTCTGTGGAGGTGCGAAATGGACTATATGACATTGAAAGAGGCCGCCGAAAAGTGGGGCGTGACACCTCGTAGGGTAAATTATTATTGTGCCGGTGGGCGTATCCACGGCGCCGTGAAAATGGCTGGTGTTTGGCTGATCCCTAAAACTGCGGAGAAGCCGATTGATGGGCGGACAAGACAAGGGAAGGAGCTGCGCCATGAATAAAATTTTGATTATAGATGATGACAGAGAACTGTGCGCTTTGATTAAACGCAGCGTACAATCGGAACATATAGAAGCCGATTTTTGTAATACCGGAAAAGAGGGCTTGCAGAAATTAAAAGAGCAGGAGTATCAGCTTGTGGTGCTGGATGTGATGATGCCCGGTATGGATGGCTTTGAAACGCTGGAAGAAATCCGCAAAGAGAACAGCCTGCCGATTTTGATGTTTACATCCAAAAATGACAGCATTTCTAAAGTGCGGGGCTTACGGGCCGGGGCGGACGATTATCTGACAAAACCGTTTGATATGGACGAACTGATTGCCCGTATTGCGTCCCTCATTCGCCGCTACACCCGCTTTAATCATCAAGCCGGAGCTGTGCAAAAACTGGATTTTGATGGATTGCAAATTGACCTTGAAAATCGTTCTGTTACGACGGAAAATGGCACTTTTGAACTTCCGCCAAAGGAATTTGATCTGCTCCTGTACTGTGCAAAGCATCAAGGAAAAATTTTGACAAAACAGCAGATTTATGAGGAAGTTTGGGGCGAAGAATATTTCTATGACGACAGTAACATTATGGCGATTATCAGTCGGCTTCGTAAAAAATTAGAAGTCAATCCTTCAAGCCCAAAATATATACAAACGGTCAAAGGGATTGGCTACCGGTTTAATAAGGAGGTGTAGCCAGCATGGAAATCATCGTTTTCTTGTCCATTGTGATTGCTGTTTTGGCTGTGCTGACCTCCATCGTTCTCGTTCGGCGCGTAAAAAAACAAATAGCAGAAATGACCGATGTGCTGGTTGATGTGAAAAACGGAAATGGCAACCGGCGTATTCTGTCTGCAACAAATGAACTGACAGCATCTCTTGCCTATGAAATCAATGAGATCGTTGTGTCCTATGAAAGCAGACTTTCAACTGTACGGCAGACAGAGGAAACCAACCGCCAGCTTATGACGAGCCTTTCCCATGATGTGCGAACGCCCCTTACCACTCTGATTGGGTATCTTGACGCTGCACACAAAGGACTGGTCACAGGAAAAGACCGGGATGATTATATTGAAACCGCCCGACGGAAAGCCCATGATCTGAAAGAATATATTGATGTGCTCTTTGACTGGTTCAAGTTAAATTCTAACGAGTTTGCTTTAGAAATCCAGCGCGTTGAGGCCGCAGAGCTGACAAGAAATATCCTGATTGACTGGATACCGATTTTTGAGGATAAACAGGTTGATTATGACATTGATATTCCCGAACAGCCTGTCCGGGTAAGATTGGATATGGACAGCTATATGAGGATCGTCAACAATCTCATTCAAAATGTAATCGCTCACAGCCATGCAGACAAAATCAAAATTGTCCTGTCAAAGAAGGAAAATAACATGAAGCTGCTGCTGGCGGATAATGGAGTGGGAATTGAGAAAGACGATTTGAAACACATATTTGAACGGCTTTATAAGTGTGATAAAGGACGCTCCGAAAAAGGCAGCGGACTTGGTCTTTCTATTGTTCATCAGCTTGTAGAAAAGATGGGTGGAAGCATAGCAGTTGAAAGTTTTCCGGGAGAAGGAACTAAATTTATGTTGTTTTTTCCTTTGGAGATTTAAGCGGGTTCCCGTCTTTATGGCGGGAACCTTTGTCATTTTGCCGGATTTCAAATTGCAAGGTTAATGCAAGGTTGGGGCAAGGTTAATGCAAGGTTGGCGTGATAGAATACCTTACAGAACAGGAGGTTTTGAATATGGATACAAATTACATCATTGAAACAAAAAATCTGACGAAGCAATACGGCTCACAAAAGAGTGTGGCTGACTTAAATATCCATGTGAAGCGTGGGAGAATTTATGGTCTGCTGGGCAGAAACGGAGCCGGAAAAACCACTACCATGAAAATGCTGTTGGGCTTAACGAAGCCGACTTCCGGGGAGGTCAAAATCTGGGGAAAGTCTTTACAGGAGAATGAAAAGAAGTTGCTGCCCCGTATCGGTAGCCTGATTGAGTCCCCCGGTTTTTATCCCAATCTGACCGGCACAGAAAACCTGCGTATCTTTGCCACTCTGCGAGGTGTGCCAAACAATCATGCGATTAAAGACGCTTTAGATTTAGTCGGGCTACCTTATAAGGACAAAAAACTGTTTTCCCAGTATTCGCTTGGTATGAAGCAGCGGCTTGCCATCGCCCTTGCCGTTATGCACGATCCAGAACTTTTGATTTTGGATGAGCCGATCAACGGTCTTGATCCCATCGGTATTGCGGAGGTACGCTCCTTTATTCGGGAGCTTTGCGACGCAAGAGGAAAAACCATTTTGATTTCCAGTCATATTCTTTCGGAGATTTCTTTGCTGGCTGACGATATTGGAATTATCGACCACGGAACATTGCTGGAAGAAGAAAGCCTTGCTGAGCTGGAGCAAAAAAGCAGTAAGCATATCCGGTTTACGCTTTCTGATACTGCACAGGCGGCAAGAATATTGGAACGCAATTTCCATGAAAACCATTTCTCTATACAGGACGACCACAATCTGCGTCTGCACAACCTTGATCTGCCTGTGGGGAAAATTGTAACTGCCTTTGTAGAAAACGGATTGGAGGTATCGGAGGCGCATACTTGTGAAGAAAGTCTTGAAGATTACTTCAAGCGTGTGACAGGGGGCGAAGGAATTGCTTAAACTAATCAAATGCGAATTTTTGAAATTGAAACGGAAGAAATTTATCCCTTTTGTCTTTTTATCTGCCTTTCTATTCCCGGTTCCTATCACATTTATGATGGCGACACCGAGAATGTTAGAAAAATACCCGAATAAAGCAGACCTCTTTGACGGGCTATTTAATATGGTCATGGGATATGGCGTTATCTTTCTCTTGCCTTGTGTCATTGGAGTTATTGCGGCAATGCTGTTTTTTATGGAGCGTGACAATGACACGTTCAAAAACTTACGCACAATCCCGGTAACAAGCACCCAGATGATTATAGCAAAAATCATTGTTCTGTTTATTTTTGGAATTATCTTTTGTCTGGCTTCTATGCTTGCCACCGTTGTTTGTGGAAGTTTTTCGATGGAAGTATATGGAATTGCCTATAAACTATTTGTTGCAATCGAATTAGGCATTTTTATAACAGCAGGAACTTTACCGATAATTGTACTGGTTGTTTTCTTTAGCCGGACATATATCTTTTCTATTTTGTTATGTGTGTTTTACAGTGTGGCAAGCCTTACTGTTGAAACTATGTTCGGGGTATTACCTAAATGGTTATGCTGGCTTTTGCCTATTCCGCTTACTACGCTCTGGGGTGCGGGAGATATGGAAAAACACGGATTTCCACTAAACATAACGGCTCTTGAAACCATTATTCCGTCAACAATTCAAACGGTTGTCATTTTAGGGATAATGACTGTTATATCAATCTCTTTGATAAGTTTCTTATATAAGAAAAGGGGGGAACAATGATGTACCGAATTGTCAAAACGGAAATATGGAAGCTCAAGAGATACCATATCATTTGGGCAGGTATTCTGTTAATGCTTCTTTCTGTCGGAATTACTCTTTTTAGCTCTATCGCATTAGACGATACAGTTTGGACGTTTCCGCATTTGGTAGAGCGGGTTATTCAAAACAATACGACAACAATCTTTCCTATGTGTATTACTCTGATTGCAGGATATATTATTGCTCGTGAAAAATCAGATGATACCTTAAAAAGCATTATGACAATACCTATTTCCTACCCTGCATTGATTGGTGGAAAACTGATTGTTTGTGGTTTCCTGTCCGTATTTTTAGGTATAGCAAGTACCGTTTTTACTGTCGCTGCGGAATTACTTGTTGGTTTTCCGGGATTTTCGGTAACAGTCGTAATACAGGCTTTGATACAGATTACCCTTAATACCTTATTTTTGTATATAGCCGTAACGCCAATTATAGCCTTTACTGCCCGTATTCCTAACGGACACATGATAGGTGTCATTCTTGCATTTGTCTATGGCTACGGGGGAATGTTCGCAGCCGGAAATATGTCTCTTGCAAATCTCTATCCGATTACAGC
The DNA here is from genome assembly GCA_910578185.1 of uncultured Acetatifactor sp. Taxonomy (GTDB): domain Bacteria; phylum Bacillota; class Clostridia; order Lachnospirales; family Lachnospiraceae; genus Acetatifactor. The sequence goes on from CAJTPN010000049.1 coordinate 4,967, forward strand.
GAGCATGGGGCTGATCCAGTACCGAAGCCATGATGCGGCTGTCCATTGGAATATAGGCTTATGCAGCCTAAGTATGATAGTTGTCTTATTGATTTCTGCGGCTATTGTAGTTACAACAAAAAATGTTTCATCCGCAAAAGTTGCTAAAAAGCCGAAAAAAACCGCCCTCAAAAAAGGCTGGTAAACAGGAGGACTTACACATGAAGAAAAAAATATTGATTGGGATTGGCGCCGTTGCTTTCGTGGCAATCTGTTTTGGCATTTTCCTGCTTTCGGGTGCAGGCAGCACCTATTACTATTCACAGATCGACAACACCAAAATCGAGCAGACGGAATCTGCCGGAGGTGTAATTAACTTCGGGGGAAGCATGGACTACTCCTACACGCTGCGTTGTTATGACGAGGACGGAAACGGAAAGGACATTACCTTTGGAACATCGAGGAAATTGAAAGAGGACGCTTTTATTCGCCTGACGGTAATGCCCCTTCGTGGTGTGCTGGAATGGATTGAAGTTCAGTATGACGAGCTTCCCGCAGTCGTACAAAAAAACTATACAGCACCGCAATAAAGAGAACGATAATTGATTATCACCTAAAATATTATCTGCCGGACGACGGCAAAAGAAAAAAAGCCGTCGTAAAGCAGACACATTCTCGCGCCTATGAAACGGCGGCTTTGAGAAATCAGAGCCGCCGTTTCTTTTCGTCTATCCTAAACCAACGACGACCTAACACCGTGTAAATCCACGGCGGCATATAGGAGGATTGCCGCCGTGTCTATTTTTGTCTTTTTTCACAGTACCCATGACCTACACCAGCTAAAAAAAGCGTAGCTCCCCCTCCGGGGCAGTCTGGTTATGGATATGCTGTCATCCCCATTGGCAATGGTAGCTTATGACAACAGGTTGATGTGCCTGGCG
>CAJTPN010000050.1 GCA_910578185.1 uncultured Acetatifactor sp.
GGAAAAATCCATCCACCATTTCAAAGACAGTTTCTGTGTCGCCGGACGTAAGACCCAAAATGAGAAAACACTCCATGCGGATCTGCTGCTTGCCGGGATCACACAGCTTATCACCGTTATGGTGGCTGACAGGATCCATAAACACCAGTATATCCGCAGCCTGAAGCCCCTGATTGCCTGAAGCCGTCCATCCCATACATTTCCTTTGGCAGGTGCATCCACCTGTCTTATTGTGCTGCCATAAAATCCTGTTTCCTGCTTACACCTCCCTGCCATGCCCCCCTGCCGGGATTTTTGACTACTGGGCATCCAATTTAGCACTTGTTTCGCAATTACCTAAATAAGGACAGCTACATGAGAGCTGTCCTTCGGTCAATCCGGTTTCTCGATATTTTGTTGTGCTTTTAGCTCTGCTGCTTTCTTGCTGTCTACAAAATGTGTTGCATACCATTTTTCTATTTCCAAGTCCCCGCTTTTACTGAACCGCAACAGGATGACCGGCTTATGCCCCTGGCCGTTTTTCTTTTTTATACCCCACTGCTTATAATAGCAGAAGGAGGGTTTTATTCCTGTTTTCTGTGCGTACACCCGCATCTGGCGCATAATGAAAGAGAGTTTTCGCAGGTTGACCATGCAGACCCGTTCCAGGTAGTCCACGCGCCCAAACCTCCAGTCCTCATATTTTTGTTTCGGCAGAACACCAATTTCCATCAGAACATCCACCGGAGCCGCATACCCTCGCCGCTGACATTGGTGATAGACAGCCGAATGTACTTTTCCAATCAGTTCTTTGTCATTCATTTCCGTGTTCCTTTACAAGATACAGTTTTTGATTTCTGGAACGCACTTTCTCCGGCTCTGAATACTGAACAATTCCTTCTGCCATCAGTTCCTTTAATGCTTTGGACAGGGTGGACGTTACTTTCGTATAACCAAGTTCGGACGCCAGCTCCGAAGTGGAAAGATTTCTGTTTTCTGTCAAAGTGGCCACCACAAGCTCTTTCAGATCCGTCAGACTGCGGCGTTGCTTTTTCTTTGGGGCAACGGCAGTTTCCGGCATAAGAAAATTCTTATGAATGGGCAGAATCACCGTAAAATAAGTCCTTTCTTCATCAGTTTCAAATAATGGCATATCCGAACCGTTTGCTTCCATAGCATGGAGAATTGTGGGGATTCCGGTATTGCGTCCCTCCACCAGTTTCAGCTCTTTTAGAAAATCTCCGATTCTCCGGTTCCGATAACGCCGGGAAATCAGCCGGCGGTTCATCAAATCATCATTACTGATCGTGCGGTCCGGTCCCGGCAGGCTGGTAATTTCCATCCGTTCCGGCGTGACAGTAACCGTAATCGGTTCCCCGATTTGATAGGACTTGTGGTAGATAGCATTGGACAGGCTTTCTTCTACCGCCGCATACGGCAGGTTAAAAATGCGTACTGCTTCTGCCTGGTCGGGAAGTTTGATTACTTTTTCCTTGATGATGTAGTTTTTAATATAACTGAGCGCATCCCGCAGCTGGCGGTCAAGAGGACCCGCAAAAATCTTTTCTGTCATTCCAATGCCAGTCGGGTCGGGTTTATCAACCACCTCTATCCGGGCATACGGAAAAAAATCATCCGGGCGCTCATGGAAGAACATCAACCCTACATTCAATGGCCGTTTCCATTCCGAAGGCCCACCAATCAGGCGCATGGAAGCTGCGGTTTCTGTAACTGGCTGGGTAAGCGAGCGTTCATACAGATCACTCTTTACTGCATAAAGGAATTCCGAAATCAGGCTGGACTTCAAATCCTCTGGCCTGGCTGCTGGATTTGGGCGGTCATCATAGGGCTGGTTATTTGCCAGCATAAACAGCTCTTTTTCCTCCAGCTGATTTGCCCGGATGCTGTTGGACATTTTGCGGATATAGTATACCTTTTCTGATTTTGCGGCTTTTTCTGTTGGGAAAGCGACAGGACATTTATAAGGCCGGTCAGCTCCACCCGGTATCCATAAAACGATGATCTCTTTTTCTTCATAAGAAGCCTGCTCTACAATCGGAATATAACGCGGCTCAATCAGATTGCATTTTTGCAGCAATTCTTTATTGATCCGGTCAATGGAACTTTTGTTTAAGCCTTTGACCGGGAGCTTCGGCATTCCGCTTTCTTCCTCAATTCCAATAATGATGTAGCCGCCGCCCCAGTTGTCAATATCATTTGCGAAAGCACAAATAGAGTGCAAAATTGGTTCAGGATTCCAGTCGCCCTTATATTCAATACGCGCGCTCTCAATCACACGCCGGTTAATTAAATCTGATACATTGATTGGCAGTGCCATAATAACCTCCTGACAGATGTGGAACATCCCCCATTAACTTACCCCACTAACATCCCCCATTAACTTACCCCTTTATTGTATCAGATATTCTGGCAAAAGCAAGGGATACGAAAAAGATCAAATTAGGAAGTGCTGAAAATGGTCAACAAGGCTTGCACCAATTCGCCCTCATACACAGCGATTTATCCTGACTTGCTAAAATGCGCTGGTAGTACCAAGCAATAGAACTGACGCATCGCCCGAAGATTACAGACAGTAAAGCCCTTTCCAAACTCAACAGTCAGCTGTTCAAATAAATAATCCAGAAGTTTTTTCCATACTTGATCCGGTCATTTTCTCCACACGCTTTATAGAACTACATCATGAGTGGTATTTCCACCCATGAAACCACACATGACACCATACATGACCTTGCTTTAACGCAAAAACAGGTTATTTTATTGGACTTCCGCAATGCAAAAAGAAAAAACGGAGGAAGGCACGGCGAAGAACGCCGTTCCTCCCTCCGCAGATGGAGCAAACTATCCGGTCAGGAGAGCTTAGAAAGCTGGGACCGCCGGGAGTGGGAAAGACGCATCTTGCCTCAGCCCTTGGGCTTGTAGCTGCAAGACACAGGTTTTCAACCTACTACATCAACTGCCACCAGCTCATTGAACAGCTCAAGAAAGCCCACTTTGAGAACCGGCTGCCGGACAGGCTCAAAATCCTGTCCAAGTACAGGATGCTTATCATTGGTGAGATTGGATATCTCCCTATGGACATTCAGGGAGCCAACCTGTTTTTCCAGCTCATCGCAAGGCGGTATGAAAAGACATCCACGGTCTTTACCTCTAACAAGACTTTTTCGCAGTGGAATGAGGTGTTTGCTGATGTCACCATTGCCTCAGCTATTCTGGATCGTGTTCTGCATCACTGCACAGTAGTCAACGTCAAAGGCGAATCATACAGGCTGAAAGAACGCAAGGAATTCATGCGTCAAAAGCAGCAGATCGTAAACACACTTTTTGAGCAGGGAAACACTTGAAAAGGTTACATGGCTCCGCCGAAAAACTACAAAATATAATCGGCGTTTTCTTACATTTTTAAATCGGCGTTGACAGTTTTGTCATACATTACTTTTGATACTAAACGGACATAGAAACAATGCTTTATTTTGATATTGACATATAGTACTATATATGATACTATAGTGTGAGAAAGGAGATAATCACAGTGCCAAACGTAAAAAAGCTAATTGAAAAAATGAAGCAACAGCCAAATGGAATGCGGCCAGAAGAAATAGACAAAGTTTTAGCAGCATACGGCTATATTCCGGCAAGACAAAAAGGAAGCCATAAGCATTATCTGAATAAAGAAACTGGGGATTTGATAACAATAAAACAAGAAAATCCATTAAAAAAGGCTTATGTCGTAGATGTTCTGAATAGGATAGTGGAATAATCCCCTTATCCTGGCATAGCATAACAAGCGGAAAGGAGCAGGAAAGCATGGAAGTTAAAGATTATATGAAATTGCCCTATACAAGATTAGTACAGGAAATGAACGATGAAAGCGGACACTATTTCTATGGCAGAATTTTGGAACTTGACGGATGCCAAAGTACCAGCGATACACTGGAAGGATTATATGAAAGCCTTAATGAAGCATTGGAAGGATATATTGAAATAAAGATAGAAAATAATCTTCCCGTACCAGTTCCAGAAGCACCAAACAATTACAGCGGCAAATTTGTTGTAAGGATTCCAAAATCTTTGCATCAAAGATTAGCCATTGAAGCGGAAAAAGAGGGTGTAAGTCTTAATCAGTTGGCATTATACAAATTGGCACTTTAATAAATATGCATATAAGGCAGGGGATTAACGCCCTGCCTTTGTTTATTTTTACAATTAAATTCTGTTAATGCAAACCGTTAAGGAAGTAATAAACTGCTGCCCTCTGTGGCACTACATGCTTGAAATACTCGTCCGGGTTTTCTCCAACTTCTATCAACTCCTGTCTGCATTGCTCTATCCTCTGTAAAAGTTCTTCCCGGTTCTCCCCGGTTATTGCCATTACATCATCTAAAGAGAAATACTCATGCTCATTAAATGCAGATGCAAGGCTCATTTTCAAACCGCTGTAGATAGCTTCTAAAGACAAACCATAGTTCTGTATGCCATCATCTATAATCGGCTCTAATTCTGCTCTGGTAACGCCGTATTTGCCGTAATTCGCAAGCAGATTGTTTATAAGTGTGTCCTTATCCATAATATGATCTACCTCCATTTTCCACTTGCATAGCCGCTAATAATTTCACGCCTTGCCCGCCCATCTACAGGAATAAACTTTTGCGGTGTCCGTCCGATCAGCATTACTTGAGGAATACCTTTATTTCCATAAGGAAAATAGTGGTAAAGCCAATAAATAGAACTGGCACCGCAAAGGCAGTATTGGAATCGTAGCAATCCCAAACAAGAAAACCTGTACTTAGATCTTCAACAATATATCCAGTATATGGTTCTCCGTTGCAATCTCTCACAACTGCACCATTATACAAATAATGCTGAAAACCTTTGCTTACTTTGTAACCAGCTTCATAGGCTTTATTTCTGATTGTCCTTAAAGAATATCTTGCCATATTTTCATACAATGTATATTCCTGCTGCCTGTCACGTCATTTACATAGCCCTTTTTCAGATAGATAAAATATCCCCCGTCTTTGATATAGGACAAATCTTCTATCATTTCATAATATTTTCTTGGTACTTGCCACTTTTCAAGCATCCGTTCCTGTTCTGCATTAAAGCCCTGCTTTTTCTCTGCCATTCTGCTTGTACCGTCCGCAAGGTCATTACACACAAGCATATAAAGATATTCATTGACACTTGCCCCTATTTCAGAACATATTTTCTTTATTCTGTCCTTTTCGCCTTTGGGAATAACAAAATTTATTCTGTCATAATGCTCTTTGATATGCCGGTTCTTATACGCTGTTCTATCCATGAAAACACCGCCTTTTTTCTGATAACCGCATTATACAAAAGTCTTACGCAAGACACAAGATTTTTATGCTCTCGTTTGTGTGCTACTTGTGTGCTATGTATGTGCCCTCTCATCAATAGGAGAAAAACAGGAAACCTTTTCTTGATTTCCTGCTTTCTGACTGCCTAAAATGGCGGCGGTTATTCGGTTTTCATTCCCCGGAAGCAAACTTGTAGCCTATGCCTAAAATGGTCTTTATATAGGTGGGGTTTTTACTGTCCGGCTCTATCTTTTTCCGTAAATTGCATATCACGCTGGCAACGCTTGACTGGCAGCTTTCGCTTTCCATGCTCCACACGGATTCAAAGATTTGCGCCTTTGTGAATACCCGCCCCGGACTGGCGGCAAGGTAGCAGAGTGCGCCGTATTCCAAACGTGTG
>CAJTPN010000051.1 GCA_910578185.1 uncultured Acetatifactor sp.
TGGGCGACAAATTTCAGTACACAATAATCCGGGTCGGTAACACCTTTGGGGTAATACATCGTATCGCCCTCCTGCCAAATCATCTCTTTGCTGGCGGGATCCTCTAATACCTCCATATGTCCAACCAGCATAACACCTCTGAAAAAACGCTTATCACAGAAATAAATACTGGCGTTTGGGTTCTTCCGATACTGGGCGACCCGCATGGAGGAAGTATTCGTAGTGAAGTAGAACTCACAAATACCCACCCGTTTGCGTGGCGGAAGCATCGCTTTCATATTGGGAAAGCCATCCTCTGAAATGGAAGCGATAAAGGACACCCTCTGCTTGTCTATCAAATTTCCAATCGTCTTTTCTGCATCTCGCACCATAATTTCTCTCCAATCTTTTATATTTCTGCTACAGAACTTTGTGATTGTTCCAAAAAAACTACTAAGGTAAAATCGGGAGCACGTCCTCGATTGAGACTCAACTTTTACAGCCGCTTTACCGGAAAATACATATAACTTTTTCCAGTCTGTGGATCGGTAAAATCATGAACCGCACCAACCAACGGAATATTATGTTCCTTCAGATATTTGATTGCTTGGGAAAACGTATCATCTGCCTCACGCTCTACACAGAGATATTCATATCCAGGGACAACCCACTTGGTCCACCCTTCCGGGGCCTCGGCATCATCCCTACACTCAACTCCTGCAAGATAAAGCCCATTGCGGAAGTCTTCCCATGGAAGAAAGGACCCGGAAAAGTCAGACATTGCTCCCCAAATTCCAATCAGATTTCCCTTTTCATCTATTTTAGCTAAATGCTGAACTTCTCCAAAATGAAAGTTTGCATCATCCCATAATCTCTGAATGAATCCAGCCCCATCTGAGGTTGATCCCTTTTTCCCAACGACCACAAAGGCTGCCTTTTCTAATTGTTCAATGTTCATTGCAATCTCACCTTCGCTTCCCTATATCTGTTTTCCGAGTTTTTTGCTCCAACTTGATTTATCCGACCGTACTGTCAGGCAGCAGCATATCCATACTCCCTTTTTTGAAATCCAGTCGAACAAGTTTTTTCCCATTCGGCAGAGGATATTCCAAGGTACCTATATAGCGATACCCGATACCAGACATGCTTTCGCGGAGCATATCTGCACCTATCTGATGATAAACCTGCTTCAGTCCATCAAAAACATGCAGGTACGGAGAATCAGAAACCCAGCTGACTCCAGTATTGACTTGGATGACACAGGAAACATATTTCGGATCCACTTGCTGGACCACCTGCTGAAAACACCCGCAACCGATATATTCAACCAGCAAATTCGCAATTAGCAGCTCTGCCTTGGGCAGTTTGCCTGAGCACTTATGCAGATCGATGCACAGCAGTCCCAGTATGTTGCCCAAGTCCTGATATCTTACGGATGTCTCCGACAAATAGGCGGCGTTGATATCTACTCCATATACTTTTTTGATTCCACTGTCTCTAATATGCTCAAGGCCGTTCCCACCAGCAATCCCTAAAATCATGGTGCTGGATATAGGCCAAGCTTTAAGCTGTCCTTCAATCAATTTGTTTAGAGCCTGTAATTGCATAATCGAAGCAAGGGACATATGACTTTCATAATCAGTCAGGGTAATTTCATTCCATGGATTGTTATATACTTCATACTCCGTTTCCTTTTTCCAAAAGGTCCACTTAACCGCAGGGATATATCCAATTTTTCTATAAAACTCGCTCTCCCCTCCTGACATATGTGTGGCACCTAATGCTTTCGTTTTTCGATACAATTCAGACAGTGCTGCCGCCGCAAGCCCTTTGTGCCGATACTCCGGAATTGTACAAAGAGGTTCCAAATACGCTAGTTTATTTTCCGGCGTCCACCACATCCCTGCCCAGCAAACATATGCCCCTTCTTCATTCGCAACTGCTACGGACAGATTCTTCGTAGCGTGGGGAGCCACCTCCAGCAAATAGAAATTTTGCTGATATTGGTGATTCCATGCCCCTTCCTCTTTCTCGTGATCAAATCCTTTCCAGCAGCATTCTCCAACTTTTGATGTATCTAATTCCTGCGGTCTTACAAAGTGAAAGCCTTCTGGTAATGGATAATCCAACTTGTTTACAAAATCAAACTGCATATTCCAGCTTTCTGATTCCTGCCTATATCCCAACCGCTTTGCGCTTTCCATTAGTTCATCCTGGCCACCAAAAAGGACTAAACGTATGCCTGCTCCTTCGTCTGGCATATTCTTAGCGGCATATTGTATCATCTCTTGTGCCAGTTCCCCATATCCCGGCCGCAGGCAAAAGTAAATATCTGTTCGAGGATTCTCATAGAAGCAGAAGGCTACAATACGCCCATCGCTCTCCCATATCCGATTTTTATAGGAATACGATATATCCATCCAGTAGGAGAACGACGAATAAGCGTACTCAAAAAACGGGGCTGGCACTCCATTTCTCCAGTCTTTTTCGTATATGTCTATTAAAAACTGATACACCTTTCCGCAATCCGCCAATACACGAAAAGGCCTTGATGTTATGCTTTTATCTTTTTCCATAAAAGTTCCCTCATAAGGCAAATGATTTGCCGCACATTTTCAATTTTTATTATTTTGTCATCGTTTTTCTGATTCCTTTATCTGAGGTTTCCACTTAACCATATGGAATTTCATAAATTGCAGTTCCCTTTGTTTCAAAGGCGGCAATGGTCTGGTCAGTCACTGGGATAACGCAAAGATGCACGCTCTCGCCAATGGCAAAATAGGGGTACAACCCAATCCCGTCTTTATAAAACAGTGCAGCGGGAATTGAGTCGCTGCTGTACCCTTGCTCATTAGGGAAGACATTTTGGTATGCCAACTCATTCAATTTCGTATATAGTTCAACAGTTTCGGCATCGTCGAAACTGGGGAATAACACTTTAATGGTATAGAAACAGGTCCGTTCATATAGGCGGTACATGGACTCGGTATAACTGTGGTCATCAAAATTCAGCATAATTTCTTGCACATAGCTTTCGTCACTTGGAGTAAAGACTGATACTGTAGGGAGCGACCACATCTTCTCGTCCGGCGTAAAGTAATAATAGTTAGAAGCATATTTTGAGTGGATAGATGACTCATAAGCAAATGATATCCACATGGAAGAAGGAAGTAGGTACCGGCTCTCATAGTCGGCCCAATAGTAACCATTAAAGCTGTCTACAAAATCATCGATGGAAAAAGAAAAAACAAGTTCGTCTCCCTGATAATTCATTACAGCAGCATTAAGTTCTCTGATTTCCGCCCTCTCCTGTAGAATAATTTTCTTTTGTATTTCTTTTTCGTCTATCTCCTCCCCCCATATAGCTTCATTGGAGCCACTGTCCAGAATGTTTCCGTCCGAATCCCAAAATCTCCATTCTAGCGGAGGATATCCAGGGGACTCGCCCAACGGATCACCAGTATCCGCTGCATAATGCTCAAAGCCCAGCCGTTTGCCGTAAAAAAAGGGATTCTTGTACTGATAGTAATTTACGGTTACACCCGAGAAGTAATCAATACAAGCCACTAACTTGATATTATTTCGCACTGTGACGTACTCAGTTTTGTGGGAAAGTATTGCAAAAATTACTCCTCCAAGTATTAAACAGCCCATAACAAGAGCGGATAAAACATTGAGTAAGATGGAGAGTGCACCAAGCATAATTCGATTCGCCTTTTCTTCCTCAGCCTTCTGCCGAAAAGCGTTAAATCTCAGTTGCCCCCAAAAAAGGACAACCCCAAAACTGATTACCCACAATAGAATCAGCAGATTCCGGAAAAGGATTCTCAGTGTATCGCCTGTAATTCTTTCAAACATGGTAACAAGAACCACACAAAGGGAAACAAATATAAACGGGAGTACGCCCCAAACTAATTTGATAATCTTTGCCATTGTAATGTCTCCTGTACCTTGCAATCAAAACGCAGCTTATTGATCCTGCTGCAATTCGATTCGCGGACAGTAGAGTGGGATGTCTCCCGCAGCTGGAACAGTAATCTCATTGGAAACATATTGAAAGCCTCCATTGGAAAGAGGACGAACTGTAAGGCGATGACTAAAAAAGTGGTCTGTCCTATGTGTTGGACACAAAACGTCAACATCTATGGTTATCGTTCCATCGTCATTTATCTCATAGTTTCGCACATCAGGCACCAAGGTTCCATTATAAACGCAATTAGAGCATGTTATCGTCTGCCAAGGGTAGCCGCCATTCAGCTCGCTATAAAGTGCTCTGGAGTGTAAAATATCCTCCGGTACGCTAAAGTAGGCACCAATCACCGATTCAAACACAGCTGCCTCTATATAGTAACATGACTGCTCTGAATCAAATTCACAAAGGCGATCTTCAAAGATAGCATTGTATTTTGAGCGATATAGGAACTCAAACAGGTCGTTGAAGTTTAGGCTCTCCCAATCATCCTCTGACCAATTTGCTGAAAAAATGTTGTTTCCATAATAACCAACGCTTATGATATAGTCCTTTGCAATTTTAACCAGTTCATTATTATCAGGCCCCATATGAATCAACCCGCGCCCGTTCCCCATCCACGGTGGAGCATACACACGTTTAAAAAGGAAATTACCCTTCTCTGTATAGTCCCAAAATGCCAACTCCTCTTTTCGCAGATTGCCTACACTGGCTGCATCATCACTCCAGGTTACGGATGCCTCTGTACAATATTTCCGATCATCCTCATAAGAGTATTTATGATAAAACAGGCTTCCATCTCTTCCAAGCGAATACACTACAAAAGCCGCAGAATCTCCATGTTCGATCTTTCTCCAAAAATCCAAAAATCCCTCTATATTTATCAGCGTTTCGCATTCATTATCCTCTACCTCCGCTGTTAATATAGGGACATTGCTTTCAGACAGGAAGTTTACAATCGCATCAAAATCGTCCTCCGATAAGGTCATAGTTGAAGTTGCATAAAGCGATGTGGCATGTTCTTTCAAAGCACTCTTATATAGATGTGCATAGCTCTCTGCTATAGCAGTGCATTCCATTACAATACGTTCCTGCTCCGATGGTTCTATCATTACTGCCCCCAGTAGCACGGAAGAAGATTGGTCAAAAGATCCATCGGCTTGTGAATTTGGCGTTGAACTTGATTTCTGCCCGCATGATACAAAGGCAAGAATAATAACCATCATTCCCAAAACATAGGTAAGTTTTTTTACTTTCATTCAGCACTGCTCCTCTGGCTTATCAATATTAGAAAGGTGAGACATATAGGTCATGGCTGCTATGGTGAAGATGACTTTTCTGATGCTGCCACATTTAAATCGATTTTAACGCAGGAATACTTCTTCCTGTTGCCAAAACTCTCACATAACCAGCTTTGTAACATCATGTAGAGTAACCAGCGCCATCATGCCCATCAGCAGCATAAAGCACGCCGCATTTACCGCCGCTTGCCACTTCTCCGGCACCTTACGCCTGAATAGCAGTAACGCCGCGGCGTCCACTAACAAAAAGAAAATCCTCCCCCCATCCAGAGCTGGTATGGGGAGCATATTCATGACCGCCAGATTGATGGCGAT
>CAJTPN010000052.1 GCA_910578185.1 uncultured Acetatifactor sp.
GCCGCTGGGCAGACTTGGCTTTTATGGACTGCTGTACGACGGCTTTTTTCTTTTGCCGTCGTGCGGCAGATTATTAAAAATATTGTGGTTATTTGGCTGTCTTGTTCAGTCCTTTCAAAATGAACAGCGAAAGAACAACACAGGTCAGCAGAACTATGACACCGATTAAAGTCTGAATGACGCTTGCATGGTAATAACCAGAAAGGTTAAAAACGGCTGTCATAGGATAGACCGTTTTTAATGTGTTGGACATACTTGCAAACAATCCAGCGAAAGAATAGATTTCAGCAAATACCAGCGCCAACCAGTAGCCCTTTTTCATCCGGGAAACCAAAGCGATAATCGGAGAAATGGCAAAAAAAACGCCAGCTCCATCCAGAAAATATGTTTTCAGGTTCTCTAAAACAAGGCTAATAGGCAGAGCTTCAAGGTGGAGAACGGCCTCAATGAGAAAGGTAATAACAAAAAGCAGGAGATAGATCAGGACGCTGAACACAAGGGTAAGCGCCATCTTGGCAAGTGTCAGTTTCATTTCATCCACGGGAATAAGGCGCAGGGATTTTAGGGTGTCCTCCTGTTCCTCCCGACAGATCATATAACTGCCCAGCAGGGCAATCACCGCAGGCAATACATAAAAGGTAGCAAGGGATTGGGTCGCTGTCATAAACCATCCTGCCTTGTCGATATAGCGGCTTCCATAGAACATGAATTGCCCCTGTGCAAAGACAATCAACGCCACCATAACCGTTGCAAAACCGGCAATCCACAGGATTTTGGAGCGGCGGAGTTTCCAGCGCTCCGCCCAAAGCAAAAGTTTCATTTCAGATGCACCTCACTTTCTCTTTTTCAAAACAGCCCCGGCCAGCATTACAGAAGCTACGCTCCACACACCTATGCAAAGGAACGCCCCCGGAATATTAAGCGGCTGGGTAATCACGACACCTGGAATATCCCGCATAACAATGGCTGTCATGCTGGAGAGCGGATGCAGGTACATATTTACCATTAAGAGGATAAAGCCAAGAAATGTATAAACCAGCGTCAAACAGACGGGAAGAATATAGCCCTTTTGCACCGCAGCAACCGCCAGCACCGGCAACACCGCAAAAGCGGTCAGCAGGGAGATTTCCATGCACTTTCGCAGAAGATAAAGGGTGCTTGCGCTGTCAAAGGTGATATAGCCAGGCAGTACGCCGGTAAGAATGGACGCGGCTGCAATAATCAGCATAAAGCAGATCGAGTATGTCAGCACCACAACGAATTTGCTGAAAAAGTACGCCACTTTATTGACCGGCACAATCCAGAGTTGTTTAAGTATATCATACTGGTTTTCGTTATACATCAGCATGGTACAAAGCATCCCCAGCACCACCGGCAGGATAATCCACGGGGTATAGCTAAACGCCGTCCACTTGTAGAACTCGATGGGTTCCACGCCGGTTCCCTTGATATTTGCAAAGTAGAACACAGCGGCAAGAGGCATAAAGAGCGCCGCCAGCAGCATGAGCCAGATAAACTTTCTCCGACGCAGCTTTAGAAATTCAACCTGTATCAGTTTAAGCAATGCCCTCTCCTCCCGTAATCTGCTTGAAATAATCCTCAAGGGTATCATTGCAGATTTGGGAGCTGATAACAGCCACGTCCTGCACCACAAGAGCCTTGTTGATTGCTGCCATATCCAGTGCGGTATCATAGAGCCGCAGGTTATGTTCGTCCTGCACCGCATAATCAGTCACACGGAACTGCTGTTCCAAAATCAAAGAGGTTTTGTGGACATCCGAAACCTGAAGCTGGATGTATTTCCGATTTTTCTTTTCCAAATCCTCCATGCTGTTTTCTTCCAACAGTACGCCGTGGTCGATGATGCCAATATCGTCCGCCAGAAGTGCGATTTCAGAAAGGATGTGGCTGGAAATCAGAATAGTTTTACCGCGCTCCGCGCTTAAACCCTTGATAAAGTTTCGTACTTCGGCAATGCCGATGGGGTCAAGCCCATTGGTCGGTTCGTCGAGTATCAAAAGCTCCGGGTCATGCAGGATGACATTAGCAATGCCGAGGCGCTGCTTCATACCGAGAGAATACTTGCTGAACAGCTTTTTGTCCCGATAAGGAAGCCCCACAACTTCCAGCGCTTTCTTGACGGCATTGGACCGGGGTGTCCCGCGCAGCTTCGCAAAGATTTCAAGATTTTCTGTGCCGGTCAGGTTGGGATAAAATCCAGGAGTTTCGATAATGGCCCCAATGCGGGGATAAATGCGCTTCTCGTGGCCTTTGATGTTCTGGCTGAACACATCCACTTCGCCGGAAGTGATCGGCGTAAGGCCCAAAATCATTTTCATAATGGTGGTTTTACCGGCTCCATTTCGCCCCAAAAGCCCGTAAATTCGGCCCGGCTTCACATGAATATCCACGGAGTTGACAGCGGTTTGCTCCCCGTAAATTTTCGTCAGCTTTTTGGTTTCAATTACAAAATCGCTCATAGAGATGCCTCACTTTCTTACTATGTTTCATTTTTCCAACAATATAGTTGTAAAGGCTCATAGGTCTTTTCTTTCAGTAAGATTGCTTTTTTAGAGCCATTACGGATGCAGCAGCAGATGCGGCGCCGATCAGGAGCAGCGAACCGGCACAAATAAACGGTGAAGTGTCCGGCAAAACGCCTTGCATCAGGATTTCTACCATAGCTGCGGTTGCTTCGGAAATGTGAGAGTAAATTCCCATCACGCTTGCCAGCGGGTGTATTCCCATAAAATGGGCCGGAGCAATGACTACGGGAACCAGATAAAGCAGCGTTGCGCCAATAGGCAGGATATATCCTTTTGACAGCGTGGCAAGAAACACAATCGGAAGCATGGCTATGGGGATTAGAAGTCCGCTCACCAGATACAAGAGGCCAGCATCTATAAGTGTTTCTGCGTTCAAATCAGGAAAGCCCCCGGCAATCAACCCGCCGACAACACATAAAAGAAAAGTAATCAAACACAGTCCCACGGACATCAGGATCATTACAGCGACTTTTGAAAAGTATAGCTGTACTTTCGTGATGGGGATGATAAGAAGTTCTTTCAGCGTGTCGTTCTTATGCTCGTCAAAAAACAAGGTTGTGGCGAACATTCCCAGCACAATAGGCAGGAACAGACTGGACAAGTTCTTAAACGCCATCGTGTAGAGGTCGCCAAAGTTATCCATATATGGACTGCTCCTTGCAATGCTGCAAGCCCTCTCAATCGCAAGCGCCCCCAACAGCAGCGTCAAGGCCAAAATACACCAGACAATCTTATTCCGCTTCCATTTCTGCATTTCAGTTGCAATGATTGTCATGCGGTTTCCTCCTTTCATGGTTCCCATTATAAGGGACGAACCTTGCCATAACCTTGCCGAAATCTTGTTTTAACCTTGTTTTGAACGAAAGAAAGCCCTGCACGCTCACAGGGCTTTCGGAAGTATGATGGTAAAGGTTGTACCTGCTCCGGGAACACTGGCTGCCGTGATGGTTCCTTTATGAATGCTCACCAGCTCTTTTGCAATGGAGAGGCCCAGCCCGTTCCCTTTGGCAGATCGGGAGTGATCGCATTGATACATCCGTTCAAAGATATGGGGGAGATCAGAGGCAGAAATTCCTTTCCCATTATCGGCAACAACGATTTTTGCCTGCTGCTCCGTTTCGGTTACAGTAAGGGACACTTGGCTTGCGGCACTATGCGTCAGGATATTTTGCAGCAGATTATTGAGAATACGGGTGTAGGCGGTGGGGTCAACTCTTGTCATGTATTCTGCTTCAGGTATCTCTATCTCATAGGTAAAACTGTGGTTTTCCAGCAACAGCACCCAGTCAGCCATAATGTTGCGGGAAAGCTCGTTCAGATCGCAAAGCTCAAAATGAAAAACTTGTTCCCCTGCGTCCAGCTTCACCCATTCAAACAAGGCGGTCACAAAGTCTTTCAGATGATGGGCTTTTTCCGTAGCAACCTGAATGTATTCTTCCTGTTCGGCTCCTGTCACCATTTTGCTTTCCACGGCCTCCAAATACCCCACCAGAGAGGCGAGAGGGGTCTTTACATCATGGGAAAGGCTTGTCATGAGCCGTTTATATGCCTGCTCGGATTGCTTTTGTTGGATAAGCTGGGATTGGCTGCTCATAGCGATCTCGTTGATGTCATAACAGATTTGCTTCGTCAGGTCGCTCTCCCGCGACAATACACGGCGGTTCAGGTTCCCGTTCTTTATATCCGTCAGGGCATCTTTGATAAGAGAAAGCTGACCCCGGACACGGTGAAGTCTGGCCCAAAGGCAGGTAATTACCAGCAGGGCAACCAATAGGGACAGCAACAGATAAAGGTTCATGCTCATGCCTCCTTGTTGAACCGATACCCCACGCC
The DNA here is from genome assembly GCA_910578185.1 of uncultured Acetatifactor sp. GTDB lineage: Bacteria > Bacillota > Clostridia > Lachnospirales > Lachnospiraceae > Acetatifactor. Next base: position 4,380 of record CAJTPN010000052.1, read on the forward strand.
CCGGACGGTCTGGATGTAAAACGGATGCTCTGGATTTGGCTCGATTTTCTTCCTCAATTTGCTGATAAAGGACATGATATTGCTGTCGTCAAAGGCGTATTCCTCTGCCCATACCTGTGTGTATATCTGCTTTTTGGTGAATACCCGGCCCTTATTGGATGCCAGAAACACAAGCAGATCAAATTCCTTGCCGGTTAGCTCTACCGGGAGATTTTGGACAGTGACCGTCCGATTGACTTTATCAATCACCATATCTTTCAGCAGCATTGTGGCGGCCACATTCCCAGCTATGGGGTTTAAGGTGGTATAGCGCCGAACCAGGGAATGGATGCGGGCCATCAGCTCGTTAATGCTGAAAGGCTTTGTCAGGTAATCGTCTGCCCCAAGCCGTAGACCGGAAACCTTATCTTCCTCGTCACTTTTGGCGGTCAGCATCAGCACCGGCACATTATTTTTCTCCCGGATTTTCTGCAATACCTGAAAACCGTCCATATCCGGCATCATCACATCCAGAATAATCAGGGAACAGGCATCTTTGTTTTCTTCCAGCAGCCGCAGACCCTCTAAGCCGCCATGCGCCACCACCGCAGACAAGTTTTCCTGCTCCACGCATTTTTTCATTAAGGCACATAGTTCCTTGTCATCGTCTATAATTAAAACGCTATTCATGCTTCAAAGCCCTCCCTTGTTTTGTACGACCGTCAATCGGCTTCGCTGCATCCTTTGGCAAAAGCCAGATCGTTGCTACTTTCAAAGCACCAGGGATGCGCCCCGCAACGCAGTAATAGTTTATCCGTCGTGGGGTGACACCCCATTTTTCGCTCGCTTCTTTCAAAGTCATATAGTCCATGCTGCACCTCCGATATTGGTATTTTACTTCTTTTGCTCGAATAAAACAAGCGGCAAAATGTAAATAATAAAGATTAGAACCTGTTCTGTATACTTTGTTTTCAAGTCAAAAAGTAAAGTATACAATATAGATGGGTGATACAATATGGCTAACATTCAGGATTGCCCCGGTTTTGAACCCTTTGGGGAAGATGTCAAGGCGGCGAGAAAAAAGCTGC
>CAJTPN010000053.1 GCA_910578185.1 uncultured Acetatifactor sp.
CCGTACAGCTTCCCGTATTGCTCTTGTACTTTGCACAGCGGTAATGGTCTTGTGAACCGTTAAAACTTTTACAAGTAGCGAAATGTAGCTTGCTTCCACAGTCTGCACAGTATACCAAGAAATTTTTAGCGGAACATGAAGCGGACATTCTGCTCCACAAGGCGGCAAAGCAGGCATTTGACGATTTGGGTATCAAGAAGCTGCCCACCGTCAAGAGCTTGCAGGCCGAGTACGCAACATTGTTGGAAGGAAAGAAAAAAGACTATGCCGAGTACCGGCGCTCCCGCGAGGAAATGCGGGAACTGCTGGCCGCAAAAGCCAACGTAGACCGGCTGATGGGATACGGGGAGGAACGCCAGAATGACCGGGAAAAGGAACAGGGGCAGGACCGCTGACGCGCCTGTTTTTTCGCATTTTCTCACCGCCGCAGGCCGGTGAAAAGCGTTCCGCAGGAACGCGCAGCCACAGAATGAAATTCTGTGTTCAAAGGGGCTTGGGGAATCCCCAACAAGCAGCGCCAGGAGCCGGATGGCTATCCTGGGGCATTGCTTGCCTCTTTTTGCTCGGAAATGAAAGGAGCCAGTGAGGAAACAGTCAAATTTCACTCACCGGCTCAATTCGTTTCAAATTTCTCGGATAGTTCTGTTAGCTCTTTTGCGGTCTCCTGTGTGTGGTGCAAGAGGGTTTCACGCATTTCTGACGGACAGCTGCAATACAGCATTTTCATCTGATTGCTTCCATCATCTTCGGGAGAAACATCTGGGTTGATTAGAGAGTCCAGAGAAATCGGTAGCACCTTTGCCAATGCTTTCAAAATCAAGTAAGATGGATTCATCTTTCCTTTTTCGATGTTGGCAATTTGTTTTACAGATACATGGCTCAGATCAGAAAGTTCCTGCTGTGTCAGGTCTTTTTTCTTTCGGGCTTCCCGCATTTTTTGCCCTAAAGCAGTCAAATCATCAATCGGCATAATCATTCACCTCAAATATATTGTATCGTGCTGATTCACACAAATGAATAACCTTATTATGCCGTTTAATAGGTCTGATTATGCTGATTTTTTGAGAGAGATATTTCTGCATACTAATCCTAAAGCCATCCTGCACCTCCTAACGGGAAAGGAAAAACCGTTGAGGGGTAGGTATTATCCCATGTTCTGATTTTACGGCGGTTTTGAACAAAAATTTTTTTGAAATTTACGAAGGATTTTGTTCTGTCATACGACTACCTTTTCAGAAGCTGATAGTCGGCTTCGGAAAGGAGATGTAAATTTGGACACACAAATTCTTGCCGTAGAACATTTGAATAAATGTTTCGGTCAAGCCGAGATATTGCATGATGTGGATTTTTCAGTTTCAAGAGGTGATGTGTACGGCCTTGTCGGACAGAATGGCGCTGGCAAAACTACACTGTTGCGCTTAATTGCGGGCCTGATGAAACCCACGAAGGGCAATATTCTCTGTTATATGGAAAAGGACTATATCGGCTACATGCCCCAAAGCTGCCGCTTTGATGGGGCACAAACGGTTGCCAGTACCATTCAATTTTTCTCGGCTTTGAGAAATGCTGATATGCAAAACGGTCTGCGGCTGTGCCAAAAGTTGGAGTTGGACACAGCTAAACGAGTTAAGCATCTTTCTCCCGGCCAGCAGAAAAAACTTCAAATGGTGATTGCAATGACCGGCGATCCCGATTTTTATATCTTAGATGAACCAACTGCGGGATTAGACCCCAATGCAAGCCACGAAATGAATAAACTGATCCAAGAGCTGCATCAACAAGGGAAAAGCATTTTGATTTCGTCACACATTTTGCAAGATATGGACGATATTTGTACCAATGTTGCTATTATGGAAAGTGGACGACTGATATATGATCGTCAGCTTGAAAGCAGCTACATTATCGAAACCAGTATAGTGCCGGATAAACTGTTTACCCAGTTGGCACAAAAATTCTCTCTTAGCAGCAATCAGGAACGAACTTTGATTCATGCAAAAACAGATCGAGAGGGTGTTGCCGCTCTCATTGGGGCGCTTACTGCAAATTCGGTTTTGGTTTATGAAGCAGTACATTCTAATGTGAAGGATGTGGTTCAGGAACAGTTACACATGAACAATTAGGAGGAGTCGATATGAAGTCTGTTACAAAATTGATATGCCGTGACTTAAGGCGGGCTTTTGGTTTGCGAACATTGGGGATTTGGGTGGTTATGGCACTCTTTACCATCTATTTCTTTTTCTTCTCTAATGGCCGCCGGGAATTGGTAGAGAATAACCGGCTTGAATATATGTCCCTCTTTCTGCCTTTAATTATTTTTGGCGCATGGGCAGTTATGGCGGTATTCTTTGACCTTATATCCGCCGACCGTGAACGGAATGTGCTGGATTGCATTTTGTGTTCTGGAACGACTAAAAAGCATGTTTTCATAGCCAAGATTATTGCCACAGCCATTGTTTCTCTCGCCCTGTCTTTTATCTATCTTGCGCCAATTGCGATCATTGTCACCTGTTTAAGCAGCGCACAAAGGGCAGCAATGATTGGAAAATATCTCTTGCCGCTTTGGGGCTTTATCATGGTATTTGCAGCTTTAGGGCTGATGATTTCCGTGTTTGCCCGATCTTCCAAGGTGGCTATGATTTGGAGTTTGGCAAGCGGGCTTGTGCTTATGCCTCGTTTCTTTGTCCTTATCCCGGAGGGCATTGGAAAAGTGCTGAACCTTTCCACACAAACAGTAGAAAAAATCAGCATGATTTCGCCGGGAATTATGATGGAAGCACTTTCTAATCCAAATAACACTTCAAGTTGGACAACAGCCGTAGTTGGATTTACAATAGGTATTGTTGTGTTGTTTGGAATTGCTTATATAGCTTTCAAAAATCAGGATGAATACAATTACGGCGAGTAGGAGGTAATACAATGAAAGTTTTTAAGAATTTTTCTGCTTTCTTATTGATCGCAGCATTGCTTATGATGCTTATGACTGGATGCGGACAACAAAATACAGTAGAGAGTTTCGTTGTGTCGAACTCTCCCTTTGAGGAAAAAGCCGACATTGAGGACGCAACGCAGCCGGAAAAGGTGTTTGAAAATGAACCGGTGTATGCCAGTGTATATTTCATTGAGTCCCCGAAAGGCATGGAATACACAGCAAACTGGTACTTGGATGGCACAGAAATAAAGACAGATGTACAGGAAACCACAACGGACATGGCCGGAGTGATTGTCTACTCTTTAGAGGCAGATCAAGTGGCCGTCGGAACCTTAAAATTTGAAATCACATACAACGATGATATTCTTTGTTCACTGGAACTTATCGTCGAATGAGGTATGAGTATGGCTGGAAACGGAGAGCAGAAGTTTATTTCCATCTACAAGGCTTATGTAGATGAAATATACCAATATATTTTTCTGCGAACTGGCTATGATGTTTCTCTTGCCGAGGATTTAACACAGGACATCTTTCTTGAGGTTTACAAGGGCATAAATGGATTCCGAGGACTTTGTTCGGAAAGAACATGGGTATTTAAGATAGCGAAAAATAGGTTGTTTGACTTTTACAGAAAGCAATATAGTCAGCCGTCCGATACCATCCCCATTGATGGCAATTTGATCGAGCAGATCAGTGATTACAACCAAGACTTAGAAGAATACCTGCAAACGACCTATGAAAGTCAACGTGTTAGAGAATGTCTACGTCAGTTACCGCAGCAATATAAAATTGTTTTGCTTCTCAAATACATCGAAGAAAAGCGTGTAAAAGAGATTGCTCAAATTCTTGATAAATCACCGAAATCCGTAGAAAGTATGTTGCAGCGGGCCAGAGGTGCATTTATCAACCTATATGGAAAGGAGGAAAAGTAATGCCCATCAACCATGATCCTTTGCAAAAGGCATTTGAAACTATTAGGGACGTCGAAGTTCCATCTGAACAGCAGAAAGAAAAAATGCTTCATATCGTGCTTGCCCAAGCCCACCAGAACGAAACTACTTTGAGAGAAAAAATTGGCAGATTTGTTTCGCTATATCCGTGGAGGGTTGCATTTGGTATTTCTTCTTTGCAGGCAGTAGCTTTTACTTTGATTTTCGGAACCCGTTACACCAATATATTTCTTAGTTTCTTTGGAGGTTAATAGAACTATGTCGCTTTTTTTTGAAGCCCTCAACAGGCCGGGTAATGCTTATCATAAGCGATATAAAGGCATTGCATGGCTGCTTGTGGCTATAACGATACTGATGGTTACTGTATTGGATTCGGTCTTGCGAAAGGCATCCGATACTAACTTCCAAATCGATGGCCCCCAACTCTTAAAAACTATTGTGTTGGGCGTTGCAAGCTATTTGCTCATTTGTACGGTAATGTGGCTGGTTTGCAAATGCTTTGGCAGTAAAACCAACCTTCAATCTTATATCCAAACATGGGGAATTTCTTTTTTCCCCAATATCATCTGTTCAATCACAGTTGCCATTACAGAAGTATATTTCTATTTGTTTTGGAACAGTCCCCTATGGGGAATGCTATTGAGCATCATTTTTGTGGGTGTTTTGATTTGGAAAATCATCCTCTATGTACTGTTTCTGCGGGAAGTTGCGGGGTTGGTAAAGGCAAGGTTCTTAGGTGCTTTTGTAATAATCACCATCGTGATTGCGGTTATGGCCGCTCTAAATGGTTATGTTGGATTGAAAACGCCTATTCTATAAGAGATAAACTCTATATATGGATTGATTTGTTGAATGGCGGCAAAAGAAAAAACCATCGTACAGCAGCCCTTTTGACACGTCCATACGACCAGCGGTGACTTTGAACAATCTGCCTACACTAAATGAGGGAGTAGACCGGGGTGTCTTTGGAACATTCATTGAGGCGGCCAAGAGTGGCGTCATTCGGATTGTTGTAATCCCTGTTCCATCTATCCTTGAAGCAATCCTCTTGGCAGTAGGAAGTTTGTATAACATTTGTAGGTTATGCTTGTGGTAAATCAATATAAAACATCTGCCTCCACAGCGGGGAAAGAAAAAAACCGCTGACGGGCAGAGGATTTCGCGCGCTTTCCTGCACAGCTGATTTCTTCGGCGGTTTTGAGTAATCAAGGCCGCCATTTCTTTTTGCTAAAAAGCAGACCTCCAGATGACCCTCAGCAATCAGCATGGGCGGTATATAGGAGGATACCGCCATGTCTGCAATATTCATTTGTAATAGCTATGACATATATCAATTAAAAAAAGCATAGGCCCTCCTCCGGGATATTATAGTTATCTATCAGTATTATCAATCCATATAAATCAGCATAATCATGGTGTTTTTTGTTGCGCCAGTTTCTCATTGCGAGAAACTGGCGTTTCTTATTGT
>CAJTPN010000054.1 GCA_910578185.1 uncultured Acetatifactor sp.
GAAATCTTCTCTCCCGTTTGACAAATCCGCAAGCTGTCCGTGGAGGGCGGGCAAAGAGAAAATGTGTCCTGTTTGTTTGGCAGTTTTCAATTTTCGGTGGTGTGGGAAATGAAAGGAAAATGAAGAAATTTCCGCAAATCTCCGTCAATTTTGCTTTGCGTGGTGTTGTAGGTATTAGGGGGAGAAATGTTTCCGCAGCTTTGGCAGAATCCCCGCCCCGTCCGTCGAGGGTATCAGAAAATTCCATGAGAAATTTTCGCCGGAACGCAACAAACCAGCCCCGGAAAGCTGGATAGTAAGTGAAGATACCACACAGCGCAGTTTCTTAGAGCAAGATTCTACCACAGTACCAAATTTCGCTAATCGCTCATTTTGTCCTATGGGAATCTTGTTGGGGTTGCCACCCCAAGCCCGCCTTTTTGCGGCTTGCGCCGCTTGAAAAATCCCCGAAAAAATATTTTCGGATTTTTCAAAAAACACTTCCGCTTTGCCCCCTGTTTTTCTCCTATTGGTGAGAGGGCAAACCATAAAAAGGAGGTTTTGTTGAGTAGAAATAAGCAGACAAAGAAACAGACCTTTTGTGTACTGATAATGTTTGCGATATTTTTTATGTTTACTGCTTGCAGTTTGGAAAAGGAAGGTTTGCAAGAGCCGGTAACTGATATGTCAGGGCTTTCTGATACGGAAAGTGCCCAAGTCGAAGCCACAGACAGGCAGGAAGGAGAACTTATGCAGGAATTTGATTTTTCGGTATTTTCCAATGTGGAGCTGATAGGGGCGGATTTGTCTGCTATGAGTGGCGAACAGACGGAAATCCTCTACCGGCAGGCAATGTACTGTCAGGTTATGACGGACGCAGACATTGATACCATGCGGGAACTTGTGTCGGAGGATATGGTCTTTACGCACATGAGCGGAAGACAGCAGACAAGGGAGGAATATTTCGCAGATGTGAAGGATGGGAGCCTCCGCTATTTTACTATCGGCATTGACAGCCCAGTAGTGGAAGTGGATGGCGATTTTGCTTCTGTTACTTATACTTCTGTACTGAACGCCAACGCTTACGGTGCAAGGGGAACTTATCGCATGGGCGGGAGTCACTGGTTTGAAAAGCGGGAAGATGGCTGGTTCCTTATCAACGCCCCTGATCGTTAAGGGGATATCATATGGCTTCATTGAAAAATTCGGATAATAAAAAGATACCTTTGAGAAACGGGAAACAATTCATGCGCATAATAACGGATTTCGGTATGATGGTGCTGCTTCCTCTGCTTATGGCTTATTCTCTGGTCGGGGAGACTTTACATGAGTGGGCAGGCATCTTCATGTTCCTGCTTTTTATCCTTCATCATATCCTGAATTTATCGTGGTATAAACACCTACTCAAAGGGCGTTATTCCGGTTCCCGTATTTTGAGAACAGTGTTTGACCTGCTCCTTATTCCTGTTATGCTGATTTTGTCAATCAGTGGGATTATAATGTCCCGTCATATATTTTCGGATTTGGGCTGGAGTTTATCCTTTGCACGGATAGCGCATCTTCTTGCGTCTTATTGGGGATTTGTACTTTTGTCGCTGCATATAGGGCTTCATTGGAGAATGGCTGTCGGCATGGCGGGAAATTTTTTACACAGAAAAAAGCCGGTAAAAAGCTGCATACTCCTGTTGCGTATAGTGATTGTGTTTATATCGTTCTATGGAGTTTATGTCTTTATCCACAGGCAGATAGGCTCTTATATGTTCCTTAAAAATCAGTTTGTATTTTTTGATTTTGGGGAGCCGCTCATATTATTTTTGGGGGATTATTTTGCAGTCATGTGTTTGTTTGCTGTATGTGGGTATTATGCTGTGGGAGGAACAGAACTGCTGGCGGAAAGGAGAAAAAAAGCATGAAAAGAAAAGGGATGCCTATAATTGCCATCTTGACGGTATTGTTATTTACGGGGTGTGTTGGCAGAAATGATACGGCTTTAGATTCAACTGGCATAGCGCAGACGGAGGAAATACAGACAGAGGAATACGAGGCGCAAAACGAGGCAAGAACGGACGGAACAGATCATGCAGTCTTGCTTTATCAGGGACAGGCAAGTATCCGCATTATTACGGCGGAAGGAAAGGTTATCTATGTTGACCCTTATGTGGGGAATGATTATGAACTTTATGCGGATTTGATTTTGGTAACACATTCACATTATGACCACAACATGGTAGATAAAGTGCAAAATCGCAATCCGGGCTGTGAGATTATCACGCAGGCAGAGGCAATCCAGAATGGGGAACATCAGATATTTGATTTAGGCTATGTAACGGTGGAAGCGGTAGAGGCAGGTTATAATTCTCTGCATGATGTGGGTGGCTGTGTGGGATACATACTGACCTTTTCCGATGGAAAATCCGTCTATGTAACAGGCGATACGTCAACCACAGAACAGATGCCTTTGCTGGCAGAGAAAAGTATTGATTATGCCTTCTTCTGCTGTGACGGTATTTACAACATGGGATTGGATGAAGCGGCGGAATGTGCAGAAATGGTTGGAGCAAAGCATAATATTCCCTACCACATAACGGCGGAGGAAGGTGTTGTTTTTGACAGGGAGCTTGCGGAAAAGTTTGGAGCGCCCAATCGTCTGATTGTGGAAGCCGGGGAAGAAATTATAATTGAATAAAAAATTATAAGCGAATGGAGGAAATGTGATGGAAAAATTTGGTTTTGGGTTAATGAGGCTGCCGGTGGTAAACGGAAATTATAGTGAGATAGATATTCCGCGCATGACAGAAATGGTGGATGCTTTTTTGGAAGCGGGCGGCACATATTTTGACACGGCATATCCTTATCATGGCGGCAACAGTGAAAAGGCTTTCCGGGAAGCCGTGGTAAAACGGTATCCGAGAGAGCGTTTTACCATTACGGATAAGATGCCGGTTTACATGGTGCAGAAAACGGAACAGATGCAGGGGATATTTGAGGAACAGTTAAACCGGTGCGGCGTGGAGTATTTTGATTATTACTGGCTCCATGCGCTGGGCAGTAGTAATTACGAAAATGTCCAGAGGGTAAAGGCGTTTGATTTTATTGCAAAGAAAAAGGCGGAGGGCAAAATCCGGCATATCGGTTTCTCATTCCATGATTCGCCTGAATTATTGGAGCGCATTTTGAAGGCTCACCCGGAGGTGGAATATGTGCAGCTTCAATTAAATTATCTTGATTGGGAAGATGAGGCGATTCAGGCGAAGGCGTGTTATGAAATTGCCACTCGCTATGGAAAGCCGGTTATCGTCATGGAGCCGATCAAGGGCGGTGCTTTGGTAAATATACCGGAGAAGGCGGCGGAAATTTTGAAGCGGCAGGCTCCGGATTTATCTGTTGCTTCGTGGGCGATCCGCTTTGCCGCTACACATGAAAATGTGATGATGGTGCTTTCTGGTATGGGGAATATGGAGCAAATGGAAGATAATCTCAGTTACATGAAGGATTTCCAGCCTCTTAGCGAAAAGGAACTGTCTGTTCTGAAAGAAGCAACGGATGTGATAAGGGAAGGAATTGCTATTCCGTGTACCGCCTGCCGCTACTGTGTCAGTGAAAGCGAATGTCCGAAGAAAATAGCGATACCGGACTATTATATGCAAGGGAAATAGGAAAAGCTGCTTATTCTTTCTATGTGGACGATGGTTATTCGGGAACAAATTTCCAAAGACCGAGTTTCCAGAACATGATTAAGGACATTGAAAACGGGCTGATAAACTGCGTGATTACGAAAGATTTATCCCGTCTGGGGAGGAATTACCTTGACTGCGGATTATATCTGGAAGTCTTTTTCCCAGAGCATAATGTGAGGTATATTGCAGTCAATGACGGCGTGGACACGCTCAATAAATCAGCGATGGACATTACCCCATTCCGCAATATCCTAAACGAAATGTATTCTGCCGATGTATCGGTCAAGATAAAATCGGCGTACCGAGCGAGGTTTCAGCAAGGGAAATTCATGGGGACGTATGCGCCCTATGGGTATATCAAAGACCCCGCCGACCATAACCATCTGTTGATAGACGATAAGGTGGCGCACGTTGTAAGGGAGATATTCGACCTTGCATTGGCGGGAAACGGACTTGGAAAAATCCGCAAGCACATCAACAGCCAGCACGTTTTACGCCCTGCCGCTTATGCGGCGGAGCAGGGGGCGACAGGCTATGAAAGATACTTTGAGGACAACGAAGAAAACCGTTATATCTGGAGCGAGAACAGCTTGAGGAATATTTTAAGAAGCCCGATATATGCGGGGAACCTTGCAGGCTACAAGCGGATTGCCGCCAATATGAAAAGCAAGAAAAGACCGTCCAAGCTGCCAGAAGAATGGAAAGTGATACCCGACACCCATGAGGGCATAGTCACACAAGAGGAATTTGATACCATACAGCAGCTTATCACAAGCCGTAGATTGCCAGAGAACAAGGGCGGTTTTGAAAATATCTTTGCAGGCGTTATCAAGTGTGCGGACTGCGGCTATGCTTTACGGGCTATGAGCGCAAACAGGAGGAAACGCCCCGACATCATCGACTGCGTACAATACACCTGCAATAATTATGGCAGGTACGGCAACATCATGTGTACCGCACACGCCATTGAAGCGAGGGACTTATTCAACGCCGTCCTTGCCGACATCAACCGTTTTGCGGATATGGCGGTGAATGACGAGCGGGCGGTGAGGGCGATTGAGAAGCGGCTCACGGAAACAGACCAGAGCAAGGCAAAAGCAATGGAGAAAGAACAAAAGAAGCTGAACAAACGCCTTGCGGAGCTTGACAGGC
>CAJTPN010000055.1:0-1330 GCA_910578185.1 uncultured Acetatifactor sp.
GGGAATACCGCAAAATGGAACGACTGTTGTGAAACCGACGAGAAAGAGTGGATATAGTCTTTGCTCAATCCCTTCTTCACTTTTTCGTCGGGATATGTCCCACCGAAAGTAAGCAGGTCAAGGAATGTCTGCAAATGCTCCGCTGTTACGGTTTTTAACCTGCGGTCAGCAACATAATGTCATTTTGTTAAGGCACTGACTTGTTGATTTCTTTTCAGGCAGAGATATTGTAATTTCCATCTCTGCCTGAGTTTGGTTTTTAAGGAAGATTTGTCTGTATTCAAGCAACACAAAAAGACAGATTGTCATCTGCCAGAAAAGAAAGTGTAGTGGTCAACCTGATTAATATATTATACTGTGCAATGAAGCTGCTGCCATACCAGGATGAGGTGTTTTCAAAATACCGTATGGAAAGTGTGCAGGAATTGAGGTTTGCCCTCAGCGAATAAATCCAGCCACAGGTATTTAATGCCATTTTCGTGGAAAAAGTCGAAACAAGTATAAAATCAAATGCCATAATAAATGCCTTGAAACAGCTAATCCAATGGCAAGGGTATCATCTATAAAGTTGTAAAGTCGTTTTTAAATAAATACAGTTTGGAATGCAAATAGCTTTATTACAAAGTGCAAATTGTCAATATTCAACTGCTGCAAAAAATATTTGACTGAGAAGTCACCTTTTGACGTCTTTGTGCGTGTTATAAGTGAAGAGGAGGTGAGAGATATGAATTTGGAGGAAGCGGTAAGGACATACAGCGATATGCTCTATAAGATCTGTATTGTAATGCTGTGCAATGAGCAGGATGCCCAGGATGTGATTCAGGAAACATTTTGCAGATACCTGGAAAAGGCGCCGGTTTTCACGGATACAGAACACGAAAAAGCATGGCTCATCAGAGTAGCAGCAAATCACTGTAAAGATGTGCTGAGATTTAGACTCCGTCACCCGCAGGTTCCCATCGATGTGCTTGCAGAAAGTCTGGTCATGGAACAGGAACAGCAGGAGACACTGACAGAGCTTTTCGAGCTGCCTGTTAAGCAGAGGACTGTTATTTATCTTTATTATGTGGAAGGATATCAGATGAAGGAAATTGCTGATATACTTGGTATTTCAGTACAGGCAGTCAAAAAGAGGATGCAGCGGGGAAGGGAACAGCTGCGGGTAGTTTGGAAGGAGGAATGTTGCAGATGAACAGACTGAAATTAAAAGAAACTATAGACCAGATACATATGAAAGAAGAAATGCAAAAGGAGATAATCATGAAGGTAAAAAGACAGACGGATCGCAGAGCGTTTGGAAAGAAAAGATTACATCAGGCAGCTGCGGCAG
>CAJTPN010000055.1:1340-3820 GCA_910578185.1 uncultured Acetatifactor sp.
CTGCCGCTTTTGTATTGATCGCAGGAGCAGTTATCCCTAGTCAGGCGGCGATCCGGTATTTTGTAAAAGATCGTTTGGAGAATATACCAAAGCAGGAGCTGGAAGCAGTTAATCAGATGGTGCAGGGCCAGAACAATGCAGAGGCAGACAGTTTTTCTAGAGAATATTCGAAAGAGGAGATAAAACGCATGCAGCAGATGCAGGAAGCCTATCAGAACGGAAGATTTCCGCAGCAGACGATCACTTTTACAGACAGTGTTGGACAGATACCAGATGATTCGCTCAGCTACGATCCAGATACTGGTTTTCTTTACCTTCCTGACCGTACGCTGACGGATGAAGAGCTGCTGCAGATCATAGATTTTAATTATACGAGGGATTATGCTGTTTCTCAGGGAACAGCCGCGCAGGAAGCGAGAAAGGAGTGGGAGGAGAAAGAAGAAGGTCTGAAAGCAAAGGTGCAGAAAGAAGGCTGGATTACCGAAAAAGAAGCACTGCAGGCAGCAGAAGTATATTTGCAGACGGAGTTTGGTCTGTCGGCAGAAGGGATGATAGCAGATGTATTTTTGGATGAGCCAAAGACGGGACTTTTCATTTATCATGTGAGTTATCAGACAGAGGATGATATTTCTATTTATGCCTATGGCATAGATCTGAATGCAGAGGACGGAAGCCTTGTGGATACCAGTGATGCGTCCATTCGAAAAGATCGGGATTCAGAAACAGATAAAGATATTGACAAAATGATAGAATAATGAAATAGTAATAAAACATCTGCCCATGCAGGCAATGTCATTTGGTTAGGAATTGTAGGAAAATAAGTGATGCAGATTGCGCAGGATATTTCTTTGAGGTCAATTTCCATTTGAGAACACGGGCAGATACGCCCCTTTTACGAACTGAATACCAAACTTGCAACAAGCACTTGTTACTGACCGAGAAAAGCGGTTAAGCGGCAGGTGCTTTTGCTTTTTCAAAAAATCAGAATACCATGTCTAAAAACATATCCCCCTATGGGCTGTTGGGTGAGAGGTCAAAACCTCCCGCCCTTTTTGATTGCCGCAAAACGATAGCGATAGATTTGCTCCTTGAAAATTCCATAGCAGCCGCCAGAGGGATACCTGCCGCAACGGACAGCAGAGCCACGATACGAGCCTGCCCATTGCTCAATCCGTGCATAGCACTGACAGAGGGAACGCCGCTTTAGGGAAAGCGTGGAACTGTATGGAATGGCTGTGTTACATACCCTTGCTTCATTGCAGGGGTAAATCTATTCAAGGAGGTCATGCCTATGTGCAGTAAAACCAAACGAAAACGCCGAAAGGAGGAAGCCCATGCAGAAGCTAAATCTGGTGGAAGCGGAAACGCTCCTTTATGAGCCGCTTGAAAAGCCGTCCTTTGTGGTGGACGGTCTTATCCCCACGGGCTTGTCGCTGTTCTGCGGCTCACAGAAAATCGGCAAGAGCTGGCTCATGCTCAAGCTCTGCCTTTGCGTGTCGCAGGGGCTTCCCCTTTGGGATATGCCCACAAAGGCGGGGGATGTGCTTTATCTCTGTCTGGAGGATACCTTTTTCCGCATACAGGACAGGCTGTTCCGTCTGACCGATGAAGCCAACAGGAAGCTCCATTTCGCCGTGGCGAGCTGCAAGCTCTCGGATGGTCTGATGGTACAGCTTGAGGACTATCTGAAAGTATATCCCGACAGCAGGCTCATTGTCATTGATACGCTGCAAAAGATACGCACCGCTTCCAAAGACAACGCCTACGCCAACGATTACGGCGACATATCGCTGATAAAGGACTTTGCCGACAGGCATTCCCTTTCGGTGGTGGTCGTCCACCATATCCGCAAGCAGAACGACAGCGATGTGTTCAACAAGGTGTCTGGCACGACAGGTCTGACGGGGAGTGCGGACGCTACCTTTGTTCTGGAAAAAGAGAGCCGTGCGTCCGATACAGCAAAGCTGTTTGTGACGGGCAGGGATATCGAATATCAAGAGCTGACGCTCCGCTTCCGTGATTGCAGTTGGGAGCTGGTGGAGCGTAAGGAGCAGGCGGAGCTTGCGAGGGAAGCTGTGCCGCCCGTCCTTTTTCGGCTGGTGGAGTTTATGCGGGACAAAGCGGAGTGGTCGGGGACGGCAACAGAGCTTTTGTCCGCTATGGGGGAAAGCGGGGATTTATCCACGGTCATCACGAAATGGCTCAACGAGTACCGCACAACCTTTCTGAGCGAGAACGGCATCTGCTATGGCTATCGCCGAAAGCGGTACGGCAGGCAGATTGTTCTTACGATGGGCGGTGACAGCCGTGACAGGTGTGACAGCGATATTGAGATGCCCGCCCATGCTGTCACGGCTGACGGTGACGCCGCCGTTCTTTTATCCGAAGCGCAGAGCGGAGGATAAAGCAGGGCGCAGCCCTGCCAGAAGGGAGTCCAGAGGGAACGTCTGGCACACGGCTCTTTGCAGGGCAAAGTGTAG
>CAJTPN010000055.1:3882-4098 GCA_910578185.1 uncultured Acetatifactor sp.
CAGCTAATAGCCCTTGTCTCTTTTGACAAGGGTATTATTATGCCCTTTGACAGGATGATTTGTAGTCAAGAAAATACTTGCACAATCCGTATAATTACTTTATAATTCATATCATGTAGTTAAGAAAGGAGGCTTTTAATGTGTTCATCCATGCAGTACCAGATAACCGTGGAAAGAAAGACGGATACTACTGCTCTTTAGTGGAATCCCGCCGTG
>CAJTPN010000056.1 GCA_910578185.1 uncultured Acetatifactor sp.
GGAGATAATATTAAGTTATTGAAAATATAGACAAATAGGTTTATATATGATATAATGTGTTTATAAAAGAGAGGAGACACGGATAGTCAAAAGCATACACGGTGAAACAGTAAGAAATGTTTGTGAAAACTTTCAATATCTCGATATGGGTATATTTGTCCATATTTTGAGTAGCAGGGATGTTACAGTATGGGAAGATGAACATATAGTTGTGTTGCAGATGCAGCAGGAATGAGGTTTTTTATTGTCTGCGAGGGGGCATGTGTAAGAAAAATCCTGGCAGATGATTGTCCCGCTATCTATATTTGGAATAATTTTTGTTTATCGGGGCATTATGTAGATGTAGATTTTGTCAGTTTCTTTAGGGAAAAAGGGGGCAACGGTAACCGCCCGGCGTGGCGGTTGCCCACCCCTTTTATTTTTCCGGAAATGAGGGTTAAATGGATCAGACTGTAATGTATAAGCTTACCTACGGGTTGTTTGTATTGACGGCTAAGGAGGGTGAGAAGGACAATGGCTGTATTGTGAATACGGTCAGCCAGGTGACCGTGACACCGAACCGCATTGCGGTGGCGGTGAACAAGGAAAGTTACACGCATGATATGATCGTGCGCACCGGGGTGTTCAATGTATCTATTTTGTCGGAAAAATCAAAATTTGATACTTATAAACACTGGGGCTTTCAGAGCGGGAAGGATACGGATAAGGCGGCGGGTATTACATTTTCCCGCGCGGAAAACGGCGTGATTTATCTTGCGGAAGAAACGAACGCTTACCTTTCAGCGAAGGTGGTTACCATGACGGATTTGGGTACCCACACCCTGTTTTTGGCGGATGTGACGGGCGGGGCAGTGCTTTCGCAGGACGCGTCAGTAACCTACGCCTACTATCAGGCGAATATCAAGCCCGCACCGGATACGAAGGAGAAAAAGAAAGGTTTTATCTGCACGGTGTGCGGCTATATCTATGAGGGGGAAACCCTGCCGGAAGACTATATCTGTCCGCTGTGCAAGCATCCGGCATCGGATTTTGTGCCGCTGTAGAAGCGGGAAAGATTGGTGAAAAACAGGGGGCGGCAGCGTGGGACGGCGCGGGCGCACCCTGTTTTATACTGTTCCCGCAGGAAAGGAAATATAATGAAAATTATAGGTTTATTGATACTTGCAGTGTTTTATGCGGTCTATATTATCATGATGGTACTGCAAAAAAGAAAAGGTATACAGACTGACCAGATAGCAAAAGGCAAGCAGAAAACAAAAGTATTCTACATTGAACTGACCATGAAAATAGCCACTTATTCCGTGGTTGCAGCAGAAGTCCTCAGCCTGTTCCTAGCTCCTACATATTTGCCGCAGACGCTCGTTGCTGCCGGGGTGGTTCTTGGCTTTATCGGGGATATTCTTTTTACCGTATCGGTCGTGACAATGAAAGACAGTTGGCGGGCTGGCATAGCGGAAAATGATAAAACGGAAATCATTAAAGACGGGATTTACAGCATTAGCAGAAATCCCGCCTTCTTAGCCTTTGACTGTGTTTATGTGGGTCTGTTGCTTATGGCCTTTAACTGGGTTTTATTGGTGTTTTCTGTTTTTGCCATGACAATGCTTCATCTGCAAATATTGCAGGAAGAGAGGTTTTTGTCAAAAACATTTGGGGCAGAGTATAATGATTACAAGGGTAAAGTCCGAAGGTATCTTGGACGGAAATAATTCCAGTTCATGCCGGGTAATGCGTTTTTGGCAGGATGGTTTTATTCTTTCTTCCATGTTAAGAAAATAGCAATGATTGCACCAACAAAGATAATCGGTGCTACCCGGACGAACAGCCATTCAAATGAGTGAAATGCCACTCCGAGAACGGCTGTTTCGGGCTCATTGTAATCCCACCCTAAGTAAGAGCTTTCTAATGAAAATAAGATTGCACTAACTACTACTATGATTGCACATAGCGAGATAAGCGAGCAATGGATAATTTTTCTTCTCATGGTTTTTCTTCTTGCCAATTGCAAGTTTATCACCTCCAGTTTTTCGGAAATGGCTTTCAAAGTATCAATCTCCGTTTCGATAACAGTTTCTCCCAACAGCGTGCTTACTGGTGTTTCAAGCGCTTCCGATAAGGAGATTAACATATCGGAATCGGGAACTGACAGTCCCTGCTCCCATTTGGAAACTGTCTGTCGCACGATGTTCAGCTTGACAGCAAGCTCTTGTTGTGAGAGTCCCTTTGATTTTCTGATTGCTTTAATATTTTCGTTGAGCATTGGCGATAGCCTCCTTTCGATTAATCCCCCTTATTATAGGCTAAACCGCCCGTTGCTACAAGCAACGCATATTAACATTTTAAGAAAATAGTAAATTTTGCTTATATGTTATGGAAAATTGGGTTGTTTTCTAGCCGAAGGAAATTATTCCCCTGTGCTGTTATCACATCTTAAAAGATCTTTGCGATTTTGAAGCGGTGGGTAAGGGGGACTTCTTTGGCGGGTTAAATTCTTGTGTGTTGCTTTGCCGCACGTAAGCGGTGTAATGGTGGAAAGCTTCCTTAAAAAATATGGTGAGATGGAGAGAAGTTGTATACGCAATAAATAAAATAAAGAGAAAACTTGTAAAAAGTAATTTTTAGAATGACTTTTTCCTATGTATATTTGAAAAATTTTAAAATTCCGGAATTATTTTTGCGAACCTGCTTGACAGCCGGGTGTTCATCCTTTATAATACGGGGCAATGGCTTGGAAGCGCGGTATGGGCAGTATTGCAGCGTCTGCGCTTCCTCATATCAGCATTGACAAATAGAAATAAGAATTTATCAAGGAGGTAAACCAATGAAAAGCTTTATGGCAAGCCCTGCAACAATCGAGAGAAAATGGTATGTTGTGGACGCCCAGGGACAGACCTTAGGCCGTCTTTGCTCTGAGATTGCAAAAGTTTTAAGAGGTAAGAACAAGCCGATCTACACGCCGCATATTGATACCGGCGATTATGTGATCGTTGTAAACGCGGATAAGATCAAGGTGACCGGGAAGAAAATGGATCAGAAGATTTATTATCATCACTCTGATTATGCAGGTGGTATGAAAGAAACCACTTTGAAGGAAATGATGGTTAAGAAGCCGGAGGAAGTTATCAGGCTCGCAGTAAAGGGCATGCTTCCAAAGGGACCGCTCGGCAGGAGCATGATAACGAAATTGCACGTATACGCTGGCCCTGAGCACAATCATGCAGCTCAGAAGCCGGAAGTGTTGACGTTCTAATCGGACTGGAAGGAGGAATTGACATTGGCTAAGGGAAGATATTACGGAACCGGCAGAAGAAAGAGCAGTGTTGCAAGGGTTTACTTAGTACCGGGCAGCGGAAAAATTACGATCAATAAAAGGGATATCGATGATTATTTTGGTCTTGAAACCTTAAAGCTTGTTGTCCGCCAGCCGCTTGTGCTTACGGAGAACACGGATAAGCTTGACGTGCTTGTAAATGTACATGGCGGAGGTTTTACCGGCCAGGCAGGTGCAATCCGTCACGGTATCTCAAGAGCCCTGCTCCAGGCTGACGCGGATTATCGTCCAGCGCTCAAGAAGGCAGGTTTCCTGACAAGAGATCCGAGAATGAAGGAGAGGAAGAAGTACGGTCTCAAGGCGGCTCGTCGCGCTCCGCAGTTCAGCAAGCGATAATCGGCTGTTCAAACCGTATCAAAATTGCTCAAAAACCCCGGAAAATCAAGGTTTTCCGGGGTTTTCTTATACCCAAACAAGCTGATATAGTTTGACCTGATTTGACACAACGAGAGCCATTTTCACCCAATTTTTAGTGGTTAAAAATAGGACAACCGGCAAAAATGGGGGTAAAAAACGGGCTTAGTGGTTAAAAAATAGGACAACCACAGCTCTGTTTTTGGGGTATTTCAGAGGCGATTTTTACTCCCTCTCTCCCCTCAATTTATACGAGAACAGTTTGGCGTAGTTTGACCGAATTTGAATAATTGAATATGATTCTAATTAGGCACTCAGTATTTTGCTGGGTGCTTTTTGCATTTCCGGGGAACTGTATTCCGGGATCAGAAAAAGCCGTCACTTTTCAATTTATGAAGTGGCGGCTTT
>CAJTPN010000057.1 GCA_910578185.1 uncultured Acetatifactor sp.
CCGGGTCTTTTTCTTCCAGACGTTCAAACATGAGGTCAACCGGGTTCTGGAAGTCCTCGTCGTCCTCGCGGGCTTCCGACGCATTTATCATTTCAAGCAGCGTCGTGAAGTTCTTCTCGTCCTCCGGGGCTTCATACCAGATGTACCCGATCAGTGCGGTATAGTAGAGCTTTTCGGCTTTCACCCAGAAATCCTCGCCGGATTGCTGCCCCTCCCCTTTGGTGTTGACAATAATCGTGTTTACAAGTTTCAAAATGTCCTTTTCACTCCGTAAATAAGCGAACGGATTGTAGTGCATGGACTTTGCAAAGTTTATGGTATTGAGGACTTTTATCTTATAGCCGCCCTTTTTCAGCATCTTTCCGCACTCGATCAGCACAGTGCCTTTCGGATCAGTGACAACATACGATGAGTGCATCTGCATCAGGTTCGGTTTTACAAAAAACCTCGTCTTGCCCGAACCAGAACCGCCGATGACAAGGATATTTTTATTCCTTGCATACTTCGGCTGTTTGGGTCTGCCTGACATCATCAGCCTCTCCGTCTGCGTCAGCAGGATATTGTTCTCGAATACGGAATCCATGTAAGGCTCTATGTCCTTTTCATTGCCCCACCTTGCGGAACCGTACTCTACGCCCTTCCTGAACTTCTTGGCATTCTTGGATTTGAAATACACCACAAGCCTTAAAGCGATTCCGCAGCACACCCCGACAAGCAGATCCCTTGGATAGAAACTCGGCAGGGGATTGGAAAATAAACCTTCCAGCCCTGCCATGACTTCCATCATCTTTGCGGAAGCGTCCCGTCCCGGCGATACCCTCCACAGACACGCCACCTTGTCACAGAAATATCCTGCAAGCACATATGGCAGGTTCATCAGGACAAGTTTCTTTTTGTCAATATTTCCGGTCTTTGCCTTGAGTTTTTCAGGGATAGATTTTAAATCTTTGGCTATGCCGTTTATAATATTACTCATAGGCTCTGCCCCCTGTCCTTGTTCTTCTCCCGGCTCCGTTCCCGGTTCTTGTTCTGCGATACTGCGTCCTTAAAGCGCTTTAACTTCTCTCTCAGGGAAACCCTGCCTTTCTTTTTCTCATTACCATAAACAAATTCCTTGAATGCCTGTGCTACCACGTCGGCATCCCTGCCCTTGAAAAAGACCAGATATTTCGGCGGTTCGGTTGTCTTGTCTTTCTTTATGGCAAAATCAACATTGTACTTTTTTGCGACACGCTCAAAAGATTTGATATTGCCGTCAGTGACTTCTATCGACGATACCCCCACGCCATCGCCAACGAGCTTCTTTACAGAAGTCTTTCCATGCGTTTCCTGCGCTTTCTGCTTACGGTGGTTCAGATACATCTTCATTGCAGATTTCAGCACGTTAGCGTCTAATTTTGCGGTCTTAATCACAAGGGCGATTGTTTTCTGTGTTACTTCCTCCTGCATGAAACACCTCCCTGTTACGTTCCTGTGAAAAACCATGCACTAAGGGGGAATCCCTCGGAAGGTAATATAAAAGACAATTTTCAATGCAAAATACACAACATCTCTCCTTTCCACTTCTGGACATGATGTCTAGAAGTTATCCTTTTTCATTTAGGCAATAGATTGTATAAAGATTGGCAGACAGCTCACCATTGCCATATTCCACATCATCAAGCAGCAGTGCCTGAAACAGTACATCCCCCACTCCGTCAAGCAGCACGATCTTCTGCTCCTGCTCCGTAAGGTGTCCGTACTCCACACCGTCTGGAACAACAGATTTCCTTGCCGCTTCACAGTGGGTAAACAGACCGAGGATATATCTGTTTGACATGATAAAGGCATAGGTTTCCTGCCCGTCATGCGTCATGCGGTATTTTTCCGCTTCACCCTCCGGAAGCGTGAAAATGCACCGCACTGTTTCCAGACAAAGCCCTCTGTCATAATCCGGCTGCAACCGTTTTTTATACCTCTGCACCCTTGCATAAATTCCTTCCCGGTCTATGACGGAATGGGTGCGCTTAAACTGCGGATTTTTGCAGAGCATATCCAAGTCCATATACACGTTGTTGATTATGGTCTTTTCCGCATACTGCCGGAAAGACTTTATCCTTAACAGCCATGCAAGCACTTCGTCCAGCTTTTCCTTTGATGTAATAATCTGGAAAGGCTTCATGCCAAACTCCAGCCTGTCAAATACAAGCGGGCAGCTCCCCTTTTTCACCTCACGCTCCATTGCCCTCTTTACATCCCGTAACGATTCCAATACAATCCCTCACTTTCACTTTCCTGATATACTGTCCGAAAACAATAAAAAGGACGGCTATAAATCTGCTGACTCATAACCGCCCTTACGCTGTTCTCAATTTATCATTTTTTTAACACAGAGGGCTTCACCCTCCGTACCTCCTGAAACCTTGCCGGAAGTGTGATTGAAAAGATAATCACACTTCCGGCAAGGCTCGAAAATGCCACCCACCACACTTTGGCAGGCTCACATGATTTCTATTCCCGCTGTTTTTGCGAAATGCTTTTTTCTGCCCATAAGCTCATTCTGCTTTTCTTCCGGCAGGCTCTTAAATACCTCGTCATACCCATCTTCCAAAAGCGGCGTTCCCTCTGCAATCCAGTATAGCTGCATATTCAGCCATTCCTGCCATAAATCCTCAAACAGCTCCCTGCTGTCCGTAAATGTAAAATCATTCTCAAAGCCTATCGGCGGCGTATAGTATTGCAGCTTTACAAAGCCGTACCTGCCTACATCAACTACTACAACGTCCGCATCTTCCAGCTCTGCAAACGCATCAGCCACTCTCCGGCATTTTTTACGTTCTGCCTCTGTAATATATGTTTTTTTCTCCATAAGCCCCTGCATCTCCTTAAACCTGTTTTTTTATACATCTTTCAGAATGTCAATCCTTGAAATCCTTTCCATAAGGGTATCATCCGGCTCAAACTCCCGTAAAATGGAAGTATCGGAAAAGATAAACCTCTCCTTGTAACGGTTCATCATGTCTGAAAGCATCAGAAAACATTCCTGATGGTATAGAAAGCTGGCAAGGCAGAGCAGCTCACTGTCCCTCAGTTCCCCTATCCTGAAATAATTTTCAAAATCATATTTGTCTGCAAACTTACAGAAAGCCAGCTTTTCCAACAGCAGCGCTTTCCCCATGCCGTCCAGCTCCTCATATCTTTTCCGCAGTTCTTTTTTATCCATCTCCATATTCTCCTTTTCTTTAATCTCCGATTTTGGTAACTATAACCATCTCCATTATAGGAGCATAATTAGACATATTCAAGCATAAATCGAAAGGAAATACCGCACATTATGATTAAATTCGACAAACTTTTTCAAACCCTGAAGGAAAACGGCATCAGCCAGTACAGCCTTTATACTAAGCACGGTATCAGCAGGGCGCAGATACAGCGGCTTAAAAACAACCAGTCCGTTACCACCCACACGCTGGACATGATACTGAATATCCTTGGCGATGGCTTTACTTTGAACGACATCGCTGAATTTACACCTGATGCAGGGCAGGCAGAAAAATAAACTGCTCTGTTTTTTTGCCGCCTCTGGACATTTGTGTAAATCATTCTGCAAGCAGAATGATTTGAAGTTCTGTTATGTAATTCCTTTTTCTGCCCACCCTCCGCCATACATATCATGCTGCACCTCCTGCTGGTAGTAGTAGCTCATGGTTGAGGGGGCATTGTAAAGCACCGTAATCAGGTATGCCCTGATGTTGGTAATCTTTGTCGCAGTTTCCCTCATACAGCCCATGACATACTCTATATGGCTGCTGTTCAGTTTCAAAAAGCGGGATTTTACAAGCTCATAAGGGTAATCTTCCCCATTGATGCGGATTGTCCTGCGTTTTACGCAGACCACATCACAGACGGTTTCGTATATTTCCTCATACAATTCCTTTTCCCCATACTTGTCATATTTCATGTGGTGTTCATATTCCAGATTTTCACGGATCAGTGCCATATATGCGCTTGTTTCATCTATCACA
>CAJTPN010000058.1 GCA_910578185.1 uncultured Acetatifactor sp.
ACCTTTTACAATTCTAAATGTAAAAGATTCCTTAAGTTAATGACATTGTGATTTTACTGGATTTCCGAGGTTTTTCTATCTCCAAAAGTTCCACCTGCGTTCCATTTTAAGCCCAAAAGAGGTAGAAATAGCGGGGCTTTGCGGAAAAAAACAGATAAAATTTACAGGTGGGATATATCAAAAAAATGCTGCATAGACGAAGATAGAAAATACTGTGTGGAAAAAAAGCGGGGTATTCTTTCTTTTCTGTGGAAGGACTGCTGGAAATCTGATTGCGTTTCGGCTGTCGGATGGGTATAATATGAATAAGGAAAGGAAGATGCGTATGCAGAAAAGGACACCGGATTATGACAATGTATTTAAGACCATGAAGATGAAACACAAGAGATTGTTTGTTTTCGTCATCAATGATGTGTTTGACAGAAATTATCCCAAAGATGTAAAAGTGGAGATTTTACCCTCAGAGGGTTATCTGACGGAAAATGAAACAGCAGACGGCAGCAAAGAAATAGAGGAACAAGTTTCGGATTTCCTGATCAGGATAGGGAGTGAGATATATCTCTTGGAATGCCAAAGCTATGATGATGGTTCTATGGCGATCAGGATAGCGGAGTACGTTTTTATCGTAGCCAGACAGTTTGCAACATGGGATATAGGTCATGCCACAATCCCTATGCCGAGGTTTTCAATTATTTATGTTGAGAGAACAGACAGGACACCAAAAACAACAACGATTACCTTTACCTTTCCAGACGGGCAGACAGTGGACTATCAATCGGACAATGTGATTTTAGCGGATTTTACAAAGGAAAAGATTGTTGAAAAAAGGCTGTTCCCTTATATTCCGTTTTATATTGCAAGATATGAGAAAGAAATTGCATCAGAAGGCGATATTGAAAATGTCATTGAGGAACTGGTATATTTCAGGGATGAACTGGTGCGTCTGTATCAGGCAGGGGAATTATCAGATGACGAGTTGATAGACCTGAAAGGATTTGTAAATACTATCATTACACATATCACAAATGGCAATAAAAATGAAGAAAGGCTGGTGAATGTCATGGGTGGAACCATTATTGAAACGGAATCTGAAAGATTGATGCGTGTGGGAGCGAATCAGGGAGCTGCAAGGATGATTGTTGAACTTGGACAGGAAGATGGACTTGATGATATGGCAATTTTGAAAAGATTGCAGGAAAAAATCGGATTGTCTGAGGAAGAAGCAGAAGTTTATTTCAAGAAGTATGGAAAGCAGCTTGTATAAGTTAATGAATTTGATGTAACAATAAAAGGTTTTTAAGCAGAGGGAAGTATTTCCGTGAAAGATGGAAATACTTCCCTTTTTGCGTTGAAAATTTATTTGAAAGGAGAATTTTAATGTTGAAAAAACCAATGACAACAGAAGAACTGTTCGACAAGATTAAAGGCATCCTGAAAGAAAAGAACAAGCTGCCTGAGATTCTGGATTACGGACTTGGGGCGTATCATCCTGTTCCAATAAGAACCTATGAATTTGACCTGAAAAGCAATCTTGCCTATGGAGGCAGCGAGGGGATTTATCTGGATCTGTGGATAGAGTATTTTGTGGATGATGAAAAGCATACAAGTAGTATCGGCACATTTAAGACGCTTCACGAAAGCAAAGAGGCTATGCACACTATGGCTCCCCTGTTAGCGGATTTTATCCTTGAAGAAAAAGCCTATGTCAACGCAAATCTTGATGATTTTACTTGGGAGGGTGCAGATGTTTATCCGTTTGATGAAGTGGGCAACAGGCTGAAATGGGGATATTCCTGCAGCAGTATGGAGGCAGCATTAAAGCGGAAGGATGAATTGATAGAAAAGTATCCGCAGGTAATTGTAAGGGATAATGCGACAAGGAAAGAAAAAGTGTTTAAACAGTCATCTCGGAAAGAAAGGAGAGGGAAAGAAAAACATGAGCCTGTATAATAAAAGCGGTGGAAAAATACCAGAGATTACAGCAGAGGAAAGGCTCAAAGTCCTATTAGCAAATGTAATCGGAATCTATGCGGAAGCACATTCAGACCGTTACAACAGCGGCAGCGAATTTTTGGAGTTTTTGTATGTGGAGCTTGGCACTGACGGGGAAGAAATGAAAGAACTGAGTATTGATTTATCCGATATTCTGTAAGAAAGAGAGGTTTCGTGATGATTAAGCTAGATAATGAAAGTTATATCGTTGGGTTTGATGACGGATACCAGCTTGGGAAAACGTCTAATTTTGTATTCGATAATGGTGTACACAGGCTTGGAAGTGTGGAGCCGACACTAAAAGAAAATTCCCTGTTTTATGACGGGGAGTTTTTTAAAGTCGGGGAAGGCAGGGCGGCTATTACGGAGGATAAAATTTCTGATGATACGGCACCATAACAGCAGAAAATTTCATACAACTAATATTGACCCGGAACGCAGCCACTTAAATATAGAGTATTTCAATCAAAATATCAAGGACGTATATCACGAATTATTTGATGAAGCTCTTGCCCGATACAATGAGAAGCAAACCCGGAATGACCGCTGGATTGATGATTACTATGAAAAAATATTATCCGGCAAACAGGAAAAGCCATTTTATGAGATTATCGTGCAGATAGGCGATAAAGATAATATGGGGGCAAAAACAGAGGACGGACAGCTTGCCGGAAAGATATTGGATGAGTATATGAAAGGATTCCAGAAACGTACCCCAACACTTAAAGTGTTCAGTGCCTATTTACATATGGACGAAGCAACGCCACATCTGCATATAGATTTCATTCCTTATGTCACTGGAAGCAAGCGGGGGCTTGAAACGAGGGTATCACTGAAAAAAGCACTGGAGGCACTTGGATTTAAGGGCGGTACAAGAAGTGAAACAGAACGTAACCAGTGGGTAGCGGCAGAAAAAGAACGGCTTGCGGAGATTATGTTACAGCATGGGATTGAGTGGGAGAAAAAGGGAACACATGAAAAACATTTATCGGTTTTGGATTTTGAGAAAAAGGAGCGTGCAAAAGAAGTTGCCGAACTGGAGCAGACAATTTCCGGCGGCAAAAAGGAATTATCCAATATTCTTCATCAACAGATAGCGGCAGGACAGGAAACGGAGCAGATACGGAAAGAGGGCGAAGCAATCTGGCAGGAAGTATCGGAACTTTCCGTTACAAATCTTCTGTTGAAAGAACAGGCGGAAACGTTGACAGAGGATAAAGAGAAACTATTATCCGAAAATGAAAAGTTGGAGAAACAGCAGAAAAAGTTACAGCAGGAAATCAACAAAATGGCTCAGTCAAAGGAAGTCATGGAGCGCAATATCCACGCCTATGAAGAAGATGTAAAATGGCAGTTGGCAGAGCCGGGGGCATTGATGAGCGCAAAGGCATATCGAGATAAAAAGGCTTTACCGCTTGTAGAGAAATTGAAAGAGGTAGTAAAAAATCTGACTATCAAGTTCGTACAGCTTACGGAACAGGGCAAGAAGTTGACTGCTAAAGTGGACGGACAACAAGTACAGATTAGCCGCTTAACGGATAAGGTCATGGAGCAGAGCGACACCATAGAGCGATTGCAGGAGAAAGCGTCTGATTTGGGGCGTTTGGAGCGTCATTTAGGCAGGGAACAGGTACAGTCGATAGGTGGAATGGTCAAAGGCGTTAGAACAGGCAGAAAGGGCAATTAAACGCCCGAAGCGTGCCTTTGAAATGAGCCGATAGGAAAGGGGATTGATAGGATATGACGGATATGGAAAAGAAAGTGATGATACGGCTGTGCGCTAAAATCGTGGCAGAAACAGACCTTTACGAAACGGATAAGGAAGTGCAAA
>CAJTPN010000059.1 GCA_910578185.1 uncultured Acetatifactor sp.
ATGTGTTGGGAAATATCTGATAACTGTACTAATGTTATAAAATTTGAAGTAAAACAGGATATGCCCGGACTTACCACAAGGGGGCATGGGCGGCTCTGAATGACAGAGGAGCTGTTAATAAAATATTGATAACAATGGAGGATATAGGATGTCGGTAGCAGGAATTAACGGAACAGCAAATTACCCTGTCTATACACCGGGTAAGGCAACAGGGAAAGTATCAAATAACAACTTTAGCCAACAGATTAACCATGCAAAAGCAGGAAATGTACATACTTTTGCGGACACCGTAAAGCAGACTACGGGAAGCGATTCTGTGTCGCGGACGGAAGCATACAAAGATTATCTGAAACAAAAATATGGAAATGTGCGGTATGAAAGCATCGGGAGAGACCAGAAAAGCCTTGATCGGGCAGGAAAGAGTATGAGTGGCAATGATGTTGTAATAGCACCGAACATTTTGGAACAGATGGCAAATGACCCGGAAAAAGCAGCTTACTATGAGGGCAAGATTGATGATTTCTTTAATGCAACTCCAATGTTGAAGGCATCATTTGCGGCACGGGGGCTTGATTATCAGCCGTGTGGGGTAGTTGTACATGAGGATGGAAATGTTACCTATATCGGTGGTTGCGCAGATTCTCCAGAACGTGTGGCAGAAGTGAATGCCATCAATAAAGCAAAACGGGAGAAAGCGGCGGCACAAAGGAGGGAAAGTCTGGAACGCAGTCAGGAAGCAGCGGCGGAGCGCAGAGAACGGACAGAGCTGCAATATCATAAACAGCTTATGGAAGATGCTCTGAAAAAAAGTGGCCTCGATACGGCTGTAAACTATCATTTCATCAGCCGGTCACAGGTGTCGGCGGCAGCAATGGCTTATGAAAGTACGATTGGTGCATACAGCAGTAATGTGTTGGGAAATATCTGATAACTGTACTAATGTTATAAAATTTGAAGTAAGGAAGATCATGCCCGGACTTACCGCAAGGGGGCATGGGCGGTTCCGAATGACAGAGGGGCTGCAGATAAGATTTTTGGAAGGAGGAAAGATGTCAATGAATGTAAACGGCATAAACAATGGCGCTTATATGACCGTTCAAAAAGGGAGAGTCCCAAAATTAAGGAATGAATCATCCAATTTTCAGAACAGCTTTAACGGAGTACATACTCTTGTAATGGGCGGCCTGTGTTCAAGGGGATTGGCCGATGGCGGCTGTGTCACAGTTTATAAGGCAGAGGGGTATAGTGCTGAAAATCCAATCATGCGGGTTGTCACCAGGGCGGCGGACGGGCAGGAGCATGAGCAGTTGATCTACCCTGCAAAGGTAGACCCGGCAAGTGCGACAAGAACGGAAATAGATGCGCTGGCGGCGTACTTGGTGGACGAGAAGAAACTGGACGGCATGGCTGCATTAAGGATAGGGGCAGGGGCGGAAAAGGGGACGGAAAGTTTTTCTACCGCTTTTGCTGAAAAGAAGAATTTCTATGCCATTGCGGAAGAAATGATGAAGATGCAGTATGAATGCCACAATCTTGCGGGCTATGCATCGTATCAGAAAATTCTAAGCGCGTTTGATGCGTTTATGGATAAAGGCTGAAAGCGAGATGTTTGACCATATAGAAGGAGGGATTTTATCATGCGTATAGGAAATAACAGCCAGGGAATCTGGCAGCTCTTTTCAAGGATGAACGGGAATAACGCTTTTGGCAGAAGTTCCGGTGCAGGCGGCAGGAATACGCTTGAAGACCAGCTTACCGGACATAGAAAAAATTCCTACGGCGTGGAGGGAATGTGCGTTACCAACAATCCCAATGCAAGGAAAATCATCAAAGTATCTGATGAAATGAAGCAGCGTGTTTTCAACAGCGTGAAAGATGCATTTTACAAATACAATGGAATGTCCGGCGATAATGAGGCGGAGTGGGAAGAAATGGCCCAGGCAAAAAACAATTATTATAAGACATTAAAGAAGGAAGACCGGGTAGCTGCATCATGGACATTACAGCAGTTAGAAATAAGCATTGGGAGAAAGGTGGCCAGTGCCGTGAAAGAAAAAGTACCCGGATGGACGCATGGTCAGCCAATCCCGTCAGATGTACTGGATGAGATTTTTGCAGACGAGAGTATCACATCGATGGTATCCGGGAAATCCGGCACGGCGGAAGGGCTGGATATACAGATATAATCCTTACACCGTATTCCGCAGAGGCGCATAAACCTTTGCTTCTGCGGACTGCAAGGGTGCATGGGCGGCTCTGAATGATAAAGGGATTTAATCAAAATAAAGTAGAAAAGGAGAATGAAGATCATGAATATCGATTACAGCCAGTTTTACAGAGGGACAACAAATATCCCATCATATGGAAGCGGTGCGTATAAGAAGGACACCCTTGTAAAATATGAGTTCAACACCACGGATGAACATGGCAACAAGGTCATGGATAAAATGTCGAGGGAGGAAACCCTGCAGGCGATGAAGGACATCCGTTCACAGTATGGGGACAGCGTTATCGTGGAATTTTCGGGAGACGGCATGGCAGCCCTTGTGGAAGGCAGGAAGGGCAGTATGGTGCCGGAAGATAAGGAAGCAATGGAGGCAAGAAATGCGGCGTTCCAAAAGGATATCGTGCAGGTTGACAAGTCCTTAAATGACCTTCCGGCATATTCGGGTATGTATGGCGCAGATAAGGCGGTTGCGTCTGCTTTGGAGAACTGTGGCAAAGAGGAGCAGGGATTTGTGTATGACATCATCCGGCAGAATTTCCTTGTGGGGAACAGCGGTTCCATGACAGAGGAAGAGCGGCAGGCGAACATCTCGCTCGGCATGAAGAAAGCAGAATATGCGGCACAGAACTTTATCCCGGAGGAAAACAGGGAGGCATTTCTGGAAGCGATGGAATCCATTGCAAAACTGGCAAGCGCAGGAAAAGCCGACAGCAGCGGGGACATGGATTATGGGGTTGCAAAAGGCAGGTATCTTGGGCATGGGAGCAATCTCGTCCAGACAACAAATGCGCTTGACATGATGCGGACGATGGACAAAGATGCATATGCCGAATACCAGAAGATGGGGAAAAATGATGATGGCGGGCTTAGTTCATTGAAATACCTTACGAACTGGTATGCAGGCGCAGTAAAGAAAGATTCTTCGATGGTTGATACTTATGAAAAACAGTCGGAGGAATATGTGGAGAAAAACGTGAAAGACCGGGAGCTGGATACAACCTTTGCGGACATAAAGACGGAAAGCAAAGCAGTCTTTTTTGAGAGCCTGAAAATGTTCCAGAATAACAATCCGAATTTCCTCTCATCCATCATAAACCGGGAACTGGCATCAAAGTTTTGGGGATTTTAGATATCGGTACGGATATCTATAGTTGGCATTTTACTATTTGACGGATATCTTAAATTGGAGGAAGAATGTATGGCAATTAGCATTTCAAATTATCCTGTATATTTGCAGGATGGCCTTAAACTTGATAGGGATTGTTTGAAATCTCAGGAAAGTCAAAATGAAGGCCGGAAAGTATTTGATAGAGATTCATTAGAAGTTTCGCCATTATTGAAAAACAGGGAAATCTTAATGGATAGAATTAAGCATACAGTGGTGCAGTCGGCGGCATCACTCAGCGATATGAGAGCTGGAATATTAAAGGAAATCAGGGAAGAAAAAGGGCAGTATGCTTATTCCGATGTAGTGAATGCCTGTGGATTGAGTTATGCAAGGCTCTATGCTGAAATCGAACAGCGCCATGAAAATGAACAGTATTATGAGACAGATGGGACATCGTTGACAGAG
>CAJTPN010000060.1 GCA_910578185.1 uncultured Acetatifactor sp.
ATATCAGGCTCCACGAGCATTGATGTGACCGCAACGCTGACTACCATGTTCAATAACCAGCTTTCCACTATGGGCATTGGCGAACTGATCGGGCTTGGGATAGAAACCATGATCGTCAGCTTATGTATGAAAATCATGTCCGTCCTCATCACCGTCATTCTATACGGGCGCATGATTGAAATATACCTTTACATTTCAGTAGCTCCGGTTCCCTTTGCAACTTTAAGCAACCGGGAATGGGGCAGCATCGGAAACAACTATATCAAGGGGCTTTGCGCCCTTGCATTTCAGGGCTTTTTCATTATGGTCTGTGTCGGCATTTACTCGGTACTTGTTGCCAGCGTTACGGTTGCGGGCAACCTGCATACGGCGCTCTGGTCGGTGGCGGCTTATACCGTTATCCTGTGTTTCAGTTTATTTAAGACAGGATCGCTTGCCAAAAGTGTGCTGAATGCCCATTAGACAGTTAGTTTATAGTATCAGCAGGAAGGAGGAAACACCGGAAATGAAAAATATCCGGTCACAATGCTTATGGCTATATCAGTAGCAGTGCCAAAAGATTTAAGCGGCATCAAGACAAAGGTTGCGATGAACCTTACCAAACGCCAGCTTATCTGCTTTGGGAGCGCCGCAGCGGTGGGGATACCCTTTTACCTTGTGACAAAGGGTGTGTTAGGCACACAGGCTTCGGCGCTCATCATGGTAGCCCTTATGCTGCCATTCTTCTTTTTGGCAATGTATGAAAAAGACGGTTTCCCGGCAGAGAAGATTTTATACTTCATGGTGCGTCAGAAGCTGCTCACGCCGGGGATACGTCCCTATAAATCGGAAAACCTCTACAAGAAGCTGGAGGAAAGGGAAAAATTAAAGAAGGAGGTGCGTTATCTTGAAGAAAAAGCCGCAGGGCAGCAAAGCCAGGCAGAAAACGGGGCTTAATTTTTCAGAAAAGAAACGGTTAAGGGAGTTAAAAAGCGCCCTTGCCGGGAATGACAAAAAGGCGGAGATACCGGATACAGCGCAGAAAACGATCACATTCAAGAAGATGTACCGTGACGGCATCTGCCAGGTATCTTCCGGTTATTATACAAAAATGGTCGAGTTTTTCGACATCAATTATGACCTTCTGGAGATAGAGGATCAGGGAGAGATTCTGGAGGAATACAGCAGGCTTATCAATTACTTTGACCCGTCCATACGGTTTGAGCTGTTTTTGTTCAACAGGCAGGTCAACGAGCAGACACTGATAGACCAGTTTGACATACCTTTGCAGGGTGATGAATTTGATGACATTCGTGAGGAATACACGGAAATGTTAAAGAAACAGGCAGCAAAGGGGAACAACGGGATCATCAAATCAAAATACCTTATTTTCGGTATCGAGTGCAAAGGGTATAAGGAAGCAAAGGCGAAGATGGGCAGCATAGAAGCTGATGTCATCAAGAATTTCCTGAACCTCGGCACCCATGCCAGAAGCCTTGACGGGAAGGAGCGCCTGCGTGTCCTGCATGAGTATTTTAATCAGGATACAATGGAGCCTTTCCGTTTTTCGTTCAAAGAATTGTCGGAGTCGGGAAAGAGCGTAAAAGACTACATAGCGCCGCCGGGATTCGATTTCCGTTATCCGAGCCGCTTCAAGACCGGGAAGATGTACGGGAGTGTCCACTATCTCGACATTATTGCGCCGAGGTTCAATGACGAGCTGTTAAAAAAGCTCCTTGACATTGATGACAACCTTACGGTCACGCTGCATATGCAGACAATGGACCCGGTAAAGGCAATCAAGATGTTAAAAGGCGCACTTACGAACATTCAGAAAATGAAGATTGAGGAACAGAAGAAGGCAGTGCGCTCAGGATATGACATGGATATTCTGCCCACGGATATCATCACTTATGAAAAAGATACTCTGGAGCTGCTTGACGATCTGAACACCAGCAACCAGAAAATTATCAAGATGACTTTTCTCATTACCTGCTTTGGCAGGAGCAAGAAGGCGCTGGAGAACATCACGCAGAGGGTGTCCGGCATTATCCAGCAGGCAAACTGCAATTTAAGGTGTATGCAGTATTTACAGGAGCAGGGGCTTATGGCGAGTGCGCCGATTGGCTGCAATGACACGGGGATTGAGCGGGTGCTTACCACAAAGAGTACGGCTATTTTAGTGCCTTTCTGCACACAGGAGCTTTTCATGCCTGCCCCGGCGATTTATTACGGTCTGAACGCACTCAGCAACAACATGATTATGGCAGACAGGAAGAAATTAAGGACGCCAAACGGGGTAATCCTCGGCACACCCGGCTCCGGAAAATCTTTTTCCGCAAAGAGGGAGATATTATCGTGTTTCCTTATGACCGGGGATGATGTAATTATCTGTGACCCGGAGGGAGAATATTTTGCCCTTGTGGGTGCGCTTAACGGGCAGGTGGTAAGGCTTGCCACCAATTCAAAGGACTACTTAAACCCGATGGACATTCAGCTTTCCCATAAGAATGACCGGGAAGCGTTAAAGCTGAAATCTGACTTTATCATTACGCTGTGCGATTTGATAGCCGGAGGGAAAAACGGTCTTGAAAATGACGAAAAGGGCATTATTGACACCTGCATCAAACATATCTATGACAGGTATTTTGCAGAGCCAAAACCGGAGAATATGCCAATATTGGAGGACTTGTATAATGCGCTGTTAAAGTATGAGCCGAAGGACGTAGCCCCGGAGATGCAGAAAGAAGCGAAGCAGAAAGCGGTGCGTATCGCAAACAGTCTTGTTTTGTATGTGCATGGCTCACAGAATTATTTCAACCACCGTACAAACGTGGATTCACAGAACAGGATTATGTGCTTTGACATCAGGGATTTGGGCAATCAGCTCAAGGAGCTTGGAATGTTGATTGTGCAGGATGCGGTCTGGAACCGTGTTTCGCAGAACAGGGAGCGTAAGATTGCCACAAGGTACTACTGTGATGAGTTCCACCTGCTTTTGAAAGAAAGGCAGACAGCAATCTATTCGGTGGAGATTTGGAAAAGGTTCAGAAAATGGGGCGGCATACCGACAGGATTGACGCAGAACGTGGGCGACTTTTTGAAATCGGAGGAAATCGAGGGCATACTCGGAAACTCCGATTTTGTTTATCTTCTCAACCAGAACGCAAAGGACCAGGCGATACTTGCCGACAAGTTAGGGCTGTCAGAGAAACAGCTTGCCCATGTGACCAATTCAGAGCCGGGAAGCGGGCTTATCCTGTTTGACAACGTGGTTATCCCGTTTATCGACAAGTACCCTACAGACACAAAGACCTATGCGATCATGAATACAAGACCGGAGGAAAGTGTAAAACAGGAGGAAACAGAGTGATGTTGACTGATAAATAAGTTTTATACTTTGCAAAATAAGTCTTATAAATTCGCAAATAAGTTCCATAATGCCGTAGAAGTCGAGATTTTTATAAATATGTTTCATAAAAACGGCGTGAAATTAAAAATAGGTTTCATACTGGAACGTGGAAAATTGCGGACGACAGGACGTTGTTGGAAAAGGCGTGTTTGCTGATACAGGTAGATATGCCTTTTCTTTATGCAAAGGTGGTAGAAATCACATTATTATGAAACTTATTTAGCAGAAAAGGGAGTAAATAGTATTGAACTTATTTTTGAAAGGACAACAGTTAATGGCAGAAAAGAAAGGAAAGAAAAAACA
>CAJTPN010000061.1 GCA_910578185.1 uncultured Acetatifactor sp.
CCTGCCACGGCACTGACAACATTGACACCTGCCCAGACTGTATTCACCCCTTCAGGCAATATGATTTTAAGGAACACAGGAACAAGCGTTGCCGCTGGGAGAATACTGACGATCAGCGCCGCCATACTTAAAGTTTTCCGTTTTTTATTTTCCATGACCGATTTACCTCATTTCTTTTTTTCCAAATTGTATTACAGCAATCGTAAGTACCAATGCCAAAACCAATATCGCAGCCGGCAGGAACGGGAACAGTGAAAATGTCCGTATGTTATCTCCCGCCGTAAAATCGTGCAGAGAACAGGATACCAGATAACCGCTGTAACAGTACGGCCAGGCAATCCAGACAGGTGTATTGGAAACCAGCACGCCGGGAATCACAAGGAGCAGGTTCAGCCCCACAGACAAAAGCGGCTTTTCAAACAGGACTGTGACTGCCCACATAGCCCCCAGGCATGGCAGCATGGTCAGAAACAGGCCGGCGCACCATTTCATCAGATAAAGGACAGGCAGTGTTTCCGTCACGCCCATTGTTTTTGTAGCAACTGTCCCGGCAATCACGAATACCGCAAAGAACACGGCCATCTCCATAAACAGATAAAATACCAGCACACAGAATTTTGCCATGGAGAGCGCATACCGGCTGACCGGCAGGGCCAGCATCTTTAAGATACCGTTATTCCCTGTTTCCCGCCCCGCAATCATCACGCATACCACGATCATGGACAACGGCAGCAAATAATAAGAATAGACCAATGCGCTTTGAATGAACATGGCAGGCCACGCATTTGTATATTCCGGTGTAAAATACCGGCTTAAATTTGCAACCCCGGAGGAAACTACTAACAACGGGGCAGCAAAAATAAGCGGTATCATCTTTGATCTCTTTACTTTCGTGAATTCAATTCTCAGAAGTTCCAAAAAGCTCATATTAAATTCCTCCAAACATTGTCTTATTCATAACGCAGCTTCTTTGCCATCCACAGCCCCACGCCGAGAAACAGCAGCGATGCAGCCGCAGCAGCGACGGCAGCCGTCATATCCGGCTCTGCGCTCATGGCGACCGCAGGCTTCAACATAATAACAAAGGGATGGATCAGCAGCAGATCAAAATTTATATTTGCCAGTGCCATGCTGCTCAAAAACCCGGCTACGCCAATCCCCAGCGGCACCCACATATTTTCCGAACGTGAGGAAACCAAAACCATAAATGACAGTACCGGCATGGAAGTAAGATACGAATACCCTGCAAATTGAAGCAGGGTTTCCATTTCAAATGCTCCCTGCGGCAGGTCTTTCATACCAATAAACGCAAGCGCCAGATTCTCTAATGCTACCGCCACAAAAAACATTGCCGATAAAATCAGGAACTTACAAAGGTACATTCCCGGTACGCTTATGGGGAGCATATACATCTTTTTAACTGCATTCTCTTTAAATTCCATGTGATAGACCATGCAGGCGGCAACCACAATTCCGAACATGTTCAGAACCACAATCATACCATAAAGCTGTGTCAGCAGAACATCCATAGGCGGAAGCGGCAGATTCAGCAGGGTATCTTTCCTAATAATAAAATTTGCAAATGCATAGAATGCTCCCAGAATACCAACTGCCGGCAAGACAGGAATCGCACCCGCCCGTTTTTCTTTCCGAAGCTCAATCAGGAACATCCTCATAACTTTGCCCTCTGCTTTCTGTCTGCATTATCCTGATCCACCATGGAGAGGAATACATCCTCCAGATTGTTTGCAGCAAAGCCGGTTTTTACTGCCGTCTGTCTAAGCTCATCAAGGCTTCCCTCAAACAGGAGTCTCCCATGATTGAGGATTCCAATATCATCAGCCATCAGCTCGATCTCTGACAGCATGTGAGATGAGATCAGAATCGTGCAGTCATAAAGGCCGGGCAGTGACTTCACCAGCTCCCGGATCTCATGGATGCCGGAAGGGTCAAGGCCGTTGGTAGGCTCATCCAGGATCAGGATAGGCGGCCTCCCAAGAAGCGCCCCAGCAAGCCCTAAACGCTGTTTCATTCCCAGAGAATATTTCTTTGCCAGCCTGTCTCCAAATTCCGTAAGCCCAACTAATTCCAGCGCATCCTCCACGCTCTCCTTCGGAAGTCTCAGGATACGGCGTATCACATCAAGATTCTCCCTGCCTGTGAGGTTTGCATAGAAAGACGGGGCTTCAATAAAAGAACCGATCTCCTTCAAAATATCCATCCGGTCTTCGGGAAAATGCTTTCCGTCAATGGAAAAACTCCCCTTTGTAGGTGCGGTCAGCCCAAGCAGCATTTTCATGGTAGTGGACTTTCCCGCCCCATTCGGCCCGAGAAAGCCATAAATACTGCCCTTGCGGATATGAAGGGAAACCTGATTGACGGAAACAAAATTTTTGTACTTCTTTGTCAAATGTTCTGTTGTTATCATATAATCCATAGGTGACATCTCCTTTCAACAATTCCATGATACACCCCCAACCTGACTTTAACTTTCCCGTGTCCTTACTTTTACCTTACTTTTTTGGGGATTCGTACTTTTAGCAAACGGAATATGGTATACTATGCATGGAGGTAATCACACTATGGATCATTCATTTTTATTTACAAAAAAAATACTGTTGGTAGATGACGAGCCGGAGCTTCTTGAACTGGTGTCTGTTATCCTAAAAGAGGACGGATTTGAAAATATTATTACTGCTTCTTCCGTATCGGAAGGAATAGATGCTACCAGAACCGAAAAACCTGATCTTGCAGTCCTGGATGTTATGTTGCCTGACGGAGACGGTTTCTTTCTGATGCGGCAGATACGGGATTTTTCGGATATGCCGGTCATATTCCTGACAGCCAGGGACGAAGCCGCAGATAAGCTGGCCGGGCTGGGGCTGGGCGCAGACGATTATATCGCAAAGCCGTTCCTGCCTGAAGAACTCCTGCTGCGTGTCCATTCCGTCCTGCGCCGCTGCTATAAAATGGATGCCCCGGCAGTAAAACTGGAGGGCTGCCTGATCGATTTTGAGCGTGCGGAGGTGGACAAAGCCGGCGAGACCATACCGCTTACCGCCATGGAATACACCCTGCTTGAAACCCTTGCACGAAGCGCCGGGAAAATCGTCACTCTGGATGTGCTGTGCGAAGCGCTCTGGGGAGACAACCCTTTTGGGTATGAAAACAGCCTGAACGCCCATATCCGCCGCATCCGTGAAAAAATTGAATCCGACCCGTCAAAACCTGTTTCACTGATCACGATCAAGGGGCTGGGATATAAACTGAATACAAGGAAGTGATACCATGAAATCATTTGGCAGATATATCTCAAAATATTTTGTTTCTTTTTCCGTCCTGATCTTTGGGCTGGTACTTTTCAACCTGCTCGCATTTATCTGGACATTCCACCGTATTGTGTTAAATGATTACAACGGTTTTTCCCCGCAGAATATGGTGGCGGATGTAAACGCTGCTTCCGGGCCGGAGGGCATCACGGAGGAAATGGCGGACACGCTCCGCTCCCTGGACATATGGGCCATGTTCCTTGACAGTACCGGCGGCCGCCTCTGGTCTGTGGAACTTCCCGCAGATATTCCCGCAGACTATTCCGTGCAGGACGTGGCTGCGTTTACAAAAGGCTATCTCTGCGATTACCCTGTCTTTATC
>CAJTPN010000062.1 GCA_910578185.1 uncultured Acetatifactor sp.
TTTGCACCCATTTTCCATTACGTACAGCGCCGCATTCAATACATCCAGATTGCTGATTTTTGCTGCTTTCCGCTGTTTCGGAAAGCACTCTGCGATTTGTTCGTATTGTTCTTTCTTCAGTTCCATTCCTTTATTATAGCATATCTTTATTTGTGTGAACAGACCCTAAAGCCCATGTGCATTGCGTGATTGTTGGATTTAGTGTTGCATCATATAACGGCATAAAGCGTATCTACACGTCGGAGCGGGCCAATGAAGCACACAATATCAATCCCTACCTGATGGATGCACCTACAATTTTTATTGAAAGCAGAAAGAAGCCCCTTTGTAGTGTCCCCATGATTACAAAAGGGTGCCAACCAACCGATGGCGGAAATTTGATTATTGAAGATTCCGAATTGGAGGAATTTCTGCAAAAGGAGCCAAATGCCAAGCAGTATATCAAGAGATTAGTTGGCGCAAGGGAGTTTATCAATAACCAAAAGCGGTGGTGCTTATGGCTTGTTGGTGTTAGCCCCGCAGAATTAAGGAAAATGCCATTAGTCATGCAGAGGATTGAAAAAGTCCGTGAAATGAGGTTAAACAGTTCTGATCCAGGAACACGGAAACTTGCTGATACGCCGACCGTTTTCCGAGAAACATACAATCCCAAATCTTTTATTATCATCCCGAGTGCATCCTCCGAGAGAAGGAAATACATTCCCCTTGGCTTTTTGGGTGAGGAAACTATTTCAACAAACCTCAACCTGATTATTCCAGATGCTACACTGTTCCATTTTGGTATCTTAACATCCAACGTACACATGGCCTGGATGCGCGCTGTTTGCGGACGGCTGAAAAGCGATTATCGCTATTCCAAGGATGTTGTCTACAACAACTTCCCCTGGCCCACCCCTACGGACGCACAAAAGGCCAAAATCGAGCAGACCGCCCAGGCCATTCTTGATGCCCGTGCCCTCTACCCGGACGCCAGCCTTGCCGACCTTTACGACGAAACCACCATGCCCCCGGAGTTGCGGAAGGCTCACCAGCAGAATGACAAGGCCGTGATGATGGCCTACGGCTTTTGGGGCAAACTGAACTCCGAACCGGCCTGCGTGTCGGAGTTGATGAAGATGTACCAAGAGAAGATAGGAGAGTAATTCCAAAAATGAGCGAAAAGGTTGACACTACCATCATTGAAATGAGTGCTGTGAATAAGTTGGAAGCATCGCTCC
Organism: uncultured Acetatifactor sp.; assembly: GCA_910578185.1. Lineage (GTDB taxonomy): Bacteria > Bacillota > Clostridia > Lachnospirales > Lachnospiraceae > Acetatifactor. Next base: position 1,218 of record CAJTPN010000062.1, read on the forward strand.
TCAGCACCGGAATGATTGTTCCGAATATTTCAAAAGCAGATAAGGTCCCTTCTTGGGATGGGGAGATTCTCTTATATAAAACAAAAGAAGATTTGAGCAAAGGGAACTTATCTGGAACAATCCCCGTGCAAGTCAAGGGGACAATGGTAGAAAGATTTGAAAAGAAAAAAGCAGTATTTCAGGCCGATGTTAGAGACCTGAGAAATTACTACAACGACAATGGTGCAATGTTCTTTTTGGTCCAACTTAAAGATTTTGATACATACAAAATTTATTACGCATCTTTGCTCCCATTTGACTTGAGACGGCTGTTAGAAGAAGCTGAAAATCAGAAAACAAAGCAAATCACTTTGGAACAGTTCCCTCATAAATATAGAGAGGGGGTAGTACGAGCTGTTTCTGATTTCATAATCAACAAAAACAAGAGAGCACAGCTTTTACCCAATATCCGATCCCTAAAGGAGTTGGAGAACTCCAAAATGGAAATTGAAAATCTTGAATTTGTTGTTCCCCGTTTTGGCGTAACAACTGAAGATGAAATGTTTTCCGAAATTCTTGCCCGCCCCTTATATGTATATGCAAAACCCCAAAATATTGAGGCATCCTTTGTGGTTGACAAACTTCGTCCTGAAATACTCTTTATTCACCAGCCAACGCCAGTTGTTGTAAACGGGGAAGTCCTATACAGCCAAGTTGAAGAAGTCAGACAGCAAGGAAAAGCAAAGCAACTTAAAATTGGCAATGATATTACTATTCATCTCAATGAGAACAAATGGACAATCAACTACACTTTTAAGGGGACATTGCATGAACAAATTCGGGAAATGAAGATGCTCTTAGCCCTAACTAAAGGGCAAAAAGTCAGAATAGGGAATCGCCTTTTTTCAAATGGAAGTATAGAGCCAAACAGGCATACATTAGAGGATACGGAAAAGAGATTATCTGATCTCATTTTGGTTGATTCTGCATTGAAAAAACTACACATTAAAAAGGATTTGAACTTCGGTAGTTTATCTAACCATGAACTTGTTAGTCTCACTCATTTAGTCAAAGGAATTATAGATGGTGCTTCAGTACCATTTAGTATTGATGGCAAAACTGGTGCAGGGACACTTTCTATTGGAAATATTAAGGTTGCAATTTCCTCAAAAGACCATCCAAGTGGCAAGGGCTTTCTAATCTCCGATTTCTTTGATGGGCAATTCGTTTTGGCTAAAGAAGGTGATTCACCAGAGAATGGATTCGCAATAAGCCCCTATTTGCTAATGAAAAGTTCTTCGTTTATTGAACTGGATAATGCTGATTTGTCGTTGGTTGCTGAGTCCGTAATAAAATGTCCGTTTTCGGAGGCGTATGCCGAATATTCTCTCTATTTAGTTCTTGAACTCATTAGATTATTTGATAACACAGGTGATCGTCAAGCGTTAGATGTAGCAACTAAGATATTAAATCACCTTAAGAAACACGATAAGAAACAAGAGGATTTGTATCGTATAAATCAGATTCAAATTGAAAAGAGGCTCAGGAAACTTTCTAAAGAGGAAATAAAATACTTGATCTCATTAAAAGCGTCTGGCATTCCCATTCAATACCAGTTGGCCGCAAATATTTTGCTGGATAGTTTTCAGGAAGCCGCTATTGTTTATGACCAGCTAAGTGACGCTGAGAAACAGTTCTTTGATGCATTCCCAATTAGGACTCTCTGGAAACAGTAGGCATGGGTTACTCTTGTCAAGAACCCGCGCGGGTAAAGAGATGCGTAGCAGATTTTAACATGCTGTCCCATTGCATCCTGCGGGTCCTTGCGCTTGAAATGTCCCACACGGGATGCAATAGAGAGATAATAGCGCAGATGCTCAGCCATATAAGGCTGGCGCATCTGCGTTTCCCAATCCTATCTGACAGTCTGCCACATATGGATTCTTCTTGCGACTGCCTTACGGATAGATAAGGTAGAATAAGTTTCGCAAAAAGAAAAAGAGACATAGTTTGCAGAACTCTGGTAGAATGAAGTAGCGACACACCATTCAGAGAGGAGACAGCAAACCATGTCAGAGAAGATTGTACAGCTAAATGAAGAAGTAATCAAGGGTCAGCTCAAGGAACTTGTGCGAGGCAGCGTGGAGGAAACGCTCAATGAACTGCTGGAGGCAGAGGCGGAGAAGCTGACACAGGCGGCGCGGTACGAGCGCAATGAGCAGCGGCAGGGGTACCGCAGTGGTCACTACAGCCGAAACCTTGCCACCACCTCCGGCGATGTTACGCTCCATGTGCCCCGCCTGAAGGGAGTCTCTTTTGAAACGGCCATTATAGAGCGGTATCGCCGGCGTGAAAGCAGTGTGGAGGAAGCTCTCATCGAAATGTACCTGGCTGGT
>CAJTPN010000063.1 GCA_910578185.1 uncultured Acetatifactor sp.
CTTTACCGCTTGTGGAGAAATTGAAAGAAGTGGTAAAAAATCTGACTATCAAATGCGTACAGCTTGCAGAACAAAGCAAGAAGCTGACCGTCAAAGTGGACGGACAACAGAAACAGATTAGCCGCTTGACGGATAAGGTCATGGAGCAGAGCGACACCATAGACCGATTGCAGGAAAAAGCGTCTGATTTGGAGCGTTTGGAGCGTCATTTGGGCAGGGAACAGGTACAGTCGATAGTGGAACGGTCTAAGGTATTAGAACAGGCAGAAAGGGCAATTAAACGCCCAAAACGTGCCTTTGAAATGAGCCGATAGGAAAGGGGGATTGATAGATATGACCGATATGGAAAAGAAAGTTATGATACGGCTGTGTGCTAAAATCGTGGCAGAAACAGACCTTTACGAAACAGATAAGGAAGTGCAAAATCTAATAGATTGGGTATGCCTTTCGGAGCAGATAAAGGAAAACAATAATACAATCCGCAATCTGACCGGGGAATATAAGAAGATAGAGCCGGATTGTCGGGAGGGAGTGCGGGCGCAGTTGGAGCGCATGAAACAACTCTGCAAAGAGCGGAACAATTTGTATGAAAAACAGAACGATTTGAAAGGGCAGAAACAGCAGATAGAGAGGGCGTTGGAGAGATAAAAAGTGCCGGGGATTGACAGTAGTAGAAAGTCATTCCCCGGCGTTTCTCATGTCAAATTTGTAGCCGATACCTAACACGGTTTTGATGTAAGTTGGGTTCTTGCTGTCCGGCTCTATCTTTTTCCGCAGATTACAAATCACGGTAGAAATGCTTGATTGACAACTATCACTGTCCATGTTCCAAACAGCTTCAAAAATTTGCGTCCTTGTGAGGACAATGCCGGGATTAGAAGCAAGGAGTACAAGAGTGCTGTATTCAAGACGGGTAAGGCTCACGTCCTCCCCGTCTTGAAGTACCCGGCGTTGAAATAGTCTTATTTCCAATCCCGGAAAATGTAATATTGGGCAGGAAATGGGCTGAACGACTTCCAATTTTATGTACTCTGCCAACATGGAAAGTATTCTGTTGACTTCCTGCTCCTCGCTGTCCTCGTAGGTTAAGATTGCTATTTTTCCTATGTTATTATCCTCCTGTGAGTTAGAGTAGGTGTTTATTTTATCCCCATATATGAGGAAATAACCATTCTCTGAACCTCACTTGTTCCCTCGTATATTTCTGTGATTTTTGCGTCACGCATTAAACGCTCAAATGGATAAGTTCTTGAATATCCGTCATAGCCTGCAAGTTGCGCACAACGGCGTGTCACGTTTGTAGCTGCTTCTGCCGCATATAATTTGCCCATAGCCGCAAGATGTGAGAAAGGTTCGTGTTCCTGCTTTGCCTGTGCCGCACGATATACTAACAAACGTGCTGCGTCAACTCTTGTCTGCATATCGGCAAGTTCAAACTGTGTAAACTGATATTGTGAAATTCTTTGCTCGCCCTGCATATGCTCTGTGACATATTTTTTACAATGGTCAATCGCTCCCTGTGCGATACCTAATGCCTGTGCCGCTACGCCAATACGTCCGCCGTCTAAGGTCATAAGAGCCATTTTGAAGCCTTTGCCTATTTCGCCTAATAAGTTTTCTTTTGGTATCTTACAATCCGTGAAAACTAACTCATATGTCGCAGAACCACGGATACCCATTTTCTTTTCCTTTGTTCCAAAAGTAAAACCGGGAGTGCCTTTTTCTACAATAAAGCCGGAAATACCTCTGCTACGTTGGCTTTTGTCTGTCATAGCGGTAACAAAATAGGTATCTGCATAAAAGCCGTTTGTGATGAAGATCTTTGAACCATTCAGTAGCCAATAGTCGCCCATATCAACGGCTGTTGTCTGCTGATTGCCTAAGTCACTTCCTGCGGACGGTTCTGTTACCGCAAATGCGCCTAATTTTTCTCCTTTTAACAGCGGCACAAGGTATTTCTGTTTCTGTTCTTCTGTGCCAAACTCTGAAAGGGGAAAAGAGCCTAAAGAATGGTGATCTGACAACATAACGGAAGTAGTGGAACAATGTTTTGCCAATTCCTCAATCACGGCGATATAGGCAAGATAGGAATGTCCTGCGCCGCCATATTCTTTCGGGTAACAAATCCCCATCATGCCTAATTCTGCCAACCTGTTTCGGTGTTCTTCGGGAAAGCGTTCCTGCTCGTCAATTTCTGCCGCTAACGGCGCAATCTCATTCACACCAAGTTCGTGAATAAGGTCTATTACTTTCTGCTCGTCCTCGTTAAATTTGAAATCCATATGTGACCTCCTTGAATACTGATTGATATTTACTGTCTGCTGTTTTATAATAACACTGGATAAGATATAAAAAAATTAAATATTTTCGATTGCTTAATTCGATATTTTAAATGTATCAGAAAGGGGATATATTATATGAATACAAAAAGTTTGGTTACATTCAAAACAATTCTTGAAATGGGAAGTTTCCAAAAGGCAGCGGACAAGTTGGGCTATACGCAATCTACGGTAACATTTCAGATAAAACAGCTTGAAGAAGAACTGGCTTTGAAATTGTTTGAGAAAATAGGCAGACGTATGGAACTTACGCAGGCAGGAAAAGATATTATGCCCTATGTTGACATGATTTTGCAGGGGGCGGAGCAGATTGGCAACTATGGCAAAAGCCTTTCTGAAATATCCGGCTCTTTAAAACTGGCAATCCCGGACTCCATTTTAATCTATAATATGCAGCCGTTTATCCGGGCATTTTCACATGAAGCCCCTAATGTACAGCTTGTAATCAATTCCATACAGTCCGGGGAAATCAATCAGTCTGTTGTGGACGGAACTGCCGATATAGGCATAAACTGTGAAAAAGAAAGTTATCCCGATAGTGTCATACATATGCAACTTGGTAACTATAAAGCGGTTCTTGTTGCTTCCCCTTTTGCTGACAGAAGTCTGCTTGACTTTGTTACGCCGCACCAACGCAAGCTGTTTAGTTTGATTTGCAATGAGCCGGACGGGTATTATCAGTTGGATATGGATAAATA
>CAJTPN010000064.1 GCA_910578185.1 uncultured Acetatifactor sp.
ACCGGGAATGCTCTCATTTCAAGCGCACCTATGCGCTGCGCACCGAATGCGAGCGCTACAACTCTCGTTTTAAGGCGTCCGGGCAGGAGCGCCTTTGGGTCCGTAACGCCACCAGCGCCGCCAACCTGAATACGTTGGCTCATATCTCCGCCCTGGCCGTTGCCTGCGCCGCCGTCCTCTCCAGTCCCCGTCACTCCTGCCGCTCCCCCAAATCCCTTCGCCGGACTGCCTGATCTTCCTCTATACTCCTTGTCTGGCACGGTTTTTTGCTGTGCCTGTCTTTGTGCGCCTGTTTTCGTCCGTTTCCTGACGCTCTCTTCTCTTTCTTCTTTCCCCCTCTTCTTGTCTCATCCGTTTTGCTCATCCCTATTAGAATGAAAGGGCAGAAAGGACCTGTTCAAAGTCTTCTGCCCTTATGCCCTTTCCGGTGCTGGTAACACCGGGAACGGTTTTTGTTGCATTTTGCTGGAAGCTGTGGTATGCTGGCAACAGGAAAGAAATATCTTTCAGCGCTGCCAGTAACGGCGGACGGTTGGCCCTCTTGACAGGGGGCAGCTTCTTGCCCTCTGATCTTCGGAAAGGGGGGCTGCCCAATGGTGACATATTCTGATTTGATCCAAATCGGTATTTTGATCGTTGGCATTTGCGGCCTGTTCTTACAGGTACATAACAGCAAAAAGAAGTAACCGCCCAATCTGTCCCCACAGTCGGCGGTTACTTCTGTAACTAGCTAAGGGGCCAACCGTCTACCGGCAGCGCCCTTTCTATCTCCAGTATAACCGCTCCATATCGTTTTGTCAAGTCCGCCCCTCTGAGGGCGGGTTTTCTTTTTGCCCAAATCCGACAGCGCTGTCGTTTTTGAAATTCGTCATCGCTGACGAATTTGGACTGGATGAAATCCGCAGGCGCCTGCGGATTTGGGCGTGTCCAAGTTGGACACAAAGGGGAAATCCGTCAGCGCTGACGGATTTGCCGGGGAACCTACCGCCAAAACCGGAGAAAGGCATTTTCGAGCGATTCCAGGCCCGTCCGCCGCCTGAGCAGTGGTGCTATACTCGGGAAGCGGCGGACAGGGCTAGAATCACCGTTTACGGGCCGCACAGCCCTATTTCACGCCGCGCCGCCGGGCCCGCCGGAATCTTTCGCAGACGAGGCTTGTGATTCCCGTCTCTTCTCCGAAAGGAATTGCTCCCGCGCCATGGCCGCAAATTCGTCCGCTTCTGCCTCCAGTTCTTCTCGGCTAGAGTAGCCAGGCGGGACGACCGGAACGTTGGTTGCTGAATCCTCTGCCGCGAGATCGGCGGCAACCATGAGATCAGCAGCAAATGTGAGATCAGTGGCAACATCGTACATATACTCTACGACGGCCTCCTGTTGTTCCGGCTTCAATTCGAGGAATCTAACAATCAGGGCGCGGAACACTTCGGGAAGGTTGTACTTTCCCAGCAGCATGTCCAGTTCATCGTAAGGCCGAGACTGAAACATTTCTCCTGTTCCGTTCCGCAACCATTCCTCATTGACGCGAAATTCGCGACAGATTAGGGACGCAACTGCATCAACGGGTTTGTTTCTCCCAAGTTCATACGTTGCCACGGTGTTCCTTTTAACCCCTATGCGGTCTGCGAATTCCTGTTGAGTGAGGTCCAAGGCTTTGCGCAGTTTCCTAATACGCTCGTTCGTACTATTTCACCTCCTTCCATGTGCGGGGTACGGCGGGATAGAACGCGAATCGTGTAAGGCATACGGCGCGGGGATGAGAAGCGGTTTTCCACATATCCACAAGGTTTCCGCATAGTTTTCCACTTTTCCACAGACTTTTCCACGAAAATCTTGTGGGAAACTCCAATGCGTTTTCCCCTTCTTCCCCCCAAACCCCCCATCTTCCTCTTACCTACCTAGAAGTTGACTTTGACTTTGACTTTGATTTTGACTTTGGCATGCATCCGCATTGCGCCAGTATGCGAGTGCATTGCATCCGCATCCCGCACTAGCAGCATAATAACACAAAAAAACGTCGCATGTCAACATAAAGTCGCAACCACTCAAAAGCTATTGGCAATTGTTTGTTTATGATCTATAATGATCGCAGCCAAACAGCTAAAGGAGGATGCCGAATGACAAAATGGACCGCAGAATGCACGTCAGCCGTTGAAAAATTCTGCGAAGCGGTTAAGAGATTGCCACCGGAAAAGGCGGTAATCGCAGCTGTGGCGGCTAATTCGTTTATTAACGGGATGAGTGGACGTATTGGCTTCCCTTGAAGCTATTCTGAAACAGAACACGGGATTTTATCAGAGTGATTTTGATATTGATAAACGGATCATTGCGGAAAAGGCGGCAAGCCCCAATAAGGAGGATAAAACCCTTTTGTGGCTTTCCCGCCCGTCCGGGACGTACTGCTTCCGGGAGCGCGACGCTTTTCTGAAAGACACGCGGGAACACAACACATGGAAGTTTTACGGGGCAACGCCCGATGAATTGGCAGAGTTCCTTGCCGCAGTAGCTGATGTAATAAGTACCATATCCCCCGATGACGAAAATTATGACTTCTTCACTACAACAATCAGTTTTTCGTCACAGGAATTATATGGTGAGCATATGGGAGAGGAATTTTTTATTTCTATGCCACTCTCCAAACTAAGCAGACCTTGCGACTATTTGGACGATGAGGGGGAAACGGTATATGATTTTACCTGTTTCGTTGATGCAACTGCCGTTTATTCTATCCAAGCCCCGAAATTTGTATCAGTGGCAGAACGAGATAAGGCGTTGCTTACATTCAAAGAAGAAATGCAAAATTACTTGAATGGTCTAAGTGAAGAAGAAATTGTGGGCGGCGATATTAAAAAAATGCTCACAGACAAGTCCACTGTACTTTCAAATAGCTTGTCTACCGAAAATATGAAACTATCGTCTTGTGACATTTATATGATTCAAATTCACAACGCAGGTACAGAAATCACTAAATAGAAGTGCAATTACCTTAATCTGCCGCACGACGGCAAAAGAAAAAAAGCCGTCGTACAGCAGAGGT
>CAJTPN010000065.1 GCA_910578185.1 uncultured Acetatifactor sp.
GCGGCAGTACACATTGTTTAAGGGGGCGGAGTGATTATGGGACGGTGGATATTTTCATTCTGTATCATAGCAATCGAGACATGGGGGAGCGTGTATTTCTTTGAGACCTTTTTGAAGAAAACGGATGTGGGGCGGCTGGGAAAGTGCAGATATGTTGTTTTGTATTTTGCTGACATGGTAGTGGCGCTATTAGGAGGACATTTTGATTTAATGGGAATCAAGGTCATGCTGATAATCCTTGTTTCCATCACATTCTGCACAGTGTTTTACGAAGCGGGCTGGAAACAGCGTATCTTCTTTTCCGGGCTGAATTATGCGTTGCTGTTTCTGACAGACCTTTTTTTCTTGCAGATAGAAAATATGTCCATTTCCCCAAACGTGGTGCTTACTTTTCTGCTTCTGCCCTCAAAAATGCTCTGGCTCTGTTTGGTGTTCATAGTCCGGAAAATATGGAAAGGACAAAACAATTATGGAGAACTTTCCCGTAAGGAGTGGCTGAAATTTTCCATGATTCCGCTGCTCACTGTGGCATCCATGCTGCTAATGTTCTTCTGTAACAGTGCAGAGGCAAAGGTACAGACGGCATACCTTTTTCTGTCGGTGGGGCTGATATTCATCAACATCCTTGTCATAGAGCTGTTGCAGGGTATCCTTGAAAAAGAGGAGCTGTTCCGGGAAAGCGCGCTGGCAGGCCAGAAGAAGGAGAGCCAGCTTGCCCATTACCGGGATATGCAGGCGGTCTATGAGCGGCAGGGGAGGAAGATGCATGACTACAAGAACCAGATAAGGACAATGCAGGTGTTGTTGAAGAAAGGCGACACGCAGGCTGCCGCCGCGCTTGCGGAACGGCTGACGGAGAGCATATCGGTGGAGATGGCGGCGGTCAACACGAACCATCCGGTGGTGGACGCCGTCCTGAACCAGAAGTTCCACGCCGCAAGGGAGCAGGGCGTGTCCATGACGTTCCGGGTGGGCGACATGGGCGGGCTGCGGCTGAATGAGGAGGAAACGGTGATCCTACTCTCCAACCTGCTGGACAATGCCATCCATGAGTGCGTGAAGGCGGCGCGGCAGGGAAGGAAGGCCGTCATCCATGTCAAGCTGGTGCAGGAGGGAGGGAAGCTGATCTTTTCCGTAAGGAACCCCGTGGTGGAAAAGGTGCAGGTCACGGAAGGCACCGGCCTGTCGAATGTGAAGGCGGTGGCAGATAAATATGGGGGCGATTTTGCCGTTTCCTGCGATGCGGAAAAGTTCCAGGCGGTGGTGATGTTATAAACTTTATGGTCATTTCGTGCAATTTTTAGTCACCTGGTGCAATCGTGGTTTGAAATGCGGGTGAATCCGCCGATGGATTTTATGAGGTGGGATAGCTTTAGAAAAAGAAAAAATTTTTATCAAGGAGGTATGTGATATGCAGATAACAAGAGACAATTATTCACAATATGCCAACATGGTACAGCAGATGTTCGGCAATAAGAAAAATTCCAATAATCCGTTAGCCCAATGTGATTATGGGAATTTTGCACTGCGTTTCAAGCCGGTTGATATTCAATTCACGAAGCCGAATTGGGATAATATCATGACGAAGCGTGATAAGCCTGCAATGTCGGAGGAAGAATTTGAGGCGGCAATAAAGGAGCTGGCACAGAAGGAATTTGCCACCGGGAAGCGGGATGATGCGGCATATAGGAAATTATGTATGCAGCATGGAGAGACCGTTTCCCCGGACAGGAAAGCCATCTATGAATCAAGCATGAGAAAGACAGGCGGAAAGATGAATGCAGCCTGTATGTTTTGGGATAACAATGGGAATAAAACGCTATCTTACAATCCCGAATCAAGGAACTGGAAGGCCATAAGCACAGAGGAAGAATTTGCAAGGGCGCGGGTGTTTACATCTATCTATAATGATGAACTGGCACGCCTGAAAAAAGAGTATGGAGAAAACGCAAAGGGAACTGTATCTTATCATCAGATACAGTCTGACTTGGCAGCAGGTACAAAAGCACCGTCTTCGGGCAGCACATTAGATATACAGATATAATCTTTACACCCTATTCCGCAGAGGCGCATAAACCTGCCTCTGCGGACTGCGGGGGTGGCTGTAGGTGATAAGAGAAATGAAACGTTTTTGAAGGCTGGTTCGTATTATTAGCGGATGACAGCGAAAGGGGGTGTTTGTCATGAAGTTTGACAGGGGAAGTTAGGCGGTGTGTCTGCATGATGGGATGAACTGCTCGGACTTATCATGAGAGAGCAGAGGCGGCTCTGAACGACTGAGGGGCTGCCATTAAAATAATTGACGAAAATGGAGGATTTGAAAAATGAGCGTAAATGGAATAGGACAGAATTATTATCAGAACAATGTATCAGCGAATGAGTACAACAGGAGCAGGACCGGACAGTTCTATCCGCAGAAGCGGGTGGCAGAGGAATCCGCGCCCGAAGGTGCAAGACAGAATGCCAATGTGCAGGATATATACGATTCACTTAAATCAACAAATCCGTTAATAGGGCAGGAGGAAAGCGCCGTTTCAAATGACAGCGGCCTGACTACATGGTACAAAGGAAAGACATTGGAAGAATGGGCGTTGACAGCACCAAAATATACTGATCCGGCAACGGGCCTCTCATGGTATGTTATAGATGACAAACAGCCATATATGACAGGGGAGGATGCTGAAAAATTTTTGGAAATGTGCAGGGAAACGGGAGAGTTTCCGCTGAAGAAATTTGCGGAAATGGTTGGAACGATACAGCACCTTGACGATAATACGACTGCTTACATAGCCGATAACGGCACGGTGATTAAATCAAAGGACGGGAAGGAACTGGAGATTGACACTTCATCCATGACTTACGACATGATCATGAATATGTTCAAGAATCTGCCTAAAAGCGGGAATTACTTTGACAGTTCATATTGGCAGAAAAATATCCAGAAAGCTATGTTTTCTGTAGAACAGTGATGCTTTACATATTCAGACTGGCACAGCGTAGCTGGGGGTGGAAACATATCACCCCCA
>CAJTPN010000066.1 GCA_910578185.1 uncultured Acetatifactor sp.
CGGCATTGGGGAACTCACCGCATTTGCCGAAAAACTGGAGCAGGCATGTATCAGGACAGTGGAAGAGGGAAAAATGACCAGGAGCCTGTCCCTGATCTCCACCTGTGAGAATCCTGTCATCCTGAACAGTCTGGAATTTGTCAAAGCGATCCGGAATACATTGGATTCGCTGCTGTAACGGAATAAAGTTTTTGGTTTGCGTAATAAAATGGCAGTGTCGGCGGGTTTGACCAAGGATGCTGCCATTTTTCTGCTTTCTCAGGCAATTCTTTCTGTGAGATCCGGTTTATTCTTCCTTTTTGTTTTCGTCATGTTTTGCTTTCGGATTCCGTTGTTTTGGGATGCTTCCTGCAACGTTGTGTTATGACGAGATGCAAATTCGTTTACATAAAATCTGAAAACATCATAAATGGTTACTATTCACAGTCAAATTATAGTATAAAATCCAATTGTTATAGCAAGCCCCAAACCCAGTGTTTATCTAAGGTTTGGGGCTTGCTTTGGCTTAATTAACCAATATTTTTATTAAGACATTGGTATTTTCTTAAAAACATACCAATATTGTATTGACATTATTGTTGGTATATGTTATAATATATAGTACCAACACATCGGAGGGAGATGGTAAAAATGTCAGTCGTGAGGTACGTGAATAAAAAAACAGGACGGGTTGCCCTCTATGAATCAACTTCCCATTATGACCCGGAAACAAAACAGTCCAGGCCCATCCGGAAATATCTTGGTACCGAAGGCCCTGAGACAGGAGAGCTGGTCCCGTCGTCAGGAAAACGCGGGAGGAAAAAAGGCCCCGGGGACAATGCAGGCCATGGCAAAAAGGGAGGCACCGAAACCGATTACCGGTTCCTTGCCGAGACACTGAAAAAGGAATGCATGGAAAAAGATGCCAGGATCAGGTCTTTAGAGCACCGGAACCAGCTGCTGCGCTCAAGCCTGGACCGTATAAAAGAAATAGCTTCCCATATGCCGGAAGCATAAGCAGACATCTGCACTGCAGGAGGAACCCATGGACCCGCTGTTTTCAAAATTAACCACACTCCAATACCAGAACAAAGCCATGCGCCAGGAACTGGAAGCTTTCCGGAACGGGGAAAGATACAGGAAGCTGCAGGCGGACTACCATAAGGTGACTGCCGGGTATATCAGGGAGATCAGCCGGCTGAAAAAGGAACTGGCAAAGGCCCATGCCGAGACGGTCACCGTCCGGGACATCTGGTTCCGGGAATGTGACTCAGACTGGGAAGAATACCAGGCAGAACTGTACAGGAAGGAACACAAGATACGGAAACTGAACGATAAAAACTGGGAGACCCTGAAAGAAGCAGATGACAGGATTGCCGCCATTATCACGGATTATGAAGGGCAGCTGGCAGAAAAAGATGCCATTATCAGGGAACTGCAGAACCGTCTTGCCCATGCGCAGGCTCTCCTTAACCGAGACGGCAGCAATACCGGCACGCCCACATCGCAGACGCCTGCAGATAAAAAGAAGGTTATCCCAAACTCCCGCCGCAGCCTGGGCAGGAGGAAAGGCGGCCAGCCCGGGCATCCCAAAGCAGCCCTGGAAGCGCCGGATGAATCGGAAGTCACAGATACCGTGGGGCACCCCCTGCAGGACGATGAATGCTGCCCCAAATGCGGGCTTACAGACTGCACCCCGACCGGTGAATCCGAAGTGAAATTTGAATACGATGTACGCATTGAAGTCGTTAAGGTCAGGCACGAATTCTTTTATTATGAATGCAACAGCTGCGGCACTGTATTCCGGTCACAGATCCCCCCAAACCTTAAGGAGAAGGTTCAGTACGGCAGCGGGCTGCAGGCTCTTGCCTTATCGCTCACAAATACCGTGAATGCCGCCATGAACAAAGCGTCCATGTTCCTTGCCGGAATCACCGGCGGTGAACTGACGCCCTGTGAAGGATACATTGCCAGGCTCCAGGCCCGTGCCGCAGACGGGCTCCGCCAGTTCCGCCAGGACCTGAAGCTTGTCCTGATTACAAGAAAGATCGTCTACTGGGACGATACTGTCATCTTTATCCTTGCGCAAAGGGCATGTTTCCGGTTTTACGGGGATGAGTCCATTGCCTGCTATACAGCGCATGCGCATAAGGACATGGAGAGCCTTGATGATGACAATGTCCTGAACCTCCTGACATCTGATACCAGGACCATGCACGACCATAATACCGTAAACTACAATGACAAATACAGCTTTGAGAATATCGAGTGCATCCAGCATCTTCAGCGCGACTGCCAGAAGAATACGGATGATACCTGCCATCAATGGTCTGATGACCTGAAAAAGCATATCAGCACAACTGTCAAAGACCGCAATGATGCCATAGCCCGGGGTGAGGGCTTCTTCAGCGAAGCCTACATAAACGGGTTCCATCATAAGATAGATAAATGCCTGGAAAAAGGATGGGGTGAAAATGAATCTGACCCGAACAACTACGGGGCATCCTTTGAGCGGACCCTGCTTACCAGGATTGCCAGATACCGCAGAAACTATTTCCTGTGGGTTGAGGATTTCAGCCTGCCGACTACCAATAATCTCAGTGAGCGCGGTCTGCGGGGTGTAAAATCCCGCATGAAGATATCAGGGCAGTTTGAATCAGAGGCTGCGGCCGATAACCATGCGCTTATCCGGACATACATCGAGACCTGCCGCCGTAATGGCATCAATGAAATCGATGCGCTGCAACGATTATGCGGGGGGAACCCTTATACGGTTGCCGAAATCTTCCCAACGTCAACTTCCTAAAAACACATCAGGACAATAAAGGCAAAAGCGGCGTTACAGCTCCGCTTTATTTGTCATGCCAGTAAAACGGCTGTGAATAGTAACCGTGGATAAAATATATTTTTTGCTAATTGCAGTTGAAATCTCAGCGGTTCACTTCGTATATTATATAT
>CAJTPN010000067.1:0-2413 GCA_910578185.1 uncultured Acetatifactor sp.
CTTGTAAATCTCACGGTGCAAAAATCCGTCTTGCTCCAATTCACGGAGCTGCTTTGTCAATGAGGATTGGGTAATCCCGTCCAGGCGGCGCATGAGCTGACCAAAGCGTTGGACTTTATAAAATGCGATGTACCACAAGATCAGGATTTTCCATTTACCTCCCAAGACAGCTTGTACGCTGGTCATTGGAACACAGCGAGCCATCATATCCTGCGTTTGAAATTTATTCCCGGCCATAGCCATATCTCCCTTCGTTGCTTTGTAGGTAGTATATACCATCTCAATTTCAAAATCAATGTAGGCCACAAAATTAGTATTAGTACAGAAAACAATACTACTACTAAAAAAGTTGCGTACTTGAATTTAACTGTTGCCGGTTGTACCATGATGGCAACAGGAAATTCCTGATTGATTTTGAAAAGGAGATATGATCTATGCACTTTGATGGAACAATCTGGCGTCCGCCCTATGAGGCCGCATCCCTGCTGATCCAAGTTACTGCGGGCTGCACACACCACTCCTGCAAATTCTGTACGCTATACGAGGATTTGCCTTTCAAGTTCAGAATGTCCCCGCCGTCCGAGGTGGAGGAAGATTTGGCTGCGGTGAGCCGCTACTGCCAGGACGCACCCTGGTTCCGGGTTTTCTTCACCGGCGCAAATCCCTTTGTTCTGACCACTGACAAACTGAAAACACTGGCCCAAATGGTGAAAAAGTATTGTCCCAACTATTCGTCCATTGGCTGCTTCGGCAGGATCACCGATGTTACCAACAAAACCGTGGATGAACTGAAAGAGCTTCGCGCTTTAGGGTATAACGGACTTACCTTTGGCGTTGAAACGGGCGATGACGAGGCGCTGGCCTTTATGAACAAGGGCTTCCGGGCCAGTGATGTCCTTGAACAATGCAAAAAGTTAGAGGCCGCTGGCATCAGCTACAACTTCTTCTATCTCACCGGCATTTCCGGCGCTGGCCGGGGTGAAATCGGCGCAAAGGCCAGCGCGGAGCTTTTCAATCAGCTTCACCCGCAAATCATTGAATCGTCCATGCTGACGATTTACAAGACCTCAAAACTGTATCAGGAAATCCAGCGCGGCAACTGGAAAGAGGAAGGGGAAATTGAAAAGCTGGCGGAGCTGAAAGCTCTCATTGAAAATCTGACCATTGACACCCGTATCGTAACAGACGGCGCATCCAACTTGATCCAGGTTCGCGGCCACCTTCCTGCGGACAAGGAAAAGCTGGTTGAATATTTGAATCACCTGATTGAAACCGCTGATGAAGCGGCGCTGCGGGAGTACCGCGTCAATCTTCGGCATCTGTAAGAGGCCCGCCCGAATCATTGGTTGGCGGTATGGCGGCTTGATAGGCTGTTCCCCAATCGCACAAGGACTTCAAAACGGGATGAATGGATTGTCCGAGGTCTGTTAAGGTGTATTCAACCTTTGGCGGATTGTCGGGATAAACCGTCCGCGCAAGTATCTTTTGTTCTTCCAGTTCTCGGAGTTGCTGTGTCAAGGTCTTGGTGGTGATCTTCCCTAAACGCCGCTGCAATTCGTTGAACCGCACCGCTCCTTTGGAAACCTGCCATAAGATTTTCAGTTTCCACTTTCCGCTTAAAACATTGAGGCCAATTTCCATTGGGCATTGTTCCGTAACAGCGATTGATTTTGCCATAAGTTTTCCTCCATAGTGCGGTATCAAAAAAGACACCACATATCAAAAAAGTGCGTTCTTGTTCGCTTTTCCTGCCTGTGCTATGCTTAATTACGCCATATCAGGGCAAGGAAAGGAATGAAAACCATGATTGTAGACAGCCACCAACACGTCATGCTCCCCACTACCATGCAGGTAAAGAAAATGGACGATGCCGGAGTGGACAAAGCGATTTTGTTTACAACGACACCCCATGTTGAGAGGGCCGAATCTGCGACATTGGCCGCAATCGGCGCAGAAATGCAAGTGCTGTACCAACTTCTGTTCGGCAGCTATTCTCCCGAAGCACGAACATCAAAAATGAAAGACACCATTCTGGAGCTGAATCAGGCTATCCAGACTGCGCCAGATCGGTTCTGCGGTTTTGGCCCGGTTCCGCTGGGGCTTTCCGAACAGGCAACAGCAGAGTGGGTAGCGGAACATATCGCCGGGAACGGTTTCAAAGGTATTGGTGAATTTACCCCTGGCTCGGAAACACAGATTGAACAGTTGGAGCCTGTGTTCAAAGCCTCGGAAGATTATCACAGCCTCCCCATTTGGGTACACACCTTCAACCCGGTTACGCTGAACGGCATAAAAATTCTCATGGGCCTGTGCCGGAAATACCCCGCTGTGCCGGTTATCTTGGGGCACATGGGCGGTTCAAACTGGATGGAGGTGATCGCTTTTGCAAAGGAACATGGACAGGCATACTTGG
>CAJTPN010000067.1:2462-2683 GCA_910578185.1 uncultured Acetatifactor sp.
CCGAAGTGCCGGAAAAATGTCTGTTCGGTTCTGATGCACCGTTTGGGGAGCCGCAGCTATGTAGGCAGCTCATTGAATTTGTCAGCCCATCTCTTGCTGTCACAGAGCTGGCGTTGGGCGGCAACATCGAAAGGCTGCTGCAAATTTAGGGCGTGTCCTCCCGATGGCCCTCGATCTCCTGCCGGTAAAAGGCAATCTTTTCATCCAGCATGGCTTCATGC
>CAJTPN010000068.1 GCA_910578185.1 uncultured Acetatifactor sp.
ATACTATTTTCCAAATACGCATATATATTTCTCCTTATATTCTGATTTGCTATAGTTTAGCACATTTATAGAACATCTACAAGATTCCGTGTATGAAAAACGTTACCATTCACAGCCATTTTAATTTCTGATGTTTAATGAATTCCCATTGGGGCTTTTTTATTGGCATAATGCACTGCTTTTGGTGGCTTTATTTATTGATAAATATAGCCACTATATATTGACTTTTTGTGGTGGTTGTAATATAATGTATATATAGCCACTATTGAAAGGAGAAAACGTTATGCCTACTATTGTTAAACACTTCGATAAAAAATCAGGAAAGACCCGGGTTTACGAATCTACTCCCCACTATGACCCTGTTACCAAGCAATCAAGACCGAAGAGGAAATATCTTGGTACTCTCGATCCCGAAACAGAGGAATTGATCCCATCTTCCGGTCGCAGGGGCAGAACAGCATCTTCGAAAAATGTTACCACCACGGAAGAAGATACCGCTTCTGCAAGGAACAGAGATTTTCAAAAAATCATTTCCGAGAAAGAAACACAAATCGCCTCTTTACAGTCTGAGGTGAAAACCCTAAAAGCTACTGTCAGGGCATATGAAAAAGTATGCACTTCTATCTCCAATACTTTAAGAAAGGCCCCTGTGATCTATGATTAAATATACCGGCGATCTGCGCTGTGACTTTGAAAAAGCAACGGCAGAAATCACGAAACTCAAAGACCGCATCGTGGGATACCAGGAGCAGATAGCTTCACTACGGGCTTCAGTTAAGAGCCTTAAGCAGTCCAACGATTTCCATAAAAAGAATTATCAGGAATCCCTCGCTGAAAAAGATGCCATTATCAAGGAACTGCAGAACCGTCTTGCCCATGCGGAGGCTCTCCTTAACCATGATGGCAGCAATACCGGTACCCCAACATCGCAGACACCGATAAATAAAAACAAGGTTATCCCAAACTCCCGCCGCAGTTCAGGCAGGAAGAAAGGCGGACAGCCTGGACATCCCAAAGCAGCCCTTGAAGCGCCGGAGGAATCTGAGATCACAGATACCGTCGGGCACCCATTACAGGACGATGAATGCTGTCCAAAATGCGGGCTTACAGACTGCGTCCCAACCGGCGAGTCCGAAGTTAAATTTGAATACGATGTACGCATTAAAGTCGTTAAGATCAAACACGAATTCTTTTATTACGAATGCAGCAACTGCGGCACTGTATTCCGGTCACAGATACCCCCAAACCTCAAGGAGAAGGTTCAGTATGGCAGCGGATTGCAGGCTTTTGCTTTATCACTCACAAATACCGTCAATGCTGCTATGAACAAAGCATCCATGTTTCTTGCCGGAATCACCGGCGGTGAATTAATGCCCTGTGAGGGATACATTGCGAAACTCCAGGCCCGTGCCGCAAATGGGCTCCGCCAGTTTCGCCAGGATCTGAAGCTTGTCCTGATCACAAGAAAGATCGTTTACTGGGACGACACGGTCATCTTCATGCTTGCGCAAAGAGCATGTTTCCGATTTTATGGAGACGAGTCTATTGCCTACTATACAGCGCATGCACACAAAGACATGGAAAGCCTTGATGACGACAATGTACTGAATCTCCTGACATCGGATACCAAAACCATGCACGACCATAACACCGTAAACTACAATGAAAAGTACAGCTTTGAGAATATCGAGTGTAATCAGCATCTTCAGCGTGACTGCCAGAAGAATACGGATGATACCTGCCATCAATGGTCTGATGATCTGAAAAAGCATATCAGCGCAACCATCAAGGATCGCAATGATGCCATAGCCCGGGGCGAGGATTCTTTCAGCGAAGCCTGCATAAACGAGTTTCATCATAAAATAGATGAATACCTTAAAAACGGATGGAGTGAAAATGAGTCTGATCCAAACAACTACGGGGCATCCTTTGAGCGGACTCTGCTTACCAGAATTGCCCAATACCGCAGAAACTATTTCCTGTGGGTTGAGGATTTCAGTCTGCCGACCACCAATAATCTCAGTGAACGCGGGCTTCGAGGTGTAAAATCCCACATGAAAATATCGGGACAGTTTGAATCAGAGACAGCGGCCGATAACCATGCGCTCAACCGAACATACATCGAAACCTGCCGTCGTAATGGCATAAATGAAATCGATGCGTTGCAACGATTATGCGAGGGGAATCCTTATACGGTTGCCGAAATCTTCTCGGTCTAATCTTCCTAAAAACACATCAGAACATTGAAAGCGGTGTTACAGCTCCGCTTTATTTGTCGTTCCATCAAACCGACTGTGAATAGTAACAGAAATCTTCGATAATAGCAAGGAATTACTTGACAGTATCTCAAATTTTATAGACAAATATATCGGCTCTTCCCTTTTGCGGAAATGTGGCATAACCAAAGTCATTGACAGCGTTACGGAAAAACCTGCTTTTGAATACGCAGACAACCCGCTTTCCCGTCTCATAGGTACCGTCAAGGAGTCGAAATTTCTTGAAAAATGCGTAAGCGCCAAGCAGCTGCTGACCGATAAGGTCCTTGTCGGGTTTGCGGCGGCAAGCCCATACCGGATGTTCAAGACCGGAAATTTTTTCCGCGACTACAAAAAGGATACGTTCTACCGCTTTGACCT
>CAJTPN010000069.1 GCA_910578185.1 uncultured Acetatifactor sp.
TAAAGGTGTTTCATACGCCGGGACATTCACCGGGGCATATGTGCTTTTGGGAACCGGAGCGAGGATATCTTTTTACAGGGGATCTGATCTACAAGGATACCTTGTTTGCGTATTATCCATCTACAGATCCGGGAGCTTATCTTTCCTCACTGGAGAAAATGGCGCTGCTTCCTGTGGAAAGGGTGTTTCCGGCGCACCATTCTCTGGATATCCGGCCGGAGATCATTATCCGGATGAGGGACAATTTCCGGGGATTGAAAGAAAGCGGGAAACTGCATCATGGGAGCGGAACTTTTGATTACGGAGACTGGGCGGTCTGGCTGTGATGGGGGTTGTTTATGAGGGATAAAGGCAGGATGGAGACAGAAGATATTATTCTTGGGAAAGCAAAATATGAAGACTGGAGTTCCATATACCGTAATGTTTGGTCAAGGCCGGAAACAGCGGAATATATGGTATGGAAGGTAACGGCTGATGAGGATGGAGCCAGGGAAAGGATACAGAGGACGGTCGCATGGCAGGAAACCCATGACGCATGGCTGGTTTATGAGAGAAGCAGCGGGCAGGCCATTGGATTTGCCGGAGTGGAGGAAACAGAGCCGCATATTTATCATGAGACTGGTATTGCTCTGGGGCCGGAGTATGTCGGAAGGGGATATGGGAAACAGATACTGCGTTTATTGATGGAATACTGTTATTCTTTAGGCGGGCAGGAATTTTATTATTCTACACGGGCAGGGAATCTTGCTTCAAGGGCGCTGGCCTTATCCTGCGGATTGACTTATCAGCATTCGGAGCGGAAGACAGACCAGCGCAGTGGGAAAACTTATGAATTGGAGATTTATAAAAGGAATCTGAAAAGTACAGGGGGTGGGATATGAAGCCGGATGAGATATTGAAGTATTGTCTAGAGAATCTGGAAGGGAGCGTCCTTGTAGAGAGCTGGGGAGAAAAAGGGATTTTTTATAATCCCGGCCATGTGCTGAAACGGGGTGTGTACATATTGACGGTCAAGGAGAAGGACGGTGATAATGATAAAGGCTCTAAGCTGGATCGGCCGGGGGTTTACCGGGTGAACCTGGGTGTCCGTAAGGATACGTTTGTGAGGCTGTTTGGGGCTGTGCCAAAACGTCCGGGGGCAGGTGATATATGCTCTAAATGACTTCTTAATCACGAGATTTTCTCATGGTTAGTGAAGGACACATTTAGAGCATATTTCATACAAGGAGGGCTATGCCATGATGAAAACAAAAATCACCCCGCTGTACGAGAGGCTTTCCCGTGACGACGAGCTTTTGGGCGAGAGCAATTCCATCAGTAACCAGAAAACCATGTTAGAGGACTATGCCCGCAGGAACGGCCTGCCGAACCCGACCCATTTTGCGGACGACGGAATCTCCGGGACCCGCTTGGGTATGCCTGTAAAACGAACAAATATTTGTGAGATTGGCTTTCATAAAGCAGATATATTTTTCAATCTGTTATGTCTGATTATGTTGAGTCTTAATATTTTGCGTATGATGGGAATTTTTGAGAAAAGGGATGTTGTTATGCTCGAATTATGTAATGTATCATTTTCATATGAAAGTTTGGCTGCGACTGGACAGCTTGACAACATTTCCCTGTCAATTCCCTGTGGTCAAGTAGTTTTAATTTGCGGAGAATCTGGTTGCGGAAAAACTATATTAACACGTTTAATTAACGGTTTAATTCCGAATTTTTATGAAGGCAGATTGTCTGGGAGTGTTACTATCAATGCTGATAAGATTTTTGACAAATCACTCTATGAAATTGCACCAATGGTAGGCTCTGTATTTCAAAATCCACACAGTCAGTTTTTTGCGGTAGACACAACATCAGAACTGGCTTTTGGCTGTTTTTCGTCTGTTGGGATGGGGGCTAATTCCAGCGTCAGTAAGGCTATTGAAAGAAATTTGTCCAATGCCGCCAGACGTTTGGGGAATTTTTTATTGAATATCCGTTTCATTTCGTCCACATTCTGCTCACAGATCAATCCGTGGTTAGGATAAGAGGCTGCTTTTACATAAGTCCGATAGGGAACACCGTTTGCACTCAATGCCGCAGATATGAGGACATTCGTATCAATCAGAACCCTCATGCGTTTTCGTCCTCATTTCTCAATTCTTTTACAAGCGCCATAACATCATCGTCAGATGTGAGACCGGTCCGCTCTGCTTCGCCTGCCATTTCCCCCTGGAGCATCTGCATGGCATAGACAGCCGAATTAACGATACGGACAGTGCCGCCCTCCACAATAAAAGAAATACGGTCCCCGCTTGCCACGCCAAGCACTTCACGGACATCTTTTGGGATTGTGACCTGCCCTTTGGCCATGACCTTTGCGTTGTCAACAAAAGCGTTTGCTAACATATCTTTCACCTCCTAAAATATGGAAAGTAGGGATTTCCCTACTTGTATTATATGCGACTGCCAAAGAAAAATCAAATGAAATTCATGGAATGGGCTTTATCGTACACTGGAAATGTAAATTTTTTGTGAAATTGATTTATTTGGACAGGAGATACGGTCTGCCACTTTCTCCGATTGACAGACGTTTTCAGAGGAATCATGGCAAATGTCTCTTTATGGATTAAGCTGCACTTTAAGTTTAGTAG
>CAJTPN010000070.1 GCA_910578185.1 uncultured Acetatifactor sp.
TTCTTGAAACGGAACAGCTTATCCTGCGCCCTCTGCGAAAAGAGGATGTTACGGATCTGAAAGAATGGCTGGGTGACAGCTCTATTTATCAGTATTGGGGCAAACGCCCCGGGAAAAGTGACTTAAACCCAGAATTACTTTTCCAAAAGCAGGAGAAACCTGTGAAAAGTTTTCATTGGGGTATTATCCATAAGCAGGATCATAAAGTTATTGGCGATATGTGGGTATATCTCATTGAAAATGACCGCATGGCAAAAGTGGCATTTCGCCTTTCACCTGCCTGCCAGGGCAAACGGCTTATGACAGAAGCGCTGGTGAGAGCAGTTACCTTCTGCTTTGAAGAAACGGAATTACAGCGTTTATGGGCTGATGTTCACATACAAAATATTGCATCCTATAAAACTTTGGAAAAGGCAGGCTTCAAGCGTGAGGGGCTTATCCGTGGAGGTAAAATGGTAAACACATACTGCGATTACTATTTGTATGGTATGATTAAGGCTGATTATATTGAAATTTCCCAATCAAAAAGCGCATTGCGTGAAAAGCCCGGCAAAAAATAAAATGATATGATTTGATCATCAACTTAAGGAGGTGCCGCAATGCACGCATATGAAGCAATCGAACAATCCCTGACTTTTATTGAGGAACATCTGACAAAAGAAATTTCAACGGAAGAACTGGCAAATACTGTCGGTCTGTCCCCCTTTTATTTTCAGCGATTATTCAAAAGGCTGGTAAACAAACCGGTTCAGGAATATGTGAAGCTACGCCGTTTGGCAAAGGTTATTGAAAACCTGAAAAGTACCAACCATAGGATTCTTGACGTTGCCCTGGACTATGGCTTTTCAAGTCACGGGAATTTTACACGGGCTTTCAAGGAAACGTATGGGATTACGCCTGAAAGCTACAGGAGGGATTTGCCAATGCTCAATACATTCGCCAGGCCGGAAGTTTCCATGAATTATGTTTTAGTAGACGAGGGGGTTCCGCTGGTGGCCGGAAATATCGTCCTGGAAATCCAGAGAAGGACATTGGAAAAACCGGAAATTTACCTTGGCCTGGAAACGGAAGTCCGTATTTCCGAACAAATGCCGGCTGGTGAAAGCACAGGTGTAGATGTACCGGGACAGCTTTGGAAGCGTTATCACATGGAGAAGGTTTCCATCGCAGCCAATCTAAATACTGCTGTAGAAATGGGAATGTCCCATGGGGAAGATACTGTACAGAACCTTTTCACTTATTTTGCAGGCGGTCTTGTTCAAAATATTCCGGACCGGCTGCAGGATGGTTTTGTTAAGAGAGAACTCCCGGCAGGAGAATACATCGTTTGCAGAGTCGAAGCAGAAAATTTTGAGGATTTGGTAACGGTTTCTTTAGATCAGGCCGGTAAATATCTTTTTGGTATCTGGCTGCCCCGCCACAATTTAACCACGGAGCCTTTCTCAGCAGAAAAATATTACCGTGACCTGGAGGGGATGGCCTGTATGGAAATTTGGGTCAAGCCCCTGCCGCTGAAAAATAAAGGCTAAGGAGGAATTCAGAATGGAATGGAATACGCTATATTCAAAGGAAAAATCTCCTTCAATGGAGCAAGTCACAGAATACATTAACAATTCTTTATGGACAGATTTTAATAACCGTATTCAGTCCACCTATCGGATCAGGCCCTGCATAGAACACAGCCGTTGTTCTATGCAGGCAGGCTGGAATATTAAGTATAAAAAAGGCGGAAAGTCTCTTTG
Source organism: uncultured Acetatifactor sp. (assembly GCA_910578185.1). Taxonomy (GTDB): domain Bacteria; phylum Bacillota; class Clostridia; order Lachnospirales; family Lachnospiraceae; genus Acetatifactor. Next base: position 1,743 of record CAJTPN010000070.1, read on the forward strand.
TACACTCTATCCGATGCAGGGCTATTTTATTGCTCTCGTGGTTGTAGGAAGTTCGTGAACTTACGGAGGCAGAGTTTCTTATGCCGCAATGTTCCGACTATGTGCAGACAGTATTCAAAAACACAAAAACCGGAAATGGACAGAAATGGTTGATGCTGGATGTGCGGGATAGAGAAATTATGGATGATGTATTTCGCCTTATCAATCTCAGAAAGCGTATACCATCATAGCAGGAATATGAAAGTTGCAGAGCCGTTTTATGACAAACTGTGTATAACAAGCCGGAAGGAGAGGCAGTTTAATGTCTGAACAGGTATTGTCTATATGAATAGGAGAAAATAGAATCGTACTTTTGGTTGTTGATATCCCAAATTTGATTATGAATAATGAGTTATATGATTTTCAGGTATTATTATTGGGCTGTAGACGGATTACTGTATAGATGCATCTGTGAAAGGTGGCTTTGAGCACGGTTTTAAAATGATTGTTCCGGCAAACCAGTATGGTTGATAATGCATATATATCAGCCGATAATTCTTATAAATATTACAATGGGTTCATGTGGAATGGAAGATATACAGAATGTATCTCATTTGAAAAAGCGTTTGGATTGATGAATAAATAAATCAGGAAGTGGCAGGGGTGTTTGCGGATATGAAAAGATATATTGCTTTATTAAGGGGTATCAATATAAGCGGGAAAAATAAAGTGCCAATGGCAGAATTAAAGAAGGGATTTGAAACACTTGCTTTTGTAGAAGTGAAAACATATTTGAACAGCGGCAATGTGATTTTTTCCAGTGATGAAGATAATATAAGGAAGCTTACGGACAAGATTGAGGAAATGATAAAAAATCAGTTTGGACTGGATATTCCTGTTT
>CAJTPN010000071.1 GCA_910578185.1 uncultured Acetatifactor sp.
GGACAGGCAGCGGTTTCCTGCCTGTCCTCCCCGAAAATGTGATAGGGAAAAAGTTCCCTTCACTGGTTAGCCCGAAAATGACCAATCGTAGGCTCTGTATCAGAAAAATTTTTTGATTTTCTTCCGTACCGCCTCAATGCTGTCCTGTATGGCAGCTTTGGAGCAGCGGCAAAGCCCGGCAATCTCGGCATAGCTCAAACCCTCCAGTGCGTAGAGCAGAAACCGGCGGCGCTGCGCCTCGGTGCAGAACGCAAGGGCGGCCTTAATCTCCAGCATGGTTTCTTTCCTGCACACCCACTGTTCCGGTGTCTGGTAGTAGCAGGAGCGCCCTTCGGTGAGGACTATGTACTCGTCAAATTCCCGGCTGTCCCAGTGCCTCCGCTTCTCATGGGCAAGGTTTTCTTCCTTGTGGTCGGCTCTGTCCAGGTACTCGTATACTTCGACTGTGACCTCCACAGACAGGGCTTGTCCGCCTGTGTTAATGGTAACTTCCATCTTCCTTTCCTCCGTTCAGATTTTTTTGCAAAGATTCCTGAACGGAGTGGGGTGGGGAACGGCAGTCCATTGACTGTTTGAATCGGAAATAGAAAAAGGCACACAGACAGATAAGGTAATCTGCAAGTATGCCTTTAAAATAAATCCTTATGGTGAACTGTAATTCACTTACAATCCCGTAGTGGTTTTCAGCTAAACACTGAAATTCATACCGAATATATCAATTTTTAAAATTGTCCTATCTTTCAAATCACATCTCCCTGGAAAGATATGTATTTTGGTTCATATAACTGCGGAACCGTGTTGAGTTCAAATGAGATAAAGTGTATTGTAAAATACTTATGAGGTGAACCGCCATGCAAGAAATTTCTTATCCATTGGGGGATGCCATTAAAAGGGCACGGGGAGAACTGAGCCTGACGCAAAGTCAGGTAGCTGAAAAAAGCGGCATTGACGCACGTACCGTAATGAACATAGAGAACTACAAGGGAAATCCTAAAATGGAAGTCCTATATCCTTTGGTTCGTGCGCTCAAACTGGATTCCAGAGAGATTTTCAATCCTGAAATGAAAAGGGAAAGCCCCGCAATCCGCCAGCTTCGATTTATGATTGAGGAATGCAGCGAACAAGAGTCTGCCGCCCTTATCCCAATCATTGAATCTGTTTTATCTGTACTAAGGGCAAAAGGTGCCATTGAAATTGAATCTGATACATAACATGAAAGAGAGCCTGCGTCCCCATACCAAAGGAAGCAGGCTCTCCGCATTATGCGTCTGGCTCTTTGCTTAACGTCATTTTTAGCTGTACTACATTGATTTTGATTTCTTTCCTGCATTTCGGGCAGAAAAGCGGAAAGTTCAAAAGCACCGTGTCCCCATACACCTTCGTCCTTGTTTTACCTCCACAAGCCGGACAGTGAATCCATAAGGATTTATTTTTCATTACATCACACTTTCTTGATACCAATTCCTACTCTGCGGCTTGCGTCTGGTTTTAGAAATCAGCATACCTTACCCATTTATGACAGTTCCTATTTTTCCGGTGTTCCTGATTGCAAAGCCATACGGGATTCTTCAGCGGACAGTTTTTTATGAAGATTCAAAGCCATAAAAACAGTGATAATGGCGGCCAGAACATCAGCAATCGGCTGGGAGTAAATGACACCGTTTAATCCTAAAACCCCTGGCAGAAACCAGATAACCGGCACAAAGCAGATTCCCTGTCGGCAAGCGCCAAGAAAGCAGCCCTCCTTCGCCTTTCCCATTACAAGAAATAAGAAGGAGTACACGGTATAAAATCCAAAAAGGATAAATGACAGACCATTTGCCCGTATCGCTGCCGCACCAATCTGAATCATTTCGGTATCTCCTTTTGTAAACAATGCCATAATCTGTGACGGGAATATAGCGGCTATCAATCCAAAAACCACACAAAATATGGTTGACCACAGAACAGAGGTTTTAATCGCTTCATATAAGCGACTAAATTTTTTTGCTCCGTAGCTGAATCCGGCGATTGGCTGAAATCCTTTCAAGAAACCGAAAACAATCAAGGTTCCCATAGACATAATTTTTGTAAGCGGCCCCATGGCAGCAAGGGCAGAGCCGCCATATTCTTTTGCTCCATTGTTTATCATGCTGATTGACATACTGGTCAGAACCTGAAAGAGCAATGTGGGAATCCCTATTTTCAAAATTTCAGACATTATTTCCTTTGAAAAACAGCAGTCTTTCATGCGAAAATGGAATATGCTCTTTTTCCGGAAGATATAGCACAGGTAAACCACCGTGGAAATCACCTGAGAAATAGCCGTGGCAATGGCTGCGCCGGCAACTCCAAGATTCAGGACATAGATAAATACAGGGTCTAATATCACATTCAGGACAGCGCCGGCCATTAACGCACACATGGCCGTCTTTGCGGCTCCCTCACTGGACACGATATTATTCATTGTGACATTGAAAACATTAAAAATGGAAAACGTGATGTAAATGCTGGTATAGGTAATCGCATAAGGCATAACGCTTTCCAATGCGCCTATCTGATTTAATATTGGTTTCAGAAATATGACGGAGCCTATAATAACAATCGCTCCAATCAATATAC
>CAJTPN010000072.1:0-2298 GCA_910578185.1 uncultured Acetatifactor sp.
GGATGAGCAGGACAACATACAGAGGTACACCAAAGGCAGGGTTATATACCCGTTTATCGGTTGACGATGGCTACGTTGACCGTGAAAGCAATTCCATAACGAGCCAGAAGCAGATGCTGACGCAGTTTGCGGAATACCACGGCATAGAGATTGTCGAAACCTACGTTGACGACGGATGGAGCGGTACGAATTTTGCTAGGGTTAGATAACGATACCATTTTGATATGCGGTGTCAACATCTAGCCCTTGCTTTATCTTAGACTACGATACTGTCTACGTCTGTACCGATTTGACGGAAATAAGATGTGTTTTTGATAGGTTCTTGCGTGTTCTCTACTTTACCAACAAAGTTATAAAATATCTCAATCTTGCGGGTGTTGGTTTCCCTGTCCAGTTCATAAATCAGAATACGGTCAATAAATTCATGCACATTCTCATAGGTCAGTTCCTTTATCTGTGTGTACCTCTTTACCAACTGGACGAATTTCTTTACATCAGAGTTATGCTCTTTGGCTGCCTGTATCTGCTTGTCTAAAACGGCAATTTTTTCTTTCAGCGTCTTTTTTTCTTCCTCATAGCCGGAAGTCATAAAAACAAACTGTTCATCAGAAAGTTTTCCTAAAGCGTTATCTTCATACAGTTTGCGGAAAACAGTGTCAATTTCCCTTAGCCGTGTCTGTGCCGTAGAAAGTTCTTTCTGTTCCTGTACTGCCGTCTTTAAGGCTTCTTGGCTGCCTAACTCCGTAGCAGTTTTGATAAACTCCTTTTCATGCTGTTTCACAAAGGAAAGCACCCTCTGCATATCCGCAAGCACAAGCTCCGTGATAACAGATTTGCGGATATAGTGTGTAGAGCATTGTGTCATTTTTCTTGGGCGGTTGCGGTAGTTGCCGCAGGTGTAGGCGTGTTTCCGTTCGGGTATGCTTACGCCCTGCTGCAGATACATCTTGTACCCGCAGTCGCCGCAGAACAGAAGCCCGGAAAAGAGGTCTATTTCCTCTGATTTTGTGGGGCGGTGTCTTGTGGCAAGCCTTTTCTGTGCAAGTTCAAAAGTTTCTTCATCAATCAGCGCTTCATGCGTGTTTGGGAAAAAATAACGCTTTTCTTCCGGGTTCTTCTTTGTCTTTTTTGATTTGTAAGATACCTTGTAGGATTTCCCTGTAATGGTATGCCCTAAATATTCTTTCCTTGCAAGCATATCATAAATTGTCTTGTCCGGCCATGAATAAGGTATCAGCGAAGCGTTGTGATACCGTGTCTGCCCGGTACGCTGGAAACGTAACGCACCGACTGTCAGCACCTTATTATCGGCAAGCCATTTCTGAATGTCACATAGACGCTCGCCTTTGACGTAAAGGGCAAAAATCTGTTTCACAATATGGGCGGTTTCGGGGTCGGGTATCAGATGGTTTTTATCGTCTGGGTCTATCAGATAGCCATACGGACATTCCCCGTTGACACGTTCCCCTTTCTGTGCCTTTGCCTGTTTGACTGCCCGGATTTTCTTGCTTGTGTCCCTTGCGTAAAACTCATTGAACCAGTTCCTTAACGGTGTAAATTCGTTGTCGTCCCTTGCGGTGTCAACACCATCATTGATAGCAATATACCTTACCTCATATTCGGGGAAAATAATTTCTATCAGCTCCCCGGTTTTTAAGTAGTTGCGCCCAAGACGGGAGAGGTCTTTTGTTATGAATGTCCCGACGTGTCCGGCTTCTACCTCATGCAGCATTGCCTGTAAGCCCTCACGTTCAAAGCTCACGCCCGATACGCCGTCATCAACAAAAAATTTTGTGTTAAGGAAATGATGTTCTTCTGCGTACTTCTGCAAAATCATTTTCTGGTTCTGTATGCTGCCGGACTCCCCGGCCTGTAAGTCCTCTTGGCTAAGCCTGCAATAGAGGGCAGTAATTTTGTCTGGCTGTAACATGGTCTGCTCCTTTCCGACAGTCAGACAAAAGGTATAATGTACTTACAGGTATTATACCACATTCCGCCGTCAAAGCCAATATGTATTATCAGCAGAAACGCCGTCTTACGGCGGTTTCCCGCATATCTTTCTTAATCAGTTTCTCAACTTTTTTATCTAAAGTTTCCGTTGCTTTTTCGCTTTGTGCGGAAACTACAAAATATGTAACGGCACCGATTTTATGCTCGGTAGTAGTGTGTATGGTTTTTCCCATAAATTCACTCCTTGCATTGTCCATTATTTTATTCTATGGGGAAACAGGATTGTCCTATTACTGTTTTCCTCACTGTATCGGTGTGTAAGAATGGGCGAAACGGACGGCTTGGCAG
>CAJTPN010000072.1:2329-2552 GCA_910578185.1 uncultured Acetatifactor sp.
TAGCCGTGTCATACGGGTGTATCATTATGCCAATGTGCGGGTCATGGCGGCGGCAGTTTCCACATTGCCGCTGCGGTTCGCTGATAATGTATCGCTCGCCCCTTGCCGGGGGGTCTTGGCGTATCAGCCCGCAGGCTCGCCGCACATTGAACGTGTCCGTTTGCCCTATGCTGCGCCGTGCGCTTTCTTTGTCAAGGTTCTTGCGGCTTGTCAGCCCGCAAAG
>CAJTPN010000073.1 GCA_910578185.1 uncultured Acetatifactor sp.
TGACATCATCTGTGCCTCATGCTATGGAGTGGTCAAGGGGGAACAAAGTTCCCCCATTGCATTAAAAATGCCAATGGCGGTATTCTGAAAAAATCAAAATTGGGGATTGACAGGAATTGAAAAATGGCTTATTATTGACAATAAGAAATGGGTTTTCACCGTACAGTGTTTTCACTCAAGCGGGCTGCTCGTTTCTTTTTTTATTGCCAAGATATCATACAGATACTTCCTGCCATCATTCGCATGACGGACAAGCATACTTGCTGAATAAATATTATGTCTTGCTATTTTCCCTGTTTTGTCATCATATACGGGCAATGCAAATCTGATGTTGTAGCGATACCATCCATATACCGCATCTGTTTTGTGTTTTTCTTTCCGGTTTGCCTCATGTTTTGGATTGGTGGCTATTCTTATAAGTTCAGGAATAGCCTGTGAAGCATTTGCCTTAGCCTTTGCGACAGCGCCTTTTAAGGCGATACGGCTTTCTGAACTTGCGTATTCATCGGGAAAATCTGCCGAAATATATATTTTTTCAGAAGTTTCCTCAATTTCGTAAAAATCCCCGATATACGCTTTCAGGTATTCTTCGACAGCCGTCCAGTCATCCCGCACTTTTGCCTTGAAACGGATATCGTTAATCAAGACCAGCTTTTTACCGTCCGCATCGGTTATGATATTTACATTCCTGTTTTCAATCATCTCTTTTGTTTCCTTTCTTCTTTTCCCTTGATTTGTAGACATTAAACTGGTTCTTGCACTTCTGGCTGCAAAATTCATTCCCCTTCCTGCTTGCGACAAAGGCTTTTTTACAGTGTTTGCACATGCGCATATCACTGTCCTTATCCGTGAGCATGAATGAGAAGCACATCTGCACCATGATTAGCAGTGAATGGAAATCCCATACGATAACGGGCGAATCCTTTTCAAGCGCGATCCGGTAAGTCGGGGATATGCCGCCGAAAGCGGAAATGCCGTGACGGTACAGGCAGCGTGTCTGTTCGTCAATCGTATCATAATCCATGTAATAAAGGAAACTTGTCATAAAGGTAAACGCCCAGTCGGTAAATTCCTTTACAAGCCAGTCATATCTTTCCGCATATTCCTTCTGCAATTCCATTGCCACAGCCTGCGGCGCATTTCCCATAGCCATCGTGATCGCAATACCCTCACGGTCAGTTACAGACCAGCCTGATTCTACGCCGTTCTTTCTGAAATCCGGCTTGTCAAAAGGGTAAAAATAAGAAAAATACTCATCTGTAGGGAGGGATTCTTCCTTTATAAAGTGGTTTTTGGGAAGATACACCGATTCATAGGTTATAAAATCCGCAGTTGTCGGGAGGGCGGTCATAAAGCCGAGAAAACCATATTTTTTGATAAAGTCAAGTACAGCTTCTTTCAATTCTTCTTCCGGTACTTTGTGCATGGTAGCAAGCCCGACATTTATGGCATCAATGACGAGCTGTTCCGCTTCCTGCATGGGATGGTACATTTCCGGTCTGGCATTTTTGGAAACCGTTATGTAGAGGTTGTTGTCACTGCCTGTCTTATATTCATAACTGCTGTACCGAATCCACGGTGCGCTGGTATGTTCAAATAAATTCTTCATAGAAAATCTGCTCCAATCCATCAAACCTGCCACATCATCTGATGTAATATTTCTTACATTATAAACAGTTACTCGTTATCGGTCAAGCTGTCGGGTGTTCTTTTTCTTCCGCACTCCGTTTTCCAAGAAATATTTTTCGTCAATCGTCATCGGCAGACGGTTTTCTTTTCTGTATGTAAGTATGCCGCCATAGAGTCTCCGTATCTTTTTCAGAGCAGTTTCCCGAATACCCCTGATATTCCGGTCAGTCTGTCCAATACTCTCCGCATATTCTGCTGTGGAATAGTCACGCAGGAACAGATAATAGAGCATATTTTTGAGATGCGGCTTTAGTTCCTTTAATATTTTCGATAAATCCGCATCTGTGACAAGCTCGTGTACTGTTTCGGGATGGTCAAATATAATATCGAGGAAATCACCCGCAAGCATGAGTCTTCTTAGAATCATGTCATAGGAAGGGCTGTCGGAAAGGTACAATTCGTATGCGCCCCATTCCAGAGGAACAGCGGAGCGTCCTGTTTCATGGTCTCTTTCTTTCCGTTCCCTGTTTGCGTCCAGTTTATCCCACCAGTACAGTACATTTTCAAAGTCGGCTTCCGTCCTTGCGCTTTCCTCAATACGCCGGATTGCAAGGGCACGGGCTTCACGGTGGAGCATATCCCCGTCCGCTTCCGTTATGAAATTCTGCTCCCTGAATGCCGGGAGTTCAGCGTATTTTGGCATTTGCAGTCAGTCCTTTGCAAAAAAATAAAATTTTGTAGCTGTTTTTTCAAAAACACTTCCTCTTTTATAGCCGTATTTCTCCTATTAGTGAAAGGAGTAATTCTTTTTTGTTAAAAATCAATTACAAAAAAGGAGGAGCAGGCTATGGGGTACGGATAAAATGAAAATCCGGTTACTGAATACGGAAGTACAAGAGCCATT
>CAJTPN010000074.1 GCA_910578185.1 uncultured Acetatifactor sp.
GTTGGGAAGTGTCCCAAACCCTCTAAAAAAAGGAAAGGAGCGAACACATGGACGGACGGAAAAGGACGGTGCAAATCAAATTCAGAGTGACGGAAGCGGAACGGGATTTAATACTGGAAAAAATGAAGCTCGTACCCACCCGGAACATGGCGGCATATCTGCGGAAGATTGCCATTGACGGGTATATCATTCAGATAGACCACGCCGATATAAAGGCAATGACCGCAGAGATACAGAAAATCGGTGTCAACGTCAACCAGATAGCATGCCGCGTAAACGCAACGGGGAACGCATACCAAGAGGACATAGAAGAAATAAAGGGGGGTGCTTGCGGAGATATGGCGGTTACAAAGATTAAACCTATTAAAAGCACTCTAAGCAAAGCCCTTGACTATATCGAAAACCCAGACAAGACAGACAGTAAAATGCTTGTGTCCTCTTTCGGTTGCTCCTATGAAACGGCAGATATTGATTTTGTCAAGATTAGTTGACACATTTTCCTCAAGGATTTTGTACCCTATTCTGCCTCTTTCAAGGAATCATAATATCGCTGTCGTTTGACCATCGGAGGAAGCCCGCCATTAGCAGAGCATATCCTCCGGTTATTCCAATAGCTGATAAAATCCCCCCTGATGATAGTCCTAAGTTCATCCGTGGTCATTTCTTCTATGTCATAACGCTCATACAGTAATTCTGATTTCATTCTGGCCCATATGCTCTCACAGCGGGCATTATCGTGGCATCTGCCTCCTGCACTGTTCATGCTTTGCTGTATGTCATATTTCCTGACCGCATCCCGGTAAAACTGGCTGGCATACCGGCTTCCCCTGTCACTGTGGATTATCGCTCCACGGATACCCGGATACGCTTTCGCTGCATTTTCCAGTGTCTGCACACATAATGGTGCTTTCATGCTGGTATCCATCGCCAATCCGATCACGCTGGAATCGAAGCAGTCAAAAATTGCAGAAACATATAGTTTCCCATCTTTGCCTTTGATCTCCGTAATGTCTGTGACACATTTGGTCAGTGGTCCCTCTGCGTGGAAATCACGTTTTAAGAGATCATCCGACTTTCTGGCTTCCCTGTCTGCTTTCGTGATTCCGTTCGGTTTGCGCCTGGGATGATGGCTGATCCCGATTTCCTCCATAACACGGTAAATGGTGCGTTCACTGGGGATTTTCACATGTTCCGGCCGCTTTAAAATCAATGCCTGATACATGCGAATCCGACCATATGTATTTTGCATTCATCTTCCTCCAGGATTTCTTTCATGGCATCCGCCAGGAGCTGATATTTCCATGGATGGTCTTTATTTGCGAGATACCGGTAAAATCCCTGCCTGCCGGCATGGAGTGTCCGGCAGAAAAAAGCAATATCACCTTTTGATTCACCGTCTTTCGTTTTTATTGCAATAAACTTCATTCTTTCGTTTTTGCTAAATTCAGACGGCTCACGGCGAAAAAAGCGCTGGCTTCCTCCAAAAAGTCGTTTTCTTTCTTCAAACGCCTGATTTCTTTTTCCTGTTCCCTCACCTGTTGGCGGAGCCGGATGAGTTCCTCGTTAAGAGTCATAGCGCTTTGCGGTGTCTGTGAGCCAGCCCCAAGGTCAAGATTACCAAGGCGGTTGGCTCTCATCCAGCCATACATGGTATTCGAGATAAGTATGCTTTTTGCTGTCTTGCCTGAAACGAAATGTCAAGGACTTTTTAGTATCCCCCTGCGTTTCATTGCATGAAAAAAAGCCACTGTAGATTTCTCCACAATGGCTCTTAGGTCATATGTATATAATTCTTTTTACATAAACTCAGGTACAACCTGAAAGTTTCTGTTCTTACGAATTACAATTCATGATAACGTGTACATTACTTCTCTTAATTCTTTTCCTTCGATATTGTCACCCATATATTTTTCTTACCTGCTGTGAGCAAACTCATACGCAACTTTCATATTAGTAATCAGCTGCTGGCACTCTTCAAGACTTTCTCCGTTTGCAAGTTCCTCTCTGAAAAGCCAAATGACCGTTTCAATATACAAACAGCGCAATAAAATCTCACAAGGAATACCTACACCGTCACCAAGCTTTTGTACGAAATCAATTACTACATCCTTTGGCTCTGAGGTCAAATCATCTCTAAACTCATCAAGTATAAATCTCGATAAATCAAATACAGGGTCGCCTATTACGCCTTTAGGGTCAATAACCGTATAGCCTCCATTTTCATTTTTAAGTATATTCTCATGGTGTAAATCACCGTGCAGCAGAAGATTGCGAGAATACTTTTTGCATATATCTGTAAGCATTCGCTCTGCACTGTCAAGATACTGATACAATTCTTCACAATCCTCACGATTTTTTGTACCCTTTTTGCCAGCTTCAAACCATTCGGTGTATGTAGGGAATGTACTATCGGGCAAGTCAGTCTTGTGCAGTCCTTTAAATATTTCGCCTGCAATTTTAATACGCTCGTTACGGGGAGCACTTTCATATAAAGTATAGGCAGGCACAATTCGTTCCA
>CAJTPN010000075.1:0-1464 GCA_910578185.1 uncultured Acetatifactor sp.
GGCGAATTCCCATTTTGGAGAAATCACGCATCTGGCAAAGAAAGATGAAGATGGGAACATCAGCGGAATATGGGGCGCAATGTCTGACTTTTCCCGTTCCTTCCAGCCCTGGGAAGGCTTTCAGAAAGGACTTTACCTTGCAGGGGTAGAGTGTAATGAGGATGCAAAAGCCCCCGATGGCTGGACAAAGTGGGTGATACCCGGCTATGAGTATATTTATGTGGAACGTGAAAATGATAATACCTTTTCAGAAGTAATCCAATATATGAAGGGCAATGGTATTGCTCTGGTTGGTGCCGTCCATGATTTTACCTGTCCAAAGACCGGGAAAGGGTATATATTTTTTCCCATAAGGAAGCTGTAAAAAAGAGAATTTGAGGAGGAAAACAGAATGAAATCTATCTGCGGAATTGATTGTACGAACGGTTTGAGGAATTCTGTTACTTTCCTCAATGGAGCAAAAGCGACAGGTTTAATTAGCTAATTTGCAATTTGCTTACATAACAAATAATAATTTAGTGCGTCTTAATGCTATCAGGTAAAGACGACAAATCGGAAGCGTCAGAACCGGCAATGGAACTATCAGCAGATATTGATGAACAGATGGAGGTATGACATGGAAATCGCCAAAAAGACGCTGCAAATGGTTAGAGAGCATTTGCCTCCTTCGGGAACAAAAATAGGGGAGTATGTTTTTTTAGGTTCTGATGATTTATGGATTGGAACAGTAGGATCATTGCGCCCCTTTGTGACTGTTGCGGAGGATCGCTGGCCTATGGGCGGTGGGTTTCTCCTTATTGTGATGATAGATGGCCCAGTTTATATTGCTGAATTGGATTCCAACGATACGGCGGCAAAGCTAGATGATTACAACACCTTGGATTTGCGGCAGGATAATTTGGTAGATTACTGTGCTACTGATTTTCCAAAGTTTATGGAAATCATGAGACTATATACAATAGCTTTAGAAACCACCCCCAATCCCGATGATGTATTTGACGAGAAAGGCTATGAAAGATTAGAGAAAGCGGGAACGATGCTTCGGCAGCAGATTGAAAAGATTGACTCCAAGGCAGTTGAAGATATGAACGGCTTTTGGAGTACCATGATTGAGGAGTTTGGATCTGGTATGTGGTGAGCCTGTCAAAAAACATATTCATATAAAGGTTGCTTACAGATTCCAGTTTATCGGTAATTTATGCAGAACAAGAAATTGAAATCTTGTACAGATGTGGATTATGCAGAAAAGAATTTTGACCATGAGCAGTGTGAAGGTCCGTGGAATCATCAGTATGAGCAGCACAATTATATACTGAGCACCGCGCCGCACGCAACGCCGGAACTGGATGTGGTTATTGCAGATGAGTCGGGAGAATATGCCTGCTATGCAGGGATGTGGTGGACACCTGAAAATCGCCTGGCATACATGGAACCTCTCTGCACCATTCCTGAATACCGGCATAG
>CAJTPN010000075.1:1543-2451 GCA_910578185.1 uncultured Acetatifactor sp.
AGCAGATTTTATCAAAAAACAGGATTCCAAAATGCCGTAAAATGGACATTCTGGGAAAAATAATGTATAAGGACTGCTTAATTTATTGAACTTTTGCATGATCCACACAACAAAACGGACGCATCACATCAGTTAGTCGATACACCCGTTTTGCTTTCCCATATATGGCAGCCGCCCTAATTTAATTTCTCCAGGTTTTCATTCATCTTTTTCAGGATAGAATCCTTTTGGTCTAAAGTTACGGTCTTATCTTTTACGGCCTGGTCCAAAAGCTTTGTTACATCCTCAATATCCTTTTTATAGTTTTCCGCTGTCAGTTCCTCTGCGCTTTTTACCAGATCCGGCCTCATAACAATCGTCGGATTGAAGGCAACGATGGTAGTTTCTGTGGATACGGTAAAAGCGCCTTTGTAAATGACAAATTCACCTTTGCCGTTATCTGCTCTCAGTTTGGCCAGGTCCGCTTCCATGGCCTTGACATCGGCATGGTCTGCGCCCATGTATTTTTTAATCTGGTTGATGGATTCCTCGTATTCTTCCGGGGTATAAAGTTCAAAAAGCCCTCCCTAGTGTATTGACTGCGTTATATTTAGTTAAATTAATCTTCGTCTACTGTACCAAACTTAGGATAAAGCGATACCAGCTTAGTCCTAGCCTTGTCAGTAGTGAAGTGCCACTGGATGCAGGCTGTATGTTCATTACGATCACTCTCCCATGCAGCCAGCTCCTGGCGGAGCAGGCCTATATCTTCAATCCTCCGGGACAGGCATTGTCGTGTCATGACATTAAGCTCTATTTCAGCAATGTCCAGCCAACTCCCATGCTTGGGGGTATAATGGATTTCAAGCTTTTTTGCAATTCTGCGGGCTTCTGGCGCTGGAAATGCCTTATACAGGGAGGAGAGGGCA
>CAJTPN010000076.1 GCA_910578185.1 uncultured Acetatifactor sp.
ATTACCGTCCGGGAACATGCCAGGATTGACAAAACGCATTTGCTTTATAGCAATCATCAAAAATAAGATGAAAGCTTGACAGGGGTGGTATAACAGAAGCAGGAGATGATAGTATGTTGCACAACGAGGCGCGAGAGTTACTGGTAGAAGGGTATGAAGCGACCCACGACGCGAAAGGGATCGCAAAGGCATATTCAGTAAGCAAATGGATGGTGTACCGGCTGGCGGAACAGAAGCGGAAAACCGGCAGCGTTGCCCTGCGAACCAGTCAGCGGGGTCGGAAACCGGTATTGACGACGGAGGATAAAGAAGCGATCCGCCGCTGCATAGATGAGGCTCCTGACATCACGATTGAGGAAATCCGCGAGGAACTGAACCTTTCCGCAAGTTATTCAACCGTGGAACGTGCAATCCGTGCAATGGGCTATACACTGAAAAAGAAATCACTCTACGCAAGTGAGCGTGACCGGCTTCGATGTGCAGGAAAAACGCAGAGAATGGAAAGAAACCATAACGCCTGAGATGGTGGAACATCTGGTATTTCTGGACGAAAGCGGAGTCAATACGGATTTGACCCGCCTATATGGACGGGCACCCTCATCGCAAAGGGCCGTGGACCATGCCCCCCTGAATACGCCGAAGACAACGACGGTCCTTTCCTCCATTCGCCTGGACGGGGAAAAGGCGTTTACAACGTACCAGGGCGGGACAACGGGGGAACGTTTTGTCCAGTATTTGAAAGAAACATTACTCCCCACTCTTCGGCCAGGGGATATTGTTGTGATGGACAATATGCGTTCCCATCACGTCAAGGCTGTCAGGGAAACATTGGAGGCAAAGGGCATGAAAGTGCTGTATCTTCCACCCTACAGCCCTGACCTGAATCCCATTGAAAAAATGTGGTCCAAGATGAAAGCTATTCTTCGCGGATGGAAAATCCGTGAGATGGCCTCCCTTCCTGATGCCATCCATAACGCTCTCACTTGCGTTTCTCCTCTCGATTGCCTCCATTGGTTTGCCAGCTCTGCCTATTGTTAGTTTTTTTGATGATTGCTATAAGCGCCAGGAAGATTTACAGTAGGGGTTGCACAAGCAAGAAAATAGGGGCTATAATAAAGGAAAAAGGCGGAGGAGGATAGGGCATGAAAAGAGAAACAAGAGAGACCGCCCATGTAATGGAAATGAAAGTCCCAGAGAATGCAGCCGACACGCTCAAGCAGGTAATAGGATTCTTAAAGCTGTTCCTATCGGAAACATTGGCAAAGAGGCTAGTAGCGCTGATCCTGCTTGCCATAGGAATCCCAGTGGCGAAGGCAGTGGAGCTGACAGGGGTGAGCGAAAGGAGCCTGTGGACGCTGAAGAAAAATATGCGGGAAACCCCTGTGGCAGAGTTGATGGTGACAAAATCCGGCAACGGACGCAAAGGGAAGACCACAGGGATTGAGGAGCAGATTCTAGCCGAGCTGGAATCGAACAATTACCATACACGCCAGGAGATAGCAGATATGGTGGAGGAGAAATTCCACGTGCGCATCTCCCGCTCTTCCGTGGGGCGGCTTTTAAAAAAAACGGCATTCGTTGGCTGAAAAGCGGGTCAATCCCTGCCAAGGCAGACCTGCAAAAGCAAAAAGACTTTTATGATGACACCCTTCGTCCTTTAATGGAAAAGGCGGAGGAGGGGGATGTTTCCCTGCTGTTCTTGGATGCCTCCCACTTTGTCATGGGCTGCGGTTTCCTTGGGCGTATCTACGGCAGGACAAGGCGTTTTGTCATGACGTTCTCTGGCCGGATGCGCCATAACGTCCTTGGGGCCATGGACTATGTTACCAAGAAAGTACTGGTTGTGGCAAATGACAGCTACATAACCGCCACAGAAGTATGCGCCATGCTGCGCAAGATTGCGGCAGCGTATGGGGAGAAGGAAGTCCACCTGGTGCTTGACAACGCAAGGTACCAGAAATGCCAGGTCGTGCGGGATCTTGCCGGGCAACTGGGCATCCACCTCGAATACATTCCACCATACAGCCCAAATCTCAACCTGATAGAACGTCTTTGGAAATTTGTCAAGGGGGAGTTGTCCGCAAAATACTATAGTGACTTTACTGCCTTCCAGCAAAAAATTGATTCCATCATCAGCGACACAGATGGAAATTACAAACAAAACATTGACAGCCTTATAGGCAAGGGCATCCAGCTTTTCCATGACCTTGTACCAATTGGGAAAAACACCTTTGCCACAGTTGCCAAAGGCAGTCCAATTACCACTTGAGTTACTGCAAATGTTTTCGGCGTGCAGTATAAATTGGAAATACGTTACTGCAAAATACAAGACATATATCCCAAGAAAACTAACGAATGAAATACCAAAATATAATATCCATTCTGTGTGGATTCCTGTGTATATCACAAATTGCCGTCCTACATACAATATTAATACC
>CAJTPN010000077.1 GCA_910578185.1 uncultured Acetatifactor sp.
TTTGCCGGAGTGCCAATTTCCCCGTTTTTCAAAAATCCCGCTGAAGGGCGGGAGAGAAAAGCGCCGGAACGGTGCGTAGCCGCAGAATGAAATTCTGCGAAAAGGGGTTTGGGGGCGGGAGCCACCAACAAGCAAAACAGGAGGTTTCCGCTCAGGCGGTAATCTCCTGTTTTTCGCATCTGTGGTCACAGATGCCCTGCTTGCAAGGTAGTGTATCCTAGTGAATCAGGTCAAGATAAATGTCGTGTCCATATTTTCTTCTGTCCGCATAATCCGAGACAAGTCAGTATGCGACTGGGCTTCAAAGAAGTTCGATATTCGGATTGAATTTGTACCCAATGCTGTGAACGCTCCTGATGTAGTCCGGCGTTTCTGGTGTGACCCTGAGTTTATGCCGGAGGTTGCTGACATGATTGTTGATCGCTCTGTGGGAGTAGTAGTCGAGATTTTCGTGCCATATAAGGTCTATTATCATGTCATAAGTGAGTACCCGGCGGGGATTCATGATAAGCAGTGCGAAGATATCAAACTCTTTCACTGTCAGCATAATCTCGGTCTCGCAGATATATACCAATCGGTTTTCCAAGCAGAAGTATAAACCTTCTGCCTGGACTTCCGTTAATCTGGCGTCAGGAGTAATCTGGATAATTTGAGGAGAGACACTGTGCGGAGAAGTATTGGGACTGCATCCTTGCTTTTGTGCAAGGACATATTGCATCATTTCCTGTTGCTGGCTGACATTTTCTGTTCCGTCGTTGTTCCCGGATCGCCGGTGTAGTCGTTCACCTCGCTCAGCGCAATTCCAGGCCGAGAGCATTCAATAAAAATAATCATCAAAGCCAGCAGAAGGAAGATCACACCACACAAAGCATAGGCAATCATCAGCCTTCTGCCGCGCTTTTTTCGCCTTGCTCTGACGGATGCTTGGCGCTCCCGTACCGTCACGGCTCAAAAACCACCTCCTTCCCGTCCGATTTTAGAATCATGGTAACTTTCTCACCGTTATAGCCAACAGACAGGGCCGGGTCATTTGAAATCTTCAGACTGTGGGCGCCATCCCTGCCGCACAGATAAACGCAGTCGGAATCCATGCGGTTGATAAAATACAGCCCCTGCTCGGTCAGGCAGAAGTCAGAGGCAACCATATTCCGAAACGGTCTTTCCTTGTGGGTCTTGGTGTCATACGCTGTCAGCAAAGAATTTTCGTTGATGAAGTAGATCGTCCGCCCATCAAACGCTATATTCCCCCTGGTGGGGATGTCCAGCACTTGCGTTCGCTGAATCGTCCTGTTTACTTCCGTAATCCCATCATTCGTAATGAAAAAGAGGCTGTCGTTGTTCAGGAAAAAGCCATAGCAGTATTGCAGAAACATCCAGGTATCCCCCACGGTATAGTCAATTCCCAGCAGAGATCGCCCGCTGTCCGTTATTTTCTCAAAAATAACCTGTTCCTCAAAGGTTTCTGTATTAAGCCGGACGATGGACACCTGGGTAGCTGTGCTGTTATAGCTGCCGACCCGATCTACATACTGTTCTGTGCGGGAGGTCATATAATAAATGTACGGAGCATCCATATAGACAGCTTTAATGGATTCGACATCCGAAAAGGCCCCGAACAGCGGAGAGAGAGCCAAATTCGTCAAAGCGCCGGTTTCCCGGTTCTCCAGAGAGTATGTCCGCGTCTGATCGTCGAAGATCACACTGTAAGTATCCGACACACTTTGCGAAGATGAATTGAATATCCCGTTTGTAGATTCTGCGACAGAGCAGCCGGACAGTGAGAGCAAAATTAGCAGTCCCAACACTGTGGCTCCGCACCGCCTGACCAGTTTCTTTCCAGACTGCCAGCAGTTTGTGTTTTGCCGCAGAACCCACCATACCATGAGGGCGCAGCACACAGCGGACAAGCCCAGCAAGGCCAGCAGCTCCTGGGGGGAACGCTCCGAAAAAATCTCAATGGCTTCGCCTGTCAGCGAATCCTCCATGGAGGAGGCTCCCTCCAGAAAGCCGGTTGCCAGCAGGAACGGCAGGGGCAGCGGCAAGCGGTAGCAGATCTGTCTGGACAGGCCGATGTACGGAATCAAGGTGGATGCCACTCCGATCACCACCGTCAAAGCATATTTCTTCACCAAAACGGATGTAAAGAGCAGCAGGGCGGCGAGATACACCGAGCCAAAACAGCGCAGGACGGTCAGAATCAGATACGCAGCCAGCAGGGAGATGTTTTTTGTACTGCCTCCGAA
>CAJTPN010000078.1 GCA_910578185.1 uncultured Acetatifactor sp.
AATCTCCACTTCCTCCGTCTGCGGCATCCCATCCTGGTCAAGCATGATCTCCCCGGTCACAGGGTCTAACTTATCCCGTTCCTCTTTGATCTTGTAAGGGGCAGGGGCAAGGATACGGATTCCCTTCTCTCCCTTGTTTACATGGCGGTTGAAATTTTTCTGCCATGCCTGGTAGCCTGCGACCAGACTGGCGTCAGGGCGCTGTAAGGCTATCAGGAGCGTGTTGTTGACACTGTAATTATGGAATTTAGACATGGTGGAGAGGTAGTTTTTGTACTTCCCGCTCTCAAAAAGTTCTTTTAACCCTTCCTCCAGTTTGTCCGTTATCTCCTTTACTTTCTGTTTTTCTGTTTTTGCGTCTGCCATATTTTCAATCCTTTCCTTGCATGAAAAAAAGACAATCTGATGTGACTGTCTTTCTCCCTGAAAACAAAAAAGCAGCGAACTGTTTTTTACAAAACTCAGTTCACTGCTTTACTGTATCTGTTATTAAGTTACTTTGATTATGCCAGCACAGGCTCCCGTTTTTTGATGACAGCCTCTACTTCCTCTATGGTCTTTTCAACAATCCTTGCTATCTGCTCTGATGAATAGCCGTCTCTATGCATATTCATAATCACGCCAGTTATGGCGTTATCTGTTGCGTTTTCTCTGATTCCCTGTGAAAGATTACACATAGCGCTCATATCCTTTCTCAATTTTTCATCTACCGGAATACTGTACTCAGTTTTAATGATCCCTAACTTTTCATCAACGGTCAGTTCCGCCGAAAGCAGCGTACTCAGCAGGCGGTGAAGCTCATATTTATCATCATGCTCCGGAAGTTCATTTGCTATACCGATCAGGACAATATTCAGCAGGTCAAGACCGCCTTTCCACGGATAAGAGCCTAACAGCTTATCATCCGTCAGATGCACATAGTCCATGCTGTTCTCGTCCATGTTCATGCACACCCATATGGAGAAAACACGTTTAATATCGTTATAGTTTGTCTTGACAAAATCCCTTTCCTTCTGCGAGGAAACAAGGCGGCTTACATAGAAGACTGCCCGGTTCAGGATATGGTAACTTGTCGGTTCATCCTTCTGTGCTTCTAAATTCACAATAACCTGTGAGATACCGTCTTTCATCCGCACATAAAAGATAATGTCAAACCTTACAAGCCCCTCGTTAATCTCCGCATTTTCCGTATTCATCCCGACAATGCGCTGCCCGTTTTCTTCCTTTCCGGCATTGGTCAGACCTGGCTCTACTGGAACCACACCGATCAATGGCTCTCCCTCGATATAGGACACCACTTCTTTCGGGTTCATTCCCTTAAACTCATCAACGGTCTTTACCAGGATATGCGCCAGAATGATTTTATTTCCTAACAGGCGTTTTGCCTTATCATCATACTGTGCGTCCTGGTCTGTTGCGCTGACCGCATTTTTAATTTCAGTGTCTATTGACATATCCACAGCCATAACCTCCTTTTGCTCACTTGCAGGAAATGTAAAAGCCATTCCCCAAAGGTATATGACCTCTGAATCATTATACCTTGAAATTCCCGCTAAATCAATCGGAACTTTTTAGATGGCATGTCAGAAACAGTTGGAATCTCAAATATTATAAAATCGTTATAGCGTTTCCTCCTTCCCCTTCGCTTTTTCAATACTCAATTTGTCTGTTCCAGACACCTTCGCCTTGAACGCTTCCAGTTTCTCTCTCAGCGATGTCCGCTGCACAGGCTTGTCAGCCATTGCCGCCGCCAGTTTCGCCCCCTGTGGTTTTCCATTGTCCACTGTGTAATTATGCCCTGCGTTATCTACCGGGTATGGAATCGGCACATCCTTAGCGCTTTCTCCGGTTTCCGGCTTTATGGAAGCCTCTTCCTCCTTCCCTGACTTCTGGACATCATCGAGCTGTTGACAAACCCCCTAATTTCGTAAATGTCACAAGATATCATGATAAAAATCTAGCAAAGATAGCAGAAATATTCCAAAGAAAAAGGTCATGGTTCCCTATGCCATGGCCTTTATCATCCTTTTAAGATTTAATGCCGTTGACGATAAGAGGCACTGCTGTTCAGCCGCCTCTAATCCTCTTCTGTATAAGAATTTCAAGTTATGTCTTGACTTTTGCGCTGCAAAGCTTCCTTCGCTCCATATCTGCCGCAGAAGCAAAACCCTGGTGTGTCTTTCCGTACCGTCTTTTTCATGATTCTTTTTTACAATGTCTTCAAAAATATTTACCTG
>CAJTPN010000079.1 GCA_910578185.1 uncultured Acetatifactor sp.
GGGGACCGGCGGGGCACCCATCTTTTCCGTTATAACGCCGCAACAACATTTGTAGGGAACGGAATTCCACGCCCGGTAGCGAGTGCCGTACTTGGGCATGAGGACCCGTCTTCGCTGGACCATTATACGTCTGCAGATATCAGACACCTTCGGGAATGCGCGTTAAGCATTGAAAAATTCCCCGTCATTGAGGGGGTGTTTGATATATGAGCGACTATCGTTCGGGTTTCGCCCAAGAGATTGAAAGCTTTGTCAGCTACCGGAAAGCATCCGGCACATGGAATGAACATGCCAGCGCACAGAACCTGAAATATTTTGACCGGTATTGTGCAGACCATTTCGCAGACAGCAGCGTCCTTACACAGGAAATGATTGATGCCTGGTGCACCCAGCGGGATACGGAGACAAGCAGCTCCTGCTATATCAGGACGTTGATCGTCAGAGAATTCATTAAATATCTTTGCGATCGCGGCATGACAGGGATTGCTGTTCCGAAGCCTCCGAAACTGGAAAAGCGCCAATATATACCGCATGCATTTACAGAAGAGGAACTGGCCCGCTTTTTCGAGGCGTGCGACAGCATAGTCCCTTATAAAGGAAGGCCGGCCTCCGTAGTCCGCAAACTTCAGTGCCCTGTATTCTTCCGGCTCCTGTACAGCAGCGGTATGAGAACCACGGAAGCCAGATATCTGAAGCGGGAGGATGTTGATTTGGAGCACGGCGTGGTGAATGTCCGCAAATCCAAAGGATATGACCAGCATTATGTCGCGCTCCATGACACGATGACCGAACTCCTTATCCGGTATGATGAAGCCATAGATAAAATCCAGCCGGGACGCACATATTTTTTCGAATCGCTGAAAGGCACATGCTATGGGAGGGACTGGGTAAACGACAATTTCAAAAAAATGTGGGAATCAGCAAATGGTACAGCCAAAGGAATCGTCCCATATGATGTAAGGCATCACTATGCTGTTGAGAATATAAATTCATGGGAAGACGATAGTTTTACATTCAGTGAAAAGCTTCACTGCCTTTCGAGATCTATGGGGCACCGCCATATCCAATCGACTTTGTACTATTATTCGATCACCCCGCGCCTTGCGGATAAAATACAGGCGAAGACAGAAGATGGATTCAATGAGATCGTGCCGGAGGTGTGGGATGAAGAAGACTGACGATGCCCCCGTGATTGCGAGAAGGATCTCCGAATTCCTGTGTGATTACGCGCCCCAGTTCCTTACTGGCAGTGAGCACACGCTAAAAGGATACAAAGATGCCCTTGTCCTTTACTTCCAGTTCCTGCAGGAAAACGGTGTCTCCCCAGAAGCCCTTAGCCGCCTTCACCTGGAGAAGGAATGGATTGAAAAGTGGATTGTATGGCTCAAAGATACCCGGAAGAATTCGCCGGACACATGCAACAACCGCCTCGCCTCCTTCCGCAGGTTCCTTGAATACCTTGCAGAGAAAGACATCGGTATGGCTTACCTGTATCAGGACTCCAAAAGGATCAAGCGCCAGAAGTGTCCCAAAAAGAAAGTATCCGGACTGACAAGGGATGCAGTCGCTGCCATGCTGTCTGCACCTGACACCAGCACCAGGATCGGCCGGCGGGACCTGGTATTTTTGACATTGTTATACGCAACGGCAGCAAGGCTTGACGAGATCCGCTCCATAAAACTGGATGATATCCACCTTGAAGCAGCCAAACCCTACCTCAGCCTGCATGGGAAAGGGAAAAAGATCCGGACAGCCTACCTGCTTCCACGAGCTGTAGCATTGCTGCAGGCATATATAAAAGAGACATATGGGCAGACTGGCGGCACCGATGCCCTACTTTTCCCAAGCAGGGTCAGCGGGCATGGAAAGCTGACGGAAGCGGCACTGGATAAACGCATCAAAACATATGCGGCACAGGCAAACGTCCATTGTAAAGACGTTCCTCTAAATACACACGCACATTTGTTCAGGCATGCGAAAGCTTCACATTGGATTGAAGATGGGTTAAGTATTGTTGAGATCCAGTTTCTCCTTGGCCATGAGCAGATTGAAACAACTATGAGATATTTGGATATCACAACGGAGGATAAAGTAAAAGCTCTTGCAACCCTCGAAAGCGAAACTGAAAAGGGAACTGAGAAAAAATGGAAAAAGGATCCTGAAGCACTTGTTGATTTCTGTGGCCTAAAAAGATAATGTCTGCAAAATAAAATCCAAACTTTCAAGAGGGA
>CAJTPN010000080.1 GCA_910578185.1 uncultured Acetatifactor sp.
ATCAAACTGATCGACTTTGGCGTGCCGGAGGACCGCCGCCCTTTCCGTCCGCATGGGAACGATGCCGGCGCGGATGTTTACATGCCCTATGACTGTACGTTACAGCCGGGGGAGATCGCAAAGGTCCCTCTTGGGTTTGGGATTGAAGTGCCGGACGGATATGCGGGCTATGTGTTTCCACGCACCAGCATGGCAGTAAAAGGGCTGGTCTGTGAGCTGCCGCCGGTGGATTCCGGCTACCGCGGGGAGATTCACGCGATCATCAGCAATGTAAGCAGCCAGACCCAGGAGCTTTCCAAAGGCTCCCGCGTGGGCCAGCTTGTAATTACTCCGGTTGTGATCGCAGATTTTGTTACAGAGCTTGGCGAGCAGCACCGCCCCGCTGCTTAAAATTGCCTTAATATGTCGTGATGCCCTACGTCTACCAGGATAATCATTTTATCGCCTTCATAATACCAGATAATGCGGATGTCCATGTTGACGCTGCACTCGAAAAGGTCCGTGGTGCCCTGGATGCGTTTGGTCCGCAGCGACGGATGGGAAGGATTTTCAGCCAGAAGTTCCAGCTTGTTTTTAAGCTGCTTCTTCTCCTGGGCGGCCAGACCCTTGAAATGCTTTTGGAAACGGGGCGTAAAGGTAAACTCATACGCCATTATTCTGCCTCCAGTCTGTCAAACAGGGCGTCCACGCTGTCAAAGACCGGCTGTTCCCCGGATGCGATTTTTGCTTTTACCCCGTCAATTTCTTCCCGGAGCTCATTCAGGGTGTTCTTTGGATAGACCACCACCGGCATGATGCAGATGGAACCGTCTTTCTCGAAAATGTCCAGTTTGTCGCCTTCTGACAGGCCGAGCTTGACAATGATTTCTCTTGGTATCGTGACCTGGGCTTTTTGGCGTAATTCTGCCAGCATAGAATCATCTCCTTTTTAAGTTTGAAAGTTAGAAGTTCTTACTTTCTTACTTATAGTATATCCACTTTGGGGGATTTATGCAAGGGGGCACGAAAAAAATTTACAGAATAGTAAAAGCGGCCAACACCCTGGCCGCCTTAGCGCTTGCTGTTCAGTTCTTTCATAATGCCGAGGATATAACCCATTGACCGGGAATCCAGTTTTTTTGCCTCTGCGATAAATTCCTTTAAGGCTTGCGGGGCCGGGTTCCCTTCGTCAAAAAATTCCTGGGGCGTCACTCCCAGATATTCACAGATGTAAAGGAAGGACTGCATGGAGGGAAGGGACTTTTTATTTTCAATGTTGTTAATGTAGTTATTTGCCTGTCCCAATGACAAGGACATATCGCGTGCAGACACGCCTTTCTGTGTCCGCAGCTTTGCCAGCCGTTCCGGGACGAAATCTTCATACATCGCCTCTGCCTCCTATTCTGTAATAGATTGTACCTTACACCCTTCCCTTATTCGCAAAATAAAAAAGGGTGTTTACATTGAAACGCTAAAATAAATCTATTATAATTTTGAAAGTGAAGAATACTAACTATCGAATGGAGGAAAAGACAGATGAAAGGAAAGACATGCTGTGTCACCGGGCACAGGGATTTACCGCAGAAAGAAATCAACCATGTAAAGGCGGCGCTGCGGCGTGAGATTGACTGCGCTGTTGCGGACGGGTTCACCCGCTTTATGAGCGGCTTTGCGGACGGCGTGGACCTGTATTTTGCAGAGTTCGTGCTGGAAAAGAAAAAGACGAATCCGGCGCTGGAGCTGATTGCGGTTATCCCTTATCAAAAGCGGCTGGATAACCTGATGGAAAAGGGACGGACCTATGAAATGCTGGAGGCATGTGCGGATGTTGTCATCATGCAGGAGAAATACCACCCCAGCGTCTATTCCCACCGGAATCGCTACATGGCCGAGCACTCGGACCGGGTGATCGCCGTGTATGACGGGAGGGAAAAAGGGGGCACGGTCAGGACAATCCGGTTTGCGCACCAGATGAAAAAGGAGTTGCGGGAAATCCCGGTGGGGGAGATTGTTCTGCCGGGACAGCCCGCAACAGAAAGAAAATAAAAGAATGGATAACTGATACTTGATGATACGCTCACTTTCCGGTGGGCGTTTTTCTTACCTATTTTTGGAGGATTTTTTATGTGGAACATGATTATACACTTCCTTACATTCACAGGAGGGATGTCTGCCGGCGTCGTGCTGATGTGTCTTTTGCAGGCCGCAAAGCAGG
>CAJTPN010000081.1 GCA_910578185.1 uncultured Acetatifactor sp.
TCTTCTCACGCCATTGAACTTATGGGCCTGACAGATATCACGGGCAGCAATTTACTTGGCGATAAAGCCTATGGCACCAAAGAAATCCTCGCATATATCAAGAAACACAACGCAGTGGTTGTAATCCCGCCCAAAAGCAATACGAAGGAGCCGTGGGCCGTTGATTATTACCTGTACAAAGAACGTCACCTCGTTGAATGTTTCTTTCAGAAGATCAAATGGTTTCGCAGAGTTGCTACAAGATTTGATAAACTGGACAAATCTTTTCTTGCTTTTGTTTATATGGCCGCTATCATGATTTGGTTACTTTGACCAGCTTACCGTATTTTTCAAACAAGGCCTAATCAAAATCTCTGCTTTCATAAAAAATAATCTCCCCGTGCCGCTTTGAAGGCGGCACAGGGAGACTTTGCAGCTACTTGATTAAATATCGCGCTGTAGAAATTCCTCTGGAGTAATTGCCTGAACACGAGAATGATTGAAGTCATCAACATTTCTCGTCACAATATAATCTGCGGATACTTCCTGCGCACATTCATCTTGCAGACAGTCTTCAAAGTCCGAAAATTCGCCCCGCGAAATCGCGTCACAAACCCTCTCATGGCTTGCTCCTGTCACCCGAAGGATCAGGCAGAGTTTTTCCAGCATAGAACGTCTGTCCTCATCAGTATAGCTTTTACGGAGAATGTAGAAGATATTGGGCAGGGAGTGAAAAGCAATGTAGCCTTGCACGTTATCGCTGGCACAGGCTTTCAGGATCGCCTTTGCGCTCTGATAAAACGGCTGCCTTACCGTCAGAAAGTCCAGTGCAACATTTGTGTCAATCAGAACGACCATATTTCTCATCCCTCGCGTCTTCCAATTCTTTCTTGTAGTCCAGCTCCGGCACGGACCTAACCATTTTCTCTAGTTCTCCAAATGCTTTCATTTTTGGAGAACTAGCAGATTTGCTTTCAAGGGAATGGTCAATCCCAACTTTTCTTACGAGGGAATGGAGATATTGGATGATGTTTGGCATTTGATCTTCCGGAATCTGTTGAACGAGCTGCACAGCCTGCTGTCTCAATACTGTCATCATCTTCACCGCCTTTCTGCTTATCTATAGTATACCTCTGTAGCAGGAAAATTTCAACCGGAAGATGTTGAACTTTCCTTGCTTTTGCGCTATAATGACTGTACTCAAAGGCAAGAGGGATGTGCGGAGCTTGCCCAAGTCGTGCCCAAAATTTGCCCAACACAGAGAGAACTTCTGGATGCTTATAGCGGATTACCAGTTGAAAAGAGTAGCTGAAATTCTGTTATATAGGTATTTATAGGAACTTATAGGGCATCATTTCCGATGTTTCTCTGTTCCCCACGATGAAGCCGCTGGATTAAAAATCAGCATCAGAAATTTGCAAAACGAACCGTATAGCTGAAATATCCGGTGTAAATGCAGTGATTTGTTATGAAGCCGGAAATGCACATTTGGATTTTACGACAGTTTTACGACAAACGAAAAGGATTTGGTATGGCAAAAGAAGTACCAGCCTCATGGCTGGTACTTCTTACTATTTTTAGATGGGAGCAATCTACATGAGAGAAGGAATTTTGATCCCTGATATGCAGAGTGGGCGTGCCGATATCCGTTTCAACAGTGACGACTGCTACGGCGGTCTCCACTGCGGCACAACGATGGACATTTGGCTCAACGAGCGGTGGGTGCCCACCCACATTGAGATGGATAGTTGCGGCTGGTTCCTGGTAGGAGTCCAGGTTGAGACACTGTGGGGGCAGAGGGTGCGCATACCATGGTGATCAGACAGCGATACGCTCTAAAGCCGGCTGCAAGGCTGTTAACTTTGCGGACGCCATTCCAGTATCATGGAGCCAAGGCATCGCCTCGTCATTGGTCAGCAGCACCGGCATCCGGTCATGGACATTGATGATGGTATCGTTGGGGGCGGTGGTTAGGACCACGAACCGCTCCTCACCCTGGAAAGTATTCCATAACCCGGCCAGATAGAGCCGGTCCTGCTTTGGCAGCCGAAAATGGTATTTCCTTTTTTGGCTATCCCATTCGTAGAAGCCGGTCGTAGGCACGATGCACCTCCGTTCCAGCACGGATCGGCGGAACATCGGTTTGTCCAGCGCTGTTTCACCCCGGGCGTTGATAATGCCCCCCTTGCCTTTGAAGCTGGGAAATCCCCAGG
>CAJTPN010000082.1 GCA_910578185.1 uncultured Acetatifactor sp.
TTCCCTCCTGTGGTGGAAGGCTCGTCACTGGCCAGCTCAATCACGTCCATAATGCCACAATCCAGCGTTTCGCAAATACGGGCAAGTGTGTCCATGCTGATATGTTTCCCTTCTTTTCCCATGTTGGCTATCATATTTGTGGTCAGTCCAGCGGCAAGCCTTAAATCTTCTTTCCTCATGTTGCGCTCTATCAGCGTGTGCCAGAGCGGTTTGTAGCTGATGTGCATTTTTCTCCCTGCCTTTCTGCCCCGGATGGGCGTTTGTACCCATTATATCAGGATTCTTGCTAACTCACAAATATTTCTTGACGGTATCGCCGGTTCCGTCTGGATTGTGCTTTTCCTTTCCTCTTTTGATTACATCTAATTAACCATGACCTGTTACATGGAAAGAGCAGGAATGGCGCTTACCGCTCCCACCAGCAGTCCTGTCATCCCTGCAGAATTCATCCCCACTTTCTTCCCCAGCATCCGGAAAGGGGTCTTTAATATCCGCTGCAAAAACGCTGTCACCGGAAGGCTCCCCAGCATCACAATCCCGATGGCCGAGACCACTTCCATCGCCTCCGGAAGGGGCGCCATCCCCGGCACCAGTTTTAAACCGCACAGATATTCCACCGTGCCAAGCACCAGGCCGACGGTGATGACCAAGCGGATGCCTCTTGCAAAAGTACAAAACCCACGTATCATCTGTCCGGGTATCTTCCACAACCCAAGAAGCAACAGCACCGCCAGCACAAACACGGGCAGATTCTGCCAGATACAGGCCCCCACGGAAAGACCGGCAAGCAGGCCGCCCACGATTAACCCCACAGGCATGGTCACCAGTCCCAGCATAATTCCTCTGGCAAAACAGCCTCTGTATAATTCCATTAGAGAACATATAGAGAGATACCATATATAAAGAATGAGTGAGAAGCCTTTGACCTCTCACCCAACATCTCACAGAAAAGCAGATCTCATAATTATAAAATTTTACGCAGCTTTTTACTCAAATGAGCCAATCTCGCATAAACAGCCCCTGCCGTCAA
Source organism: uncultured Acetatifactor sp. (assembly GCA_910578185.1). Taxonomy (GTDB): domain Bacteria; phylum Bacillota; class Clostridia; order Lachnospirales; family Lachnospiraceae; genus Acetatifactor. The sequence continues at coordinate 1,031 of CAJTPN010000082.1, forward strand.
ATGCACAAGCGGGGCAATTTCTTTTGTGGAGTAACCCTGCATTTTCAGCAAGACGATTTGTAATGTACGTCTGTCCACTGTGACTAAGGCAAGGTACAGAGTTTCGCTTTCAATCTCATCCAGTAAATCCGTTACCGTCCTTATCTCTGCCTGTTTCTCCCCACTCTCCATTTCCTCAAGGTATTCGCCGAAGTCGCTCGTCCATCGGTAAAACCGCCTGTTGGAATTGAAGTCTGCCCTGTCGTCTGTGCGGATTTGCTCAATGACCGTTTCATTAACGCCGCACTCTCGCAAAACCTTTTCCTCAGCTTCTTTCCAGATGCGCCATTTCCTATCCTCTCGTCCGTGGTTGTATGCCATGCTTTTTCCTCCAATCGGGATTTTAGTAAATCCAAGATTGAGAGAGCTTAGGAATCGCCCCCTCATTTTCCCAAAGGAAAAAACAAGGGGGCTGAACGCTATAAAATTTAGTTCTCGATTATCGTTCTCAGCTTCGCAAGGATTTTGGCTTTGCGTTTGTTTACAACACTCTGCGTCATGCCTAACCGCAATCCGACTTCCCTCTCGGAAAGTTCCTCAAAGAAGATTGCCTTTACCAATGCCTGCTCACCATCCGACAATAAGGGCAAGGCGACTTTCAGCCTGTCCACCATCACCGCACAGACAACAGTTTCCGCAACGTCCACCGTTTCATCAATAATGAAATCAAGCACATTCCCCTCGCTGTCTGTAAAACCCTCCAGTGACAGCAGGCTGTGATTTGTGTCCAGCTTTTTCAGATAACGCCACCGTTCTTTATCCTTGTAAAACTCTGTGTACTGTTTCCGCATGACTTCAAGCAGACAGCCCTGCACGGGGATAAACAGCTTGTCCATATAGCTTTGGTCGGTTTGCCTACGGCGGCAGAAATCCTTATAAGACAGTTCCACATAGCTGCTACTTTCTTTGATATATACTTTTCTTGGTGCGTATTTCACCGTATTTTCCTCCAATCTGAATTTTTGAAAATGTAAAATCCAGATTGGAAAGGCGGCGAACGACAGCCAACAGCAGAAACAGCCCTGCGGCATATTCCGATAAAAAACGACAAAAGAAAAACCGCAAAGGTTCTGTGACCTTTACGGTTATAGGAGATACATATTCTGTTAAGTGGAG
>CAJTPN010000083.1 GCA_910578185.1 uncultured Acetatifactor sp.
AACACAGTCATCAATGTTATTCTGCTGGTTGCCGTGAACAAGATTGTTGCAAAAATGAATGACGGTCAGGGAATATAGTCTGAAAAAACCATATGCGAAAGTTTTTTCAGACGGCAAATTTGTGCAGGGATACAAATTTGCGGATATTGGAAGAATGGAGGTATCTATGAAAAAGAAAAGTAAATTTGCCAGATATTCTTTGCAGGATAAGGCATTGCTGACAGTAGGCTATATACTGCTTGGATTGTTTGTCGTTGCAATCATTGTTCCTATGATTTATATTATCGTTGCATCCTTTATTGACCCTGTTACCTTGCAGAACAAGGGAATTACCTTTGATTTCAGCAAATGGACGCTGACTGCCTACGAGCGTGTCATGACCAATGACCAGATATGGATTGGCTTTAAAAATGCAGTCATCTATTCCGTGGTATTTACTTTTGTTTCGGTACTGGTTACCATGCTGGCGGCCTATCCCATGTCAAGGCCGGATTTCAGGGGAAAGAAGTTCTTTAACGTCATCTTTGTGATCACCATGTTCTTTGGCGGCGGTCTGATACCGACTTACCTGTTGATCAGCGATATGGGTTTGAAAAACAGTATGTGGGCGATCATCCTTCCGGGAGCGTTCAGCGTCTGGAACATGATTATCGCAAGGACTTATTATCAGGGGATTCCGGGAGAACTCAGGGAAGCCGCTGATGTGGACGGCGCAAATGAGCTGACCTTTTTCTTCAGGATTCTGCTCCCGGTATGTACGCCGATCATTGCGACGCTGTCCCTGTGGCAGTTTGTAGGCATGTGGAACAGCTATTTTGATGCGATGATTTACCTGGATGAGTCATCCAAACAGCCCCTGCAGCTCGTACTCCGCGCAATCCTGATTCAGAGCAAACCTGACGAGGGAATGATTTCGGACATGCAGAGTACCGCAGAGCGCGCACAGCTCAGTGAGCTGCTCAAATATGCAACCATTATCATTTCGAGCCTCCCGCTGCTTGTCATGTACCCGTTTTTCCAGAAGTATTTTGACAGCGGAATTATGGCAGGTTCTGTAAAAGGTTAGTGTGAATATAAAAATTGATAAAAGAAAAGGAGAGCAGTTATGAAAAATAAGTTGGCAAAACGAATAATAGTTCTTGCACTGGCGGCAAGTATGCTCGCTTCCCTGGCAGCATGCGGCGGAAACAAGTCTGATAATACACTGGGTAGCGGGGAAATGCAGGAAGTGGATGTGGCGGACCTGCAATTCCCGCTGGCTGAGAAAGCGACCCTGACCGGAATGACCCAGTATCCGGCAAATACGGAATCGGATCCGAACAAACGCACCATCTTTAAGCGCCTGCAGGAAAAGACCAATGTGGAGATTGAGTGGAAGGCGATTCAGGGGGATCAGTGGGGTGAGAAAATCACGCTGGCAATGGCGGATACGAACACATTGACCGATTTCATTTTCTCGGCAGGTTTTGGCGATAATGATCTGCTGCGGTACGCTGACCAGGGCGTCATTATTCCGTTGGAGGATTATATTGACGCTTACATGCCAAACCTGAAAGCTGTATTCGACAAGTACCCTGAATACAGGAAAATGAGTACGGATACGAACGGCCATATCTGGGCGCTCCCGTGGATTGAGCAACTCGGCTCTGAGAAGACGGCAATCCAGGCAGTGGGCGATATGAGCTTTATCAATAAAAAATGGCTTGATTTTCTTGAATTAGAGATTCCGACAACTGTTGACGAGTTTGAGCAGGTTTTGATTGCGTTTCGCGACCACGCCTCTGAACTGCAGGCAGAATTTGGCATTGACGGAAGCATCATTCCAATGTCATGCATTGTAAATGACGGAAACCAGGATCCCGCCATTTTAATTAACGGATTTGGCGAAGGCTATGGGGACTGCGACCAGGGCAGGCATATTGCGGTTACAGACGACAAGAAGGTAATCTGTACAGCGACACAGGAGGGCTTTAAGGATGGTATCGCATGGCTGCATAAGCTGTACGAAGAAGGTCTGATTGACCCGGAAGCATTTACGCAGGAGTGGTCTACTTACGTGTCAAAGGGTAAATCAGGGCGTTACGGTGTGTGCTTTAGCTGGGATAATGCCAATATTATTGATGATTTCAACGGCTGGGTGCCGCTTCCAGCGCTGACTGCCGAT
>CAJTPN010000084.1 GCA_910578185.1 uncultured Acetatifactor sp.
TGTGAGCATGTTGTATTTTTTCATTCTGCGTACCCCTTTGTTTCTCTCAGAACAGCTACTTCTCTCCGCTTCCCAGCACCATCAAAAGCGCCCCGATCATAATACAGAAATCGGAAATATTGAACACAACATTCCTGATCTTCTCATTTTTTACCGGAAAACTCACATAATCTACCACGTATTTCCGTACCAGACGGTCATAGGTATTACTGTAGGCCCCGCCCAGCAGAAGGGCCAGTCCTGCCTTAAGAGTCTTACTCCCCTTACAGGAAAAGGTCAGCACGAAAAGCACCGTCAGCCCCAGCGTCAAAGCCACCGAAAGCGCTGCCACCAGATCGCTTCTTCGCTCTCCTGCATCCAGCATCGCGCCTTTATTATGATATCTGCGGATCAGAAGCCGGCCGCCGCAGACCGCCCTCTCCTCTCCTTCCTTTCTCGACCGCTCGATATGATCCTTGATCAGCAGGTCAAGAAAGAAGATCACCATTGCCATCAGTGAAAATCCTATGATTGCCATGTATTTCTCCTTTTTCAATATAATAAACACTACTTTACAAGTTTTTAACAAAAAGTGCCGTATGAAGCACTTTGGTGTATAATAAGTTTGCTAACAATAAACACGAAAGTGAGTGACCTCATACGGCAAACTTATTATACAACGAAAAATACATAATCGGTAGGCTTTATCGATATTTTTATATTTATTTTTCTATATTGTCAGCGCCTACGGCTGAAACGCTGTTCCTGCTCGTGCTATCCATGCTGGCGATGGAATCTGCAGGTTCCATCCGATCCCTATACCGGCATTTTCTGGCGGGCATAACATCAAAATCCCTGAATGCATTCTATTATGCCTGCTCTTATGCCAAAGTTGACTTTTCGGGTTTTATGAATGCTACGGCAAAACTGGCTCTTGGCCTGGTTCCCGACAACCTGAAGTCCCAGCCGGTATTCCTCTGCATAGATGATACCATGGTCTCGAAATTCGGAAAGAAGTTCGAGGATATCTCCAAACTGTTCGACCATGCGGCGCATAATGGATCCAATTATCTGAACGGGCACTGTTTTGTCAGTGTTATGCTCTGTATCCCGGTATGGAATAAAAATAAGATATCCTATCTTTCCCTCCCGCTTGGCTACCGCATGTGGCAGAAAGAAAAAGGATCCAAACTGGAACTTGCTGCTTCCATGGTACGGCAGGTAATGCCGGAATTCAGGGATAAGAAAAATGTCATCATCCTTTGTGACAGCTGGTACGTAAAACAGAACCTGGTGTCCATAGTAGACGACTATGAAAACCTTGACCTGATCGGCAATGCAAGGTCTGACTCTGTCATCTATGACCTCCCGCCTGCCCCGACGGGCAGGAAGGGCAGGCCGCCAAAACATGGACGCCGTCTGTCCATATATGAGGACTTTAGCCTGTCTTCGGAAAAGATCGGGGACTATTTTACCGGAAGCCGCCGTGTATTGACCAACATCTTTGGGACAAGGCAGGTGCAGGCGTATGTGACTGCCGCCAATAAAGAGAATGGCACCAGAAGACTGTTTTTCAGTACTATCTTTCCGGCCCAGCTGCAGATCTTCTGCGCCTGGCAGGAAAAATCACCCCTGAACCGCACCGGAAGTGACTGGATGCAGTATATCCCCCTGTTCCTTTACTCATTCAGATGGAACATCGAAGTTAGCTATTATGAACAGAAGACCTTCTGGTCCTTATGCGGATACATGGTACGCAGCCGGAAGGGGATCGAGATGATGGTCAACCTTATCAATATCAGCTATTGTGCGATGAAACTGCTTCCATATAAGGAAGAAACATTTTCACAGTACCGGAATGTCAGTGTTCAGGAATTCCGGTTTGCTCTCAGCGAACAGATACGCCAGCAGATATTTTATGTAAACTTGGTGAAAAACATCGAAACCTACATAAAATCAAATGTTATTGCTGAGGCCTTGAAACATCTATACTGGAAACAGAGTTCTTACTTATAAAGTTGTAAAGTGGTGGAATTATCACAGTATTCACATATGTCTGACATAGAAGCCGCATAAATTCACTCGAAAATCTATTTGATTTAATCTGATAAATCTCAATATCCGGAGCAATCTTTTTGATAAGATCCACTGAGTAATCATAGCAC
>CAJTPN010000085.1:0-214 GCA_910578185.1 uncultured Acetatifactor sp.
CCAGGCCCCTGTTCCCAATGAAGGCTCTGAATATTTGGGAATTGTTGGAGCTTGTGGTTTGCTGCTGTCTATTGCCATACTATTTGTAGGAGCGAATAAGGATAAAACGCTTGATGTGCTCAGTAAGTTGACAGTAGGTGCGATCCTCCTGGGGACTATAGGTGGATTTGGGTCCCTGTTTGCTCTGCTAGTTTCACCTCAGATCAGAGGCTAC
>CAJTPN010000085.1:238-2133 GCA_910578185.1 uncultured Acetatifactor sp.
GGCTACAACCGAATCAGCGTCTTTGTGGCCTTCTGCGCCATCTATACGTTGGTAAAGGGATTGGCTTTTATTTTTGTAAAGATTAGATTTAAGAGAAGTTTCCTGGCAGTTGCCGTCATTATTTTTGCTGGATCTCTTTGGGAGCAGACAAGATTTGATGAAGGGGCTTTGAGGGCATGTGCAGAGGACTATTATTCCGATGATGCATTTGTGAAGCAAATTGAGGAATATGCCTCAGAAGGAGCAATGATTTATCAGTATCCATACCACCGCCACCCGGAATCCCCTCCAATAAACGCTATGGGAGATTATGCGTTAGCACGCGGTTATATCCATTCTGATTCCCTGCGATGGAGCTATGGGGATTATAAGGGAAGAAATGCAGACTTATGGCATAGGACCCTCGCAGAAAAACCATTATCTGAGCAAATAGAGATAATCGGAGTGTTCGGATTTGAGGGGATCTATATTGATCGATACGCCTATACAGATGCGACATTGGCAGAACTATGTGGGACAATAGAACAGGTTACAGGAGGTGCGCAGCAGTTTTCCAGCGAAAATGGGAGACTTCTATTTTATGGGCTGAAAGACTATCAGCAGGCTTTGAAAAATCAATACTCTGCTTCGGAGCTGGAAGAGCTGAGAGAACGGCAAATGATTTCAACTTAGAGCCTATCCCGAAATTAGCGATGAATGCGAATGAGTTTACGCCAGACAATAACAGCGCAGGCAAACTGAAGCAGAGCCATGTAGTTGACAGCTTTCTTCTCATAGCGAACCAGAAGTTTGCGGAAGCGATTGAAAAAAGAGTGAGTCACCTCAACGACCCAGCGGCGTGCGCAAAAGTCCGGGTTGCGCTCCAACTCCTTCTTCTCCTCACCCCGGGGCCGAATATGCGGAATATATTTGCGCTGTTCAACTGCTTGTGTGCTGCCAGTATACCCTGCGTCTAAGCACAGATTTTGCGGATGCTCCTCATCCGGCTCCGGACGCAGCACTACGATATGATCCAGAGTTTCTTCCAGCAATTTGATGTCATGCGTATTTGCCCCTGAAAGAACGATTGCCAGCGGAAGCCCCCTTTCATCCACCAAAACACTGCGTTTTGTCCCCATTTTTTCCTCGGTCCGTTGGATTCTTTCCAACGGACTCCAAAGCCAGGGGCGCTTTTACCATGCAGCCGTCCAGACTTTGCCACTCCCAGCCGATTCCTTCCAATTCATCGTACTGTTCCAGACCCTTGCTCCAAATCTTTTCAAAAAAACCGGCCGCCAACCATTCCTGAAACCTTCTGTGCACCGTACTGCCGCTTCCATATTCACGAGGCAGTGCCTTCCATTGGCAGCCGGTTCGCAGCACATAGAATATCCCTTCCAGGGCTTTCCTCGCCGACATCGGCTTCCGCCCTTGACCGGGGGCATTCTTGTATGTTTTCGCTGGGTCTCGCTCTTTTTTCGGTATTTCTCCTTTAATTGCTTCCCAAAATTCATCTGAGATTGTCCATGCTTGATAACTCTTCTTTTCGCTCATTTTCATCACCCTTGAGCATTATACCTCAGACGCCTTTATTTTGGGATAGGCTCTAAGTCCTTCAAGCGGCGCGCCCGTTGCGGAAGGCGGCGTCCCCGGCGAGGCGGCGGGTCAGAAGGTCGCGGGCGGTGGCGAACTCGTCACCGATGAAGCCTAGGCGAAGAAGCCAGGTGCGCATGGCGTACTTGGGGTTCTCGTTCTGCTGCAGCTTGGGGCTGGCAGTCTTGACTGACTTCGCCATCTGGCTCAGTGCGAGGCAAAGCTGGATGTAGCTCTTGAGCTGTCCGGCGTGGAGTCCGTTCTGCTTCCCGTCAGCCGGGGCATCGAACTGGAAAAGGCGGAACTCAACCGTGCCCTTGGTG
>CAJTPN010000086.1 GCA_910578185.1 uncultured Acetatifactor sp.
TAATGGGGCGTTCCCATTCAAGCCTTGCTTAATATAGTCCTTATATTCCATAGTTTTTATCATTCCTTTCAATTCGCTCAAGGCACAAACAAGATATGAAAAAGCTTGTTGTGTCACCCCTCCATTTTGTTTATAATAGCCTTAGGAATAGCAATACACTACAGAGCACGGAAGGAGGAGTGGCGAATTTATTTCGACCCCGTATAGTTATATGTGCCGTCATCCTTTCAAGCACAAACAAGTGGGACTTTGAGCCCGGACTCTTATCATTGGTAATAAACCATGTTTATTCAGTCGCAGGATGACAGTCACTGTTGCTATTCCTTTTTGATTAAGGTGGTGATACTTATGATGAAGTTAAAATACTCCATCTGCTGTGGACTTGATGTCCACAAAAATGTTATCGTTGCAACCATCGTAATTACTAACAAGGACGGGATATCCGAATACAGACAAAAATCTTTTTCAACCATCAACTCGGATATTCAAAGGTTTCACAACTGGCTCATCGAGAATAATTGTTATCATGTTTGTATGGAATCCACAGGAAAGTATTGGATTCCTATTTTTAATTATCTCGAAAATGACATGGATGTCTGCCTTACACATCCCAAATATGTCAAAGCCATCAAAGGCAAAAAAACGGACAAAAAGGACTCCAAATGGATTGCCGACCTCTACAAATTTGACCTTGTCAGATGCTCCTTTATCCCTCCAAAGGATTTCCGCCAGCTCCGGGAACTTGCCAGATACCGCTTCAAGCTGGTCTGCATGAAATCTTCTGAGAAGAACCGCATCCAAAACTGTATGACCGTTTCCAATGTCGGCATTGCCAGCGTACTTTCTGACCCTTTCGGCAAGACAGCGACGGAAATCATGTCTTATCTGCTGGAGCATACCGCTGATTCCATTGATGAAAAAGCTGTCCGCAAGCTAATAAAGAAAGGAGCTAAAGCCAAGTCTGATGAAATCATCGAAGCCATCAGAGGCTACAATATTGAAACAGACCAAGCTAAAAAACTGGAGCTTGCCCGTGGCCATCTGGAATATCTTGATGATATGATTATCCAGACCGAAGTGGAACTCTATGTCCGTATCAAACCTCATTATGGGTTTGTGGAATTCGTCAGCACCATGCCCGGCATGACAGAATTAAGTTCCACAATTGTTCTCGCGGAAACAGGCGTTGACATGAACATTTTTGATGATGCCAAACACCTCTGTTCCTGGTGTGGACTTTCTCCTGCAAACAACGAATCTGCCGGCAAGAAAAAATCTGTCCGGATTGCAAAAGCAGGTGATTATTTAAAACCAATGATGGTACAGTGTGCTCTTGCCGCAATCAAAAACAAAAAGCAGCCGTATTTTGCGGTCAAATATGGGCGGATCAAAAAGCGTCGTGGCCATAAGAAAGCAATCATTGCCATCGCAAGAATGATGATGGTGTGTATTTACCACATGGTTTCGGAAAAGAAACCTTTTACCCCTACTGACTATGAGGAATTGATGAACCCCCAGGAACATGTAGAGCGTGTTGTTCTGAATGAGAACAATGTTTTTGCTTACCTTGAAAGCCTTGGTTATGATAGTTCTAAGTTAGTAAAACGCAACGATAACTAACATTATTCTGTTTTCTATACTTGTAAAAATGGGGTTTTATGAACCCTTATACAAGTGCGTTCAAAAATACACTTTATTTTTCACTCTTGCCCTCCATCAATCCCGATTTTTCGCTCTGTTTATCTGCTCAATAAACTGGAATTTTCTAAGCGAAATTATCATCATGCCACGTTATGAATGTGGGCAACTTATGATACTTTTCAAAATATTCAAGGGCTTTCATCACTTGTTCTGCGGGTAACACACAAGATAAAGGGTATGGGTCAAGTTCACCATTTATTATAAAATTCATGGTTTCATCGTCTGTACCAGTATAGTTCGGATTTCTGGAGCTTAATCCTGCGTCACATTCCTCGTTATAATAATTGAGCCAACCCCAATCACCATTTATCAATCCACACATCGCCCGTTCATCATCATCTGT
>CAJTPN010000087.1 GCA_910578185.1 uncultured Acetatifactor sp.
CTTTGATAATTGCTCATAAATGAGTTTGATTATCAGCATTTTGAAGGTCAAGGTGTCAAAGTAACCCATGGAACAGCGATGCGCTACTTGGCAAGCAGTGTATTTGTTCCCACAAATACTCAAAACAGGGGCCGTAAAAAAAGAGGCATAATCAAACAAAGGACGCCAGAAAGAGGCGTCCTTTGTTGGTGGAGAGGAAAAAGGAAGGAAAAAGTGCGCACAAAAACAAGCCGGAAGAAACCCCAGCAAAAAATGAGGAAAAACATATAGAATTTAAGCGGCAATGAGCTTGGTTGGGGACTTAAGATGAAACTTGTGAAGATTAAAACCGCAGGAAATCAGAGCAGTCTCCAAAAGCAGGCCATCTAAGCCCCGGCGTCTGGCTCTGGTGTAAGAACGGTTCCACTTGATTCCCCCAAAAGCACCCTCAGCCTGGATGGAGCGGTTCATGCGCAGCAGGGCCCCATGAATGCAGTTAAGATTGGAAAGAACTTCCTGGTGGAACCGGGTCAGTTCCCGATTCAGGCGTATGGTGCGGTTTCCTTTAGCCTTGGTGCATGTGTCCTTGTAGGGACAGTCGGAGCAGTCTTCGCACTGGTAGAGCTCCTCTGTCCTGCCATAGCGATTCCCCTTCACAGGGATGTCCCTCAGGAAGAGGAACTTTTTGTTATTTGGGCAGATAAGACCTCCGTCCTCAGCCACACCAAAATTAACCGCCCGAAAGGGATTTTCCCGATATTCTTTGTCAGTGTTTTCCTTTTGGTACATTGGAAACTTCATGTATTTTTTTATTTCATGTTCTTCACAAAAGAGATAATTGTTATAACTGCCATACCCTGCATCGCCTATAGGATACTCAGGATAATGTCCGTAATGTTGGCAAAACCGTTCCATGAGGGGTGGAAAGCAGTCCACATCAGTGGCATACTGCTTGACATCATACACAGCAATATATTCGTCGCAAATCCCCAACTGCAGATTGTACGCCGGAAGAAGCTGGTCGTTGCACATATAGTCCCGCTTTACACGCATGAATGTTGCATCCTTATCTGTTTTGGAGTAGCTGTTTCGCTTTTCCCCACAAATCTCTATATGCTCGGCGTATTTTTTTAATCGCTCGATATACTCTGCCAGCTGGTCATACAGCCGCAGGGCTATACTTTTGCGGTGGCCTCGTCCACGCACTGCTTTTTCCGGTTTCAGGGACATGAGCTTTTTGTATTGACTCAAAATGTCTTCCAAATACTCTATTGCATACTCTTCCCGTATCCCAAACTTTACCCCTTGCAGTTCTATTCCGGAGCAGTTCATCTCCTCCAGCAGTTCGCTTACCTTCGAGAATACCTTCTTCCGGTTTGTCTCGCAGCTCTTCTTCCATACCCAACTATAACGGTTCGCGTTTGCTGTTATTTTTGTTCCGTCAATATAAATATGCCGTAAATCTACCGACTCTTTTTCAAAAATATACCTGTTTATCTCCAGAAATAGCTCCTCTATCTTCCCTTTTAGCTGATGGTTGATAAAATTACAGATTGTCATATGGCTGGGTGCTTTTTCACCGTCTAACAGCCACAGAAAACGAATATCTGTTTTGCATAGCTTCTGGATCTTTCTTAGGGCCTGATACCCTTCCTCCATGAACGCAAACAATATCACCTTTAATAGTTTTTCTCCATCATATCTTGGACGACCTGTTTTGTAGTCCTTTTCTTCTACAAAATATTTCTTTAGGTCTATATGGCAGAGCACTTCATTAAAGCTGTATACCGGATCGTCCACTTCAATCATTCTTTCCATTTCCACTGGCATTTTCAGTTGGATTGGTGTATAATATTCTTGTGATTGGTTTTTCATTGCAGTTTAATCATATCACAAAAACAAATGCAGCGCTCTCTTTTTTGGAGATCGCTGCATTTGTTTTCAGAGGCCTCTTTTTTTACAGCCCCTACAAATTTTTTGAAAATTTGCAACGTTCCGGGCGTGAAATGTGTCTTAATGGGTGAAAGGAGAAATTTATTCAGGTTTTGG
>CAJTPN010000088.1:0-822 GCA_910578185.1 uncultured Acetatifactor sp.
TTTTGACGGGAACAATGGTAATTTATTCAATATAGACAAATCCAGCCAATCAAACCCAACTTGATTAGTATCACCTTGAAGTGTTGCATTTGGGACGTTCTCCAAGTAATCACATAAAAATACTAAATCCATTCTGTGAAAACTCTCACCGTGAACCCCCTCTATAACAAAAAGCAAATCTTTACATTTAACCTCTATTCCTGCTTCTTCTCTAACTTCCCTTTCAACTGTCTGAGGAAGCATTTCATCACAGTCTTGACCTCCGCCTGGTAAAATATACCATTCCTCCTTGCCATCATTCAACTTTATTGCAAGCAATTTATCATTTTGAATTATAACTGCTTTCGCAGAAGTTCGTATTTGCCTTGACATATTTATAATCCTTTCCTATCTTCTATTGAATTAGTTCACATATCTTATCTTCTCAATATCACGATTGACCATTTGATTATACCACTTACAATCTCCATTTTCCACCATAAAAATTAGGGCATATCAATCGCCACGCCCCACATCTCTTATCGTTCCAACAATTTTTATATTTTGTATTTCTGTCCTTTCAAATCATTCTGCTTATCATACAGATTATTGCGCTCTTTGCAAAGTTCTTTCATGCGCTCCAACTGCGCCCGCACTCCCTCCCGGCAATCCGGCTCTATCTTCTTATATTCCCCGGTCAGATTGCGGATTGTATTATTGTTTTCCTTTATCTGTTCCGATAGGCATACCCAGTCTATCAGATTTTGCACTTCCTTGTCCGTTTCGTAAAGGTCTGTTTCTGCCACGATTTTAGCGCACAGCCGTATCATAACTTTTTTCTCC
>CAJTPN010000088.1:830-2026 GCA_910578185.1 uncultured Acetatifactor sp.
CAGATTTTGCACTTCCTTGTCCGTTTCGTAAAGGTCTGTATCTGCCACGATTTTAGCGCACAGCCGTATCATTACTTTCTTCTCCATATCCGTCATATCAAATCAATCCTCTCTTTCCTAGCGGCTCATTTCAAAGGCATGTTTCGGGCGTTTATTTGCCCTTTCTGCCTGTTCCAATGCCTTTGACTGTTCCACTATCGACTGTACCTGCTCTCTGCCTAAATGACGCTCCAAGCGTCCCAAATCAGACACTTTTTCCTGCAATCGGTCTATGGTGTCGCTCTGTTCCATGACCTTATCCGTCAAGCGGCTAATCTGTTTCTTCTGTCCGTCCAATTTGGCGGTCAGCTTCTTGCTTTGCTCCGTAAGCTGTACACATTTAATAGTCAGATTTTTAACGACTTCTTTCAATTTCTCCACAAGCGGGAGTGCCTTTTTATCCCGATAATTCTTTGCGCTCATTAATGCCCCCGGCTCCGGCAACTGCCATTTTACATCTTCATCATAAGTGTGTATATTGCGCTCCATGACTTCCTTTGACTGTACCATTTTATTTATTTCCTGCTGTAACTTTTTCTGCTGTTTTTCCAACTTCTCATTTTCGGATAACAGCTTTTCTTTATCCTCTGTCAGCGTTTCCGTCTGCTCTTTCAGCAGATGATTTGTTGCGGTAAGTTCCAATACTTCCTGCCGAATCGCTTCGCCCTCTTTCCGTATCTGCTCCGTTTCCTGTCCTGCCGCTATCTGCTGATGAAGAATATCGGATAATTCCTCTTTACTGCCGGAGATTGTCTGTTCCAGTTCCGCAACCTCTTTCTGCCGTTCCTGCTTCTCAAAATCGAGTACGGACAAATGCTTGTTATGTGTGCCTAACTGTTTCCACTGTACGCCATGCCGCCCCATGACTTTAGAAAGTTCCTGTTTCTCCACTTCAATCCATTCATTCCATTCCGTCATTCCCCTTGTGCCGCCTTTAAAGCCCTGCTCTGACAGTGCGCCTTTGAGGGAAACTCTCGTGTCAAGTCCACGCTTGCTGTTGCAGATAAACGGGACAAAATCAATATGAATGTGCGGTGTCTGTTCGTCCATGTGCAAGTGACTTGAAAAAACATATAAGTTCGGATTTCTTTTCTGAAACTGCTCCATAAACTCGCATAAAATATCTTTCGCCAACTGCCCCTCATTGCTCTGCACGT
>CAJTPN010000089.1 GCA_910578185.1 uncultured Acetatifactor sp.
TCACCTCCTGTTAAATCGGAAATTTTATATAAAAACTTCAATCAGGCTTTTGGAAATCTCCCCAAAAGCCTGCTATACTTTAGCCAGGATCGGATCAAGAAGCCGTCGTACTTCTAAAGTGCATTCAGCATAGAGCCGTAGGAATTCAAGGAAGGGAAAGATGCCAAAATACTGCCCAACATAAATGATGACTGACTTGGGCCGTGTCTCCTTATAGTTCTTCACTACAACCGGCAGGGATTTCCCAATACAGGCTTTTCCTTCCTCCAGGTTCTTGTATACCTGGAAGTAAAGGTATCCCACCAGCGTCATTACGATATGGTAGGTGATATAGTTGTATTTTGTGCTCTTGAAGTCCTCCAGTTTCCAGAAATCCTTCATCTGACGGAAATCCTCTTCGATTTCCGGGCGCAGTTCGTAGGTATTTATGATCTGCCGCGCTGTCCTGCTGGTATCAGTTGTCATGAATACGAAATATTTATCAGTCTTTTTATCATGCACGACGCAGGCGTTGACCGGGACGTCCTTTTCGGGCCCATCGCTTTCCCAGAACGGGCCAAGATCCGTCACCAGCTGGATTTCCTGATCCTTCCTTTTCCGGTTGGGGTGTTTCTGCCATTTCCCGCTGAGGGCAGCCAGCTTTACCGCCTCCTTGTAAATCGTCATGTTCTCCCTTGCGGGTATATAGGTGTCTACTTTGCGAACAGCCTTGAGATAGTTTGCCATATCCCGTGACAGGAACCCCCTGTCATTGATCAGTATGTCATTTTCATGGAAACAGGAAGTGGTCTGCAGCATCTCCCTGCACTGCTCCATGTCATGGGTCTTAAGTGTGCCGAACACGACCTCCTCCACGATCCCTGAATCATCCAGGACGCCTCTTAGGACACCCAGCTTATATCCGCGCATAGATTCCCCATCTATCTTTGCCACAGAAGAATTTTCATAATTGTTGTTGTCCAGGTTGACAAGGACCTTCGTACAGTCCAGTATATGGATACAGGGCTGGATATCCAGTTCTTTCATCAGATATTCCCGGACATAACTGTTATAGAAGGAGACCCATTCCCCACTGCTGTATTTCGCAAGGAGCTTGCGCATCACGCTTTCCGAAAAAAGCCCTTCATTCACATCCCGCTCATTGTCCCAGAGGTTCCACCCCAGTTCGGCCAGCAGTTCCGCCTCCGTCACTGCGAACGGAACATCCGTAAGGCTGGTCTTTCGTTTGAGCTTGGCGGCAACGGCAAGGCACAGCAGGATGTCAAAAGGGATATGGCTGTTATCCCTGCGCTTGTCTGTCAGGGCCTGTGCGAGAGGCGCTGTGAGCCCCCGCCTTTTCATTGTAAGGAGGATGTCATCTATCAGGTTGGGGAATGACATTTCGGCCGCATCTATCTTTCCTGTACATATCGCTTCATAAACCTTTTCCTTATCCTTCCGGCATATCTGAATCATAAGCCACCTCCGCTTTGGTATCATGGGAACTCCCCATTTATTATAGCAGATATTTCTAGGCTTTGCCAAAAGACTTATTGAAGTTAAATTTAAATTTTTGTTGACACCCACACGAACACCTGATATAATATCTCTCGTGAAAATTTATATCATTTCACACGACAAATCATATATAGCTTGATTGAAAAGCTGATGTAACGGTATATGGACGAGTGCAGAAAGAGTATCCCAGGGGGTACTCTGCCCTCTCAAAGGTACTGTACATCGGCTTTTTTGTTGTGCCGACGTATTCCACGCTCCTTGACAACTTAATCGCAGTCTCTGTCGGTCAGGGAAGCACCGCCATGACCTGCAAGATCATGAACATCATAAGGAATTGTCTACAAATAACTGCTGCAAGTTTATGGCAATTTTTATTGTATTTCCGGGCTTTTGCCTGAAGCAATTGCAGCAGTTATTTTCCGACAATTCCTAAATATTGAAGTAGGGCCGTCTGCCCCGCCAATGACGGACACTCGTTC
>CAJTPN010000090.1 GCA_910578185.1 uncultured Acetatifactor sp.
ATGGAACGGGGTGGTATTGTATGCCGGAAGCGGGGGACAAAATCAGGCTTCGTATTCCCACGGAAGACGAGAGTGGGGCATATGTAGTCAGTTCCGTTCATGTGGAATCGTCCAATGGAAGTGAAAGGAAAAATCCGGATTACAAATCTATTATGAACAAACATGGAAAGGAAATCTTATTGACTCCTAAGTCTCTTACCATGGCAAACAAATAATATTTTTATCATCTTGAATTTATCCTTTCATAAGCCTTTAAACCTTGATATATCGGGCTTCTTGGCACTTTTCTTCAATTTTGTATTTTGCCCTTACCTCACGCAAATCTATATAAATCTACGCAAATTTATGGGCAAATGGTGTAGTAAGTGGTGTAGTAGATTGGTGTATTTTTCAACTTGATTTTCTTTGTTTTCCCTGCATATCGGTATCCTTAAAGTCAATAATTCTCGCCATTTGCTCCGCTGCACGGTCAAAGCTGGCATGAGTGTAAACATTCAGTGTAACACCCACATCAGAATGTCCCATTACATATTGCAGGTTCTTGATATCCATGCCCGCATTTGCCATATTGGTACAGAATGTATGGCGGAACACATGGGGTGTGATATGGGGCAATGGTTTATCTGGGTGTAGCTTCTTGTATTTCTTCATTGCCCAACGCATTTCATTTTCGATATGCAACGCTACCTTCGGCTTTTCGTCCTTATCCAGCAAAAGGAAACTACCATATCCGTCCACAACAATTTCCGTTTTCACTTTCTTGCGGCGGGCAAATATGTTTTGCAGACTTTGGTAAACTTCCTCCGTCATGGGAATATAGCGGCAACCACATTCTGTCTTTGTTTTCTCCACATAATATTTTCCGCCCCGCTCCCGGACAAGCTGATGGTCTACCCGGATTCTTCGGTTTTCAAAATCCAAATCACTTTTTGTTAAGCCGCAAAACTCGCTGACACGCATACCAGTTCCCAACAGTACGACAAATTCATCATAATACTTCTTATAGGTTTTATCTTCCCGGATAAAGCCCATCCAAAGCTCCTGTTGTTCCGCTGTCATGGCAATCCGCTTCTGTGAATCATTGGGTACAATGTCTACCAGTTTGAAGTCAAAGGGATTTCTACGGATAATGTCCTCGTTATATGCCATTTGAAAGGCTGGCTTAACAACGCCCCGGACACTTGTGATTGTACTGTAACCTTTACCGTCATTATGCAGCTTCATAATCCATTGCTGTGCGTCTGATACTTTGATATCCCTTATCTGCCGATAACCAAAATCTTCTTTCTTGACCAAATTCAGCACAAAATTGTAGCCTACCTTTGTGTTGTAGCGCACACCCTGTTTCAAACTGATGTATCGCTCTAAAAGGGCAAGCACGGTAATCTTTCCGGCAGCATAATCAATCCCGTCATCAAGCTGTTTTTGGATTGTCTTTTCCTTTTCCCGCAGTTCCTTTAAATCAGAGGAATAAATGGTCTGTCGTTTCCCACGGATATCCGTATACCGATATTGATAAATCAAGTCTTTTCTCTGGCTCTCTCCTGTCCGCAGGATTCTTCCTTTATTGTCTTTTCGCTTCTCGGACATTGTCAAACTCCTTTCCGTGATGGAAAGAGCCTTGATATGACACGTCCATTGTATCATATCAAGACTGATTTTTACATCACTAAATTTCAAATCGAATACTCTTGCTCAATAAACTGGTCGAACAGCCGGCGTTTGATTAACCGTTTATTACCTACCCACAAAACAAACCGGCAGTTTCTGTCACTGGTAAGGTCACGCAGCTTGTTGATACCGATTCCAGAATAAGCAGCAGCTTCTTCTAAACTCAAATTACTCTTTTCCCAAATGGGGATTTCTTTCATAGGCTCTCCTTTCCGTTCAGCAGCTTTTTAAGCTGTTCCATTTTCTCCCTTGCTCTGGCTTTTCTGAAATTCTCTCCGGT
>CAJTPN010000091.1 GCA_910578185.1 uncultured Acetatifactor sp.
CTCAAAAAAAAAGAGGCAGCCGCTACGGATTTGTGATATGATTAAACTACCATGAAAAACCAATCACAAGAGTATTATACACCCATCCAACTGAAAATGCCAGTGGAAATGGAAAGAATGATCGAAGTAGATGATCCGGTATACAGCTTTAACGAGGTGCTGCGTCATATGGACCTAAAAAAATATTTTGTGGAGGAAGAGGAGCACAAAACAGGTCGGCCAGAGTATGGCGCGGAAACATTGTTGAAGGTGGTACTGTTTGCGTTCATGGAGGAAGGATATGAATCGACACGGAAAATAAAGAAACTGTGCAGGACGGATATCCGGTTTATGTGGCTGCTGGACGGGAAAAAAGCGCCAAGCCACATGACGATCAGCAATTTCATCAACCATGAGCTGAAGGCAAGTATAGAGGAAATCTTTCGGGATATCAATGCGTACATATTTGAGAAAGAATCGGTGGATTTGCGGCATATATACATAGATGGGACAAAAATCACGGCAAACGCGAACCGGTATACCTGGGTGTGGAAGAAGAGCTGCGAAACAAGCCGGAAGAAAGTTTTCGTGAAGGTGAGCGAAGTTTTGGAAGCAATGAATCACTCAGGAATAGAGTTGCAGGGGGTAACATTCGGGCAGCGCGAAGAGTACGCGATAGAGTATTTGGAGTACATATTGCAGGAATACGCAAAGATCATGGCACTGGAACCTGATAAAGTGGTACGGGGACGCGGACACCGCAAGAGCTTGGCCCTGCGGCTGTATGATAAACTGCTGGAGTATGTCAAGCGGCTGAAATGTTACGCCAAGCACATAGAAATCTGTGGCGAGAAGCGCAATAGCTACTCCAAAACAGACAAAGACGCAACGTTTATGCGCATCAAGCGGGACTATATGGGTAACGATCAGCTGTTGCCTGCATACAATGTGCAGCTGGGGATCTGCGACGAATACATTGCGGTGTACGATGTCAAGCAGTATGCGTCGGATATGGACTGTTTTCAGCCCCTTATGGAACGATTTTACCACCATTACGGCTTTTATCCGGAGTATCCCGTGGGCGATGCCGGATATGGCGGCTTCAATAACTATCTCTTTTGTGAAGAGCAGGGAATGAAAAAATACATGAAATTCCCCATGTATCAGAAAGAAACCAGAGACAAAAAGTACCAGAACGACCCTTATCGTGCTGTCAACTTCAGAATCGACAAAGACGGAGATCTGCTCTGTCCAAACGACAAAAAATTCCTTTTCCTCCGCTCTGTTCCTGTTAAGGGCAACCGCTATGGCAGGACGGAGGAACTCTTCCAGTGTGAGGACTGCTCCGGCTGTCCTCACAAGGAAAAATGCACCAAGGCCAAAGGTAACCGTACCATCCGTCTCAACCAGGAACTGACCCATTTCCACCAAGAGGTTCTCGACAATCTCAACTGCATCCACGGCGCTCTTCTGCGTATGAACCGCTCCATCCAGGCCGAGGGCGCTTTCGGTGGCATCAAGTGGAACCGCTCCTACACCAGAGCCAGGCGGCGTGGCTTGGATGGCCTCCTTTTGGAGACCGCACTCATTTCCTGCGGTTTTAACCTCCACAAATTCTATCTCAAGTCCTCGTCCAGGCAACTTGTCGCTTAACTTACCATCATTCCCCATCTTTTTCGGCCGGTTTTACCCCCGGCTTGCTCTTTTGCGCCCTTTTTCCTTCCCTTTCTCTCAATTTGAAGAGGCCACCCTTTTCCGAGTGGCCTCTTCTGTCTTGGCGCTGTTTTTTTACAGCCCCTTTTTTTATTGAACAATAATGAACTATCGTTCAAAATTAAAGGAGGAACAGCCTATGATGGCTCAACTAATCAAGCTGTATTTCAAAGGAAAGCCAAACACATCCAACACCGCAGTAAAAAAAGCGTATGCCTCACTGTCCAGCATCGCAGGCATTATCCTGAA
>CAJTPN010000092.1 GCA_910578185.1 uncultured Acetatifactor sp.
CTGTTTATGACCTTTGTATTCATCAAGCTAGTGCGGTTCGCGGATAAGCATGGGGTAGATGGGCATCTGCCGGTTCCGGTGCATATCCTTGCGGATGAGCTGGCGAACACCGGGGCTATCTTGGAATTAAATAAGAAGATCTCGGTCTGCCGGTCCAGAGGCTTAAGCATTTCGTGCATTTTCCAGAACCTGCCTCAGCTGCAGAACCGCTACATTTTAGACGAAATACCCGGACTGGGTAATCAATACGTTTGCTCATTAGGCCACTTATAAATATTTTTTGACGCAAAATGGCAAAATTTCTGCATAAGAAAAACACTTATGCCAATGCTGGTATAAGCACAAGGTTTCTAACGGTTAATCCTGCCGCAATGACCTCTTTGCCGTAAGCTGTTGTAAAATACTTATAAGTTCCTTGAACCCGTTCAATAATCCCATGGAGACGGAGCCGCTTAAAAATTCTCGACATGGCAGACGGACTGATATCCTCCAGATGGCGGCGGATATCCTTTCCCTGCATTCCAAAAGTCATGTATTCGCCCCGGCTGATCACTTCCAGTACCAACAGATCTTTTGGGGAAAAGAAGTTCAGCCCACGGTAGGAACGGCCTTTCTCCTTAACAGCCTCTGTTGCTTTTGTAAGATTCTTCTTTCCGCCGCTGTGGTCATCAAAGGATGATACGAATTCCAGATACCGGTAGTTGGCGGCTTTCATGATTGTGAATAACTGATACAGGCTATAAATACTTTTTTTCAAAGGCGCTTTTTGTTCTGTGGAACTGCCGTCCCTGTGTTCCACTTTCCGTTTTACACGAAAAGTCCCGATGTCATTGCAAGTACTTTCTATCCGTAAGACACAGCCAAATTTATCATACATTTTAATTGATACATCACCCATATGGTGTTTGATTCTCGTACCGAGAATACGCTGGTTATAGTTTGTACCGACTTCTTTCTTACAGTTATAGGTAATGCGCTGTCCCAGGAATGCAGCGATGTTATCCGGCTTTACCGTAAAGATTGCCGTCCGGATGATCTCATCATAAAGGGGCTCCAGGTCACAGGCCTGTTTGAACATGATATCGGTTGCACACTCAATCTGTTGGACTGTCCAAGTGTAGCCGAGACCGAGCGATTCCGCAATGGGACAGTAGCGTTTTGCAAATACATCCAGGATTTTATGGAGACCTTCCGGGTTGATTCTGTCAGATAGTTTCTGGGCAGTTTCGACATCTGAGATTTCAAGGAAGGCGTTATCATGCATACGGTAAGTGATCCCTTTCTTTTGCAGCTTATGGGCCAGAAGATTATGACCGTTCATGTAGAACTGCAGTCGGAAGGGAGCCCAGGTGGGAACCCGGAGATAACACAAGCCGAGTTCTTTATCTATAAAATAAAAATAATAATGGAGACATTTGCTTTGGTCAAACTTAAGGAATGTTTTTCCGGTTGTTTTATCATGCCATGGCTTATAAGTATTGCATTGTTCCATGGCAGAAAAGATATGAATCAGCCCCTCAGACTTACCGGTTTTCTGAATGATCTCCTGGATGCGGTCATCTTTTCGGAACGCCCGGAGTTTCCGGATGAACTCAATCTGGATGCCGTTTTCATCTGCAATGCGCTGGGCATTTACACGAACCTGTTCCGTAAGGGGCTGGGAGAAAGTCGAAAAATCAAAAATACGGATGTTGTTGGCTTTTAAATAGCTGGTCATACCTTCCGCATAACTCCATCCGGGGATATAGCCCTGGATGATCATACGGTCATAGCAAGTGATGATACCATTCATTTTGTCAGCATATTTATCCGTAAGTAACATGAACACATCCTCCAATATTTTTCTTTATTGTACTTGAAATTTGGAGGAAATGCAAAAAAACTTTTCCGGTTTATCCGGGTTAGGTATAAGCAAAAAATTAGCATACAAATTATGT
>CAJTPN010000093.1 GCA_910578185.1 uncultured Acetatifactor sp.
ATAGAGGTTTTTGAGGGATTACCGCATGGATTCGGACTGGGAGAGGGAACTGTGGCGGAAGGCTGGTTTGACAATGCGGTTCGGTTTTGGGAAGACAATATGGAGAAATAACGAGGAAAATACCCGTTGTAGCATTACGGCATTTTTGCAGGAGGAGAAGCATGAAAGACAAAGTTATCGAACAGTCACAAAAATTTTGGCAGTCATTAGAGAAGGCGGATTCCAAAGGAATGCGCGAAGTCTGTGATCCGGACTGCTGGTTTGTCCACATCGGCATGAGCTGCGGTTTGGATGAAGAAATGGAGGCTTTTGATAAAAAGATTTTCCAGCCTACCCAAATTGATATTCATGGGCAGGAAGTCAGAGAATGGGGCGATACATCTGTCTGCATGACAGATGTAGATTACAGCCTGCTGCTGGGCGGCAAAGCGACCACTCATCATTTTATGACCACAGAGGTTTACCAAAACCGGAACGGGGAATGGAAACTGATCCAGTTTACCTTTACCGCACTGGTAAACTGATTCTGTATTTACCGCATGCAGAACATAAGGGACTCTCTAAACAAGAATCATATGACAGGAGGAAAATATCATGGAATTTTTAACACTGAACACAGGAACAAAAATGCCGCTTGAGGGATTTGGCGTATTCCAGATTCCGGATGCGGCGCAGTGCGAGCAGGTTGTATATGACGCGATAAAGACCGGTTACAGACTGCTTGATACGGCGGCATCCTACATGAATGAGGAAGCAGTCGGCAAAGGTGTAAAGAGGGCGGTTGCGGACGGGCTGGCTACAAGGGAAGAACTTTTCATCACTACAAAGGTATGGGTGCAGGATGCAAAAAGCGAAGAAACGGCATATGAGGCTGTCAAGTCATCCCTGGCAAAGCTGGATATGTCCTATGTTGACCTCATCCTGCTTCATCAGCCTATGGGAGATTATTTTGCGGCATATCGCGGGATTGAGAAGGCCTATAAGGAAGGGCTTGCAAAGGCTGTGGGCGTGGCAAACTTTTATCCGGCAATCCTTGCCAATCTTTGTGAAAACGTAGATGTGATTCCTGCCGTCAATCAGGTAGAACTGCATCCGTTCTTTGTGCAGGCAAAAGCCCTTGAAAATATGAAAGCATATGGCGTGGCGCCGCAGGCATGGGGACCGCTGGCGGAGGGCAGGCATGGCATCTTTACCGATCCGGAACTTGTGGAGATTGGGAAAAAATACGGCAAGAGTGCGGCGCAGGTCGTTTTGAAATGGAATGTACAGCGCGGCGTGTCCATTATTCCCAAATCGGTGCATGTGGAAAGGATGGAGCAGAATATCGACATTTGGGATTTTACGCTTACGGATGACGAGATGACGAAGATTGCGGCAAAGGACCTGGGACACAGTGAGATTGTCAACCACGATGCCCCGGCGTTTGTCAAAATGCTCTGCGGAAGGAACATTCACTGAGCCAAAGGGCGCTTTAGGAAAATACAGATGTGGACGCAAGACATTGGCACAATGTTCTGCGAACTGAAACAGGAAAGCATGAAGAAATATTAAAAAGGGAAAGGCGGTAGGAATTTATGGCAAAAAAGCAGACAGCAGGAAGGGACAGACTGGGAGATTTGGCACCTAAATTTGCGGAATTAAATGATGATATTTTATTTGGGGAGGTATGGTCGAGGGAGGAACAGCTTTCAGCAAGGGACCGGAGTATGATCACTATTGCGGCGCTCTTTTCGGCGGGACTGTACCCACAGCTAAAATCCCATCTGGTACTTGGAAAGGAACATGGGATTACAAAAGAAGAAGCGGTGGAAATCGTGACACAACTTGCGTTTTACTGCGGCTGGCCGAAAGCATGGAGTACATTTCCAATGATTCAGGAAGTATATGAAACAGAAGGCTGATTC
>CAJTPN010000094.1 GCA_910578185.1 uncultured Acetatifactor sp.
GTTAAAAGGTGTTTTTCGGGCAAGATTAAGCCTGTATTGTTATTGTTTTCCTTTGCCCTAGTGGCAGGAATCAGCATATTGTCTTTGATAATCCTTTCTATATGGGAAGGAAGGCCGGTACAGTCGTATATCAATTTTGGAACAATACCGCTGCCCCTTAGCCTTTTTATGTCATTTACTTCTGGGCCTACGGGGGAAGAGCTGGGGAGGCCGCTGAAAAAGTAGATACCACCGCCTATATTTGGTATAATATAATTATCAAATACAGGCGGTGGTATCATGGTTGAGCAACAGCAGAAGTTAGTATTAAGTCCATATATGGACATATATGAATTAGTCATTCCCAAAGACAACCTGCTCCGGCAGATGAAAGAACTGGTTGATTTCAGTTTTATTTATGAAGAACTTATTGATAAATATTGTGTTAATAATGGACGGAATGCAGTTCCGCCTGTCAGGATGTTCAAATACCTGCTCCTGAAATCTATTTATGACTTATCTGATATTGACGTTGTGGAACGCTCCAAATACGATATGTCCTTCAAATACTTTCTTGACATGGCGCCGGAAGAAGCAGTCATTAACCCAAGCTCCCTGACAAAATTCCGCAAGCTGCGCCTGAAAGATATGAACTTGTTAGACATGCTGATTGCAAAAACAGTCCGGATTGCATTGGAAAAAGGCATTATAAAATCAAAGTCCATTATTGTGGATGCAACCCATACAAAATCAAGGTACAACCAGAAAACGCCAAGGCAGGCGCTTCTGGAGCAGTCAAAGAAACTGCGGCGTGCTGTTTATGAAATAGATGAATCAATGAAAAAACTGTTTCCAGCTAAAAACACCGAAGATTCTTTGGAAAAAGAGCTGGAATACTGCCATGCCCTGATTTCGGTTATCAAAGGAAAAGATGACCTGTGCAGTTATCCTAAAGTAGAGGAAAGGCTGAACTTATTGGAGGAATCCGTAAAAGATGACCTGGAACATATCGAAACTTCAAGAGACGCAGACGCAAAGACAGGGCATAAAACGGCCGATACCGCTTTCTTCGGATACAAGACGCATATAGCAATGAGCGAGGAACGCATCATTACAGCAGCCACTGTCACCAGCGGCGAAAAGACAGGTGGAAAAGAACTGCCGGAACTTGTGCGCAAAAGCAGGGAAGCCGGAATGGAAGTGGAAATGGTGATAGGGGATAAAGCCTATTCCGAACAGAAAAATATCGAAGCGGCGCAGGACGGCGGTTATGAACTGATTTCCAGGCTGAACGGCATCATTACGCAGGGAAACCGGACAAAAGAGGATGAATTTGAATTTAATAAAGACGCGGGAATGTACCAGTGTAAGGCAGGACATCTGGCAGTCCGTAAATATCTGGACAGGCGTGAAAAAGAAAAGAAGAATAAAAATCCACGCATGACATACTATTTTGACGTTGAGAAATGTAAACGCTGCCCATACAGGGATGGATGTTATAAGGAAGGTGCGAAAAAGAAAACATACAGTGAAACCCTCAAAAGCGATGCCCACAGTAAACAGGCAGAGCTTCAGGAGACAGAACACTTCAAAGAAAAAATGAAGGAGCGTTATAAGATAGAAGCAAAAAACAGCGAGTTAAAGCACAGGCATGGTTATGATACGGCGTCATCATCAGGCCTCATTAACATGGAGATGCAGGGGGCAATGGCTATATTTGCGGTAAACCTTAAGCGAATCATTAAGCTGATAAATGAAAAATAAGAGAATATATCCCTTGAAATAAAGGAAATCTTTACCTGAATCACAAAAAATCCATCAGTCCATTCAAAACTGGTGGATTTTTTGCGTGCATCAAAAATTCAATATTAAAAAACAGGATGTTTTTCAGCGGCCCCCAAAAAGCA
>CAJTPN010000095.1 GCA_910578185.1 uncultured Acetatifactor sp.
GTATCGCCGGTTCCGTCTGGATTGTGCTTTTCCTTTCCTCTTTTGATTACCTCTACCTGAATCCGTGAACATCGCCGCGAATATATGAGGCACGTTGTTTTGTCATCGTTGATAGTTCCGTTTTAGCATTGTACCTTGAAAATCATATATATTAGAGGCCGGCAAACAGACCACAGTGCATATGCCTGTGCTGTATCAGCTTATTCAGTTATTGACTATTAAGACACGGAAGCGAAACTGTCGTAAATCCGCTTGAATGTGAACCGCCAGCGGTTGCTTCTGCCTATGGACAGTACCAGGCGTCCTGCATGCTCAGTTAAATGGCCTGCAAACTGCATCAGGTTACTGATGATTGTGCGTATCCTGCGTCGGCGGACTTTCTTCCGTCCTGGGTCATCACGCTTTTTCAGCGATTCCTGGCCTACAATTCTCAGGATATTATAAGCAATGATTGTAAGTTCAAGCACAAGCTTGTTGCTGTCAAATTTTCCCGATGGAAGTCTTTCCACATCCATATCTGTCTTTATCTCGCTGTGGTACTGCTCACTTTCGCCGTGTGCGTGGTAAAGATCTATAATGTTCTGGTCTGACAAAGGCAGATTTGTCCAATATGTGTCAAGCTCAATATCCGGAACAATGAAATACTGTCCATGCTTATCAATAGTACGTTCGGTGATTTCATAGATGGTGCGTATGCCTGCCGTCTTCTCTGTTTTATTAGGAAGCGTGTAGGTTACATCGCGGAATGTCTGCCCGATGTAAACGGCCTTTCCATCCCTCGGTTTTTGGATATTCGTACAGCAGTCCTTCACAGATGCAAGCCATTCCTCCTTGCTTTCCTGCCGTGGATTACGCTTGATGATGAAAGATACATTGTTGTACCTGTAACTCTCTTCCATAAAGATGCCAATGTTCTCGGATGCATCATTGCCGGAATCAAGCCGGATGAGTAATGGTTTATCGGTCAGCTGGCGGCACAGCTCAATTGTCTCGCGCAGGAAATCCGGTGTTTCTTTCTGGCAGTGCTGTTTCCCAACGCGGAGCTGCGTATTGACAAAATAACCTTCTGTTCCTATATAAGCCATGATTGGTGCATAACCATCAAATCCTTTATAGGTACGGGAAACGCCCTCCTTTTTGGCCTTTGAATTATCAAACGGAGTGACGTCAATGTCCACCGGCACATAGCCATTTTCAAGTGCGGCAGGTTCGATCTTCATCTCACGCAGCATGTCGATATTTGCCTGAAGGATATCTCCACGCAGGGAATCGCCAATCATATCGAAACGCTGGCGGAGGGTTTCTGCGGATGGAATCGCATATGCGATTCCAAGGGCATATTTGTAATAGCCGGGATCATCCATCATTTCGCGGACGGCTTCGTACTGCGGTTTGCCCTGACAGAGCATACCAATATAAGTCAGGAGAATGTCACCATTTTTTATCTGCTTTTGCAGATACTCATTCGATATAGGTGCCCGATTAATCTTTTTGACAAAGTTGCTTTTGCCAAGAATCTGTCCCACAAACACAAGTCCGCTGGGTGTAATTAATCGTTCATCACTGAACTCTATATGTATGGTTTTCATTGCAATACCTCCGTATAAATTGATACCTTTATTATACAGGATATGGTACTGCAATGCATTAAAAAATGAAATATTTGCCATAACCCATTGGGTTAAATACTCGAAATACGCAAATGCTCAGCAAAACAGCATAAGTACTAGCTTTGGATTTGGAAATGCGAGGCTGGGTTCACGGATTCAGGCTCTAATTAGCCATGAACTGCTTCATGCCCTGTGATTTTGCTCATGTGAGATAAAGAAGTAAAAGAAGTGTAAAAAATTTTGCCGTTCCCTGTCCGG
>CAJTPN010000096.1 GCA_910578185.1 uncultured Acetatifactor sp.
TAAAAGTAAGTATGAGCGAATTATGTGGGAAAAAGGTTCTTTAGATGACTATTGTGGTTCACTACAATTTTTATCAAAGTGTCTGGAAATGTATTATGGAAAAAAGGCAATTATCCTGATAGACGAGTACGATGTCCCCCTTGAGAATGCCTATCTGCGCGGCTTTTATCAGCAGATGGTGGACTTCATACGCTCCTTTTTCGAGGCGGCGTTAAAGACCAACAGCAGTCTTGAATTTGCGGTAGTCACAGGATGTCTGCGGATTAGTAAGGAAAGCATTTTTACCGGAATGAATAACCTTGAGATTATCTCGATTCTGGATAAACGATACGATGAATACTTTGGCTTCACGGATGAGGAAGTGGAGACGCTCTGCAATTATTATGAAGTCGGTGATCAGTATGAGACTGTAAAAAGCTGGTACAACGGTTATCTGTTTGGGGAATCCAACGTCTACAATCCGTGGAGCGTCATTCTCTATGTGAAGGATGTGAGCACAGGGAACAGCTCGTTTCCAAAGTCCTACTGGGCAAACACTTCCTCCAACAGCATTGTGCGGAAACTGATTGAAAAGGCAGACGACAGCGTGAAGGGAGAAATCGAGCGACTG
The DNA here is from genome assembly GCA_910578185.1 of uncultured Acetatifactor sp. Taxonomy (GTDB): domain Bacteria; phylum Bacillota; class Clostridia; order Lachnospirales; family Lachnospiraceae; genus Acetatifactor. The sequence goes on from CAJTPN010000096.1 coordinate 611, forward strand.
ATAGATGGCGGCACTGTCGAAAAGCCCATCCACGAGGATATCACCTATGGTGAAATCTATAACTCCATGGATAATATGTGGAACTTTATGTTTTTTACCGGTTACTTCCGCAAGGTGGGCGAGAGGATGGACGCCAACGACGTCCGCTGGCTGACCATGCGCCTGCCGAACCGCGAGGTGCGCTATATTTTCCGCGAAAAAATCATGGCATGGTTCCAGGAGAAAATACAGGAAAAAGACCTGACGAACCTGTACACGGCGTTTGTCAGCAAGGATACTGCCACATTGGAAGACGAGCTGAACCAGGTCATGTTTGAGACGATTAGTTCCATGGATGAAAACGAGAGTTATTACCATGGTCTGGTTGCGGGACTGCTCTCCCCCATGAAAGGCTACCGCACAAAGTCCAACCGTGAGGCGGGAAAGGGAAGGAGCGACCTGTTTGTCAAGCCCGTGTCGCGCAGGAAAGAGGCGTTTGTCGTGGAGTTTAAGGTGGCAAAGAAAATAAAGGATCTGGAAAAAATGGCGGACGAGGCGCTGCGGCAGATTGCGGAGAAACAGTATGCTGCCGAGCTTTTTGATGATGGGTATGAGATTGTCGGAAATTATGGGATTGCTTTTTGTGGGAAGGACTGTCTGGTGAAGTTTGAGGGATGATAGCATTTTCCGGCAGCTGGATATATAGGGATAAACGACATACTAAGGTTGGAAATTGTTTTTCGGGAGGAGAATGGCTATGGGATTTTACAGAAAACCGCTGCCTGTCGGGGTGGATGATTTTGAAAAGCTTGTGACAAGAGGATATTATTTTATAGATAAGACAAATCTTATGAGGGATTTGCTGGATATGAAAGGAGATGTCAATCTCTTTACCAGACCAAGGCGTTTTGGTAAGACGCTAAGCATGAGCATGCTGCAATATTTCTTTGAGGATATGCGGGGCAAGGATGGTGCAAGGATTGATAACACTGCCCTTTTTGAAGGGCTGAATATCATGCAGGCGGGCGAACCGTATCTGTCGCATATGGGGCAGTATCCTGTCATCAATATGACATTAAAGGCGGGAAAACGCCCGACGTTCGAGAGCGCGTGTACACAGATAGCGTGGCAGATTGCCATGGAATATGAACGGCATAGTTATGTGCTGGATAAGTTGTCTGAAGAGAATAAAAGTAAGTATGAGCGAATTATGTGGGAAAAAGGTTCTTTAGATGACTATTGT
>CAJTPN010000097.1 GCA_910578185.1 uncultured Acetatifactor sp.
GGGTGGTGTTAATAGAGATATCATGGTGGAGAAAGGTATTTTTGAGGATTTGACTCCCTGGCTTGAAAACAGTGATGCGGTGGGCAGGGAAGATATTGTTGATGCAGTGTGGCGAGCGGGAAGCCGGGATGACAAGCTGTATTTTCTGATTCCGTCTTTTCACTGTCAGGGAATTCTGGTGGAAAAAGGTCACACGAATGAGGGGGCATGGAGTGGGAAGGATTTTTTGGAGCTGGGCAGGAAATATCCGGGCGGCAGGCTGACGGAGAATATTAAGGGTTCAACTTCTTCCCTGATGGTGTCACATCTGAAATGCTACATGGATGCTTTTGTCGATTGGGAGGATCTGACCTGCAGTTTTGACAGTGATGAATTTGTGACCCTGTTGGAAGACATGAAATATTTTAGCGATTATAATTATGAAGCGGTGGATGACTCTGCTACAATAGCGGAGCTGATACATAATAAGGTTTACCTGACAGGGTGGGTAAATATTGTCATGGAGCATGGCATGTATTCATACAGGGACATTAAGGAAGTGTTTGGAGACGACTATGAGATAGCCGGAGTGCCCACTGCTGACGGGAGTTTGAAGTATTCACTGACTCCGTCACAGATATACGGAATGAATGCCCTGTCTGAGCACAAGGAGGGGGCATGGGCATTTTTTGAATATCTGCTGACAGAATATCTGATAGAATATATGCAGGAGAGGCTGGGGTATGAGTTCCCGGCAAGAAAGGACATTCTTGAGCGGGAGCTGCAGGGGTATGTTGATTATGTTCACCCGGATACCGATACAGGAGTTTATTACCATACAAACCAATATTCCCGGGAAAGAATGGAGAGAACTCCAGAGGGCTTTACCGAGGAGGATAAGCAGGCTGTCCTTCACATAATTGATAATTCCTACAGCGCATCTTTGGGGAATGATAGGATTCGGTATATTTTGCAGGAAGAGACTGAGCCTTTCTTTAAAGGACATAAGACTGCGGAGGAAGTGGCAAAGATCATCCAGAGCAGAGTGTCTTTGTATTTGGTAGAATAATAAATGAACTCATTTTTCAAGGTACTGGAAGTCATATGTTTTGGCAAGGAGGTTTCGTATGAGGGCAGAGAAGATTTTATGTAAAATGGTATTGATCAGCGCTTTATTGTTTTGTCTTTGTCTTTCGGGCTGCGGGGCGGGCGAATCAGGTGGGCCGTCGGGAAAGCAAGACAACATGACCGTGGGGAGCGGGACGCAATCCGGCCAGGAAGAACCGCCCCAGGCTTCCACATCGGGGCAGTACATTCCGGAAGGAAGGGAAGTCATTACGCTGGGCACATTTTGGGAGGTAGAGGCCTGGTCACCGATAAGCTTTGCTGTGAATAAGTTTAACATGGCCCAGAAGGATTACTTCGTTCAGATTGAGAGATGTAGTCTGGAAAGATTCCTTTTGGACATTGTACGAAAGCAGGGGGCGGATATATATTTATCTTCGGGTGGTGTTAATAGAGATATCATGGTGGAGAAAGGTATTTTTGAGGATTTGACTCCCTGGCTTGAAAACAGTGATGCGGTGGGCAGGGAAGATATTGTTGATGCAGTGTGGCGAGCGGGAAGCCGGGATGACAAGCTGTATTTTCTGATTCCGTCTTTTCACTGTCAGGGAATTCTGGTGGAAAAAGGTCACACGAATGAGGGGGCATGGAGTGGGAAGGATTTTTTGGAGCTGGGCAGGAAATATCCGGGCGGCAGGCTGACGGAGAATATTAAGGGTTCAACTTCTTCCCTGATGGTGTCACATCTGAAATGCTACATGGATGCTTTTGTC
>CAJTPN010000098.1 GCA_910578185.1 uncultured Acetatifactor sp.
GCATACAAGACCTATCGGGAAACACTGGCGTTTGACGGAATGTTTGAGCGGAATCTTGATTTGGTGGAAAGTATCAATTAAATAGGTGATTGCGAAACAGGGTTGGTGTTTGATGTTCAGAAAAGGCAGACGCCGGATTTTGTGGGAGATAAGCAGGAAAAGTAGATGGCGATATTGGGAAAGTCGGTATGGAATATAAGCAGACAGAAAAAAGAGCGCACGAATAGAAGGAAAAGCAGACCTCCGATTTGAAAGTGGTAAGTTCTGAACGGAATGGCTTAGGCGATCAGGGGCTTCAGGCTTCGGATATATTGATGCTGCTTTATCTTATCAGCAAGAATCACACCAATCAATTGTGTGATACCGGCTAAAAGCAGATCCGCATGGAGCGTCTTTTCATTTTGAGTTTTGCGTCCGGCAAGCCCGAAGCTGTCTTTAAACTGATTGATAGAGCGCTCCACGGTAGTCCTGATCTTATAGGTATTATCCCATACCGTGGTTCCCCGGAGGGTGCCGGGATATGCCCGCAGGTCTTTTTCCGGATAGATATAAACCATTCTCCCGCAGGGAGAAGAAGTACAGGGATTTTCGCAGTGGCAGACACGGTGATATTTTCCGGTGGAAGCATCCTTTTCCCATTTTACCTTTGGACAGCTGAATTTATAACGTATGACACCGCTCCTGAGCCTGCTGGTGCCTTCTGGTTTTAATGGGAGAGACGGGTCATTGGGACAGAAGGGGATGCCGTCCTGATTTACGGAATAATCCTTATTTTCCAGTCCTGCCCGAGAATTCAGAGGGATGTAAGCCGTTTGGAAATGCCTGCCGCTGCCGTTCGAATCGGTGCCAAAGGTACTGCCGGAAAGAAGCTGCTTATAAAGTCCGGCGGAGTCAAAGGCAGCATCGCCTAAAAAGGTATGGGGATTGAGAAGGGGATGTGCGGCAAAAAGGTCCTGTAAAGAGGGGATGAGCAGTCTTGCGTCATGAACCGATTTATCCTCCTCCGGGGAATCGGATTTCTTTTCAAGGATGATTTCCGGATGATGATCAAAGAAATCCTTATTATAGAAGCTGATATGCCGTACAATGCCCAGGCCGTTGGTGACGATGCCGAATTTATAGGCATAGCAGAAATGGCCGTCAATGTAGAGCTGTTTAATGTCAGAGTTGGCGGCGGAGTGGGAAGGCATGGAGCCGTAAGCGGCTTTATAAGGGTCGTAGCTGTCATCAAAATGCATGGCTTTAGCGTAGGCTTTGAGCTGTTTGATAATGCGGTTGGCATACTTTGGATTATTTTCCGTAACCCATGCCTCTATGCCGGAAGAATCAAAAATGGTCATATCAGCCTTGCAGGAATCAATGGCCTGGCAGATTGGCTCAGTAAGGTCAACCAGGCGCTCAAAAACAGCCTGAATATCTTCAAGGAAGTCCTGCTTAAATCTGGTAATTTTAGAAGCATCCGGAACCTTGTTAAAGCCGCAGAATTCCCGGAGATGCCGTGAATAGTGGAGAAAAACAAGGAGCAGGGAATCGGTAGTGATAGAAAAAATCCGCTGGATAATGAGAGCCCATAAAAAAGCGTGCAAAGGGTATTTGCGGGTTCTGCCCGTTGATGCATAGAAATGCTTCCGGAAGGAAGCGGGAATAATCTCATCAAGGTCAATGTGCTGTTGTAAGAGAGACAGGAACTGTGGTTTGTCGGATTCATAAATTTCCTGGCAATCTGAAAAAATATCTGCCAAAGAAAGCTGATTGTATGGTATCATAGAGGTGCAACTCCTTTCAGGTGGGTATGGTGAATTGTTACTGACATCTC
>CAJTPN010000099.1 GCA_910578185.1 uncultured Acetatifactor sp.
GGGATACAGTACCAGATAACATCCCAGGCGCATCAGCCGGAACGCGTCCCTTATCAGGAGAAGCAGGAGGAATCCTATCTCAATATTTGAAATTTGTCAATATATCTCCCGACATATTTTTGTTTTTGTGTTTTTATATCATCATCCCTTAATGGATGTAATGACTATTATCTCTGCCGCTGCTTATCCATACACTTACCCTATCAGTTCTCGCTGGGTCTATGCCCTGACATTCCTTCATTCTGCTTTATGGATAAAGGCACGGGACAGACTTGTGCTTAATTGCTGCCTCTTCGGGCTGATGGAGGTGTCCTCCTTGTCCCCGCGCCATTACCGGCTCCCTTTATTCTCAGGCGGCAGCTTTCAGCTGCTCTCTGCGGACATTCCCAAATACTTTGTCCGGATCATACTTCTCTTTCTTCTTTGCCAGCGCATGGATCAGCGTCAGTATCTTCTTGCTGATAACGATAAGCGCCTGCATCTTCCGCAGAGGGGCTTTCTCCCTCGTTTTCAGGTAATGGTATAACTGTTTCATCTCATCGTTTGTCGCAACCATTGTCAGCGCCATCTGGTAAAGCACACTCCGCAGGTTCTTCCTTCCCCTTTTAGATATTTTTGTCCTGCTTTTGTTCTTGCCGGAACTGTCTTCTACCAGGTTATATCCTGCCATGCGGCTCATCTGGCGCGGGTTCTCAAATCTTGACGGGTCCCCAAGTTCACCCAGGCATGATGCCAGTGTCACAACGCCTATCCCTTTTATGCTTAGCAGGAACTCCGCATAGTCTGTTTTCCCTAATGCGGCTGACATCTCCCCCTCCAGTTCTTCTGTCTGCTTTTCCAGCAGTTCCAATTCTTCCAGCATAAGCCGCAACTTCAGCCTTGCGGCATCCTCCCCGTAATCCACCCCGATAGATTCTTCCGCCGCATCGACAAGCTGCATGGCTTTCTTTCTCCCTACCGTTTTCTTTACTGCTTTTTTTATCTCCTGCGTGACGCCGTCTTCACCCAGTTTAAGAATAAACTTGGGGAACGGGCAGGTTTTTAATATATGGCGGGACGCCTTGCCGGAAAGGGGGCGTTTGAACACTTCTGCGTACTCCGGGAAAAATTCATCCATTACCGCAGTTATGGCATTCTTTAGTGCATTTTTCCGCTTATTTAACCCGGTCCTTGTTGTAGACAGCCCACGCAGTTGCGCATAGACATCATGGGGCAGGTACAGTTCAAAATACCTCCCGTCCTTCACCAGCTTCGCAATCGTCAGCGCATCCTTCTTATCTGACTTCGTCTGGCTGTTGTCATCAAGCTCTTTCGCCTGCTTTGTCGCATACGGGTTCACAAGGACAGCCTTTATCCCCTCCTGCTTATCGAGCCAGTTTGCAAACGCTTTCCAGTAATGCCCCGTTGGCTCCATCCCGACAACGGCTTCTGCAAAATTTTCTTCCTTGCATATCTCCCGGATTCTTGCTAAGATGGTCTCAAAGCCGCCTTTGCTGTTTTTGAATTTCAGGGCACGGCTATGCTCTATGCCCCTGAAATCAACAAACCTTGCCCACTGGTCGTTCTTGGCAATGTCCACGCCAACTACAAGAGTATTGGTTGTGATTGCTATTACTTTTTGTTTCAGGCGGTCTTCATATTTTACTTTCATTGCTATAAAATCTCCTTTGTTTTTTGGTGTATTAAGTCGCGAAACTCATATACATCATACGGGGAGATTTTATTTTTTCAAAGTTCAAATTTCATTCTCTATAGGAATGCTTGATAAAAATTTTTTCTTTTTCTAAAGCTATCCCACCTCATAA
>CAJTPN010000100.1 GCA_910578185.1 uncultured Acetatifactor sp.
CTAAAACCATACGCAGTAATGTGCAGATAAACACCGCCGTCATGCTGGGTGCTAAAATAAACAATAATTCCATCTGGCGGATGGCATAATCCTTTTCCCTGAAGCTCCTTACAATGCTTTTTAGGGAAACAGACAGTATCACTATAGAAACGATATGCATTGTCGCTGATATCCCCAATGTGGTAGCTAACAATAATCCGTCAAAAACGTCAAGCGATGCAATATATCCTTTTTCCAGACACCACATCCATACGGAATAAAGATTACTCCCCAGCCAGCAGACATTATATGCCAGAAAAAAGCTGAACTCGCCTGTTGCAAGAAAAGCGACCACAAGGAAGACCTTTATTTTTCCGGCCGCCCTGTAACAGCACACTACAAGAATGGTCAGGATGCACAAGGTCAGTGCCAGTTTTGCAAAAATCCTTACACTCCCATAATCTGAGGGCAGAATCAAATCCATTCCAAGCTTCAGCACAGCATACAAAAATACAGTCCATAATCCCACATGGTGTCTCCTTATCCTTCCCTCCAGGAAACTCCCGAAGAAATACTGCAGGCAGCATCCCTGGAACATGGCAGAGAACACTCCCAGCAGGCCATTCACCACTTCATACACAGGACACCTCTCCATTCTGCAGATACCACATATACGCCTTTACAAACCCATTGTGCTTCTTCCTTGTCAGGTAGACCTTCTCGCCACTGGAAAGGAAGATGCTGTCATTGTCATACCTCGCTATGTGCGCCATGTTGACCAGATACCCCCTGTGGCAGCGGTAAAAGCCATCCCCAAGCTGCCCTTCCAGTTCATCCATCGTGGCATAGGACTCTATGATGTCCTCCATGTCCGTGGTATGGATCTCCACCTTCTTCCCCCTGCTCTCGATATACAGGATGCTGTTTAGGTTAAGCGTATACCCCTGGTTCTTCGCCCGTATGAATATCTGGCGCTCCTTCTGCCCTTTCCTTTTCCTGGCTTCCTCTGCCGCTCTGCCAAGCACCTCCATGAATTTCTGTTCCTCAATGGGCTTTAGCAGGTAGTGGAACGCCGACACGTCAAAAGCCTCAAATACATACTCCCTGATTCCCGTAATGAAGATGACCACCGCATCCACACCGGACTGCCGGAGGGTCCTCGCCGCCTCAATGCCGCCCATGCCCTCCATCTGTATGTCGAGGAAGATAATGTCAAAATCCTTTCCTGCCGCAAGCAGTCCTTCCCCCGTGTCAAAAACGCTTATATCAAAATCGGGATTCCGTTTTTTTATGAATCCACCAATCTGCTCCCTGATGGCTTCCTCATCATCAACCACTGCTATATTCAAAATTCATCACCTCGGATTTCTGTTTCTGCCGTCACTTAATTTATCGGCAGATTTTCTGTTATTTTGGGATGCAGGGAACGAAAGGCATATAAAATGGAGCGAAAGGCATAAATGCAGTACGGAAAATTTCAAAACAGGTCTAAAGTTTTTCGCCATTCGTCCGATATAAGGCGGCACAAACGCAAACCACCGTGTAAGCATATTACCTCTGATTCCCCCGCTTTCCAAGCGGTTTTCTGAATAGGAAAAAGGGCCTGTGAGCCCTTTCCTCATTTCTCCTTAGTGCAGTTTCAGTAACCGGGATATGTTTTCCCCCAATGCCATTTCCGTTGTCCGCTTGTCCGGGCTTACAAATTCGATGAGCTGCCTGTATAAATATGGTTCCCCGTAAGGTGCATCTGAACTGTACAGGCATCTTTCCGGCAGTTCGGCCAATGCCATT
>CAJTPN010000101.1 GCA_910578185.1 uncultured Acetatifactor sp.
CCGAAGTAGTACATATCTTAATCCATGCCACTTTGGGAGAAACAATCCAGAAGTACCTAACCCGGATAAACCGGAAAAGTTTTTTTGCATTTCCTCCACGTTTCAAGTACAATAAAGAAAACATTGGAGGATGTATTCATGTTACTTATGGATAAATACGCTGACAAGATTTATGGTACGATCACTTGCTATGACCGTATGATCATCCAGGGATATATCCCCGGATGGAGCCATGCCGAAGGCATGACCGGCTACCTGAATGCCAACAACATCCGTATTTTTGATTTTTCAAATTTCTCCCAGCCCCTTACAGAACAGGTTCGTACAAACGCCCAGCGTATTGCAGATGAAAATGGCATTGAAATTGAGTTCATCCGTAAACTGCGTGCTTTCCGCAAGGATGACCGGATTCAGGAAATCATCCAGAAAACCGGAAAGACCGAAGGGCTGGTCCACATCTTTTCTGCCATGGAACAGTGCAATACTTATAAGCCATGGCATGACAAGGCCACGGGGAAGACATTCCTTAAATTTGACCAGAGCAAATGCCTCCACTATTACTTCTATTTCATTGACAAAGAACTTGGGCTCTGTTACCTCCGTGTCCCTACCTGGGCGCCTTTCCGTCTGCAGTTCTATATGAACGGACACAATCTCCTTGCCAGCAAACTGCAGAAGAAAGAAATCACTTACCGCATGCACGATAATGCTTTCCTGGAAATCTCAGATGTGGAAGCCGCCCAAAAGCTCTCTGACAGGATCAACCCGGAAGACCTCCATAAGGTTTTGGACGCTTTCGCAAAACGCTACTCTCCAGCCCCTGAAACACTCGGTCTCGGCTACACATGGACTGTCCAGCAGATCGAGTGCGCAACAGACATCATGTTCAAACAGCCGGGTGACCTGGAACCACTTTATGACGAGATTATCCGGACGGCGATCTTTACGGTAAAGCCGGACAACATCGCCACCTTCTTGGGACAGCGTATTACCTATAACTGTAAGAAAGAAATCGGCACCAACTATAACCAGCGCATTCTCGGAACGAGGATCAAACACCATATGGGTGATGTATCGATCAAAATGTATGATAAGTTTGGCCATGTCTTACGGATAGAAAGCACCTGCAATAACATTGGGGCTTTCCGGGTAAAACGAAAAGTGGAGCACAGGGACGGCAGCTCATCGGAACAAAAGGCTCCATTGAAAAAAAGCATTTATAGCCTTTACCAGCTGTTCACGATTATGAAAGCAGCAAACTACCGATACCTGGAATTTATCTCATCCTTTGATGACCACAGTGGCGGGAAGGAAAACCTTACAAAGGTTACCGATTCCGTTGTGGACAAGGGGCGCTCTTACCGCGGACTGAATTTCTTTGCGGAGCGTGACCTACAGGTGCTGGAAGCTGTTAGCCGGGGCGAATACATGACTTTTGGAATGCAGGGAAAGGATATCCGCCAGCATCTTGAAAATATCAGTCCGTCAGCCATGTCCCGAATCTTTAAACGGCTCCGTCTCCATGGAATCATCGAGCGGGCACAGGGTACTTATAAATACTTTGCTACAGCTTACGGAAAAGAAATCATTGCCGCAGGACTTACTGTTAGGAACCTTGTGCTTGTACCGGCATTGGCATAGGTATTTTTCTTACGCAGAAATTTTGCCATTTTGCGTCAAAAATCATTGGTAAGTGGCCTAAATATGCCACTTACCAGAAATCCATCCGTGACAAACAGATACAACG
>CAJTPN010000102.1 GCA_910578185.1 uncultured Acetatifactor sp.
TTTTTCAGCTCCCCTGCCAGTTCGCCGCCATAGGCGTTTGCAGACAGTGCGTTTGTGGCCTGTTTTGCCTGCCTTATAACACTCTCCTTGTTCCCTTTTGCAACAACCCTGCCCGATATCCCTTTTTCACGGGTCTGTTTCCGATAGCTCTCAATTCCCTCCTGCGAAATGGAAACCTTCACCGCATTGTCTGCCTTCGGCTGCGGTGCATCCTTTTCCTGTGCGCTGACCGCCCTGCCATTCTGATACCAGCCGCTTGCCGCACTGGTCTGGCCCACATTTCCTTCAATATTTACTGACATACCAAATCCTCCATTTCCAAATTTTATGCCCTGAAATCCACCCCGCCGAGCGTCCCGTCAAGCTGGTCTAAAATGCTCGTGTCAAAGGCGTCTCCCGGTTTCCAGTTTGGATTGTTCTTCTTTACCAATGCTTCTAACCTGCTTCCATAGTCCCCTGCCATTCTGTCCAACGTCCACGAAGCAGAACTGCGCTGTTTGGAAGGAAGGGTACTTAAATATTTGTTGATAACATCATTTCTCCTGGTTCCTTCCGGTATGCTCTTTCCATTGGTGCTGATAAAATCCTGCTTTACCACCTCCGCCAATTCTGCCTTTACTTCATCTGACACAGACACAATTTTTTTCCAATCGCTTCTTCCCGTTATACATCTGTCCGCCTGCTCTTTTGACATCCAAGGGATACCGTTTTCATCATAATACATATTGCTATGTTTATACTTCACTCCTCCGCTAATAGCAGCGCCCATTTGATTAGATGTACTTGTTTTTTTTCCATTTTTCTGCGAAAACAGTTTATTCAAAAGGGAATACTGCAAAAGTCCTCTCATATTGTTGCTGCTGATATTCATATCCTCGCCTCCTCTTATATCTTCAAATCCAAATTTGCGCCAACCTGCGGCTGATCTTTCACAGTGGTTTTGCCTGCATCCTCTTCCTGGGAAGCCTCGATGATTGTTTTCATATCTGCGTCACTCAAATAAATCGTGCCATCTTTGGAAGCAGCCATTTTTTCATTTATGAGCTGTTCGGCCTTGTTGTAAGCTGATCCACCCTCTGTCTTTTCCGCAGTTACTTCCTCTGCTTCTGCCGTTTTCTTTTCTTCTAATGTTTCCGCTAATTTTTCCTTCCTTTCTGCTGCCTTTTCTTTTGTCTTTTCAAACAGTTTCTCAGAAATTTTCTTCCTTTCTTCCCGCATCTTAGCACTCATTTTTAACATACCATCGTTTCTGGTTTGCATTCTGCAATGATATTTTCCGTTCTCATCAATATAACTGTGCTGATACACTATAGTCCAGCCAGTGGCTTTCGCCATGCCTTCTGCCAATCTAGACATAGACTCAACGCCTTTTATCATGTCTTCCATATCCTTTGCTTTTTCGGGATCATTCTGCATTTTTTCCAAAAGTTGGGGATTGACGGTCAGTGACTTGCCACTTTTGGCTGATGAGCAGACATTTCCAACCTTAAAGTCTACGCTTGGAACAAGTTTGGCCAGTTCATTCGCATACTCTGCTGTCTTCTTGGATTTACTGTTTTCTGCCGTCTCCTGTGTTTTTTCTGTTTCCTTCTTTTTCGTGCTGCCTGCCGCATTGCTCTGTGCCGCATAGCTGCTGTAATTGTTTGTAATCTCCATTGCCATAATTTTTCCTCCTTGATAATAAATTTA
>CAJTPN010000103.1 GCA_910578185.1 uncultured Acetatifactor sp.
CATATCACATTTGCCACGTTTGACTGGCAGCTTTCACTTTCCATGCTCCACACGGATTCAAAGATTTGCGCCTTTGTGAATACCTGCCCCGGACTGGCGGCAAGGTAGCAGAGTGCTCCGTATTCCAAACGTGTGAGGTATATGTCTGCCCCGTTTTTTAATACCCGGCGTTGGTGCAGCCTTATATTATGTAGCCTGTCCGTCAAAGCGGAACTTAAACAGGACTGTAATAAGCTGCTGTCTTATGTTATAAGGCACTCTCTTTAGAAGTTGGAAATCAATTACACGTCTCTTTCCACAGGTATATAAGCGTAACCGGAGCTGTGGTCGGACGTGTCGAACATCTCCATTTCCTGTGCTCCGTTTTGAGCCATTTTGAAATGGTGGGACGGCATAAAATGGTTTCTGATGTATGCAAAAAGCTCCCATATTTCGCATTGTTCCTTGCAGACAATTCTTGAAGTCTCTTTATTTGTGTACGCTCGTATATATAGCGACGCAGGAACTTTGTAAATATCCATGCCTGTGGGCTGCTCTTCCGTCATAACTTCTCTTACCACGCCGTATGCGCGGCTTTGTTCATCAAGCCAAAAATTTACGCTTAAGTTTATATCATATATTGGCAGGACGTTTTCCTTCAGCGTATTGAAGTAGGGCTTGTCTCTGTCTGCCGCAAGAGCGTCTACTGCGGAATAAAAGCTGTTAATATCGGGGAAATCCTTTGCATAAATAATTTTCCCCGCAAGTATGGCATCAGGTTTTTCGACTATATCGAAACGTGCGCCGCAGACAGTAATGGTTTCCACAATTTTCTCCGAATCCTGCATCTGGGTGTCCAATAATGTGTCAACAGAAATGTGGAGCATTTGTGCTAACAGTTTTAAGTTGTAAACATCGGGCAGGCAGTCGCCGTTCTCCCACTTGGATACAGCTTGTTCGGAAACGCCTATTCTAAGAGCAATCTCCTTTTGGGAGTAATTCTTTCTTGTGCGAAAATCTCTTACTCTTTTTCCAAAATCAGTTGAATTAAACATGATATTCCTCCGTAATTGTTGTTTGGTTTTTCATATTTTAATTTCGATTGCAACCGTGATTTTATTATAACTTGTATTTAAATGAAAAACAATTATAAGCATGTTTATGAAAAACTACAGAAACTCAACCGTAGGTTGTATATTAAGATTTTCTTGTCGGTTTCACATTGAATTTTTCCATGTTTTTCAAAATGTTTGTCTTTTGGTCTTTGGTTCGGAATAGTGTGGTACTGGCGGTCTATCTCTTGTTCTCGGTTGCTTGCTTCTTTACCGTACATGAGCATTCGCCCCAGGGTTGTCATTGCCATAACCTTCCAGCAGGTTGATGACACCCCAGATTCCAAGGCCGGCTCCGAGTGCGATAACGAGGGTCTGCAAAACTTCGATTGCGCTGTTGAAAAATTCCATACTTTAATTTAGCCGGAATCGCTTTGTGGTTAGTGTTGGTTCATAGGCATACAAAAGCCGGACAACAAAACCGCCCTGAATTTTGGGCGGCTCGATTCCGGCTATCCTCCTTCTTCATTTTTTTGTTGAGCTGTCCGCTTTGTACGCCAATGGCCTCAACCGAGGCAGGTTTCAGGGACCCTGGCGGGTAGATAAGATCACTCCTTTCTCGCGGAACGGGATTATTCGCCCTCGGTGTC
>CAJTPN010000104.1 GCA_910578185.1 uncultured Acetatifactor sp.
TATCATGATTTGGTTACTTTGACCAGCTTACCGTATTTTTCAAACAAGGCCTAATACAGGTCTTTTCTTTCCTGGAAATCAGGTAGTCATCAGGGTCAATCGTAGAGAATTGCTTCTTTCCGCACTTTACAACGCCGTAATTGTAAATCAAATCATCCTTCTGTTCCTCAAAGATGATTTTTCCCTGGTGGATCAAAATGACATAATCCGCTATTTTCTCAATATCCGACGTGATATGCGACGAGAACAACACGGAGTGGTTTTCATCCTGGACGAAATCCAAAAACAGATCCAGAACCTCGTCCCGCACAACGGGATCAAGGCCAGTGGTGGCTTCGTCCAGAATGAGCAGCTTCGGCTTGTGTGCCATAGCGCAGATAATGGACAACTTCATTTTCATTCCTTTTGAAAATGAGCCAATGGGCTTATCTGTCGGCAGGCGGAACTGCTTTAAGTATTTGTGGTACAATCCATCATCCCATGTAGGATAAATGCCGGAAAAGATTTTTCCCATATCCTGTGCGTTGAAAACGCTATGGAATGTACACTCGTCAAATACCACGCCAATGTCGTTTTTGAAGGAACTGTTGGTGTTGTCACGGCCAAAGACTTCAATGTGGCCTGCATCTCGTTTCAGTTCATTCAGAATTAGTTTGATTGTTGTGCTTTTCCCGGCACCGTTTTCTCCAATAAAGCCTACAATCCTTCCTGTTGGAACATTGAACGATACGTTATCTAACAGGAAGTCGCCAAAGCTCTTGGACAACCCTTGCACAACGATGCAATTATCAGCCATGCGTTATGCCTCCTATTCTTCTTCGTAATAGAGTTTAAGTATGTTTGCCATTTTTTCAAAGGCAATGCCGTGGGAACGGCCAATTTCAGCAGCCTGCCTTAAAAAATCTTCCGCAATCCTCAACTGTTCTTCTTGTATAAATCCTTGATTCTGCGATGAAACAAAACTTCCTTTTCCAGATACCGTTTCTATAAATCCATCGCGGGTCAAATCTTCATATGCGCGCTGAACAGTGATTACACTGATATGCAAATCTTTAGCCAGCGATCTCATGGACGGCAGAGGCTCACCCGCTGACAAAGTTCCATTCATAATCAGTGTCTTTACTTGCAGACAGATTTGTTCGTAGATAGGCTTATTGCTACTGTTGCTGATGATTATTTCCATCCAATCCCCCTTCCCTCAGCACAGTGTACTTCTCTGTTCTAACCGTACTTATCGAACAAGTACAGTATAGACGCTTGTAACGCCTTTGTCAACCCCTGTTACGAAAATATTTGGAAGAAATGAGAAGCTCCCAAAACAGGAGAGATGCAATGACGGCTCTCTCCGATCTGCTTGCTGCCAGTACAGCAAAATCCCAGCTTGCTACCATGATGAATAGCGGAAATTGCAAGCGATAAAAAGTTAGCGGTTGGGTAGCGGATCAAAACCCACCTGGAGCGTGAGACCCAGCGCACGGGCCGGAAGCTGACCCAGCGGGAGTTCGTGCTGGGGCTGATCGAGGAGGCGCTGGAGGCGGCGGAGCGGCAGGCGGACAGCCCGGAGCCGGATGCGCCGCCCCAGGAGGAGGCCGGTGCCGGCCCCTGTGAGGCCAACCCGGAGGG
>CAJTPN010000105.1 GCA_910578185.1 uncultured Acetatifactor sp.
TTTCGTGCTGCCTGCAGCAGAGTTTCCCGCCATACCCTGCGCTACATAACTTCTGTAATTGTTTGTAATCTCCATTGCCATAATTTTTTCCTCCTTGATAATAAATTTATTTGAAATCCGTTTCAACTGTACAGTTGGCCTATAATATTTCAAGCAGCTCATAATACCAGTAATTCCTTATACTTTCATAGGGAATCTGTATTATCCTGTCTTTTGAACTGCTTTCATAAATACAGGATTCCGCTATGCCAGCCAAACCCGGAAGTTTATAAAATCCGCCGAAGACAATCCAAATTTCTCCTTCCGCATTGTTTTCTTCTAAAAAATCCTCAAAGGCCTGCCTTTCAACATAAACGTATCTGTCATCATATGAAATCATCTGGCTTAATTCCTCGGTATCATAAGAAATAACTTGAGGTTCCCCGTCATAATTTCCAACTAGAATGTCCCTGCTTTCATTGCAGCGGGCATAGGAATGTGTATGTACCGCCAACAGCATGGCCGCAATCATCAGAAAAGCTGTGGCTACCATGCCTACGCACAGTTTTTTCCGGTATGGACGGAAACCGGCAATTTCGCCCATCCTCCTTTTCATGTCTTCGAATTCCCTTTCCCCCGCATAGGTAACGGTGGGCGGTGCAGTCTCCGATTCGGAACTCAGCAGTTTGAGGGTTTTCAGCAATACCATCCCATATTCATGAGCCGTCCTTCTGCTGCTTTGTATGCACACCCTGTCGCAGATGTCCTCCATATCTGCACGGAAATGTTTCTGGAAAACTGTCAGTAATGGGTTGATCCACAGGAGGCATCTGAGCATATCCCATGCAAAGCCAAACCATAAATGCCCTAACCGGATATGCGTCTGCTCATGCTGTATAACAGACTTAAGCTCATCTTTGCTGTAACTGTCCGCCATCACTTTCGGCAGGACGATTTTCGGCTTTAACAGCCCGACGGTAAATGGCGTGATATTCATGTCTGTAACATAGATACGGACATTTTCAAACATAACTTTTTCCATTCCGGAAACAGTTCTTTGAAGACGTATCCGTTTTCCAAATATACAGATGGCAGTCAACAGAATGCCTGCCATATAAATACGGTCACCCCACAGCCATGAAGCCGTTACTGCCGTAATCCTCCATGTTGCTTTTAGTACGGCGGCATTTTCATAAAACATCTTCAATCTTCCAAGAAACGGGATGACCAGGAACAATGCCCACGACATCCCCCTTAAAAATGTCCGTTCCGAAAAATGTATCTTCCGGAGCAGCATCACAAGCCCGATCAGCACGAATGAAAATGCCGCACACCGCACAAGCTGGGTAGTGTAATAAGCCGCGCAAAAATTTATAAGGCTGGCTAATTGTCTCCAGTCGGGCATGGCCATCACTCCTTTTTATCCGAGGATTCCGCATTCTGCCCCTTGCTTTTCTCCAGAATCTCCTCCAGTTCCTTTATCTGCTCATCTGTCAATGCGAAGCTCTGCAGCAGCGCCGCCATTGCATTTGTCCCGCTGCCGGAAAAATAGCTGTCCACAAACTTCCTGCTTTTCTCCTTCACGCATTCCT
>CAJTPN010000106.1 GCA_910578185.1 uncultured Acetatifactor sp.
CTTTGCAGAGATTTAGAAGTCCTTAAATCCCTGAATTTGGCGTTGAAACGAAAATATACATTGTCTGAGCGGAGCGAGTTTGTATATTTTCGTTTCGTTTTTAGCAAAAGTCAGGGGTTTTAGGAATTCTTAATCTCGAAACCGGAAAAAGGAGCAGACGGTTTGGCGTTGGTTCTCGCCTCATTTCCTTGCTTATGCTTCTCGTTTCCTTATCTAAATGACATTGGGGAAACTACTTATCGGTTGCATGATCACAAATCAAAGAGTATAATCAGGATACGAATGAAAAAATGGAGATTAGTGATTATGAATACAAGAAAAATGATCAAAGTAACGGAGTCTGTTTTACGCCTTACGGGGGTACGCTCCATGGGGGTGATCGGAGATCCGGGATGTGAGGGACTAGGCACTTATAATATGAAAGTATACGCAGGCGCGCTGGAAGAAAGCAGCCGGGATGATATCACCTTGATTGCCGGAGATTTGGTGCCGGTAGGGACAAAGCATTATTATCAGATGATCCGGGAGATTACAGAAAGCCTGGCAGGGAATAACGTATATTGCCTGAGAGGGAACCATGACACGGGAGATTATATGGATTATTTCGGGCGAAAGAATTATGCTCTGCTGACAGAACATTTTGCCGTGGTGGTGTTGGATAATGCAACTCGCACGTTTGAAGAAGAAGGGCTTACTTTGCTGAAAGAGGTGCTGGCCAGAGAGGATGTAAAGCAGGTGATTGTTGCCTTTCATATTCCGGTGCCGAATCATTTTATTGCCAACAGCGTTTCGGAGGAGGAATTTGACCGGTTAAAGAAGGCATTTGGACCAGAAAAGAGCAAGGTGAAGTATTTGCTTTGCGGTCATGTTCATTCGCGGTTTGAAGATGAAGTGGAGGGAATCCCTCTGATCTGTACCGGTGGCGGCGGAGCGATGATTGAAGATGTTTCAAAAGATATCAGAGCCACGGATGTAGAACATCATATCGTTCATTTTTATGAGGAGGACGGATGTTTACAATATAAAATCGTCGATCTTCCCGAGGGCTGTTATCGTCGGGAACGCGCGGATCGAATGTTGAGGCAAAAGCTAGAAGAGGCCGTAGAGGGGGAACTGATGGCCCATTTTAAGTATCTGATGTTTGCTGACAGGGCAAAGCGCCGGGGAAAAGATAAGTTAGCTAGCCTGTTTCATGCGCTGGCAGCTTCCGAGTATTACCATGCGCGGAATTTTTACTCTGTGTTGGATCGCCCGGCGCCTTTTGCGGAATCGGTGGAGACTTTTGTACCAGGAGAAGAGTTTGAATCTCAATATTGGTATCCGCTGATTGCAAAATACGCCAGAGAGCATCAGAGCCCTTTGGCAGAGCAGGCATACACAGGAGCGATGGCGGCGGAGAAAGAGCATACCGATCTTTTGAAAAAGGCAACAGACATGGATGGCTTTGATGAAGGAGCCATCTAT
>CAJTPN010000107.1 GCA_910578185.1 uncultured Acetatifactor sp.
GATCCAGAGCATCCCTTTGAACATTCTCCGGTCATCTTTCCGGGGACGGCCCCCTGTTCTTTCCGGCGGTAGCTCTGCTTTTACGTGTTCCCATTGTTCTTTTGTTAATTCATACCGTATCTATTTTTCAAACAAGGCCTAATCAGTGCTTCCCTAAATTTCTTTGCTTTGTAGATAAAAAGTCAGGTTATTTGATTACTATACCGAACAGTACGATTTTAGCACCAAATAATTTTTTTGTTAGATGGTGTCGTCAATAAAAATGTGATATAATAGTCCTCAAAGATAGAGGAGGGCAGAAAAATGGCAGGAGAACAGCATCGACATGATATCAGCGACAGAGCGTGGGAAAAAATCAAGCCGTACACCATAGGGGAAAAGGGGACGCGAGGCGGC
Organism: uncultured Acetatifactor sp.; assembly: GCA_910578185.1. GTDB lineage: Bacteria > Bacillota > Clostridia > Lachnospirales > Lachnospiraceae > Acetatifactor. Next base: position 397 of record CAJTPN010000107.1, read on the forward strand.
AATGCCCGTGATACCCGGCAATTTATCAACGGTGTATTCTGGATTCTACGCACAGGAGCGCCTTGGCGGGACTTGCCGGAAACGTATGGAAACTGGAAGAATGTACACCGCCGATTCTGCCGATGGCGTGACAAAGGGATATGGGAAAAGATTTTGGAAGCCCTGGTAGATGACGCAGATTTTGAGTGGCTGATGATCGACGCCAGTCATGTTAAAGTACATCCCGACGCCTCTGGCGCACGGGGTGGAAATCAGGCGATGGACCGCACAAAAGGGGGCTTAACACCAAGATACATTTGGCCGTGGATGCGCATGGTATGCCGGTGCGATTCTTTATCACTTCTGGTACCACAGCGGATTGTACAGTTGCAGCGCAACTGATTGAGGGATTCCAGGCGGAATATCTTCTGGCAGACCGGGGATATGATACAGACGCAATCATACTCAAGGCTGTTAACGAGGGCATGATACCGGTCATTCCGCCAAGGAAAAACCGAAAACACCTGCGAGAATACGACGAATATCTCTACAAGCTCCGCCATCTCGTGGAGAATGCGTTCCTGCTTCTCAAGAAATGGCGTGGTATCGCTACGCGCTACGCCAAAAACGCCTCTTCATTCGCCGCTGCTGTCCAGATCCGTTGTATTGCTATTTGGCTCCTTGTTTATTGACGACAATGTCTAATATTTCAAATTTACTTTATCATATTATTACAAAATTTGCAATTGTCATTTGTAAAATATTATCGATTTTTTGTAGCAGAAGACTAGTACTTCACCAAGATAGAAAATAGAAGTAGTGGAGAAGTGAGAAATGTGGTAAAATACCCATGGGTGATGAGGAATGAACCACAAATACATTGTAACATTAACGGATGAAG
>CAJTPN010000108.1 GCA_910578185.1 uncultured Acetatifactor sp.
CCTTTCTCCACTCCAAAGCTGCAGTCCCTTCCTGTCCCTCCGCCTGTACACGCACGTAGCTTCCGGCGCATACCGCCAGACACAGCGCCGCACATCCCAGAAGCCTGACCGCCTTTCTTGTTTTTGTTTTTGTTTCCATTTCTCTTCCTCCGGTTTATTTTGTTTCTTATCACTACATTAAAACTTTTCAGTCAAAATAACAAACAACACACTTTCTGATATATAATAAGTTTGCGCACAAAACCATGCGAAATACGGATATATTTTACATCATATTTATGATACAGCAAAAATAATCTGATTGATAGGCTGTGCAGATGGGGTCTTCGGGTTCCATCCGTTCGCTATACAGACATCTTCCGAATACCAGGCAGAAAGCGTTCAGGAATTGCGGATTCAAAAAACAAGGGGGCTGCAGCTCCCCCTTATTTCCTGACCATGCTATCTTCCGAACACATGGCTTCTGCTTACCTCTACACATGCCACACTACAAGCACTTCGTTTTCCTGCAAGGTAAAGCTAGGCGCGTAAGCATACGGATTGGTCGTAATCACTTCATAGCCACCTTTGATATAGGTGTAAGACCCATTTTTGATATTCATCCCCACAAAATGATCCCCTGCGCCAATCCCCCAAAAGCCATTGTTCCCTATGAACGCGTTAATCTCACTGCCCTCGTAGACAATAATTCCCACCACGGTTCCGTCCTCTGCTGTCATCTTATATGCCGTCTCATAGTCCCACCTTGCCCACTCTGTATACTCATAATCCGCACATTTCTCTCTCACTGTGGGAATGTCAACCAGCTGTTCCATCACCGCCTTGTAATCGTCTTCCAGAAGGCTCCGGTACAGCCTCTCCACCCATTCGTCCCCGGCAGGCGCAGGCGTTTCCTTGGATAAAACCCCCGTACTCTCGTCGAAGCGGTAGCTGTTCCCGTCTATCACCACCTCTCCTTTCGCCATAGTTCCGTAAATCAGGTCAAAATAGTAGGTGCCGTTCTTGGTCCTCTCCCAGCCCTTCACCATATGGCCCTCTGCGTCATAGCGCACCCATTTCCCGGTTCCGTCAGCTCCTTCCGCCCAGTCTCCGGCTTCCGTTTCCTGGTAAACATCCTTTGATACTGCCTTCGCTCCCTGCTGCACATTGTCCAGCCAGTACC
>CAJTPN010000109.1 GCA_910578185.1 uncultured Acetatifactor sp.
TGAGAATATTGATAGTCGAGTTACAGCGAATATTTCAAAAAAATCCAAAAGGGATTTTGAGGCTGTAAAAAATCTTGTGTCTATGTGGAAATAATCTTTCCTGATATGAATCAGATATGTAGAAATTTGTTGTCGAATAGCATAACATCTATGTTGTCGAAATTTCTTTCTGATAATAGTATTACCAGCTGGTTCTTTTTTATACATGTATTTTGATTTTTCTGCATACCAATCAGGCATTAGCAGCAGGAAGATTTTTCGTGGGCTCTGCCCACACCCGGCCTCCGGAATAAGGATGGGGTTTTCTGGCAATACTGCTAATGCCGATGGAATAAGGCCGGGACGTCCTGATGAGCTATGGTGTTCCGGCTCTTTCTTTTACAGATAACAGGTAAGCCTTCCTCCGTATAGGACAATTAACTGATTCAGCACCTGGTCCCAGTTCCTGTAACGCTGTGTCCATTTCTTTATCACGTTCCCACTGGCAAGATAAAGCATTTTTTCTAACGCACTGTCACTTGGGAATACACTTTTTGTTTTTGTTACTTTCCGGTACTGGCGGTTGAGCCCCTCTATGATGTTTGTCGTATACATGATACGCCGGATATCATCCGAAAACTGGAAGAAGGAACTGACATCTTCCCAGTTATTCTCCCAATTACTTATCGCATAGGGATATTTCCTTCCCCATTTTTCTTTGATATTTTCCAGTTCGGAAAGGGCAGATGTTTCATTCGGGGCATGATATACGGATTTGAAATCAGCGGAAAACTTCTTCAGGTCGCTGTAGTTCACATATTTAAAAGAATTCCGCAGCATATGGATGACGCATCTCTGTATCCGGGCATCCGGATACACTGCCCCGATTGCTTCCTTAAAACCGGCAAGCCCGTCTACACAGAAGAACAGCACGTCCTGTACGCCCCTGTTCTTCAGGTCATTTAACATCCCCAGCCAGAACTTACTGGTCTCATTAGCTCCTACAGTGATACTCAGGATATCCTTATAGCCGTCTGATGTGATACCCAGCACGATATAAGCTGCACGGCTTAAGATGCGCCCGTCCTCCCTTACTTTATAAGAGCAGTCTCGGAAACTCGACAAAGCCCGAATTACCGCT
>CAJTPN010000110.1 GCA_910578185.1 uncultured Acetatifactor sp.
TTTTTTATTGTAGTCGGTGCATAATAATTCTATCACTAAAGAATGGATGGATTACTATGCGAAGGAAAACAATTGATACTATCCCGGTTTTATCTGATGCCATGAAAAATATATTATCTGCTTTTTCAAAAAGCCGCTCCCTTCCGTCGGGACTGGTCAAAAGAGCCAGCATTGTCCTGCTTGCGTCACAGGGGGAACTCAATCAGAATATTGCATCACAGGTCGGGCTTCATTATAATAATGTTGCCACCTGGCGCAGCCGGTTCCTCGCAGCGCTCCCGGCCTTGCGGAAGATTGAAACGGACGCCCCGGAAAAACTCGAAGATGGGATACGGGCAGTCCTGTCCGATAAAAAACGCCCCGGTGCCCCGTCTGTTTTTACGCCGGACCAGATCATGCGGATCATCGACCTCGCCTGCGGCAACCCGAACGATTTTGGGTACGAAGTAAGCCAGTGGAGCCTCCCACTGTTAGTGGCAGAAATTAAAAAGCAGGGGATAGCAGCACAGATTTCTGAGAAATCTGTCAGCCGTTTTTTAAAAATGAGGTAGATTTACATCCCCACAAAATTCGTTACTGGCTTCATTCTTCGGAAAAGACAGAAGCCCCGGAATCTTTTGCGCGGAAAGTAAACGAAATCTGCGGCCTCTACCAGAGTGCCCGGGAACAAAGCCGGGAAGGCGCGCACATTGTTTCCACGGATGAAATGACCGGGGTACAGGCGTTGGAACATAAATATCCTGATAAGCTCCCATTACCCGGCCAGTGCGCCAAAATGGAGTTTGAGTATATCCGCCATGGCACGACCAGCCTCATCGGATTCTTTGATGTTGCGACAGGCCGTATGGAAATGCCGTATCTAAACTCCACACGCACAGAAGATGATTTTGTGGAAGCCGTAAAAGCATTGACAGGGACAGACCCGCAAGCCCCGTGGACATTTATATGCGATGGCCTGAACACCCACAAATCAGAAGCCCTTGTGCGCTTTGTGGCAGAAGCCTGTGCCCCTGGCGTGGAACTGGGCAAAAAAGGGAAAACAGGTATCCTTAAAAGTATGGAAAGCCGGGCGGATTTCCTGCATGACCCTTCCCACCGGATCCGCTTTGT
>CAJTPN010000111.1 GCA_910578185.1 uncultured Acetatifactor sp.
AACCTGCGGCATCTATAAAAATAGCAGGGCATACGAAAGACAAAGAGGAAAAGGGCTCACAGGCCCTTTTTCCGTATGCGGCGGTCTGCCGTTTCCGCTGGCCGGCCGGGCGGCCTGATAAGGGGAATTGCTTGGATAGTGGGGAAGTCAGAGGTAATATGCTTACACCGCGGTTTGCGTTTGTGACGCCTTGTGGGGCATCCGCCACTATATCGGACGGATGGCGATATGCCATATTCGGGTGGTGGCGCCTTCTTTGTAAAAACGTCAACAGCTCTTAATAATTAACAGTAATTGACCGATATATAAAGTGACGAAATAAAACGAAAGGAAGGAAGCGGTATGGCAAAGGAAGAGATTACACCGAGTGAATGGCAGATCATGGAAGTCCTGTGGACGTGCGGGGAACCTTTGACATCCTCTGAGGTTTACAAGAGGATGCAGGGGAATGTGGATATGTCGATGAGGATGGTGCGGGTGCTGATGAACCGCCTGAACCAGAAGGATATCCTCGGCTACACGGTGGATGAGCATGATTCGAGGGTTTACCACTACTATGTGCTGAAGCAGAAGGAGGAATGCGTGAAGGAGAAAAGCAGGAAGTTTGTGGACAGCTATTTTTCCGGCAGTGGGACAAATGCGATGGCGGCATTGTTGCAGAGTTTCGCTCTGACGGATGAACAGATAAAGGAACTGGAAGAGATTCTGGAGAAAAGCAAAGACCGTGGTACAAAGTCCCCGGACGAGGGTGGATCCCATGCCTGACTGGTCACAGATCGGCAGTCTTATGGATTTTTGCACAGTGTATTTCACCACTCAGCTTGTGCGATGCGTAGCTTTTTCCTTTATATTTGCCGGGCTTGTGATGCTGCTTCGGAAGATGTTTTTTTCAGGATGGACTTTCTTAAGGGGACTGTTATGGTCATCATTCCTGCTCATCCCGTTCCTTGGAAAGCTGAAGCTGTATTATGAAAATAAGGCTGTGTTGAACATAACGTGGCGGCTGACAA
>CAJTPN010000112.1 GCA_910578185.1 uncultured Acetatifactor sp.
AGATACAGTCTGACTTGGCAGCAGGTACAAAAGCACCGTCTTCGGGCAGCACATTGGATATACAGATATAATCTTTACACCCTATTCCGCAGAGGCGCATAATGCTTTGCCTCTGCGGTCTGCCCGGAGGCGAGGGGCGGATGTAGGTGATAAGAGAAATGAAACTTTTTTGAGGGCCGGTTCGTATTATCAGCAGATGGCCGGTTCCTTCAATTTATGGAGGAGGACATGAAAAATGCGTGTCAGCAGAATATCGGCATTACTTATTACGGCAATGATGATTCCCGCAGTCAGTGGATGCACCACACAGGGAAGCCCCGCCCCGGATGCCGTGCATCAGATTGAGGATGGCAGTCCGGCGGTCTATGATGATGACCCGATAGCGGTGGAGCCGCAGCTTGACGAAGATGAGCTGGACGGGGATTCGGATGAATCCAACGTGCAGGGGGAGATCATTTCGGCGGAACCGCATAAAGGGAGTGCGGAATGAAAAAAGTAATTGCAGTAATTTCAGCGAAGGGAGGTGTTTGTCATGAAGTTTGACAGGGGAAGTTAGGCGGTATGTCTGCATGGAGGTAATGAACCGCTCGGACTTATTACATGGGAGCAGGGGCGGCTCTGAACGACAGAAGGGCTGCCATTAAAATAATTAATAACAATGGAGGATTTGAAAAATGAACGTAAATGGAATAGGAACAACAGGATATCCGGCATGGCAGGGAGCAAGAAAGGCACAGCAGAATGCGGCAGGAAGGAGTTTTGCGGAGCAGGTAAACAATGTGGCAGGCGCAAAGCCACATACATCTATTGTCTATATGAAAACGGATGATATGCTGTACTCTGGCGGTAACGGGACAGGGCTGTCTTTCTACATCAAATATGCGGAAGGCTCAACAGAGGATGATCCGACTGTGATTGCAAAAGGTGTTGATGAGAATGGGAATGAATTTGAGCAGACCATACATATCAACAAGATAAATCCCCG
>CAJTPN010000113.1:0-217 GCA_910578185.1 uncultured Acetatifactor sp.
ATTATTTCAAGTTTTTTACAATCTCTGATGAGAGAAAGCGCAGCTTTTATGAAAAAGACAGCAAGATTTTTGGGGCATTTGTTTTTTGGTGATTTCGTGGTATAATCGTCCATAGGCAAGGAGGGAGCAAAATTGAATCACGATTTGCAGATTAACCAAAATGCGGAACAGACCTATCATTCTATCCGCAATTCGATTGTTTCCGCGCAGCACCGTT
>CAJTPN010000113.1:245-710 GCA_910578185.1 uncultured Acetatifactor sp.
TTCCACAATGGTAATCACCTACTGGGAAATAGGAGAACAAATCTATAAAGCGTGTGGAGAAAATGACCGGGCCGAGTATGGAAAAAAACTTCTGGATTATTTATCTGAACAGCTGACTGTTGAGTTTGGAAAGGGTTTTACCGTCCGTAATCTTCGGGCAATGCGCCAGTTTTATTGCTTGTTTCCGATTCGGCACACACTGTGTGCCGAAATGTATATTTTTAATTTGCTCCACACTGTGGAGTGAATTGAGTTGGTCCTATTATCGGCTTTTGATGCGTGTTCAGGATGAACAGGCAAGGACTTTCTATGCGGAAGAATGTGCAAAATCTGCGTGGAGTGTCCGGCAGCTGGAACGGCAGATTAACACCATGTACTACCAGCGCATTTTAGCAAGTCAGGATAAATCGCTTGTGGCAAAAGAAATCCAGACTACCGAGCCAAAACCGGAATATGAAAAAATAA
>CAJTPN010000113.1:727-957 GCA_910578185.1 uncultured Acetatifactor sp.
TGATGGAGTTTTTGCAGATTCAACCGGACACCCATGTGTATGAGGGCGAATTGGAGCAAGCCTTGATCGACCATCTTCAGCACTTCCTTTTAGAGCTTGGACGCGGCTTTTCATTTGTGGCGCGCCAAAAACGGTTTACACTGGATGGGCAGGACTTTTTCATCGACCTGGTTTTTTATAATTATATTCTGAAATGCTTTGTCCTCATAGATTTGAAAATGGGCAAGCTG
>CAJTPN010000114.1 GCA_910578185.1 uncultured Acetatifactor sp.
CTCCCCCTCTCCCCCATTCATTTATTTATAAAAACGGAGGTACATATCATCAAAAACGTAAACACCGGGTACATGGTTCGTGCGCCCACCAGAGGGGCGCACCACCCCTTTACAACTGAATACCGCCACGCCGCAGCACCTACGCAGCGTGGGGACAGCCGCCAAGAAAAGGGCGGCTTTTTTCATACCCAAAAACCAAAACAATTATTTTTCCAAGCCGCAGGAAGCGGCAGAAAGCGAGGGCTATATGGCATTTTTTAACAGCGCAGTAAACGTATTGCAGACACTTGTTATCGCATTGGGCGCAGGTCTGGGCGTATGGGGCGTTATCAATCTCTTAGAGGGTTACGGCAACGACAATCCGGGGGCGAATGCTCATGTACGGTAAAGAAGTAGGCAACCGAAAACAAACGATAGACCGCCAGCACCACACTATTCCGAACCAAAGACCAAAAGACAAGCATTATGGAAATGTGCATAACAGGCTATGGAATCATGGATAACTCTATTCACAGCACATGGAAAAGCTAAAGTGCAGCTTTCCCACGTCCTGCAAACAGAGTTACCCACAATTCCATGAGATAGCCAGTTATACACATTCCCACAATGCCGATGACTACGAAATCTCACACATTCATACATTCTTAAAAAATATTTTGTAAGGTTGACATTACACAAAAAAGTGATATACTATGTAGTAAGGTCAACCTTACAGAAAGGAGTTTGTTAATGAAAAATCGAATCAGAGAATTAAGAGAAGAAAAAGGAATGACCCAAGAACAATTAGGCGAAATGGTGGGAACATCAAGACAGGCAATTAACGCAATCGAAACAGAAAAGTTTGAACCATCTATTTGGCTTGCTTACGACATTTCAAA
>CAJTPN010000115.1 GCA_910578185.1 uncultured Acetatifactor sp.
GGTATCATCAACAACACGCCCACCCCTACCGCCGACGAGCTGGAAGCAAAGGCGAGAAGCGGCGAACAGATCTCCCTTGCCGAGTATGCCGCTGCACTGAAAGCGGATAAGGAACAGGGCAAGAAAGCGGAGCCGGGGAAAAAGCCGGAAAAGAAGCCCTCTATCCGGGCGCAGCTCAAAGCCGACAAGGAACGGGCGGCGCAGAGGAAACAGGCAAGGAGTAAGTCGCAGGACTTGGAAAGGAGCTGACCCTATGGGGAAACGGAATAAATTTGAAAATGTGGACGTGCTGGCTTCCCTTGAAGCCATTCTGAAACAGAACACGGGATTTTATCAGAGCGATTTTGACATTGACAAACAGATCATTGCGGAAAAGGCGGCAAGCCCTAATAAAGAGGATAAGACCCTTTTGTGGCTTTCCCGCCCGTCCGGGACTTACTGCTTCCGGGAGCGTGACGTTTTCATCAAGGACACCGCACCGAATAACACATGGCGTTTCTACAAGGAGCAGAGCCGCGACCCTATCCTTGCGTATGCCGTGGAGCTGACCGGGACAGAGGGCGGGAAGATCAAGGGCAACCTGTATGAGCTGGACTATGAAAAGCATTATGAGCGCGTCAAGGATAACACGGTTGACGCGGGGACAGTAACGCTTGTTTATGAGCAGGGGACGCGGGAGCAGCCAGCAGACCGACGCTTTGACGGTTATCCCGACCCCCAGCTTGGAAAGTTTGAACGCTTTGAAGCAATCCCCAATGACCCGGAAGCCCTGCAATTCCTGTTACGGGAGGAAAGGCGCAGCCGG
>CAJTPN010000116.1 GCA_910578185.1 uncultured Acetatifactor sp.
CGTGCCGCAGAACAGTCACAGGAGGACATTATCCTGCTTGTGTCAAATACAGACCGTTCCGAATATGACCTTTTGAATATTAAAGGCATGGAGAGGACGGAAATATTTAATCTGCTGTCTGCCATGAAAGACGATGACAGGCAGAATGTGGAAGCCTACCTTGAAAGAGCCGGGGCATGGGTAACGCTATTAGGAAATGAACGGAGTGAGGAAGTAGAAGAATACCATTTAGACTATGCCTATGATACGGATACCCATGAGATAACGGATTTTAAGGCATTGCAGGAAGAACGGGAAAGGGCGAATGTTCCGATTGAATATGGCGATGTGATTGTGAGAATCTCCACACCGGACAGCGGGGAATATGAAACCATAAAAATTGTAGATATGCAGTCAGAAGTGGCAAATGTTTTATATGCCATACCATTTTTGGAAGAAAATGAGTGGAATGGAAATGTGCTGGATTATCTGCAGGAGAGAGGTTTTGAGTTTGTGCCGATTATGAGAAGCGGCGGTTTGAATGACGGTTATCCGCAGTTTTATGATTTTGATGTGGATATGAGCGAATGGGAAGTGCATACCGCTTCGGAGCTTCCGGCAACGGTACAGGCGGAGCAGCTCATTAACCGCATGGAATTTCACAGGTCGGTATATGACAGCGATGAGCGCAATCTGATTATGAATCATGCGTATAAGCTGGATGATATGTATAAGACCACTTCCCTTGCACATTCCCTTGCGGAGCAGAAA
>CAJTPN010000117.1 GCA_910578185.1 uncultured Acetatifactor sp.
TCATTTGCTTTGGCTTGCACCTGCTCTGCCGACAAATGATACTTATTTCTTGTAGCATACTGTAAGACAGCCTCTGTTCCCTTTACGCCGTCAAATTTCTGTTCTGCAATCAGCGTCTGACCATAATCAAACAATATCATTTTGGGTATTTTCATGTAATTTACCTCCACATTCAAAATATCCCTCTTGTATCAGTAATTCCAATACAAGTGCCTCTCGTTCCAACATTATCTGAGTGAAATCATCCAGTATCGTTTCCCTGTTTACATCTATCGCAAGTTGCGGCTTCAGGAATTCAAGCGTAAAGCCTTCGTCCGCTTCATACTTGTCCAAATTTTGTTGTTCTATATCCTTTTTCACGCTGCACAGGAAATAATAATTATCCTGTATAAAAATATCCTCTTTTGTACCTTTCTGAATGCGATGAACCTGCCCATATTCCTGAATGGAATCTCTAATAACACATAACCCCGTTTCCTCTAATACTTCTCTTATCAATGCATCTTCCATATATTCACCAGTTTCTATGCCTCCACCCGGAAATTTATAATAATTATATTTCTTACTATATACCATTGCTATTTTTCCATCCTTAATGATGACAGCCCTTGCAGAAGGTCTGCTAAAAACGCTTCCGTTAGGAACATAATCTTTTTTGTCCATTTCAAATAAAATACGCATTTTATAATCTTCT
>CAJTPN010000118.1 GCA_910578185.1 uncultured Acetatifactor sp.
TGCCCTATATTTATTTTTCGCATTTGTTATATAATCGCATTATAGATATGAATATCGTTAAACCACTTATCGAATATTATCAGAATGAAAATTCCTCCATTTATCCAAAAAAACAGCGCCCCAGGGACGCTGTTTTCCGATATTTTCCTTCTGTTTATTTTTTGATCACGATCTGTGTTCTGACTTTTTGCAGCAGCGGATTCAGATCCTCCGCCGCCGACATGCCGAATTCCGGCATACCGTTGTGCCGGAAGTGAACCCGGCGGATGCCGTCGCATCTTATTGTCCGGTCCAGAGCGGTTTCCGCATGATAGGCGATCATCAATTCTCCCTCTTCATTGACATAAAAGGAATTATGCCCCGGGCCGTACTCCCCTTCTACCGAGTAGAACGAAAGCACCGGCGCGCATCTTTTCTCCCAGGAGGCCGTCTGCAGCAGGTCGTCCTTCGCCCGGGCCGTCAGAAGCCCCAGAACATAGGTATAGCTGTTAGCCGAGCCGCCCGAATAGGTGAGGTAGACTTTCCCGTCCCTGACGAACGCGTATGGCCCTTCGTTGTTGATCGTTCCCGCCACGTTCTCCCATCCCAACAGCGGTCTGGAGAGCAGGACCGGTTCGC
>CAJTPN010000119.1 GCA_910578185.1 uncultured Acetatifactor sp.
CGGCGTGGGCGCAGCTTTGCAACCGGGCGTTGGAGCAGTACGGACACAACCAGCGCATCGACCACCGCAGTTATGAGCGGCAGGGCATCGACCAGATACCCACCGTCCATTTAGGCGTTGCCGCCTCCGCTATGGAGAAGCGCGGCATCCGCACCGAGCGCGGCGATCTGAACCGGGAAATCGAAGTGACAAATCAGAAACTCCGGCAACTGAAAGCCCGTATCGCCAAACTGCAAAAGTGGCTGAAAGAGGAACAGGAGAACACCGAGCCGCCCACCCTTGCCGACTATATCCAGGGCATTCTGACCCGCAGGGCGCAGGAGGGGAAATCGCAGGTTTCCCAATCCATCTATAACCTCAAGGACGCGGCGAAAATGCTGAATTTCCTGCAAGCCAACAACATCATGGATATGGCGGGGCTTGATGAAAAATTCAAGTCCATGATAGGGGAACAGCTTGACATTCAGCATAAATTGAAACCCGTTGAACGGCGGTTAGGCACTCTGAAAAAGCACATCGAGCAGGCCGAGATTTATTTCAAGTACAAGGGGAAAAAGCATCTGACCGAGGCCGAGCAAATCTTATTCACGGCGGCAAAAGATTATCTCAAAGGTGT
>CAJTPN010000120.1 GCA_910578185.1 uncultured Acetatifactor sp.
GAAGTGTATAGCTGAACAGCAAGGGTGTCCATCGTGAGGTGGAATCTGAAGGAAGCTGTAGGCAAACCCTTGGTCCGACGGACAGAAATCACATATAAGGCTCGGAAATACGGATAAGTCTGCCAAAAGAGATGAAGTCCAAAAGTTGCCGGAAGTACGAGTAGATGTGGCGGATAGGTGAGGGGAAAGAGTGCGCACCTTAAGCGTGGAGGTCTCACAGGCGGTCTCATCAGCCGTAGTAACAACGAACTGTGAGGAGTCAGCAGAAGCCATAGTAGTGAAGAAGTTCCTGTAATGGGAATGGAGCGAAGGGCTGAACAATCAATCAGTTGAAGTACGTTCCACTTCGTAGCCAGAGCATACGCCTGTCGATGACTTCAAAGGCGGCAAAGGCAAAAGGGGCAGAAAGGAAACAACGCATGGACACAAGTAGTCTCATGGAGCAGGTATTGAGCAAGGATAACCTTAATGCCGCGTACCTGCAAGTCGTAAGGAACAAAGGCGCGGCAGGCGTGGACGGGATGACTGTCGAAGAGCTTGGCGCATACCTTTCGGAAAACGGCGAAAGCATCAGGGAGAAGCTGCGGACGAGGAAATATAAG
>CAJTPN010000121.1 GCA_910578185.1 uncultured Acetatifactor sp.
CCGGCACCCATTTTTGCGGTTGAGCCTAACAAAAAACGAACCTGCCCGCTTCTTACTTTTGCGAACAGCTCCGCTTTCCTTGTTTCCGTATTGGCGTTATGGATAAAAGCTATCTCCTGCTCCGGCACTCCCTTCGCCATGAGCTTATCCCTGATGTCCTCATATACGTTAAATGTCCCATCTCCCTTCGGTGTGGATAAATCGCAGAAGATTAGCTGCGCCGATTTCTGCTCCTTTGTCTGCTCCCAAATCTCAAACGCCTTATCCACACAGGTTGTGGCTTTGGAGTTTTCTTCATCGGGAAGCATATCATTGATGAGCCGCTGGTCTAACGCTAACTTTCTTCCATCGTTGGTGATTTTCAGCATATTGTCGATGTTCGGCTGCACTTTCCTGTCCCTGACCGCCTCCGCCCTGTCCGCAAGTGACTGAACCATGTCCTGCTGGTACTCGCTCGGCTTTAACACGATATTTTCATAATCTGCTTCCGGCACAGGCAGTTTTAGCATATCCGGTGTCTGAATGTCCGCACTCTCCTTAAATAATGCGATCAGTTCCGGCAGATTGAAGAACTTGGCAAACCTTGTCTTTG
>CAJTPN010000122.1 GCA_910578185.1 uncultured Acetatifactor sp.
TTTTCCCCTTCCGTTGGCACGTTCGTGAACCTTGATACAGGTAGAGTCCAGGCTCAGGTTTTCCATATCTGCATCTGCGGACAATGCGCGAAATATGGCTTCCAATGTACCATCGTCCCGCCATTTGGCAAATCGGGCATACACAGACTGCCAGGGGCCATACGCCTCCGGCTATTCCCGCCACTGTGCTCCGCTGCGGGCGATCCAGAGCATCCCATTGAGCATTTTCCGGTCATCTTTCCGGGGACGGCCCCCTGTTCTTTCCGGCGGCAGCGCTGCTTTTACGTGTTCCCATTGTTCTTTTGTTAATTCATACCGTTTCATGCCCCTATTTTACTCTTATTCATTATTTGTGCAATATCTATTTTTCAAACAGGGCCGAGTGGGGCCGCTTGTAAGAATATGCGGTCGGCAGACCGTTTCACCGCGCCTTGAGGCACGGCCAATATCACGCTCTTATAGGGCAAGTGCAGGCCACCCGTTATACGGGTGGTCCTGACTGAATTTACCACTTGACAATGTTGCAGCAAACTTTTAACGCCAGATGAAGTGCGTATGCTGGACAATCAATACGCCA
>CAJTPN010000123.1 GCA_910578185.1 uncultured Acetatifactor sp.
CGCATGGGGGTGTGTCTTTGCTTTTTGTTTTATCTGGAACGCCATATAAATTCCAGTTTGTAGGACAAAAGAAAAACTGGGACGCGGCAGCTTTTCAGTAGCCACCGCGTCCCGGTTTTCTCATGGGTGCAGAGATTAAAATGTTACGCAATAGAACGCCATTTTGCGGGGTAAAGGTATAAATCCTTTGCCGCCTTATTTTCCCGCCCGGAAAGCCGCATAAATCAAGGCTTATTTTGCCCCTACCGCGTCACATTCCCCCGCATTTTCCTCATGCGCTCGGCGGTCTGTCTGCGGGTGATACGTTTCCGGCAGTCCGGGCAGTAAATAGCCCGGTTGGAGCTGGACGCAAAGGGCGCACCGCACACGCTACACCGCCGCATATCCTCTGTATGGTAAAGCTCGGCGTACAGCTCCTTATCTGCGGGCAGTACCGCAATACGGAACCATTTACAGAGCAGGGAATAGGAAATGAGCTGCGGGCATACGCAATAGTCCCCGTCGTCCAGCAAGATACAGTTGCCGTTATCGCAGTTGCAGCACGTCCGGCGCACAAGGGCGTTGACTTTCCGGC
>CAJTPN010000124.1 GCA_910578185.1 uncultured Acetatifactor sp.
AACGGTGGATAAGGCGGTTGGGCGAAGCAGTTGAATTTATGCTGTCCGCAGGGAATGACCATGATGCAATCCATGCCGTTGAATTGTTGGAAAAGATAGAGATTAGGCCTTGTTTGAAAAATCAAGGAAGGTGTGCTAAATCAACAAAATAGCGATAGAAGCGAGGTAAACAAAGGCGAGAAAAGAAGCATCCAGTTTGTCATATCTGGTGGCGATTCTGCGAAACCATTTGAGCTTTTGGAAAAAGCACTCAACCAAATGGCGCTCTTTATATAACCACCAATCAACCGGCCACGGCTTAGAAATATTGCTCTGAGGCGGGATCACATAGCTGGCTCTCTGTTCTGAGATGTAAACTCGGATTGTCTTTGCTCCATAAGCTCGGTCTGCTAATACATTGCTGCCGCTGATTCCTACCTTTTTCAGCAGTTCAACAGCGTGAACGGAATCATGGTCATTTCCCGCAGACAGCATAAATTCAACTGGGTTCCCCAGTTCATCCACGATAGTGGCAGCTTTGTATTCAGTCCGCCTCTGCTTCGCCCAACCGCCTTATCCGCCG
>CAJTPN010000125.1 GCA_910578185.1 uncultured Acetatifactor sp.
TTTAATTTTTCAAGCCATTCCCCGCCTGTTGGCTGGTCATAACCCAGCATTTTTAGCATTTCAACAGCAGATAAGTCATATTTCATATTCGTTCCTCCCGTTATTTATAAAATGTCTGGTTCACACATCCTGCGCCAGAAGTATTTTCGCCATTTTACAGATTCCGGATCAATTTCTTTCAGCTTATTTAAAATTGGCTCATACATTTCTTTATGGTCAAAAAGGCTGAACTTTGGGTTTATGGCCAGATTCTTATCAACCTCATCCCGAAGCTGTTGATAAAAAGAGAGCCATATCCCCAGACAATCAATAAACTGGCCAATGCTGTCATTAGCAAAAACTGGTATTTCTACAGAGTTTCCCCAGCTGTCTGCACGCCCTTTTTGTATTTGATAAACTTCCTGTGTTTTCATATCAATCGTCAGCTCCCCCATCATATCCATTGATGCAATGTCTAAAAAAGTGTTTTGCAGATGGGCGTGCTTTTTTATATAGGGCATATCCAAAAATGTTAGCGATGCATTTGGAGTAATTTCATAACCCGCATGGAGCG
>CAJTPN010000126.1 GCA_910578185.1 uncultured Acetatifactor sp.
TGTCCAGTCCTGCCTTTTGCAGTTCGTCATACGCCTTATCCTGCTCTTTCAGAGTGGCGCGGTAATTCCTGTTTTTTTCGGCGGCTCTGTCTAAGGCTTTATAAGTCCTTAGCCTTACAAGTAAATCCAACAGACTTTTTGTTTTTTCCATGCCCTTATTCGCTTTCACTCCCTATAAAAATTTCAGACGTAAGCATTGCGCCCAACCGAAAACCCTGTGCGAAATTTGCATACTCTGTTATATCCTCGTAGCGGAAAACCATTGTATTCCACTTTTCAAACCGCTCCCTGTCCTCTGCCGACAATATTCCCTCGAAATACTCCCGTTCCTCGCCGATTTTATTTGACAGGGTGCGGTACTCTGTGTCATGGGGAACAGCTTCCTCAACGGGGCATAGGTTTCCCATGTACAGTCGTTCCAAAACGCTCATTTTGTTCTCACCTCTTTTGTCTGCTGTCAAGGGTTTCGTCTGCGTGGTTTTATCCGGCATATCTTCAATGCCTGCCTTTTCTGCAAGGCGTTTCCGCA
>CAJTPN010000127.1 GCA_910578185.1 uncultured Acetatifactor sp.
ATAATCCCCTGCCATTTTAATCAATGTCCATGAAGCGGATGCGCACTCTTTGGCAGAAATTGTACTCAAATACTTATTAACTACATCATGCCTTTTGCTTCCCTCTGGTATTCCTTTTCCATTGGTGCTAATGAAATCCTGCTTCACTACTTCTGCCAAATCTGCTTTTACCTGTTCCGACACAGGCACGATTTTTTTGTAATCACTTCTTCCTTTAAGGCATCTTTCAGCGTGTTCTTTGGAAAAGCATGGAACACCATCCTCGTTATAATGCAAATAGCTGTGCTTATACTTCACCCCTCCACTGACATTCGCACCCGCCTGATTGGAAACGCCAGATTTATTTCCATTCTTCTGCGAAAACAGTTTATTCAAAAGGGAATACTGCGAAAACCCTCTCATATTGTTACTGCTGATATTCATATCCTCGCCTCCTCTTATATCTTCAAATCCAGATTTGCACCAACCTGCGGCTGATCTTTCACAGTGGTTTTGCCTGCATCCTCTTCCTGGGAAG
>CAJTPN010000128.1 GCA_910578185.1 uncultured Acetatifactor sp.
ATAACCGATGCGGACGGTAAAAAGCTGGTCTTGATTAACGATATCCGTTTCAAGGGCAAACGTCAGATTGACTGGGATGATGTAAAGCAGTATCTCGAAGGATATGTCGGGGACTATTACGAGATTGAGGAAAATGCGGAACGCATTTATATCGGAAATGAACTTCCCGAAGAATATACGGAATCAGAAAGCCGTAAAAGCCTTATGGGTGCAAATGCAAAAGCGAAGGCAAACGCCGCTACTGCGATACCGGAGCTGATACAGATAGCATCTAACCCGGCTTTTGAAGAAAACCGCAAGGAAAAACACAATAAAAACGCCAAATACGGCTGGGACAGGTATGATGTCCGTTTTGCCCTCCCGGTTTATGATGAGAATGTGCTTGTCAGATACAATATATTCCATGCCCGTCTTTTAATTAACCATGCCGAAAATGGCAGGAAGTATCTGTATGACATTTTGGCAATAAAAAAAGAAACGAGCAGCCCGCTTGAGTGAAAACACTGTACGGTAA
>CAJTPN010000129.1 GCA_910578185.1 uncultured Acetatifactor sp.
GGAATCCACCCCCCGGATCTGCACGGTCTCCAGTTCCATAAAGCTGTTTTCCTGCAGTTCCACCACGGTCTGGGGATTCATGATCCGCTCTCCGGAGCCTTCGCCGGAACCATAGTGCTTCTCCACATATTTCACATGGGAATTTTTGCCCACATAAAAGCTGTGCACGCCGTCGTGCCGGGACATTTGATCACCGCTGTTGTGAATACCGCAGCCCGCCACGATGGTCACGTCGCAGTCGTCCCCGATGTAGAAATCGTTATAGACCATCTCGGTCAATCCGCTTTGGCTCAGCAGCACCGGGATGTGCACGCTTTCGTTTTTCGTCCCGGGTTTTATCACGATATCTATGCCCGGTTTGTCCGTCTTGGTGACTATGTCGATATGGGCAGTGGTGCTTCGGGCCACGGATTCGCCGTCGGCGCGGATGTTATAGGCGCCGGCGGGCATCTCGTGCAGTCCCGCCACCTGATTAAGCAATTCTTTCTGTATTGCGTCCATCTCACTTACCT
>CAJTPN010000130.1:0-259 GCA_910578185.1 uncultured Acetatifactor sp.
TGGATATTTCTGGAAATACTGCTAATGCCGATGGAATAAGGCCGGGACGTTTCCTGATAGGATATGCTGTCCCGGCTTTTTCTTTTTAAAGGTACTGGGTGATCCTGTCTCCATAAAGGACAACCATCTGGTTGAGCACCTGGTCCCAGTTCCTGTACCGCTGTGTCCACTTTTTGATTACGTTCCCACTGGCAAGATAGAGCATTTTTTCTAAGGAACTGTCGCTTGGGAATACACTTTTTGTCTTGGTCACTTTCCT
>CAJTPN010000130.1:297-511 GCA_910578185.1 uncultured Acetatifactor sp.
ATATTCGTGGTATACATGATGCGCCGGATCTCATCAGAGAACTGGAAGAAGGAGCTGACATCCTCCCAGTTGTTTTCCCAGTTACTGACTGCATAGGGATATTTGCGTCCCCATTTTTCTTTGATCTTTTCCAATTCTGACAGCGCAGACGTTTCGTTTGGGGCATTATAGACTGCTTTGAAGTCAGAAGAGAATTTTTTCAGGTCGCTGTAAT
>CAJTPN010000131.1:0-98 GCA_910578185.1 uncultured Acetatifactor sp.
AGGAACATAATCTTTTTTGTCCATTTCAAATAAAATACGCATTTTATAATCTTCTACTTTCATAAGTTTATCCTTCTTGATTGAATCCACTTTGTAAA
>CAJTPN010000131.1:143-505 GCA_910578185.1 uncultured Acetatifactor sp.
ATATACTATTTAATCCCATAAGTGTGTTTTTGTCATTTATTGCAGGTCTTGTATTAGTGTTATGGCTATATACAACTTCATGAATGTTACTGCAGTTCATATGATGTAAAAGCGTACATGCTGTACTATATGCTTTGTCTATATGACCGTCACCGCCTCCAACTAATATAACTGCTCCTTTCTTAGATTTTGCAATAGGTTCTTCATTCCTGAAAAATCTAGCGCAAAAATATGTTTGAAGTCTGCTCCCAACATCTAATAATTTTCCAGTCAACTCCGAAAAATAGAGCGGTGAAGCAATTAAAATGTTATCGCATTCCTGTATGTATTTATATATTTCCTGCATTTCATCATTTATTGAG